>NZ_FOCX01000001.1:268891-374147 GCF_900110215.1 Halorientalis persicus | reverse complement strand
GAATTACTCCATACAAAGCTTGAACCGACGAGAACGAACGTTATTGCTCGCACATTCTTTGCCGAACTCCGCGAGAAACACGACGTTGACGATGCGGTGTTTCTCGTCGATGGTGCAGCACCGCTGAAAGACGCCTGCCAGCGACACGGCCTCGATTTCAGATACAAACGCCACGGAAATCGGAACAGTGTCGAACGTGTCTTTCGTGAGGTAAAACGCCGTACCTCTTCGTTCTCAAACTGTTTCAGCAACGCCCAGCGAGACACAGCTGACGACTGGCTCCAATCGTTCGCCTTCGCATGGAATCAGCTAATCTGAACACTACCCCCGCAACCCCCCGAGCCTTTTGCCCGTCGCCGGCCCAGGGGACACATGGAGCGTTACGATCAGCTGTATCGGCTGTTCGACGAGTTCGACACCGGGCAGTTGCGCGCCTACCAGGACTTCGTCGACCTGTTCCCGCCGGTGGACTCGCGGGTGGCCCTGGAACACTGGCAAAACGCCAGCGAGGAACTCGCCGACGGGAAAGACGAGATCCGCGAGGCCTTCCCCGCGACCGGCGAGACCTTCGCCGACATCGCCGCGACCGCCACCCGTGAACAGGCCTTCACGGCACTCGATCTGCTCGCCAAGTACGACCGCGCGGTCAACGCCCTCGTGCTGGACGTGGACGAGACCCTCCGGTCGGCGGGGCGGACCGACAACGAGATCCCCCGGGACACCCTGCACCTCCTGACCGAGTTCCACGAGGCCGGGGTCCCCATCGTAGTCTGTACCGGCCAGACTCTGGAGAACGTCAAGGGCTTCCTGATCCAGGGGCTGGGCAACGAACTCGTCCACTCCGGGGACGTGAGCATCGTCTACGAGGCCGGAACCGGCGTGTTCACGCCCGGCCACGGCGGCGACACGAAGCAACTGCTCTACGAGGACCTCGACGCCGAGATCCAGGCGGTCTTCGACGCCGTCCGCTCGCGGGTCCTCTCGGACGCGCCCGAGGACCTCCGGCGGGGCTGTCACCTCCAGGGCAACGAGTTCAACGTCACGCTCAAGCCCAATTTCGAGACCGGGAGTCCCCGCGCTCGCGAGGTGATCGACGACGCGCTGATCTATATGCTCGACCTGCTCGGTGACGCCGTCCTGGGCGAAGTCGCCGTCGACGACGCCGAGGCCGCCGGTGCCTGGGCACGGGCCTACTACGCCGCTCAGGACCCCGAAATCCGCACGGTACTCGAAGGTGCGGGGGCGACGGTCGACACCGACCCCGGGGACGTGCCCGAGGCCGTCGCCGCCGTGTTCGACCGGATCGATGTGGCCTACTACGAGGCCGACGCGGCCGAGATCGGCAGTCTCGAACTCAACAAGGTCGCCGGCGTCGAGGCCGCCTTCGACGTGCTGGGGATCGAGGACCCCTTCTCGGTCGTCATGGGCGACTCCAAGAGCGACCTCCGGGTGATGGAGTGGGTCGCCGAGAACGACTACGGGCTCGCGGCCGCGCCCGAACACGCCTCTCGTGACGTACTGGAACACGTGATGAATACCGACGAACTCGTCTTCGATCCCGGCGACGCGACCGACGTGCTGGCGACGGTCTACGCGCTGAACCGACTCGCGAGAGTAGAGTAGAAGCCTCGGGAAATCAGGCCGAGCCGCTCACTTTCTCGTGTTCGGAGGTCAGGTGGAACTCCAGGCTGTCGCCGGGCTGGAGGGTCGTGTCTGCGGTGACCGATTCGTGATCCGTGTCGGGATTGCGGACCGCGATCACGTCCGAGCGCAGGCGATTCCCGTCGAGCATCCCGCTGGCTACCTGCGAGCCGTACAGGTCCACCAGTCGGTCGATCACGTCCCGTACCGTATCACCCTCACGCACGCCGACGTGTGCCTCCTGGGCCCCAACCCGCGCCGCGAGCGAACGGCTGATATCGATGTCGCACATGGTTACTCACCAGTACTGGCTCCAGCGCCAAAAAGTTAACTCACTCTCGAAAAAGAGAATAGCGGTGATTAGGTCGGACCGGGAAAGGGCTTACACGCCCGGGCGTGGAGGTGGAGACGATGGCAGATCCGACCGCCGGGAGCGACGATCCGCTCTCCCTGCACGGTGTGGTGCCACCGACCGTCACGGCCTTCGACGCCGACGAGTCGGTCGATCTCGACGCGACCGCGGCCCACGCCCGCTTCGTCGTCGAGGCGGGCTGTCACGGCGTCTTTCCACTCGGAACCAACGGCGAGTTCGCCCTTCTGACGCCCGCGGAACGCCGCCGCGTCGTCGAGACCGTCGTCGACGAGATCGCGTCCGTCCCCGTGGTCCCCGGCGTCGGCGCGCCGAGTACGCGCCGGACGGTCGCCAACGCCGAACACGCGGCCGACGCGGGCGCGGACGGCGTCATCGTCGTCACGCCGTACTACTATCCGCTGGACGACGCGGCAGCCCTCGACCACTACCGTCGGGTCGCGGCGGCCGTCGACGTGCCGGTGTACGTCTACCACATCCCCTCCCGGACGGGGAACGAACTCACACTCTCCGCGCTCGACGAGATTGCCGCAATCGATGGGATCGCGGGCCTGAAAGATTCGAGCAAGGACGTGCCCTGGCTCGCACAGGCGATCGACCGCCACCCCGAATTGAGCTTCCTGGCGGGCTCTGACTCGCTCCTGTTTCCCGGCCTCGAAGTCGGCTGTACCGGGCTGGTGAGCGCCGTCGCCAACGTCTTCCCCGAACTGGTGGTCGACCTCTACTCGGCCTACGCCGACGGGGACGAGGCCCGCGCTCGCGACCGCCAGAGCCGCGTCTACGAGGTTCGGGACGCGATGAAACGCGGACCGTACATGGCCGGCGTCAAGACTGCCCTCTCACTGCGGGACCTCGCGTTCGACGTGGGGCCGCTCCGGCGTCCGCTCCGCCGGATGGACGAGGCCGATCGGGAGGCGCTGGCGTCGGATCTCGTCGATCTCGACCTCCTGTAGAGCCAAACCTTGATGCCGTTGCCGGAGCCAGTCGGAACCATGTTGCGGTCGCTCGGTCGGCTGATCGACACGCCGACGGTCGTCGTCCTGTTGCTGCTGGGAACCGTTATCATGGTCGCGGCCGGCGTCCAGTCGAACCCGACCCTCCAGTTGCTCGGCGGGTTCGTCGCCGTGCTGGTGATCGTCCTCGCACTCCTCGTGCTCTTTTTCGTCTTCATCAAGCGGCTCAACGCCGACATCGACTCCGACCGCCACGATCTCCGGCGGGAACTCGACGACATCGTCGAAGACGACGACGAATAGTTCGACGCCCCCGCGTTTTAGGTCACGCGCGTGGAACGGACGCCATGGGCATCGACTACGAGACGCTTCGCGATCCCAACGCCGAGTACACGATGCGGGACCTCTCGGCCGAGTCGATGGGCGTCCGGGCGAAACGCGGCGGCGGCCGCGACGTGGCGATCACGGACGTCCAGACCACGATGGTCGACGGCAACTTCCCGTGGACGCTGGTCCGGGTGTACACCGACGCGGGGATCGTCGGCACCGGCGAGGCCTACTGGGGCGCGGGCGTCCCCGAGTTGATCGCACGGATGAAACCCTTCCTCGTCGGCGAGAACCCCCTCGACATCGACCGGCTCTACGAACACCTGCTCCAGAAGACCTCCGGCGAGGGCTCGGTCGAGGGGGTCACCGTCACTGCCATCGCTGGGATCGAGGTCGCGCTCCACGATCTGGCGGGCAAGATCCTCGACCTGCCCGCCTACCAGCTCCTGGGCGGGAAGTACCGCGATTCGGTGCGGGTCTACTGTGACTGTCACACCGAGGCAGAAGCCGACCCCGAAGCCTGCGCCGACGAGGCCGAACGCGTCGTCGAGGAGTTGGGCTACGACGCGCTGAAGTTCGATCTGGACGTACCGAGCGGCCTCGAGAAGGACCGCGCCAACCGCCACCTCCGGCCTGGCGAGATCCGACACAAGGCCGAGATCGTCGAGCAGGTGACCGAGCGCGTCCGCGACCGGGCGGACGTGGCCTTCGACTGCCACTGGACGTTCTCGGGCAACTCCGCCGAGCGACTGGCCGAGGCCATCGCCGAGTTCGACGTGTGGTGGCTCGAAGATCCCGTGCCGCCCGAGAACCTCGACGTACAGGAGCGCGTGACACGCTCGACGACGACGCCGATCGCGGTCGGGGAGAACCGGTATCGCGTGACCGAACTCCGGCGGCTGATCGAACGCGGGGCCGTCGACATCGTGGCCCCGGACCTGCCGAAGGTCGGCGGGATGCGCGAGACCCGGAAGATAGCCGACGTGGCCAACCAGCACTACGTCCCCGTGGCGATGCACAACGTCGCCTCGCCCGTGGCGACCGTCGCCGCTGCCCACGTGGGCACCGCCATCCCGAACGCCCTGGCCGTCGAGTTCCACTCCTACGAACTCGGCTGGTGGGGCGACCTGGTCGAGGAATCGGTCATCGAGAACGGCGAGATCGAGGTGCCTGAAAAGCCGGGACTGGGTGTTACCCTCGACATGGACGCCGTGGCCGAGCACATGGTCGACGGTGAGGAACTGTTCGATGCGGCCTGACTACAGCTCGACTCGTTCGCCCTGTTCGCCGGCCTCGTAGATGGCTTCGATGATGCGCATATCGGTCAGCCCGTGGTCGCCGTCGCCCTCGGGGTCCCGACCGGTGAGCACGCGGTCGGCGAAGTAGTCGAACTCCTCGCGCATTTCGTCGACCTGCTCGAAGTCCACGTCGAGGGTCGTCCCCTCCCTCGTGACGGTCACCTGCCGGGGCTCGTTCGCGAAGAACGCGGGGTCGATCCGGGCCCGGCCCTCGGTCCCGATCACTTCGATATGACTCGACTGCGCCGCGTGCTGGCTGGCCGTACAGGTCGCGAACACGCCGTCCGGAAATTCGAGGGTGAACGCGGCCCGTTCGTCGGGCACGTCGGCGAAGGCCTCGCCCGAGGCGTCCATCGACGCCTGGACGGCCACGGGATCGGATTCCAGCAGGAAGCGGGCGGTGTTGAGCGGGTAGAGCCCGATGTCGGTGACTGACGCCCCGGGGCCGGCCAGTTCTGGGTCCAGCCGCCACTGGTCGGGGTTCGGGATCATCTCCATGAGGGGCTGGGACATATGCCCGTGGACGGCGACGGGGTCGCCGAGCAGTCCCGCCCGGAGGAGGTCCCGGACCCGGCGCACGGCGGGTTCGGTGTGCATCCGGTAGGCGATCATCAGGGTGATCCCGGCCTCGTCGGCGGCCGCGACCATCCGCTCGGCCCGCTCGACGCTGGCTTCCATCGGTTTCTCACAGAGCACGGCCTTGCCGAAGTCGGCCGCCGACTCGACGTATTCGAGGTGGGTGGCGTTGGGCGTGGCGACGTAGACGGCGTCGTAGGCGTCGGTCGCCGCGCCGTCGTGAAAGTCCTCCCCCGAGAGGCCGTGTTCGATCCCCTCGAATTCGGCCGCGACTTCGCGGGCTTTCTCTCGGGACCGACTGACGGCGACGGTCGTCGCACACAGTCGCGAGTCGGCGATGGCCGGGATCGCCTCGTCGCGAGTCCACCAGCCGAGTCCCACCACGGCGACGCGGAGCGGGCCGGCGTCGTCGGCCGCGCCCTGCCAGTCCCGCGCGGTGAACCCGTCGAGAACGGTGGCGAGATCCATACCTCCGGTTCGGTCCGCACGTGAAAAGGCGTGTGGGTCGGGCCGTCGACAGATCGCCGCGTCGGGACCACCGCCCGTGCTGTTATCAGCACTGATACCCCCGTGCGTACACTTAACTCCAGGTACGACGAGATGGAAGTATGCTATTCGGCATCCCTGTGCTCACAGGGTTGCTCGTTCTCTCCGGTGTGCTCTCGACGGCGGTCGCGGCGTTTCTCTGGAACGAACGCCCGAAGTCGGGAACGACGCCGCTGATGTTCGTCGAGATCAGTCTGGCGCTGTGGGCGTTCGGGCAGGCGCTGGTCGTGGGTGGCACTGCCCTCGTGTGGAAGACGGGGGGCTACGCGCTCACGCTGTTTGCGACCGCGATGATCGGGCCGGCGCTGTTTCTCTTCGCCCGGCGGTACACCGGGCGTTCCACCGACGTGTCACCAGGTCTGGTCGCCGCGCTGGGGATCGTCCCAGCCCTTGCGCTCGCTCTCGGCGTGACGAACACGGGCGAACTGACCTGGATCGAGCCGACGCTGGTCACGGTCGGTGGTCGGCCGACGCTGGCAGTCGAGTACGGGCCGGTGTTCTGGGGCGTCGTCGCGTACACCTACACGCTACTGTTCGTCGGCGACTACCTGCTGTTCGGGAAGTTCGTCGGCTCGCGGAACGTCTACCGGAAGCGGACGTTCTTCTTTCTTGCCTACAGCCTCCTGCTGACGGCCTGTCACCTGCTGAGTACGGTCGGACTGAGCCCCACCCCGAATCACACGCTCGCCCCGCTGGCGAATCTCGTGTTCGGTTCGCTCTCCTTGCTCGTGTTCGTCGGCTACCGATCCTACGGGTTCCTCCCACTCAAACCGATCCTCGAACTGTTCGGCTCCCGGTCCAAGAGCCTCGCGCCGGTCGCCCGGACCGCCATGATCGAGGAGATGGGTGGGGGAATGATCGTGACCGACCACCGCAACCGCGTCGTCGATATCAACCCGATGGGCCGGAAGATCCTCGGTGAGCCCGACGCCCGCGTCGTCGGTCGCCCACTCAAGGAAGTCCTCCCGCCGAGGATCTTCCTCGACGAGGACGACACGCGACTCCTCGATCCGGGCGTCGCCGGGAACTTCTCCGGCGTCTGGGTCCGGACGCCGGACGGCGAGAAACGCTGTTTCGACGTGTTGATAACCGAACTCGACGGTGAGGGCGCGACCGGCCGCGTCTCGTTGATCCACGACGTGACCGAGCGCGAGCGCCGCAAACAGACCCTCGAAGAGCGGACGGCGGAACTCAGACGCCAGAACGATCAGCTCGAGGACTTCGCCGGGATCGTCTCCCACGACCTCCGGAACCCGCTGAACGTCGCCGACGGTGCCATCGAACTGGCCAGGCGCAACGAGCAGTTCGAGTACCTCGACCGCGCGGAGAACGCCCACGAGCGGATGGAGACGATCATCGAGGACGTGCTGACGCTAGCCCGGCAGGGCCAGACCGTCGACGAGACCGAGTCGGTCTCGCTGTGCGCGGTCGCCGCGGAGGCCTGGGCGACCGTCGACACCGCCGAAGCGTCCCTGGGTTGCCGAGCCGACGCCGAGTTCGAGGCCGACCGCAACCGGCTCCTGCGCCTGTTCGAGAACCTGTTTCGCAACTGTGTCGAACACGGTGGCGACGACGTGGCCGTGACCGTCGGGACGATCGCGGATGGGCCAGACGGGGACGAGCGATCGCCGGACTCACTGTGGGGCTTCTACGTGGAAGACGATGGCCCCGGCATCCCCGAAGACCAGCGCGATGCCGTACTGGAGCAGGGGTTCACCACGAGCGAAGAGGGAACCGGGCTCGGCCTGTCCATCGTCAGTACGGTCGCCGACGCCCACGGCTGGGAGATCGACGTGACCGAAAGTGCGACGGGCGGCGCTCGCTTCGAGATCACGGGGCTCGTCGCCGACGGCCCTGCCCTCGAAGACGACCCGCTCCCCTGACTCACTCCACGTGTCGAACGACGGTGTGGCGACACTGCTCGTGGGGGACGAGATCGTCGGCTCGATCGGGCGTTCCCGACGGATGCTCGTCGGCGGCCTCGCGGATGATCGACCGCAACTCGCCGAGACTGACTGGGCCGCGTTCGTCGATCTCGGCCCGAACGGCCGCACAGACCGGGGAGTCGTCCTGCCCGACCGAGTCGACCCAGCGGAACCGGACTTCCTCCCCGGCCTGTTCGGTGAACTTCCGGACCCGGGCCAGGTTCCGGATCGACGCGACCTCCGTGTCCACGATGGTCCGCGCGCGATCCTCGTCCATGTCGAGTTCCCGGGCGACCCGGTCGGCGATCATCGACCGGGCGTACCCCTCTTCGCGGGCCAGCTCCGCGGCCAGAATCTCCGCGACCTGACGGGCGTCCTCGCCCGCGAGGCCGTAGTGTTCGAGGATCGCCCCGGCGCGACGCTCCACGTCGACGACGAGTTCGATCTGTGCGTCGTCGGCGTTCTCGGCCTCCCCGGCCGCGTCCCCCTCGTCGCCGAGCAACCCGGTGACCCAGCTATGCAAACCCATGTGACCGTCTACCGACCGCTCCCGACATAAATCTCGCCCGCGTTTCGGCAGCAGAACTCCTGGCCAGGCCCGCCGACGCTCCCTCACTCCGCCACCAGCGCGTCTTCCAGCAGTTCCAGGGGATGGCGAATTTCGTACCCCGTGCCGTGTTCCATCTGCATCGCGCAGGTCGGACACTCCGTCATACCAGTCTGTCCGTCGGCTTCGCCCATCTCCTCGAACATCTCCTCGCCGATGGCCATGGACTTCTCGTACTTCTCGGCCTTCCAGCCGTAGGTCCCCGAGATACCCGAACAGGAGTCGCCCACGTCCTCGACCGCGACGCCGTCCAGGTCCCGGAACAACTCGACAGCCTGCCGGTCCAGCCCCTGGTTGCGCGCGTGACACGGCGCGTGGTACGCCAGTTCCTCGTCCTCCCCCTCGGCCTCGTCGAGCGCCCCCCGGAGGTCCTCGTGGATACGCAGATACTCCAGTGCCTCGTAGGTGTGGGCGGCCACGTCGTCGGTACCCTCGAAGGTAAACAGCTCGGGGTACTCCTGGCGGAGCGCCATAGAACAGGAGGTACAGGAACAGATCACGTCGTACCCTTGATCGATCAGGTCGGCGAACGACGAGATGTTGGTCTCTGCGTCCCGGCGGGCGTCGTCGAGCATCCCGTTGGCGAACATGGGGGTGCCCGAACACCCCTGCTCGGGGACGACGATCTCGTAGCCGAAGTGTTCGAAGGTCCTGACCATGGCCTTCGCGACCTCGGGGGTGTTGTAGTTGGCGTAACAACCGTGGAAGTAGGCGACGCGTTTGTCCTCGCTTTGAACCTGTGCACCACCTCGCTTGGCTCGCGCCTCCCGCGCTCGCTCCTTCGAGGTGGCTGCGCCACCTCGCTCCGCCCACCACTCCCTGAACGTCTGCGTGGCGAAGGCGGGGAACTCCCGCTCGGCGGTCAGCCCGAACAGTTTCTCGCCGAGTTTGCGGAGCGGCCCGTTGTTCGCGAGGGCGTTGGTCAGGCGCGGGAACTTGCTCCCGAGCCACGCCCCTTTCCGGTAGTTGGCGAGGACCCGGTTGCGCCAGTACTCGACGGAGAGTTTGCTCATCTGCCCGTCGACGTACTCGGCGCGGGCCTCGTTGTGCATCTGGCTGAGGGGCACGTCGGACGGACAGGCGTCGTCACAGCGCATACAGTTCGAGCAGTCCATGATCGACGGGTCGATGTCGGCGTCGTCCTTCCGCTTGAGCCGCCACTGCTCGGGTCCCTGGAACTTCGGGCCGGGGAACTCGTCGTCGACCTCGGCGACGGGACAGTTCGTATCGCAGGTCGAGCACTTGTAACAGTCGTCGGCTCCGGACCGCAGGTCCAGCTCCGACTCGGGGAACACGTCGACGGGCTCGAACTCGTCGTCGGGAATCTCGTCGTCCGGTACGCCTGGGTCGTGGGGGGAGTCTGCGTCGCTCACGTATCATCACCTGCCAGCCGGCCCGCCTCGTGGCCCGTCGCCAGCGAGACGCCGCTGCCGGACTTCTCGGCCGCGAAGTCGTAGTTGCCGAGTACCGCGCCCGCCGCCCGGAGGTTGTCGAACTCGACCGTGCCCCGAGCATCACGGGGCCGCAACTCCCGGTCGGGGGCGACGCCGAACCGGGCGAAGCGGTGGTCGCCGAAGGCGTCGTCTTCGAACCAGTCGTAGCGGTCCGGCGGGTGGGTGACGTGGCAGTCGAAGATCGGCTCGGCGACGCCCTCCCGATCCGAGTCGATGCCTTTCCCGACCAGCCCGCCGGTCGCCAGCACGAACTGCTCGGCCGCGTACGGGACCGTCGCACCGTTGCGGTCGACGGTGACTGCCTCGATCAGGTCGTCGTCCCGTCCGTCCGTCTCGTACCCCACTACGGGATTTCCGGTCTCGATGCGGACGCCCGCGGCGTCCAGCGCGTCGTAGAGCCGGTCTTCCAGTCGGAAGCCGGGGAGGCTCGGCGGCCCCATCGGGACCTCGAACACGTCGACGCCGAGGTGGGTTTCAAGGGCGGCCCGCACGTCCTCGGGGTGGTCGTCGCCCAGTACGGCCGGAAACCCGACCCGCGCCTCGCCGTCGAGGTGGGTCGTGACGCGCTCGGCCAGCGCCCGCCGGACGCTCCCGTCCTGGCTCTCCTCGCCGGCCTCGTCCCGGTCGAGCAGGTGCGCGAAGCGAGTCACCTTCGGGTCAGCACTCAGTTCCACGGGAAACTCGACGGTCGCGCCGCGGGCCTCGAACGGCGCGCCGGCCGCGTTCAGTTGGGCGGCCGACAGCGGTGCGTCGAATCCGACCAGTCGTTCGAACCCGACCAGCAGAGCGTCGCGTTCGTCGCTGGCCAGTCCCGCCGCCGTGCTCGCGGGATAGCGTGCCGTCGGCTTGACGCGCCCGCCCTGGGTCGGGACCAGGGCGTTACGCTCGGTGTGGTTGCCCTCGTAGGTATCACCCGCGAGGTCGTCGAATAGCGCCAGCCCGGCCCGAACTGCGTCCTCGCCGACGCGCTCGTAGGGGTGGCCCTCGGGGAGGTCGTCGAGGGCGGCGACGGGATCAACCAGTGGCCCCTCGCCGTCGGGTGTGTAGCCCAGCACGTCGATCAGGCCGCTGGCGTGCCGGAGCGTCGGCTGTTTGTACGAGACCAGGCGCACGTCCGCGCCGGTCCGGGCGGCCGAGACGGCCGCCGTCACGCCGGCCAGTCCGCCGCCGATCACCAGCACGTCCTGTTCAATCGCCATCGGGGGTACCTCCGTCGAAGGCGGCGAAGTCGACGGTCTCGTCGGCGGCGATACCTCCCTCATCCCGATTCATCGTCGTCGCGTGGAGCGCGTAGGTGAGCATCGCCTGGGAGAGCTGTTCGCCCCACAGCGCGTGGCGCTGGCCCTTCCAGCGCTCCTGGTAGAGGTCGTCCAGTGCCGCGCTCGCCTGTTCGGCGTCGTACTCGGGGTGGAGCTCGTCGGCCATCGCGTGGGCGCAGAACCCGCCCTGACAGTTGCCCATCGACGCGCGGGTCCGGATGCGAACCGCGTTGAGGTCGGTCCCCGACCCCGCGATGGCGTCCTGTAGCTCCGCGCGGGTGACGCCCTCGCAGGAACAGACCACGGGGTTCGGGTCGTCGGTGTCCAGCACGTCGGGCGCGCGGTCGCCGAGTCGCTGTTTGCTCCGGCGGGCGACCGGCGAGGTCAGCCCGAACTCGTCCATCGCGTCGTCGAGGACGCGCTCGTCGCGGCTCCCGGGCAGGGGCACGTCAGCCGTCCGGCAGGCCGCCGAGACGCCCAGTCGATCACAGACGTGATCGCTGAGCTCCTCGGCCATCATGCGGTAGGTGGTGAACTTCCCGCCGACGATGGTGGTGAGTCCCGGCAGGCCGTCCCGGTCGGCGTGGTCGAGCAGGAAGAAATCCCGCGTGATGTCTTCCGAGTCCGCCGTGCCCGAGCCGGGCGGTTCGTACAGCGGGCGCACGCCCCAGTAGGATCGGATGGTCCGGGCCTCCTGCAGGACGGGGAGGAGTTTCGACAGTTCGTCGATCATCAGGTCCACCTCCCACTCCGCCTCGGGGTAGTCCTCGGGGTCTTCGACCTCCTCGTCGGTCGTCCCGAGGATGCAGGTCGTCTCGTGGGGCACGACGATGTCGGCGTTGCCCTTCGGGATACAGCGGTTGATGACGGTGTCGACCTGCCGGACGTTCATGACGGTCATCACGCCCTTCGAGGGGCGGACGTTCACGTCGAGGCCGGCCATGTCGCCGATCCGGCCGGCCCACGCGCCCGTCGCGTTGATCACGTGGTCGGCCTCGATTTCCTCCGTGGTGCCCGCCTTCCCGTGGGTCCGTTTGCCTGGACCGCTCTCGTGGGTCACCTCCGCGCCGACGACTTCGCCGGCCTCGACGAGCAGGTCGGTCACCTCGGCGTGGGTCTCGATGCGTGCGCCGTGGTTCTGCGCGCTCGCGGCGTTCGCGACACAGAGGCGGAACGGGTCGACCGCCCCGTCGGGCACCGCGATGGCCTTGTCCACGTCCGCGGCGAGATAGGGCTCGCGCTGTCGGGCCTCCCGACCCGAGAGGACTTCGGTGGGGATTCCACACTCCGCACACCCCCGGAGTTTCCGCTCGAAGTACGCCTCGCTGTCTTCCGGGCGTTTGACGAACAGCCCGCCGGTCTCTTCGACGCAGTGGCTCGCGATATCTTCGAGGACGCGGGTCTCTTGGATACACTCCCGGGCGCTGGCCTGGTCGGCCACGGCGTAGCGGCCGCCGCTGTGGAGCAGGCCGTGCATCCGCCCGGTCGTCCCGTGGGTCAGGTTGCCCTGCTCGACGAGCGTGACCGACAGGCCCCGCATCGCCAGATCTCGGGCGATGCCACAGCCCGTCGAGCCGCCGCCGATCACCAGGACCGTCGGTGTTGCTCCCATCGCACTGTCGGTCACTTGGACCGCGTGCACATATTTTTACCGCAGCGACCCGACCGTCAGTAAATTATGGGGCGATGGCGACAGGTCGCTCGCTCCGGCCGTCGATCCCCTCCGCCGGGGTCCGCTACGCAACGTTTAAGCCAGCCGCTGAAGATTTTTACCACCATACTGCTGCTGACGGTAAAGAACCTCGTCGGTGGCGCTGTAGACACCAATGACAGCCAACACGTACGTCGGGGCGATCGACCAGGGGACGACCGGGACCCGGTTCATGGTCTTCGATCACGGGGGGCAGGTCGTCGCCAACGCCTACGAGAAACACGAACAGGTCTACCCGGAGCCCGGCTGGGTCGAACACGACGCCGTCGAGATCTGGGAGAACGTCAAGACGGTCATCACGCGGGCGCTGGAGGAGGCGGGGCTGGACGCCACCCAGCTCGCGGCGCTTGGCATCACCAACCAGCGCGAGACGACGGTCGTCTGGGACGCCGAGACGGGCGATCCGATCCACAACGCCATCGTCTGGCAGGACCGCCGGACGACGGACCGCGTCGAGCGCCTGGAGGCCGAGGGGAAACTCGAGTGGATCCGCGAGAAGACCGGGTTGGAAGCGGACGCCTACTTCTCGGCGACGAAAGCCGAGTGGTTGCTGGACAACGCCGACCCGATCAAGATGGAGCGCACTCGAACGGAAGACGTCCGGGACCGCGCCGAGGCCGGCGAACTCCTGCTCGGCACCATCGACGCCTGGCTGATCTACAATCTCACCGGGAACCACGTCACGGACGTGACCAACGCCTCGTGGACGATGCTGTACGACGTCCACGACATGGCGTGGTGTGCGGACTTACTGGCCGAGTTCTCCGTCCCGCGAGCGATGTTGCCCGAGGTCCGGCCGTCCTCCGACGAGAATCACTACGGGTACACCGATCCCGACGGTTTCCTCGGCACGTCCGTCCCGGTCGCGGGCGCGCTGGGCGACCAGCAGGCCGCCCTGTTCGGCCAGACCTGCTTCGACGCCGGCGACGCCAAGAATACCTACGGCACCGGGTCCTTCTTCCTGATGAACACCGGCGAGCAGGCCGTCGAGAGCGATCACGGCCTGCTGACGACCGTCGGATTCCAGCGCTCGGGCGGACCCGTCCAGTACGCGCTGGAGGGGTCGATCTTCGTCACCGGTGCGGCCATCGAGTGGCTCGAAGACGTGGACCTGATATCGAGTCCGGCCGAGACCGCGGAACTCGCCCGCTCGGTCGACGGGACCGATGGCGTCTACGTCGTTCCCGCGTTCACCGGCCTCGGCGCACCGCACTGGGACGGCCGCGCCCGCGGGACCATCGTCGGCATGACTCGCGGGACGCGACGCGAACACATCGTCCGCGCGACCCTGGAGGCCATCGCCTACCAGACTCGCGACGTGGCCGAGGCCATGGAGGCCGACGCCGGCGTCGAGATGGGGAGTTTGCGAGTCGACGGCGGTGCGGTCAAGAACAACTTCCTCTGTCAACTGCAATCGGACATCATCGGCACCGAGATCGTCCGGCCGGAGGTCGACGAGACGACCGCGCTGGGGGCCGCCTACGCCGCCGGCCTCGCGGTCGGCTACTGGGACTCGCTGGCCGAACTCAGAAACAACTGGCACGTCGACGCCGAGTTCGCTCCCGAGATGGACCGGTCCGACGCCGACGCCCGCTTCGAGCGCTGGCACGACGCCGTCGAGCGCTCGAAAGACTGGGCCCAGGAGGGTGGTGACTGAGTCCCGACATGGACCTCACAGAACGCATCCGGCGACGGCGCGAGAGTAGCGGCGACACACCGCTCGTTCGGGATTACGACGCCATCAGTCCCGTCTCGCACGTCCCCGACCCGACCGGCCGGGGCCCGATCCTCGAACGCCTGCTGGACTACCTCGATCCGGTCTTCGACGGCGACCTCCCGCCCGACGCCTACGTCTGGGGGCCGGCGGGTGCGGGCAAGTCCGCAGTCGTGACCGCGCTGTTCGACCACCTCTCGGCCCAGGTCACTGGCTCGTCCACCGTGATCCACACCGCGACCCGCGCCGACACCGGCGGCGACCTCGCGTTCGTGGCCGTCGACGCCCGAACCGCCGACAGCCCCTTCGGCCTCTATCGGGCCGTCCTCGACGCCCTCGTCGACGAACGGGTCCCGACTCGTGGCGTCGGGACCGACCGGCTCCGGGACCGCCTCGCCCGCGAACTCGCTGGCGGTCGCGCGGTCGTCGTCGCCGTCGATCACGTCGGCGAACCCACGACGCCGGACCTGGCGACCGTCGCCGACCACCTCTCGCCGCTCGCCCGCCTCTCGTGGGTGGCTGTCGGGCGACCCGAACCGGCCGCCCTCGACGCGTCGCCCCCGCCCGAGCGCATCGAGATTCCGGCCTACCGCCGGCACGCGCTGGCGGACGTGCTGACGAGTCGCGCCTCGGCCGGGTTGGCCGACCGGGCCATTGAACACGAGGGGGTCCGACGGATCGCCGACTGGGCCGACGGCGACGCCCACGACGCCCTCGCGGTGCTGTTCGGGGCCGCCGACCGCGCCGCCGCGGCCGACCGCGCTCGCGTCCACGCCGCGGACATCACCGCCGCCATCGACGACGTGCCCCGCCCGTCCTGTGCACTCGGCCGGGTCGTCGCCCTCCCCGACAACCGCCAGCGCGTCTGCCGCGTGCTGGTCGATCTGGACGACGACGAGCGCGCCTCCGTCGACGCCGCCACCGACGCCATCACCGCCCGGGTCGACCTCTCCCCGGGGACCGTCAAGCGATTCCTCTACGAACTCGCCGAAACCGGCGTCGTCGAACGCGTTCGCAGTGACGCCGCCGGCGACCACGGCCGCCCGCCCAGCCGCGTCGAACCCCGCTTCCCGACCGCCGTCTTCCGTCGCCTCTACGACCGCCGGGACGGGGACTGAGTGTTCATCTCCGAATCCGCCCCCGATCACCAGTGCCAGCGGTCATCGCACTCGCGACTGCCCCTTTCACCACGATATCGTCGCCGTACTCGGTCAGCCGGATCTCGGGCACGTTCGAGACCACCAGGTCGGGCAGGCGCTCGCGGACGGGATCGAGGACCAGTTCGGGGTTGTTCAGCGCCACCGCACCGCCCACGGAAATCGTGATCGGCGCGTAGGCGTGGACGATAGTCGCGATACCGTGACTGTTCCAGTGGGCCAGTCGCTCTAGCACACGATCCGCGAGGGGGTCCCTACCGGCGGCCTCGAACACGGCCGCCGCGCCGAACTCGTCGGCCGCCAGCGGGAGATCGGTCTCGATCCCCTCCCGATCGTGGATGACTCGTGCGTATTCGGGGATGTTCTCGCCGGAACAGAAGGCCTCCCAGTGACCCGTGCCGCCACAGCCACAGGTGACGGGGCCCTCCGAGTCCAGCGCGACGTGGCCGATCTCGCCCGCGTTGCCGTCCCACCCCGAGAGCAACTGGCCGTCGACACAGACGCCCGCGCCGATTCCCGACGAGATCGTCAGGTAGACCATGTCGTCGGGCGCGCGGTCGGCGTAGAACCGCTCGGCCAGCACGCCGGCGTTGGCGTCGTTGTGGAGGTAGACGGCGTCGCTGTCGACGAGGTTTTGGACCGGTCCCACCAGTGGAATCCGGTCCGCGCCGTCGACGTTCACGGGGTTCTCGACGGCTCCGGCCGCGGTGTCCAGCGGGCCGATCGAGCCGATCCCGACGGCAGTGATCCGGGTGGTCGTCGTGCCGGCCGCCTCGCAGGCCGCCCGGAGCGCGTCGAGGACGCTCTCCGTGACGGCGATGCCCCCCTCGTTCTGGGGCGTCGAGCGACGATCCCGGCCGAGGACCCGTCCCTCCACGTCCGTGACGACCGCCCGGAGGTTCGTCGCCCCGAGGTCCACTCCCGCGTACATTCTCGCCTGTACGGTGGCCCGGCGCGCACTTAAGACCGTCCGCTCCGGGGTGCGCTCGTGAGCAACCAGCAACGACCCCGCACGGACGGGCGAGTCCACCGGCCCACCCCGTGCTCGTCACCGCTCCGTGATTCGGTCGGCGTAGACCACGCCGCGCTCGCCGTCCAGCGTCACGTCGGTGCCCACCTCGACATCGGTGAGGTCCGCGTCGGCGATGGTCGGGACGCCCAGTTCACGGGCGACGATGGCGGCGTAGCCCGTCACGCCCTCGTGGGCGGTCACGATGCCGCCGACCGCCGAGAGGTCACCCGCGAACTCGCCGTCGAAGTCGGCCGGCACTGCGATGATCGCCCCCTCGGGCATCCCGCCGAGATCGCCGTCCTCGACGTGGAAGACCGGACCCGACACCACCCCGTCGACGACCGAGCGGCCCGAGACGAGGGTCTCGGCGGCGACGTGGACCTTGAGCGTGTTGGCGGTGTCCAGTCCGTCGAGTTCGGTCATCATGCCCGCCAGCACCACCACGGTCTCGCCGGGGTCGACCACGCCCGCGTCGATGGCCGACTGCACCGCCGTCTGGATCACCGCGTTCGCCCCGTCGTCGGTGTAGCTGGCGTACTCCGGTTGGATGCCCCACGACAGCGAGAGCTGTCGGCGGACGCGCTCGCTCGGCGTCGCGGCGACGATGGGCATATCCGGGCGGTACTTGGCGGCCTTCCGGGCGGTGTAGCCCGACTCGGAGGCCGCGACGATGGCGCTCGCCCCCACGTCACGGGCCAGAAAGCGCGCCGACCGGGCCAGCGCGTCGGTCCGGCTCTCGCCGGCCGGTGGGACCCGCTGTTCGCGGGACTCGGCGTACTCCGCGCTGCCCTCGACGTCCCGGACGATACGGTCCATCGTCTCCACCACGGTCCGGGGATGGTCGCCGATGGCGGTCTCGCCCGACAGCATGACGGCGTCGGTACCGTCGAGCACGGCGTTGGCCACGTCCGAGGCCTCCGCGCGGGTCGGCCGGCGCTCGTGGACCATCGAGTCCAGCATCTCCGTCGCGGTGATGACGGGCACGCCAGCGCGGTGGCATTGCCGGATCACTCGTTTCTGGATCAAGGGGACTTCCTCCATCGGACACTCGACGCCGAGGTCGCCGCGGGCGACCATGACCCCCGCGGCCTCGTCGGCGATGGCCTCGATGTTCGCGACCGCGTCGGCGCGCTCGATTTTGGCGACCACGGGGATGTCGCCGCCAGCGTCGTCGATGGCCTCGGCGACCTCGTAGACGTCGTCGCCGCTCCGGACGAAACTGGCCGCGACGAACTCCACGTCCCGGTCGACGGCGACCGCGATGTCCCGGCGGTCCTGCTCGGTCACGACCGGCAGGCCCAGATCGACGCCGGGGACGTTGACGCCCTTGTTCCCGGCGAGGTCGCCGCCGTCCTCGACGCGGGCGGTCACGGCTTCCTCGCCGCTGTCCTCGACGACGGTCTCGATGCGGCCGTCGTCGAGCAACACGCGGTCGCCGGGCTGGGCGGCCGCGACGGACGCCGAGAGCCAGATCTCTTCGGGTGTGGCGGTCTCGCCGACGGAAAAACGGACCGTCGACCCGGTCTCGACGTGGATCGGGTCCTCGGTAGGGGCCGTCCGGATCTCCGGACCGGCGAGGTCGTACATGACGGCGACGGGAGCCCCTAGCTCGCCGGCGACCTCGCGGATGCGGTCGATGGCCTCGCGGCGGTCCGCGGGGGTGCCGTGGCTGGCGTTCAACCGTGCCACGTCCATCCCGGCCTCGATCAACTCGCGCAGTCGCTCGCGGCTGTCCGAGGCCGGGCCGATGGTACAGACGATCTTTGCGTTGCGCATGGATTCGGTGTGGTCGCTGCCCACGGTTCTCCCCGGTGGTTCTCACCGCGGGCGGTTAGCTTCTGTGGGCCGTGCCGACCACTCCTGTGACCGAGTGGTTCCCGTTCCGGCCGGCTACCTCCCGTGGTTACCGCTCGATCCGCCCGCTCTCGTCCGCGAGCGCGCGCTCGACGGCCTCGGGCGTGACGACGGCCATGTCGCCCGGGACCGTGCGTTTCAGTGCCGCCGTCGCCGTGCCGTAGGCCAGTGCGTCCGGGACGGTTCCGCCCTGGAGACGGCTGGCGAGGAACCCGCCGACGAAGGCGTCGCCGGTCCCGACGGGGTGGGCGTCGCTCGCGGGGATCGCCGGCTGTTCGTGAGTCTGGCCGTCGTGGACCGCGACCGCGCCCTCGTCGCCGCGGGTCACCACGACCGTCTCGAAGTCGTAGTCCGCGTCGAGCCGTTCGGCCGTCTCGACCGGTGACCCCGCCAGTCCGAGGACGGTCTCGGCGTCCCTGTCAGCGACGACGAACAGGTCGACGCGGTCCAGCAGGTCGGTGACCGTCTCCCGGGCCGCCTCGGGCGACCAGAGCTTCGACCGGTAGTTCAGGTCGAACGCGGTCGTCGTGCCCGCGTCCCGAGCGATGTCGAGCAGGTCCGCGGTCGTGGTCGCCAGCGTGTCCGAGAGCGCGGGCGTGATGCCGGTCGTGTGGAAGGCGTCGGCACGCTCGACGTGTTCGGTGGGTAACTCCGCGGCCGTCGCGGTCCGGACGGCCGCCCCCTCGCGGTCGTAGATCACGGTCCGGCCGCGGGGCGGGTCGGCGCTCTCGAGGTAGTAGGTCCCCTGCCGCCCCGCCTCGGTCAGGACGACGGCGGGGTCGACGCCGTGCTGACGGAGCGCGGTCAGCACGCGGCGGCCGGGCGGCGAGTCCGGGAGTTTCGAGAGCCAGGTCGACTCGACGCCGAGGCGCTGGGCCGCGACGGCGACGTTGCTCTCGGCCCCGGCGGCCCGGACCGCGAAGGAGTCGGCCGTCTCGACCGGCTGGTCGCCGGGCGGGGACAGGCGCAACATCGTCTCTCCGAAGGTGGCGAGTTCCGGCATGGACACACCGTCGTCGGCCGCGAGCAAAAAGGTGCGAGACGAGGGCGAGAGCGGACGGTCCCACTTCGACCCCGGACGCCGTTATCGTCGGTCCGTGACCGACACCGCCCCGTCGGACTGGAGCCAGGCGCAGTGGTTCTCTCGGTCGTAGATGACGACGCCCTCGGCGGCGTCCAGTTCCACGTACTGGCCGGCGGCTACTGGCGCGTCTCGTTCGGCGTCCGCGTCGTCGACAGGTGCTCGTGCCATCGTGATTCTCCCTTCGGATAGACGTAGGACTCAGGTATTGTTAAACGTTACCACACTGCATGGTGGGGCGATGACGGACCGTAACCGTCGGGTTTCACCTTCCGATACTAGCCGAGGGCGGGGGTCGCGGTCGGGGGTAGAACGGTCGTCGGATACGACGCGAGTGGACGACCGCCCGCCGGTGATTATCCGGCAGTGCAACTCGGTAATACCGGTCGAGTCGTGCGTTTGTTTCACGCGCCCAAATCTTTATCATTCAGTAAATTGATTGGTATGGACACCCGGGTACAATGACCACTGAGACTACAGCGGAGAGGGTCACCGTCGATCTCCACGTTCGATCACTCACACCCCGTGCCGGGCACGGACGCCAGGAAGCGGTGATCGAACGGCTCGAACGACTCGCGGACACCGGGCAGATCCACGAGTTCAATCTCGACGTCTGGGGACGACAGGTCAGCCTCTCGACGGCTGCCGCACGCACCGACGCGGGCCAGAACGTGCTGGACCGCGTCGAACAGTTCCGCGACTGGGCCGCGGAGACGGATCGGTCGATCAGTTCCTTCTTCGAGACGCGGCAGGTCTCCTCGCAGATGACCGAGGAGAGTTACGTCGCTCTGGTGTTGCCGATGTTCACGCTCGCGGAGTACCACGACGGCGAACTGGCGTACGTCGCCCCCTGTAGCGACGGCGACGGCGTCTGTACCGTGACCGACCGCCTCGAGACCCTGGAACAGAGTACGACCGTCACCGAGACGCTCGAAGCCGACGGGAACGGGCGACTGGTCGCCGAAGAGGCGGAAGAGTAGTCAGGCCGGCGACCCCTCGTCCGGCGCGGGCACGAGGTGGTCACGGCCCCACTCGCGCATCGCCTCGATGACCGGTGCGAGTTCTTCACCGCGCTGGGTCAGCGCGTACTCGACACGGAACGGTTTCTCGCTGACCACCGAGCGCGTGACGATGCCGCGCTCTTCGAGATCATCTAGGCTGTCCGACAGTACCTTGCTCGACACCCCGTCGACCGCGTCCTTCAGCGCGTTGAATCCCAGCGGCCCCTCCTGGAGCAACCGGTCGACGATGACCGGGTGCCACTTCTTGCCGATCAGCGAAGCCGTCGCGGTCACCGCACACCACTCTTCGCCGGCACACCAGATCTCGATCGGATCGTCGTCGCTCATACCACAACGCAGAACGGCCACCGTCATATAGTTACGTCCCGACACCTGGTTGTAGTGAGTAACCACACGGCGGCACGCCCGGTCGACTGGTGATTCTCCGTCGTACCCCCAGTTCTCAGAATCTGATACGTTGCACCTCGATTTAACACACTGCCGGGCCAGGGAGATGATATGTACGAGATACTGATGCCCATCGACACTGATACCGACCGAGCGCTCAGACAGGCACGGGCGGTCGAGGACCTGCCGGGCGGCTCCGAGGACGTTCACGTCACCGTCCTCCACTCCTTTACCGACAACCCCTCGGGTGCGTCGATCACGCAGCTACAGTCGGCTCGGCGTGCCGAGTCCCATCTCGAAGACGCCGGCTACTCGGTGACACTCGACGAACGCTCCGGGAGTCCGGCCGACGCCATCCTCGATGTCGCCGCCGAGGACGACGTGGACCTCATCTGTATCGGCGGCCGCAAGCGGTCCCCGACGGGCAAGGTCCTGTTCGGGAGCGTCACCCAGAGCGTCCTGCTGGACGCCGACCGATCCGTGCTGGTGTGCCGGCGGGACGCCGACGCCTGACCCGAGCCGGACGTTGACTTAAATACCCAAGCATTTCCGGGTAAAATTTAAACCGGGGTGCGGTAATATTATCGTTTGCCGGTGGGTGGGTGGTTCATCGCTTCCGATTCTCACCGGCGGGAGACGCGCCCACGTCTCCCTCAACAGCCGTCCCGCAAGCACCACGTGCCAGCTTGCCGCGATGCCGTTCCTCAGGCGGCATCACGGCGTCTTCTGATCGCGTTACCGACCGGGTTGGCGGCCGATCTCGCGAAAGGCCAGCTCGAAGTCCTCGAAATCGGACAGTGATTCGCTCATCTCGGCTTCGAGTCGGTCGGCCCGTTCTCGCAACGCCGCCACGTCCTCGTTCTCCTCGAGTTCCCGTGGCGTCTTTTCTGCCTCGAGCAGGGCCAGTTTCGAGGTGACCTCGTAGTACTCGGTCAGCCGGTCGTCGTAGGTGTCGGCCGCGAGTTGTTGCTCGACCGCGCCGACGAGATCCGCACTCTCGACCGGTTTACAGAGGTAGTCGTCGAAGGGCATCTCGATGATGTCGAAGTCGGGATCGACGGCGGTGATCATGATGACCCGGCAGTCGTCCCCGCGGTCGCGGAGTTCCGCGAGCACCTCGTCGCCCGACACGTCTGGCATCCGGCGGTCGAGCAACACCACGTCGACCTCGTCGTCGGCCTTCTCGAGCGCTTCCTGCCCGCCGTAGGCGACCCGGACGTCGTACTCACGCTCCAGTTTGAGCGCGTACACGTCGGCGACTTCCGTCTCGTCGTCGACGACGAGGACCGTCGCCGCCGCCGAATCGTTCCCCATACTGTGCTCCTTTCGGAGCGACGGGTAATAATTTTGCCCGCTCCCTGACACCGACGCCGCCGAACCAAACCATTCACGCCGGTCGGGGCCCTGGACTTGGACATGAGCGGCCACGAGACCGAGGCGTCGACGGGCCTGTCCGAGAAGGCCAAGTTCGCACTGGTACTGAGCGCCGGCGTCGTCCTCCCCGGACTGGCCAACTACGCGCTCGGAGCGGCCGGCTACGACACGCTCGGCAGTCTGGTGTGGGTGCTGGGCTACGTCGGAGCCGTCCTGATCCTCTGGTACGTCTGGGTCCGTCCGCTGGACCTGACCGGCCCCACGTGACGACGGACGCGTAACGGAAGTTTTTAGGCCGCTACAGGGTCAGTGCTAGCCAAGAATGCTCACGCTACCGCTGCAGGTGGTCGACAATTTCTTGCTCCAGTACAACGTCGGGCAGGCGCTGCTGGCGATCTTTATCCTGTCTGCCCTCGCAGCTCTGCCGCTGAAATCCCAGCGTGTCTACGCCATGCAGTTCCTGGGATTCGGGCTCCTGTTCCTGCTGACACCCCAGAGTATGCTCGAAGCCACTCACTGGAAGTTCCTCGGTATCGCCCTGCTCGTGCTGGCCCCGATGGTGTACATCACGGCCAAACGGTGATCAGTCGAGTTTTCCGAGTCCGGCGAAGAAATCGAGCGGCGGTCCCGCCACTCTGACCGACTTCTCGGCCCGTGTGAGCGTGACCGTCGCTGGCGGCGTCACCGACTCGCTCGTCCGTCCATCCCCGACGACGACCGCCCGGTTCGCGTTCTCGACCGTCACTTCGATTTCACTCTCGTCGTCGATCACGAGCGGCGGCATCTCGGACTCGCCGGCCATCTCCGTGACGATCAGCCCGGACACGTCCGGGTGGACGAGCGGCCCGTCCTCGCTGAGATTGTACGCGGTACTGCCGGTCGGCGTCGCGATCAACACCCCGTCGGCGTGACCCGCGGTGTAGGTCGCCCCGTCGACCGTGACTTCGAGATCGACCCCTTGCCCGTGCCCGCGCTGTGGGCCGAGGACTGCGACTTCGTTGATCGCCGGCGGGAGCGACCAGCCGTCGCCGCGGGCCCGGAGCCGGTGCATCGACCGGGTGTCGGCCCGGCCGTCCTCGCGGAGCCGCCGGACCACGTCGTCGACCGTCTCGACGGCCACGTCGGGCGAGACCGCGTTCAGGAAGCCGACTTCGCCGAGGTTGACGCCTATGATCGGCGTCGTCCCTGCGCCCCGGGCGGCAAAGAGGAAGGTACCGTCGCCGCCGATGCTGACCACCAGGTCACGGCCGGCCATCTGGTCGACGGGGACGCCCTCGGCGTCGGGACCGAGTTGCGCGGCGGTGGTCTCGTCGACGACTGTCGGTACGCCCGCGTCGTCGAGGTGTGTCCGGATCTCGTTGGCCAGCGCGGCGGCGCGGGGATTGTCCCGCTGAGCGACGATGCCGACGTTCATCCGTCTCGGGATTGGCACCCGGCCAGTATAAACCGGGCGGACCCGCTCCGCCCGGGAACGGCGTATCGGGACGTGAGGCCCGGGCAACATTAATCACGCAGCATACCCAGGGTCGGGTATGGCCACCCGGCCGTCAGTGAGCCACGCATGAGCGAGGACGACGACTGGTTCGAGAGCGCCGTCGGTGACGAAGACGCCGACGGCGACGAGGGCGAGATTGCTGACGACGGGCACGACGACAGTGACTCCGCAGGCGATGACGCTCCGTTCGGCGACGACGCCGGCGACGCGTTCGGTAGCGAGGACGGCGACGACGAGTCACCGTTCGGCGACGAGAGCGATAGCCCGTTCGACGGCGAGGACGCGGCCGGCGGTTTCGACGACGGACGCACCGACGAGGGCGACAGCCCGTTCGGCGGCGGGAGCGACGACGATGCCGCTTTCGGTGGCAGCGAGAGCGACAGCGCGGACGGTGAGAGCCCGTTCGGCGGTGGCGGCGGCGAGGGCAGTGATCCGTTCGGCGGTGGCGGCAGCGACGAGAGCAGTCCGTTCGGCGGCGGTGGCGGTGGTGGCGGCGACGACGGTGAACTGTTCGACGACGACTTCGCCTCCGCGTTCGGGTCCGCCGGCGGCGGTGGCGGCGGTGGCGGCGGCAGTGAGTTCGACGACGAAGACTTCGAGTCGGACATCCCCCGCCTCGACGTGGGGATTCAGGGCCTCGACGACATGATCCAGGGTGGCATCCCGCGCCGCCACCTCATCGTCACCATCGGGTCGGCCGGGACCGGGAAGACCACCTTCGGGCTCCAGTTTCTCCACCACGGTCTGGAAAAGGACGACACCGAGAAGGCCGTCTTCATCACGCTCGAACAGAGCCACGACGCGATCATGGCGACCGCCGACGAGCGCGACTGGAACTTCGCCGAACACGAGGCGGAAGACAACCTCGCCATCATCGACCTCGACCCGGTCGAGATGGCCAACAGCCTCCAGAACATCCAGGCCGAACTCCCCGAACTCATCAAGGACTTCGGTGCCGACCGCCTCGTGCTGGACTCGGTGTCCCTGCTGGAGATGATGTACGACAACCAGGCCAAGCGTCGGACCCAGGTGTTCGACTTCACCCGGTCGCTCAAAAAGGCCGGCGTCACCACGATGCTCACCTCCGAGGCCAGCGAGTCCCACGAGTACGCCTCCCGTCACGGCATCATCGAGTACCTCACCGACGCCGTCTTCCACCTGCGGTACGTCCGCCAGGAGACCCGCGAGACCCGCATGGCCGTCGAGATCCAGAAGATCCGCAACGCCAACCACTCCCGGGAGACCAAACCCTACGAGATCACCGGCGAAGGCATCTCGGTGTACCAGCAGGCGAACATTTTCTGACGACCTTTTTGCACGCTCGTCGCGCGAAGCGCGACTCGCGGCAAAAAGCTCGGACAAAAATCGGCCCTCGATCCCGTGCGCGCCTGCGGCGCGCGTGGTCACTCGGGCCGGTTCCGCGCGCTCGCGAGCCTCCGGCACGCGAGCGTGCGGTTGCTACGCTCGCCCGCCAGCAGTACCGCTACTCCTGCATTCCCGTTTCGAGTCCCTCCTGGCTGATCCAGACGAGGAGGTTCGATCCCTCCCGAACATCGTAGTCGTCGACGCCGAAGGGAAGAGTGTCTCGACGCCCGGTCTCTGTCTCGGCCATCAGTTCGTACCCTGTGCCCTTCGGGACCGGTCCGGGATCGAGCCGCCGCATCTCTCCGGCGTCGAGCGTTACGCTCTCCTCGAAGATCGTCTCACCGCTGTCAGTGATAGTCACAGTCACCGATCTGGTCGTATCGGTGTCGTTCGAGATCTCGATGTCAGTGTCGCTCGCGGGAGCTGATTCCGAACCCGTCGTATCGGATGGGTCACCGCCGTCGGTCGGTGTGTCGCTGCCGTCACCGAGACAGCCACCGACCGCGACACAGCCGGCACCGACCGCGGCGAGGAGGGCACGCCGTCGCATGGGCCGAGGTCATCCGGTCCGGGTAAGTGCTTTCTGTCGCTCGCGCTCACCGTGCGACGGTCACCGGGACGGTCGCGTTCCGGACGACGTTCTCGGCGACGCTGCCCAGCAGGATGCGGGTGACCCCCGAGCGGCCGTGACTGCCCATCACGATCCGGTCGACGTCGTGTTCCGCGGCGTACTCGACGATGGCGCGGGCGGGCTTGCCGACGACCGTGTCGGTCGTGACGGTCGCCCCCTCGTTCTCTGCCTCCAGTTCTTCGAGTAACTCCTGAGCGTCCTCCTTGGCGTGTTCGTACCACTCCTCGGAGGCCGCCGGAAACGACGCGCCGGCGCTGTACCCCGCCTCGGTCGGATTGATGACGTGTAACAGCACGAACTCCGCCTCCGGATGCTCCCGCATGGCGAAGTCACAGGCCTCCCGGGACTGCTCGGAGCCGTCGACGGGCACCAGGATGCGCTTTCCCATGATCGAAGGTAACATGGCACGCGACAAAGGTGTAGCGGCTGTGGCGGCGTTGGCCGCGACGATAGAGTCCCCGTGATTAAGTCACCCTCGTCCGAAACCGCCGGCATGCGAACGGACCGACTCGCTCTCGTGGCAGTGGGACTGCTGGTGGTGCTGGCCGGCTGTAGCGGTTCACCCGGTGGATCCGGCACCGACCCGGCAGGGAACGGCACGGACGCACCGGGATCACCGGTGGCAGATGGCAGCGCCACGTCCCCGGCTGGCAACGCATCGACCGGTATCGAGAACGCGAGCGCGCTGGTCGCGGCGACCGACCAGCGACTCGCCACGACCGACCACGCGTTCACACAGACGCTCGAACAGCAGGCCGGCGAGGAGTCACTGACGGTGACCCAGCGTACCCGGAGCAGCCTGACCGACGAGCGTCGGCTGTTCGTCTTCGACGCCACCAGCGAGACCAACCGGATCTTCGTCGCGGACGGCACGCAGTACCTCGACGCCGTGGCGGACGGCGAGACGACGACCCGACGCGCCCCGTTCGAAGGGTCGTTCGAGGCACGTCACGAACCCGAGATGCTCGGCGGGGGCGAGAGTCTCGGCGGTATCCTCCGCAGCGGGAACTACACCGCCGCGGGCACCGTCGAGCGTGACGGGCGGAGACTCGCACGGTTCGAACTGGTCGAGGCTGACCGGAGCCGGATCAGCGAGACCGTCACCGACGCCAGCGGCGAAGTACTGGTCGGCTCCGACGGTGTCGTCTACGACGCTGCGCTCCGCATAGAACTGGAGAGCGGCTACCTGAACCAGACGTTCCGGATCGAACGACTCGGTGACGTGACCGTCGAGCGACCGGATTGGGTCGACGAGATCGACGAGACGGGCTGATCCCCCGCCGCGGTCAGTCCCGGCCGTGTTTGGTCACACAGACTGGCAGACCGATCAACTCGACGGGTTCGGAGTTGTCCGGCGAGTAGACGACCATCTGGCCTTTCTCCATGTAGGGCACCTTGGCTTCCAGATTCGAGGGGATGTTCACCGCCGAGATGGCGTCCTCGTCGCCGAGGTTCAGGACGACAGTCGTATTGATCTGCTTGAACACGGGTTCGGCGATGTCCTGTGGGTCCTGCGTGATCAGAAAGAGGCCGAGCCGTTCCTTCCGACCCTGTTTTGCGGCCTCGGTGAACTTCGAGATGACCTTGCCCGCCTGGACGCTGTCGGCGTCGGTCAGGAAGTTGTGAGCCTCGTCCATGCCGACGACCAGCGGCGTCTCCTTGATCCGGTCGTAGCGCGGGTCGTTCGAGAGCTTCTGGTCGACCAGCAGGCTGGAGACTGCCAGGACGATCGTCTCCGTGGTGCGGGTGTCGTTGATGTGGTAGGTGGGAACGACGGTGAGTCCCCCGGGCCGGACGAGTTCGTGAATCTGCTCGGTGATCGGTCGAGCGTCCTGATCGAACACGTCGCCGAAGCCCCGGACGCGGCGGCGGATGGCGTCGAACGTCGCCTCGTGGACGCGTCCGCTCTCGTCGAGTTCCTCCTTGAGTGCCGGGTCGTCGAGGAAGGAGACGAACTGCTGGTAGGTCCCCTCGGCACCGTAGTTGTCGAAAAACCGGCTCAGGAGGTAGCGCAGGCCGCCGTACTGGTTGTCGTTGAGACCGCTCCCCGCGACCAGCCAGGGGTTGCCCCGCACCATCGAGAAGGGGATGGTGAACGCCACCTGCTCGGCGCGGTGGTGGTCGGCGGCGTAGGTCGCACCGTCGACCTTCGGGACGAAGGCGATGGTGTCGTCGTGGCCGCCGTAGGCGACGCCCTCCCGCTCCAGTCGGCGACGGTCGTCGTCGTCCAGATCGGGGTTGTCGTCGTGCATCTGGGCGTACTCGTCCTGCGGGTCGAACTGGACGACTGCGGCCTGCACCTCGCGGTCCTCGCCGGACTCGACGGGATAGGTTCGCTCCTCGTCGAGGTACTGCCGGAGGATGTTCTTCGAGCCGTGGGTCTTCCCCGACCCCGTGCCGCCGGCGACGAGCGTGTGCCGGAAGACCAGGGGATCGCCGGCGTCGTAGTCGTCTTTCAGTCGGTAGTCGATCGTCGGCGGTTCGGCCGCCGTCTTGACCCGCTCGCCACCGACGGCCAGATGGCCCAGGAACACGCCGTCTTCGGGCATCTTCAGTCCGGTCTTGATCTCGGACTTGTCGGTGGCGGGGCGCACCACCGTCTCGGGTTTGGGCACGCGGTCGGTCATCCGCCGTTTTAGCTCGCCGTCGTCTCGCGGCTCGTCGCCGCTCGACTGACCCGGGGCGCTTCGCGCCCCTCCCTCCTCGAACAACACCGCCACGGGCTCGAGCGAGGCCATGAACTTGAAGTCCTGTTCGTCGATGCCGCGCTGGCGCATCGCCCGGCGGGCGTGGATCTCGGTGGCGTCGTCGGTACGGAACTCCTGGGCGTATTCGAGGGCGGTGATCCGGCAGAAGAGCCGTTCACCGTCGGGGTAGGGAACGAGCAGGTACTTCCCGATGCGGACGGTCGAGCGGTTCTCGACGGTGACGTAGGCCCGGAGTTCGGTGTCGTCGGGGTCCTCGCTGATCGTCAGCCCCTCCGAGGCCGAGAGGACGCCGATGCCGCGGTCGTTCCCCGCGGGCGACACGTCGACCGTCTCGAATTCGGGCGTCTCGTCGTCGGCCTGGCTCTCCACGTCCTCGGTCGCCGCCGATTCGCCCACCGTCTCCGCGTCGTCGGGCGTCTCGTCGGCGGCGGCCCCGTCCTCGTCGCCGCCACCGGCCCCCTCGTCCCCGCTCCCGTCGAAATCGGTGAAATCGCCCAGATCAGACATACCAGCCACATCGGCCCGGCGGGTCAAACACGTTTCCCCCGCGGCCGGGCCGCGCCGATCACTGGCGACGCGGGCTTTTTGCCCGCTGGTCGCGTACTCGTGTCTATGTTACTCGTTCGAGGTTCGGCCGGCGGGACCGACCTGACCGGCACGCTGTACGAGCGCGGCGAGTCCCCGCCGTCGTTCAAGGGTGCGCCCGACGAGGACGCCCCGTACGTCTGGATCTGTGATTCGTTCTACGAGGTCGAGAGCGGCGGGCAGGAGACCAGTATCGCCGGCCGCGAGTTGAACGTCGCCTTCGAGTCCCCGATGCCCCACGGCTTCGAGACCCGCGAACGGGCCATCGCGGCCGCCGAGGAACACGTCCGCACCCAGTTCGCCCGCGTCGGCGTCGACGCCGACGACGTCGAGGTCGAGGTGACGAAGGCCGAAGCCGAGGCGCAGTAGTCAGGGAGATAGACTTTTTCCCCTGCTGTCGCTACCCTCGGCCACCGGATGGTCTCGAAGTTCTACGTCTACGAGACGGTTCACGGTGGCGAGTCCGAGTCGACACACTACGACGAACTCGCCGAGTGGGGGATCGAACCGGATCTGGTGGGGATCGAAGCCGATCCGAAGGCGGCCAAAAGCGACGGGTTGGTCACCCGATCGCCGGGGACCTCCCTGCTGCTGGCGCTGAAAACCCGGTTCATGCGACTTCAGGTGGAGTCCCGGCTACTGAACCGAAAGGACTGGTTCGCCGACCTCGCGGCGGCCCGCCGGTTCGCAGGCGAACGCGGGGTGCCGGTCGTCGACCTCGATCGGCGGACACACGGCGAGTACGTCGAAACGCTGTCACCGACCCGGTGTGTCGCGGACACGGTGCTGGCGTTCGGCGCCGCGGCCTTCGTGATTTTCCTCTTCGTCACCGGGGGGTCCGTGATACCGGCGCTCCCAGTGGGGGGCATGCCGGAAACGTTGCTGCAGGCACTCGTCGGCGCGGTGATCGGCGTGCTCGCGATACTCGCCGCCGAAGCAGTGATACTCTCGGGATACAGCGGGTGGCTCCTCCGAACTCGCCCGACGGAGATGGTCGAGACCGCGACCCGGGTGTGTGCCGACCGCGACGCCGACACCGCGCTGCTGGTCGTGGCGACCGTGCACACCGACGAGGTGCGGCACCGCGCCGAGGCACGCGGGATCGAGGTGGAGGTCCGGTCGTCGCCGGCAGCGAGAGAGTACGACGGCGGGTCGCCCCTTCGCAATCGGATCCTCCAGTCGTACGGACCTGCCTGATCTCAGAACTCCGCGCCGTCCCAGCGCACGTCGTTGTACTCGCGCTGGCGGTCGCTCGAAAACGTCTCTTCCAGTTGCCGCTGGAGCGCGCTCTTCTCCTGCCGGCTGATCCGGGCCAGTTCGTCGGCCTTCTCGACGGCAAGCGGCGGCCCGGTCCGGGCGGCCACGTCGGAGACGATCTGCATCGCCAGTTTCTCACGCAGGTCCGCGTCCCGCGTGAAGGCGTAGGGGGCCTCCACGCGGTAGATCAGTTCCTCGCGGGGGTCGTAGAGCACGAAGAAGGTGACCTCGTAGGCCTCGGGATCGAGTGCTTTCTCCAGCCCGAGATCGAGGTCGCTCTCGACGGAGAGGGGGCAGTCCGCGCCGGCCCGGGAGACGAACCAGTTGGTGAAGGTCAGCGCGTCGGTGTCTGTCTCGCCGTCGTCGTCGGTCCGCCGGAGGACCTGCTCGAAGAAGGCGGCATCGTTGACCCACGGAGCCGCGGACTTCCGGCGCACGGTGCGGGTGATCGCCTTCGAGGCCGTGCTCTTGACGAAGCCCACGAGAGGCACGTCCCGGCCGACGAACCGCTCGACGAGATCGACGTAGTGCTGGACCACGTCGCGGGGGCGCTCGTCCTCGACGAGCAACTCGGCGAGCGTGGGGTCCTGGTTCGTCCACTTCAGCAGGCCGGTCGGGTAGATGGGGCCGTCCAGAATGAGGAGGTCCTCGACCACGTCGGCGTTCAGGGTGGCGTGTTTGCTCTCGGCGAGGTACAGCGCGAGCGCGTGGACGACGGTCTGTTCGAAGCGGTCGACGCGGGGGGCCTGGAGGATGCGGCCGCGGCCGTAGCAGTCGTCGAACAGCGTCCAGTCGTCCTCGGTCACGTCGACGGTCCCGTCGTTGGAGTGGACGGTGCTGACGATGGTGCGGCCCCGATGCAGGTCCAGATCGGAGGGGACCGACGCCATCGCGGCCTGGGCCACGTCGATGACGAGGCCGTTCTTGAACGTCGTGGGGTTGATCGTCCCCGAGTCGAGGCCGTGCTGGGTGGGGAACGGGGACTCCATGAGGGCGGCGTCCTCGATCTCGACGAGCCGGCGGCGCCGATCGTCGAGCGGTTCGAGGATCGGCGTGCCCTCGTCGTAGAGCGGGTCGAGAAACTCCGTCCAGACGGTGTCTGCGAGGTCCCGGTGGTCGCTGGCGTCGACGCCGCTCTCGATGCGGCCGGCGAGGTCGGCGATGCCGTCGAAATGCACCGGGTCGAGCGTCATTGTCCGGTCGAACGGCGGGGGGAATCAAAAGTGTCCGGGAGCCGAGACGGTGGGGCGTGGCCGGTTCGTGATGGTCGGCGGGCTACTCGTCGCGGCCGGTCTTCTCGTCTAGCACTTCCTTGATCGCGGTGACGTAGGAGTTGAAATCGCGGATGGTCGCGCCGTCGGTGGTGAGGAACACGCCGTCGCGGTCGCTGGTGACCCGCAGGAGGAAGCCGTTCTCGAAGACGCGGATGGTGTAGCGGTACTCGCCGAGTTCGGTGCCCCGGTAGGCGTCGGTGGTGTTCTTGAAGCCGCGCCACTCGTGGCCGATGAAGCTGTCCAGGTCGGCGTCGCGTTCGAGGTCATCGCGGAGGTACAGCTGCTCGAAGTTCGAGCGTGTGAAGTAGGTCAGCGAACGGAGGCTGTCGCCCGCGGCCGTGCGTGCGGTCGTCACCAACTTCTCGGCGAAGCCCTCGTCCACGATGGTCGTCTCCATGCGTTAGCCCTGGCCCCCCGGTTACATAACGGCAGTGGTCGCCGACACTGCTGCCGGGGGCTCGGATGCACTCGCCTCCGTCAGCGGGGCCAGGTCGGCGCAGGTCCGACGCCTCTTTACCGCACCGTGGCGACGCCCCGCGTATGCAGGTGGGTCTGGTCATTCTGGACGGCTGGGGTCTCAACCCCGACGAATCGGCCCGCGACGCGGTGCGCGCCGCCGACACGCCGAACGTCGATCGCTTCCGCGAGCAGGGCGCGTCGACCACACTGGAGACACACGGCCGCCGCGTCGGTCTCCCGGAGGGACAGATGGGCAACAGCGAGGTCGGCCATCTCAACATCGGCGCCGGCCGCGTCGTCAAACAGGAGACGACCCGGATCACCGACGACATCCGGGACGGCGACCTCGGCGACAACGAGGCCCTCGTCTCGGCGTTCGAGTACGCGAGCGAGCACGACGGGCGCGTCCACTTCATGGGCCTGGTCAGCGACGGCGGCGTCCACTCCGCCCAGTCACACCTCCACGCGCTGATCGACATCGCCGCCGAACGCGACGCCGAGGCCGTCACGCACGCCTTCACGGACGGACGGGACACCGCGCCCACGGGCGGCGAGGGGTACCTCGAATCGCTCACGGCCCACGCCGAGAAGCGGGGGACCGGCCACGTCGCGACCGTCACCGGCCGCTACTACGCCATGGACCGCGACCAGAACTGGGAACGGACCAGGAAAGCCTACGACGCCATCGTCGAGCGCGAGGCCGAGTACACCGCAGACACAGCCGTCGACGCCGTCACCCAGTCCTACGAGCGAGACACCACCGACGAGTTCGTCGAGCCGACGCTGATCGAGGGCCGACCCGCCCTCTCAGACGGTGATTCGATCGTCTTCTTCAACTTCCGCTCGGACCGGGCCCGCCAGCTCACACGGATGCTGGCCGACATCGACCCGGATTGGGGCTTCGCGACCGACCCGCCCGAGACCCGGTTGGTCACGATGACCGAGTACGACAAGACGTTCGATCTGCCGGTGGCCTACCCACCCCACCAGCCCGAGAACGTGCTGGGTGAAGTCCTCGCGGACACCGACCACACCCAGTTGCGAATCGCCGAGACCGAGAAGTACGCCCACGTCACGTACTTCCTCAACGGCGGCCGCGAGGTGGAGTTCCCCGGCGAGCACCGCGAGATCGTCGAGAGCCCGGACGTGCCGACCTACGACCAGCAACCGGAGATGAGCGCGCCCGAGGTGACCGACACCGCCGTCGAGATGATCGAGTCCGAGGACCCCGACGCGATGGTCCTCAACTACGCGAACCCGGACATGGTCGGTCACACCGGCGACTTCGACGCCGCCGTCGCGGCCGTCGAGGCTGTCGACGAACAGGTCGGCCGACTGGTCGAAGCCATCCACGCGGCGGGCGGGGCCGCCCTCGTCACCGCCGACCACGGCAACGCCGACGACATGGGCACCGTGGAGAACCCACACACCGCCCACACACTCAACCCCGTCCCGTTCGTCTATCTCGACGCCGACGGCACGGACGGCGGGCGGACGGCCAGGGCGGGTGGCACGCTCGCGGACGTGGCTCCGACACTGCTGTCGCTCGTGGGAATCGAGAAACCCGACGCGATGACTGGTGAGTCACTGCTGGAGTGATCACCCGTCCGCGTCGGGCATTTCTTCCGGGATGGCCGCGGCGAAGAGTCGGTAGCCGGAGACAGCACCCAGCAGGCCGAGCGCCGCGGCCAGCGCGACCGACCCGGAGACGAACATCCCGACGAAGACCAGCGGGGCGCTCCCGGTGAGGGCGACACCGGCCGGGATCGGATCGATGCCGGCCGTTCGGCGCTCGGTCGCGTCGCGAGCCACCTGCGCCGGTGCCAGCAAGAGCGGAACCAGCAGAAAGAATCCCGCGGCGGTCGCCAGCCCGGCGAGCACTCCCGGGAGCGGATCGGGGAACACGACGTACCCCACGGCGCCGAGGCTCCCGCCGGCCGTGACGGCGAGGACGATCCGGACGACCGCGACGCCGAGACCGCCGCCGCTCGACTCGTCTCCGGTCATGTCCACCCAGAGCGGGCGGGGCCACTTAACCGACCGGAAGCGGATCGCTCAGGCCGCCTGCCGGCGGACCGTCCCGGACGTGCCGACGAGCAGTGTGCCCGCGGCCAGTGCGAGGACGCCGGCCGGGAGCAAGAGGACCGGCGCGCTCTCGATCACGCCGAGCAGTGCGATGCCGACGACGACCACACCGAGCACCAGCACGACCGCACCCGCGAGCAGTCTCGTGTCCATGTGGATCACCTCGTCGGCACTACGACGCCCTCACTGGTGAATTCGCCTGCGTGATTCGTTCCAGTTCCGTCCCACCCGAGTATCAAATCCTGTCAGACGGTGGTAAGTTGTATACGCGGGGAGTCCGTACGGAACGGGAAATGAGCCCGTTCGGCTCTTTCGATCTCGACGACGACGACCGGATGTCGATCTATCGCTACGTCGAACGTCACGGGACCGTCGACACCAGCGAGGCCGCCGAACACGTCGGTATCGACCCCGAAACCTTCCGCCATCACGTCTCGATCCTGAAGCGGGACGGGTACATTCGCGAGACCGACGAGGGGAAACTCCGGGTCCGACTCGACTGCGGCGAGAGCGAGGAACACGAGACAGCGGGGCTGAGCTACGAGATCAGACCCGCCTGTCAGGCCGACGCGACGGGGTTGCTCGGTGTCGTCCGCGAAGTCGCCGACAAGCAGGTCCACCTGGTCGCCGAGAGCGTCGCGGAACTGCTCGAGTACGAGGACGCACTGTTCCGGAACAACGCCGGCGAGACGCGCGTGTTCTTCGTCGCCACTGTCGAGGACGACGTGGTGGGCTGGTGCCAGGTCGAGATTCCACGTATGGCGAAACTCTCCCACACCGCCGAGGTCACCGTCGGCGTCCTCGTCGAGTATCGCCGGTACAGCATCGGCAGTCACCTCCTCCAGCGCGGGATGGAGTGGGCCCGCGCCAACGGCTGTCGGCGCGTCTACAACTCCCTGCCCGAGACCAACGACCTCGCGGTCTCGTTCCTCCAGGAGAACGGCTGGCGCGTCGAAGCCGTCCGGAACGGCCACTTCGAGATCGACGGCGAGCCCGTCGACGAGGTCATGCTCGCCGCCGACCTCGGGGGGCCTCGGCCGGTCCGGGACCGGTGACCGTCACCCCGTCCGGAACGAGTAATCCAGCGTGTCCGCCGAGTGGGTCAGCGACCCCATCGAGATCACGTCGACACCCGTCGCCGCGTAGTCGGGCACGTCCGCGACGGTGATCCCGCCGGATGCCTCCGCCAGCGTGTCGTCGTCGCGGTCGCGGAGCTTCGCGACGGCCTCGGCGGTCTCGTCGGGGCTCATGTTGTCCAGCAGGACGATGTCCGCACCGGCGTCGGCCGCCCGCGGCGCGTCCCCAGGATTCTCTATCTCCACTTCGATCTTCGTGGCGAAGGAGGCCAGTTCCCGAAAGTGGTCGACGGCCCCCTCCAGCCCCATCTCTGCGACGTGGTTGTCCTTGACCATCACCATGTGCGAGAGATCGAGTCGGTGGGTGTCGCCGCCGCCGGCGACGACCGCGCGCTTCTCGACCCCGCGCAGGCCCGGCGTCGTCTTGCGGGTGGCGGCGATGGCCACCGCGTCGTCCACCTCCCGGGCGGCCTCGACCGCACGGCGGGTCTTCGTCGCGACGCCGGAGGCGTGGCCCGCGAGGTTGACCGCGACGCGCTCGCCGCGCAGCACCTCGCGTGCGGGGCCCGCGACGCGCAACACGGTGCCGCCGGTCTCGACGCGGTCGCCGGCCTCCGCGGCGCGTTCGGCACGCACGTCCAGATACTCGAAGACGGCACAGGCGGCGTCGAGGCCGGCGACGACCCCTGGCTCTTTGGCGACGAGTCGCCCCGTCGTCTCCCCCGGGACCTCGTTGGTCACGTCGTGGTGGCCCAGATCCTCACGGAGCCAGTCCTCGACTGTCGAGTCGGGGAGCATCAGTCGTCGGCCCGCGGCTCGGGTGCCTGGCCCCCGTCCGCGCTCGTCTCGACGAGGTGGTGACAGCCCACCGACTCCTCGTTCTCGGCGGCCTGTCGGGCGATCAACAGCGCCGTGACGCTGGCCGACCGGAGTTCGTACAGCGACCGCGAGGTGCGGGTCCGGGTGTAGGCGTCGACCTCACCCTTCAGCCGGCGCAGGACCGACATCGCACGGCCCAGTTCGTCGGGATCGCGTTCCAGTCCGACGTACTCGTCCATCACGCGCCGGAGGCGGTGGAACTTCTCCTCGGCGAAGCGCTCGGGGAGTTCCGGATCCCGTTCGAGCAGGTCCGGCGCTTCGATCACGTCGATTTCCTTGCCGGCGGCGTCCGCGCCGGCGCGCAGGCCCCAGACCAGCCCCTCCAGCAGGGACGTGGAGGCCAGCCGGTTCGCGCCGTGGACGCCCGTGCGGGCACACTCGCCGACGGCGTAGAGGCGGCCGAGGCTCGCCCGACCGTGTTCGTCCACGTCGACCCCGCCACAGAGGAAGTGTTCGGCGGGCGCGACCGGGATGCCGTCCTCGTAGTCGACGCCGTGGTCCTCGCACTTCTCGACGAGGTCGGGGAACTCGCCCGCGAAGTCCAGCGGGCTCACGTCGAGGGTGACCTCGCCGGTGGCGTCGCGTTCGGTCTTGACCGCACGCGCGACCACGTCCCGTGGTGCGAGTTCGGCGTCCTCGTGGTAGTCGGGCATGAACCGCTCGCCGTCGCCGTTCCGGAGGACAGCGCCCTCGCCCCGGACGGCTTCGCTCACGAGGAACGGACTGTCGTTGGCCACACAGACGGTGGGATGGAACTGGACGTACTCCATGTCGGTCACGTCCGCACCCGCCAGCGCGGCCATGGCGATGCCGTCGCCGGTCGATCCGGCGGGATTGGTCGTGCGCGGGTAGAGGTCGCCGATGCCGCCGGTGGCCAGGACGACCGCGCCCGCGTACGTGGGCTCGAAATCGCTATCGGATTCCAGGATCGCGCCGTGGACCCGGCCCTCGTGGCGGATCAGTTCGAGCGCGGCGGTGTCGTCCCGGATCGTCACGTCGTCGTGATCGTCGAGGTAGTTCAGGAACGGGACGTGGACGTGCTTGCCCGTCGAGGCGTCGACGTGCAGGATGCGGTCCGCGGAGTGGGCGGCCTCGCGGCCGAAGTCGAACTCGTCCTCGCCCATCCCCGTCGTGTCGAACTCCACGTCGAGTGTCTCCAGGAGTACGTCCTCGACGGCGGCGTTCGCGTTCTCGACCAGCACGTCCACGGCCTCGGGATCGGCCGTGTCGCTGGAGGCCGCCAGGATGTCGGCCTTGAACTGCTCGGGGTCGTCGCGGGCGATGGCGATGCCGCCCTGTGCCCACCACGAGGACGCTCCCTCGGGGCGGGTGGCCTTCGTCGCGACGGTCACGTCCGCGCCCTCGCGGGCGGCGGCCAGCGCGCTCGCGAGGCCGGCGATGCCGGAGCCGACGACGAGTACGTCGGTTTCGTTGTCGCTCATATTAGATCTCCAGCATCCGGTCGAGCGCGACCTGTGCGAGTTCCTTCTCCTCGGGCGCGACCTCGATGACGTTGCGCTCGCGGCCTTCGACCAGTTCCTCCAGTACCCACGTCAGGTAGTTCGGGTCGATCTGGCGCATGGCGTTGCAGTCCATGCAGGCGTCACCGCAGAGGGGCAGGACCTCCACGTCGGGGTGCCAGCGGTCGAGGTGCTTGGCGAGGTGGATCTCCGTGCCGATGGCCCAGGTGTCGCCGGGTTCGGCGTCCGCGACGGTCTGGCAGATGGTCGAGGTGGAGCCGACCACGTCGGCGGCCTCGACGACCTCGCGGCGACACTCGGGGTGGACGACCACGTTGGCGTCCGGCCGTTCCTCGCGCAGGTCCTCGATGTGGCTCGCGCGGAACCGTTCGTGGACCTGGCAGTAGCCGTCCCAGAGGATGATGTCGTTCTCGGCGGCTTCCTCGGGGTCTTTGCCCTCCGGGTCCCAGGGGTCCCACTCGACGATCTCCTCGGCCATGTCGAGCCGGTGGGCCGTGTTCTCCCCGAGGTGCTTGTCCGGCAGGAACAGCACCTTGTCGCCCTGCTCGAAGGCGTACTCGAAGGCCTTGTGGGCGTTCGAGGAGGTACAGACCAGCCCGCCCTGCTCGGCACAGAAGGCCTTCAGGTCGGCGTAGCTGTTCATGTACGTGATCGGGATGATGTCGTCGTCGGTCGCGGCCGTAATTTCGGCCCAGGCGGCGTCGACCTGCAGGGCCTCGGCCATCCCGGCCATCGGACAGGACGCCTCCATACTCGGGAGGATCACGGACTGATCGTCGTCGGTGATGATGTCCGCGGACTCGGCCATGAACGTCACGCCGCCGAAGATCACGTAGTCGGCGTCGGCGTTGGCCGCCTCCTTGCTCAGCTGGTAGGAATCGCCCACGAAGTCGGCGTGCTCGACGATCTCCCGTCGCTGGTAGTTGTGTCCCAGGATGACGACGTCGTCACCCAGTTCGGCCAGGGCCGCCTCGATGCGCTCGGTGCGCTCGTCCTCGTCGAGGTCCCGATAGGCTGGCGGGAGCTGTTCCAGGTTGTCGTATTTGAAGAGACTCAAGTCCGTCTCGAACTGCGCTGTTTCCATTTCCGGCACGTGGACCACCCGATTGGTGTTGTATATCGTACGGTATTCGGTATTGAAAAGATTTTGCCTTCAATGTGCGGGACCGGTGGGATTCCACGCAGATGTTGCCGGTGTATGGGGCGCTTCTCCACAGCGATGACGGCTCAAGGGCTCTCGAAGACGAACTCGCCACCGATCACGGTCGTCGCGCTGGTCGTCCGTACCACGTATGACGCCCACGTCCGGTGGGCCCGAAGGCGGCCTCGGACGCTACACCACCCGTTTTCGGCGTTCCTCCGAACAGTAGGATTAAAGTATAGGTTGCCATGATGACAAACAAGCATGGATCGCCGCAAGTTCCTCGCCGCGACGGGAAGTGCCCTCGGTGCCGCGAGCCTGGCTGGCTGTGGCCTGCTCGGGTCGAACGAACTGCCGCCGCCACGGCGATCGGACGTGTTCGAGTCGATCGAGGCCTCCGCGAACGCGCTGGTCGTGCCGCTGGAGAGCCAGCCCGAGGCCGAAGCCGCCGCCACGGACGGCAACAACGCTGTCGGCGCGGACGCCGTCGGGTCGCTCGCTCCCGTCGGCGTCGCTCGCGCAGCCAAGGGGCGGGGTGCCGTCGGCCGCGGGAGCAGGGGGTCGTACGCGGGCGCGCCCCACGGCGCGCACGGTCGTGCCATCTGGCACGGGGAAGACGACGACGACGAGTGGCGGGACGACCACCAGAGCCAGATCGAGATGTACCAGGTCGCCATCCCGGCGGTCGCGTTCGCCCGCGTCGGCGGGCCGACCGACGACGAGGACAACCTCCCGGGTGCCGGCCCACCGGGCAACTGGGACGCGCGGATGCAAAACGTCGACGCGGGCGAGCAGGTCCGCTGGGAACGCGATCTCCGCGAGGGCTGGTACCGCGTCGGTGCCAACCTCCAGGCCGAGAACGGCGACCGCGATCTGGGCTGGTCGGCCGTCGATCTGAACGTCGTCGAGAGCGGCGGTCAGTTCCAGATCGACGAGAAGTGGAAAGTCGAGCCCCGACTGAACACGTCGGACTGAGCCCGTCGTGACGACGCCCTCCAGACGCAGTACGGTCTTCGGGATCACGTTCGTCGTCGCCTTCTGTAGCATCGTCTACGAACTCGTCTACTCGGAACTGCTGACGGTGATCTTCGGCGGCACCGTCGTCCGCTACTCCATCACCATCGGCCTCTTTCTGTTCTCGCTGGGCATCGGCGCCTTCGCCTACCGCTACGTCGACGCGGACCCGGCGAACTTCTTCCGCCTGGAGGTGTACCTCGCGCTGGCGGGTCCCCTCGGACTCGTCTTCATCGTCGCCGTCAACGCCGTCCCCGTCCCGGGCTCCCAGACCGTGGAACTCGTCGCCGAGACGGTCGCGCTGTGGCTCTCGCACCTCCCTATCGTCGTCGTCGGGATCCTCTCCGGACTGGAGATCCCCTTCCTCACGGATCTGGCCGACGCCGAAGCGGACGCCGACCTCGGCGCGCTCGCGGTCGTCGGCTCGCTCGGCCGAGGCTCCCAGCGACTCGCGCGGGGCCTGCTCGGCCTGCTCTTTCGGGTCCCGGACCCCGACGAGACGCCCGGCTCCGACGAGGGGGCCGACGACGATGGAAGTTTCTCCGCCATTCTGGGGATGGACTACCTCGGGAGCCTCGTCGGGACGGTCACCTACGCCCTGGTCCTGTACCCGTCGCTGGGCCTGATCGCGGCCGTGTTCGTCCTCGGACTCCTGAACGCGGTGGCTGCCCTCGTCGTCTACCTGCTGTATCGGGACCGGCCGGCCGGTGATTCCTCGGCCGTGACGGGAGCGACCTTCGGCACAGGCGTCCGCGCGCTGCTGGTCGTCTGTATCGTCGCCTCCACGGCGTACGCCGGTGCGCTGGCGGCCGACGACCGCGTCGAGTCGGAACTCCGGACGCTGTACCTCGAAGAGGGCATCGAAGACGAGTACCCCGACCGGAACATGGCCGTCTCGGTCACCGACCACGAGACCACCCGATATCAGGACATCGTCCTCTACGAGCGCGAGTGGACCGGCTCCGGTGCGACCGACCCGTTCCCCGACGGGCCCGAGACCTGCCTCCGGCTGGACGCGGCGATCCAGCTCTGTGAGAGCTGGGTCGAGTCGTACCACCACGGCCTCGTGGACGTGCCCGCCGCCTTCGAACCGCTGGCGGACCGGAACCTCTCCGACGACCGCGTCCTCCTGCTGGGCGGCGGCGACTGGATCGCCGCCAACTACCTGCGCGACCACGGCGCGACCGTCGATATGGTCGACCCCGACCGGGAGTTCCAGCGGTACGCGAAGGAGCACCCGTTCTTCCGGCGGTACCACGACGACGCCTACCGCGATGAGAACCTCACCGTCCACCGCCAGGACGGCTACGCCTACCTCCGGGAGACCGACCGCAAGTACGACCTGATCCTGTTGGACCTGCCCGGCGCGCGCAGTGACGACCTCCTGCATCTGTACTCGACGGAGTTCTATCGGCAGGTTCGCCAGCACCTCACCGACGACGGGCTGGCGGTGACGTGGGCCTACACCCGGTACGGCTTCCCGAAACACCGGAGCGCGTACCTCACGACCGTCGAAGCCGCCGGCTTCGACTCGTACCTCCCGTACCACGCCTACGGCGACTCGAACGGCGACGGCCGGGCCGAACGGGGCGAACTGTTCTATGCCCTCTCGCCGGGCCCGACGCCCGCCCTCGACCTCGATTCGGGCGGCGCGTACCTCGACCGCCACCGCGACCGCTACGCGAGTCTGGAGTGGCGGTCAGTGCCCTCGTTCCGCGGCGTGGCTCCCAACAGCGTCTTCCACCCAAACTATGACATCGTCGTCGACTACGGACCCTGAGGTCCACACGGATCGGCTGTTCGTCGGCTTCGGGAGCGACAGCCCCGACTGCGACCGGCTGACCGTCTTCGCCGAGACCACCGTCGATCTCTGTGACGCGCCGGCCGAAATCGCCGTCATCGGGAGTTCCCACTACGTCTACGCTCCCGACCTGGCCTTCCGGGAGATGATCTCCTGTAAATCACTCTCCCACGACGCCGTGGCCGAACTCTCCCTGCCCGAGGGCGACGACCGGCGACTCCGCTACGCCGGCGAGTCGGTGATCGCCGAGACGGCCGTCTCCATCCGCGACATCGACACCTACCCCGCCGGGCGCGACTTCGAGCTGGCCTACGAGTTCGAGCCCGACGCCTACACCGCCATCGCGGTCGACGGCGACGGCTACGAGACCTATCACACCTACCCCGAACACGGCTGTCTGGTGTACTCCGAGACTGTCTTGGGGCGGACGGACGATGCCGCGACTCAGCGGTAGATCTCTCGCCGCTCCCGATCCGAGAGGTCGACGCTGGCGTTGGCAGGCACCCGACAGAACGAACACTCGTCGGAACTGGCGACCGTCGTGAGCGTGAACGTCAGCCCGAACAGCGAGAGGACCTTCTCCTCGCGGCGCTCGATCACGCGCTCTGCGTCGTGACCGCAGTACTGGCAGTGGTCGCGTTCGATCTCCGTCTGATAGGAGACCAGATCGAGCCCGAACCACCCCAGTCCCGCGTAGGCCTCGTCGCGGGTCGTCTGCACGAGGTCGGGTTCGCTCCCGGTGTCGAACGACTCCCGGGAGATGGAGTTTGCCTCCCCCTCGTCGCGGTCCCGCCGGAGCGACATCGCCTCGCCCAGGGCCAGCGAGTTGCGGTCGCCGGTGAGTTCGAGGACGACGGTCTCGTCGTTGCCGCGGACGCGGACGGAGTTGTGGTCGCCGGCCAGCGCGAGTCGGAACTCGTCGGCCGCCGGGGTCACGTCGACGGCACAGCGCTCGCCGGTGACGGCCAGGCTCTCGACGGTGCCGGCGTCGACGCTCTCGCGGTCGCCGCCGACCGCCGCCTCGTACTCGCCGGACTCGGGTGCAGGGCTCATGGCTGGGCGGGTTCGTTTGCACTGGGACGGCGGCGGGCTTGAAAGTTCGTGGTTAGCCCTCAGGTGCCACAGATCCGGTGGAGGTCGTCGAGCGAGTCGATGTCCCACGTGGGCCAGACGTTGAGGTCCCAATCGGTGCGGTGGGGCCGGCGGATGAACGCGGAGTCGATGCCGGCGTTCTCGGCGGCCCGGATATCGGATTCGTTGTCGCCGACGTACAGCGCCGAGTCCGCGTCGAGGTCGGCGAGCGCCCGCTCCAGGTAGTGGGCGTTGGGCTTGCGGAGATTGAGGCTCTCGATGGTCGCCTCGCGGCCGTAGGCGGTGTCGAACAGCCCGTCGATCTCGAAGTGATCGAGCAGGAAATCGACCGTGGCCTGCTGGTTCGAGCTGACGATGCCCCGCTTGATGTCGAGGTCCGCGATCGTCGACACGTCGCCGTACGGCGTCTTCCGGCCGGCTCGCGCCTCTGCTTGCTGGGCCTCCGAGACCGTGCGGTCGCGTGTAATCCAGAACTGGTCGGGATCGAGATCGTACGTGTCACAGACGGACGCGACCTGTGCTGGGGTCGCGCCGATGGTCATGTCCTCGACGTGGTCGGGGTCCGGGTCGGTGACGCCGAACTGCGCGAACGTATCGGCAGTGGCCTCCCGGAGCACCTCGAAGTGCGTCCGACCGACGAGGACACCGTCGTTGTCGAAGACGACGGTATCGTAAGTCATACTACCTGTAGCGTCGGCGATGAAATAAGCGTTTCCGCTCTCACATCTCCGAGCGCTTGATCAGCGCGTACAGCACGAGCCCACCGAGGATGACCGAGAGGTACACCTCGGCCGCCACCAGGATCCGGGAGGCCCACCCGTCGGCCCCGATGTTGCCGTACCCGATGGTGAGGAACGTGATGTAGCTAAAGGAGATCATCGTGTAGAACTCACTGAATCCGGCGGGCGTCGTCAGCTGTGAGAGCGAGTCGAGTTGGTGGCTCGGAGCGGTCTCGAACGCTGGGCCGCCGAAGGTGTAGAAGAAGGCGAAAAAGAAGGGGACGACCGCGAACACGGCGAAGATGCGGAAGATGCGCATCCCGTGGCCACAGGTGACGCCGAGGAAGGCGTTCTCGGCGGCGCGAATGCCGTTTTTGAACCGCGAGCCGAGGTCGCTCGCCCCGTCGGCGGCGATGGCGAGGTGTTTCTTCCGGGCGTACTGCTGGCGTTTCACCCGGAACTCGCCGGCGGCTTTCATGTCGCCGGCCGCCGAGGCGCTGTTTTTCGCGTTGAGATAGGTAATCTCGATCACTTCGGGCGTCATCTCGACGGCGTAGGTGCGGTCGGTGGTGTCGTCGAACTCGTGGAGGACCCAGTCGTTGCGGTCGAGATAGTCGGTGTGGGTCGAGAAGTCGAACTCGTTGCCGTCGAACTCGCTGAAGACGGTGTTACAGAACCGGAAGTAATCGAGCAGGCGCTGGCTCCCGCCGCTCTCGTCGGCCGACTGGAGCGTGATGTCGCCGATGGAGGCCCGCGTGAGGTCGTAGCGGACCCAGCCGTCCTTGGGCTGGGAGATCGTGCCGCCGTGGATCGTCGCGTCCGTGAGGTTCACGTACGGGTCGTCGTCGATGGCCAGCACCAGCATATCGATGCGCTCGGTGAACGTGGCGTCCTCGAACTGGATGGTGCCGGCGAACTCGACGCGCATGAAGTTGGCCGAGGTGAACTCCGTCCCGTCGAAGTTGGCGTCGTCCTCGAACGTCGCGCTGTCGAAGGAGGCGTTGTCTTCGAGCTGGTTTGCGTGCCCCTGGAACTCCGCGCCGCGGAAGACGGCCTTCCCCCGGAAGGTGGCCTCCGAGAAGTCGGCGTCCTCGACGAAGCGGGCCTCGTCGAAGTCGGCCTGCCCGTCGAAGGTCGCGTCCACGAAGTCCGCGTCGGCCATGAACCACGCTTCCTCGAAGACGGCCTCGCCCCGGAAGGTCGCGGCCTCGAAGTTGGAGTAGCGAAACTCGGCCTCCCCGAACTGGGCCAGGCCGGCGAAGGTCGCACTCTCGAAGGACACGTCGTCTTCCAGCGACCGCGCGCCGCCCTCGAACACCGCGCCCTGGAAGCGCGCCTCGGCGGCGAAGTGCGCTCCGGCGAAGGTGGCGTCCTCCGTGAACCGCGCCTCGGCGAAGTTCGCTATGGCCTCGAAGGTAGTGTCCGTGAACCGAACGTCGCCGTCGACGCGGACTTCGCGGAACCGCGCCACCCCCTCGAAGGTCGCGCCGTCGAAGGTGCTGGCCCGGAGTCGGACCTGCTCGAAGACGGCCTCGTCGGCGAAGGTCGCCCCCGCGAAACTCGCGTTGTCGTCCATGGCGTTCGACTGTCCGGCGAAGCGCGCACCCCGGAAGGAGACGAGGGCCTCGAAGACGGCGTCGGCGAAACACGTGTCCTCCCGGCAGTTGATCTCTTCGAGTTTCGTCTCGGCCTCGAAGACGGTGTCGGAAAACTCACAGTCCCGGTCGAACCGCGACTCCTCGGCCGTCACCGGCCCGGTGATCGTCGAGTCGACGATCTCGACGTCGTACTCGAAGTGAGCGTCCTCGATCTCGAGGGACCCGACCTCGCAGTTCTCGAAGACGAGCGGGACCATCACGTCGGCGTGTTCGACGCTGATCCCGTCCTCGAACGTACAGTCGCGAAACTCGACCGGGTGATTGTTCTCCCGGCCGACGTCCAGATAGTCCAGTTCGAGTCGCGGGAAGGTTCGACCCTCGAACACCTTCTGGTCGCCCTCGCCGTAGCGGATCACCTCGATCAGGGCATCCTCTACCGCCGTCGCGTCGATCCCTTTCTCGGCCCGCTCGGGGGGCGACAGCTCCAGGATCGACCGACTCTCCGTGAGTGACGTGTCGGTCATTTGTCGAACCATCCGTTGACCTGGCTCAAAAGGTTTTGGAGAGTGAAACGTAGCCAAAGGCTGTCCTTCGGAAACGCTTAGGACGTACCCGCCACACCGTCGGGTATGACCGATCCGTCCGATCTGGCCCGTCGCGTCCGCGAGGGCGAGCTTCGGCTCCACGAACTGGACGATCACGCCGACCCCGAGACGGCCGCCACGGCACGCCGGCTGTTCGTCGAGGGAGAGACCGACACCGACCTCGACACCGTCGGTGAGTACGCCTTCGCGGCCGAGACCGCCGAACCGAACATCGAGAACATGATCGGCGGGACGCAGGTCCCCGTCGGCGTCGTCGGCCCCGTCGATATCGACGGTGGCGCTGTCGCGGGCGAGCGCTACCTCCCGCTGGCGACCACCGAGGGCGCGCTGATCGCCAGCGTCAACCGCGGCTGTTCGGCCATCCGCGCGGCCGGCGGTGCGACTGCACGTGTCCTCAAGAACGGGATGACCCGCGCGCCCGTGTTCACCGTCGAAGACGTGGGTGAAGCCGCGACGGTCGCCGCGTGGGTCCGTGAAAACACCGACGAACTCGCCGAGGCCGCCGAGTCCACCACCAGCCACGGCGAGTTGACCGACGTGACGCCCTACGTCGTCGGGGACTCTGTCTTCCTGCGTTTCACCTACGACACCAAGGACGCGATGGGGATGAACATGGCCACCATCGCGACCGAGGAAGCCTGTGGCGTGGTCGAGGACGAGACGCCAGCCTCGCTGGTCGCGCTCTCGGGCAACCTCTGTACCGACAAGAAACCGGCCGCGATCAACGCCGTCGAGGGCCGCGGGCGCACTGTCGCTGCCGACGTGTTCATCCCCCACGACCTGGTCGAGGAGCGGTTCAAGACGACCGCCGACGCGATCGCGGAGGCCAACACCCGAAAGAACCTCGTCGGCAGCGCCAAGGCGGGCAGTCTGGGGTTCAACGCTCACGCCGCAAACACCGTCGCCGCCGCGTTCCTCGCGCTGGGCCAGGACATCGCCCAGGTCGTCGAGGGCTCGAACGCCATCACGACGGTCGAGGAGCGCGAGGACGGCCTCTACGCCAGCCTCACCATCGCGTCACTGGAGGTCGGCACCGTCGGCGGCGGGACCGGCCTCGCCACGCAGGCCGAGGCGCTGGAGGTCGTTGGTGTCACCGGTGGCGGCGACCCGGCGGGAAGCAACGCCGACGCGCTCGCGGAAGTGATCGCCACCGCCGCGCTGGCCGGCGAACTCTCCCTGCTCTCGGCGCTGGCCTCCCGGCACCTCTCGAGCGCCCACGAGGAACTGGGTCGCTGACCGCGCTCACTCGCCGCTTTCCGTGCGCGAGTCGTCGGTCGTGTCCTCGGCCGCGTCCGTCCCCGTCGCGGGCGTGACGGTCGTCGCCTCGTCGGCGTACTCGTAGGTCCCGTCGACGGTCATCCCCGTACAGTCGGGGAAATCGTCCCGCTGGGGACACCCCTGACAGTCGTCGAGCGCGGTCAGTCCCTTGTACGCGACGTACGGAACCAGGAACCCGACGAAGAGGGCGGCGGTAACGAGCCGGTCGGCCGGCCGGAAGAAGAACGGAAACGCCAGCAACGCCAGGCCGACCGCCAGAATCGCCTTCACCGCCATCCGGGTCTGCGTCCGCCACCGTCCAGCGCTGAGTGACTCGACGACCTTCGGACCGATCAGCGCGACCCCGAGGCCGTAGAACGCCGGCGTCCCCAGTTCGAACAGCGCTGCGCCCGGCACCACGAGTCGTGCGACGAGCAGCGACGACAGCGCGAGGAGCCCGACGGGATAGACGACGAAACACCCCATACACAGCTGTTGACCGTACAGCTCGAACGTGTGATGAGAATAGTAGCGACAGGTCGGGTGATGTGAGAGGAGCAAGGGCTCTTCCTCTCCGAGTCGCGTGATCACCACCCGAAGCGGGTTCCGCATCTATCTGTACTGGTCCAGATTCTCACCACAGTGGCCACAGGTGGAGGCCCCCTGCGAGACGGTTTCCATGCACTCCGGGCACTGCTCCAGCGTTTCCCTGGCCTCGAAGTAGTAGTAGACCCCGTAGGGGAGACAGCAGAACCCACCGATGATTAGCTTGCCCATATCGCCCGTGAACTCCGTTTTCGTCTGCAATCCTGCCATCAATTTCACGGTTTCTGGCATCTGATTTATGGCTTTTGGAATGGAAATAAGAGCTACGCCTCACGGGGGCCGGATGGTGTCGATCAGCCGCGGGGCGTCTGCAACCCCTCGGGAACAACGTCCTCGAACCGGCGGGTGTCCCCGAAGATACCGAGGACGACCACCGCGCCGCCCAGCGCCAGGACGGCGACGAGCAACGGGATGTACGCGCCGCCCAGCAGCGGGTCCAGCAGCCAGTCCACGAACAGTAGCGCCCAGGCCGCCGCCAGACAGGCGAAACCCACGGCCTGCAGTTCGTGCCCGAGGACGTGGTGATACCCGCCGCCGAGCGCGAAGCCGACGACGAACAGCGCCTGGCCGAACCGGTGAATACCGATCGGACCGGCCGACGGGTGGCCGGCGCTCCCCGCCAGCACGACGACGATCGCCCCGACGGCGATCGCGCTTCCCGCCGCGAGAAGGAGTACCTCCGCGGACTCCGGGCGCTCCTCGACCATAGGTGTGTGTGCCAACGTCTCGCATATTAAAATCCACAGTCTGCGGGCGGACACCTCTCGCTGGCGTCACCTGCGGTCGCGGTTCCGGGAGGCCTGAACCACCAGCGTGACCGCGCCGCCGACGACCACGGCCAGGCCGAGGACGAGCGCCGTCTCGCTCCCGACCGCGGGCGCGAGCGCGAGCAATCCCCAGCCGACGGCGCCGACGGCGTGGGCCGTCCCGATCAGGCGCTGTCCGCGCCGGAGGTAGACCACACCGCCCAGCCCAAAGCCCAGCGCGAGGACGACCGTCGAGAGCGCGACGGGTCTGACCCGGAGGCCGCCGAGCGCGAGCGGGTCTACCACCGGCTCGGCGAGAAAGAGCAGGCCCGCCAGTCCGACGAGCGTGCCGACGGCGGCCGACGCGTAGTCGATGTCGCGGTCGGCGAGGCTCACAGTAGTCTATAGGTATCGCCGCGCTCGGTCACTTCGCCCCGGCGGACGAGCTTTTCCAGTGCGTCCCGGACGTACTCGGCCGGGACGCCGCGCTCGGTGGCGTAGTCGACGACGCTCGCTTCGGTCGGGTCGTCCTGTTCCCGCAGTGCGGCCAGCACCGTCTCTTTCCGGCTCTGGCCGCCGCCGGCACCCTGCTCGGCGCGGTCGGCGGCTGCACCGACCGCCGCCGTGTCGACGCCCGACGCTTCGAGGTACTCCTCGTCGTCGACGCCGACCTCGTCGAGGTAGCGGTCCATCTCGGCGAAGGAATCGAGATCGGCGAAGGCGTCTTCGTGGCCCTGTCGCTTGGCCAGCATCGCCGCCCGGACCTCCCGGGCGTGGTCCGGATCCTCGGTCGTGACGAACTGCTTGAGTTTCTCGAACTTGCGACTCGCGCCACAGCGGGGACACTCCGACCGCTCCGGTCGGCCCTCGACGACCCGGAGCGCGTCACAGTCGCTGCACCCGACCACCGCGTACATGGTCGTCACTGGGGCCCGTTCGGGGAAGAATCCACCGTCCCGTCCGCGAGGCGAACCGTTAGGGTGGTCCGGTCCCTGTACTGCCACGAATGCGACGCTCACATCGGTGTGTGGTCGCGCTGTGTCTCCTCGCCGCTCTGGCCGGATGCGGCGCGGTTCTCGACGGCCGTGCGACGCCCGAACCCGTCGAACTCGGGAACGCGTCCGTCCCCGCGGGCATCACCGCCGACGACGTCGACGCGTCGACGCTGGCCGCGAACCACGACGCCGTTCTCGGATCGACCAGCTACACCGTCCTGGTCCGCGAGGTCGTGACGAGCAACGGGACCGTCCGCCGGAACGCGACCCGGGTCCGCCGGGTCGCCCCGGGTGGGGACCGGTACCTGTTCCGGCGCGTCCAGCGGACGAACGGCTTCCCCACGTCCTCGCTCGCCCCCGTCCTGACCTACTGGTACGACGGGACGGCCGTCACCCAGCGAATCGGGACCGGCGCGACCGCGCGAATCGACCGGTTCCCGACCGAGCCACCGGGCCCGCTCCGCGACCCGACGAGTCACTGGGGCGTCGCCCGCGTCCTCGGCGCGTTCGAGTTGCGGCCGAACCGCACCCTCGGGGACGGACCAGTCCGGTTGACCGGGGTTCGATTCAGCGATCCCGAGTCCGCACCGTCGCCGTCGTTCGTCGGGCCGCCGCGGAACGCGTCGCTGACCGCGGTCGTCGACGGCCGGGGATTCGTCCGGAGCTATCGCTTCGCGTACGACGCCGACGCCAGCGGTGTCTCGGGAACGGTTCGCGTGGTTCGCCGAGTCCGGTTCGTCGCTGTCGGTGCGACGACCGTTGAGCCACCGGCCTGGGCGGACGACGCCAGGTGACCGGGGACCGAGTGCGTCCCGGTCCCGCCACGACGGCGACCCGGGTGGCTACTCGCCCGCGCCGTCGCCGCTGGACTCGAACGGACCGGGACCGGCCCGGAAGAAGGCCTCGACCGGCCCGTCCAGCCCCGGCGGATCTTCGAGTGTGATGGTCGCCTGGCTCCTGGCGTCCCCGATGTCGAGCCGCGTGTCCGGATCCGGCGGGGTCCGTGTCAGCGTCGCGGTGGGCTCGTACTCCCCGGGCGATAGCGAGAAATAGAGCGTGTCGCCCGGTTCGATAGGGCGATCCGACTGGACGGTGAACGTCCGGAGCCGGGACGAGAACTCGATGTTCGTGTTCGCCGGCACCGTCGGGCCGCCGGTGACCCGAACCGCAAGCGCGGTGTCGTTGGCCACCAGCGACGCCTCGCCACGGACGAGTTTCGGGACCCACGCCGGCCGCGGGACCGTCTCGACATCAGTCGTGGTCGCGATCTCGAAGCTGGTCGGCGGTCCGTCCCCGGCTTTCACCGTGCCGGTCGCTCGGCGGAGCAGTCCCCGCTCGTCGACCAGCAGGCTCGCCTCGTACTGCTGGTACTCGGCGGCGAGACCGGTCGATTTCGCCGCATCGGCTTCGAGCCGGACGACCTGCTCCCCCTGGTAGGTGGTCGTGCCCACCCGCTCGAACTGCCCGGAGCCGACGTAGATGGCCACGCCGAACTCGATGCTGCCGCCGGCCGAGAGCACCCCCGACCGGTCGTGGGTGAACACGTACCGCTCGTCGCCCCACCGCTCGTGTTCGGCCGTCCACTCCTGATCGGTGGGCTGGTAGGTGACCGACGAGAACGAGCCACGACTCCGGTAGAGCAGGTGCGTGTCGTTGCGGTACGTCGTGGTATTCGAGTCGACGGTCCCGTTCGAGCGTGTGAGATAGTGCTGCCGGGTCGCACTCGCGTTGAGCGTCTCGAAGTGTGCGTTCAGCAGCGCCGACTCGTTGACGCTCCCGTCGGCCGCGACGCCCGGAACGGTCGTCCCGCCGACAGTGTCGTCGCGGTCGCCCGATTCGTCGCCCTCCGGCCCGGTGTCGGGCGTCGCCGTCGGATCGCCGACCAGCCCCGCACAGCCGGCGAGGACGAGGACGAGCGCCAGCACGCAGTGTCGATACATTATCACGTGCTGTCCGGTCGGCGGACAAATTCGTTCCGGCTGACGGTCCGGATCACAAACCATTCCTGGCGGTCCCCGGAATCGGCCGGTATGCGCGAGCCCTCCCTGTTCGCCCTCGGGGTCGGCGGCTACGTCGCCGGCACGGTCGGGACGGCCCTCGTCCTGCTCGCTCCCACGTCCGCCCCGCTCGTCGTCGCGGCCGGCGTCGCGGTCGCGACAGCACTCGCCGTGACCGGGGCCGTCGCCGCCGTCTCGACACCCGACAGCGTCGAGCGGTTCCACACGCCAGCGGCACAGATCGCGGTCGTGATGGTCCCGATCCTGCTCGCGGCCGCCGTCGCGACCGTCCACTACGGCCTGCTGGGTCCCGGCCGGGACGTGTTCTGGCCCAGTGCCGTCGGCTTCGGCGTCACCGTCCTCTGTGGGACTGGTCTGCTTCACGCCGCCGCACGGAGCTACGCCCGCCACGCCGAGGCCGAGAGCGACGTGTGCGTGACCCTGCCCGATCCGAGCGGCGGCGAACCCGAGGGCCGGTGGCGACTGGCCGGCCTGGCGCTGGGCCTCGTCGCCGTGGCGCTGTTCGTCGGCAACCTGTGGCTGGGCGATGGATTCGACACGACCTGGCTGTTCGCAACGCTCGCGGGGCTGGTTCCACTGTTGACCGCTGGACGTGACTCCGAACTGGTCGTCCTCGACGCGGGCCTGAAACAGGGCGTGTCGATCAGACCGTGGGGCGACTTCGAGAGTTACGAGATCACCGACGACGAACTGGTGATCCGGGACGGGAGCTGGTTCCCCCGGGAGTACGCCATCCCGCGCGAGAAGATCGACGACGAGGACGCAGCCGTCGCTGCGCTGTCGCGGTATCTGCCGGAAAAATAGCGTGCGGCCAGTCAGGCCAGGTCGTGGATGTTGTCGGCGACGCGTTCGGCGTACTCGCTGCAGGCGAGTTTCTCGCCGCCCTGAATCTGGCGTTCGATGTCGTAGGTGACGTGTTTGGACTTGATCGTCTCCTCGACGGCGTCCCGGATGAGTTCGCCGGCGTCTTTCCAGCCCATGTACTCGAGCATGAGTTTGCCCGAGAGGATCATCGCGGTCGGGTTCACCTTGTCCTGGCCGGCGTACTTCGGGGCGGAGCCGTGGACGGGTTCGGCCAGACAGCGGCCGTCACCGAAGTTCGCCCCGGGTGCGATGCCGAGGCCACCGATCTGGGCCCCACAGGCGTCGCTGAGGTAGTCGCCGTTGAGGTTGGGCATCGCCAGGACCTCGTACTGCTCCGTGCGGGTGAGGATCTGCTGGAGCATATTGTCCGCGATGCGGTCGTTGACGACGACGGCGTCGTCGGGCTGTTCGCCGTCCCGTTCCTCCCAGAGGGTGTCCTCGGTGATGACCTCGCTGCCGTACTCCTCTTCGGCGACCTCGTAGCCCCAGTCCCGGAACGCACCCTCGGTGAACTTCATGATGTTCCCCTTGTGGACGAGGGTGACCGAGTCGCGGTCGTTCTCCAGGGCGTAGTCGATGGCCTTCCGGACGAGCCGCTTCGTCCCGAACTCGGTGATGGGCTTGACGCCGATGCCGACCGCTCCCTCGTGGATGGTCTCGTCGAAGCCCATCTCGTCTTCGACGAACTCACGGACCTGCTCGACCTCGTCGGTGCCGGCTTCCCACTCGATGCCGGCGTAGACGTCTTCGGTGTTCTCCCGGAAGGTGACCATGTCCATCTGGTCCGGGCGCGTGACGGGTGAGGGGACGCCCTCGATGTGGTAGGTCGGCCGGACGTTCGTGTACAGGTCCAGCCGCTTCCGGAGCGCGACGTTCAGCGAGCGAAAGCCCGCGCCGACGGGCGTCGTCAGCGGCCCTTTGATCCCGACGTTGAACTCTCGGAACGCCTGCAGGGTGTCCTCGGGCAGGTTCTCGTCGTACTGCTCGCGAGCGGTCTCGCCGGCGTAGACCCGCATCCAACTGATCGAGCGGCCGGTCGCCTCCGCCGCCGCTTCGAGTACCTTCTGTGCGGCCGGACCAACATCGACGCCGATGCCGTCGCCGTAGATGATGGGGATGATGGGGTTCTCCGGGACATCTAGCTCGTCGTTGTCCGGATCTACCACCTCGATTTTGTCCCCGTCCGCGGGCACGTCGACCTTCTCGTAGGGCATATCTCGGAACATCACACGTCGGGCTAAAAGGCCTACCGCTTCCTGGGAAACTATAGACAACGACCGTGACGTTCTCGACTGACAGATTCGGAACTCCCCGTCCGTCGATCAGACCGGGCCGTCCCGGTCCACGTCGATGTCGACCCCTGCGAGCGGGTCTTCCAGATCGAAGACCGGGTCGCTGTCGCTCGTCGCGCGCGCCCTGGCTACCGCCTGTTCGGCCCGGGCCATCAACAGTTCGTGGGTGTCCCGAACCGGTTCGCCCTCGTCGGGAGTCACTCGCTCGTACTCCCCGTCCGGCCCCATCTCCCAGGCCCGGCGGTTGTCCACGAGCATGATCGTCAGAATCGCGCGGAGTTGCTGGCGAAGTGACTCGTCCTCGATGGGTGTGACCGCCTCGACCCGGCGGTCGAGGTTCCGGGTCATCCAGTCGGCCGACCCGGTGAAGTACTGTGGTTCGCCCCGTTCCGCCGTGTCCGTGTCGACGGTCGCGCCGTTCTCGAAGTAGAAGATCCGGGAGTGCTCGAGGAAGCGTCCGACGATACTGCGCACCGAGATGGTGTCGCTGACGCCGTCGATCCCAGGCCGGAGTCGACAGATGTCCCGGACGACCAGGTCGATCTCGACCCCGGCCATCGACGCCTGGTACAGTTCCCGGACGAGGGCTGGGTCTTCCAGCCGGTTCATGACACAGACGATCTTTCCCGCCTCGCCGTCGGTCGCCTCGGCGACGGCCGCCTCGTTGCGGATCAGCTCCCGGAACCGCTCGCGCATATTCTCCGGCGCGATCAGCAGCTTCCGATAGGTCTCGTACAGGGAGTGCCCGGTGAAGAAGTTGAACAGCCGAACGAGGTCCTGTCCAACGTCCCGGTCGGCGGTGAGCAGGCCGAGGTCGACGTAGGTCTTTGCCGTCTCGGAGTGGTAGTTGCCCGTGCCGACGTGGGCGTACTGCCGGACTGTGTCACCCTCTTCGCGGACGACCAGTGCCGTCTTCGTGTGCGTTTTCAGCCCCAGCGTCCCGTAGGCGACGTGGATGCCTTCCTCCTCTAAGCGCTGGACCCACCGGAGGTTGTTCTCCTCGTCGAAGCGGGCCTTCAGTTCGACCATCACCGCAACCTGCTTGCCGTTCTTGGCGGCGTCGATCAGGCTCTCGATGACCTGTGAGTCCCGGGACGTTCGGTAGATGGCGGCCTTGATTGCGAGTACGTCCGGGTCCTCGGCGGCCGTCCGGAGGAACCGCTGGACGGTGTCGTCGAAGGAGTGGTACGGGTGGTGAACGAGGATGTCGTCGCGTTTGATCTCCGCGAACAGGTCGGTCTCCTCGCCGTCGCTCGGGAGCAAACGGGGATGTGGCTGTGGCGTCCAGGACTCACGCCGGAGTGCTGGACGGTCCAGGTCCGCGATGGTCAACAGATCCCGGTGGTCGAGCATCCCGCGGCGTTCGACGACTTCCCGGTCTTCCAGCCCGAGTTGATCGACCAGCAACTCGCGGACGTAGGTGGGCATATCCTCGCTGATCTCGAGACGGACGACCGTCGCGAACCGCCGTTCTTTGAGGACCCCCTGGATCATGTCGATGAGGTCTTCGGCGACCTCCTCGTTGCGCCGGACCTCGGCGTTGCGTGTCACCCGGAACATCGAGTGATCGAGCACCGCCACGTCGGGAAAGAGCAGGTCGAGGTTGGCCGCGAGCAGGTCGTCGATCCGGACGAACCGCGTCCCGTTTCCAGCCGCTTCGCTCACGTCGCCGAGGCGGACGAACCGCGGCCGGTTCTCGGGGATCTTGATCCTAGTAAACGTCGGCTCGTCACCGTCGCCCTCCGTCAGCACTGCCATCGAGAGACTCAGGTTCGAGATGAACGGGAACGGATGGGCCGGGTCGAAGGTAAGCGGCGTCAGCGTCGGCAGGATCGACTCCTCGAAGTACGACCGCAGGTCCGTTCGGACCGCAGGGTCCAACTCGTCGTGATCGACGATCTCGATGCCCGCCTCCGCCAGTGCCGGTTCGATCTCCTCGATGAAACAGTCCGTCTGCTCGGCGAACAGCGGGCGCGCCCGTGCGAAGATTTCCTCCCACTGTTCCTTGGGGGTCCGGCCGTCCGGCGTCAGCTCCGAGACGCCCGCGGCCATCTGCTGTTTGAGGCCGCCGACCCGCTTCATGAAGAACTCGTCCATGTTCTTCGTGAAGATCGCGATGAACTTCGCCCGCTCCAGCAGCGGGTTGCGCTCGTCGAGCGCCTCCTCCAGCACCCGGCGCTGGAAGGCCAGCTCGCTCAACTCGCGGTTCAGGTAGTACGCCGAATCGGTCAGATCCACGTCCCGTGTCGTCGAGGCTGCCCCGTCTCCGGCCGTCGCGGTTGCCGTCTCGCCGTCGGATCGGTCTCCGTCGGCGCTGTCGGCCAGTTCCGGGATAACGGCGTCTGCCTCGTCGTCCTCGGTTCCGGTCTCGGTCCGACTATCGTGTCCGTCGTCGGTGGTAGAGTCGCTCCCGCCCATCGTCACGCGGTGGGATCGACGATCTTCCGGTCGGCGCGTTGCTGATGGGTCTGGGCGGCGTCGACGCTGAACCACTCACCCGAACGGGTGGCGAGCGCGGTCAGGGAACCGCCGTACACACAGCCAGTATCGAGCCCGACTGCCCACTGCGTGTCGACTGGGTCGTCCAGAACCGTGTGGCCGAAAAACACCCTGGGCGGCCCCTCGTACTGCTCGAACCAGAAGGGCCCGTCGTAGCCGTTTCCGGCCGGGATCGACCGGGTTTCGAGCAGGTCCTCGACGCCGTGACTCGCCAGGGGTCGCGTGGGATCGACGCCGCCGTGGACCACGAGGCCACCGTCCCAGGAGAGCGCGACCGGCAGACTCTCGATGTACTCCCGGACGGGATCGAGTCCCGGACGCGACACCTCGCCGTTCAGAACCTTGGCCTCGTTGTTCCCCCTGACACTCGTGGCGTTGTCCCGGTCGCGCACGAACTCGACGACCTCGCGGCTCGCTGGCCCCTTTCGCACGAGATCGCCGACGAAGATCACGCAGTCCCCCTCGCCGGGGTCCATCTCCGTCCAGAGTCGCCGTAACTCGTCGAGACAGCCGTGTACGTCACCGACGACGTATATTTCGTCGTACTGGTCGGCATCGATCCGGCGGTGGAGCGGCGACACTGCGGCACCGAACTCGACGGCGCCGGTCGCCTCGCTCATCGGTCCGCCCCACTCGACTCAGTGCTGCAGTCGCGGTCTCGCGCCGTCGCTCCGACTCTATCCATATCGTCGAGAGGCTCTACCAGTAGTAAGGAAATTACTAATAGGTATATCACCGTCTATATCCCGATATATAGCGGCACTCACTCGCACCCGGAGAACCCACCCGCTGGCGGTCCGCCTCAGAGCGGGCCGCCCGGCGTGGCCGTCTCGGTCTCGGTGGGTGTCTCACCGTCTACCGGGGGTTCCTCCTCGGTCGGCGTCCCATCTTCCGTCGGCGTCGCTCCCTCGGTAGGTGTCTCGTCAGCCGTCGGGGTCCCCTCCTCGGTGGGCGTCTCGGTTTCGGGTTCCAGCGGCGTCGTCGGTTCCGGCTCGCCGACCGGCGTGCCCGCTTCGCCGGGGGTGCCCGCTGGCGTCGCCGCCGGCGTCGCTGCCTCGGTGGCGTTGGTGATCGTCACCGTGCTGGTGACGACCGAGTCTCTGGTCTCGACGAGCCGGTCGTACGTGCCGGGTTCGAGGTCGGCCGCCGACACGTTGATCGTCACGTCGCGGCGCTCACCGGGTTCGAGAACGACCAGTTCACGCTGTGCGGCGGTCGTCTCCAGCCGGTAGCCCACGTACCCGACGGTTCGCTCGTCGTCGGCGTTCACCACGGTGACCGAGACCGTGTAGTTCTCGCCGGCCGCGATCTCGGCGGGTGCAGACACGTTCGCGACGTGGAACTGGCTGTAGGCGTCGGTCAATTGGGCACTGACGCGGCTGGCGCTCGCGGACTCGACCTCGACTCGCGCGACCTGGCTGTCGGTCGCCGGTCCGTCGTCGGCCTCTGTCGGCGTCGCGTCCGGTTCACCGGCCGGCGTCGCGCCCGCGGTGGCGTCGGCCCCGGTCGCCGCCGTGCCGTTCGGGACGGCGGTCGTGACGACCATCTCATCGACGGTCAGGGTGGTCACGTTCACTCGCTGGACCGCGACCGCCTGTCCCTCGCCGGCCCCCTCGTCGTCCTCGGGCGTCTCCTGGGGACCGTCAGCCTGGTTCCGGAGGTCGAAGACCGGCGTTCCAGCCGGTGTGCCGGGACCGATGGGCGTTCCAGCGGGCGTTTCGGGCTCACCCGGCGTCGCGGTCGGCGTTCCCGGTTCGGCCGGCGTCGCACCCGGCGTGGCGGGTTCGGTCGGTGTCTCGGCTGGCGTCCCCGGTTCGGCCGGCGTGTCAGCGGGAGTGCCAGGCTCGGCCGGCGTGCCAGCCGGGTCCGCTGCACCCGCGGTCTCGTTTGCCTCCTCGAACGTGAGTGAGCCGACCTCGACCTGCTCGACCGAGAGGGTCGCGATCCGGACGCTGTCGACCTGATCGGTCGTCTGGTTCGCCGGCTCAGCCGCTCCCGGCGTCGCCGCGCCCGGGGTCGTCTCGTTGGCCTCGCCGGGCGTGGCCGGCGGTGCTCCGCCGGTGAGCTCGGCGGCGGTGACGCCCGGCAACGCCAGCGACGAGATCTCGGCGTCGACGAAGGTGCCGTTCGATATCGTCCGGTCGTCGCTCGCCAACTCGTCGACGGTCAATCGGCCGACGGTGACGTTCTCGACGGTCGTGTTCTGCAACTGGAGTCGCTCGACCGTGACGCCGTGTAACGCCACGCCTGTCGTTGCCATCGCCTCGTCCGTGGTCGGCTGGGTCGCCCGTTCCCCGCCCGCAGTCAGGGCGACCGTCGCCGCGACCACGAGCAGGAGCGTCGCTGTCACTGCCGCGAGATACTTGTCTCTCATCCACCGGCCGTTCCCCGACGCCGGAGATAAGGTGTCCAGACCGTTTTCCGGCCGTAGCGACCGACTGCCTCCGATAAGCGGTCGCTGATTGCCGGCCGGTTACGGAGTGGTCACGGATCGGACCCGATGTCTCCCCCGCGTACCCGCGACTGAGTACTGTCCCGTGGGCGGGTAAGCACCGAATTGCCCCGGACGAGTCGCGCCCGAACCGGCCGAGTGGACGGGGTGTGTCGACGGACCCGCTGGAGCGCAACTCCTTTGCCGCCCTTCGCCGAACGGGCGGGTATGACCGACGTGGATCTAGACGCCGAGCAGTACGAGAAAAACCGGGAGGCGGGCGAGATTCTCGCGACAGTCCGCAACGAGGCCGCCGACCGGGTGGAGGTCGGTGCGAGCCACCTGGAAGTCGCCGAGTGGGCCGAAAAGCGCATCCGCGAACTCGGCGGCGAACCCGCGTTCCCGGTGAACATCAGCATCGACGAGGAAGCCGCCCACGCAACGCCCGGTGTCGACGATTCGACGACCTTCGGCGAGGACATGGTCAACTTAGACATCGGGGTCCACGTCGACGGCTGGCTGGCCGACACCGCCGTCACCGTCGACCTCTCCGGCAACGACCAACTGGCCGAGGCCTCCGAGGCCGCCCTGGAGGCCGCCCTCGATACCGTCGAAGCCGGCGTGGAAACCGGCGAGATCGGCGCGGTCATCGAGGAGACCATCGACGGCTACGGGTTCAACCCCGTCGTGAACCTCACGGGACACGGCCTGGGCCACTGGCAACAGCACACGCCGCCGAACATCCCGAACCGCGCGGTCGATCAGGGGATCGAACTCGAAGCCGGCGACGTGGTGGCCATCGAACCGTTCGCCACCGACGGCGGCGGCAAGGTTCGAGAGGGTAGCGAGGAAGAGATCTTCGCGCTCGAATCCGAGGGTTCGGTCCGGAATCGCGCGGCTCGCCAGGCGCTGAACCAGATCACCGAGGAGTTCAAGACGCTGCCCTTTGCCACCCGCTGGCTCGACGCTCGCCGCCCAGAGATGGCGCTGCGCCGGCTGAAACAGCAGGACATCCTCCATGGCTACCCCGTTCTCAAAGAACAGGAGGGACAGCTGGTCAGCCAGAAAGAGCACACGGTCATCGTGACCGAGGACGGCTGTGAGGTCACGACGCGACTGTAGCGGTCGCTCCCGGGACTCGGGTCTCGGAGCAGTCGATGTCAGCCTCAGGCGTTGTTCATCCGCAGCACGGTCCGAGCGCCACAGACGCGACACTCGCTGACCCGGTAGGGTTCACGCGAGTACTCGGCGTTCTCCGGGGTGGCACTCTCCGTGAGGATCTGTACCGACACCTCGTGGGGTGTCTCGCGACGACACTCCTCGCACTCTTCTGTCATCCCGTCGCCGCCGTCGTTTGTCGCTGACATCGTATCACTTCCTACCGCCGAGATGCGCATAAAAACCCCAATCCGTTCGGCTTCGTTCACGGAACTTTCGGCCGCAGTCCTGCGATTATCTTCGAAACGGCACGAGAGGCGAGCAAATCGTTTATCGGCGCTTCTCGCGTCTTCGACCTGGTATTAAACTGAAAAACGGCCGCATTATTTATATACCATGAACTCGGCTTCGGGTGGGCGACTCGGCCGGGGTCTCCGTGGCGGTTAAGCCACGGGCGGCCACAGGGTTGGCATGGAGCAGGTGTTCGCGCCCTGGCGGATCGACTGGATCGAGCGCCCCGACAAGAACGAAGATATCGACGGGTGTGTGTTCTGTGCGTTCGCGGAGGGCGACGACGACCGGACGAACAACGTCGTCGCCCGGAGCGACCACGCCTTCGTCCTCCTGAACAACTACCCGTACAACCCGGGGCACGCGATGGTGATCCCCCACACTCACACCGGCGACTACCGCGATCTGGACGAGCCGGTTCTCACGGACCACGCGCGTCTCAAACAGCGGACCATCGAGGCCATGGCGACCGCACTCCACCCGGAGGGGTACAACGCCGGGCTCAACCTCGGCGGCGGCGCGGCCGGGGGCTCCATCGACGACCACCTGCACACCCACGTCGTTCCCCGCTGGGAGGGCGACACCAACTTCATGCCGGTCATCTCGGAGACTCAGGTCATCGTCGAAGCCGTCGAGGACACCTACGATCGACTCCACGCTGGCTTCGCCGAGCAGGACGGCGCGACGGTCCCGGACGACGATAGCGCGGTCGAGTTCACGTAGCACGGACGACTTTTCTACCCGGGTGTCCAAAGCCGGACGATGGCACGCTCGACGGCGCTCCGGCGGGTCGGCCTCGTGGTGCTCGGGGTCAATCTCCTGCTCGCGCTGGCCAAGGGCGGGGTCTGGTATCTCACCGGGAGCCTCGCCGTCGGGTCCGAGGCGGTCAACAGTCTCGCCGACACCGCCTACAGCGTCGTGATCGTCGCCGGTCTCTACCTCACTACTCAGCCGCCCGACTTCGAGCATCCCCACGGCCACGAGCGCATCGAGCCGTTCGTGGGGCTGTTCGTCGCACTGGGGATCTTCGCGGCCGGCGGGGCCGTCATCTGGCAGGCCCTGACCGCCGTCCTCGCGGGTCCGGACCCCGGCGGCGCGAACCCGGCCGCGATGGGCATCCTCGCGGTCGCCGCCGTCGCGAAGTACCTCCTCTATCGGTACTGTCTGGCCGTCGGCGAGGATCACCGCTCGCCCGCCCTCGTCGCGACCGCGCTGGACAACCGCAACGACATCTTCACCGCCGTGGCAGCGCTTGGCGGTGTCGTCGGCGCGGGGCTGGGATTCCCACTGCTCGACCCCATCGCCGCCGCGCTGGTCGGGGTCGGCATCCTCTACACCGGCGTCGAGGTCGTCCGTGACAACCTCGACTACCTCGTCGGGGCGGCCCCGCCCGAAGATCTGCGCGCCGAGATCGTCAGGCGGGCGCTCTCCCACCCCGAGGTCGAGGGGGCTCACGACGTGATCGCCCACTACGTCGGCCCAGAGATCGACGTGAGCCTCCACATCGAGGTCGAGGGCGACCGGACCCTGCTGGAGGCCCACGACATCGAGACGGCCGTGATCGAATCGATCCAGAACCTCTCGGAGGTCGACGACGTGTTCGTCCACGTCGATCCCAAAGAGGCCGGCGAGTGGAAACCCGACGAGGAAGTCGACCGGCTGGTCGGCGACCCCGGCCGCGCCGACCGCGAGTGAGGATCAGACTGGGTCGCCGAACGCGTAGACGGTGTTGTGGCTCGTGATTTCCACGTCGACGGTATCGCCGACCGCCAGGCCTCGGTCCTCGGCGTCGGCGATCACGACCTGCCGGTAGGCCTCGTCGTAGCCCACCAGCGACTCGTCCGTACCGTCCTCGGTCAGCAACACCGACTGCTCGGTGCCGACCATCTCCTCGTGAGCCTGGCCTACGAGGTCCATCTTCAGGTCGGTCAGTTCCTTCGAGCGGTCCTTCTTGGTCTGGCCGCCCAGCCCCTTCATGTCGGCGGCGTCGGTCCCCGGTCGCTTCGAGAACCGCGTGACGTTGATTTTCTCTGGCCGGGTCTCGCGCATCAGCGTGAGGCTCTGTTCGTGATCGTCGGGTTCCTCGGTCGGGAAGCCCGCGATGAAGTCCGTCGAGAGCGTCCAATAGTCGAGATGCTCGTCGAAGGTCTCGACCACTTCCACGTACTCCCCTACCGCGTGCTGGCGGCGCATATCTGTGAGTACGTCGTCGCTACCCGACTGGACCGGCGCGTGCAGGAAGTTGTAGAGTTCGTCGTTCTCGGCGAACACCCGGGCCAGCTCCTCGCGGACGCCGTGAACGCCCTTCGGGTTGGCCATCCCCACGCGCACCCGGAACTGGCCGTCGATGTCACAGATCCGGTCGAGCAGTTCGGGGAGCAGGCTCTCGCCTTGATTGCGGTCCCAGCCGTAGACGCCGGTATCCTGGCCGGTGATCCGGATCTCTTTCGCGCCCGCGTGGACGAGTGCGCGGGCCTTCTCGACGTTCTCCTCGACGCTCGGCGAGTCGATCCGGCCGGTCGCCTGCTTGGTGATGCAGTACGAGCAATCGCTCATACAACCCCGTGCGATGGGGAGGATGCCGACGACGCCGTTCAGGACGGGTTCGGTCCCGTCGGTGACGGTCGGACACTCGCCGTTCAGGACGTGGTCGGGCACCTCGTCCCAGTGGAGGATTTCGGCGTCGACGTCCTCCTCACGGAACATGTCGCCCTGTGCCAGGGCCATACAGCCCGTGACGACGAGATCGCCGGGCGTCTCGGCGTCCAGTTCTTTGGCCCGCCGGAGCATATTCTGCTCCGTCTTCTCTAACACGGTGCAGGTGTTGAGGATCGCCACGTCGGCGGCTTCCGGGCCGTCGACGGGGTGGTGGCCCCCCTCCCGGAGCGCCTGCTCGATCTGCTGGGTCTCACCTCTGTTGGAGGTACACCCGTACGTCTCGATGTGATAGCGGGCCATTCGCTACTCCCGACTCCGTCCTCGCCGAGCAAAAGCGCGACGGATCGCGCCGGTGAATTTATACTGGTCAGCGAGGCGAATACCCCGACCCACCGTGGTCGGGAATGAAGCCGACAACTCGTGGTACAAACCATTAAGTGAACACATCGATAACCAACAGACAGCGATGGAATACAGTCACCGCTACTGCGCCTACCCGACACAAGAGGTAGCGGACAGGCTGGAACACCATCTCGACGTTCATCGCCAACTCTACAACCACGTTCGCTGGGACTACGAGAACAGCCCCGAGGACGACAAACCGTCTGAGTACGACCAGAACAACAAGCTTCCCGAGTGGAAACAACGGTGGCCAGTGTTCAGCGAACTGCACTCAAAAGCCGCCCAAGCCACCGTTGCTCGTTTCCACCGCAACCTCTCGAACCTTCGCAAGAAGAAAGAGAACGGACACAAGGTCGGTCGCCTCAAACGGCAAGCACCCACCGAGTACCGAAGCGTGACGTACAACCAGTCTGGCTTCGACCTCGATGAAAAGAGGGGCCACGACAAGTACGCATACGTCCGCTTCAGCAAGATCGGGTGGGTGAAAATCCGGTACTCCCGCTCGATTCCCGACCACGCCACCATCAAAGAAGTCACGTTCAAAAAGGAGCCGACTGGTGAGTGGTTCGCCTCCTTTGGGCTGGAAACCGACGACGTCGATCTCCCCGAAAAGCCCGACGTTGACTCGCTGGATGCGAGCAATTGCGTCGGGATTGACCTCGGTATCCGGAACTACGTCCACACCAGCGATGGCAAAACCGTGGATTGGCTCGATCTCGAAGACGACTACGAGCGTCTGCGGCGCGAGCAACGCAGACTCTCGCGGAAAGACCACGGAAGTCGCAACTATGAGAGACAACGCCGGAAAGTCGCCAAAGTGAAGCGCCGGATTCGCCGCAAAGTGCTGGACTATCAGCACAAACTTACGACGTGGCTCGTCACAGAGTACGACGCCGTGTTCGTGGAAGATCTCGACGTAAAGGCGATGCTCCAGGGCGACGGCAACGCTCGCAACAAGCAGGATGCGGCATGGCGACAGTTCATCAACTTGCTCGACTACAAGGCCGACCTGTACGGCACGCACGTCGTACAGGTTGAACCTGCGGGAACAACGAAAGAGTGCGCCCGATGTGGTGTGGAAACCACGAAACCCATCTGGGTTCGGGACCACTCCTGTCCGAGTTGTGGGTTCGAGACGGACAGAGATGCGAACGCAGCGATGAACATCATCCAACGCGGCTTTGCTGAGTTAGGGCTGGGATGGCCCGAAGACACGCCTGTAGAGACTGTGGCCGCTACGGACACGATTCAGTTTGAGTCTGTGTCTGCACGTCACGTCATCGAAACAGGAAGCCTGCCCTCGTGAGAGCAGGATTCCCCGCGCCACCGTGCGCGGGGTAACATTCAATCGCTCGCCGATACACGGCCGGAACGATGCGCCGTGTCGGATACCTTCTGATCGCCGGCCTGGTGATTGGTGCCGCGGCTATGGGTCTCACAGCCGCGTTCGACCATCCAGCGGCGGGCCTCGGTGTCGGCGGGACGACCCTGACGGCGTTCGAGACTGTCGACAACACCACCCGAAACTATACCGTCGAGGTCACAGTCGAGACAGCCGGCGGCAGCACGCTCACGTACTACCGCTCCGAGCGCAACGGAACCCGGATCGAGCGGTACCGGCCCGGTGTGGACGCGGCGCCCTACACCCTGGTCGAGACCGTCACTGTAGACGGTGAGACCTTCGGCCGACAGACGTACCCGACGGCGGCCGACGTTCCGTCGATCGATCGTGCGAACGCAACTGTCGAAGGAGACACGATCTACTTCGAAGGTGGGGTGTCGGCCGGAGACGGCGTCGTCGCGGTCATCGCTACCGTCACGGATAGGGTGGTTCTGGCAGCTGACGGGCCCGTCACCCGCGATGGCGAGCGGTACCGCCGGTACGACGTGGTCGGGACGACGGCGGGGGTCGTCCCGGCACACCGCGCGAACGCGACGGGGTACGTACTCGTCGATCCCGCGACCGACACGGTACGCACTCTCGACGTGACCGCGGACTACGAGGGTGAGCAGGTCACCATCCACGGCGTCGCGCGTCCCCAGACCGACCCCCTCCCGTCGTGGGTCCGTGCCCGCCGCGGGGACTGACCAACGCCCGACGCCTCAGTCGGTGGTCGCTGCCTGCCACTCCTCGACGATGGTGGGGCCACTGCTGGCCCCGATCCGTTCCGCCCCCGCTTCGAACATCGCTGCCGCACGCTCCCAGCTCCCGATCCCACCGCTGGCTTTCACCGGGAGGGACTCTGACAGCAGTTCCACGTCCGCGACCGTCGCGCCGCCATCGCCGAACCCAGTGGCGGTCTTGAGCATATCGGCGTCGGCCGCGGCGGCGAGGTCGCCCGCTCGTTCGATCTCCGCGTCGGACAACAGCGGCGCTTGGACGATGACTTTCACCGGCAGTGGTGTCGCGGCGACGACTTCGGCGATCTCGTCCCGGTACTCGTCGTCCTCGCCGCCGAGCAGGCGGCCGGCGTTGGCGACGAGGTCGAGTTCGTCCGCGCCCGTCTCCCAGGCCAGTTCGGCTTCCTCGGCTTTCGTGGCTGGCGTGTGCTGTCCGTGCGGGAAACCGATCACGGTCGCGACCGTCGTCTCGGGTGCGTAGCTCGACGCCATGTCGACGTAACACGGTGGGATACAGGCGTTCGTGCCGTACTCGATGGCTTCGTCGAGGACGGCCAGCACGTCGTCGCCCGTCGTCGCCGGTCCCAGTACCGTGTGGTCGATCCGCCCGGGAACGTCCATGCCTCCGATAGCGGCCCCCGAGATAAAAATCGACGTGGCCGACCGGAAGGCTTTCGGCCGCCGCGCAACCCCCTCCGCCATGTTCCTCCAGATACTGCCCGAGGGGCTGGTCGTCCCCGGGGTGCCGTATCTGCTCGGATTGGCGGTTGCCGGTATCGCCGTCGGCGCGGTGCTTTTCGCCCGTCGACCGCCGGTCACACAACGATTGGTCGTCGCGTTCACGCCCTGGATGGCGGCCGGCGCGGCGTTGCACGTCCTCTATCAACTCGCGGCGGTCCCCGATGCCGTCGCTCCGCTCTTTTCGGCCCCGGCAGTGTACGTCACGACGTTCCTCGTCGCCGGGGCGATCTGGGCAGGGCTGATCCTCGCGGATCGAACGGTCCCGCCCACGCTCGCTGTGACCGGTGGCGTAGCGACCCTGGCCGGTGCCGCGCTGGTCGTGTGGACGGCCACGTCTCGAGGGACGTTCGCGCCCGTGCTGCCAGTCGTGGCGCTGCTCGCGTCACTGGTCGTCGCGGTGGTGACGTACGCGATCCTCGATCGGGTCCGACCGACCGTCACTGCACGGACCGGGACACTCGGTGCGGTCGTCGTGTTCGGACACGCGCTGGATGGCGTGTCGACGGCCATCGGTGTCGACCTGATCGGGAGCGGCGAACGGAGCCCGATCCCGGCGGCGATCATGGAACTCGCCGGCTCCCTGCCGACGGCCCCGACCATCGGTAAAGGGTGGCTGTTCGTCCTCGTGAAGCTCCTGATCGCGGCCGCCGTTCTGATACTGTTCGCCGACTTCGTGGAGGAAGATCCCGCACAGGGCAACGCGACCCTCGGCCTGGTGGCGGCTGTCGGACTCGGGCCGGGAATGCACAACCTGCTGCTGTTCAGTGCCGCTGGACTGCTGTAAGCGGCGCTGATCGGTTCGGTTTCCGAAAGGGAACGAGAGTGAGGGTCGGTACCGGTCAACCCCGTGGTGTTGGGTGTGGTCCGTCCGGTATGGTTTCGGACGCGTGGTGTTGGCTTGGAGTGGCGTGCTCCCACTTCCCCCGCGCCCTCATCACACCCATGTTCTCCCGAGAGCATAAAGGTTACTGCTCGTGAACCTTACTTCGTAAGGCCGAAATTCGGATTAACGGCTCCTGAAGCAGCCATCTCGACTCCCCAAGATTAATGCGCATGGCTGAAATATGGGTTCCCATGCCCTCAGGCTCCGGTTCCGAGGAGTATCCGCGGGCACCCGCCCAGAAGGCCCGGGACGAGAACATTCTGGGCGTCTTCGAGGGGTCGGACGATCCCGTTCTGACCACCTCGGAGGTCGCGGAGGACCTTCCGATCGGGAAGCGCGCGACGCTCAACCGACTGGAGGACCTCGTGGACCGGGACGAACTGGACTCGAAGGACGTGGGGGTCGGCCGTGTGTGGTGGCGCGCCGCGCCCGAAGCGGACGAACCCGAACCGGACGTGACGGCGGAACCGGAACCGGCGCTATCGTCTGGCGGGCCCGAAACCGCCGCGCAGTCACCGGACCCGGTGCCGGCGACTCCGACGGCGGAATCCGACGAGACTGCGGACCCGCTGGAGACCGAGAGTCCCCGCTGGGCGTTCATCGGCAGTCTCGGCCGGCACTCGATTCTGGCGGGCATCTTCCTGTTCGGCCTCGTCGTCATCGAGGGGATCGTCCAGCCCCAGTCCTTGCTTCCGGTGTCGATGATCTCCCTGTCGCTGACGGCGCTCGTTTTCTTCCTGATCGGCTTTCCCGCCCGGGGTGCCTACCGGGCCAAGAAGTTCTTCGAGTCGACGGACCTCTCGCTCGCGCAGTTCATGGGGCCGATCGGCCGTCTGTTGGGCCGGGACGATTCGAAGTCCTGAGCCCCGATCCCCGGCCGTTTTGTAGCCGCTGGCTGAACGGCGTGTATGGCCAAACAGCCACACCTGCTGGTCGAACCGGGCGATCTGGCGGACGTCGCACTCCTGCCGGGTGACCCCGGTCGCGTCGACCGCATCGCCGACGCCTGTGACGAAGCGACGACAGTCGCACAGAACCGTGAGTACAAACTCGTCAACGCCACCTACGAGGGTCGCGATCTCACGATCTGCTCGACCGGGATCGGCTGTCCGTCGGCCGCCATCGCCGTCGAGGAACTCCACGCCGTCGGCGTCGAGACCGTGATCCGGGTCGGTACCACCGGCGCGCTCCAGTCCGGCATCGAGATCGGGGACATGGTCGTCGCGACGGGCGCGGCCAAAGACGAGGGGACGACCGGCCGCTACGAGGCCGACACCGTGCCTGCAGTCCCCGACTACGGCGTCCTCTCGGCGCTGGTCGACGGCGCGGAAGCCAACGGCGAGGACGTTCACGTCGGACCGGTCGCCACGGACGACGCGTTCTACGCCGAGACCGACGAGTACGTCGACGCGTGGGAGGATGCGGGCCTGCTGGCCGTCGAGATGGAGGCCGCGGCGATCTTCTCGCTGGCCCGCCGGAAGGGCATGGCCGCCGGCGCGATCTGTACCGTCGACGGGAATCTGGTCGAGGGGACCCAGAAAGGCGAGACCGAGGCCGACGAGCTCCCCGCGAAGGCGAAGAACAACGTCGAACGGGCCATCGGGATCGCACTGGACGCCGCGACGACCGTCTGAGTTCGGGGCGTCTTGGCGTCCGACAGCGGCGCGCAGTTGAAGTAGTCGGCTCCTGAAACACCGGTATGCGCGACCGGGTGCGCGAGCGACTCGTCTCGGCGCGGGCGCGGGTACGCCGGTTCGAGCGCCGCGAACTGTGGACGATCCGTCGCTGGCTCGAGAACACGCGGAATCTCGTCCACCTCTCGGTGCTCGTGTTCGTGCCACTGTTGATCGCCGCCGTGACCTGGCTCTCGAACGCCGTCTCCGTCCTGCCGTTCCTGCTCTTTCCGCCCCTGGCCTCGGGGACGTACACACTCTTTGCCCGGCCCGATAGCGAGTACGCCTCGCCGACGCGGTTCGTCGGCGGGCTGACCGTCGGCGCGCTCTGTGGCTGGGTCGCGTACGGAATCGCGACCGCGCTCTGGGCGCCCCCCGGCCGGACGGCCGTCGACCCCGGGGCGGCGGCGTTCTCGGTCTTTCTCACGGGGCTGGTGACCTGGTTGCTCACCGTCGAGGAAGCCTCCGCCTACTCCAGTGCCCTGCTGGTCCACGTCATCGACGTCAGCAGCGCGAACTCGATCACGCTCGACGTGGTGGCGGGTCTGTCGGTGACGCTCACGCCGCGCCTGGCCTACGTCGGGAGCGTCCTGATCTCCTCGACGCTGGTCGCCGGCGTCTTCCTGCTGTGGCGCGAGACCTTCTTCGAGGAGCGAGCTCGCTATCTCTACCAGTCGACGAAGGGCGACGACCACGTGCTGGTGCCGATGCGGACCGACGACGCCGAGGCGACGGCGATGCTGGCCGCGAAACTCGCCGCCGCCCACGAGGCCGGGAAAGTCGTCCTGCTGGACGTCGTCGACGACGAACAGGTGGCCGCGGCCGAGCGGGAACTGCTCGACCGGACGGCCGGCGCGAGAACGGACGGGGGTGACGCGAGCGCCCCGGAATCGGGTGCGGAGGACGAACTCGACGCGGCAGCACTCGACGAGATGGCCGAGCGCCGCGCCGCCTCGACCGCGGTCAATCGGCTGGAGGAACAGGCCGCCCAGATCGAGACGAAAGTGGGTGTCCCCTGTGAGGTCGTCGTCACCACGGCCGGCGGAACGCCCGCGTCGACGGTCCTCTCGACCGCACACGAGGCCAACTGCGACCTGATCGCGACGCCGTACGAACAGCGCCACGGCAGTCTCTCGCCGTTCGTGCGACTCCTCTTCCGGGGCGACGTGGACGTCCTCGTCCACCGTTCCTGTGCGGGACGGACGCGCTGGCACCGCGTCCTCGTCCCGGTCCGGCGGGCCGGGGACGTGGCCCACGCGATGATCGACTTCGCGCTCCGGTTGACCGGCCGGACCGGGCACGTCGGCGTCGCTCACTGCCTGCAGGGTGACGGCAACCGCCGCCGCGCCGAGAATATGCTCTCGGATCTGGTCGCGCCCTTCGAGGGTTCGCTCGAAACACGCGTCTCGCGGGCCGCTATCGAGGACTTCCTGACCCAAAACGCGACGAACTACGATCTGGTGTTCATGGGCGCGAGCATGGACCGGAGCCGCGCCTCGCGGCTGGTCTCGCCGCCTACCTTCGAGCGCATCCGCGATCTGGACTGTGACGTGGCCATCGTCGACCGCAACCGCTGACTGTCCGGCAGTATCAATCGCCCGTCCCGCCGCCGGACGTATCGAGCAACTGGTCGGCCAGCGACTCGACGTTCTCGTCGCCCAGTGCCGACTCCACCAGCAGGTGGCCGCCGATGACCGCGGGACTGATGACCGTGTCCGCGCCCGCGCGCCTGAGTTTCTCGATGTTCTCGCGGTCGGTCGCCCCGGCAACGACACGGATGTCGGCGTTGAGCGACTTCGCGGTGAGGATCGCCAGCGCGTCGTTGGCGTCGTTGTTGGTCGCCGCGACGACCGCCCGGGCGTCCTCGATGCTCGCGCGGTGGAGCGGTTCCTCGTCGCTGGGGTCGGCCGACAACACCGCGATGTCGCGGGCGTTGAGCTTCGACGCCGCGTCCTGGTCCGGTGTGATGACGACGAAGGGGGCCAGGCCGTCGAGTTCGTCGATGATCGGTTCCGTCAGATCGCCGTAGCCGAGGACGATCACGTGGTCCTCGAGCAGTTCGAGTTGTCGTTCTGTCATGGTACCGAGTGCCTGCGCGAACCGCGCCTCGATGGCCGGGCCGAGTAGCGACCCCAACGCGAGCGTGAAACTCGCCACGCCGAGGATCAACACGGAGATCGAGAAGAGCCGGGCCTGCTGTGTCTGTGGGATCGCGTCGCCGTAGCCGACGGTGCTGGCGGTGACGATGGTGTAGTACACCGCATCGAGGATGGTCTCGACGTTCGCGAAGTCCGCGCGGAGTCGATAAGTGCCGGCCGTGCCGTAGACCATCGTGCCGACGAGGGCGGCCGTCGCCGCGAGTTGCGTCGTCGAGAGACTGATCTGCCGGTCGAATCGGCGGTAGTTGACCAAGACGAAGGGGAGCGAGACCAGTGAGAGCACGATCAGCGGCGTCGAGACGACGCTGGACTGGACCAGTCCCTGAACCGCGGTCACGGGCAACAGGACGACGGTCGAGTACCAGGCGACCCGGAGGCCGCGCCGGAGCCCGAACATACTCCAGAGCATCAAAAATCCGGTGAGTGCGCCCGTGAACCCGGCGGCTCGTTCGACGTCTTCGGGGACCAACGTGGCCAGCGGGCCCGAGACCTGCGTGACGCCGATGTTGATGACACCCGTGGCGAACGAGAGGATCGCGACGAGCGTCACGAGGACCACCGTCACACGAGTACCGAGCAACACGCGCCGGGACGCCATGCTCCTCCGTCCGACCTGAGAGTGGATAAAACCGCCGAACCGGACCCCCCGGCGGTACTGGTTTGTAGGTGGCGGTCCCAGCCAGCCCATGGCCTCGCTCCCGGTCGAAATTCTGCTGGGCATCTATCTCGGCTTTCTCACCGGTATCATTCCCGCGCTGGTCGCGTGGACGCTGGGCTTTGGCTTCAAGTACTTCACTGGCGTCTCGATACCAGGATTCGGTGTGGTCGTGCTGGCGGTCGCGCTGGCGGGGGTCAGCGGCGGCCTGCTGGCGCTGGCCGACCCCACCGTCACCCAGTCGGCCAACGCGCCGACACTGGTGACAGCCATCCTGGTGGTGACTGCGCTCTCGCTGTACGCCCACGCCAAGGGCGACCAGCTCGGCGCGAACGCACCCCGGAAACTCTCTCTGTCGAAACTCCGTGAACGCACGCTCTCGCGGGACCTGGCCGATCTGGTGGCCGGTGGACAGGTCCGCATCGACGTGGTCGGCGACGTCTCGGACATGGAGGGGTACCCGCCGCTGTCCGACGACCTCCGGACCGAGATCGGTGAAGCCGAGTACACCTTCCCGGCCGATCTGCGCGTCTCGGAACTGGAAGAACGGGTCGCCGAACGGCTCCGGACGGAGTTCGACCTCGGGGACGTGACGGTGACCATCGACGAGCGCGGCCGGGCGTCGGTCGCGGCCGCACCCCCCTTCTCCGGGCTCTCGAAGCGTGTTCCTGCGGGCAAGCGGGCCGTCTCGGTCGACGCGCTGATCCCGACCGGGCTGGCCCGCGGCGACGAGGTGACGCTCATCACGGCCGACGCGCAGGTCCGCGGGACGGTCGTGAGCGCGACATCGGCCGATCCCGAAGCCGACAAGCGCCTGACCGCGCCGACGACGCCTGCCCACGTCGAGGACGACGGGGAGTCCACTCCGAGAGCCGTCCGCGCACCGACGACCACCGGTGGTGAGGGACGGCTCACGGCCGCGGTCACCCGGACCGACGCGGAACCGCTGGTCCGGGCCGACCGGGCTCGCGTCGTCGTCGAGGCCCGTGGGACCCGACTGGAGTACGAACTCATCTCCCTGCTGCGGCGCACCGGCAAGCGATTCCGCCGGTTCACGGTCGCCGCCGAGAGCGCCCTCGACGGCGTGACGCTCGGGGCTGCCAACGCCCGGGAGACACACGGCGTCGCGATACTGGCCGTCAGGAAACCGACGGGCTGGCAAGTCGTCCCCCAGGGCACGACCGCGCTCGCCGGCGGTGACGAGGTGTTCGCCGTCGGGCCGCCCGACAAACTCGACGCGTTCGGGGAGGTGGTCGCGTGATCGCCCAGACGGCCACGCTGTTCGACCGGCTGGTGCTGGCGCTCGCGAAACTGGTCGGTCTCGCCGTCCTGGCGGGCGTCCTGTCGGGAACCGTCGCACTGCTGTACCGGTGGTACACGCACGAGCGAATCCAGCGCGGACTTCCCGTCTTGGTGGGGCTTAGCGGTGTCGCGGTCTCGCTGAACACGATGACAGCACTCGGCCAGGTCATCGCCCCGACGACCGGCGGTACCAACCCGCTCTCGCCCGAAACCGCGCTGTTCAACATCGCGGCCGTCGGCGTGGCTGGGCTCACGGCGGCCGGGGCTGTCGACGTCGGTGACCGCTTTGGCAACGACCTCTTCGCCGCGACCGGGAGCACGAGCGTCGAGGGCGAGGTCAGCCGCGTCGTCGAGGCCGTCGGCCGCGTAATCGCGGTCGACCTCCCCGAGGAGATCGACGATATCGTCGGCTACGATCCCGTCGCCGCCGAGACCAAAGACCAACTCGCCGGTCGGACCTTCCTCTTTCCCAAGCGGCTGACCGTCACGGACCTCGAAGACCGCCTTCGGACGCGGATCAAGGGCGATTTCGGTGTCGGCCACGTCGACGTGGACCTCGCCGCCGACGGCACCGTCGAGTACCTCGCCATCGGCGCGCGGGTCGCGGGAATCGGCCCGACGCTCCCGCCCGAGACCGCCGCCGTCGCCGTGCAGGCCGACCCCGCTTTCGCCGCCAGTTCCGGGGACGTGGTGCAGGTGTGGCGACCCGACCCCTTCGAGCGGGTGACGACCGGGGAAGTGCGCGGGATCGCCGATGACCTCGTGACCCTGGCCGTCGACGCCGCCGACACGCCCAAACTCGACGCCGAGACGGAGTACCGCCTGATCACCCTGCCCGTCGAGTCCCGGACCGACCGGGAGTTCGCCTCACTCCTCCGGGCCGCAGAAGAGACCATGAGCGTCGTCGAAATCGAGTCCGGGAGCCCGCTGGCTGGCCAGCCCGTCGGCTCGCTCGACGTGGCCGTGATCGCGGTTCGGCTGGCCGACGACGGCATCGAGGCGCTCCCGGACCGGGACCACGTCGTCGCGGCCGGCGACGCAGTCTACGCGGTCGCGAAACCCGAACGGCTCCGCAAGCTCGAAGCCGCCGCGACGGCTCCCGAAGCGACCGTGCCCACCGAGACGGCCGACGACGACTGAAGGGCAACGGCTTTTGCTGTCGCGGCTGCTCGTCCGGGTATGGAGTGGAAGCTGTTCGCCAATCTCAAAGAGGTCGTCGGCCAGTCCGAGGTCGCGGTCGACGTCCAGCCCGGCGCGACTTTCGGCGACGCGCTCGACGCACTGCTTGAGTCTCACCCGGAACTCGCCGACGAAGTGCTGAACGACGACGGTGAGTTGCGCGATCACATCCGCGTCCTCCACAACGGGGACAACCCCTTCGTCTCCGCGGAGGGCCGGGACACCGAACTCGAAGCGGGCGACGAACTCGCGCTGTTCCCGCCGGTCAGCGGCGGGTGAGGGAGATATCGGAGTGTGCTGTCACCGCCCGGTCAGGTCCGCTTCCAGCACGAAGTCCGGCTCTTCGCCGAGTTCGACGCCCGCGTAAGCGGCGTCGCTGACCGCCCGCGCCGTCTCGGGGATCACCACTCGTGTTCGGTCGGCTCCGACAGCCGCGGCGTCACGGGCGATGGCCGCGAACAGCGCACGGGCGGCCGGCACGTCCGTCCACGCGGCGACGCCGTACTCGGCGATTCGCTCGTCAGCCTCACCGGGCTCGTAGTCCCGGACGCGGTAGGTCATGCCTACTGTCCCGCCACCGTCCTCCTGTACCGCGAACACCGCAGTCTCGTCGGCGAGTCGCCGCAGGTCCTCGCGAGTCAGTTCCCGGACGGCCCAGGACTCGTCGGGAGCCAGTGCCAGCCCCCGGAGCGCCCGATCGGCGTCGCTCCGTCGCCAGCAACTCCAGGCGGCGTCCGCGTCGTCGGTGACGGTGTGGTCGGTGGCGGTGCTCGCGTCGGCGTCGGGTTCGGGATGCACCCACCGGAACTCCGAGACTGGCTCGAAGCCGATGCCCCGGGAGGTCCCCATACCCTGTGCGTTCCAGGAGAAGACGAGGTTCCGACAGACGGTCGCGCCCTGCTCGGCCGCCCAGTCGAAGACGGCTCCGGTGAGTCGGTGGGCCAGTCCCAGGCCGCGGGCGTCGGGCGCGACACGCATCCCCTGAGCCCAGGCCTCGTACTCGGAGAGCAGGACACCCTGCAGGACGCCTGCGGGGATGCCGTCGACCGTCGCCACGAACGTCCGCTGGCCGGGGCCGTCAGTCTCGATCCACTCGGGAAACACGCGAGGGAGATAGTCGCTCACGTCACGATCCGGCCAGGTGTCCTCGGTGAAGGCGACGATCCCCTCGTGGTCGTCGGCGCGGGCCTGCCGGACGCGGACGGTCGGATCCCCGTCCACGCCGTCGCCCTCGTCACCCATCTCAGGTCCAGGGTCGGGACTGACTCTGGATCTCACCGGCCAGCGGGTCGCGCATGGCTCGGGCGGGATCGTCGGCGTTCTCCAGCACCCACATCAGTTTCACCTTGGCCGTGCCAGGGAGCAGATCCTCGCCCTCGATCACGCCGGCGTCGAGCAGGTCCCGACCCGTGTCGTACACCCGATCACAGACCCGGCCCTCCAGACACTGGCTGGTCATCACGACTGTCGTCCCGGCGTCGGTCACGCTCTCGACGGTCTCGATCCAGTCGGTGTTGACGTGACCCAGCCCCGTACCTTCGATCACGACGCCGGCCGCGCCGTCTGCTGCGGTTTCGAGCATCGCGGGATCGGTGCCCGGCGTGAACTTCACGAGGCTCACGTCGGTCGCCAGGTCCGTCTGCAGTGCGAGGTCGGTTTCGCCGCGTTCGGCGTACTCGCGGCGGAACGTGATCTCCTCGCTGTCGTAATCGACCTCGCCGAGCGGTTTCGAGCCGACGGTCTCGAAGGCGTCCCGGCGGGAGGTGTGGTTCTTCCGGACGCGGGTGCCCCGGTGGAGCGCACACCGCTCGTCGGCTTCGTCGGCGTGCATACAGACCATGACCTCGGCGCAGTCGGATTTCGCGGCCTCGACCGCACAGACGGCGTTCATCACGTTGTCCGAGGAGGGTCGATCCGCCGACCGCTGACTGCCCGTGAAGACAACGGGGACGGGCGTGTCGAGCATGAACGCCAGCGCGGAGGCGGTGAACTGCATCGTGTCGGTGCCGTGCATGACGACGACGCCGTCCGCGCCGGCTTCGATCTCGTCCCGCACCGCGCGTGCCAGGTCCTGCCACACGTCCGGCGTCATATTCTCGCTCAGGATGTTCGCGACGACGCGGCCGCGATAGTTCGCGCGGCCGGCCAGATCCGGCACTGCCCGGAGCACGTCCTCGGCGTCGAACTGGGCGGTCACCGCGCCCGTCCGGTAGTCGACCGTCGAGGCGATGGTCCCGCCGGTCGAGATCAGCGAGATCGTCGGCAGGTCGTCGTCGAACTCGATGGCCGACTCGCCCTCGGCGTCCTGTGCGCCTTCCACGTCGTAGGTGTCCGCTTCGAGTACTTCGACCGACGCCGCGTCCCGGTCGACGCCGACGTTGTACCCGCTCTCGAGTTTGACGACGAGGTTCTCGGCCGTCGTCGAGGGCAGCAAGACGCCCTCGTACGTCTGGTCCGCGCGCTCGACGCGGACCCGGTCCCCTGGATTCATACTCGGGCGTACCGCGTGCCCGGACTTGAAACCATCCTTCCGACGGCCGCGGGAAAAGACTCACGTCGCCCCACGCGGAACGTCTCGTATGGCCGAACGTTCCGATCAACGGACCCGGCCGGACGAGTCCGTCGAGGAGTCGCTCGACGACGCGGCGTTCGGGCTCGACGACGAGCCACCGGTCGAGACCGACACCGGGCCGTCCGCCCCGGACGACACCGGCAGTTCCAGGCTCACCGGCCGGCTCGGGGCCGCCGTCCGCGCGCCGTTCGGCGCAGCCGCGTCGCGTCTGCGGTCACCGTTCGAGGGGCTGTTCTCGCTCCGGGCGTTCCTGCTCTTGCTGGTCACCAGCGTCGCCGGAATGACCCTCGCGGGGATGGTCCTCCCCTTCGGCTCGATCGGCGGACTCCTCGGTATCGCCGCGGTGGCGTTCGCCGCTGGGCTCGCCAGCGACCGATCCAGATACGTCGAGGCCTCGGCCAGCGGCGCGCTCGCGTCGGGCGTCAGCTGGCTGCTCGGGAATCTGGTTCTGACGGCGGTCGGCCCGGGCGTTCCGCTCGTCGCCGTCGGCGTCGGGTTCGGTGTCCTGGCGGCGCTACTCGGCCACTACTTCGGCCGCGACCTGCGATCAGGGATGACTCGTGATATTTAATCGGTGAGCCGCCACTGGTCGCCGTCCCGGGCGAGCAGACCGTTCTCCTCGAGTTCGGCGAGCGCCTCGCGGACGACCGGCGGTGGTGCTTCCACGCCCTCGACGATCTCGTCCGTGTCGGCCGGTCCCTCGACCAGCGCACTCAACACGTCGGCGTAGAGGCGGGTGTCGTCCACGTCGAGTTTCTCACCGAGCTGTTCCATGACGGCGGCGAGTCGGCCCTGGACCCACCGCTGGGCCATCGACAGTTCGTTTTCGAGCTGTTCGAGGCGCGCCAGTTCCGTCGCCACGTCGCGGATGTCGCTCGGATCGCGCGTGTTCACGTCGATCTTCAGGTGGCGACAGCTGGCGGTCACGTCGAGGCTCTGGCTCGCGGGGTAGGCGCTTTTCGCTCCGAATCCGTACGGTGAGACGCTGACCTCCAGCCGGAGGTTCTGTGAGATGAAGTAGTACTTCCGGCGCTGGTCGTCGGTCCGACTCTCGACGAGGCCAGCCTCCTCGAGTTTCCGGAGGTGGTCGATGACCGCTTTCGGACTGACGCCGAGGTACTCGCTGATCTCGGTCACGTAACAGGGCTTCCGGGCGAGCAGCCGCAGGATCCGTCTGCGGTTCTCGTTTCCCAGGAGGTTGAGTAACTCGGCCGAATCCATTTACCGAACGTAAGCGATGACCAGTGAAAAGGCTAACTGGCCGCGGTCAGTTGCGGCCGGGCGGTCCGCCGCCATCGTTACTGCCCCCGGCGGGGCCTGCGGGCCCGCCGTGTCCGGGGCCAGCGCCGTCCGAGCCAGCGCCCGATCCGCCGCCCGCGTCCTCGGCACCGCCGCCCGCCTCGTCGGCTCCGTTCCCGGTGTCGTTCGCGCCGTCGCTCCGGTCGTCGCCGTCGGCTCCGCCGCCCGAGCCTGCCGCTCCGCGATCACTGCCGTTTGCTCTCCGGTCGGCCGGTGACTCGCCGTCGGTCGACGGTCCGGTCTCTTCGTCACCGGGCGGACCACCGGTCCCGCCGCGGTCGGCCGGCGGTCCCGACTGGTCGTCGTCCGTCACGTTCGTCGACGGCCCCACGTCTTCAGGCGGGCCGGCGTCACCGGGCCCCCGCTCTTCGGGCGGGCCAGCGTCACCGGGGCCCCTGTCCTCGGGTGGGCCAGCGTGGTCGGGTCGACCGACGCCGAGGTCACGCGCGACTGCCGCGACTTCCTGTCCGCTCAGGTTCCGCGCCTGTGTCCTGAGCTGATCGAGTTGCGACGTGTTCACACCCACGGCCCGCGCTCGCTCGTCCGTCTCGTTGATCGATTCGTCGAGGGCGTTGAGCTCCGCGGTGAGTCGACTCGCCCGTGCTCTGTAGGCCACCCGGGGCATCGTGCCGTTCTCGTGTTTCGCCTGGAGGTCCGCCATGCGCTCGCGCAACCGCTCGCTCCGGCGTTCCAGCCGGTCGATGCGGGACTGGACGACGGCCGGTCGATCGCTCTCCTCGGACTGGTTGTACTTGGCGGCCCACATCCCTGCCTCGACGGAACTGTCCGTCTCCGCACTACTCGCCTGCATGAACGAAGAGATACGGGCCCCGATGCTCACGTTACTCGCCGTGTCGTTGGTTCCGTTCGTCTGGACTGCCGACGCTCCGTCGCTGACCGGTGCGATACCACCGACGGCACCGAACACCGGAACGGCGACGAGCGCGACGCCGACCACGACGAGGGCCACAGCCAGCAGCGTCCCACGAGCACTCATTCTGTGCCTAACTATTCCGCTATCGTACAAAAAAGCGGAGATCCGTTCTCACTGTTCATCCGACCCTTCTCACGACTCCAGACCGTCCAATAGCGTTTACGCGCTCTGCTCCGCCCCCGACGCCGATCGCAGGTCGGTCGACCCGACTCCGATCTGCACCGTCCTTCACTGCGCTCTCTGCCTCCGCCACGCCGCCCCGTGCTCCGACGGCCGAAACCCGCTGAAAGCGCGACGACATAAGGGCTCCGGCCAAGGCTTTTCTACGCTGATATGGTATGTGCTCTCGTATAGCATGTTCGAGCGGTTTTCGAGCGGGTACTACCTCGGCCGGTTGTACGTGACGCCGGGCGAGAGTGAGACCGCAGCCATCAGCCGTGATCAACACGAGCGCGTCAACGAGCAACTCTACGCCGACGGCGAGGGCGTCGAGCGGCTCGACAGACCGCTGGTGATGAAAGTCGACGAACGACACTTCCCCGTGACCGGCGCGGACGACGTGCCACAGGACACACTGGCCGTGCCGCCCTCGGTCCTCGAAGACACGCGCGTCAGCAATCCGCCGGCGCTCACGGAGGTCCTGCTGGCCAAAGCCGACCGCGCCGAACAGTTGCTGGCCATGACCGCCGGGAGCGTCGCCGTCGACGCCCTCGACGACGGCCCCGGTGGCCCCGCAATTTAAGCCCCCGCCGCCGTCCTTTTTGGTGATGCTCGACGAGCTGCTGGGGCGGGCCGACCTCAAAGCGCGCATCGAGGAGCTAGAGGAGGAGAAACGCCACCTCGAACGACAACTGGAGGCCGAACAGGAGCGCCGCGCCGACGCCGCCAGCGCTCGACAGGACGCCGAACAGCGGGCCAACCGCCTCGAAGACCGGATCGCCGATCTGGAGGGCACCGTCGACCGCCTCGAAGGCGAGGACGGATCGCTCGACTACCGCCGCCGCGAACGGCTCCGCGGCGAGCGTCTGACCGCGGTTCTGGATCGTCTCGACTCCATGGCGACCGATCCCGAAGGCGCGCTGACGGCCTACGTCGCCGACGACACCCCCGACGCGGTGCGGGACGGCTTCGGCGAGCGTGCGACGCTCGTGTCCGAGGCCGCACCCTGTCTCGCGGTGACCGACGACGCCGGCCTCGTCAGCGCGACCCTCTCCGTGCCAGCTCCGCCCGAGCCCTTCGCCGAGTGGAGCGATGGATTCCAGTTCGACCGGACCTGGTTCGCACCCGAAGGGGAATTCACCCTCGCACTGGTCCGGTCGGACCTGTTCGCCATGGGTGAGTACGACGGGCGCGAGCGAACCGCGTTCCACGGCTTCGATTCGGAGCTGAAGAGTCAACACTCCAAAGGCGGATTCTCGCAATCCCGGTTCGAGCGACTGCGCGACGAACAGATCGACTCCCACGTCGACCGCTGTCTGGAGGCACTCGACGAGCGGACGACCGACCCGCTGTACGTCGTCGGCGAGCGCACGGTCCTGTCGCACTTCGCCGGAGAGGCGGACGTGACCGCCACGGTCGACGCGACCGGGGACCCCGAACCCGCGCTCGACGACGCCTTCCGTGACTTCTGGACGATCCAGTTGCGCGCTATCTGAGCCGGCCGGCGAGCAGACCGGCACTCGCCAGGACCAGCGCGACCAGCGCCGTCGCCGGCGAGAAGCCCGGCCCGACCGCGTCCGTGACCGTCACGACGCCGTCGGTCGTCGCGGCGTCGCTCACAGTATCGCTCGTGCTGTCGGTTGGTACGTCGGGTGTGTCCTCCAGCGTCGTATCGTCGGGTGTGTCCTCCAGCGTCGTATCGTCGGGTGTGTCCTCCAGCGTCGTATCGTCGGGCGTGTCGATCGTAACCTCCTCTGTCTCGTTTGTTATCCCTTCGCGGGTGGCGTTGGCGGCGCGCTGGAGCGTGGTCGACTCGACCGATTCAGGGAGGTCGGTGACCGACAGCGGCACCGGGTACATACCGGTCCTGAGCGTCATCGACAGTTGCTCGGCCTCTCGCTTGGTCTCTGTTATGAAAAAGACCGAAGGGTCATCCCCGTAGTTCTCGAAGTTGATCTCCGCCTCGGCCGGCCCCTCACCCAGTGACCTCGCGTACCGGACCTCTCCATTGAATACCGTGTACAGACAGTATCCTTTAGTCTCGTCCGGATCCTCGACTGCATCGTCTGGACACCCTGTGTTAACTTCGTCGCTGAAGCCGGCCTGTCTCACTGTAGCGGCGGCCTCACGGGCCGACTCTACTTTGAGAAACACCTTGACGGTTGGACGGTCAGTGAAGGCGCGATTTGTCTGTGCCGGTCCGACGCGGACGAAGTCCTCATTTTCCAGGATCTTCGTCTGCCGATAGACGGCCTTTTCGCCGTCCGTGACCGGGTAGTGGGCGAGTACCTCAACCCGCCCTCGGTTCCGGAGAATCCGCGTCACTGCGGCGCGGTTCGCGCCCTTGACGGTGACGTACTGTGTGCCGCCGACGGTGATCGCCTCGACCTGTCCGCCGACGCCCGTCTCGTTGAGTCTGGCCTTCAGAACCGACACGATGGCGTTTTGCGTCCGGTCGGTCACGCCTTTCCTGACTCCATTCGGCGAGAACCCGGCAGTAGCGAAGCCCTCCGCGACAATGGACGCAGTAAGGTTGTCACCGTACACCTCGACCGTGTTGTTCTCGGGTAGCAACCGGACCTGATCGGGATCGAGGCTGAGGTTCGCGGCTATGTCGCGGCGGGTCGTCGCGGTAGACCGATCCCCCTCGAAGTCGATTCCCGTCGCACTCCAGCCGTTAATCTCGGCTCCGACGACAGTCGTGTTCCCGTTCGTTTCGGCCTGTGCTCCGACGGCTGGGGTTGCCAGCAGTGTCAGAGCGAGCGTTCCCCCCACCAGGAGGACGATTGCTAAGCGACGCATACTAACTGTGACGTAATATTGATACAAAAAGCCACGGTGTCAGCGTTTGGTAGTGTTCAGATTAGCTGATTCCATGCGAAGGCGAACGATTGGAGCCAGTTGTCAGCTGTGTCTCGCTGGGCGTTGCTGAAACAGTTTGAGAACGAAGAGGTACGTCTTTTTACCTCACGAAAGACACGTTCGACACTGTTCCGATTTCCATGGCGCTCGTATCTGAAATCGAGGCCGTGTCGCTGGCAGGCGTCTTTCAGTGGTGCTGCACCATCGACGAGAAACACGGCGTTCACGAGAACGAAGTTCTCGTGCAGCCCATCAGAACGATTTGCGTTCTGAGGACGTCGTCCACGTCGTGTTTCTCGCGGAGTTCAGCGAAAAACGCATGAGCGAGAGCGTTCGTTCTCGTCGGTTCAAGCTTTGTATGGAGTAATTCGTTCGTTTCGGGATCGACCGCAGCGTACAGCCAGTATTGCTCGTCGTTGAGCCGGATCACGGTCTCGTCGACCGCAACGTGATCCGGACTGCATCCAGTTTCGGGCTGTAGATCTGCCTTGTGAACCCAATTATGCACGGCGGATCGCGCTCGCTCGACACCGAATATATCAAGAACCGAAACGGAATTCGAAAGCGAGAGTCCAGCGAGATGCAACTGAATACCGAGCTTCATCAGCAGTCGCGGTGTCGCTTCTCGTTCAACAAACTCTAAGTCGATCTGGTCGATACTCCCGCCAAGGCGTGTGTTTTCGGGCATGGACACTCAGAAAACACACCGCCTCATTTTTCATCCTTATCTGAACACCGCCCAGCGTTTATGCCCGCGCCGGTCGAGCGTCCCCTATGAACGTCGCCGTTCTCGCCCACGAGCGGTTCCCCGACCGCGCCAAGACCGCCGTCGGCGTCCTCCGATACGCCGACTACGACGTGACCGCCGTCCTCGACCGCGACCGCGCGGGCGACCGTGTCGCCGATCACCTGCCGGACGTCCAGGACGCCCCGATCGTCGCCGGCATCGAGGACGTTCCCGATCCGATCGACGCGCTGGTGATCGGCATCGCCCCCATCGGCGGTGACTTCGACGAGTCCTGGCGGCCCGACGTGCGCGGGGCCATCGAACGCGGCTGTGACGTGCTCTCGGGCCTGCACTACTTCCTCACCGAGGACGACGAGTTCGCCGCACTGGCCGACGACCACGGGGTCGAACTCAGAGACCTGCGGCGGCCACCCGCCGACCTCACCGTCGCCGAGGGGCACAGCCGCGAGGTCGACGCCGACGTGGTGCTGACGGTCGGCACCGACTGTTCGACCGGGAAGATGACCACGAGCGCCGAACTCGTCGCGGCCGCTCGCGAGCGCGGGATCGACGCCGCACTGATCCCCACGGGCCAGACCGGCGTCCTGATCGAGGACTGGGGGATCGTCGTCGACCGCGTCCCGAGCGACTTCGTCGCGGGTGCGGTCGAGCGGATGGTCCGCGAACGCGGCGACGACCACGACCTGCTGGTCGTCGAAGGCCAGGGATCGATCACTCACCCGGCCTACTCGGCGGTGACCTGTGGCATCCTCCACGGCGCGATGCCCGACCAGCTGGTCCTCTGTCACGAGGCCGGCCGCGAGGCGATCCACGGCTACGAGTCCTTCGCGATTCCGCCGATTCCCGAGGTCGGCTCGCTGTACGAGGACCTCGCCGCACCCGTCGCGGACACGACTGTCGCCGCCGGCGCGTTGAATACGAGCGGGCTGGACGACGCCGACGCGAACCAGGCGGTCATCGAGTACGCCACGGCCATCGACGCGCCCGCGACCGATCCCGTGCGCTTCGGGGCCGACGAACTGCTCGACGCGCTGGTCTGATCCGCCATGATCCTGACCACTGACTTCGCGTGGCACGACCTCGAACTGGCCGAACCGTTCGGTATCTCCCGAGGTACAACGACGGTCTCGGAGAATCTCGTCGTCCGAGTGGAAGACGACGCCGGCAATCGAGGGATCGGCGGCGCGGCCCCGGCCGACTACTACAGCCCGTCCCGCGAGGCGATCACCGACGCCCTCCCCGACCTGCTGGCGGCGGTCGCGGACTGCGACCCGCACAACCGCCAGCGGATCGCGCGCCGCCTCGCCGACGCCGCGGGCAGCCCCACCGCCCACCCCGGAGCCCGCGCGGCGATCAGTATCGCGCTGGCCGACCTGGCCGCCAAGCGGGTCGACCTGCCGCTCTACCGCCACCTCGGCCTCGATCCCGACCGCCCGATCACCTCCTCGTTCACCGTCGGCATCGACGACACCGACCGGATGGCCGAGCGGGCGGCCCGCGCGGCCGAGACCTACCCGATTCTGAAGCTCAAACTCGGGACCGACCGGGATCGGGCGATCGTTCGGGCCGTCCGCGACCGGGTGCCAGACGCGACGATCCGGGTGGACGCCAACGGGGCGTGGGACGCCGACGAGGCCGTGGCGATGAGCGCGTTCCTCGATGACCACGGCGTCGAGTTCGTCGAGCAACCCGTCCCCGCCGACGACCTCGCGGGACTGGCCCGGGTCAGCGAGGCCGGGCCCCTCCCGGTCGCGGCCGACGAGAGTTGCGTGGGCCCCGGAGACATTCCGCGCGTCGCCGAGGCCGCCGACATCGCAGTGCTGAAACTCACGAAAAGCGGCGGGATCTGGCCCGTCCTGCGGATGTGTCACGCCGCTCGTGCGTGCGGACTGGACGTGATGCTCGGTTGCATGACCGAGACCAACGCGTCCATCGCGGCCGCGGCCCACCTCACACCGCTGGCCGACTACGCCGACCTCGACGGCTCGCTGTTGCTCGCCGACGATACCTTCGAGGGAATCGAGATGCCGGGCGGTGAGATCGACCTGTCGCGTGTCGAGCGGCCAGGAACGGGTGCACGGCGTGTGGGAGCGCCGTCGCGTCCTAGGTGACTGAGCCGCTCTCTGTCACGACCCCGCGTCCTGAACCGGGAGGTCGACGCCGAAGACGGTGCCGTGTGGGTCGTTGTCTTGGATCGTGATACTGCCACCGAACTCCTCGACGAGGTGGTCGACGAGGTAGAGGCCGAGGCCGCTTCCGGGGCTGTCCATGCCTTTCTCGCCGCGACCGAAGATGGACTCTCGCTGTTCGACGGGGATCCCGGGACCGTTGTCCGCGATGTTGACTCGTACCCGGTCGTCGTCGCGTTCGACCGTCACCGCGACGCGAGGCTGGTCGCTGTCGTTGTGCTGGACCGCGTTGTTCAACAGGTTCGTAAACACTGACGAGAGGAGCTCGTTGGCCATGACGGTGGGCGACCCCTCGAAGGTCGGCGGGTCGAACTCGGCGTCCGGGTAGGACGCCTGGGCTTTCTCGACCGTCGTCTCCAGCGTCGTCCGGAGGTCGACGGGTTCCAGCGACATCGAGCCGGGTTCGGAGACGGATTCGGTCAGGTCCCGGGACGTGTACGTGAGTTCCTCGATGTGTTCGTTGGCCGTCCGGATCGTCTCGACGATCTCCTCGAGGTCCTCGTCGTCGATGTCTGCCGCCAGTTTCTCGCTCCAGCCCAGCGCGATCGCCACGTCGTTGCGGATGTCGTGACGGAGCAGTCGATTGAGGACCTTCATCTGATCGTTCTGCCGACTGATCCGCGCTTCCAGTTCGTGACGGTGGGTAAAATCGCTGAAGACGACGATATAGCCCCGTTTGGATCCGAATCGGCTCTCGACCGGCTCGATACTCACTTCGTAGTGACGCGTCTTCTCGTCGTCTCGTTCGACTTCGTCGCCGTCGGCGAGCGCCGAAAAGGGCTCGTCGAAGCCGGCCGCCGACAGCACGGCGTCGAGGTCACGGCCGATTATCGCCTCGTCCGGCAGGAAGCGACGACCCTCGTCGTTTGCGTCCACCACGCGGTGTTCGGTGTCCACGACGAAGACCGGGTCGCGAAGTTCTGCGAAGACGTGCACACGGTGGACCGGCACGATGTCGAGCAGTCCCGAGTTGTAGATCCCCCAGGAGACGAGGATGGCGGTGACGAACAGCGCAAACGGCGTCAGATCGTACGCCAACGCCGCCGGGAAGAGTACGTTCACCGGGCCGAGAACCAGCGGGAACAGCAACGCGAGGAGCAGGACCGCTCCCTGCTTGCGGTACGTGCGGTTCGGGCTCGCGGCCAGGTCCACGAACAGGAACAGCACGACCAGATAGAGAACGAGATCGTACGCGATCTGGGCGACGAACAGATCGGTGAACGCGTAGACCAGCACGTCGAACGGTTCGCTGCCGATCAGTGGCTGGGTGGTGACGAGATGGGGATCGACGATGAGTGTGTTCTCGATCGATGTCCAAACGAGGACGAGAAACACTGCCGCCGGAAGCGAAATCGCGGCCAGCACTCCCGGGTGCAGCCACCTGTCGCGACCGGTGTAGTCGAGCGCGAACACCAGCAACGCCACCGGCATCGCGAGGATCCCGACGTACTGGATCTGCAACCAGAGGAGTTTCCCGGCGAGCGTCGACGCGGTTACCTGCCCGGCATAGCCCAGGGCGTACACGGCACCGAACCAGAGGGTGATCGCGTACGCTCGACGACCGGGCTTTCGACGGTACTGCCAGCCGTACGCGCCGAGTGCGACGAGACCCAGGCCGACCAGCACAAGCAGCGGTGCCACCACCGTCAGTTGTGCCACTGGACCACCGTTACTCGCAGATATTTATAAAAAGTGGTGCAGTTTTCAGCCTGGTAACGCTGCGACAAACCACGGGACGGTGACGTCGTCGTGAAGCCGACACGGGTCACAGTGGTCCACCGACGGTACGATAGGCCACGGATCAGAGCCACTCGGCGAACGTCTCGTGGTCCCGGGAGAGCCGGGCGTAGTCGGTCTGGACGGTCGCGAGCGCCTCCGCCAGCGTCGCACCCGCGTCCAGTTCCGCGCGGGCGCGATCGATCTTCCACTGGCTCGGGGTCGTCCGCTCGTCCCAGCGGGCTTCGAGTGGATCGAGGTAGCGGTCGGCGGTGGCGTCGTCGACGCCCTGTTCGGCGAGGCCGCGGCGGGCGTACTCGAAGACCTCGGCGAAGATGGTCTCGGAGTCGCTCGTGCGCTCGCCGTCGGCGGTGATCCAGACCAACTCGCCGTCCAGCCCGTCCTCGACGGCCGCGTAGAAACTCCGTTCGGCGGCTTCGTGGTCGAGGTCGCCAAGCGGGTGGTCGGTGGCGACCAGACCCCGCAGGAGGCCGCCGACGAGCGCCTGGAAGCCCACGATGTCGCGGATCGACGGCTGGGTCGGGAGCGGGCGATACTCGATGCGGATCGAGCGCCGGCCGCCGATCCCCTCGACGCGATCGCCGCCGATGACGCCCCGAAGCCACCGCCAGAACGTCCCGCGTTTGTGATCGAACTCCCAGATCTCGCCGGTGAAGCCCGCCTCGGCCCCCTCGACCCACTCCGCGAGGAACGGGGCCAGGAGGGGGTCCTCGACGACGTGATCGACGGGATCGGTGGGTTCGTCCAGATCGTCGGGGACGCGGCACTTCGACGGGTCGGTGTGGTTGACCGACTGCTCGAACGCGGCGATCCGGAGTTCGTGGTGGGTCTCGGCCAGCAGTGTCTCCGGGTCGACGCTCTCGTCGTACATATCGCCCGGGAGGAACGGGGAGTTGGTCGCGAGCGCGAGTACGGGGCCGAGCGTCCGGATCCCGAGGTTGTGATAGCGGGGGAACTGCGTGGCGTCGGGGATCTGGACGTGCGGTTGAATCGACGTGGCCAGCGACTCGAACAGGATCGTCGGGAACTCGACGGTCGCGCCGGGCACGTCGAACTCGATGGCCCCGTCGGCCAGGTCCACGCAGTGGCGGTCGATCGCCCAGTAGCGCGGGACCGACCGCATATTCGTCGGGAGGTCGGTCCCGCCGTGGGTCGTCGTGTCGCCGAGGTACGCCACGCTCCCCTCGGACGGCGGCGTCGTCCACATCGCGTCCAGCACGAGGTCACAGCCGTGCTCGCGGGCCGCGGCCTGTGCCCGTTCCCACTGGGTTTCCAGTGCACGGGCCTGCGCGTCGAGCCCCTCGGCCGTGAACGGGTCCGGATCGGTGTTCAACTCGGCGTTGTGAAGCCCCAGCTCCTTGTTGCACGCCTCGAAGACGCCCTCCGGGATGGCCGTGAGTCGCCCGTCGTCGTCGACGGCGTACACTTCCAGTTCCAGTCCGATGGCGAACCCCTCTGTGTCGAGGTCGCCGCCTTCCAGTGCCGTCCTGAGAAACGCCGCCTGGTCGTCGACGCGGTCCTCGAAGGCCTCCCGCGTCGCCGGGGAGAGCGACTGCCCCACCAGCTCGACCGGATCGGTCATTGCCAATGACTCCCGGGAGCGACGGATTCAGTGTTGCGGATTGTCCGCGCCCCTCGAACCGGCACCCCGACCGTGGAAGCCGAACACGTTTCACCCCTACGTTATTTAAAACACCATCTTTCACCCGCGATATTTATTTGAGGTATCGGAAGGTATTGTCGATAAATCATGGCTGGGGACGTGTACACGGTTGCGGGCGGCAAGGGTGGTGTGGGCAAGACGACGACGGCTGTCAACACGGCCATCGCACTGCAGGACGCGGGCCGGCGGACGGTCGTGGTGGACGCGGATCTGGGGATGACGAACCTGAGCGAACTGCTCGGGCTCGATCACGAACCGCGCCTCCACGACGTGCTGGCCGGCGATGCCGAGCTGGGCGAGGCCATCGCCGAGGGGCCGAAGGGTGTGTCGGTGCTGGCTGGACGGGGCACGCTGGAGTCGTTCGCGGAGGCCGATCCGTCGAACCTCCGGCCGGTCTTGCGCGCGCTCCAGCGCTCCTACGAGGCGGTCGTCGTCGACACGGGCGCGGGGCTCTCCCACGAGACGCTGGTGCCGGCGGGAATGTCCGACGGGATCGTCCTCGTGACGACGCCCGACGACGTGTCGCTGACCGACGCCAAGAAGGTCGGCGACCTGGCCGAGCGCGTCGACGGGTCGATCGTCGGTGCCGTCCTGACGAAGGTGCGTGACGACATCGACGTGTCCGCGGTCGGCGACGAACTGGACGAGGAGATCCTGGGCGTGGTGCCCCAGGACGACGTGGCGACCGCGGACGAACCGCTCGTGGTCAATTCGCCGGACAGTTACGCCGCACAGGCCTACCGCCGCCTCGGGACGAAACTCGCCGACCGGATCGACGATCCGACGGCCGAACGCCCCGTCGAGTCCTGATCGCGTCGGCGGCTGTCGGGTCGGTGACGCCGAACTGTCGCCCGGTTCTCAATACACTTATCCCGCGGTGCCGACTTGCCACGGGTATGAGCGAGGTCACGGTCACGCTCCCCGACGGGTCGACCCTCGAGATGGAGCAGGGGTCGACGGTCGAGGACGTCGCGTTCGAAATCGGACCGGGATTGGGTCGGGACACCGTCGCCGGGGTCGTCGACGGCGAACTCGTCGACAAGCACGCCCCCATCGAGGACGACGTGGACGTAGAGATCGTTACACCGAGTGCCGACGAGTATCTCGACGTGTTGCGTCACTCCGCGGCCCACGTGTTCGCACAGGCGCTGGAGCGGCTCTTCCCCGAGGCAAAACTCACCATCGGCCCCTGGACCGACGACGGCTTCTACTACGACATCGCCGGCGTCGAACTGGACGAGGACGATCTCGAAGCCATCGAGGAGGAAGCCCAGAACATCATCGAGGACGACCTCGATATCGAGCGGGACATGGTACCCCGCGAGGAAGCCCTCGATCGGTACGGGGACAACCGTTTCAAACAGGAGATCCTCGAGGACGAGGCCGCCGGCGAGGACCCCGTCCAGTTCTACCAGCAGGGCGAGTTCTACGACCTCTGTCAGGGCCCCCACGTCGAGTCCACGGGAGAGATCGGCGGGTTCTCCCTGCTTGAGATCTCCGGCGCGTACTGGCGCGGCGAGGAGGACAACGAGATGCTCACCCGCGTCTACGGCACCGCCTTCCCCTCCGAGGACGAACTCGAGGAGTTCCTCGAACAGCGCCGGAAGGCCCAGGAACGGGACCACCGCAAGATCGGCCAGGAGATGGACCTCTTTTCCATCGACGAGACGACGGGCCCGGGCCTGCCGCTCTACCATCCGAACGGGAAGACGATCCTGAACGAACTCTCGGACTACGTGGCCGGCCTCAACCGGGAGAACGACTACCGCGAGGTCGAGACGCCCCACGTCTTCCGGACCGAACTCTGGAAGAAGTCCGGCCACTACGAGAACTACGTCGACGATATGTTCCTGCTGGACGTGAACGACGAGGAGTACGGACTGAAGCCCATGAACTGCCCCGGTCACGCGACCATCTTCGATCAGGGGCAGTGGTCCTATCGTGACCTCCCGGTGCGGTACTTCGAGGACGGCAAGGTCTACCGCAAGGAACAGCGCGGGGAACTCTCCGGGCTCTCGCGGGTCTGGTCGTTCACCATCGACGACGGCCACCTGTTCGTCCGCCCGGACCAGATCGAAGACGAGGTCGAGGCGATCATCGACATCATCCTCGACATCCTCGACACCTTCCAGCTGGACTACACCGTGCAGTTCGCCACCCGACCCGACAAGTCCGTCGGGAGCGACGAGATCTGGGAGCGCGCCGAGTCTCAGCTCGAATCGGTCCTGGATTCGGCCGACATGGAGTACGTCGTCGAGGACGGCGACGGGGCCTTCTACGGCCCGAAGATCGACTTCGCCTTCGAGGACGCGCTGGGGCGGGACTGGGACGGGCCGACGGTCCAGCTGGACTTCAATATGCCCGAGCGGTTCGACCTGACCTACGTCGGCGAGGACAACGAGGAACACCGGCCGGTGATGATCCACCGCGCGCTCTATGGCTCCTACGAGCGCTTTTTCATGGTCCTCACCGAACACTACAACGGGAAGTTCCCCACCTGGCTCGCGCCCGAGCAGGTCCGGATCCTCCCGATCAGCGACGACCACATCCCCTACGCCGAGGAGATCAAACGCGAACTCGGCGACTACCGCGTGACCATCGAGGAGCGGTCCTGGACGGTCAAGAAGAAGATTCGCCAGGCCCACGAGGATCTGGTGCCGTATATGCTCATCCTCGGCGACGACGAGGAGAGTTCGGGGACCATCTCCGTGCGCGACCGGAAAGAACGCGAGGCAAACGACGTGGACCCGACGGCCTTCCGCGAGCACCTCGACGACGAGGTGGGTCAACAGCGGATCGAACCGGACTTCCTGGACGACTAGAACTCGTCCTCGGTCCCGCGGAGGACGAACGGGCCGATAGCCAGCGTCCGCTTGGCCACGGTCGCGATCCGGAGGACGTACACGATCAGGAAGACGAACGGCACCAGCGCGACCGTCACTGCGGCGCTCGTGACCCAGACCGGGCCACCGACGCCCAGCACCGACCACGAGGCCATCCCCTCGTCGAAGTAGACGATCATCGACACCGCGACGACGAGCGCCGGCAGTGCCGAGTACAGGAGCACTCGCGAGAGGTCGATCAGTTCCCACTGGAAATACAGCGTCTTGACGTGTTCCCGTGCCGGACCGAACAACTCCAGCGCGTCGAGTAACTCCTCGAAGGCGTCGTCGGCGTCCTCGCTCAGGGCGTCGGCGTCCGTGGTCCACAGTCGTCGAGCCTCGTATATTTTCCCGGAGTAGTTGAAGTTCAGCGCCGCGGAGACCACCGCGAAGGTCCCGAACTCGGCGTCGGCGAGCTGGTCGCTGACCAACGTCGCGTTGTCGGTGACGCTCCCGGTGAACGACTCGATCCGGTCGGCAACCTCCGGGTCGGACACGTCCGCGGCCGCGAGCGCGTCGCTCCGGTCGTGGACGACGTCCACGATCGCACGCAGGAACGCGGCGGGGTTGGCCGGCGCGACGTCCAGCCCCAGCTCCGACTCGATCCTGCGTCGGGTGTCCAGCGATCCCTGCATACGCTCGTACTGGTCGCCCAAGGGCCCCAGTTCCTGTGAGAGGACGAGCTGGTTGATCGTGACGACCAGCGTGACGCCGGTGATGATCGCGGTGACCAGCGCCTGAAACACCGTCTCGACGGGGTCGGCCGACCCGAGTACGCTGCCCAGCGACACCGGATCGACCGCCCCGACGACCACCAGACTGGCAAACACCAGTCCGAGGACGACGGTCGCGACGTGCCACCGCTTCGCTTCGAGCAACAGCCACAGCTTCAGTCGGTTGCCCGGGACCCGCCCGCGCATCGTGTCGCGGTCCCCACGGGCGTCCGCGTCCGTGCCGGCGTTTCGGTCCATACGCCAGTGTCTACCCGAATCCGGAAATCAGTGAGGGACTGTGGTCGAGAACTCGCGCCCGTCTCGGCTCGGTCAGTTCTTTTCCTCTTCTTTCAGCTCTTCGAGTTCGGCGTCGAGTTCCGCGTCGCTGACATCCGTCTCCTCGGTCTCTGCCGGCTCGACATCTGCCGGATCGAGATCGGCTGTCTCGGTGTCGGCCTCCGTGTCGGCCGTCTCGCCTTCGGTCTCGTCCCCGTCTTTCCCCATCTCTGCTTTGATCGTGTCGAGCTCGGCGTCGACCTCGCCCGTGGTCCGGATCTCTTCGAGTTCCCGGTCCAGCTGGTCCTTGTCGCTCATGGCGTCCTCGAAGGCACCGCTCTCCTGGAGTTCGTCCATCGCGGCCGAGCGCGCTTCCATCTCCTCGGTGCGTTCCTCGGCCCGCTGGATGGCTCGGCCCACGTCTTCCATCTCGTCGCCGGCCCCGGTCATCGCCTCGGAGACGCGGTTGGAGGCCTCGGCGGCCTTGTAGCGGGCTTTCATCGTCTCCTTTTTCGTGCGGAACTGCTCGATCCGGTTCTGGAGTTCGTCCTTTTTCTCGATCAACTGGTCTTGCTGGCGCTGGAGGTCCTGGATCTGGCTCTCCAGATCCTCGATCTGGTTCATCTTCTGTTTTTTCTTCTCCAGCGCCCGGCGCGCGAGGTCCTCCCGGTCCTGCCGGACGGCCTCGCGGGCCTGGTCGTTGTGCTTCTCGACGTTCTCCTCGAGGCGGCGCTGCTGGATCTCCAGCCGTTTCTTCTGGGTCGTCAGATCGGCGATGCCCTGCTTGACGTTCTGGAGTTCGTCGCGCATCTGCTCGTAGGAGTAATCTAGCGTCTCCGAGGGGTCTTCGGCCCTGTTGAGGAGCCCGTTGACCTTCGAGCGGACGATGTAGGAGGCGCGCGAGAGGATGCCCATACCTGCCTTAGGTGACCGCTGCCCTTAAAACTCCGACACCCCGACGCTGACCCGTGAGCGAGGAACTTCGTCTCGACGGCGACCGCACAGTCCAGGTCACCGTCGACACGCCCGACGCCGACCGGGCCGTCGTCGCCTGCCCGCCACACCCGCAGATGGGTGGTACCCGGTCGGACCCCCGCCTGCGCGCCGTGGGTGAGGCGCTGGCCGACCGTGGCGTGGCTTGCCTGCGGTTCGACTACGGGCCCTGGGACGAGGGCGCGGGGGAACGCCGGGACGCGCTGAACGTCCTCGCGTCGGCGCGGGACCGCTACGACAGTGTGGCGCTTTTCGGCTACAGCTTCGGTGCCGGCGTCGCCTTGCTGGCGGCGGCCGAGTCGGAGCCGGCCGCCGTCTCCGTCCTCGCGCCCCCCGCGACGCTCGGTGACGAGGACACGGTGGCGGCCCTCGAAACGCTTTCCTGTCCCGTCCAGATTTGCTACGGCGAGCGAGACGGGACCGTGAGCTGGGAACCAGTGGTCGAGCGCGCACGCGAGCGCGGGGACACGGTAGAATCGATTTCCGGTGACCACTTCTTCGCGGGCCAGGTCGACCGGATCGGCGAGTCGGTCGCGGCGTTCCTGGCTGACTGACGGCCACCACGGTCTCGCCCTCCCAGATTCGACCGGCGTCTCACCCTGAAAGCTTAACCGTCTTTGCGCCGACAACACGGAGTATTCACATGTCGGATTCCGGCCAGGGCGACGAACACGAGGCGGTCGACTGGTCGTCGCGGGTCGAGACCGAGGAGACGGTGCTGGACGAGACCTCCGCAGGGCCGCCACGGCCGCCCGAAGGCGACGAGCCGATGCGCGTCGCGACCGAGGAACCGGCCGTCACGACGCCGGGCGATCCCCGGGACGAGATCACAGCCGACCTGATCGAACATTTCGACTCGGCGACCGATCTCGTCGCGCCGCAACCGGACGAATCGTTCCTCCGGGACTCGTTTTTCGACTTCGGGTACGCCGACCGGTACGGCGAACTGGAACGCTACTGGGTGAACAAACCCTTCGCGTACGTCTCGATCATCGAGGACGAACGGGAGAACGACGAGCGCTACCACGTCGTCGAGCCGACGCTCTCGACGTTCGAGCAACACTTCCGGGCGGACATGATCACGGAACTGCGCGAGGTCCTCCTGCACGTCCCCCGGGAGGACGACCCCGAGGAGACGCTCTCGCGGGAACTGGCCGGGCTGGCCAACCGCTACGCCGCCGACGCGGACCCGGGGTCGATCCACAAGGTCCACTACTACATCACCCGGGACCTGCTGGGCTACGACGCAGTCGATCCCCTCATGCGCGACCGCCAGCTGGAGGACATCTCCTGTGACGGGACGAACGTCCCCGTATACGTCTACCACCGGGGGTACCGCGACCTGGAGACGAACGTCCGGTTCGACCGCGAGGCGCTCAACTCGCTCATCATCCGACTGGCCCAGCGCAGCGACAAGCACATCTCCGTCGCCGAACCGATGGTCGACGCCAGCCTCCCCGAGGGCTCACGCATCCAGATGACGCTGGGCGAGGAAGTGAGCTCCCGGGGGTCGAACTTCACGATCCGACGGTTCGCGGAGGTGCCGCTCACGCCGATCGACCTGATCCAGTGGGGCACCTTCTCGGTGGAGACGATGACCTACCTCTGGCTGGCCATCGAGAACAACCTCTCGTTGATCTTCGCCGGCGGGACCGCCTCCGGCAAGACCACCTCGATGAACGCCGTCTCGATGTTCGTCCCGCGCAAGAGCAAGGTAATCTCCATCGAGGACACTCGGGAGATCACGCTCCCCCACGACAACTGGATCCAGAGCGTCACCCGCGAGGGATTCGAGGGCGGCCGGGGCGAGATCGGGATGTACGAACTCCTCCAGGCCGCGCTCCGGCAGCGCCCGGAGTACCTGCTGGTCGGGGAGATCCGCACCGAGCAGGACGTGGCGCTCGCCTTCTTCCAGGCGATGGCGACCGGCCACACCGCCTACACGACGATGCACGCCGACTCGACCGAGACCGTGCTCTCGCGGCTCCAGAACCCGCCGCTCTCGGTCCCGGAACAGATGGTCCGGGAACTGGACATCGTGGCGATCCAGCGGCAACTGTTCCTCGGCGACCGGCGGGTTCGCCGGAACGTCGGTATCTCGGAGTTCTTCCGCGACCCCGACGGCGGCACCGAAGTGCGGGACGTCTACGAGTGGCAACCCGGCGACGACGAGATGGCGTCGGTCGAGCCCTCGGGCAAACTCCGGGAGGTGATGCAGATGCGCGGCTGGGACGAGGCGGACCTGTCGGCCGAACTCGGCCGTCGCGAGCGCCTCCTCCGGCACATGGTGACCGAGGACGTCGCCGACTACGAGACGGTGAGCGCGGTGCTGTGGCGGTACGACCGCGACCCCGATGCGGTGCTCGAACGAGTCGAAGACGGGACCCTTTCCGAACTCGGGACGGATGACTGAGGAACCACAGCCCAGCGAGACCGGGCGCTTCGTGCCGGCCGCCCGGTGGCTCCGGGAGTTCTTCCGTGCGCGCCGGGAGCGCCACGTCGACCTCCGGACCGACCTCAACCGGGCGCGGATGCCGACGACCGTCGACGCCTACCTCGCCCGCGTCGCGACCGTCTCGCTCTCGGCCGTGCTGATCGGTGCTCTCGTCGGTCTCGGCCTCGCACAGGTCCTGGGTGCGACGGTCTTCGCTGGCTTCGCCGTCGGCCCGCTCGGGTCGGTACTGGTCGCGAGTCTCGTCGTTCCGCCCGCCATCGGCGCGGTGTTCGGGCTGGCGACGTGGTTCGGGCTGTACTACGCGCCCCGCTACCGGGCCCGACAGCGCCGCCGCAAGATCGATCTCCTATTGCCGGACGTGATTACCTATATGTTCGCGCTCTCCAGTGGCGGGATGAACACCGTCGAGGTCCTCCGGCGGGTCTCCGAGACCGAGGCGATCTACGGAGAGGCCGCCCGCGAGGTCGACCTGGTGACTCGCGAGATGGAGTATTTCGGCGCGGACTTCCTGACCGCGCTCCAGCGGGTCGCCGACGCCACGCCCAGCGACAACTTGAGCGAGTTCCTCCAGGACCTGCTGGCGATCATCGACTCGGGGGGAAACGTGACGGACTTCCTCGACGAGGTGCGGGGCCAGTACGCCCGCGAGGCCCGCATGGCACAGGACCGGTATCTGGGGACGCTCTCGCTGTTCGCGGAAATCTACGTCGTCGCGATGGTCGCCGGGCCACTGTTCCTGTTGATCCTGCTGATGGTGATCGGCATCCTCGGCTCGCCAACCGGCGACGGGGCGATGCTCATCGTCTACGTCGTCCTGCCGCTGGGGTCGTTGCTCGCCTACCTCATGCTCGACGTGCTCAACGCGCCGTTCACGCAGGGGCGGCGGACCCTGCCCCGGCAGAGCGACGCGCCGGAGACGCCCGACGATCCCGCCGTCGCCGAGTACGAGGCCGAGAAGCGCCGCCAGAAGTTCCGCGACCGCCTGCTGAACCCGATCCCGGAACTGGCCGCGAATCCGATGCGGTCGCTGATCGTCTCCGTTCCGGTGGCGGCGACGCTGGTCGTGGCCCTCGTCGCGACCGGTGTGGTCGAACCGAGCGTCGCCGCGTTCTACGACGCACCGACACGGACGACGGGGCTGTTGGCGGTCCTGCCGTTCGTCCTCGTCACGCTCCCGGTGTCGATGCTGTACGAGGCCCGCGAGCGGGAACTCCGGTATATCCTCGACCGATTCCCGGACGTGCTCTCCTCGGTCGCGAGCGCCAACCGCATGGGCATCCCGCTGTCGGAAGCCATCGACATCGTCGCGCGCCGGTCGACCGGCCGGGTCGGCGACGAACTGGCCCGGGTCCACAACGACGTGGCGTGGTTCGCCGACACGCGGGCCGCGCTCCGGCGACTGGCCGCGCGGGCGCGGACGCGAGACGTGACTCGAACGCTCCGGCTGGTCGTCGACGCTGACGAGACCAGCGGCGACCTCGACCGCGTGCTCTCGATCGCCGCGGAGACGAGTCGCACCCATCGCGAGTTCCGGCGTGCCCGCACTACCGAGGTGTTGAGCTACGTCGCCGCGGCCGTCGTCGCCTTCCTCGTCTATCTGGGGATCGTCCTGCTCATCGACGACTTCTACCTCCAGACCGTCGCCGACGTGGGCCAGACGATCACGACGAGCGACCCGCGCCTGCCGGCGACCCTGTCGGCGATCAACGTCACCGTGTTCCGGCTCACGCTGGTCCACTCGGCGTTCGTTCAAGCGGTGTGTATCGGCATGATCGCCGGCAAGATGTCCCAGGACAGCGCCTACGCCGGCCTCAAGTACAGCATCGCACTGCTCACGGTCTCGGTCGCGGCCTTCTGGGTGATCTGAATGTTCGGACCGCCACACACTGCGACCGACCGCGGCCAGTCCGCGGTGATCGGCTTCGCCCTGCTCTTTGGCATCCTGTTGCTCACCTTGGTGACCGTCCAGACCTTCGCGGTGCCGACCTGGAATCAGGGCATCGAGTTCCAGCACAACCAGCGCGCACAGGAGGACGTGCAGCGCCTCGGGGATGCGATCTCCGAGGTGGCCGCCAGCGGTCGTCCCGGCACCCGGACTGTCACCCTGGGGACGCGCTACCCGACCCGCCCGTTCCTGTTGAATCCGGCGGACCCGACCGGCACGCTCCGGACGAGCGACCCCGGCGAGATCCGGATCGAGAACGCCACCGCCGTCGGCGAGACCAGACACTACTGGACCGGCGATCCGCGGAACTTCAGCACGCGCCACCTCGTCTACGACCCCGGTTACAACGAGTACCGGGCCGCGCCGACGACGGTGCTAGAAAGTGCCGTGGTCCTCAACCGCTTCGAGCAGGGGTCCAGCGCGCTGTCGGGGACGACACTCGTCTCCGGGCGCGACGTTACCCTGACTGCGCTCGCCGGGCGGTTCTCACGGGGCAGTAGCGAGGCCGCGACGGTTTCGCTCGACCCGCTCAGCGCACCGACCGAGACGGTCAGCGTCGAGAGCGCGACACCGATCACCCTCTCGCTCCCGACGACCGCGACCGAATCGACGTGGCGGGACCTGCTGGCCGACGAACGCAATGATTCGGGTGGGTACGTCACGAACGTCTCGGTCGTCCCGGGCCAGCCCCACGACCGTCTCGTCGTGACGCTCGCGGCGAACACCACCTACGACCTCCGACTGGGACAGGTCGGCGTCGGCTCGAACACGACCGATCCGGGGCCGCGCTACGTCACCAGAACCGGCCTCCAGGAGACGACGATCCTCGACGGGACGGACACGCTCCTGACCGCCGAGGTGCGCGACCGCTTCGACAACCCAGAGAGCGGCGTGCCGGTCGCGACCGACGTCGTCGACGGGCCGGGTCGCGCCGAACTCGTCCGCGGACGGACCGACGAAGACGGACAGGCCGTGGTTCGGTACGTCGCGGACGGTCCCGGAACGGCGACCGTCGAAGTGACTTACGGGGACGCGCCCGGCCCGGCACAGACGGTGAACTACACCGTCCGGGTCGTATCGCCGGTCGGGGGCGAGGACGAAGACAACACTGTTACCGATCCGTGCGCACCGGCCGAGTGGACCGCGCCGAACCCGACGCGACAACTCACCGAGGCCGACGAGGGCTGTACGTGGCGGTCGGTCGGTGGTGGCGGACTCTCACTCTCGAACCCCATGTTCGAGTCGGTCAGCGCCGACGGGAGCGACGACGACGAGGAGTACTTCCGGCTGGTCTTCGAGGCCACCAGTGGCTCGGAGACCTACCGGTTCCTGATCCCGGGCGACAGGGACGGGCTGGAGGCGGAACTCGACGACGGCGAGGTCGACGAGTGGAACAACCGCGAGGTCCGAATCCTCCGGCGCGGGCCCACCGACGATTCGTTCTCGGCGGTGTTCGACGGCCGACTCAAAGAGAGTGTCCTCGACCGCTGGTACCGCGGTGAGGAACCGCTGGACCTGCTCGTGTCACAGAGCTACGACGGGAGTTCGCGGGGGCTCTCGACGGTTCGGAACTTCGTTCGGGACAACGACGTGGACGTGACGTTCACCGAGGTCCACGGCGAGGTGACCATTCGCGGCGGCTGAAAAGTGTGCATTCGTTGCACACTCGGGGCTTCCCGTAACCGTTTTGAGCGCCCCGCGCGCACCGTCGGTATGCCGACCGAATCAGAGACGAACTACGACCCGGAGCTGGGTCGGAAGTTCATTTTCGTCACCGGCGGCGTGATGTCCGGACTGGGGAAAGGCATCACCGCCGCGAGCACGGGACGGCTGCTGGCCAACGCCGGCTTCGACGTTACTGCCGTGAAGATCGACCCCTATCTCAACGTCGACGCCGGAACGATGAACCCCTACCAGCACGGCGAGGTGTACGTGCTGAAAGACGGTGGGGAGGTCGATCTGGACCTGGGGAACTACGAACGGTTCCTCGACATCGACATGACTTTCGACCACAACGTCACCACGGGGAAGGTCTACCAGCACGTCATCGAGAAGGAACGCGCGGGCGACTACCTGGGCAAGACCGTCCAGATCATCCCACACATCACCGACGACATCAAGCGGCGCATCCGGGAAGCCGCCGAGGGTCACGACGTGTGCATCGTCGAGGTCGGCGGCACGGTGGGGGACATCGAGGGGATGCCCTATCTGGAAGCCCTGCGCCAGTTCGCCCACGAGGAAGACGACGAGGACATCCTCTTCACCCACGTCACACTCGTGCCCTACTCGAAGAACGGCGAACAGAAGACCAAACCCACACAGCACTCGGTCAAGGAACTCCGATCCATCGGGCTCCAGCCCGACATCCTCGTCGGGCGGTGTGAAGACAAACTCCACGCCGACGTGAAAGAGAAGATCGCGCTGTTCTGTGACGTGCCCACCGACGCCGTCTTCTCGAATCCCGACGTCGAGGACATCTACCACGTCCCGCTGATGGTCGAGGAGGAAGGCCTCGACGAGTACATGATGGAACGGCTCGACCTCAAATCCGAGGCCCTGCCCGAGGCCGAGCGGGACAACCGCTGGCGGGAGCTCGTGACCCAGGACACGACCGGCGAGGTCGAGATCGCGCTGGTCGGGAAGTACGGACTCGAAGACGCCTACATCTCGATCCACGAGTCGCTGAAACACGCCGGCCTCGAAGCTGGCGTGGACGTGGAGACGACCTGGGTCCACAGCGAGGACCTGGCCGACGGCTACGACGGGGAACTCGACGACGTGGACGGCGTGGTCGTCCCCGGCGGCTTCGGCTCGCGGGGCATCGAGGGGAAGATCGAGGCCAGCCGGTACGCCCGCGAGAACGACCTGCCGTGGCTCGGCCTCTGTCTCGGATTCCAGATGGCCGTCGTCGAGTACGCGCGCAACGTCCTCGACCTCGAGGGCGCTCACTCCGCCGAGATCGAGGCGGACACGCCCCACCCCGTGATCGACCTGCTCCCAGAACAGTACGACACCGAGGAGATGGGCGGGACGATGCGACTCGGCGCGCACGAAACCGACATCGACGCCGGGACGGTGGCCCACGACATCTACGGCGACACGTCCTGTACCGAACGGCACCGCCACCGCTACGAGGTAAACCCCGAGTACATCGACGACCTCGAAGACGCCGGTCTGGTCTTCTCGGGCCACACCAACAAGCGCATGGAGATCCTGGAGTTGCCCGATCACCCCTACTATCTCGGGACGCAGTTCCACCCCGAGTTCCGCTCGCGGCCCGGCCGTGCCAGTCCGCCGTTCGTCGGCCTGCTGGAGGCCGTGCTGGACGAGACCGACGCTGAGCCCGAGGAGGTGGAGGCCTGATGGTCGACGTCGATTCCTTTATCGAGGAGAAGATCGAGGAGATTGCCACCGAGGTCGGCGACGCAAACGCCGTCATCGCGCTGTCCGGTGGTGTGGACTCCTCGACGGCCGCCGCGCTGGCCTACGAGGCCATCGGTGATCAACTGACGCCGGTCTACGTCGACACCGGGCTGATGCGGAAAGGCGAGACCGAGCAGATCCGCGAGACGTTCGACTACATGGACTCGCTGCGGATCGTGGAGGCCAAAGACCGCTTCCTCGACGCGCTGTCGGGCATCACCGACCCCGAGGAGAAGCGCCACGCCATCGGCGAGCAGTTCATCCGGGAGTTCGAGACCGTGGCCCGGGAAGTCGACGCCGACTACCTCGTCCAGGGGACGATCTACCCCGACCGCATCGAGAGCGAGGGGACGATCAAGTCCCACCACAACGTCGGCGGCCTGCCCGACGTGGTCGACTTCGAGGGCATCGTCGAACCGATGCGGGACCTCTACAAGGACGAGGTGCGGGAGGTCGCCCGCGACCTCGACCTCGAAGCGATCATCGCCGAGCGGATGCCGTTCCCCGGCCCCGGCCTCGCGGTGCGGATCATCGGCGAAGTGACCGAGGAGAAACTCGGCGTGGCCCGGGAGGCCAACCACGTAGTCGAGGAGGAACTGGAGGATCACGACCCGTGGCAGGCCCTCGCGGCCGTCATCGGGAAGGCCACGGGCGTCAAGGGCGACAACCGCGTCCACGGCTGGGTCGTCGCCGTCCGCTCGGTCGAGAGCCGGGACGGCATGACCGCCCGCGCCCAGAACGTCGACTGGGAGACGCTCCAGCGCATCCAGAGCCGGATCACCGGTGAGAACGAGAACGTCGCGCGCGTGCTGTACGACGTGACCCACAAACCGCCGGCGACCATCGAGTACGAGTAACCGACCCCACCGCTTTTTTCGCTGGCGGGAGTCTGCGGAGTCGATGCCCTCCAGCGCCGAGTCTGCGCCCGACGATCAGGCCCTCGACCTGCCGGGCCGTCCGGAACCGATCCGGGCCGAGATCCGCGCGGTGCCGGTCCTGAACCCGCTGGCCGTGGCGGTCGCTGGCCTGGTCTACGCGGTCGTCCTCGCCCTCGTCCTCTCGCTGTGGTGGGGACTGGGACTGCTGATCTCCCTGCCCGCGCCGCCGATCTCACTGCGAACAGGATTGATACTCTGGCTCGTGGGGATCGGGCTGGCGGTCGGGCGCGACGCGGCCCGGAAGGCCCGGATGTCCGTCGAGATCACGCCGGGCTGGATTACGCGCTCGTTCGGGTCGGAGGCCGTGACGGTGCCCCGTGCCGAGATCGACCGGGTCCGGATCCGGACGACGCTCGTCGACCGCCTCGTCGGAACCAGGACCGTCGACCTCTACGACGCCGACGGGCACCGACTCCGCATCCCGCGCGTCCGTGCCTCGGCGGCCGTCGAACAGGCACTTCTGGGCCAGGACGAACCGGCGGCGTGACCGCATCCGACGCGACGCGACCGTGAGAGCCAAACCCCGGGGGCCACAGAGGGCAATCATGAACGCAGTCATCGCCGGTCCCGACGAACACGACCTCGGGGCGGCGCTATCGGCAGTGGGCTTTTCGGTGACGCGCGCCGCGGGCACAGCCAACCGCCCCGCACTGGAGGAAGCGGGCATTCACGACGCGGATCTGCTGGTCCTCACCGACGCCGCGCTGGCGACCGCGATTCCCGTCGCGACCGATCTCAACGACGACATCCGGATCATCGCCTACACCACCGACTCGCTCCCCGAATTCGTCAAAGGACAGGGCCACATGGCACTGGATCCTCGACTGTTCGATCCCGAGGACGTGGCCGAGGAAGCGGTCGACGCGGGCGAATAGGGCGGCGGAGAGAGCTACAGCGAGTCGGCCAGGGCGTCGAACGCCTCGCGGCCGCGCGCCTCGAAGGGCGTCCCGTGCCCCATCGCCGCAACCGAGAAGTCGGGCGCGCGGTCGGCCAGGTCCAGGATACTCTCCGTGACGGCGTCGGTATCGTAGCTCATCAGCCACGGTGAGGCCTGCAGTTTGCCGCCGGATTCCACGACCAGATCGCCGAGGAAGGCCGCGTCCAGTTCCTCGCTGACGTAGGCGACGTGCCCGGGCGTGTGGCCCGGCGTGTGGTAGGCGGTGAACGAACCGATCTCGTCGCCGTCTTCGACGGTCTCGACGGTGAGGGCGGGGGACTTCAGGAACGGCCCCAGCGCGTTCTGGAGCGCGCCCTTGTGGTTCGACAGTGGGGGTCGTTCCTTGCCGGTCAGGTAGGGTTCGTCGGCCGGCCCGACGTAGACGGTCGCGTCCAACCCCTGCAGGCGGCCGAGGCCGCCCACGTGGTCGAAGTCGTAGTGGGTGAGCAGGATGCGGTCCACGTCCTGCAGGGAGTAGCCGGCCTCGTCGACGCCGAGGACGAGGTTGCGCCCGTCCCACGGGTTGCCCGCGTCGACGAGCGTCACCGTCCCGTCGTCGACGAGGTAGGCGTTCACCCCGCGCAGGTCGTACCACCACACGTCGTCCCCGAGTTCGGTTACCATCGCTACAGTCTGGGGACGCCAGCGGCTAAAAGCCATGCCAACCGACAGGCCCGACGGGGGAACCGCTAAGGCCGGGCCGCCCGACACATCGGATATGACGCTGGATCGACTGCCCGATCTCGACCCGGACCCGGGCGAGGTGATCGACGAGGAACTGGCTGTCAGCGACGACGTGCTGGTGAAAGTCTTCGCCCTGGGACCGGGCGCGGACCTCGACCCGCACGTCCACGACGACGCGTCCAACGTGTTCCACGTACTCGACGGGACCGTGACCGTCGTGCAGGACGACACCGAGGCGACGATCACCGCGCCCGGCGTGGTGTTCAACGAACGGGGTCAGTCACACGGTGCGCGAAACGGGACCGACGACGTGGTGATCCTGACGGCGAGTCTCTGCCCGCTCCCTGGGTGACTGGCCCGGGACGTGGAGCGGTGGGCAAGCGGCTGGACCCGTAGACACTGGATAGCGGGCCGTGTGTCCACGGGTCCTGGACCTGCTAGCCGATTCGGCTCGTCACCGTTTACTCGTCCGCTCTGTGGTGGCGAAGGCAGCGACTGCGCTCGATCAGTACGTCCATAACAATGAGTGGATACGCGGTAGGCCGGGCTATCGCATGATCGGCGCAACTAACCGACCCGTTATTCGCGGACCGTTCGGTGTGAGTGGGTGGAAACAGGCGACAGTCCCAGTGCCGTCGACGGGGGGAGTGTGATGCACTCCGGCCCCACCCGCGTCGGCCGCCGGTCGCTGGTGCTGGCCCTCGTGGTCGCGCTGTGTGTGGTCGCGGTACCCTCCGGTGCGGCGGCTGCGTCCGCGGACGACGTGACGATCACCGTCGAACAGGGCGACGACTGTTACGAGGTCGACCCGCTCGGGAACGGGATCCAGACGGTCGAGGCGTTCTACGACTACGACGTCTCGTACAACTACAGCTCGAACGGGACGACCGAGTTACAGGACAACCAGGTCAGCAACCTCCTGGTCTACCACGGTAGCGAGGGGTACAGTCTGGTCCTGATCCACGACGAGTACGGCGACGCGCCGTACGGTGGCGTCGCCTCGATGACGTTCACCGGGCTCCCGACCGACGGCGAGTGGGCCGTCGAGGACGACGGATACGACGATCGTGACGACAACTTCGACCACCAGGGTACTCGGAGCGAGATCGACTGGATGTGGTACGAGGACCGGAACGATGGCGGCGCGTTCCGCGGGCTGACCGCGAGCGAGACCGTCGCGATCACCGTCGACCCCGCGTTCAACGAGGACGCCGCGGCCTGGGGCGAGTGGGACGCCTCGGGCGACGAGAACAATCGGGTCGAGGAGTGGCGACTCTACACCGGTCCCGACGAGACGACGACCCTCGACATGGACCAGTCCGTGACCGTCGCCAACTCCGGGTGTGACGACCCGCCGTCGGCCGCGCTCGCCGCCCAGCCCGAGACCGCCGCTGTGGGCGAGTCAGTCACGCTGAACGCCTCCAACGCGACCGACGACGAGGGGATCGCTGGCTACGGCTGGGACTTCGACGGCGACGGCACCGTCGATCTGAACACGACGACGCCGACCGCGGCCTACACCTACGACGCGACCGGCGACTACGAGGCCGCCGTCACCGTCCGGGACGACGCGAACAACACCGACACCGCGACGACGACCGTGACGATCACCGAAGACGGCTCCGACGGCGACGGCGGTGACGGCGACGAGGAGAACGGCGGGTCCGGGGACGGCGACGGAGACACGGGTGACGGTACCGACGGCCCCGACGACACGCCGATGGCCGCGCTCACCGGCCCGGCGGCGACGACGGTCGGCGAGCCGGTTACCCTCGACGCGACCGCCTCGACCGACGGTGACGGCATCGCGAGCTACGGCTGGAACTTCGATGGCGACACCACCGTCGACCGAACGACGACCGAACCGACGGCCGAGACGAGTTTCGAGACGTCGGGCACCTACACCGTCGTCGTCACGGTGAAAGACGAGAACGGCAACGCGGCGACGGCCGAACACACGATCGAGGTCGGTGCGACCGACGCGGGGCCGACCGGCGAGATCGCCGCGCCCGCGGCGGCGACCGTCGGCGAGTCGGTCACCGTCGAGGCGGCGAATCTCTCCGACGGCCTCACACACGTCTGCTGGTACTTCGACGGTGAGACCGGTCCCGAGAGCCAGACCGCCACGCACACCTTCCAGGAGACCGGGACCCACGATATCACGCTCCAGTTGAAAGACGATCAGGGGCGGACGACCGCCGTTTCGACCCAGATCGACGTGGTCAGCGACGATTCCGGGGATGAATCCGACGGCTCCGAGGACGGGGGCTCCGACGACGGCTCCGACGAAGATGGGTCGGACGATAGCGACGGGAACGACGGGTCGGACGATAGCGACGGGAACGACGGGTCGGACGATAGCGACGGGAACGACGGGTCGGACG
>NZ_FOCX01000001.1:0-268881 GCF_900110215.1 Halorientalis persicus | reverse complement strand
GGGTCGGACGATAGCGACGGGAACGACGGGTCGGACGATAGCGACGGGAACGACGGGTCGGACGATAGCGACGGGAACGACGGGTCGGACGGTGCGGGTGCCGGTGGCGCGGATATCAACCCGGACGTGCCCAACCCGCTGGACTTACAGACCGACGGCGACGACTCGGCGAACGGTTCGACCAACGACTCGGCGGTGTCGGTCGCGGCCGTTCGGACGAGTCGGGCGACCGTCGACGCGGGCTCGCGGGTCGAGATCACGGTCGAGTTCGACGGGACCGGCAACGGAACGGAGCAGGTGCCGCTGACGGTCGACCGCCGGGATGCGAACGGGACCGACAGCGTGGCCGAGGAACTGTCGGTGGCCGTGCCCGATACCGAGACGGAGACGGTCTCGGTTGCGACGACGATGGAGCGACCGGGCGAGTACCGCGCCACCGTCGGCAACCGGACGGCAGCGTTCTCCGTACTGGCACCCGTGCCGGACGGGAGCGACGACGGGTCGGCGACCGACCGGTCGACGGCCAGCCGATTCGATGCGTCCGCCCCTGCGGACGACCCCGGCGAGTCGACCGCAGCGACGACGACAGACACGACGACGACGGCCGACGGTCCCGGATTCGGACCGCTCGCGGCGGCGATCGGGCTGGTGCTGGCCGGGTTGCTGGCCGCCCGTCGGCGGCTCGACTAGCGCTCTCGCTGGGCGAGTCCGGCGAGATGTGGGGCCTGTTCGACGATGATCTCCTCGGCCCCGAGGCGGGCGGCGTTCTCGCTGCCCGGGAGACAGAAGACGACAGCGCTGTCGACGATGCCCGCGGTAGCGCGGGTCGCGACGACTTTCGTCCCGATCTCGTCGTAGGAGAGGGTTCTGAACAGTTCGCCGAAGCCGGGTAACTCCTTGTCGAACAGTGGGGTGACGGCCTCGATGGTCACGTCGTCGGGTGTGACGCCGGTACCGCCGGTGGTGACGACGGCGTCCACGTCGCCGCGGCCGGCGACCGCGTCGACGGTGTTTTGCACGCCGTCGTGGTCGTCCCGGATCACGTCCCTGACGGCGACCTCGTGGCCCGCGTCGGTCAGGGCGGCCTCGATGGTGTCGCCCGCGGGGTCGTCCTCCCGTGTCCGTGACGACGAGACCGTCACGATGGCCACGCCGAGGGACTCGGGATCGTGTGCGTGGTGATCGTGGTCGTGTTCGTGGCGATCGTGATCGTGGTCGTCACTGTCGTGGCCGTCGTCCGCCTGGTCCGACGGCTCCGTATCGGCCGCCTCCGCGTCGGCCTCGGCGTCGTCTTCGTCCTCGTCGAGAGAGCGTCGCGTGTCGCGTGACTGGAAGTCGACCATAGCGGACCTTCCGGTCGCGTCCCCTAAACACTCCCGCACGTCCCCGGTGATCCTGGCCACCGGGACCGATTCGGCCCGCCCCTCGAACCGACGGTTCGATGGCCAACGGTCCAATGTGCCGAAGAGAAGCTATTAATAATAATGCGAACTGAGTTACATATAATGGCACGGTACCATTTCGTCTGCCACGACTGCGAGGCAGAAGCGATCGTGGCCGATCGCGAGTCGGCCGCGGGACGGCGCGACGATCACGTTGCACGGACCGGGCACGAGGCGAGTTTCGCGGCGTTCGTCGCCGCTTCCGACGGGGTGTGACCGAACGGCTCGGTCAGTCGTCAACGTTTTGCACGCGCCGGCCGAGCAGACGGGTATGCAGGCAGTCCAATTCTCCGAGCACGGCGACACCGACGTCATCGAGTACGGCGAGTTCCCGGACCCCGAGCCGGCCGACGACGAAGTCCTCGTGGACGTGAAGGCGGCGGCGCTCAACCACCTCGACGTCTGGACACGGCGCGGCCTTCCGGGCATCGACCTGGAGATGCCCCACATCCCCGGCAGTGACGCGGCGGGCGTCGTCACCGAGGTCGGCGCGGACGTGGACCGCTTCGAGGAGGGCGATCACGTCGCCGTCTCGGCGGGCGTCTCCTGTGGCTCCTGTGAGTTCTGTCGCGACGGCGAACCGACGATGTGCGTGGACTTCCACATCCTCGGCGAACACGTCCGGGGCGTCCACGCCGAGCAGGCCGCGGTCCCCGCGGACAACCTCGTGCCGGTGCCCGACCACGTCGACTGGGAGGTCGCGGGGTCGGCGTCGCTCGTCTTCCAGACCGCCTGGCGGATGCTGGTGACCCGTGCTGACCTCCAGCCCGGCGAGAACGTGCTGGTACTCGGCGCGAGCGGTGGCGTCGGGCACGCCGCGCTCCAGATCGCGAAGTACCTCGGTGCGGAAGTGTACGCGACCGCCAGTAGCGAGGAGAAACTCGACTACGCCGAGGAACTCGGCGCGGACGAGGTCATCAACTACGAGCAGGAGGACTTCGCCGACGCGGTCCGGGAGATTACGGGCCACCGCGGCGTCGACGTGGTCGTCGACCACATCGGGGCCGCCACCTGGGACAACTCGCTTGCCAGCCTCGCGAAGGGTGGCCGGCTGGTCACCTGCGGTGCGACCACCGGGCCCAACCCCGAGACCGACGTGAACCGCATCTTCTGGAACCAGCTGAAAGTCATCGGCTCGACGATGGGTACCCCCGGTGAGGTCGACGACGTGCTGGAACTGGTCTGGGAGGGCGAGTTCGAGCCCCGGATCCGGGACACGCTGCCGATGAGCGAGACCGACCGCGCCCACGAGATGCTCCAGGATCGTGAGGGCTTCGGCAAGGTCGTCGTCAGACCCGACAGCGAACTGTGAGCGACGACACGTACGTCCACGAACCGGGAGCCGTCGAAGACAGCGACGGCGACACGACCGGAGACGGTGACGATCCCGGCGATGCCTACCCGCGCAACACCGTCGGCGACGTGGACGAGGAGTTCGACTGGCGTGGCTGGCTGCTGGTCGCCGCCATCGTCGTCGCCTTCCTGCTGGTCCCGGGCGCGCTGTACCTGCTGCCCGCGGCCCGCGGGAGCGTTGCCGCCCTCGGCTGGGGCTGGCGGAACACCTATTTGGCCCTGCCGCTGATCCCCGCACTCGTACTGGCCGCGATCGCGGTCTGGTCGGCAGTCAGTTCGCGCTCGAGCTGAAGCTGCTCTCAATTTTGATAGCGACGAGGGAACCCTTATTCTCGGGGTTGGCGTTGTCCCGACAATCGGAGCGATGCAACTCCAGTATACGCCCTACACTGCGCCCGTGTTTCTCTCGGCAGTCGTCGGGCTCGGTGTGGGTGCCTTCGCGTTGAAACATCGGGAGCGTCCAGGGGCCTTCCCGCTCGCGGTGTTTCTCATCGGCGCGAGCTTCTGGTCGTTCGCGGAGGGAATGAACCTCGCGACGGTGCCGCTCGAGTCGAAGTTCTTCTGGACGCGCATCGAGACCGTGTTCTCGTGTGTGATCGCGTTGGCCTGGCTGACACTTGTACTGGAGTACACCGGGAACGACGAGTGGGTCACGCCCCGAACTATCGCGCTCTTGCTGATCGAACCGGTCGTCGTCGTCGGGGCGACCGTGCTTCGACCGGCGCTGCTGTGGACGGAAGTGTCGACCGTCGAGACCGCCGGGTTCGTCGCGTTCGAATCGGTCACCGGGCTGCTCTACGACGTCCACGTCATCTACTCGTACCTGCTGGTGTTGCTCGGCGGGGCGCTGTTGTTGCGTGTCATCCTCTTCGCCGAGGGCGTCTACCGGACGCAGGCCACCGCGCTGTTGATCGCGATGTTCATCCCGCTCGTGGGTAACGCACTGTACGTTTTCGGGTACCTGCCGCCGGGAATCGACCCGACGACCGTCGGGTTCCTGATCAGCGGGATCATCGTCGCCGGCACGATCCTGCGCGGCCAGTTACTGGAACTGGTTCCGGTCGCCCGCCATCTCGCACGCGACGAGATTCTGGAGAACATGGAGGATCGCGTGATCGTCCTCGACGACAACCAGCGGATCGCGGACATCAACCCGGCTGCCGCGGAGTTGCTCGATCGGTCCGAAGCCGCCGCGATCGGGGAGCGACTCGAGACGGTCCTGCCTGACCTGGCCGCCTTGCTGGACGACGAGGCTGGGACACACGTCCAGACGGAACTCTCGCTGGAGGGTGAGGAAGGTGCCCGATACTACAACGTTCGGGTCTCGCCGCTTCGCCGTGCGCGCGGTGCCGTCGCCGGGACGCTCATCAGCCTGCGTGACGTGACCGACAAACGCCAGCAGCGCCAGCGACTCGAGGTCCTCAACCGACTGCTCAGACACAACCTTCGCAACGAGATGAACGTCGTCGCGGGCAACGCCGAACTCGTCGAACGTCAGCTAGCGGATCCGGACCTCCGTGAACGCCTCGATCGGATCACGGAGACGGCGACCCGGATCACCGACCAGAGCGACAAGGTCGGACAGGTCTCACGGACGTTCGACGAGGACGGGACGGTGATGGTCGACCTCGGCGAGGCAGTCAGGACCGAAGTTCGGGACGCCCGCGACCGCTATCCGGCCGCGGAGATCACCGTCGACGTGTCGACGGATCTGGACATCGAGGTCGACCCCGCCATCGCCATCGCGCTCGACGAACTCATCGCCAACGCCGTCCAGCACAACGACACCGATCACCCGACGGTGACCGTTCGGGTCCGCGAGGCCGACGACTTCGCGGCCCTGGAGGTCGCCGATAACGGCCCGGGGATCGACCCCCACGAACTGGCCGTCCTCGAAGAGGGCGAGGAGACGGCGCTCGAACACGGGAGCGGCGTCGGACTCTGGGTCGTCTACTGGACCGTCGAGCAGTTCGGCGGCCGTCTGGAGTTCGAGAACGACGACTCGGGCTGTACCGTCACGGCGTTGCTCCCGGACGCCGACGAGGAAGACGATCCGGGGACCGAGCAGTCCGACGGTATCGACGGCTTCCGACAGGCCCTGAACCCGTCGGATATCGGGTTCTCGGCCGACGACTGAGTTACCAGTCGATCACCTGCCGGTCCCGCCAGAAGCGCCCGCGGGGGCAATCGGGCTTGAATCGCGCGAGCCAGACCGGCGTATCCGCGCCTTCCTCGGGACTGCGCTCGGCGTCCGGGCCGCCCATAGCCGTGCGGGTCCAGCCCGGACAGGCGGCGTTGGCGATGAGCCCTTGATCGCCGTACTCGGCGTCGAGGTAGGCCGTCAGCGCGTTCAGGCCGGATTTGGAGATCCGGTAGGCGGGCATTCCGCGTCCGCCGTCTCGCCGGAGCGCCGCCAGCGCCGAGGAGACGTTGACGACCCGACTGCCCCTGCGCCAGAGCAAGAGCGGGAGCGCGTACTTCGTGAGCAAGAGCGGACCGCGAAGATTGGTGTCGAGGGTCTGGTCGATGACGCTCGTCGGCATCTCGGCGAGCCCCGACCGACTGTCCATCACGCCGGCGTTGTTCACGAGGACGTCGAGCCGGCCCTTTTCGTCGTCGACACGGTCGACCGCGTCGACGACGGCGTCCTCGTCGGTGAGGTCGAGTTCGAGCGGGACCAGCTCCGAGCCAGTCACGTCTTCGGGGTCCCGAGCGCCCGCGTACACCGTCGCCCCGCGGTTCGCGAGGTCCGAGGCGATAGCCGCCCCGATGCCGCGGGTCGCGCCGGTGACCAGGGCGACCTGGCCCCCGAGCGAGTTGTACGTCTCGACCTCCATGCGTCACCGAGCGACGGCCATCGGCAAAAAGCCGACCCGCCAGTTACCAGCTCTGAGAACCCTTCTCCACCGATCCCGCTCCTCGCTCGACGATTTAGTTACACCCTCGAAGGGGTAAATTACGCCAAATATATAGCAAAATATTATATGTGTGGAACAACCTATGAAGATGTGGGGGTAGCGGAATGCAAACCTTGCAAGCAAATCGTAAGTTACTGTACTCAGCCGGGTTGACGGCACTGCTTATCGCTGTAGTGGCGATGGGGATGGTGGCGGTCCAGCCCGCAGCGGCGACAGGCGTATCGACACAGACGACGGACGAGGCCGAATTCGGGAACGTTACTGCCGAAGTAACGAAAGAGACGCTGTTCACCGGGAAGGTCTCGAAAGTCGAAGTCACGTACACCGCACCTGAGGGGGAAACCGTCGACATTACGGTCGCGGACGAAACGGAGACCGTGACGGCCGACGGGACCGAAAGTCACGTGACGCTCCGCGTCGGGGCGTTCTTCTTCTTCGGTGAACACTACCCGGTCGACGTGTCGGCGTCCATCGAGGGCGGCGAGACGGTCGACGGGACGATCAACGCGGACGACGGCGTAGTCACGCTCAAGTCCGTCGGCGGCGAGCCGGAACCGGAACCCGAACCGGCGAACTTCGACGTCGGAACGCCGAGCAGCAACTCGCCAGTCGTCGAAGGCGAGACGCTGACGGTCGACGCGACCGTCGAAAACACCGGCGAGTCCGCCGGCACGCAGACGGTCGAACTGAACGTTGCGGGTAGCGTGCAGGACAGCACGGACGTCTCCCTGGACGCCGGCACGAGCGAGACCGTCTCGCTCTCCTGGACGACGACCGAGGGTGACGCTGCTGACTACACTGCGACGGTCAGTAGCGCGAACGACAGCGCGTCCACCGACGTGACGGTTACTGCACCTGCCACGCCCGCCGACTTCCAGGTGTCGAACCTGAACGCGCCGGCCGAGGCGACCGTCGGCTCGACGATCAGCGTCTCCGCCGACGTGACCAACGAAGGCGGTCAGGAAGACACGCAGTCCGTCGCGTTCGGTATCGACACCGACGACGACGGCGAGCTGGAAGAGATCACCGCACAGGACGAGACCCTGGCGAGCGGTGCCAGCACGACGGTGACGTTCGACGTGGACACCAGCGACCTCGCCGCGGGCACCTACACTCACGGCGTCTCCACGCAGAACGACACCGACACTGCCCAGATCACCCTGAACGCGCCCCAGCAAGCGCCGAACTTCCAGGTGTCGAACCTGGACGCGCCGGCCGAGGCGACCGTGGGTGACACGATCTCCGTCTCCGCCGACGTGGAGAACGTCGGTGACGGTGACGACACGCAGTCCGTCGCGTTCGGTATCGACACCGACGACGACGGCGAACTGGAGGAGATCACCGCGCAGGACGAGACCCTGGCGAGCGGTGCCAGCACGACGGTGACGTTCGACGTGGACACCAGCGACCTCGCCGCGGGCACCTACACTCACGGCGTCTCCACGCAGAACGACACCGACACCGCCCAGATCAGCCTGAACGCGCCGGTCGTTGATGGTACGATCGAAGGGACGGTCACCGACCAGAGTGACAGTGCCATCGAGGGTGCCACCGTCTCGGCCGGCGGGCAGTCCACGACCACCGCCGCCGACGGCAGTTACTCGCTGACCGTCGAGGAAGGCGACTACACGGTCGAGGTCACTGCCGACGGCTACCAGTCCGACAACGCCACCGTCTCCGTGACGGCCGGCGAGACGACCACGCAGGACTTCTCACTCAGCGAGACGGGTCCGACCTACCAGTCGTTCACGGCGTACGCCGAGAGCGGCTATCTGCAGGTCGGGACGAACAACCTGCGCTCGCCCCTGCCGGACTGTCCGAACGGTGTGCCCGAGAACGAGTCCAAAGGCTGTGTGAAGTTCACGGCCGACTACGACCCGGAGACGGGTGACTACACGGTCTCGCCGGAGAACTTCGAGTTCCCGCCGATTCCGTTCGACGACACCACGCTGGGTACGGTCCCGGCCAACAACACGCTTCAGGGCACCATCACCGGCAACCTGAACGCAGAGACGGGCGAGGCGTCGTTCAACGCGCCGATCTTCTCGTTCCTCGAGGACCCCGCGCTCGACGACAGCTGTGGGCTCGAGGTCAACGTCGAAGGGACGACCGGCACGAGCGGCAACCTGACTGGCTCACCCGGTCCGGTTCAGGACGACGGCACGGCCCGCTCGACCCTGGTCGACGGGACGTTCAGTATTCCCGCAGCGACCCAGGAGACCTGTGGCTTCCTCGCCACCGCGGTCAACAACGACGTCGGCCTGCCGGCCGGCGCTGGCGAGAACGAGATCGTCCAGAACCTCTACATCGAGTTCAGCGAGGAGACGGTCGAGAACAACCCGGACGCCCCGAGCAACTCGGGTAGCTAATCCGGATCGCGACGCGGACACTCACTTCATTTTTCACGACCCACACACGACGAGCAACAGCACGGCTCTCCGGCGTCGGACAGCCGGGACTCGGGCACGGAAAACGGCGAGAGAGTTGTGAAACGTCGAGAAAACGAGTTTACTCTTCGGTGTCCCGGCGCATCGCGATCTCGAACCAGGGACAGAGCCGGAGCTGGCGGTACCACTTGGGGTTCTGGTGGAGCCGTTCGTAGGGGACCCACATGATGCCGGCCACTTCCTCGGGGTCGGGATCGAGCGTCCGGTCGGTCAGGGTGGCCTGCAGCACGGAACAGACCTCCCACTCGATGCCCTCGTTGGGGTAGTAGCGTTTGTACTCGAAGCGGTCGGTCACTTCCAGATCATCGTACTGGTCGGGTGTGACGCCGAGCTCCTCTTCGAGGCGCTGGCGGGTCGCGTCTTCCTGACTCTGGCCCTGGACGGGGTGGGACGCGACGGTGCCGTCCCAGTGGGTGTCCCAGAGGCGCTTGTCGGGGCTGCGCTGGGCCAGCAGGATGTTGTCGTCCTCGTCGAACAGCAGCGACGTGAACGCGCGGTGTCGGATCCCGTCGCCGGTGTGGGCATCGAGGCGATTGACCGTCCCGAGCTCCGTGTCGTCTTCGTCGACCTTTACGACCGCCTGTCGGGCGTTCTCGTGTTCGGTATCGCCCCCGTCGGAGTCTATACCTCCAGCCGTCTCCTCTGAACTCATGGCTGTGCAATCGGCGAGCGGGTTGAAAAAGGAATCGAGGTTGCTCAATCAGTCCGTCGCCGGATCGGGGCGGTAGGTCGGGCCGACCGGAAGCCGGACGGTCCCCGGATCCGTCCGCAGATGGACCGCACTCGCCGTCCGGAGTTCCCCGTCGAGGCTGAACGTCGCCGACGCGTCCTCGACGACCGACACCGACAGCGCCGGCGTCCGGAACCGGGTCACGCCCTCGGCGTCGGTACCGAGTACCCGTTCGAGCATCGCGGAGCGCGCGAGGTCGGCCAGGCTCGACCCCGGTCGCTCCTCGACGACGGTCACGTCGAACCACGGGTTCGCGCCGCGACCCACGCCGGCCGCCCGCCCGGGTGCGAGAGCGCCCGCAGCGGTCGTCGACGCCATCCGCGAGGATCGGGTCGCGCCACGGGTCGACACCAGGCCCCCACCGACTGCACGGAGTTCTCTACCGGCGGATACACTCCGAGAAGGGGAACCTGACCGAACCGGAGTGGGTTTCGCCAGGCGTCGGCGCACCGCCCGGAGCGGAGTGACCGCGACGGCGGCGTCCGTCTACAGAGCTACTCCCAGTCGTACCCGAACTCCTCGGAGGACCGGTGGATGTAGTCGTTTTCGAGGACTTCGCTGACGATCCGACCGAGGTCGTCGAGTTCCCCTTCGATCTCTCGGGCGTCGTCCCGATCCAGCCCCGCCTCGGCAAGCGTGTCCGGACCCTCGGGGAGCGACGGCGCGCGGTAGCCCACGTCCTCGGCGGTGGGGTTGTAGTGGAAGTCGAGGCGCTGGAACGCCCCCAGCTCGCAGGTAGCCTCGAACTGCGCGACCGAGAGGGAGGTCCCTCGGCGCCACTCCTCGAAGCCGTCCTCCCACGCTCCGGCCGACAGCATCTCCGAGAGCGCTCGCCGGGGCGCGTCGTCGCCGGTCCACTCCTCCGCTTCCTCGACTGATTCGTAATCGCCCGGATCGCCGGGGCCGCTGAGCCGTGGCGGGTCGGGAACCTCGACATCGAGTGACATGGGCTACCGTTCGGTCGGCAGGTGTATGTGCGTTCCCCCGGCCTGCGCTCGGCGAGGCCGACCCGGGGGCTCGCGGGCAGGTTCGCTCCCAGATTCCGAGGTCGCGGCGCGACTTCGCCTCGCTACCCGAGTCGTTCGTCCAAGATTCGGCTCAGATCGATTTCGTGAAACGGACGGGTTCGCGCGGTCGCTCACCCGAGCCGCTCGTCCAAAATCAATCTGGTCTTCGTACTCACGACTTCGTCCAACTCCCGGGCTTTCGTAATCAACTCGTTGACCCGCTCGGTGTCGGCGGCGTCGACGACCAGCACGATATCCTCCTCGCCCGAGACCTGCCAGACCGAATCGACCTCCTGCCACTCGACGATCCGATCCGAGACCGCGGCGGTGTCGACGTTGACGTCGACGCTGATCTCGATCATCGCCTTGACGTTCCCGGTGGACGTGGCGACGGTAAAGCGCTCGATGACACCGTCCTCGACCAGCCGCTCGACGCGGTTCCGGACCGTCCCCTCCGAGGTCCCCACCCGATCCGCGATCTCCGTGTAGGCCGTCCGGGCGTCCCGGCGCAGAATGCTCAGGATCTGCCGGTCCAGCTCGTCCATTGAGATATGCAGGTACTCACCCGCCGTACTTGAGGATTGCGAAATTCGTAACTGCGCTTCGAAAGCAACACTTATCAGCGCCGGACGGATACGCATCTCGTAATGACGGACGCCTACGTGGCTATCGAGGGCGGACGCGTCGTCGAGGCGCGCTCCCGCGCTCCGGGCACGACTCGTGGGGAACTGGTATTCACGACCGCGTACACGGGATACGAGGAGAGCCTGACGGATCCTTCCTACGAGGAACAGATCCTGACGTTCTCGTACCCGCTGATCGGGAACTACGGCGTCCGAGAGGAACGCTTCGAGTCCGACCGCGTCCACCCGCGTGGCGTCGTCGCCCGCGAACTCACCGAGGACGTGGCCGAGTGGCTCGAATCCGAGGGCGTCCCGGCGGTCGACCACCTGGACACGCGCGAACTCGTCACGGGCATCCGCGACGAGGGCGCGATGAAGTGCGGGATCGCCGCCGGCCCGGACGCCACCGAGGAGGACGCACTGGCCGAACTGGAGCAGTGCAAGCACATGTCCGATCACACGGAGATCGGCGCGCAGGTCAGCGTCGGCGAACCCGAGGTCTTCAACGAGGACGGTGACGGCGAGACCGTCGCGCTGATCGACTGCGGCGCGAAGGGCTCGATCATCGACTCGCTGGTCGAACGCGACGCGACCGTCCACGTCCTGCCCTACGACGCCACCGAGGACGACGTGGCCGCGGTCGACCCCGACCTGCTGTTCATCTCCAACGGCCCCGGCGACCCCGAGAACTTCGAGCAGACCAAGACCCTCGTGGACAGCTACGCCGGCGAGACGCCGATGGCTGGCATCTGTCTCGGCCAGCAGGTCGTCGCCAGCGCGCTGGGCGGCTCGACGGAAAAGATGGAGTTCGGCCACCGCGGCGTCAACCAGCCCGTCCGCGACCTCCGGACCGATCGGGTCGTCATGACCACCCAGAACCACGGCTACACCGTCGCCGAACCGGGCGAGAAGCTGGAAGTCACCCAGATCAACGTCAACGACGACACGCCCGAAGGACTGGAGAACGACGACCTCGAGATCATCACCCGCCAGTACCACCCCGAAGCGAACCCAGGGCCCAACGACTCGAAGGGCTTTTTCGACGACGTGCTGGCGATGGCCGAGGACTAGTCCCGCTCGACCGGTTGGCCCCGGTAGGTGACAGTAAACTCTTCCTCCGTTTCGCCGTCGGCCGACTCCGCCGAACCACTGCTACCGTCACCCGACCCGTCGGTCGGGTCCCGTGCGACCGGTCGCCCGCGATACATCACGCGGCTCATCGCCCCGTCGTCCTCGACTGGCTCCGGTCGCTCGACCATGTGTTCGCTGACGAACTCGGTTATCCCGTCGAGGACTGCCTCCTCTGTCTTCCGGTGGACCCAGCAGTGGTACGCGCTCTCCGGCGTCTGTAAGACGAGCCTGTGCTTCCGGAAGCCGGTACTGTACCGGACCGCCGCGACCGACTCGTGGGGAACCGTGACGACTGCGTCGCCGTCGCTCTGACCGACGAGACAGAGCGTTCGGCGGCCGGTCACGAGGACGACCGTCCTGAAATCCCCATCTGGCGCGATGGTGTTGCTCTTTATGCCGCGGCCGATTCCTCGCTTCCCGTTCGTCAGGACGTACACCGGTGCCTCCGTCTCTTCGAGGTACGTCACCGGCGGGTCGTTCAGCGGAGCCTGCTGTGAGAACCGGCCCTCGCGCCCGGCCAGGACTGACATCGTCACCGAATCGTCGGACGCCATCTCCGCGAGCACGAACGCTCGCTCGGCGACATCGGAGTCCGTCATTCCGCCTCCAAGTCGACGTAGACAACTACCGTTGGGTGGCTCACACGACAGTCGTCGTATCGCTCCGTTATCAGGGTTCCGAACGTAGTGTTTTATGTCTTATATGGGTCTATTATTCTCTTGTCTGTGAATTGAGCGAACGTATGTCCAGCAAATAGATGATTCGTGTGGGATGCGCCGATTCGGGGTCGCGGTGCTGACGGGGGACTCGTGGTTCGTCGCTCGCAGTGAGAAGGAGACAGCAAGGATAGTCACAGGGTCGGGCCGACTCTACACCGCCGACCGGCCGCCGGCCTTGATCTCGCCGAGTTCGGTCTCCATGATCTCGTACTCGGCGAGGTACTGGCTGCGCACGTCCTGGAGGCGTTCTTCCATGTTCTCGTCGTTCTCCTTGAGCGTCTCCAATTTCCGGTGGACCAGATCGATCTGGTCGGCAACCGCCTCCTCGCCCCGCAGGTTCATGAACTCCCGGCGGTAGGCGTCGACCAGCAGGACGGCGTAATCCTCGGTGTCGAGGTAGGCCGATCCGTTCAGGGACGGTTCCGGGTTCGTCAGCACGAGGCGGGCGAACAGGCGCGGGTGGGCGTCGACGAACTCGTCGGGTTCGGCCCACGGGTCGACGCCTTCGGCGCGGGCGGCCCCCTCGTAGTTCTGGGGGACCACGTCGTCGATGACCTCGGGCGGGTCCGAGAGCTCGAAGGCGTGGTCGACGATCCGTGCGAGGTCGGTGTGGAGGTCCTGCCAGGCGTCGCGGTACTCGCGGCTCGCCGTGAGGAAGGCGCTCACGTCCGAGACGAGATCGGGGTAATCGCGGGAGATGTCGGCGACCACGTCGTCGGGCACGCCGGTGTCTTCGATCTCGGGATAGGCGGGCATCCCCGCCGGCGGGTTCGTCCGGTCCCAGCGCTCGCGGTTGGTCGTGAGCCACTCCAGAATCCGGTCGATGCCCGTCGCGACGATCCGTTTGACGTACGGTCGGCGACGGAGCTTGCGGCTCTCGGCCGCGGCGTCTTCCAGCCGTCTGGCGTACCAGCCCACGATCACGAGCAAGACGACCGTCCCCAGCGCGCCCGCGATCGTCGCCAGCGTCTGGGCCGCCTGCAGGCTCTCCGTGAAGGCGGTGATGAGCACACTTACGACGACCCCCACCACCGCGATCGCAAGTATCTGAACCACTACCGAAAGTATCCGTGTCGTACTGTTGTCCCTATCTAGCATCTCCCGTCCCCTCCGATACGTCTCCCCGATAACCTGTGTGGGTACTTAGGGACTAGCATCTTTCACATCTCCTGTCAAGCGTCCCGGATATCGGCGCGGGCCACGGCCCGAACCGCCGCGAGGCCGCTTCGTCGGCCCGGCGGACGATCCGAGTTTGGGAAGACGTCGCGGACAGGCTCGCGGCTCCGATCCCGAGATCACCACAGCGGGTGAAAAACAGTCCCGGCAGATCCGGGTCGCGACGTTGCGCGTTCAGACGCCCGTGCGACCGGCTGACTGGTTCTGCTCCCGGTTCTGTGCCAGCACTGCGCCGATCGCACCGAGGACGAGCGGGTAGAGCAGACCCGTGAGGAGGACCGCAGTCGCCAGTTCGGGGCCGATGGTGACCGAGACCGACCGACCGCCGATACTCGCCGACTCGGAGTACTGGAAGAGAAAGCGCCCGATGACGGCGAGTGCGAGATAGCCGGCGACGACGGACGCACCGACCGCGGCGACCCGGTCCGTCTCCAGGCCGCGAACACCGGCCTGCTGGTAGGCAACGTAGCCCGCGCCGATCAGCACGACGACCGGCACGAGCATATAGACGAACGACGGGATCGTACTGGTCAGTCCCGTCCCCGCCGAGGCGAACTCGTTCCCGGCCATCTCGAAGATGTTGTAACTCTGTGACCGGCTCTGTCCGGCCGCGGTCTGTGTCGAGGATAGCTGGACGTTGTGCGCGCCGTAGAACACCCACCCGACTGCCTTCCAGGCAGCGAACTCACCGGCTGACTCCAGGCCGTCGATCATCGTCAACAGAAAGGTGACTAGATACCCGACGACGTACGCTGCGGCCCCAACGATGGCCCCCGTCTGGAGGCTCTGCTTGAACACGTCTCCGACACTCGCCGACTGCTGTCTAACACCTGCCATACTGTCGTGTTGTGAAACACCTGTGAAATTACTGCTGATTTACTCGATCGCCCCATCCGCGACGCTAGGGACCAGTGAAAACTGGCAGAAAAGGGTACAGCGACCGGACGAGCGACGGCGTCGCGCCCTCAGTAGTCGCCCCAGTCGCGGGTGTCCTTGGGACGGGTCGCCACGTCCTGGACGTTCAGCGGCTGATCGGCCGACTCGATGGCCTCCAGGGCCGCCTCGGCGCTCTCGATGGTCGAGAAGTACGTGATCGTCTCCTCGACACAGACCTCGAGGATCTCGCGGTTGCGCGAGACCACCAGGTCGATCTCGCCGTCGCGGAGGCGCTGTTTCACGTTCTCGATGTCGGCGCTGTCGAGGTCTTCCACGTCGAAATGGTCCTCGAAGCCGATCACCGGCAGGTCGACGACGGCCGTCCCCTCGGTGGGAATCGGCTTGCCGACGGACATCTGGGCCTTCTGGTAGGCCTTCCCGAAGGAGCCGGCGGTACCCATGACCTCACCGGTCGATTTCATCTCCGGACCCAGCCGCGGGTCACTGCCCGGCAGGCGGTCGAACGGCAGGACGACCTCCTTGACCGAGACCTGATCGGGAATCTGTTCGTCCACGTCCAGATCGTCGAGGGTCGCGCCAGCCATGACCTTCGCGGCGAGTTTGGCGATGGGGACGCCGGTCGCCTTCGAGACGAACGGCACAGTGCGCGAGGAGCGCGGGTTGGCCTCCAGCACGTACACCGTCTCGTCTTTGACGGCGAGCTGGACGTTGAGCAGGCCAACGGTATCGAGTGCGGTCGCGATGTCCTCGGTGACCTCGCGGACGCGTTCGAGTACGTCCTCCGAGAGCGAGCGCGGCGGGATCATACAGGCGGAGTCGCCGGAGTGGACACCAGCCGTTTCGACGTGTTCCATGATGCCGCCGATCAGCACGTCGTCGCCGTCGGCCACGGCGTCGACGTCCAGTTCGACGGCGTCGGCGAGGAAGTCGTCGATGAGGATCGGTTTGTCCGGGGAGACCCGAACCGCTTCCTCGATGTAGGTTTCGAGGTCCTCGTCGTTGTAGACCACGTCCATCGCGCGGCCGCCGAGCACGTAACTCGGGCGCACGAGGACGGGGTAGCCGATCGACCGGGCGATCTCCAGGGCTTCCTGCTCGGAGGTCGCCGTGCCACCCTCGGCCTGGGCGATGCCCAGGTCGTCCATGAGTTTGTTGAAGCGGTCCCGATCCTCCGCGAGGTCCATCGCCTCGACGGCGGTGCCCATGATCTCACAGTCGAGGTCGCGGCGTTCGAGCTCGGCTTCGAGGGGTTCGCCGATGTCGACGGAGGTCTGGCCACCGAACTGGACCATCACGCCGTCGGCGTTGGTCGTCTCGACCACGTCGGCGACTTCCTCGGCGGTGATGGGCTCGAAAAAGAGGCCTTCGGAGGTGTCGTAGTCCGTCGAGACGGTCTCGGGGTTGTTGTTGACGACGTGGGCGTCGATGCCCATGGCCTCCAGCGCCTGGACGGCGTGGACCGAACAGTAGTCGAACTCGACGCCCTGCCCGATCCGGATGGGGCCCCCGCCGACCACGACGACGCTCTCCACGTCGGTGTCGACCTGGACCTCGTTGCGGCCCAGTCCCGAGAGCGGTTCCCGGGCGGAGTAGTAGTACGGCGTCGAGGCGGCGAACTCGCCCGCGCAGGTGTCGACCTGCTTGAACGCGCGGTCGGGGGTCTCGGCGTCGACCTGCTCGACGGTGACGCTCCCGCCGTCAGCCTCGACCTCTTCGCTGTCGACCTGCTGTGCCTCGTCGCGGTCGGGCAGCCAGGAGGCGTGGGTGTCGTTGAACTCGCCGCCGGCGATGGCGGTGATCTCCTGGTCGGTGAACCCTTCCTCGGCGGCGGCCGCGAAGTCGCCCGCCGCGGCCGCGGTGGCGGAGTCGGCGATGCGCTTGTAGCGTTCGAGGTACCACTCGCGAATCTCGGTGAGGGCGTTGACTTCCTCGACCGTGTAGCCGCGCTCGAAGGCCTCGAAGATGGCGTAGGTGCGGTCGGGCGTCGGCCGCTCCAGATAGTCGCTTTCGAGTTCGTCGTCGCTCACGTCCGCCCAGTCGACGGCGGGGTCGTACTCGCTCGAACGCAGGGCCTTCAGCATGGACTCCTCGAAGGTCCGGCCGATGGCCATCGCCTCGCCCGTGGACTTCATGGCCGGCCCCAGCTCGAACTCCACGTCGCGGAACTTGTCTTTGGGCCACCGGGGCACCTTCGTCACGATGTAGTCGATCGCCGGCTCGAAGGCGGCGGTGGTCTGGCCGGTGATCTCGTTTTCGATCTCGTGGAGGCGCTTGCCCATCGCGACCTTGGCGGTGACGCGGGCGATGGGGTAGCCGGTCGCCTTCGAGGCCAGCGCGGAGGAACGGGAGACACGCGGGTTGACCTCGACGACGCGGTACTCGCCGCCGGGCGTGCCGTCGTCGTGCCAGGCGAACTGGATGTTACAGCCGCCCTGGATGCCGAGCTCGCGGATCACCTTCAGCGCGGTGTCGCGCATATCCTGATGGCCCTCGTCCGGGATGACCTGACTGGGCGTGACGACGATGGACTCGCCGGTGTGGATGCCCATCGGGTCGATGTTCTCCATGTTGCAGATGATGATACAGGAGTCGTCGGCGTCCCGCATGACCTCGTACTCCAGTTCGATCCAGCCGTCGATGGACTCCGTGATCATCACGCGGTTGTCCCGCGAGAGGCTGAGCCCCTTCCGGGTGGCCTCCTTCAGCTCGTCCATGTCGTCGATGACGCCCGACCCCTGGCCGCCGAGCGTGTAGGTGGTCCGCATGATGACCGGCAGACCGCCGACCTGTTCGACGGCGTCCTCGACCTCGTCCATGGATTCGATGGTCACCGACTCGGGGACGGGTTCGTCGATGGACTCCATGCGCTGGCGGAACATATCCCGGTCCTCGGTCGCGTAGATGGTGTCCAGCGGCGTGCCCATGACCTCGACGTCGTGTTCGTCCAGCACGCCCTCCTCGGCGAGTTCGGCGGTGACGTTCAGCCCGGTCTGGCCCCCGAGGCCGGCGATGACGCCGTCGGGCTGTTCCTTCCGGATGATCTCGGCGATGGCCTCGGTGTTGATCGGCTCGATGTACACCTTGTCGGCCATCTCCGGGTCTGTCATGATCGTCGCCGGGTTCGAGTTGACCAGCACGACCCGCGCCCCTTCCTCCTGGAGCGCACGGCAGGCCTGCGCGCCGGAGTAGTCGAACTCCGCGGCCTGTCCGATCTTGATCGGCCCACTCCCGATCAACAGGATCGTCCGGTCTTCTGAGTCGTCCGTCATTGTCCGTCCCCAGTTCGCTCATCGTAATAAGCCCGGCGATAGGTTGCGAGCATCGTAAGCGAATTTCGAAATTCGTATTGTGTCGGGTTGGCACGGCTCGGTCGCCGCGGCGACCGGCCAGTCAGCGCAGTCGGTCTGTGAGTTTGCCGACGCGGTCACGGACGATATCGTCGTGTCGGTCCCCGAACTGCCGGATTCGGATCGCGGCGACGACCGAGAACGCGGCCAGCAGCAGGCCCGCGACCACGTCGGTGCCCCAGTGGATGCCCAGGTACATCGTCGAGACGGCGACGCTTCCGGCCGCGAAGACGGCCACCGGAAGCCAGTATGGGTACGCGTCGCGGGTCCGGTAGGCCATCAGTGCGACGGTCGCCGACAGCGACGTGTGCAGGGAGGGGAAGACGTTGGTGTTGCGGTTGATCTCGCTGGTGAGCAGTTGCGAGCGCGGCCAGTGCGTATAGAGGAGGGGCTCGACCACGTCCGGCATGAAGTTTCGCGGGCCGTACGCGATGAAGGCGAGATAGCAGATCAGCCCGATCCCGTAGTTGAGGATGTACGCGATGGTCAACTCCCGCATCGGTCGCTGGTCGTCCATGGCCAGGTACGCGACCAGCGGGAAGATCATCAGGAAGGCGTAGCCGTAGACGTACACGTTCGAGAAGTACGTCGTCAGGATCGGGGCGGCGAACGTCTGGACCTGCCCGACGAACGCCCCCTCGATGGCGTGGATCGTACTGGTGACCCGGACCCCGACCAGCTGGGACAGGTTGGTACTCATGTCGCGGATGAAACTGTTCATCGCCAGCACGCCGGCCAGCACGGCCGCGACCGGTCCCGTTTCGCGGAGCCGATTCCGGATCTCGGTTCGCGTCTCCCGGAGCCGTCGCGGGCCGACGAACACGAGCGACGCGACGACGAGCATCACGCCGACCACGCCGAGCACACGAGCGGAGAGTTCGAGTAGTGTCACTGTATCACCGTCCGAGGAGCCTGCCGCTTTCGTAGCGGAAGCCTGCCTCCTGCCAGGCCTGCTGGATCTGCGTTTCGTCCAGTTCGCCGTCGGCCCCGAGGAACGGGAGGACCGGGTGGTCGCCGTTCCATTCGAGGGTCGACGGGAGCCAGTCCGTGCCCGCGAGCGGGCTCGCGGCGGGTTCCGCGTACCCGTCAAACACCGCGTCGGCGAGGTGGCCGCGGTCGAGCAACCGGCCCAGAACGCGGCGGAACTGGTAGTTGTGCAGCGGCGGCCGCCGCGTGTTGTATCCCAGCACGTAGTAGGAGTTCGCGGGCCGGGTCAACAGTTCCAGTTCGGCCGCGTTCTCGATCCGGTCGACGGTGTCGACCCCGATCCCGTTGATCGCGGCGTCGAGCGTCCCGTCCGCGGCTGCCTCGACGAGGATCCCGTCGGATACGTCCGCCTGCACGACCAGTCGCTCGAAGGGGAGCCCACCGTCCATCCACGCCGGAAATTCCCCGCTGCCGGCCCGGTGGAGGAAGTGCTCGTCGAACCGCCGCAAGACGAGTTCGACACCCGAGGGCTGTTCGGCAAAGGCCACCGGCCCGCTCCCGACCGCGGGGACGTTTTTCGTCACCAGTGCCTCCGTCACCTGCCCGCCGACGTCGACGCCGCCGAGGGTAGCCGGTCGCCGCCGCTGTTGCCAGACGTGTTCGGGCAGGATCGGCACGGTGAACGCGCGCCGGGCGACGGCCGCAGAGCAGTCCGCAAACGCGAACTCGACAGTCCGGAGGTCGTTCGCCCGCACGCTCTCGATCAGGCTGGCCTGGCCGTGATACCGCGGGACGGGGACGAACCCGTCGGTGTCCGAGGCCGACGTGTCCGTGATGAACCCGTAGGTGAAGGCTACGTCGTCGGCGGTCAGCGGTTCGCCGTCGTGCCAGCGCTGGTTGGGCCGCAACCGAACCGTCGCCCGGAGGTCCTCGCCGCGGCGCTCGAACTTCCAGCTGTCGGCCAGCCAGGGCTCGATCCGGTCGCCACCGACGGCCCGGCCCAGCGAATCGTACAGCAGGTTGGTCAGGATCGTGTTGTCGCGGTACCGCACCGACAGCGGGTTGAGGTTCTGGATCTCCTGCTGGTAGGTCGTCCCGATCCGGAGTGTGCGCGGACTCGCCGCCGCATCGGCGGTCGCTTCCAGTCCCAGGTATCCGAGCGGCGAATCCAGATTCGCTTGCTCCCAGCCGGTGAACCGGTCGGTCCGGACCGCCCGGATCGTCTCCGGGAACCCGAGGATGCTGAACGGCTGGGTTCGCGCGATGGTCCCCTGGAGCGTTGCGACCACGTCCCGCCGTTCCTGTCCGGTCGCGCGCCGCTGGCGCTGGAGCAGGTCGTCGACCTGCGCGTTCGAGTAGCCGAAGGGATTGCGCCAGCCCGGAGCCAGGACGCCCGTCGAGTGCAGGAGTGGGTACAGGGTGTCCGGCGTCCGGGGAACGTCCGGCGTCCGCCCGACGAACAGGTCGAACTGATGGTTGACGAGGATCTGTCGCCGCAGTTCGTCCTCGGCCGTCGGGACGATCCGGGCGTCGACACCCGCGGCCTGGAGCCACTCCCCGACCGCCCGCGCCAACCGGAGCGCGTAGGGGTCCGCGTCCGCCGGCAGCGTCTTGATCCGCAGTGTCGTCTGGCCATCACCACGCCAGCCGAGCAGGGCCTGGAGCCGGTCGAGACAGCCGGCGCTCGCGCCGGCCGCGCCCGTCGCGGCTCCGGCGAGGAGCTTCCGCCTGGTCACGCCGTCTCGGCCCGACGACATTGTGTTGCGATTACGTTTAGCCGTGCCCGCTATATCCCTTCTGTCTTCGGGAACCTCAGGTTCCCGGTCGTCATCCACCGTTTCAGGCCGCGTCTTGGTCCCGGGATCGCTCACAACCCGAACAGCGGGACGGCCAGCGAGACGAGCCAGGCGAGGAGGGCGATCCCGACCAGCGCGCTCCCGATCCGTCGCCGCCGACTCCCGGGGGCACCTGCGGCCCGCGCGCTCGCGCCAGCCGCCAGCAATCCCGCCGCGAGCGCGACGCCGACCCGGTGCTGGACGAGTTGGGGTCCCGGGAACCCGACGCCGACTACCGCGAAATCGGCGGCGAACGCGACCAGCAGTGCCGCCACCGTCACGCCGAACGCCCGGAGCGGGCCGACCGCGGACCCCTGCCGGTACGCCATCGCGGGCACGCCCAGCGCCACGACCGGGTACAGCACCGCCGCGAACAGCTTCGGGTGTATCCACGGCAAGATCGTTTCGAGCGCCATCCCGGCCAACCTGACGCCGAGATAGAGGCCGCCGACGCCCGCGGCCAGGCGCAGTTCGTCGCCGACCCAGTCGTCGCCGGTCCGCACGACCTCGAGTGCGCGGCGACGGAGCGAGTCGGTCCGGCGACCGACGGCGAGGGCAACCGCCGGCAGTGCCAGCGCTAACAGGTCGACGACCGTGATCCCGCCCGCGCCGCGACTGCCGTACCCCGAGAAGTTCCGGCCGCGGACGCGGACGCCGGGCTCGTCCGCGAGGTCTTCTTCGAGGAGTTCCTGTGAGCCCCGCGTCGAGGTGACCGTGTGGCGCAGTCGGAACCAGTCCCACCACTCGGCGTGGACCTGGACGGCCGTCCACGCCCCGTCGGGTGCGCCGAACGCCCGGACGTGCTGGCGCGTCCCCAGGTACGTGCCCGCGTGGAGCTGGAAGTCCTGTTCGAGCCAGCGCGCGCGTCCGCCTGCGGGGTCGACGTACGTGTACCGCAATGCACCGTGGGTCGCCGCCCACGTCAGGTGGATCGCGGGACCGTCGACGCTCAGGTTCCCCTGTGGCCCGGTGTCGACGTCGATGTCCTCCATCCCGGGAAGCGGGACCGACGCGTCGCCGGACGGTTCCGCCACGTTCGCTCGCTCCCAGTCGACGGCCGCCTCGCGGGTCAGCACCTGTCGCGCACGGGCGGTATCCCCGCGAACCAGGACGTTGATCGCGAGCGTCTTCCCGTCAGTCGACCGTCGCTTGCTCGTGTAGGGCCAGAGCCGACTCTCGCCGTCGGCCGGTTCGATGAACGCTCGCGTCGGCGCGTCCGCGTCGGCGACGCCGAAGGCCCCGCCGCCGACGGCGAGACAGGCCACTGTGGCGACGAGCGCGACGGCCCAGCCCAGTCGCATACGACCATACATCCGACAGAACGATCAAAACTGTCCCGGTCGTGACCCGTCCGGTCACGGACCCCGGGACACGACCGCTCGTGTGGCGGTGCGACGCTTCAGGACCCGTCCTGGAAGCGATATCGGTAGGGCTGGTCGCGGATGACCTCGACTTCGCCGGTCTCGGCGTGTCGACCCAGCACCGTCGCGATCTGGTGGGCACTGTCGAACTCCTCGCCGTGCTCGTCCAGCAAGTCAAGAATCTCCCGCGCTGTCAGTGGCTCGTCGGCGTCCGCGTCGTCGAGCACGGTGCGGATGCGTTCGAATCTGCCCTGACGTAAGCGCATACGCATACACACGCCCTACTATCACATTAAACGGCGTCAGACACCCGTCGGACGGCCGTTCGACGAAAACCCACCGACGGCACCAACCCGTCTGTGTCAGCCACTGTCATACGAACCGTTCGATTCGGCGAACGCGATTTAAATTCGCTGTGCACCCGGGCAAACCTCGCCGGTCCGTGTCAGGGCGCGGCGCGCGACGCGGTCTCCCGGACGATCACGTCGTCGCCGACTCAGACCGCCCGGTCGTGTTCGGACTCGAAGTCCCGCTCGCGCCGGTACGTCTCGACGAACTCGCTCACGTCGAACTGGAGCATCTGCTCTTCGAACTCGGCCATGGCGTCGTCGTCGCCGGCGTGACTCATCGCGTGTTCCATGAGTTCGACGAGCAACTCGACGACCACCTCGTGGAGTTCCCGGGAGTCGAAGTCCGTGACCCAGATGGCGCTGTAGCCCACGTCGCCGTCGTCCGAGAGGTCCGCGCTCGCTACCTCCCCGGGGAACTCCTCGATCATCATCCCCATCAGGTGGGCGGTGGTGAACTCGTCGAACTCGTCTGCGGGTTCGACCGTGGCGCGCAACACGTCCGCCATCGACTCCGGGACGAACCGGCCCAGCGGGTGGACGTCCATCACGACCCCGTGGGCGTCGCCACAGTCACAGTCGAACTCCCGGACGCCGAGGTCGAGTTCGCGGGGACCGACGACTTCACCACAGGCTAGCTCCAGGTCGTCGCTCCCGTCGCCCGGTACGCGCGGTTCTGGCATCGCCGACGGGTAGGATTCGCGCTCGGTTAAACGCCGCGGGTCGGGACCGGCTCAGTACACGTCGTTCTGGCTCCCGGGCTCCTCGTACTCTTCTTCCACGTCAGTGGGTGCCGCCTGCCCGGTCCGGAGTTGCTGGTACGCCCGCGTGGTCACCGCGATACCGAACACGCCGATCACCGCGCCGACCACCACGCTGACGAGGGCGTTCACTGTCGGGCCGAGGACACTGCCGATCATACCGCTGACGAAGCCGATGACGCCGCCGATCACGCCGAGGATGATGAGCAGCCCGAAGAGGTACCAGCGGTTCCCCTTGGCGACACTCCAGCTCTCGCTCAGGGCGCTGATCGCGTTCTCGTCTTCGAGCGCCACCGCCTGCCGGACGAAGACCAGCGACACGGCGAGGAACGTAGCCAGAACGAACCCGCCGATGATGAGGCCGATCAGTCCGACCACGAACCCGACGGTGACGATCACGAACACGAAGATCCCGGCGAGGAACCCGTTCACGGTCGCCAGCGGTAGATTGTCCGTGAGCCCGTCGGGCAGTCGATTCGGGTTGGACGCGGCGAACACGCGCACCCCGACGATGCCCAGTGCCTCGCCCACGAACGCCAGCGCGACGAACGCCACGGCCAGCAGTGTGGGCGGGAGCGACACGGCGAACGGCAACACGCCGACTTCGTTCTGGAACTGGTCCAGACTTCCCGTCTCGGCCATCTGCGGGCCGAACTCCTCGATGACGAACTCGACTACGACATCCATCAACGACTGTACGACGACGGTGTTCGCGAACCCGAGCGCGAGAAACGCACCGACGAGGTACGCGCCCGGTTGCGTGAGTATTCGGTCGATTCCGTCGCTGAGGGCCTGCTCGATGTCCAGGGACATAATGACAGGCTCACAACAGGACGTGATAACAGTGTCGCTCTGGATCGGTCGGTGGCGTGTCGTCCGTCGGTCGGGACGGCTGTGTGACGGTCAGGGCCAGTCGTCGCGGCTGTCTTCGACGTTCTGGTCGGGGGTGTCCGGTTCGCCGAGCTCCCAGTCGGCGGCTGCGGCGGCGTCTTCGACCGGTAGGAACTCCCAGCCGACGGCCTCGGCCAGCGCTTCGTCCTCGTCGTCGGTCCCGACGAAGACGTGCCGTTCGGTCTCGAACTGCCCTTTCACGTTGTCGAGGCTCTCCTCGCGGCCCCGTGGGCCCGAGAAGAAATCCTGGCGGATCCGGTGTTTGCGCGTGAAGTTGGTCACGACGTAGGTCGGCTTCTCGGAGACGACGCCGACGTACTCGCTCCACTGGCGCGCGTCGTTGAACACCGAGTCCGGATGGGCCAGTTCCTTGAGCGCGCTCAGATCGAACGCAAGGGTCATGTCGCTGCTCGCGCCACCGTTCATACCACACGGTCGGCCCGGCCCGGAGAAAACGCCTTCGATACGCGGGTTCACGAACGCGCGGCGGCCCTCCTATCCGCTCACTCGGACTCGGCGGCCGCGGGCGCGTCGAGGTTCTCCAGATCCACGTCCTGTTCGAGCAGGACCTCCTTCTGGTCGGCGACTTCACGCTCCTCGCGGATCAGCTGTTTGTACTTCGACTGCGGGGCGAGGTCGCCGATGAGGACCCCGCCCACGAGCTTGCCGTCCTTGAACGCCAGTCGCCGCCACTCCGTGTCGGAGTACTTCCGTTCGGCGTGGTCGTCGCCAAGCGTCGGATGGCCAAACGAGAGGAAGGGGAAATCGAAGTGCGTGATCGAGTAGGAGGAGACCCAGCGGAACGCCTCGCTCGCCTCGTCGGCGACCATGTTCTGCCCGGCGACCGCGCCCTGCTCCTTGGCCGAGCCCCAGGCCCCGTTCTGGGTGTAGTCGTCGAGGATGGTGTCGTAGAAACGGGTGATGTCGCCCGCGGCGTACACGTCCTCGACGTTGGTCTGCATATACTCGTCGACGACGATGCCGTCGTCGAGTTCGACGTCGGTGTCCCGGAGGAACTCCGTGTTGAAGTTCAGGCCGATGGCGACGCCGACGAACTCGCCCCCGTAGGCCTCGCCGTCGGGATCGACCGCGCCGGTGACGACGCCGTCGTCGTCGGTCGTGAAGTGATCCACACCGGAGTCGAAGACCGGGGTGACCCCGTTCTCTTCGAGCGCGTCGTGGATGATCTCCGCACCCTCCAGCGAGAGGGCGTAGCGCCACCAGCGGTTGCCCCGCATCAGGTAGTGGGCGTCGATGTCCTGTGCGGCACAGATGGCCGCGAGGTCGATCCCGAGCAGACCCGCCCCGACGACGATCCCCGTGTCGGACTCGTCGGCGTGCTCGCGGATGGCCCGGGCGTCCTGAAAGGTCCAGAAGTGGTGGATTCCCTCGGCGTCGGAGTTGTCCACGGGGAGCTGGGTCGGCGTTCCCCCGGTCGCCAGCAGGAGTTTGTCGTACTCGATCTCGCCGCTGTCGTGGGTGGTGACGACCTTCTCGTCGGTGTCGACACCGGTCACGACCGTGTTGAGTTCGAGGTCGATGTCCCGTTCGGCGTACCAGTCTTCCTCGTGGATCGAGATGGGGGCTTCGGGTAGTTTCCCTTTGGCGAACTCCTTGATGAGAATCCGGTTGTACAGCGCCTCACCCTCCTCGGTGACGACCGTGATGTCGGCATCGGGGTCCTGTTCCCGGATTGTCTCAGCCGCGGAACTCCCCGCGATACCGTCTCCGATGATCACGTGCGACGCGCTCATAACTCGTCGTTTGCATACCGGGCCTAATGTGCATTGCTATCCGCGTGAGTTTCGCCCGCCGACCCCGCCACCGTGGTCCGATCCCATCGCCGCCGGGAACCCGGGACGTTTTAGGATATCCCGTCCTTACGAATGGGTCGAGATGAAGATCCGTCAGAACGTCCGCCACTGGGCCGCGAAGAAGGCACTGACAGCTCCCGTCATCGGCCAGCGGGTCAACGACCGCCTGGTCGACCTCCACACCGGCGTCTTCCTCGACAAGGCCGAGGAGGGCCACCGCGAGGCCCGGCGCGCCCACCTCGACGACTTCTTCGACGCGACGATGGACACCTACGTCGCCGCGCTCGATTCCGGCTTCACCGAGGCCGAGGCCCGCGAGATCACCCACGTGCAGGCCAACTTCGACTTCTACAACCACGGCTGGACGGAGATGATGGAGTTCCCGAGCGACGAACTCGAGGACCACTACGAGCGCTACGCGGACTTTTTCGAGCGCTGGGGGATCACCATCGACGACCCGCTCGGCGAGTTCCGTCCCGCGGGCGGCGTCGCCGACGCCCCCTCGACCCCCGAGAAACTCGACGACCCCGAACACCCCCACGCCGAGGGCGGCTTCGCGGACGACGTGTACGTCGAGACCGGCGACGGTGAGGTCGTGGCCGGCGGCCAGGACGAACCCGGTGAGGTAAACGTCGAGGAGGCACCCGGCGTCGACGCCGAAGCGGACGGCTGATCCGACGAGCGCTGGCGGCTGCGGGTTCTCTAGGTTTTCAGCGCTGAGAATCGTGCCCACACCGTTATACACAATTCTCACTACACTTCGGGCATGGTCGACACGTCACCGGGTGAAAAAGAAAGTTCCGACCGTCATATTATCTCGCCGGCACGATCGTGGACGGACGCGCTGTGGTTCCTGCAGTCGGCCGTTTCACTCCGCGCGAAACAGTACACGCCTGGTGTCCTGAAGCGGACCCTCAACCGCCAGCTATGGGCTCACGCGACCATCGCGACGCTGTTCCCGATCCTGGTCGCGTACTTCGTGGTCGAGTCGCTCGTGATGGTCGCGACGATCCTGTTTTTCACGTTTTTCGTCGGTGGGTTCATCTACGGTGAGATGTACGTCATCATCCAGCAACTCGACGCGGCGACAGACGCCATCGGTCGTGAGGAGTACGACTTCGTCATCGGGGAACAGCGACCCGACGAGATCGAAGGGGTCTATCGCGGCTTGGAGCAGACGGCCACCGACTTAGACCAGCGCATCACGGAGGCCAAAGAGGCCAAAGAACAGGCTCAGCGCCAGCAGGAACGCGCCGAGGAGGCTCGCGCCGAGGCCGAGGCCGCCAAACAGGAGGCCGAAGCCGTCGCCGACCAGCTCCGCACCCGTGCCCAGGAGTACAGTGAGGTCATGCACGCCGTGGCCGACGGTGACCTGACCCGCCGGCTGGACACGGACGCCGACAACGAGTCGATGCGCGACATCGCCGAGGCGTTCAACGAGATGCTCGACTCGCTGGCCGAGACCGTCGCGGAGGCAAGCGAGTTCGCCGACACCGTCGCGAGCGTCAGCGAGGACGCCGCCGCCAGCGGCCAGGAGATCCGCCGCGCCAGCGACGAGGTGAGCGGCTCGATGGAGGAGATCGCCAGTGGCGCCGAGGACCAGCGCGAGCAGGTCACCGATGCCTCAGAGCGGATGAACGACCTCTCGGCGACCATCGAGGAGATCGCCTCCTCGGCGACCGAGGTGGCCGGAACCGCCGCGGACGCGGCCGACACCGGAGAGCAAGCGCGTAACGCCTCCGAGCAGGCGGGCGAGGAGATCGCCTCCATTCGGGAGAACGCCGCTTCGGCCGCCACGGAGGTGGAGACGCTCGATCAGCGCATCGAGCAGATCGACGAGATCGTCGACCTGATCGACGGGATCGCCGAACAGACCAACACGCTGGCGCTGAACGCCTCCATCGAGGCCGCTCGCGCCGGCGAGGCCGGTGAGGGGTTCGCCGTCGTCGCCAACGAGGTGAAAGACCTCGCCGAAGAGACCCAGGAGGCGACCGACGAGGTCGAGTCGGTGATCGCGGAGATGCGCGAGCAGGCCGCCGCCGCGACCGACGAGATGGACGACATGGAAGACAGCGTCGAGAGCGGGGCCGACACCATCGAGGACGCCATGGCAAAACTCGAATCGGTCGTCGCGACCATCGAAGACGTCAACGCCGGGGTCCAGGAGATCGACGACGCGACCGATCGCCAGGCCTCGACGACCCAGGAGGTCGTCGCCATGATCGACTCCGTGGCCGCGATCAGCGACGAGACCGCCGACGAAGCCCAGTCCGTCTCGGCCTCGGCGGAGGAGCAGACCGCCGCCACCCGCGAGGTGACCGAGACGATCCAGCAACTCTCGACGGAAGCCGACCAGCTCTCGACCCTGCTCGACGGGATGCGGGTCTCGAAGGGTGGTTCCGGGGCCACTATCGACGCGACGCTGGAAGACTAGCGGTCGACCTCGAAGAGTGCGACACACTCGACCCAGGTCGTTCCACTCGTTTCCCCGCCCAGCGATCCCGCGATCGCGAACGCGTAGACCCCCGATTCGAGGGCTTCGACCAGTGTCATGTGATCGTCACGGTCCGGTGACGGATGGGTCTCGACACTCAGCCGCCAGGTGTACGTCCCGCCGTCGTCGACGGTCGTCCAGGGTTCGACGTGCTCCTCGGGCGCGACGTGTTCCCAGCCGTCGGCCGTCCGTCGTTTTATCGCCCAGGCGTAGGGGTTCAACCCGAACGATTCGCCCGACTCGTTGCACAACGTGAACGTGATCGTCTCCACGGTGTCGTCGTCGGTCGTCGGCTCGAACAGTTCGCGGTCGGGTTCGATCCACACCTCGGCCGACCCGTTCCCGAGCGCGTGGAAACAGACCGTCCTGTCGACGCTGTCGCTGAACGCGGGACAGTCCGCCCCGTCGAACCGCCCGGAGGGTGCCGTCGGGGTCCGACTTTCGTCGGCCGTTCCGGCCGGCGTCTCCGTTCGGTCGGTGCTCCCTGGCCCGTCCGTGTCGGTCGGCGTCGATCCGTCTCCCGATCGGTCGAGACAGCCCGCGGTCGCCACCGTCGCCGTGCCGAGCGCGGTCAGCATCGTGCGGCGTTTCATATCGGACCCGAGGGCGCCGCCGATAACCTGTCTTCTGGAGAGTCAAACGGCGGTTTCACTCACTCCGACAGCGCGTCGGCCGCAGCGAACCCGGCCTCGATAGCGCCGTTGAGACTGCGCTCGGGGTACTGGGCGCGGCTGGCCATGCCGGCGTATGTGACGCCCTCGGCGACCGCCGCCGAGAGGTCGTAGGGGATCACCATGTCGAGATACCCGCGTTCGTAGACCGGCGCAGTCCGGGGATTTCGGGCCGTCTCCACCCAGTTCACGCTGTCGGGATCGAACTGGGGGAACAGGTCGGCGATGCCGTCCTGCCACAGCTGTTCGACCGCCGCGTCGTCCATTTGCCACAGGTCCTCGTCGAGGTCCTGGACGTAGCTGGCAGTGTAGTAGAGGTGTTCGCCGCCGTAGCGTTCCGCCGGGACGAAGTTGGTGTGTTCGATGAACACGCCGAAGGGGGCCTCGTCGGCGATGTTCAGCCAGTAGGTGTCGGTCAGTGACTCGTCCATGCTCCAGACCGAACAGACCGTGCCCTGGAAGTCGATCTCGCAGGGGTAGCCCGTCAGCGCCTCCAGCACGTCGGGCATCGCCGCGACGACCACGCCGTCCACGTCGTGGCGCTCGGTCGCCCCGTCGGTCTCGACGGTCAGCGACTCGACGCGCCCGTCGCCGGTCGCGAGGTCGGTCACGCGCGCGCCAGTGGTGACGTTCTCGCGCCCCACGGCCTCGACCAGCGCGTCGAGGAAGGGTGCGAAGCCGCCGTCGAGGTAGCCGAGGATCTCGCCGCGCAGGAGGTCCCGCTCGCCGCGGAACTTGACTCGGCCCAGCAGCCACGCGGCGCTCACGTCCTCCTTCCGGGAGCCGAACTTGGCCGAAAGCAGCGGCTCCCAGAAGTTCTCGTAGACGCTCCGGGAGGTGTGGTCGAGCAGGAACTCCGTGATGGGTACGTCCTCGAAGGCTTCGAGGTCGTCGTAGGTGTCGAACGAGGGGACGCCGCCGCGCACGTCGACCTCCATCGTGAGCATCGCCAGCCGGAACTTGTCGTACAAAGAGAGGTGCGGGTAGGCCAGGATCTCCCAGGCCGTGTCCAGCGGGTGGACGACGCCGTCGACGTAGTAGGCGTTCTTCCCGATCCGCCACTCGATCCGGTCGCCCAGGCCCAGGTCGTCGGCCACCTCGACGATGGTCTCCTCGGATTTCGAGAGGTGGTGGTAGAACTTCTCGATGGAGTCGCCGGCGGTCTCGTAGACGGCCGCGAGCCCGCCCACGTCGTCGCTCGCCTCGAACACCTGTACCTCGTGGCCGGCCTGCTGGAGTCGGTGGGCCGCGGCCAGTCCAGCCACCCCACCGCCGACGACACCGATCATGTACCCCGCTCCGCCCGGCGGGCATATTTGCGTTGCCTTCGCCGCCTACTCCCCGCCGGCGAGTCGCGGCCGCGGGCCTTCGGCCCGCTCACGGGTCGCTTCGCTCCCCGCTCGCCCAGTCCGAGGTCTCCCGCAGGTCGCCCTCGCGCCGCTCGAACTCCTCCTCGTCGATCTCGCCCGCGGCGTACCGCCGGCGCAGGGTCGTGAGCGCGTCGTCGCCCTCGGCCCCGCCGCTACCGCTGTCCCGCGTCGTCAGCGCGTACAGCGCTATCGCCGGCACGCCGAACACGACGAGCAGGCCACCGAGCATCCAGAGCCAGCCGAAGCCGCCCCACATCCCGCCACCGGCGTGGCTCCCCATCCACCCGTCGTGGTGGTGCATCCCGTCGTCGCCGGAGTGACCCGCCGCGACCCCACCAGTCGCGGCTACCAGTGCCAGTGCGACACCGATCGCCAGTGCGACTCTCGCGAGCCGCGTCGTCGTTCGACTCATGGTCGATAGTACGTCACCCACCTTTACTCCGATTGTGGTTGTGTCTCGAAAGCCGATCGGGACCGAAACCTTCGGAACCAAACCCTGGCCGGTCACGCCCCGTACGAATGTGGTCGCCGTGACCTGTCCGATCGCCGTGACTGATCCCCTGACACAGCGGCTATACGTCCGCGCGTGGTACCATGGAACATGAACGAACTGGAACTCGGTCAGGCCACGATCATCTACGACGACCCCGAGTCGGGGACGGTCACCGAGACCGTCGACAACGAGGACCTTGTCTACGCGCGCGACCACTGGATGGTCAAGACGGGCACCGACGAGGACGGCAACGATCTGATGCACCAGATTCCGCGCGACCGCGTCCACCACGTCACCCGCAACGCCGAGGCCTTCGAAGAACAGATCCAGACCGTCCGCCACCGGGTCGAGTCCATCGCCAGCGACCTCCGGGAGCGCCTCCCCGTCGACATCGGCGAGGGCGGGCGGCGCGGCGGGGAGCCCCCCTCGGAGAGTACGACCGTCCAGATCGAGACCGAATCCGACGAGCGCGAGCACGGCGAAGGATCCGAAGCCGAAAACGAACCCTGAGACCACGGTACCTGCTCGCCGCCCGGTCGACGCCGCTTTTTCTGCCCACGATTCCGTGAACCGTCGGACGCCCCTCGATTCGTCGCTCTCTTTTTTCACGCCGAACCCATCGCTATCAAATACTGTTTGATTCAAAGACTATTTGCTATTCAATTATACATTGTCTAGTATACATGATCGTGGGGTCGCGGTTGAAATGAGGGTGGAACGGCCAACGAACGAGGGTTTCAGAGAGCTGTCCGGGGCATTCGGTTGCCGACACGATGACGGAGAGACAGGACGATGACGGGGCGATCCTCCGGCAGGGCGATCCTCGTCCTGGCGGTCGTTGCCACCGTCGGGTTGACGGCGGTCGTCGGTGGCTCGGCGGCGACTGGCATCGACGCGTCGGCGGGCAACGCGCCGACGGACGACTCGTCGGGCGCGACGGTTACCGACTGTCGGCAGATCAACGAGTCGGGCACGTACGAACTGGGCGCGAACATCACGGCTGACGCGACCGAAGAGTGCATCTTCATCAACGCCAGTGACGTGACGCTGGACGGGAACGGGTACACGCTGAAAGGCGCAGTCGACGGCGGTGCCCACGGGCATCCGATCCTCGTGCGGGGCACGTCCTCGCCCAGGGGGTTCAATCCCGACCAGCTAGCCAACGTGACCGTGCGAAACGTCGGCGTCGCCAACTGGTCGCAACCGGTCGAGTTCGATAGCGTCGACAACGCGACTGTGCTGGATTTGGTCGTGCGCGACGGGTTCAACGTCGGCGGCACCCAGACCGGGTGGGGACTCCGAATCCGCGGCGGCACGAACGCGACTATCGAGCGAACGACCGTCCGGAAGCAGCCCGGACGCGGGCTCGAACTGCGACAGACGAAAAACGCCACCGTCTCGCAGTCGACGATCAGAGACAACAGCTACCAGGGCGTGTTCGTGGGTGACGGCGACAACACCACGGTCCTGAACAACACGATCGTCGGGAACGACCACGGAATCCAGTCCGACGGGCCGCTCACGGGTCTGACGATCACGGCCAACAACGTCAGCCACAACAGCGGCAACGGGATGAAACTCGGCAACTCCGAAGGCGGACTGATCGCCAACAACACCGTCGTCTCGAACAACCACGGCATCTTGCTCCAGGGCTACGGGAGCGGCAACAACACCATCCGGGACAACACGGTCGTCGACAGCTATCGCGTCGGCATCTACCCGCGAGTGCCTTCCACGCTGGTCGAGGACAACAGGATCGTCGACAGCGGGAGCCACGGCATCAACTTCCGTGCCAGCATCAACGGTGATGCCTCCGAGGGGGTCGCCCGGAACAACACGGTCCTCGGCAGCGGCAGTTCCGGTGTCGTCGTCAACGGCGCTCGCAACGTCACGGTCAGGGAGAACGATGTCGCGAACAGCACCGACAACGGGCTGAAACTGCAGGGTGACGTGCCGGAATTGCACGCGGTCGGGAACCGCTTCCGGAACAACACCCGTGGCGTCAGCGTCGAGACCAGCACCGCCTCCGGGACTATCGAGCGCAATGGCATCGTCAACAACAGCGAGTGGGGGCTCCACTTCCTGTGGGATTCCGTCCCGACGCTGCGGGTGACCCACAACATCATCAGGGGCAACGGGAACCCGGGTATCAACTACAGACAGGACGACGGTGACCCGGTGAGCGCGAGGAACAACTGGTGGGGCGACCCGAGCGGGCCGTCGAGTGCCAGCGGCGTGAACCTGACCGACCCCGTGACGGGCGCGGTCGCCAACGGAACGGGCGACAGCGTCTCGAAGAACGGCTCCACGCAGAGCACGGCGAACGTCCGGTTCGATCCGTGGTTGACGGCCCCGCCGACCGTCCCCTTCGGGACCGCGGGTCCGGTCATCGTCACGGACACGCTGCCCCGCTCGAAACTCGGGGATTTCACGTCTACTCGGATCGACATCCAGTCCGGTGGAGCCGTCGAGTCGTTCGCAGTCGTGAACGGGTCGCTACCGCGGGGACTGGAACTCCACGACGACGGTGTCCTCAATGGAACCGTGGGCGAAGTCGGAAACTTCACCTTCACGGTCCGGGTGACCGACAGCGAGAACGCGACGGCCAACAGAACGTACACGAAACGCGTGACTGCGACGATTCCGTCCGCAAAGCTCCAGATCGAGAAGGAAGGCGGCCGCGCGGTGCCCGGGCGCAAACAACTGTATCTCATCCGTCTCACCAACACCGGCCAGACCGTCGCGACGAACCTCTCCATCGAGGAGTACCTCGAACCGTGGTTCACCTACGCCGAGTCCAATCCCGATCCGGACTCGCTGAACACCACGACCACGTACAACGGGACGGCGGCGGGCTTCGACGACGACCTCACGCGGACCACGATCCGGTGGAACCTCTCAGATCTCCAGCCCGGTGAGAGTCACCTGCTCACATACCAGGCGCGGCTGGACGACGGGCTTCCAGACGGCATGACCGTCACCGGCGAGGCCTGCGCCAGCGACGACACCCCCTGCGACACCCGCTACAGGCGCTGTCGGCGGGTGGGTACGCGGAAGTGTGACGACGAGGTCGGTGCGCTCGCGCAGGCCTCGAAGGTGCAGGACTGCGTGACGGGAAGCATCTCGGAGTGTATCGCGTCCCACGAACTCGACGCGGTCCAGAGCTGCAAGGACCTCGTGAAAGAAGCCTGCAAGGCCAGATACCAGAAGTGCGAGAAACTACAACAGACCAAGAACCTCCGTGGGGACCGACACCTGACGCCGCCCTGTGCGCCCGACGAGAACCAGGTCGACACGTCGAGCGATCCCAACGAGAAGATCGTGGGGGCAAAGAAGTACGTCACGCCCAACACCACGCTGCCGTACGTCGTCCACTTCGAGAACGTCGGCAACGCGACGGCGACGAACGTCACGATCACCGATGAACTCCCCGACACGCTCGATCTCTCGTCGGTCGAGGTGTTCACCGCTGACCGGGAGCGCGTCGCGCTGAACGACAGTCAGCCCGCGACACTGTACAACGGGAGCCAGACCCGCACCCGGAACGTCACCCTCGGGAACGAGACGGTGACCCGAACCGACACCGTCGTCGAACGGCACACGGCCACCCTCGACGGGCGGACCGTCGAGTGGCACCTGCAAAACACCGACCTCGAACCGAACGAGACGGGCACGGTCCTCCTGTCGGCCGACCCCAAGCCGGGGCTGGCCGACGGCACTCGCATCGAGAACGACGCCACGATCCGGTTCGACGAGGTGAGTAGCCTCACGACCGACGAGACGGTCAACGTCATCGACACGGCGGCCCCGAGTTGCCGGGTCGACCCGCTCCCGGCCCGGAGCCCGGAGAACCTGACGCTGTCGTGGACGGGCACCGATCCCGTCGGCGAGATCGACTACGTGACGATCTTCGTCTCGTCTGACGGCGGGGAGACGTGGCAGGCCGCCAGAGTCGGTGTCGAGAACCGTACTACCACGTTCAGTGGCGAACTCGGCGAGTCCTACCGGTTCATGTGTACTGCAGTCGACACCGCTGGCAACCGGGAGACCGAGACGCCGTCAGCGGACGCCAACACGACCGTCGCGACGGTCGACGTGACCGGCTCCGTTCGCGAAGCTGACGGGGATCCGGCTGCGGGCGCCACCATCACCGTAGCCGACGCGACGCGGAGCCGGAGTCCGGTCGTCGTCAACGACTGGTACGGCACCGTCTGTCGGCTCATCGGACTCGAGGACGAGGTCATCACCGGGAGCGACGGCGGCTTCGAGATCACGACGGCCCCCGGGAGCCCACGGGAGATTTCCTACTATCAGGCCCATCCCGCGACCTTCCCACAGCGCAACGGGACGGTCCCGGACGACGCCGCCGTGTTCCCCAGGGACGGGTCGCCGGACCTGTACGGTTTGACCCACTTCACGCCGACCGGGGACGAGGACCTCGGTAGCGCGACACTCCCGGACGCTCACCCGCTCGACGTGACCGTCGTGACCGAAGCCGGCGATCCGGTCGAGAACGCTTCCCTGAAAGTGCAACACACCAGTCCGACCGGTGCCCGGGCGTCGGTCATCTTCCCGAACGCGACCACCGACGACGGGCTGTTCGTTCCCGAGGCCACCAGGAGGCCGGGAATCGAAGTCACGGGGAACGTCACCGTGACGGTGCTACTGCCGAACGAAAGCCGCTTCGACGGGCGAGTGTACGGCCGGTCGCTGACCGTCGACTCCCCGCGGGACCTGACGATCACCGCGAACCTGACCGACCAGTCGCCGCCGCGGATCGAACAGTTCGAATCCGCACGCGGTGCCGGGCCGGTCAACGAGACGGCGCCGACGACGATCTCGGTCGCCCTCGCCGACGAGAACCCGGCCAGCGCGACGCTGGCCGTGCGCAACGGAAGCAACGCGACAGTCCTCGAACGCGACGTGACGGCCGCCTTCGACAGCACGCTCCCGATCGAGTGGAACGGGACGAACGGGACCGGCGCGCCGCTCGCTCCTGGCGAGTACGACCTCGTGCTGACCGCCTCCGACACCAACGGCAACGAGGCGACCGCGTCACTGTCGACCGTCGTCGACGGCGAGGACGACGAGAGTGAGGAAGAAGAGGAGGACGACGACGAGAGTGAGGGAGAAGAGGAGGACGACGACGAGAGTGAGGGAGACGAGAGCGATAACGACGGCGGGAACGGCGGTTCCAGCGGGAACGGCGGGTCCAGCGGATCGGTCGGGGGCGGATCCGGCGTCAGCTCGGGGAACCTAGTCAGGCCCGAGATCACCGTCGATGCGGCGGTCCAGTCGCGGGTCGTCGCGGCCGGCGAGCCGTTGACGGTCACCGCGACCGTCCGAAACACGGGCGGCAAAGCCGGCGAGTACGACCTGTCGCTCTCGGTCGACGGTGCGGCGACGGACGCCACCCGGGCCGGTGAAATCGCGCCGAACGACGAGACGACCCTCCAGTTCAGGCACAACGTTACCGAGCCCGGCGCCTACGACCTCGGGGTGGGCGGGACGGATCTCGGGTCTGTGACCGTCCTGGAGGAACCGGCCGAGTCGACCTCGACGGCGCAGTTCGACGGTGACACCGCCGCCTTCGAGAACGGCTCCGTCGAATCCGTCAGCGTTCCCGGCCAGTCCGGTGTCGTCAGCGTCGCCGAGCGGTCGGGGCCCCCCGCCGGCGCGCGGATTCCCGACGGGACGATGCTCGCGTTCGTCCAGGTCGCCCTCCCCGAATCCGACACCGAGGCGTCGGTGCGAGTCGGCGTGTCGCGTGCCGAACTGACGGATGCGGGCGTCGCTCCCAGCGACGTCCGGGCGCTCCGATACGTCCCGGCCACAGACGAGTGGCAGTCGCTGTCTGTACGCGTCGTTCGGGACGACCGGGACCGCACTACCTTCGCCGTCGACGGCGTGAACTCGACGCTCGCGATCGTGGCGCCACCCCAGACGGCGCCCGAGACACCGACCACCGAACCGACCCCGGTCCCGGTCACCGAGTCCGCACCCGCGGCCGACCCCGCGCCGGACCCCGGGACGACAGACTCAGCGACCACGACAACCGATGCGACTGGCCCAGGATTCGGCTTCACCGCAATGGTCGCGTCGCTCGCGCTACTCGTGGCTCTCGTCGCCCGACGACGCGCCCGACAGCGATAGCGGGGGTCGGCCCCGCTCACGGTCCGGGCGAGCGACCGCGACTGGATTCTCGCCCCTCTGAACGATCTCGTCTCGCGCCGATGTGAGCGACCACACAGCGGTCGCTCACGAATTTGCGCTCGACAGAAATGCGCTGGCCGAGATTTGAACTCGGGTTAGGACCGTGGCAGGGTCCTGTGATACCACTACACCACCAGCGCGCTACTTCGCTACATCACACAGTAATCATGGTGGAAGGTATAAGGCTTCCGAATCGGTTCGAAACCGCCGGCCGGCGTGCCAGTCCGTCCCGAACGCGACCTACGCGTCACCCGGATACGCCACGGTCGACAACAGCGCGTTCTCGGCCTGCCGGGAGTCCAGTCGGGTGTGCTGACAGACGACGGGCCGGTCCGACTCGATCACGCTGGCGAAGGCCACTCCTCGGGGGATCTCGGGCGCTTCGAACTCGTTGAACTGGACGTGTGTCGTCCGTTCGGCGGGCACGGTCACCTCGTAGGGGCCGACAGGCTCGCGGTCCTCGAAGTACACCGTCACCTCGACGTGGGCGTCGTCGTCGGTCGCGTTCAGCAGGCAGATCGTCTCGTGGCTCTCCAGTTCGAGCGGCCCGTGGCTTGTCTCGGGAATGTACCCCTCCGGAATGGCCCACTGGGTGCGTCCGATCATGGGATAGCGGTTCCACGTCCGACATCATAAGTGGTCGCGCGTGTGGCGCGCTGCTCGGCCCGAACCTGCTTGAACGCTGACCCGTGTGAACGCGACTCAACGCGCACGCGAAGCGGGGTCTTTTTAACCTGGCAGTAGAGTAGATTCGGCACAGTCTAGTGGCGTGGCGTGGAAGCGTCACGGCATGACAGTCAGCGTACTCGTGCCGTCATCGCTGACCCGGGAAGCCGAGGACAAACGCGAGGCCACTCGCAAACTCGGTTACGTCGCCCGCGCGGCGGCGGTGTTCCGGGTCGATCGTCTGGTCGTCTTCCCCGATTCCGGGGCCGAAGGCCGGTGGGGTGACGGGTTCGTCGAAACCGTGCTGCGGTACGCCGCGACGCCGCCGTACCTCCGAAAGGAGGCGTGGGGCAAGCGGGACGAATTAGAGTACGCGGGCGTCCTGCCGCCGCTCCGCGTCGCCTCACGGACCGGCTCCGGATCGGACGATTCGGGGTCGTTAAGACAGGGAATCGTGACCGAGGTCGGATCTGACGGACGCGTTCGGGTCAATTGCGGACTGCAACACCCGATCTCCCTCCCCATGCCCGACGAGGGCGTGGCCGAGGGGGAGCGCGTATCCATCAGGGTCTCTTCGCGACGGCCGGTCCGCGCCAAGTTCGTCGACGAGTCCCCACCGGGATTCGTCGTCGAGGCGTCGGACCTCTCGACGGAGCTCTCGCGTGACGACGCCGGCGTCCGCCTTGCCACATCACGGCACGGCGAACAGCTGAGTGTCGACCGTCTCGGCGACATCGTCGCCGACACGGGGCCGCGAGGCATGACGGTCGCGTTCGGAGCGCCCGAGCGCGGCCTGCCGGAGATACTCGGTGTCGCCCCACCGGGCGGCGACGAGGGCGGTGAAGAGACCGAGCGAGAACGGACGGATCTACCCGCGGACGAACCGGATGGGTCCCGGTTCGACCTCTGGTTGAACGCGGTTCCGAATCAAGGCAGCGAGGTCGTGCGAACGGAAGAAGCGATGTTCGCCGTGCTCACCTGCCTCTCACTCACGGAGTGACCAACGAATGCCACAACCAAGCAGACCACGCAAAGGCTCGCTGGGCTTTGGCCCGCGTAAGCGGTCGGGCAGTGAAGTGCCGCGCTTCAACACCTGGCCCGACGACGAGGGACAGCCGGGCCTCCAGGGCTTCGCCGGATACAAGGCCGGCATGACACACGTCGTTTTGATCAACGACGAGCCCGACTCCCCGCGCGAGGGGATGGAGGAGACGGTGCCCGTTACCGTCGTCGAGACGCCGCCGATGCGCGCCGTCGCCGTGCGAGCCTACGAAGACACGCCCTACGGCAAGCGACCGCTCACGGAGGTCTGGACCGACGAGTTCCACCCGGAACTCGACCGGACCCTGGACCTGCCCGACGAGCACGACGCCGAGGGCGCGCGCGACGAAGTACAGACCGCGCTGGAGAACGGAGACCTCGCGGACGTGCGTGTCATCACGCACTCGGTCCCCGACGCCGTTCCCAGCGTCCCCAAGAAAAAGCCCGACGTGATGGAGACTCGCGTCGGCGGTGGCTCCCTTTCCGACCGCCTCGAGTTCGCGCTCGACCTCGTCGACGACGGCGGGGAACACGCCATGAACGACGTGTTCCGCGCCGGCGAGTACATGGACGCCTCCGGCGTCACGAAAGGCAAAGGGACGCAAGGTCCCGTCAAGCGCTGGGGCGTTCAAAAGCGGAAAGGCAAGCACAAGCGCCAGGGCTGGCGGCGCCGGATCGGTAACCTCGGCCCGTGGAACCCCTCGCGTGTGCGCTCGACCGTCCCCCAGCAGGGGCAGATGGGCTACCACCAGCGGACCGAGCTGAACAAGCGGCTCATCGACGTGGGCGAGGGCGACGAACCCTCCGTCGACGGCGGTTTCGTCAACTACGGCGAGGTCGACGGGCCGTACGCGCTGGTGAAGGGCTCGCTGCCGGGGCCGGACAAGCGCCTCCTGCGCTTCCGCCCGGCGGTCCGACCGAACGACCAGCCGCGCCTCGATCCCGAGGTGCGCTACGTGTCTCAGGAGAGTAACCAAGGATGAACGCGACAGTACACACCCTGGACGGCGACGAAGACGGGGAGGCCGAACTCCCCGAGGTCTTCGACACGCAGCTCCGACCGGACCTGATCCGGTCGGCGGTGCTGGCCGCCCAGGCAAACCGGAAACAGGACTACGGCAGTGACGAGTACGCCGGCCTGCGAACGCCGGCCGAGTCCTTCGGCTCCGGCCGCGGTATGGCTCACGTCCCCCGTGAGGGTGGCAAGGCACGTCGCGTGCCCCAGGCCGTCAGCGGCCGTCGGGCCCACCCGCCGAAGTCCGAGAAGGATCGCACGCAAGACATCAACGACAAGGAGCGCAAGCTCGCCGTCCGGTCGGCCGTCGCGGCCACGACCGACGAGGAGACCGTTCGCGAGCGCGGGCACGAGTTCGACGACAGCGTCGACCTGCCCCTGGTCGTCTCAGACGAGTTCGAGGACCTCCAGAAGACCCAGGAAGTCGTCGACGTGCTGGAGGCGCTGGGCCTCGAAGACGACATCGAGCGCGCCGACGAGACGAAGATCAAGGCCGGTCAGGGGAAGACCCGCGGCCGGAAGTACCGTCGGCCGTCCTCGATTCTGTTCGTCACCAGCGAGGAGCCTTCGCGTGCCGCCCGCAACCTCGCGGGCGCGGACGTGACGACCGGTCGGGAGGTCAACGCGGAAGACCTCGCGCCCGGCGGCCAGCCCGGCCGGCTCACCGTCTGGACCGAGAGCGCGCTCGAGGAGGTGGCCGAACGATGAGTTCGGTCCTCCGGTACCCCCACGTCACGGAGAAGGCGATGAACAAGATGGACTTCGAGAACAAGCTCCAGTTCATCGTCGATTCCGGCGCGGGGAAAGACGAAATCGCCGAGGCCATCGAAGGGCAGTTCGACGTGTCGATCGTCGACGTGAACACGATGGTCACGATGAAAGGCGAGAAGAAGGCGACGGTGACGCTCTCCGAGGAGGACGACGCCGAAGAGATCGCCTCCCGGATCGGGGTGTTCTGACCATGGGACGACGAATTCAGGGACAACGACGCGGTCGCGGTGGTCCGACGTTCCGGGCCCCGTCGCACCGCTACAAGGCGGACCTGTCGCACCGAACGGTCGAAGACGCCGACGTCGTCTCGGGCACGGTCGTCGACATCGAACACGACCCGGCCCGCAGCGCGCCGGTCGCGGCCGTCGAGTTCGAGGACGGCGATCAGCGCCTCGTGCTCGCGCCGGAAGGGATCGGCCTGGGCGATCAGATCCAGGTCGGGATCTCCGCGGCTATCGAGCCGGGCAACACGATGCCCCTGGCCGAGATCCCGGAAGGGGTCCCGGTCTGTAACGTCGAGGCCAACCCCGGTGACGGTGGGAAGTTCGCCCGTGCGTCGGGCGTCTCCGCCAACCTGATGACCCACGACCGCTCGGTCGCGGTGGTGAAGCTCCCGTCGGGGGAGATCAAGCGGCTCGATCCGGACTGCCGGGCGACCATCGGGGTCGTCGCCGGTGGCGGCCGGACCGAGAAGCCCCACGTCAAAGCGGGCAACAAGTACCACAAGATGAAAGCGCGAGGGACGAAGTGGCCGAACGTCCGCGGTGTGGCGATGAACGCCGTCGACCACCCGTTCGGTGGTGGCGGTCGCCAGCACCCCGGCAAGCCCAAGTCCATCTCGCGGAACGCGCCGCCGGGCCGGAAGGTCGGGGACATTAGCTCCCGGAAGACCGGCCGCGGCGGGAAGGGTGGTTCTGAATGAGTTCGGAGTACCAGATCGGCCACGAGGGAGAGTTCTCCTACCGTGGTCACAGTCTCGAGGAGTTGCAGGACATGGACATCGACGAGGTCGCGGAACTGCTCCCCGCACGCCAGCGGCGAAGCATCCAGCGCGGCCTGTCCTACGAGAAAGAACAGCTGCTCGAGGAGGCCCGCGAGGCCGGTGAGGAGGAGACCGCGAACGATCCGATCCGCACCCACCTCCGGGATATGCCGATCCTGCCGGAGATGATCGGACTCACGTTCGCCGTCCACAACGGCCAGAGCTTCGAGCGCGTCGAGATAGAGCCCGAGATGCTGGGCCACTACCTCGGCGAGTTCCAGCTCACACGGACATCCGTCGAGCACGGACAGGCCGGGATCGGGGCGACCCGATCCTCCAAGTTCGTGCCACTCAAGTAACACATGGGAATCAGCTACTCAATCGACCCGGACCCGGACACCACGGCGAAAGCCATGCTTCGGGAACGGCAGATGAGCCACAAGCACAGCAAGGCCATCGCCCGCGAGATCAAGGGGATGACCGCCGGCGAGGCCGAGGAGTACCTCGAAGCGGTCGTCAACGAAGAGCAGTCGGTGCCCTTCAAATCTCACAACTCGGGCGTCGGTCACCGCAACGACATCGACGGCTGGGACGCCGGTCGCTTCCCGGAGAAGGCCAGCGAGGCTTTCCTCGACCTGCTCGAGAACGCGGTCGGCAACGCCGACCACCAGGGATACGACGGTGAGACCATGGAGATCATCCACGTCGCCGCCCACAAGGTCGGCGAGACCCGCGGCCGCAAGCCCCGCGCGATGGGGCGGGCCACGGAGTGGAACTCCCCGGAAGTCGACGTCGAACTGATCCTCCAGGAGGGTGATGCCTGATGGCTGACGAACACCAGTTCATCGAGGACGGCCTCCAGCGGACCCAGATCGACGAGTTCTTCGCCGACGAGCTGGGCCGTGCGGGCTACGGCGGCATGGACGTCGCCAAGACGCCGATGGGGACCCAGATCGTCCTCAAGGCCGAAAAGCCCGGCATGGTCATCGGCAAGGGCGGGAAGAACATCCGGAAGGTCACGACCGAACTCGAAGATCGGTTCAACCTCGAAGACCCCCAGATCGACGTCCAGGAGGTCGAGGAGCCGGACCTGAACGCCCGGATCGTCGCCGACCGCCTGGCCAACGCCCTCGAACGCGGCTGGTACTTCCGGAAGGCCGGTCACACCACGATCGACCGGATCATGGAAGCCGGCGCACTCGGGGCCGAAATCGTCCTCTCGGGCAAAGTCACGGGCGCACGCTCACGCGTGGAGAAGTTCAACCGTGGCTACATCAAGCACAACGGTGAGCCCGCAGAGGAGATCGTCGACCACGGGCAGGGTACGGCAGTCATGAAACTCGGCACGATCGGCGTGGACGTGAAGATCATCCCGCCGAACGCCCAGCTCCCCGACGACTTCCGCATCTACGAGGACGCGGACGTCGAGGACTACGTCGAAGACGTCGAGGGCGAGAGCGTCGAGGAACTGCTGGAAGGCGAGCCCGAGGAAGGCGAGGCCGAGGCAGAGCCCGAAACCGGGGCTCCGCCGGAGGAGGCCGACGAAGCCGACGAGGAAGCAGTCGAGGAAGTCGTCGACGAGGAGATCGTCGAGGAAGACGTCGAGGTTCCAGACGAGGAACCCGACGACGTCGACATCGACGAACTCGACGACGCCATCGAGTCGGAAGTCGACGAGGAGACCGAGGCGGAAGCCGAGGAACTGATGGACGAGATGGAAGACGAAGACGTCGAAGAGGGTGACGACGAATGACGATCCTGCACCCCGACGAGATCCGCGACATGACGCCTCCCGAACGGGAAGCGGAACTGGAGGATCTGGAGACGGAACTGCTGAACACCCAGGCCGTCCAGGCCGCGGGTGGTCGCCCGGAGAACCCAGGCGAGATCAAAGAGATCCGGAAAGCCATCGCCCGGCTGAAGACGATTCGCCGGGAAGAAGGCGATCTGGACGAGGAATAGACTGATGCCACTGACACCCGCGACGCTCACGCGACACGAACTCATCGGCCGCCCGGTTCGGGTGGTCGCCGCGTCCAACCCCGACCTGGTCGGCATCGCCGGCGAGGTCGTCATGGAGACGACGCGGACGCTCTCCGTGGAGGGGAGCGCGAACGGTGAGCGGCGGGTGTGGCAGGTGCCGAAGGCTGACGCGACGTTCGAGTTCACGCTGGACGATGGCGACACGCAGGTCGTCACCGTCGAGGGTGAACAGTTGGTCGCGCGGCCTGCGCGGCGCACGGAACGAACAGGTGATTCGAAATGGCGCTAGGACTTAACGTAGAACGGCCGGAGGAGGCCTGCTCCGACGAGAACTGCCCGTTCCACGGCACACTCAGTGTGCGTGGGCAGACGCTCGAAGGGGAGGTCGCCTCCACGGACATGGACAAGACCGTGATCGTCGAACGCGAGTACGACGTGAAGGTGCCCAAGTACGACCGATTCATGAAGCGTCGGTCGCGCGTCCCGGCTCACGCACCCCCGTGCGTGGACCTGGAAGTGGGCGACACGGTCCGTATCGCAGAGACACGACCGCTCTCGAAGACGAAAAGCCACGTCGTCGTGGAACGCGTGGCTTCGGCGGACGCCACCGAGGTGGCGGCAGCTGGAGGTGGCGACTGATGGAGGCACTCGGTGCCGACGTCACCCAGGGCCTCGAGAAGGGCTCGCTGATCACGTGTGCCGACAACACGGGCGCACGCCAGCTGAAGGTGGTGAGCATCTCGGGCTACTCCGGGACGATCAACCGCCACCCGAAGGCGGGCCTCGGTGACAAGATCACCGTCTCGGTCACCAAGGGGACGCCGGAGATGCGTCGCCAGGTGCTCGAAGCGGTGATCGTCCGCCAGCGCAAGCCGATCCGGCGGCCGGACGGCACGCGCGTGAAGTTCGAGGACAACGCGGCGGTCATCATCGACGAGAACGAGGAACCCCGCGGGACCGAGATCAAGGGTCCCATCGCTCGCGAGGTCGCCGAACGGTTCGGCTCCATCGCGAGCACAGCGACAATGATCGTCTAGTATGACACGACAACCACACAAACAGCGAACCCAGACCGAGCGCGCGCCGCTGCACGAGCGCCACTCGCAGGTGCGGTCGACGCTGGCCGACGACCTCCGCGAGGAGTACGACCAGCGAAACGTCCGCGTCAACGAGGGCGACACGGTCGAGGTCCTGCGTGGCGACCACGCCGGCGAGGAAGCCGAAGTCGTCGCCGTGGACCTGACCGATCAGGTCGTCCACGTCGAGGACGTGACGCTAGAGAAGGCCGACGGGGAGGAAGTCCCCCGTCCGCTGGACGCGTCGAACCTCCGCGTGACGGCACTCAATCTCGACGACGACCGGCGGCAGGCGCGACTCGAATCGGAGGCGGATAGCGCATGACGAAACATCAGAAACGACTCTCCGTTCCCAAGAGTTGGCCGGTCGAGCGCAAGACCGAGACGTTCACCGTGAAGGCAGATGCCGGTCCGCACGGCGAGGCAGGGGTCCCTCTGCTGATCGTCCTGCGGGACGTACTCGAGTACGCCGACTCCCGGAAGGAGGCCCGCTACGCCCTCAACCAGGACAATGTCCTGATCAACGGCAAGGCGGTCTCCGACGAGGAACGGCCGGTCGGGATGTTCGACATCCTGGCCTTTACCGAGCGCGAGGAGTATTACCGCGTCTTCCCCGGCAAGGGCGGACGGCTCGCTCTGACGCCCATCGACGAGGAGTCGGCGGGCTCGAAGCTGGGCAAGATCGTCAACAAACAGCACATCCCCGGTGGGGAGGTACAGCTGACCCTGCACGACGGCCAGACGCTGACCGTCGACGAGGACAGCGAGTACGGCGGCAACGACTCCATCGTCGTCGCCAACGACGACGACGAGATCGTCGCCCACTTCCCCTACCAGGAAGGCGAACTCGTCACGGCGGTCGCCGGCGCACACGCCGGTGACATCGGTCGGATCGAGGAGATCCAGATCACGCCGGGCAGTTCCGAGAACAACGTCATCGTCGAACAGGACGACGGCGACGGTTTCGAGACCGTCGAGGAGTACGTCGTCGTGATCGACGAGAACTTCACGGGTGATGACGAATGAGCTCCGAGACTGAGTCCGGTGGCGACTTCCACGAGATGCGCGAACCGCGCATCGAGAAGGTCGTCGTCCACATGGGCGTCGGGCAGGGTGGTCGCGAACTGGCCAACGGCGAGGACATCCTCGCCGAGATCACGGACCAGCAGCCGGTCCGGACCACGGCCAAGGAGACCGTCGGCGAGTTCAACATCCGTCAGGGCGACCCCATCGGCGCGAAGGTCACCCTTCGCGACGAGGAGGCAGACGAGTTCCTCCAGACGGCGATCCCGCTGGTCGACCTCTCGGCGTCCCAGTTCGACGACACCGGCAACTTCAGTTTCGGTGTCGAGGAACACACGGACTTCCCGAGCCAGGAGTACGACCCGAACATCGGGATCTACGGGCTGGACGTCACGGTCAACATGGTGCGCCCGGGCTACCGGGTCGCAAAGCGTGACAAGGCCTCGCGGTCGATCCCGTCGAACCACCGACTCAACCCCGACGACGCGGTCGCGTACGTCGAGGCGGCTTACGACGTGGAGGTCAACGAATGAGCGAAAGTGAAACGGAAGCCGACGCCGAGGGCGAGGAGACCGAGGAGGTCCGTGACCCCACCGGCGAACAGACGGCGAAACGCACGGAGCAACTCCGCTCTTGCCAGCGGTGTGGTCGCGAGCAGGGACTGGTCGGCAAGTACGACATCTACCTCTGTCGCCAGTGCTTCCGCGAGATCGCACGCGGCATGGGCTTCAAGAAATACTCATGACAGGCAACGATCCGCTGTCCAGCGCCCTTTCGGGTCTGAACAACGCCGAAAGCGTCGGACATCTGGAGCAGACGGTATCGCCCGCCTCGAACGAGATCGGCAGCGTGCTCGAGGTCTTCTACGACCGCGGGTACATCGACGGGTTCAGCTTCGTCGACGACGGCAAAGCCGGCGAGTTCGAGGTCGAACTGAAGGGTGCGATCAACGAGTGTGGCCCCGTCAAGCCCCGCTACTCGGCGGGCGCTGACGAGTTCGAGAAGTGGGAGAAGCGGTTCCTCCCCGCTCGGGACTACGGGACACTCGTCGTGACCACCAGCCACGGGATCATGAGCCACTACGAGGCCCGCGAACAGGGCATCGGTGGCCAGGTGATCGCGTACGTCTACTAACAATGCCACGCACAGAACTCGAAATTCCGGACGAGGTAAGCGCCGAGATGGACCATCTCGACCTGACGGTCGAGGGTCCCAACGGCAGTGTGACGCGCCGGCTCTGGTACCCCGACGTGGACGTCTCCGTCGACGACGGGGCCGTCGTGATCCAGAGCGACGAGGACGACGCCAAGACGAACTCGACGGTCGGTACCTTCGAGAGTCACGTCAGGAATATGTTCCACGGCGTGACCGACGGCTGGGAGTACGAGATGGAAGTCTTCTACTCTCACTTCCCGATGAAGGTGCGCGTCGAGGACGACGAGGTCGTCATCGAGAACTTCCTCGGTGAGAAAGCGCCCCGGCGGACCACCATCCACGGGGACACCGAGGTCAGCGTCGACGGCGAGGAACTGACCCTGTCGGGCTCGGACATCGAGGCCGTGGGCCAGACTGCCGCCGACATCGAACAGCTCACCCGGGTCAAGGACAAGGACATCCGGGTGTTCCAGGACGGCGTCTACATCACCGCGAAACCGAACCGAGGTGAGGCCTGATGACGGAGCTAGAAGACATCGCAGGTGTCGACGAGGAGAAAGCCGCGACCCTTCGCGGGGCCGGCTACGAGACGGCCGAGGACCTCGCGGAAGCGAGCCAGGACGACCTCTCGGACATCGAGGGAGTCGGCAACGCACTGGCGGCCCGAATCAAGGCGGAAGTCGGCGGCGTCGAAGTCGACGAAGAGGCCGACGCCGAAGTCGAAGACGACGGTTCGGCGGCCGACGAGGCCGACGAGCAGGAGAGCTACGACGACCTGACCGACATCAGCGGCGTCGGCGACTCGAAGGCGGCCGCGCTGGAAGGCGCGGGCTACCGGACGGTCGACGACGTGCGCGGTGCGACCCAGGACGACCTCGCGGAGGTCGACGGCATCGGGAACGCGCTGGCGGCCCGCATCAAGGCCGACGTGGGCGGACTCGAAGTCAGCGAGGAGACCGAGGCGGAAGTCGAAGACGAGTCTCCCGAACCCGAGGAGACCGAGGCAGTCGAGACGGAACTGCAGGCCCGCGGCCTGACCGAGAAGACGCCCGACCTCAGCGAGAACGAGGAACGGCTCCTGAACCAGCGGAGCCACGAAGGCAAACCGCAGTTCAACCGGCAGGACTACCACAAGAAAAAGCGAGTCCCCACCTCGTGGCGTCGCCCGCGCGGCCAGCTCTCGAAGCAGCGCCGCGGCATCAAGGGCAAAGGCGACACCGTCCAGGCCGGGTTCCGTACCCCGAAAGCGGTTCGGGGCAAGCACCCGAGCGGCTTCGAGGAGGTTCGCGTCCACAACGTGGACGACCTCGAAGGCGTCGACGGCGACCGCGAGGCGGTCCGGATCGCCTCGAAGGTCGGTGGCCGCAAGCGCGAACGCATCGAGGAGGAAGCCGAGGACCGCGGCGTGCGCGTCCTCAATCCCACCTACGTCGAAGTGGAGGTCGAAGAATGACGGATCTGAGCGCACAGAAGCGGCTCGCGTCGGACATCCTGGACGTCGGGAAGAACAAAGTCTGGTTCGACCCCGACGAGCAGGGCGAGATCGCCGACGCGATCACCCGCGAGGACGTTCGAGAACTGATCGAGCAGGGCGTGATCCAGTCCGAGGACGCGAAGGGCAACTCCCGCGGTCGTGCCCGCGAACGCGCGGAGAAACGCGCGTACGGGCACCAGAAGAACGCCGGCTCCCGGAAGGGGAAATCCGGCGGCCGCCAGGACTCCAAGGAGGACTGGGAGAGCCGTATCCGCGCACAGCGGTCGCGGCTCCGCGAGATGCGAGACGACGGTGACCTGTCGAGTTCGGAGTACCGCGACCTCTACGACAAGGCCGGCGGTGGCGAGTTCGACAGTGTCGCCGACATGGAACGATACATCGACAACCAGTACGGAGGCGAATGACAATGGCAACAGGACCACGATACAAAGTGCCGATGCGGCGCCGCCGCGAGGCACGAACGGATTACCATCAGAGGTTGCGCCTGCTGAAATCCGGGAAACCCCGGCTGGTCGCTCGCAAGAGCAACCAGCATACTACGGCGCAGCTGATCGTCACTGGCCCGCAGGGCGACGAGACGGTCGCGAGCGCACACTCCAGCGATCTCGAGGAGTTCGGCTGGGAGGCTCCCACGGGGAACCTGCCCGCCGCCTATCTCACGGGACTGCTGGCAGGCAAGCGCGCACTCGCGAACGGATTCGAGGAGGCCGTGCTCGACATCGGCCTCAACACCGCCACGCCGGGCAGTAAGGTGTTTGCAGTACAGGAAGGTGCAATCGACGCCGGGCTCGAGATCCCCCACAACGACAGCGTGCTCGCCGACTGGGAGCGGACCAGCGGCGAACACATCGCCGAGTACGCAGAACAGCTCGACGAGCCGCTGTACGCCGGGGAGTTCGACGCCACGGACCTGCCGTCGCACTTCAGCGACGTGCGAGAGACACTGATGGAGGCTGAACTATGAGCAACGGATGGGAACCGCGCACGCGGCTCGGTCGGAAGGTACAGGAGGGCGAGATCGACTCGATGCAGGAGGCCCTCAACTCCGGCCTGCCGCTGAAGGAACCGGAGGTCGTCGACCAGCTGGTCCCCGACCTCGAAGACGAAGTGCTGGACATCAACATGGTCCAGCGGATGACCGACTCCGGCCGCCGAGTGAAGTTCCGGTGTGTCGTCGTCGTGGGCAACCGCGACGGCCTCGTCGGCTACGCCGAGGGGCGTGACGACCAGGTCGGCGGTGCGATCCAGAAGGCCATCGACATCGGGAAGCTGAACCTGATCGACGTGTCCCGTGGCTGTGGGTCCTGGGAGTGTGGCTGTGGGCGACCCCACACCGTCGCGCTCCGGACGACCGGCAAGGCGGGCAGCGTCGAGGTCGAACTCCAGCCGGCCCCGCGCGGGCTGGGACTGGCGGGCGGGGAGACCGTCCGGCACGTCCTCGAACTCGCCGGGATCGAAGACATCTGGACCCGTTCCTCTGGGAACACGCGGACCACGGTCAACTTCGCGAAGGCGACGTTCAACGCGCTTCGCAACACGGCCGAGGCCCGGGTCCCCCAGCGGACCATGGAGAAACGAGAGGTGATCGAGTGATGCAGGCACTCGTTCAGCTTCGCGGTGACGTGAACATGGCCGAGGACGTGAGCGACACGCTGGAGATGCTGAACGTCCACGACGTGAACCACTGTACGCTGATTCCCGAGACGGACGCCTACCGTGGGATGATTCACAAGGTCAACGACTACGTCGCCTACGGCGAACCCAGCCAGCAGACCGTCGAGACGCTGCTGCAGACCCGCGGCGAACCCCTCGAGGGTGACGCCGACATCGACGACGAGTGGGTCGACGAGCACACCGATTACGACTCCGTCGAGGGCCTGGCCTTCGCACTGGTCGCCGAGGAGACGACCCTGCGCGAGCAGGGCTTGGCACCAGTTCTCCGCCTGCACCCGCCGCGTGGCGGGCACGACGGGCTGAAGGGGCCGGCCGTGACGGGCGGACAACTCGGCAAACACAGTACCGAGGAGATCGACGATCTCCTCACAGCGATGCGATAACAATGACGAGCAAAAAGAAACGACAGCGCGGCACACGCACGCACGGTGGCGGCAGTCACAAGAACCGTCGTGGCGCGGGCCACCGCGGTGGCCGTGGCCGTGCCGGTCGCGACAAACACGAGTTCCACAACTACGAACCGCTCGGCAAGTCCGGATTCAAGCGACCTCAGAAGCTCAAAGAGGAGATCGCGGAGATCGACGTCCGTGAACTCGACGAGGACGCCGCGCTGCTGGCGGCCGACGGCGTCGCCGAGGAAGACGGTGACGGCTACCGGATCGACGTCCGGGACGTCGTCGAGGACGGCCACGAGGTCGACGCGGTGAAGGTCCTCGGTGGCGGCCAGGTTCGGAACGAACTGACGGTCGTCGCGGACGACTTCTCGGAATCGGCACGCGAACTGCTCGAATCGGCCGGTGGCAGCGCCGAGCTCACCGACCGCGGCGAGAAACGGCAGGCCGAGCGCGAAGACGAATCCGATAAGGATACAAGCGAGGAAGAAGGGTCCGCGTAGTATGGGCTGGAAAGAAACCGCCGAACCGGTACTCACCCGCATGCCCTCGGTCCAGCGACCGGAGGGCCACGTTCCGTTCAAACGGAAGCTGGCCTGGACAGCCGGCGTGCTGGTGTTGTACTTCTTCCTGACGAACGTCTACCTGTACGGACTGGGCACGCAAGGTGGCGACATCTTCGGGCGCTTCCGCTCGATCCTCGCCGGCGGCCAGGGGACGATCCTCCAGTTGGGGATCGGTCCGATCGTCACCGCATCCATCGTCTTGCAGTTGCTCGGCGGTGCCGACCTGCTGGGGCTGGACACCCAGAACAACCCCCGTGACCAGGTGCTGTACCAGGGCCTCCAGAAGCTGCTGGTGATCCTGATGTGTATCCTGACGGGGCTGCCGATGGTCTTCGCCGGCAACTTCCTGCCGGCGAGCCCGCAGGTCGCACAGGGCCTCGGGATCGGGCTCGGCGGCGTGAAGCTGCTGCTGTTCGCCCAGATCTTCCTCGGCGGGATCCTCATCCTCTACATGGACGAGGTCATCTCGAAGTGGGGCGTCGGCTCCGGTGTCGGCCTGTTCATCGTCGCCGGCGTCAGCCAGCGTCTCATCGGCGGTTTCTTCGCGCTACCCGGAATCGGCTCGGAACAGGTCGGCTTTTTCCCGTCCTGGATCCTGATCGCGATCGGTGAGCAACCGATCGGCTCGCTGTTCGGCGCGGGCCTCCAGCAGGTGCTGATGAGTCCGCAGTTCGGCCTGATCAGGCTGGTGACGACGGTCACTATCTTCGTGGTGGTCGTCTACGCCGAGTCGGTGCGGGTCGAGATTCCGCTGTCGAACGCACGGGTCAAGGGCGCACGCGGTCGCTTCCCGGTGAAGCTGATCTACGCGAGCGTCCTGCCGATGATTCTCGTGCGTGCGTTGCAGGCGAACCTCCAGTTCCTGGGGCGGATCCTGAACGCACAGCTCGGGTCGGGGATGCCGGCCTGGCTCGGCACGTACTCCCAGTCCCAACCGACCGGCGGGCTGTTCTACTACATGGCTCCCATCCAGTCGCCGAGCGACTGGATCCCCCAGCTTGCCGGGAGTGCGGCAGCGGCCGAACTCTGGCAGATCGCGCTCCGGGTCACCGTCGACCTGACGTTCATGGTCGTCGGCGGCGCGATCTTCGCGGTGTTCTGGGTCGAGACGACCGACATGGGCCCCGAAGCGACGGCCCAGCAGATCCACGGCTCCGGGATGCAGATCCCCGGCTTCCGACAGAACCCGGGCGTCATCGAGAAGGTCCTGGAGCGGTACATCCCCCAGGTCACCGTCATCGGTGGCGCGCTGGTCGGCCTGCTGGCCGTGATGGCCAATATGCTCGGCACAATCGGGGGCGTCGGCGGAACCGGGCTGCTGCTGACGGTCTCCATCACGTACAAGCTGTACGAGGAGATCGCCGAGGAACAGCTCATGGAGATGCACCCGATGATGCGCCAGATGTTCGGGTAACACCGGCCTGGCGACACGTCGTTTCCATTCTTTCACATCTCGACCCACAGCGGCGGCCGTGTCGGGTTCACCAGACGGAAGACCACTATTCGGGTCCTGCGTTCTCCGGCAACGGATGCCTGATGTCGTACTGCTGACCGTTGACTCGGTTCGGCGGGACTTCGTGGATGCCATCGCGGATCACGAGGTGTTGACCGATGTGACCGCGGGTCACTACACACGACCGAGCCTGGCGGCGGTGCAGTCCTCGCGGTTGCGGGCGTCGGTCCAGTCCCGCGTCGTCGGCCCCACGATCGTCGAGGCGTTCAGCGACGCGGGCTACACCACCATCGGGCTCGTGCCCACTGCGCAGGCGGACCCGGCCTTCGGGTTCGACAGCGGATTCGACCACTACGACAACTATCTGTCCGAGTCGGGCAACGCCGCGTCGAACCGCCGGAGCGGGCTCCGGGAGTACCTCGGCTCGTACGACATCGTCCGGCAGGTGTACCGGCGGGTCTACCCGATGGAGGCGACCAGGGACGATCTGTCTGCGGTCCGAGGCACAACGCATTTAACCGTTCTCACGAAATCCGGGTCCCATACGTATGTTGGCGATTCGGCCGCTCTTCCAGGCCACTGGCCTCGACAGTCCGACGCTGACGGCGGTGCTGGTGGTCGTCGCCCTCCTGATCTTCCTCTGGGGGTTCAGACGCTACCAGCGTAGTTTCTCCAAGACCGAGTTCGGCGTGGCGACGGCCATCGCGCTCGGCACGCTGGTAATCGCTCTCGTGCCGGATCTGTTCAACGCGCTCGGGAACGTCCTGCAGATCGAGCGGCGGCCGCTGGTCATCTCGCTGGTGGCCACCATACTGTTGACGGCGCTCGTGCTGTACGTGATCGGTCGGCTCTGCGAACAGCAGTTGGCGGTCGCCGAACGGGAACACGGCAAGAAGCCGAAGGTCAGATACGCGCTGGGGTTGATGCGGACGATATTCGTGACCTGGATCCGCTAGCCGAACAGGCGCTCCAGCAGCGAGCGGTCGCGTGACTTCTCGGCCAACAATACTGAGCACTCCACGTCGTCGACCACGTCGAGGACCAGCGAGCCACGGACGAGCCGTTCGAGCAGACCCTCCTCGGTCGCGCCGATGATGACCAGCGACGCGTCCCTGGCGGCGGTCTCGATGGCCGTCTCCACGTCGCCGGTCTCGACCCGGAGGTCGGCGTCGCCGAGGCCGTGTTTGCCCGCCCACTCGTCGAGGAAGGCCCGACCCTCGCTCTCGTCGTCGGCGACGTGGAGCAGGGTCACGTGGGAGTCGTACTCGGCCTGCAGGGTCCCCGCGATGGCGGCGCTCAGATCGGAGTCCGGGCCGCCGGCGGTGGGGACGAGCAGGCGCGACGGGTCGAACCCGCGGTTCTTGAGGACGAGGAAATCACAGGGTAGGTCCTGTGCGAGTTCGTCGATGGCGGACTCGGCTCGGCCCGGCGAGCCGTGGGCGTCCGGGCCCCAGCCCATCACGACCAGATCGGCCTCGTGTGACTCCGCGGCGGTGAAGATCTCCTCGAACGAGCGGTGTGAGATGATGGTTTGGGTCTCGACGGGCACGTCGAAGGTCTCGGCGTCGGCCTCGGCGGCGGCCAGCAGGTCGGCCGACTGGCTGTCGAGTTCGTCGACGTGTTCGGCCCCGTAGGACAGCGAGGTCTGATCGGGGACGGTGACGATGTGGGTGGCCAGGACGCTCCCGCCGCGCTGTTTGGCGACGGCGCTGGCCAGCGTGATGAGGTCGGTCTCGTGTTCGGGGTTCGCGAGTGGGACCATCACCTTGTACTGGCCCCCGTCGGGCTGGACGCTGTCGGCGGCTGTGACTGCGGAGTCGGGCATCTCCTCGGAGCGTGCCTGGATGTACTGGCCGAGGATGCCCTGTTTGTCGGCCCGCGTCCGGGCGTAGGCGAAATACCAGACGATGCCGCCGACGACGAACAGGAGACTGAGCAGTATCTCGAGGGGGGCCATGAACCCAATCAGGCCGAAGGAGAGAAACGCGCCAAGAATCGGTGTGATCGGATAGAGCGGGACGGTGAAATCCGGATCGTACTCCGGGACGTTGGCTTCCCGCATCACGATGAGTGCGAGGTTCAACAGGCCATAGACGATCAGGTGGAGGACGCTACCGGCTTTCGCGAGGGTCTTGATGTCGCCGATACCGATGAAAAGGAGGATGAGTCCGCCCGTGATGGCGATGGACCGGTACGGAGTGGCGAACCGCGGGTGAATCTGGTTGAGCCAGGCCGTCACGAGCTTGTCACGCCCCATCGCGAAGTTGATCCGCGACGACGCGAGGATCGACGCGTTGGCGCTGGACGCTGTCGCGAGCAGGCCCGCAAAGAGGATCAGGCCGCCGCCGAGCGTGGCCAGCCCCAGTGTGTTACCGAACGCGACCTCCGCGACGTCTATAACAGGTGTATCCGACCCGGCGAGGATGTCCCAGTTGATGACACCCATCAGCACCACCATGATGATGGCGTACATGATGGTCACGATGACGACCGAGCCGACGATCGCGAGCGGGAGGTTTCGACCGGGATTTCGTATCTCCTCGGCGACGGTCGTGATCTTCGCGAACCCAAGGAAAGAGACGAACACGAGCGCTGTCCCGGGCAACAGCGAGCCATAGCCGAAGGGGGCGACCGGCGTGAGCGTCGAGAGATCGGCGTTCAGTGCGCCGACGATCGTGAAGACCGTCAGGATCGAGACGAGCGTGATGACGATGATGTTCTGGAGGCGGCCGGTCTCTTTGGCCCCGACGTAGTTGACCCCGACGAACGCGACGCCGGCGACCAGTGCTGCGACCTGGGTCGGCGAGAGCGCCACGATGCCAAGATTCACCCCTGGGACGCCGACGAGTTCGATCAGGAACCCGCCGAACCCGATCATGTAGAACGCCGAGGCGAACGCCAGCCCCATCCAGTTCCCCAGCCCTGCTACGGACCCAAAGAGCGGACCAAGCGCGTGGTTGACGTAGTAATAACTGCCACCGGCCTTCGGCATGGCCGTCCCGAGTTCGCTGGCCGAGAGGGCGGTGAACAACGAGATGACACCGCCGACAACGAACGACGCGGCGACCAGTGGTCCCGCGACGCCAGCCGCTTGACCGGGCAACACGAAGATGCCCGCGCCGATCATCGTCCCGACCCCGATGGTCAAGGCGGCAAGCGGCCCCAGGTCCTTGGCGAGTTCTTCGTCGCTCATTCATCCCCTCCGTCGGTCGCCGTGTCGTCGTCCGGCAAGACGATCACGGGACGATCCGTCTCGGTGATGAGGTCGAGGGCCACGTCTCCGGTGAGCAACTGGACCCAGCGGCTCCCGCCCCGCGGCGTGAAGACGATGGCCGTCGCCTCCATCTCGTCGGCCACCTCGAAGATCGTCTCGGCCACGTCGGTGCCGTAGGCAATTTCGGTCTCGATACCGTCGCCGAGTTCCTCCTGAACGATGGCGAATATCTTCTCGGCTTCCTGCTCGCGTTGCTCGACGGAGGCCTTGTCGGGTGCGCCGCCGGCCTTCTCGATCACGTTGACCGCGACGACGTGGTCGCTGTCCGCTGCATACGGGGCGAAGGCCTGCGCGGTCGTTCGACCGTCCTCCGTGCTCGCCACCGGCAGGAGGACGCGCTCGAAGATGTCAGTCATCGGTCACCCTGTCCGCACACTCGTCTCGTCGGTCGGTTCCCCCGATTCCAGAGCCGACTCGTCGTTTCATGGGCGCGATTGCGAATGGACCGGACTTAAGTTCTCGTACCTTCGGCCGAGGACGGACCTCGCGGAAGGGAAATTCTCTTGAGTAGCCCGTGGGTACGGGCCTGCAATGATTGCCGGTGATCGGTCGTGCGCGTAATTATCGTCGGTGCCGGCCAGGTCGGCTCGACAATCGCCGAGGAACTCGCCCCGCTTCACGACGTGGTGGTGATCGACGTGGACCGGGACCGCGTCGAGTCGCTCACCTACGACGTGGACGTGCTCGCCGTCGAGGGTGACGGGGCCGAACTGGCGACGCTCCGGGAGGCCGGCCTCACCGACGCGGATATGCTGATCGCCAGCACGGACGACGACGAGACGAACATCGTCGTCAGCGGGACTGCCAAGACCGTCGCCGACGTTTTCACCATCGCACGGGTCAAAAACACGAAGTTCCTCCGGACCTGGCGACAGGCCGCGGGGGCCTTCGGCGTCGACCACATGGTCGGAACGAACCTCCTGACCGCTCAGACGGTGGTGCGAGTCATCGGGCTGCCGGCGGCCCGCGACGCCGAGACGTTCGCCGAAGGCTGTATCCAGATGGCCGAGTTCGGCGTCCCCGAAGACAGTCCCGTCGCGAACCAGACCGTCCGCGAGGCCGATCGCTTCGAGTCGCTGACGTTCGCGGCGATCCTCGGCGAGGACGACGTGGTCATCCCGCGTGGGGACACGGTGATCGAACCCGGTTCCGACGTGGTCGTCATCGGCAGTCCGGACAGCGTTCGGGAGTTTGCGGGCGCGCTGGTCCCCGACGCCGACGGGCTCAGCGACGTGTTCATCATCGGTGGGAGCGACATCGGCTTCCACACCGCGCGCCTGCTCGAACAACAGGGGCTGACGCCACGAGTGATCGAGCAAGATCCCGACCGTGCCCGGGAACTGGCCGAGGAGCTGACAGGAAGCACGGTTCTGGAGAGCGACGCGACCGACCGCGAGTTCCTCGAACGCGAGAACATCGACGAGGCCGACGCCGTCGTCACGGCACTGGATTCCGACGAGAAGAGCCTGTTATCGGGCCTGCTGGCCAAACGGCTCGGCGCGTCGCGGGCCATCGCAGTCGTGGACAACGGGGAGTACGTCCCGCTGTTCGAGGCAGTCGGCATCGACGTGGCGGTCAACCCGCGCGAGGCGACCGCCGAGGAGATCACCCGGTTTACGCGCGAGCAACGCGCGGAGAACGTCGCGATCATCGAGTCCGACCGCGCCGAAGTGCTGGAGATCGAAGTCGACGCGGAGAGTGTACTGGTCGACCGCCCAATCCGCGAGTCGGTCGCCGACCTCCCGGACGGGGTCGTCATCGGCGCGATCTCGCGGGACGGCGAGCTGATCAAACCGCGCGGTGATACCGTCATCGAGATCGATGATCACGTGGTCGTGTTCGTCGACGCCGAAGTGATCGAGGAGGCGAACTCACAACTGTGAGCCGACTCCGTGTCGACTGGCGGGCGGCGACGAGTCTCGTCGGGACCGTCATCAAGTACCTGTCCGTCCCGCTGCTGGTGCCGCTGATCGTTGCGCTGCGGTACGGCGAGGGGATCGCCGAGTTTCTGGTGACCATCGCAGTCGTCGTCGCCATCGGGACCGCGCTCGAACGACTCGACCCCGATCCAGATCTCGGGGCTCGCGAGGGATTCCTGATGGTCGCGTTGACCTGGTTGCTCGTGCCCGTCGTCAGCACACTGCCGTATCTCATCGCGGGCAACGGTATCCCGTTCGTCCTCGCGCCGTACGAGCCCGCGTCGACGCTCGGGAACCCCGTCAACGCGCTGTTCGAGACGATGTCGGGGTTCACCACGACGGGCGCGACAGTCGTCGGTGAGATCAGCTTCGAGCGCCACTCCCACGCGATCCTGATGTGGCGACAGCTAACCCAGTGGCTCGGCGGGATGGGGATCGTCGTCCTGGCGGTCGCGATCCTCCCCGAACTCTCAGTGGGTGGGGCACAACTGATGGACGCGGAGGCCCCGGGACCGGGCATCGAGAAGCTCACGCCCCGGATCGCCGAGACCGCGCGGGCGCTGTGGATCGCCTACGCTGGGTTCACCGTCCTGTTGTTCGTGCTGCTGTACGGACTCCACTGGGCCGGGATCTTGCTGGACGTGCCGCTGGCCCCGAATATGGGACTGTACAACGCCATCGCCCACCCGTTCACGACGCTGCCGACCGGCGGGTTCTCGCCGGAGGCCCGGAGTATCGAGGCGTTCTCGGCGGCCGTCCAGTGGGTCATCATCCCCTTCATGGTCGTCGCCGGGACGAACTTCGCGCTGTTGTGGCGCGCGATGACCGATGAACCGGGCGCACTCTTCGAAGACGGCGAGTTCCGCTTTTACCTCGGAATCATGGCCGCGCTGACGGCCCTCGTCGCCGGACTCCTCGTCACCGGGGCCGGGACTGAAGCAGTTACGGAGGCCGTCGGACCGCTCGCGGGTCAGGGTGAGGCGGCGCTCCGACACGCGACCTTCCAGGTCGTCTCCATCGTGACGACGACGGGATACGCGAGTATGGACTTCAACGCCTGGAGCGGCGCGGCGCAGTACCTGCTGCTGTTCGCGATGTTCGTCGGCGGGTCGGCGGGGTCGACCGGCGGTGCGATCAAGATCGTCCGCTGGCTGGTGATCCTCAAGTCGATCCGGCGGGAGCTGTTCACGACCGTCCACCCGGAGGCGGTCAGACCCGTCCGGCTCGGCGGTCGCGCGCTCGACGAGCGGGCGCTCCGGGGGATCTACGCCTTTACCCTCCTCTATATCGCTATCTTCCTCGTCGCGACGGTCGTCGTGCTGGTCGACGCCACACGCGTGTTCGACAACCTCTCCGCGTTCGACGCGATGAGCGCCGTCGCGGCGACGCTCGGCAACGTCGGCCCCGGGTTCGGCGTCGTCGGACCGATGAACAGCTACCTCGACTTCCCGGCGACCTCGAAGCTGTTCATGGTCTTCCTGATGTGGATCGGCCGGCTGGAAATCTTCCCCGTCCTCGTCTTGCTGACGAAGGCCTACTGGTCCTCCTAACCCGGGACCTCAGGGGTTCAACCCGTAGATCGCCGAGCGGACGAACACCAGCACCGGGATGATCTCCAGGCGGCCGACCCACATATTGAGGACGAACATTCCCTCGGCGACGGGGTGCATCGACGGACCCGTGATGCCCGATGAGAGGCCGACGTTGCCCTGGGCGCTCGCCACCTCGAACAGCGCGTCGGCGTAGCCGAAGTCGGGGCCGGCGAGGTTCACTAGGACGACGCTGCTGGCGATCAGCAGGAGAATCCACAGGATCGTGACGATGGCGGCCTCGCTGAACTCCCGTTCCATCGCCTCGCGATCCAACTGGCGGTCGCCGATCCGTGCCGTCACGACGGCGTTTTTCGGGAGGAAGACCCGCGAGAACTGCCACATGATGCCCCGGGCGATGGTGTAGCCGCGGACGATCTTGATGCCCCCGACGGTCGACCCGGCGGCACCGCCCAGCGTCATCGCACCGACGACGAGGACCTTCCCGCCGGCGAGCCAGCGGCCGATCGGGGCCGACTGGAACCCGGTACAGGTGAGCGCGCTGATCCACTGGAACGTCGAGTCACGGACGGCGTCGAGCGACGGCGCGTCCAGCCACGGGACGGACAGGAACGCTGGGCCGGTGAACGCGTCGGCCGCGATCCGGACCGACGTGACGTTCTGGACCGAGAGGACGACAACGCCCAGTCCGAGCAACGCGAACAGCCACCGGGTCTGGAGGTCGGCGACGAGTTCGCGGAAATCGCGGTCGTGCAGGACGACGTAGTGGATCGGGAACGCGATGGCACCGAGGATCATGATGGGGAGGAGGACGAACTCGACCAGCGGGGAGCCGTAGGTCCCGATGGAGTTGTCGGTGACGCTGAATCCCCCGGTCGTCAGCCCGGTCATTGCGTGGTTCAGGGCCTGCCAGCCCGTCTCGAACAGCGACAGCGAGGCGGCGTACTCGCTCTCGCTCAGTGAGATGGCTGCGAACAGGAGCACCGTCGACAGCAGTGTGTAGCCGACCACGAGTTTCCAGACCGTCCGGACCGTCGAGACGACGCTCGGGTGGATCTTCTCCTCGCGTGCCTCGCTCTGATAGAGGGCGTAGCTCCCGCTCCCGGGCCGGGCGAGGATCGAGACCGTCAGGACGATCACGCCGACGCCGCCGACCCACTGGATGAACGAGCGCCACCACTGGATCGCCCGGGGGAGCGACGGCTCGTGGATCGCCATGGTGAGCCCGCTGCCCGTCCACCCACTCATGCTCTCGAACATCGCGTGGAGCGGGTTCCGGAAGTACGCGAGACTCGACAGGGTCGTAGTGCCGCCCACACGGACCGGCTCCCAGTTCGCGGCCGCGGGGACGAAGGTGTCCATCACTGCCGGGGGCGTCAGCCACGCGGTGAGGAAGAAGGGTAGCGCGCCGAACACGGCGGTCATGAACCAGCCCCCGGCGGCGATGACCATCCCGTGTTTCATCTTCGGGGCCGGGGCCTCGGCGAACCCGCGGTTGGCCAGCCCGCCGACGCCGGCGGTGAGGCCAGCGGCGAGGAAGATCGCGAAGGCCGCACGAAACTCGCCGAACCCGACCGCGATCGCGACGGTGATCGTCATCAGCGCCGCCTCGATCAACAGCAGTGAGCCGATGTCCCGGGCGATCGTCGCCAGGTCGTCGGGGATTCCGGGTCGCAGTCGACTCATCTCAATGGTCTTCCTTGTGACCGAACACGTCCGTGACCTCGGGCGTCGCGCCGGTCGCCGAGTACACGGTCAGCAGGTCGTCGACCTCGATCTGCGTGTTCCCGCGCGGCGTGATCGGCTCGCCCTCGCCGTTGCGCTCGATGGCGACGATCAGCATATCACCGCCGATGTAGCCCTCGTCAGCGGCTTCCGAGAGCGTCAGCCCGGCGATCGGAGCCCCGCGCTGCACCGTGATCTCGAACACCTCGGCCTGCTCGCCGATCCGCATGAAGTCGACGATGGAGGGGCGCTTGACCGCCCGGTAGAGGTGTTCGGCGATGAGCCGCTGGGGGTTCTCCATCGTGTTGACCCCGATCTGGCGGAAGAGACTCATGTGCTCGGGGTTGTGGACGACGGAGACGACTTCCGGGACCTCCAACTCCTGGGCCAGCAGACAGACCATGATGTTCGTGGCGTCCTGATCGGTCGTGCTGATGAGGGCGTCGGCCCGTGTGGCTCCGGCCTCCTCCAGGGTCTCCTTGACCGTCGCGTCGTCCTGGATGACGAGACAGTCGTACTGGGAAGCCGCGCGTTCGGCCCGGCCCTCGTCGCGTTCGATGACGACGACCTCGTTGCCCCCCGCAGTCGCGATCTCGATGAGGGGCGTCCCGATGTCACCGGCACCGACGATGACGATATACATCTGGTCCGGTGTTCAGAACCGACGGTCGAAAATCTGTCGTTGTATTTATGTCGTCCGGCGATGGCTCGTACGGACCCGTAGAACCCTGTCAACCCTCGATTCGGAGGTCGTAGTCGTCGGGCCGGTCGAATACGTCGAGAAACAGGGTATCGAGGAAGTCGGCGGCGTGTTTCGGGTCCGCGATGGCCGAGACGTGGACCTCGCCGTCGGGTGCTTTTCTGGTCGCCGGCTGGGCGATCTTGAACACCGGAAACTCGGCGAGCAGGGCGTCGAGTCGGTCTCGTTGCGCGTCGTCGACGCGGACGACGATCTCGCGGTCGCAGTACTCGACGTACGGCGGATCGTCGGCGGCGACGGCGACGAGGACTGGCGACTGGCTCCCGGCCCGACGGTGGGCCGTGATGGCCTCGGCGATCCGGGTCCGACGCTCGATTGCGCGCTCACCGTCGGCTGTCATGACCATACCGAGGAGGGCCAGCGGTAAAACGACCGTGCTCGTCGCCGGTCGCCGGAGAACGTCAGGTACAAATCCCGGGCTGGAGAAGCCGGTCACATGGCAGACGCACACGTGCTGATTCTCGGCCCGCCGGGCGCAGGCAAGGGGACACAGAGCAGTCGGATCGCCGACCAGTTCGACGTGGAACACGTCACCACCGGCGACGCCCTGCGGTCGAACAAGGACATGGACATCTCGGACATGGACACCGAGTACGACACGCCCCGCGAGTACATGGAGGCGGGCGATCTGGTGCCCGACGCCGTGGTCAACGCCATCGTCGAGGAGGCCCTCCAGAGTGCCGACGGGTACGTGCTGGACGGCTACCCGCGCAACATGGATCAGGCCAAGGAACTCGCGGACATGACCGACCTCGACGTGATCCTCTCGCTGGAAGTCAGCCGCGACGAACTCGTCGACCGGCTCACCGGCCGCCGGGTCTGTGACGACTGTGGCACCAACTACCACGTCGAGTTCGACCAGCCCGAAGAGGAGGGCGTCTGTGACGAGTGTGGCGGCGAGTTGATCCAGCGCGACGACGACAACGAGGAGTCGGTGAACAACCGGCTGGACGTGTTCGAAGACAACACCGCGCCCGTGATCGACCACTACCGCGGCCGTGAGGACTTCGTCGAGATCGACGGCGAACAGACTCCCGACGAGGTCTGGGCGGCCATCGAGGCGGCCATCGACGAGCGCGTCTGATCGGATCGGTTCCGAAATCCCGTTTTCGCCGCATCGAGAGTAAAAGCTTGATTAGCGGTGGTGCCTAGAGCTTCGACAATGCCACGCACCGCCGAGAAAGTAGAGTCGCTCGCCCGGGAAGACGGGGCGTTGCTGGACGCGCTCGAAGCGGTCCTCGACGTCGTCGAGGACGATGGGGTCGTCGAGTGGAGTGACGTCAGCGACGAGATGACCAGCGGCCAGTGGGGTCGCCTCATCGAGAAGGGACTGCTCGTCGACGCCGACGGGTCCGGGTTCGTCGTCGACGACCCCGAGGGTGTCCGCGACGCGCTCAGCGACGACGACGTGAGCGACGCGGCCGCCGACGGCGACGGGGAGTCCTCGTGGTCGTCCTACGACAAACTGGCCGGCGTCGGCGCGCTCGGGATGATGGCCGGCTACTCGTTGCCGGCGGTCCGGGACGCTATCGGCGGGAGTCTCGACGTGCTCTTTGGCCCGCTGGAGGCGATGCTTCCCTTCTACGTCGTCGTCATGGTCCTGGCCATGCTCACTGGCCTGTACTCGACGCTGTTGCAGGCCAATCTGATGGACATGGACAAGATGAGCGAGTACCAGGAACAGATGCAAGAGATCCAGGAGCGCCGCAAAGACGCCAAGGAACGCGGCGACGAGGAGGCCCTGGACCGCATCCAGCAAGAACAGATGGAGGCCATGGGTGACCAGATGGGAATGTTCAAAGAGCAGATTCGGCCGATGGTCTGGATCATGCTGCTGACCATCCCGGTCTTCCTCTGGATGTACTGGATGCTGCTCTCGCCCAACCAGTCGATCCACCCCCAGACTATCACGCTGCCACTGATCGGGTCGGTGAACTGGACCGACGGCGTCCTCGGCCCGCTCCAGGCCTGGATCCTCTGGTACTTCCTCTGTTCGATGGGCTTTACCCAGATCATCCGGAAGTCGCTGAACATCCAGACGACGCCGACCTGAGGCGGTACTCCCCGAGCCTTCTCGGGCCGATCCGAAGACACAACCTCTTTTACCGCGACCACCGCAGGTCTGATATGCTGATTACCGTCTCCGGCCCCGCGGGCAGCGGGAAGAGTACGCTCGCCGCGGGACTGGCCGACGCGCTCGGGTACGAGCACGTCAGTGGGGGTGACATCTTCCGCGCGCTCGCAGACGACCGCGGCTACTCGCTGGTCGAGTTCAACGAACTCGCCGAGGAAGACGACCAGATCGACCGCGATCTGGACCGCCGGCTCCGCGAGACCGCCCGCGAGTCGACCGACCTGGTACTGGAATCGCGACTCGCCGGCTGGATGGCCGCCGAGTACGCCGACCTCCGGGTGTGGCTCGACGCCCCGCTCGACGTACGGGCCGACCGTATCGCCGATCGCGAGGACAAACCCCTCGACGAGGTCCTCGAAGAGACCCGCGCCCGCGCCGCCAGCGAGGCCCAGCGCTATCGGGAGTACTACGGCATCGACATCGAGGACCGCTCGATCTACGATCTGACCGTGAACACTGCCCGCTGGGACGCCGACGCCTGCCTCTCGCTCGTGCTGTCGGCCGCCGAGTCCTACAGCTCCGACCGCGACGAGGGCAAATACCCCGTCGAGGGCGTCCGGTACGAGTTCTGATGGCCGACCGCGGCGCTCCCGACGACCGGTCGATCCCCAATCTGCTCGAATTCGGTGTCGTCAACCTCGACAAACCGCCCGGCCCATCCGCCCACCAGGTCGCCGCCTGGGTCCGGGACATGGTCGCCGACGCCGTCCCGGGCGGCATCGACGGCGTCGCCCACGCCGGCACGCTCGACCCGAAGGTTACCGGCTGTCTGCCCCTCCTGCTGGGCGACGCCACCCGCATGGCCCAGGTGTTCGACGACGCCGTCAAGGAGTACGTCGCCGTCCTCGAACTCCACGGCCGGGCCCCCGCCGATCTCGAATCCGTCGCCGCCGAGTTCGATGGCCCGATTTACCAGAAACCGCCACGAAAGAGCGCCGTGAAGCGCCAGCTCCGGGTTCGAGAGATCCACGACCTCGACGTGCTCGAAATCGAGGACCGCCGCGCGCTCCTCCGAGTCCGCTGTGAGAGTGGAACGTACATCCGCAAACTCTGTCACGACCTCGGGCTGGCGCTCGGGACGGGCGCGCACATGGGCCATCTCCGGCGGACCAGTACCGGCCAGTTCGACGACCGGGATCTGGTGACGCTGGAGGACCTCGCCGACGCGCTCGCGTGGTGGACCGAGGACGACGACCCCGAACCACTCCGGGAGATCGTCCGGCCCGCCGAGTACGCGCTGGAACCCCTGCCGTCCGTGACCATCGCCCCCAGCGCCGCCGAACAGGTCGCCGAGGGCGCGCCGGTGTACGCGCCCGGCGTAATCGAGTCCGATCTCGATGCCGACGACGCGGCGGATCGACCGCTCGTGGCCTGCTACACCCCGAACGGGGCGGCGATCTGTCTCGGTCGACTGGTGGGTGACCCCGACGGTGAGTCGGGGACCGTCGTCGAGTTAGAACGCGTACTGGTTTAGCGGGAAAACGACACCCTTAATCCGGGGACCCTCGTGATCCAAATTGCGGGACCGTGGGGTAGCGGTATCCTCGGCGCATGGGGTGCGTCGGACCTGAGTTCGAATCTCGGCGGTCCCACTCCAAAATAAAGGATAGCGGCCTTCTTCGCCGCTTTCTCACCGAAACGAGGTGGTCAGCGTGAGCCGTGCGGCCGACGCTGACGACGCCGATTACCCGCCAGTGTGCGACTTCTGCGGGTGCTTCATCGACGTTCCCAACAAGCTGTGCCCGGCGCTCGATGACGGGGTGTGTCGGCCATGAGCAGCCAGCCACGCACCCCGACGTGGGACCCGAGCGACGACCTGCCGGACCGACTCGGCGGGACGCCGACGCTGTCGATGCCCGACGACTGGACGCTGTCGACGCCGTGGCAGCGTGCCCAGGAGGAGACCGACGGGGGCGGCCCGATCAACGACGCCGAGCGCATGGTGTACCTGGAAGGGAGCGACTACCCCCATCGCGTGACCTTCGCGCTCGACGGCGCGGATCTGCTCGCCGAGTGCGACTGCAAGGCCCATCGGTACAACGACGGGTGGTGCAGCCACGTCGCCAGCTTGTGGTGGCAGTGGGTCCGCGGGGAGATCGTCGTTCACCACCTCGACACGGGTCGGGAGTACCCAGCGCCACCATGCTGGCTGTCTCTCGATGGCGACCGAACCGACCTGCCGACCGACGACCTCACATCTGCCGAACTCGACGCCTGGCTCACCTGCGACCTCGGAGACGTGAGTGTCCGCGAGTTCGCGCGCTTTACTGACCGAAGCCCCGGCACTGTCGGGAACCTGCTTCGCTGGGCACGCGAGAAAGTCGGAGGTGAGGGCCGGTGACGGGGGGAGGCCCCAACCCACTCCCGAGCGGACGGGGAGGGGGGTGTCCGCCACCATACCGCGCAGTCGAAACCGACCCGTCAAATCGGACCCCCCGGATGCGGGGGAGCGCGACCCCCGTTTCATCTGTGTCCGCACAGGCTTCGGTGTCTGCGGACAGGAGGACAGCATGAGCGGGACGCGCCTGCCGGGCGACTCAGAGGCCAACGACCGGCACAAGAGCGACCTGCGCGCCGAGACACGGCTGTCCGGCGACCTGGCCGCCCGCTTCGAGCAGTTCATGGAGTCTCACGACGCCCAGAAGAGCGAAGTTCTGCGGGAAGCACTCGACGAGTTCCTGCCGTCCTCGGCAAACTCCGAGTACGTCCTCCCCCGCAATCCCGAACTGAAAGACGCTTACCTGGCGCTCGCCGGAGAGGACGAAAAGCGGGTGATGCCCGTCTCGAAGGCCGAGAGTATCCTGAGCCAGCAGACCCATCCCAACGAGCCGTTAGAACTCATCCGCGAGGACGTGATTGCCGAACTCGATGGGTCCGGCCTGCTGGCCGTCAAGGGCGGCAGGGTCGCAGTGGCCCCGCTCACGCCACGCGACGAAGTGACGCCTCAGGACGGTGATCGGAATGAGTGACGATGCTCAGTGTGCGGGCGGTATTGAGCGCTCACGGCTCCGCGAGCAGGCGGCTATGGAACGGGACGCGCGGGACCACAATCGGAAGGTTCGGCAACGTGACGAGTGTCGAGTCTGTGACGGTGACGTTCCCGAAAAGGACTTTCCCACGAAGTACGCGGCCGCTGCCGGCTGTCTCGCTGGACCGTTCTGTAGCAGTGAGTGCTACTGGAGGTGGATGAACTCATGACGGACGGCACTGACCGATTCCAGATCCTCCACGCCTTCGCGGATCACGCCGTGGAGTCGGAGGTGTTGACGACTGTTGGGACTGTCACGCGGTGGACTCGTGACCCTCGACCGAACCCGCACGTCGCCGAGACGGTAGCCGTCGACCTGATGGAGCGAGTACCGAGCGGTCAGTTCGACCTTGCGGTACTCCACCCGCGGTGTACCGACGAGAGCGACATGACGAGCATCAGCGGGGACCCTGACGATCACGAGAATCAGATCCCCCGCGCCCGGGAGATCGCCGAACGGGTCGCCGAGGACTACGTCATCGAGAACAAACCGCGGGACGACCTTCGGGACCCGACGGTACTCCACGGCCGGATGTTCGGCCTTCCGCTGGCCTACAAACGGGCCTTCGAGACCACATTCCCCGTTCGGTCCCCGGCGCGGCACCAGCCGCTTGGCGAGAAGACTGTCACGCCCTACTACTACTCCGACCGGACGAGAGAGTGGTGGGCGGCGACAAAGGGTTTTCGTGGCGATTACCCGAAGCAGCACCTCGCCAAGAACACCCTTCCAGCCGCTTACGTCCGCTGTCTCGTCCGTTCGTGGCTCGAATCGCTCGACACCCGAGACGCCGAGGTTCCCCAAGACAACAACCAGCCCGCCCCACCGAAGGTACCCGACGATCAGACGACTTTAGTCCAAGCCGACGGCGGACGAAACACCCGCTACGTAGACACGGGAACTGAACAGGAGGACCGATGAGCGACGGTCGCCAGGTCGGCTATCGGTGTATCGCGCCCGGCTGCGGCAACGTCGAGGACAACCTGCCAGACCACCACCGCCACCTGGCCGACGCCGATCACCCCGACCACGGCGAGACAGTCGTCGACCTACCAGCGGACCGGTAGACCACTCTCCCCGTGCAGTCATTGATTAATTGATTAATTAATTGATTACCTGACAGGTTTTATCCCCAGCGACCGCGTTGGTGGGGCTGTATGGAGGGATTTGCTCAGTGCCGGAGGTAGAGTTCGGATCACTGGACGCTGCAAACCAGGCCAGAGACAACTACGCGGACCACCTGTGTCCCGACGACAACCGGAGCCGGAAGACCGTCACCTTCCGGAGCGACACCCCTGCGGACGTTCTCGAAGCGGCCCGGCGGGACGCCGACGACTCACGGACCGGCGACACGTCGGGATACTCAACGGCCCTTACAGACCGTGAGAAAGACCAGATCGACTTTTCGGACATCCACATCTCGAAGGCCAAGCGGGCGAAAGGGATCTTCCTCGATGAAGGCGTGAGCGACTGGCTCTCGTACTTCAGCGAGGATCTGAAGACCGAATCGGACCAGCGTCAAGCTGCCCAACGAGCAGCCCGCGACTCCCAGGGGAAGCGGATGGACGCCGAGACGGACGCGCAGGAAAAGGCCGCTGATAGTGTTCGGACGGCCAAATCCGAAGAGTGCGACCATGCCGCGGGCCACTGCGCCCACGGGGACCCCGAAGCCTGCGAGTTCATCGCTGACGAGTGTGGTTTAGACCCGGAGAGGGTTCTCGCCCGGCGGGAGCCCGAGCCGCGACCGGAGCAGGAACCTGCTCCCGAGGACCTGCCGGAGCGTCAGGAACCCCAGAATGACCCCTCAGATAGGGTCCAACCAACCCCAGCAGAGGCCGCGGCCCTCACCGACGAGGAGATGGGGGCCATATCTCGTGCATGGGAAGGCTATCACGGGGCTATTGAGACACTATCAGAGGCACTCGAATCGGTCCGCGAAGAGTGGGAGAACGCCCAGCAGGCCGCGAAGGCCGTGAACTCCATCCGCCAGGACAACGATCAGCCCCCGCTGCACTTCACGGATCTGGAGGAATCACAGGCTGTACTGACTGACATCCTGCGGAAAGCGGCTAACGACTGTGCAGAGTGTCATGCGGACCATTCCGGCCACGATCACCCCGTGACGAGTGGCCCCAGAGAGTCCATTCAGACTTTCGTCAACCGCTCAGCCGCAGCAACTCCTGTCGGCCGTGGCCGAGTCGAGATCGAGACCAGCGACCTTCCCGAAAGGGGCCAATCTGGCCCCTCGAAGGCCCCCGAACAGGCCAGGAGCGACGACAGCGCCGTACACCAAACTGGGGACCAATCTGGGGGCCAGTTCGCGCAGGAACAGCAGGGGACCCTCGGCGTAGGGGTCGATCCGGAGGCCACGGCCGAAGAGAAGCAGGTAACGCTGACCGGCGCGGACGCCACTGAATCCAACCAGGCGGTCCCCGGCGCGTGGTACGTCGAGCGGAAGGCCCCGAGCGGCGCGGCCGTGAAGTACAGCGGTGGCCCCCACACGGTCGAAGTGGTGGGCGACGGGGACCAGTTCGGTGTCCTGCTCGACGGTCCCGACGACCTGAGCTTCACCGTCGCCAGTGGGCTTCGAGATCGGGCGACCGCGGCCGACGTAGCCGGCGAGTTTACCCGGCGCGTGAAGCCGGACGAAGTATCGTTCAAGAGCGACAGTGGCCGGATCGACACCGCTGCCGCCGAATCACTTGATGCCGCTGTCGACAACGAGGGCGGCATTCTCGCGTATGCAGACTGACCCATGACAGACGCAGAACCTCACTGGTGTCCCGTCTGTGGGCCGGAGGACGACGGTCGAGACCTCGCCTCAGTGCGGGGTCACATCGTCTCGTCCGGTGACCAATCCCACGACTGGCACGAACTGAAAGACGACGTTCACGCACAGACCGAAGACCAGCCGACCGACGACGAGGGAAATTCATCTACGCCCGAGACGGGACCCGACTCGGGCCAGTCGAGCGACGAATCCTCAGAAGCCCCTGAATCGGACGACGACCAGCCCGACGACCCCGAAGACGACGATATGCCCACCCCCGAGGAACTGGAACGGCAGCGCGAGAGTACCGATACCGACGAGAACGACGACGGCGACGACGACACCACCACGTCGACGGACTCGGGGACCGGCGCGGGCATCCCGATTCCCGTCTCGACCACGACGCTGGCCGCTGGCGTCGGGCTCGTGCTGGTCGCCGCACTGCTGTACCTCTACCTGCGGAGTGGGGACAGCTCTAGCGACGACCCGGCCACGGTCGACGTGGAGGACGACGACGAACCGACCGACCAGGGCGCTGGTCTCGTCGCAACAGAGGAGGCCGAGGTCCGATGAGCGACGATGATCCCGATGACGCCCCTGCCGACGACGCTCCCGAACCCGACGAGCAGGCGGCCGACACTGCCGACGACGAGCAGCCGGAGATCGACGACGACGAGATGGCCGACTTCGGAGCGGTAGCCGACGAGATCGAGGACGCCGCCGGGGCCGATCCCGACGACGACGAGGACGACCAGGAGGACAGCGACGACGAGGACGAGCCGAGCTTGTCGATGGACGCGACCGCGGACGACCGGGTGACGCCGGGGGACATCTACTGCAACGCGCTCGGGATGGGCGCGGCGGTCGCACGGGCCAACTACGGGACCGCGGACCCCGACGACCGGAGCGACCTCGTTGACGAGTACGGCGACATGGCCCGCGACCTCCAGATAGACGAGTACGTCGACCAGTGGCTCGAAGAACACGGCGGCATCGACGAACTCGGGCCGGGGCAGGCTATCCTGCTGTCGACGGTCATGTTCGGCGGTATGGTTGCGATGGACGACCCGGAGATGATAGAGAACGTCGCCCAGCGGGGTGGTGAGGCGTGAGCCCCGACTTCCTCGACAAAGGGAAAGAGGCGATGGCGAAACGGATGATGGGCCAAATCACCCCCAGCGAGACGCCCATCGCCCAGGCTGTCGCTACCTCACTGACGACCGTCGAGCATCGACTGGCGGCGGCTATCGACTCGGCCCACGAAGCGGCCGGGACCGGCGAGCGAATCCGGCACGATCCCGACGAACGGAAAGACTCGCTGCTGTCGCTGGCCGATGCCGTGGCCGAACAGCGGGTTCAAGATTGGTGGTTCGAGAACGTCGGGGCGTACCTACTCGACAACCACGAAAGAGCGAAGGGCTACGTCGGTCTCTCCGGTGACGAGTGGCGCGGCCAACTCCGGCGCTGGTACGAGCAGTATCACGAGGCCGGGGTCGTCGACACTCCGCTCGACGAGGCCGACCCGGCGGAGATCGGGACCGTGGCCGACCGACACATCCGCGAGACCTTCGGCATCAGCCTTCGGGAGTTCGTGGCGGCCATCGTCAACTGGTCCCGCGGCGAGCAGTTGCAGGGAGTGATGTTCGGTCCGATCAAGCAGTACACCGCCCAGGTTCGCCGGCTGGAGGAAGAGATCGAGCAGCGAGACGAACGTATCGCCGAACTAGAGGAGCAAATCGACGGAGAAGCATGAGTCACGCCCTGATAGCGGCAAAGAGCGGCTGGGGAAAGTCGTGGTTCGCGCAGTGGTGGACTGAGGACAACCTGCCGAACTACGATCACGTGGTGATCCTCGACCGGCGCGACGAGTTCCGCGGGCTCGTGAAAGCGGGCTTCGCCACTTGGGGGATCGTCAGCAACGCCGAGGCGGGGCTGTCACCGGCTGACTGGCGCGAGTTCATCCGCTCCAACCCGCGTGTCGTACTCGCCCGGCACCATCTTGACGGGGACGCCTGGAAGGGCGTGGCCGCCGCGATCATCCGCGCGGCCCTGTCGATGGACGACGACGTACTGCTGGTTATCGACGAGGCTCACAAGGTCGCTCCACAGTCCGGCTCCTACCCCGACGCAATGGAGGACTTGGCTACCGAGGGTCGAGGACAGGTTGCGAGTCTCTGGGTCACTCAGCGGCTCGCAAAGCTCGACGAGACGCCCATCAGCGAGATGATGGTCTACATACTCGGCGGCTTCAAGTCCGACAACGACTTGCGGAAGATCGCCGGAAACGTCGGCTACAACGCCGATGTTCACAAGGTCTCGGAGGACCGCGTGCCAGGACTCTCGAAAGAACTGCGCGCCGACGACGCGGGCGAAGTGCCAGTCCGGAAGTTCACACAGGACGGTCGAACCGTCGGCTCAGAGTGGATTTATAGCGACGACTCCGGTCAGCAGAAACGAATCAACAGCAAACGGAAGAGCATGGAATCGGAACACTACGGTCCCGAATCACTCCCGCTCACTGTCCCATAATGGCAACTGAACGTGAGAACATCGACCTCCACGGCGGCCAGGCCGAGCGGTTCCGGGAGATCCGCGACCGGCTGGAGAACAAGCTCGGGTATCGACCCACGAAACCCAGAGTCGTCGGTCACCTGCTGGAACACTACGACGGCCCGCTCGATTAGTTCCCTGAGAATCCCAGGGATTCCCTGTGAAAGCACGGGATAGTGCGTAATCCCCCGCGTAGCCTTCTAACATCGTATCTCCGCGACATTTGCCCGTAGTCATGAACGAACTGGCAGACAGTATGGACGTACTCGCCGACCCCGACGCCTGGATTCAGGCGGCGGCCGTCGGTGGCGGGTACGCAGGTAGTGCAATTCTAGACAGCCTCATCGTCGGGATGGCTCCCGGCCCCGACGCCGTCGCAGGTGTCGCCTCCGGTGCCGCGGTCGGTGCCGGCGGCTACGTCTACGGCGGGGAGTACAGCGAAGCGATGACGACCGGCGGCCTGCTCTTCGCGGTCGGTTCGGTCGCCGAACACTTCGGGTTCAAGCAGCAGATCTTCGAACTCGGTCAGGGTGGTGGCAACTGATGACGAAGCAACTCAGCAACGCCACCACGTACGCCGACGAGCGCCAGAACGTCCCGGACGTGATGAGCCCGATCCTCTCGTTCACGCCCGACGACGGCCTGATGCTCGTCATCCGGGGCATGGTCTCGGCCGGCTCCGAGCGCGGGTTCCCGATCTACATGGACCTGCGCGACACCAACGGCGACCCGCTCCCCGAGGACACGCGGCTGGCCTTCAAGTACAAGGCTCCCGGGATGGACGACGCGCAGACCGTCACCCACCCGCTCGACCACATCCGGCCGTGGAACGCGCTCACGCTCGAAGAGCAGCAGGATGCCGAGTACATCGATCAGGTGAAGACCATCCTCAAGAACACCGACACCGCCCTTCAGCAGGGCGAAATCCCCGACCTGAACGTCCGGGACATCGACGAACTTCGAGTGTCGGTCAAGTCGAGCGCACAGGTCGACTGGGACAACTCCCGGTTCTACATCGACCGCAACGCCGTGCGGGAGGTGTAACCGATGGCGAGTGCAGAACAGATCCGGCAGGCCATCGCCACCGTGCCGCGCCAGAAGCAGAAGCTCTCGGGCGGCGAAATGACCCTCAAGCCCAACAGTCAGGGCCAAGAGTCGGTCGTCGCCACGTTCCAGGCCAACCGGCCCATCGGGCTCCGTGACGGCGTCCCCTACGACGCCGACATCCCTGCCTACGATTCGTTCACGTCAGACGGAACCGGCGGCGACAGCGAGACCAAGAGCCTGTCCCACGACCTCGTGGACGCCCAAGGCGTCCCGAATCCCGTCGTGGTCTACATCGAGGGTACGGGCTACGTCCAGCCCGACAGCGTGGACTACGCCAACGACACGGTCACCTTCACCGACCCGAACACGAACAACCCCGTCCACGTCTGGTACATGGCAGGCGACCAGGCCCGACTCGTTATCCGGAAGACCTCGCCGAAGGGCGTGCCCGAGGACGTGGACGAGGACGACATGGGGCTGAAGAACCTGCGGGACCAGCACAAGGACCCGCTCCGGTTCGACTTCGACCGGCCCTTCGAGGGGATCGTGCCGACCGACTGGAGCATCGACATCCGTATCGACGCTCCCTACCCCGTCTCGTGGAGTGAGGCGGGCGGGGATGCAACGCCGACCAACGCCCGGATTTCGCTCCCGATCTTCCGCGCCCGGGACGAGATTTCGGGACTGGGCTCTTTCATCGGCTCTCTCGCCGGGAGTCGGTAACTCACCATGCAAGGCGGAGGCTACAACCCCGGTCTGGGGTACGGTCTGACGACGACCGCGACCTCCGCCACGACCACGGGCGGGTCTTCTCCCCCCGAGCAACCCCTCGCAGTCGCAGGTGACAAGTCGGACATGTCTCACCTCGACTCGTTTTTTGCGTCCAGTGGGTGGACGCGGGTGGACGTGCTGGTCGTGGCGGCAGGTATGCAGATCGCCCTGTGGCTGGTCCTGCTGTACCTGGAGGTGACCGAAGAGTGAACAAGAAAGACATCACGGTCGAGAAGATGAGCGAGACCGAAGAGCGACAGACCCGACAGCGCCGGCTCGACGCTGACGGGAGGGATAACGATGATGCGTGACCCGTCGACCGTCGTCGAGGACGGCGCGGTGCCGGTGAACACGACCTACTCGGCGGTCCTTTCGCCGGGGCAGAAGGTGACGGCGACGTTCACCCCTACCACGTCGGACACGACGTTCTACATGCCCGTCGTGGCCGTCTCGAAGCACCCCGATTCGGCGTACACGATCACGGCCGACGGGACGACGATCTTCGGCGCAGACCAGGCGATCCCGCCGACGGACATCGACGACCTGTCGACGTGCTGGTGGCCGCCGCGGGAGTGGGACACCAAGCTCGAAGTGACGGCGAAACGGCTCTCGTCCGCGACGGGTGACGAGATGTATCACATCCAGCCCGTGGGGTGGGAAGAGTAATGCCGGTGAACACTCGCGGGAAGGTTGGCGAGATCGACAACCTCGAAACGATACAGGACGCCGACGACTCCGACGCCCACCCGGCGAGTGACGAACGCCTCGAAGAGGTGCGTCAGCAGGGGCAGAACCACAGCGGGCTCGTTGACGGGCAGTACACCGTCGACCAGGCCGACACGGCGGAGTCACTACCTGACCAGCCGATTCCGGACGGCATCGAGGTGGTCGTGGCCTACGATCCGGCCAACGACGGCGTGGTCTACGCAGGTGACGGCTCACCGAGTTATCCCCTCACTGACGTTGGCCAGGCGCTCACGCTCCGGGTTGACAACCTGTCGGTCATCACCATCGAGGCGGGCAACATGAGGGACGGCGTCCGGTACATCGCGGAGGTGAGCAACTGATGGCCGGGTTCACGGCAGGCGGCGGCTCACGGGTTGACTACACGGGACCCGACGAGCCGACCGACCCCGATCAAAACGAGGTGTGGCTGGATACCGACGCGGACCCGGACGGCGACGGCACTGCCGAAGGCCAGTACAAGCGATACGGGTCAGATGGCGAGTGGCACGCTACCAGCGTCGACGATCACCGCGAACTCAAGGGCGTGCTGGAGGACAACCACCACCAGTACCCCATCCCGACCGCCGGGCTGGTTGACGGCGCTGTGACAGCTGCGAAAGCGGCCTTCGATTACGTTACGCCGTCGCAGTTGCAGGACCACACCAGCGACGAGACCAACCCCCACAACGTCACCGACGAACAAACGGGGGGAGCGGCCCGGCCGGTCATCACCGACACCTCAATCATGACAAATGGCCCTGAGTTCCTCACCCCTGCAGATGGTAGCATGGTCGTTCCCCAAGACGGGTCGGTGGTGTCGTCCGATATTGTCTCCGGGGCCGACGTGACGACTATCAATGAGGTTATAGTTGATATGACCCTCACCGCCTCCGTTGCAGGCTACATAAACGCCAGTCTGGACATCAACGGGCAACAAGTCGATAGCGTGGTCGTCGAAGACCCATCATCCACCTTAACCGGGTCTGTCGCAATTCCGCAAACCACGACTTTAGACGTGACTCTCCGCGCCGATCAAAACAACACGTCGGACGAAACCTTGGACTGGACCAACGTGAGCGTCAAACGGGAGCTACAGGTGAAGGACCTATGACCCTCTGGAGCCGAATCCGTGATGACCTTCAGGTCCCGCTCGTCGGGGCGAGCGACCTGCCGACGCTCCGACGACAGGCTCCGGATCACGTCGTGAACCAGATCGAGGAGGCCCTACAGAACGCCGATCCGTCGGAAGCCAAGACGATCAACATGAACGGCCGGTCTATCTACGGGATTCATCGCGAGATCAGCTATGGAGCCCAGTTTACCGGCATGACCAGCGAGATCGGAGTCAACGACCGGACGGCCAACGTCTGGCTGGACCCCGACGACCTGCTCGGAAGCAACGACAGCAACGAGACGACGAGCAACAGCGACAATTCAGACATGAGTAGAGACTGGGACGATAACAGAGTCGAGGGCGGTCTGTCCGGCCTCGATGATGACGATTTCGACAGTAACGGCACCGTCGACTTGGGAAGTGGGACCCAGGGCGGCGAGTACAACGTAACGCCGGGCGGCCACACCGTGACGGACGAGCAGGTGGCAAACAGCGATCAACTGACCCGGACGGGCAACGACACCGTGGCCGTAACCGGCAACGGCCAGAGCAACCAGCAGAGCGGCAATGGCGCGCTCGCTGGGGTTCTCAACGGCGACGATAACATGATGCTCGTGGTCGCGGTGGCCGCGGCGGCGGCGCTGGCCTGGGGGGTGAGCCGCTGATGGGACTCACCAGCGAGTTCCAGGCGCTCGCAGAACAGGGTCCGGGAGCCTTCGACGCCGACCCGAGTAACGGTGAGTACAACCCTGATTCCGGTACCGTAGAGGCTCCCCAAGAGGCGGCCGCGAGTCTCGCTGAAGACACGCTTCGCCAGGGCGCGGTGCCCGACTGGCTCGCGCAGTCTGACACCGGTAGCGGGTCCAACAACGGCAACACGCTTCTCGGCGGGGGCAACCAGACGCTCCTGCTGGCAGGCGTGGCGGTCGCCGTCGTTCTCATCGTGGGGGTGAGCAGCTGATGCCGGACCTCCCCGGACCCGTCGACAACTGGATGGGAGCGGCGACTCAGACCGGCATCGAACTGACCCAGGAAGGTGCGAACGCTGGCGCCGAGATCGTCGGCGGCACCCTCGGCTGGGCCGGCGGGGGTACAGCCGACTACCTCGACGACGTGGGCGACGCGGCCGGCAGTGCTGTTGGAGACCAGGCCGGCGAGTTCGGAGATGCCGCGCTCGACTTCGGCGAGTTCGCCGGTAACGCGGCGACCGGGACGACTGAGACCGGCGCAGACATCTTCGGAGACGCTGGCGATGCCCTCGGCAACTTCACGAGCGGTGCGCTGAACGCGCAGACGCTCATGCTCATCGGTGCCGTCATCGTCGCCGTCTACCTGCTCGCCAACAGTGAGGCCGGAGAGGCGGCGGTCAACGCAAAGACCGGAGGTGTCGCCTGAGCATGAGCGAGTGGACCGACCTGCTGTTGCAGGTGTTCCCGCCGGTGCAGGCGCTCCTGTTTATCGTCCTCTCCGGCGGTGGGTACCTGGCGTTCCGATCCATCTCGAAGCAGGTGGAGCGGACCCGCGAAGACCTCGCCGGCCGGATCGACGCCGTCCAGGGCCGCGTTCGCCGGCTCGAAGACAGCCACATTCCTGATCACCCCGACTACCAACGGAGGGCTCAGAGCGATGATTAGGCCGACTCGCCCGTACCGGGCTGTCCGAGCCTTCGCCGGGCTCGTCATGGTGCTGGGGTTCTTCGGCGTGTGGGCTCACGGGATGCTGACCGACTCCCCCGTCGGCACGTTCTACGAGGTCGTGACCATCGCGCTCGTGCTGGCCGGGGCCTACGCGGTTCTCGGAAAGGAGACGGTCGCGGCCGCCGTCGAGGACGCCCAGGAGATCGCGGGCGAGGGGAGCGACGAGCAGGGCGGTGACGACCAGGGCGGAGGTTCGGCGTGATCGAGAGTCTGTGGCCGGCGACGTTCCCCGTCGAGGCCGTGCCGGACGGGGACGTACTCCGGTCGCATCACCTCATCTACCCGCTCCTGGCCGCGTTCGTGTCGTGCCTGCGCGTTCACGACTGGTACCCGCGACGGGACCCGTGGCTCGTCGAGGGCGGAATCGTGCTGGCGCTGTTTGGGTTCCTGGCGGCGTGGCCCCATCGCCCCGGACTCGGTGCGAGTCTGACCGGGATCGGCGTGGCGCTCGTGCTGGCCGGGTCTCTGCGGCCGCTGTGGTGGCAGTACTTCCCGCGGGACCAGCAGGTTGCGGTGTTCCTGCTGGGTGCGGCCGCGGCCGACGACTGGATCAGCCACGCGCTCGGCTGGCCGACGCCGTTGGACCTGGCCTTCAAACGCTGGGGTGTCGAGGGCGCGGCCGTCGCCGTGATCGTGCTGTCGGTCGTCGTGGTGATCGGGCTCCGGGCGCTCCCGCGACGAGACTATCCCGAGCCCGTGTGACTGCGCCATACTCTCAGTATGGCTCAGTATGAGTCGGTGTGACCCGTCCGGTTCTCGGTCCAGAATCAGACAAAATATATTTGCTCTGATTGTTAGTATAGGGATATGCCTTCTCCGGAGGGGGAAAGTGAGTGCAATGAATCAGACTCGCTAAATCAATATCAGGATGCCCTGAATCAAGTCGACACCGATCTTTTAATTGAGGAATATAAAGAACTTGGTGAAGAGGTTAGATATCGAGATGGTTTGATGCACAACTCATACTATCTGATAGCGATTGCCATAGTCTTCTTTGTTGGAAACGTAATCGATTGGACCGACGGGGACATTTATAATATAATAAGTGAATTTACAGAATTTGTACTATTATTTGGGTCTACCTCTGGTGCCTTGATGATGTTTGTTGCAGTAGTATTGAGAACTTACAATGAAAAGCGTGTTAGAGCAGAACGCCGGCGGAGAGACATTGAAAAAGCCCTCAACATGAGGGAAAAAGACGCAGATAAGAATGTCCCATTATATGCTGTTCAGAAAGATGTTCTCAATAATAACCTAGAGTGTAGAAATGAGGATAGCACTTCTTCTCTGATGTTGTCTTGTCTCCAAAAAATAGAGACTATCGGGATGAGTCACTATTCTCTATGGTTATTCACTATTGGTGTTGCCTTGGTGCTATTTGCTATGTCTATATTAGTAATTAATGTAGTCTTGTAGGGTATAAACCCAAATTCAGAGTATAGTTTCTCGTTTTCTCTGACGGATCAATCAGCCTCGGTCGCTGATCTGAATATATGTTTTTCTTTGACAAAATCGCACACTGAGAATGTTGTAGCAGATACTCAAACGCACTGAAGCCTATCCTGCGCCTTCCCGGAACTTCCGGAAAAGACCCCACTAAACCCATTTAGCTACCTGCCGTCGTATCAGTGCGGGGGACGCCCCAGCGGCGTCTCGCGCGGTCCCCGGCCCTGCCGCTGGACACCGAGAGAGCCATGTCTCGAACTCGAATCGGCCCCGACGGGTCACGAACGGCACAGTGCGCCGAGTACCGGACGAGGAGGGTGTGCCAGTGATGTTGCTCGTCTATCTCGCCACCGGAACGGTCGTCCTGCTCGTCGGGATGGTGCTGGTCGCCATCGCGAAGGCGAACAGGGACGTCGAGATCGACCTGACGCTCGTCCGGCTCTGAGGCCGGACAAGCCGGGCTTACTCGCCGACACGCCGTCCGTAACTAACAGTCGGGCGGCCGTCCCGGAAGCCATGACGCGAGGGCACGGACGTTTTTCGACACGACGGCTACTGGCGGCGGCTACGCTCGTGGCGCTGGCGCTCGCCGTCCTCCCCGCCGCTACCGCGGCACAGACGACACCGATCGATAGCTGCCGGACCATCGAGGACGCCGGCCGGTACACGCTCGTCGGGAACCTCTCGGGTAACGGCTCCGAGGACTGCATTCGAATCAGTGCCAGCGACGTGACCCTCGACGGGCAGGGCAACGCAGTCGTCGGGACCGACACCGACGCCACCGGCGTGCTGGTCGAACCCGAGAACGACGACACGCTCCGGAACGTCACCGTCACGAACCTCACGACGACGGCCTGGGCGACCGGGCTCGCGTACCGCGGCGGGGTGGCCACCGGCACGGCCAGCAACGTCACCGCCAGCGACAACCGGGACGGCATCGTGATCGACCCGCGATTCCGGTTCCAGGCCGCTAGCGGGACGATTTCACTGATCGACAACCGTGCGGTCGGCAACGAGCGCTGGGGGGTCACGCTCCGCCCCGGCGCGGACGCCGACCGCGTCACCGGGACCACGCTCCGGAACAACGACATCGGATTCGTGGCAGCGGACCTCCGGAACCTCTCGCTCGCGGACACTCAGGCGACCAACAACACCTGGGGCGTCGTGATCGGTGACGCGACCGCGACGACGCTCCGGAACACGACGGTCCGGGCCAACGCCCGCGATGGACTGCGGGCCGGCAACGGCTTCGACGACGGCCGACTGCTCGACACCACGGCGCGGGACAACGGCGGTGTCGGCCTGCAGCTCGGGCCCGCGACCAACGTGACGCTCCGCAACGCGACCGCGGCCGACAACGGTGCGAGCGGGCTCGTTCTCCAGGACGCTGCCGGCGTGGAAGCGACGGGGATGACCGTCACCGGCAACGGTGAGTGGGGGCTCGACTTCGACGGCGTGGCGGACGCACTGCTGGTGAACGTAACGGCCCGCGAGAACGCTGCCGGATTCTACACCGCGACCGACAGCGGCAACGTGACCATCGAGTCGGTCTGACGGCCCCGATCCTGTGGCCAGGGCCTCCGCTATTCCAAAAACAGCAGGAAGATGCTCGGCGCGACGAGCAAGACGAGTCCGACGGCCATCAGGGCCGCCGGCAGGACGAGCAGGGACATCTCGGCGACGAGCCACATCCCTGCCCCCGCAAGTAGCGCGAGCAGCCCGATGAGTCGGACGATCCAGGCCATCACTCCCTCTAATCCGAAGTCGGCTGCCACTTCCGCTACTTCGAGTATTTCGTCCATGACTATCCGGCGTTGGATTATCCACGCACTTATGTCTGTCTGAGGGACAGTACCACGTCCTGTCAGTTCCGATGGCGTCCGGCGGTCCCGCGGCCGCTAGTTCTCCTTCGCGCCGGGATTCCTGACCGCCCACCTTTTTCCGCCTCGGGTTCGCGGCCCGAACCACTCGGCGCAAAAAGCTGGAGCAAAAAGACGGGACCTCGTTACACTCGGTCTCGGGAACCGCGCTCACTCCGTTCGCGCGGATGCTGGACCACCTTCAGTCCTGCTTCGCGCCGGGATTCGTCACTGCGCCGTTGGCCGCCGAGTCGAACATCTCGCCGTATTTGGCCAGCACGCCGTTCGTGTAGTTCGGTTCGGGCATATCGCGTTCCTCGAGGCGGCGCTCGATCTCCTCGTCGGAGAGGTCCACCGACAGTTCGAGGTCGTCGATGTCGATGGTGATGGTATCGCCGTCCTCCAGCGCCGCGATGGGGCCGCCGACGTACGCTTCGGGCGCGACGTGGCCGATAGAGAAGCCTCGCGTCGCACCGGAGAACCGGCCGTCGGTGAACAGCGCCACGTCCTCGGCGTGGCCCTGGCCGGCGACCGCGGAGGTGACGCCCAGCATCTCCCGCATTCCGGGGCCGCCGCGTGGGCCTTCGTTGCGGATGCCGATCACGTCACCGGACTCGACGTTGCCCTCCTGGACGTACGCCATGGCGTTCTCCTCGTCCTCGAAGATCCGGACGGGACCCTCGTGGTGGAGGTGGTCCTCGCCGGTAATCTTGATGACCGCGCCCCCGGGCGCGAGGTTGCCCGTCAGGATGCGGATGGCACCGCGCTCGTGGATCGGATCGGCCACGGTTTCGAGGAAGTCGGCGTCCAGATCGCTGATCGCGGGCGGGTCGTACGCCTCGATGGCTTCGGCCATCGTCTCGCCCGTCACGGTCAGGGCGTCGCCGTGGAGCAGGTCGGCGTCCAGCAACTCGCGGAGGACGACCGGCACGCCGCCGACCTCGTGGAGGTCGTTCATCACCTTCTCGCCGCCGGGCTGGAGGTCGGCAATCTTGGGCGTGCGAGCGCTGATGCGGTTGAAGTCCTCGATGTCCAGGTCGACGCCGGCCTCGGCGGCCATCGCCAGCAGGTGGAGGACGGCGTTGGTCGAGCCACCGACCGCGACCTGCAGGGCGATGGCGTTCTCGAAGGACTCCCGCGTGAGGAAATCGGAGGGCTTGCGTCGCTCCCGAACCACCTCGACGGCGAGTTCGCCGGCCTCGCGGGCGACCTCGTAGCGAGATTCGTCCTCGGCGGGCGGCGACGCGGAGCCGAGGGGCGCGAACCCGAGCGCCTCGGAGATCGAGGCCATCGTGTTGGCGGTGAACATCCCGCCACAGGACCCCGCGCCGGGACAGGCGTTGCGTTCGAGGTCGTCGAGTTCGTCCTCGCTCATGTCGCCGTCGGCGACCGCACCGACGCCCTCGAAGACGTTCTGGATGGTGACCTCCCGGCCGTCGTGTTCGCCGGGCATGATCGACCCGCCGTACAGGAAGACGGAGGGCAGGTCCGTCCGGATCGAGGCCATCATCATCCCGGGCATATTCTTGTCACAGCCGCCGATGGTGACGAGCCCGTCCATGCGCTCGCCGAAGGCGACGAGCTCGACGGAGTCGGCGATCACTTCCCGGGAGATCAGCGAGGCCTTCATCCCCTCGGTCCCCATCGAGATGGCGTCGGAGATAGTGATCGTGCCGAACTCGATTGGCATCCCCTCGCCGTCGTCGATCCCCTCGTAGGCGGACTCGGCCACGTCGTCCAGATGCACGTTACAGGGCGTGATGTCGGCCGCGGGGTTGGCGACGCCGACCATCGGCGAGGACAGGTCCTCGTCGTCGTAGCCCATCGCGCGGAACATCGCGCGGTGGGGCGCTTTCTCGGTCCCTTCGGTGACCTCGTTGCTCGGGAGGTCGTCGGGTTTCCCCTCCTCGCGCTCGGGATCCTGCGGTTGCTGGCTCATGGCCGTAGGATTGCCACCCTGGCGCTTTAACTTCCCGGATTCCCGGATCGATAGTCCCGCCGCCGTCCGAATCCGCTCGTCCGACTCCGTCTCAGAAGTGACAACACTTATTCCAGTCCGATTGGAGGGTCCGGTATGGGTGACACGCTGACGCGGATTGGTGGGGGACTGCTCTGTCTCGGTGCCGTCGTGATCGGGTGGGTACCGATCCAGTTCGGGACCGAACTGGCGATCATCGGCGGGAGTTTCGTTCTGGTGGGTCTCGTGTTCGCTGCACTTGTCGGTCTCTGCGGGCTGGTCGCCGCGCTCCTCCCGGAGTACGGCCTCTACGCTGGGGTGATGGGCGTGCTGTTTTCCGTCCTCTCGTTGATCGGTGCGCTGGGTGGACTCTTCGTCGGTATGCTCATCGGGGTCGTCGGCGGCGTTCTCGCGATCGTCGGCGGAACGCGGGGGAACGCGGACGTGGCCTCGGCATAGGTGGATCGTTTCGGCGTCCTCGACACGTCTGAGATCGGTGGCTGTGCGTCCGCGGTCGGGCCGCTCGCTCTGACCCGCAACTGCCATGCCGGCCGAGCGAATAGCTCGCTCCATGACTCGCGTCGCCGCCGGTGCACGCCTGCACTTTGGCTTCCAGAACCTCTCGCTGGCCCGGGAACGTCTCTACGGCGGGGTTGGCGTCGCCCTGGACGAGCCGCGGGTGGTGATCGAGGCCGACCCTGCCGAGGGCGTCCACTGCGACGACGCGACCGTGGCCACCCACGCCCGGACGGCGGTCGACCTGCTCGGCGTGCCGGGCGTCGAGTTGACCGTCGTCGAGCACCTGCCCCGCCACGTCGGCCTCGGCAGCGGGACCCAACTCGCGATGGCGACGCTCGCGGCGGTCGCGGCCGCCCACGACTGCGACCCGAAACTCCGTGCCTACGCGCCAGCGCTGGGACGCGGCGGCCGGAGCGGTGTCGGTGTCGCGGCCGCCGAGATGGGGGGATTCGTCGTCGACGGTGGCCACCCCACCGAACTGTTCACGGCCGCGCCGCCCGCCGACGGCGCGTGGACGGTGCCGCCGGTGACCGCCCGCCACGAACTCCCGACCGACTGGCGGTTCGTCGTCGTCGTCCCCGACGCTGACCCGGGCCGGAGCGGGGACGCGGAAGACGAGAGTATGCGCACGGTGGTCGAACGTGCCGATCCGGGTATCGCCGACGAGATCGGCGGTGTCCTCCTCCGGCGGGTCCTCCCGGCGGCCGCCGAGGGCGACCGGACCACCTTCGGGGCCGGTGTCGCCAAACTCGGCCGGCTCAACGGGGCCTGGTACGCCGACGAGCAGGGCGGTGTCTACCGCCCCCCCGCGGGCCGGATCGTCGATGACCTCTCCAGTTGTCCCGCGATCACCGGCACGGGCCAGTCTTCGTGGGGGCCCGCCGTCTACGCCCTGACCGACGCCGAACTGGCCGAGGACGCCCGAACTGCCGCACGGGACGCCCTCGACGCGGTCGGTGTCGACGGCCGAATCGTCGTGACCGCCCCGGCCAACGACGGACTGTGGATCGACCCCTGACCGCGCGTTTCGACGGTCGAACCCGTCGCAAGTAGTAAACGGGCCCGCCCGTTTGGTGGGGCCATGGACCGCATCCCCTTCGGTATCCGGCAGCTGGATACGATCATCGACGGGGGGGCTCCGCCGGGCAACGTCGTCTTGCTGTCCGGGGAAGCGGGGGCCGGCTCGCGGGAGTTCATGTACACGAGTGCGATCATCAACGGACTCGCAAACACCGACCGGGAACTCCACGACCTCTACTACGGCGACGTCGCGGCCGGCGCGAGCGTCACCGACGAGATCCACTACGTCTCCTTTACCGCCGACAGCGATCAGCTCTACCGCGAGATGGACCGGACGATGGACACCGAGATCGTGGAATCTGGCTTCGACGCCGTCGAGTTCATCGACATGGCCGAGTCGTACTTCCACACCAGCAGCGTCCCCCGGGACTGGTACGCCGAGGAGACCGGCCACATCCGGGACATGGCCGGCCGCCACGACCGTGAGGATCTCTTCGCCGCACTCGGGCACTACCTCAACGAACACGCCCCGGGCAACCTGATCGTCCTCGACTCGCTGTCGGACCTCATCAGCGCCATCGGTGACGACCGTGACTGGTCCGACATCGTCTACCTCGTCAAGGGCCTCCAGAAGGCCGCCCACTCCTGGAACGGGCTGATCCTCGTTCACGTCAACCACGAGACGGTCACGCCCGAACAGCACGGCCAGCTCGTCGACGCTGCCAACGGGACGATGACCTTCGAGTGGGAACAGGGTGGCTCCGAACGCGCCCGGACACTCGTGTTCAAGAAGTTCCGCGGCGTCCTCTCCCGCATCGAAGACGAGAACATCATTCGCTTCGAGACCGAGATCGGCGACGCCGGCTTCGACATCAGCGACGTTCGGAAGATTCGTTGACATCTTCTCGATCCCTCTCCCGCTCGCACTCGATTTTCGACGTGAGCGCACCGCTTTCCCGACCGTCCGTTGTTTTACGAGCTGATAAACTGTGGCAAACCCTTAACTGCGGAAGGGGCCAACTGCGAGTAGATGGCCAGTGAGCCGACGGACGAGCCGGTGACGGTGTCGCTCCCGCCGGAGGTGGCGGCGTGGGTCGACGAGCAGGCCGCCGACCGCGGCACCGACCGCGATACCGTCCTCGCCCAGTTGCTCGCCGCCCACCGCGCCGCCGACGACCTCGACGCCGAGGATCCCGAGGCGCTGACCGAGGTCGTCGACGTGGCAGCCGCCGTCGACGACGTGCTCGCCGACAGGCTTCCCGACATCGTCGACGCCGTCACGGACCAGTTGGAGGTCGAGACCCAGGTGCAAGAGGCCGTCGAGCGACACCTGCAGGACGCTCTCGAAGACCAGCTGGCGGAAGTCTCCAAGTCCGCCGCCGACCGGGCCACCGAGCAGGTCGGGGACCGACTCGACGACCGGCTCGAGGCGGTCGAAGACGACTACATGGACAAGATCCAGGACGTTCGCCAGCGCGTCATCCAGGTCAAACAGGAGGCCGACAGCAAGGCACCGGCCGATCACGGCCACCCCGACCTGGCCGACCGCATCGACGGACTCGCCACCGATATCGAGACGGTCGAGGACGAAATCGAAACGCTCCGGGCCCAACTCGACCAGCGGACCGGCGACACGTCGGCCCGGGTCGACGACCTCGACGAAACGGTCGGCGATCTCGAAGAGAAGGTCCGGACGGTGGCCCACGTCGTCCGCGACCTGCGGGACGACGCCCGGACGGGCTCGAAACGGGCCACGTCCGTCGAGGGGATCAAACGCGCCGCGGCCGAACTCGACGTGGACCGCGCGAAGTGTGGCGTCTGTGGCGAGGGCGTCCAGATCGGACTCATGACCGAGCCCGAGTGTCCCCACTGCGAGGCCGTCGTCACTGACGTCGAACCCAAGGACGGCTTTTTCGGCAGTCCGAAACTCGTCAAGGCCCAGAGCATCGAGGCCCCGGAGGACGACGATGGCTGAGGACGAAGACGACCCCTTCGACGCCTTCGACGCGCCCGAGGACGAGGACGACCCGTTCGAGGACCTGAGCCCTGCCGACGCCGACGACGGGGAGACCAGCGGTGACCACCCGCCCGAAGACGCTCTGGACGATACGCCTGCCGACGAATCGCCACCGGGCCGGCTCCGTGACGACCCATTCGATACCACGGCCTCGGCCGACGACAGCGCCGACGCTGGCGGTGCCGACGAAGTCGCGTCGCCGACGCCCGACGACGCGGGTGGCGACGCCCCACAGGAACCCACGGACGACCCCTTCGCGTCGTTCTCGACGGCCCGCCGGGACGAGGGAGACGACCCGTTCGACGCGTTCGAGTCGGCCGGCGTCGACGAGATCGACCCCGACGCCGTCTGGGACGACCTGGAGAGCGGCGGTCCCGAGGCCGAGGAACGGACGTACTCGGAGGTGTCGAAACACCGCTTCTGTGAAGGGTGTGAACACTTCAGTCCGCCGCCCGATATCGAGTGTACCTACGAGGGCGCGGCTATCGTCGAGTTTCTGGACACGGAGACGGTTCGGCTCTTGAACTGTCCCATCGTCGCCGAACAACGCGCGCTCGAGGGGAGCGGCGTGGAGATCGGTGAGACCGACTCAGAGTGAGGTGCGAGAGCCACGGTCGACCGACCGGTGGGTCTCGACGATCTCCTCGAAGTCGTCCATCGACTCCCGGAGTTCTTCGCTCAGTTTCACCGCGCGGCGCTTGAGTCGCTGGAACTCCTCGTCGTCTTCGAGTTCGCTCGGCTGGAGTTCCGACTCCAGCACGGAGAGTTTCGACAGCAGACTGAAAAACTCGTCCAGTTTCGGGTCGGTGCCGGTCCGGTCGACGTGCTGGTCGAGCGTCGCCCGGAGCGTCTCCTTGTCGACCGGTTTACAGAGGTAGTCGTCGAAGTCCATCTCCAGGATGTTGAGGTCGGGATCGACCGCGGTCACCATGATGATCGGGAACTCGTAGCCCTGGGCCCGTAGCTTCTCGAGGACTTCGTCCCCGTGGATGTCCGGCATTCGCCGGTCCAACAGCATGGCGTCGGTGGTCGCGTCGGCCTTCTCGAGGGCCGCCTCGCCGCCGAACGCCAGTTCGGTATCGTAGTCGGCGCGGAGCTTCAGGGCGTAGGCCTCCGCGACGTCTTCTTCGTCGTCGACGACGAGAACGTTCGGCGCGGTACTGGACTCGTGGGACACAGTCGCAGTAAATCGTATCGGAGGCGCGCTGAAATACCTTTGCGCGGTTTCGGGCACCGAGTCGTCGGCTCATCGCTCGTAACGGCCGACAGCTACTCCAAGGGGCTGTCCGAATTTCGGAGCGACATACATGGTCGAGGGGGACGGAGCCGACGACCTGCTCAGCGCCCACCCCGACCCCGTGGTCAAGTACGGGAGAGGGGCCGAGGGCATCGTCGTCGAGGCGATCAACCCCGCGTTCCGGGAGACCTTCGCCGTCGACGGGGCCGACGTGTCCCTCCGGGCCACGCTGGCCGACGACGACGCCCTGGCGGCCGTCGCGGGCGCGATCCAGTCCGGCGACTCCCTCGACCGCGAGACCGTCTGTGACACGACCGAGGGCGACCAGCGCTTCCGACTGCGCAACGTCCCGACCGACGACGGCGGCTACCTGCTCTACACCGCCCTCGGCGACGGCCACGAACGCCACACGGAACTGCAGGCGGAAGTCGACCGACTCACCGAGCGCAACGACCGGCTGGAGACCTTCGCCAGCGTCGTCTCCCACGACCTCCGGAACCCCCTCGAAGTCGCCGAGACCTATCTCGAGACGGCCCGCGAGACCGGTGAGGACGAACAGTTCGACCGCGTCGCCCAGGCGCTCGACCGGATGCGAACCCTCATCGAGGACGTGCTCGAACTCGCCCGCGAGGGCCGGGTGATCGACGACCGGGAGCGAACGACGCTCGAATCGGTCGCTACTGCCGCCTGGGAAACCGTCGACGGCGGTGAGGCCACGCTGACCGTCGAGAACGGCGAGGCGACCCTCCGGACCGACCCCGACCGCCTCCGGCAGGCGCTGGCGAACCTCTTCAGAAACTCGCTCGAACACGGCGGGACCGACGCTACCATCCGGGTGGGTACCCTGGGCAACGCCGACGGCACCGGCTTCTTCGTCGAAGACGACGGCCCCGGCATTCCCGACGAGGAGCGCGAGGACGTGTTCGAGCCCGGCGTCACGACCGATCAGGACGGGACCGGCCTCGGCCTCGCCATCGTCCAGCGAGTCGTCGAGGCCCACGGCTGGACGGTCGCGGTGAGCGAGGGCGACACTGGCGGGGCACGGTTCGAGGTCCGGGATGTCGAGTCGCTCCAGCCGCTCTGAACCAGTCGAAAGAGCCAAGTGTGGTTGGCGGCCGAGTTTCGGCAACCCCGAATATGCAATTCTGTGACGAGTGTGGTTCGATGATGCACGCCGACGGCGACGTGATGGTCTGCTCTTCGTGTGGCGCGGAACAGGCGAAAGACGAGGACGCCGCCGAGAAGTTCGTCTCCACGGAGGAACAGAGCGGCGACGAACTGATCGAGACCGAGGAGGGCGACAGTTTCGAGGGGAAACCGACCGCCGACGACGTGACCTGTGAGGAGTGTGGCCACGGCAAAGCCTGGTATACGATCAAACAGACCGGCTCGGCCGACGAACCGCCGACGCGCTTTTTCAAATGCCAGGACTGTGGGAACCGCTGGCGCGAGTACAACTAACCCGCTTCCCAGCAGGGTTGGACGCTCTCTTCCGGCGAAAGAAACAGGCGCACATCCTCGATGGCGGCATCTTCCCAGAACACTCTGTTGAAATCGGAGACCTCGTAGCTCTCGCTGTCACCGCCCTCGAGACTGCCGGAAAACGAGGTGCGATACAGTTCGTCGTAGATCGTGTTCTTTCTGCCATCCGTCAGGTACTCGAAATCGATACCGACCGACTCGATTTCGCGTGCCTCGACACCGGTATTCACGATACTGACGGTCACCGTCTGTGCAGACTCGTCACGGACCAACCCCCGTATCTCGAACCTGTGTTCCCCAGTCGAGCAGTGTGGCAGCCCACGTTGCCACCGTTCCTCGGGTTCCGGCGGTCCAGAACTGCTGCTATCTGGCGTCGATGTGCCGGACGTACTGCCATCTGGGGTCGAGTCATCGCTCACACATCCAGCGATCCCCAGGGAACCGATAGTAGACAGACCCGCGACAACGTCTCGTCTCGTGAGCCCGTTCGCTCGTCTCATGGCCTACAGTTACGTGCTGTTTATATACGTATTTTCAACGTGGGCTCGCGTGTCAGGACTGCGGAAGCCACGAGTCCGACCAGCCCCCGATTCCACGGCGACTGGTTCAGGATTCGTCGCCGAGGGCGGTCAGCGGTGACGCACCGCCGACGATCGCAGCGCCCGCGAGGACTGCGGCCGCCAGGGCGACGAAGTCGCCGCTCGGCGAGTACCCGGCCAGGCCGGCCCCCGCCTGCACGATGAACACCGTGACGAAGTAACTGAGGATCGCGAAGACGAGCAAGACGAGTGACGCGACGATACTACCGACGAGCGCACCGAACGAATCGAGAAGTCCCATTCCAATCACCCGACTCCCGGACGGCGGATAAGTGTGGTGTCCGACCGGCGACGCCGGACCGACGATTCCGGAGGGACTGCGTGGCGTCGCCGCGGTCGGCTACACCTCAGCTCTCTGTGACTTCGAGCCCGCGCACCTCGTCGGGTTCGAGGCGGAATCCGTACATTTCCTCGATGTCGCCCGCGCGCTGGAAGTCACTGGAGAACCAGGCGTTGTCTTCGAGCGTCTCGACCAGGCGGTCCCAGTCCTTGCTGTCGGTCGGGACCCGGCGCACCGGGCCGGTCACCGCGATGGACTGCCAGTCGAACCGGCTCCCGATGTCGGTCACGAGCAGGCGCGCCGTCCCACCTTCCTCGACGAAGTCGAACTTCCGGCCATCCGGGCTGTCTTCGAGGAACACGAAGTACACGTCCGACCCGTCGTAGCCGAACGAGATCGGCAGGCTGTACGGCTCGTCGTCGCTGGCCAGCGAGAGGATGCCGTAGCCGCTCGCTTCGAGCAGGTCGTCGATGTCGCGCTGGTCCATCGGCGTCCCCATCCACTGACCGGTCGTGTCCATGGTCATACTCGAACCTTGGTACGGCACGGCCTTGTAAGTACACCCCACAGAGCGTTGGACGGCCCGACGCGCGCAACCGTCGAGCCACTCGCTCAGCTGACGCCCGTCCAGCTACAGGACAGACAGCCGAACACACCCTGCCCGTTGACCGTCTCGCCGCCACAGGTCGGGCAGGCGAACTGCCCACCGTCGGTGACGACCACCTGCTCCTCCGGGGTTCCGCTGGTTTCGGGTTCGGCCGTCGCCTCGGTCCCGGCCTCCGTGTCCGTCTCCGCCGTGGTTTCGGTCCGGAGCGTACTGGCCAGTTTCGGGTGGCAGTCCGCACAGACCCAGCGCTGTTCCCTGTGGGTGACGGTCTCGGTGATCGCGCGGTGTCTCCATACGTGAAGTACCTCGTCTTCACAGGCGTCGCATTCTACCATGCTTACTACAACGACTGTCCTGGTATAGTAAAAATCTTCTCCTGAATGTACACCAATAGACCTCAGAATAGATATATTGTCCTTATATTCTCCGAGGCAGGACTACGGACGTGCTATTGTGACGTGGACAATTCGAAGTTCAGTAAAACCGCTCGGACAGATGACATCAAACGAGCGTCAGGGACCGACCGCGAACCAGGCGAGAAACACGGCGAGACCGCCGAGTGCGGTGCTGGCGACGGCGTGGACCCGGAGTCGGTCGAGCAGTTCGTGGGCGTGGCCGGAGACCTGTGCCACTTCGCCGACCTCGCCGCCGACTTCACAGCGCGGGAGAAAGTCCATGGCGACGTGGAGGAACACACCGGCGGCGAAGCCGAAGACGGCCGCGTTGACGGCCGGGATCGCCGGCAGGTCGAGGAGCGCGGCCGGGATGGCCGTGATGCCGACGCCCGCCGCGGGGAGCAGGATGACCGAGGCCGACCGGTTGCCGGCGGCCAGCCGGCGCGCCGCGGCGTAGCCGGCCGGGCCCTTGTGCGAGACGATGGCCAGCCCGAGCAGGAGGCCCAGTTCCGGCATCGCCCCGTACACGAGACCGATGATCGCGCCCGCCGAGAGCGCGTGCGCCGACAGCTGGACCGCCGTGTTGTCGAACGTCGCGTTGACGTGTGAGAGCCGGTGGCCCAGTACGTGCGAGCCGAACCCGACGAGGATGCCGGCGGCGATGCCGAACCCGCCGACCCGCGGATCGAATCCCATCGCCTGTGGCACCAGAAACACGGCCGCGCTCGTGATCATCGCGCCGCTGGCCAGTCCGTAACCCCAGACCAGTCGGCGTGCGCCGCCGACCTCGGCCGCCCGGACGCCGAGCGGGATCGACCCCGCCATCGCCGCGAACGCCACCCACGAGATCACCAGCACCTTCCACAGCTCCGAGACCACTGCGAGCCCCGAAAACGCCAACAAGAGTCCCACGCCGACCAGGCCGACCAGCGACGGACGCTCGCCGATGTTAATAATACCTGCCCCCATGTTATTAGACATCTGGCTATAGAACTAGCGATGATAATAATAAAAGCTCCGATCCGCGGGCCGAGTCTTCGGTTCTCAGCGGGTAGCGCGTTTCCAGGCCTTCAGATCGAGGACCTCGCCGTCCAGGTCCTCGGTGGGGGCGTCGGTCGCCGCCCAGCGAAAGAGGGGTGCGATCTCGTCGGGCTCCCGACCGGTCCCCCCAGTGAGGTCGGTCGCCACCACGCCAGGATCGACGACGCCGACGGGGTGATCGAGGTCCACGGCGAACCCGCGGGCGACGGCCTCGGCGGTCGCCTTCGAGACGGCGTAGGAGCCATAGCCCGGCTTCGCCTCGCGGGCGACGCTCCCGGAGGTGACGAGGACGCGCGCGTCGGCGGCGAGGTGTGGGAGCGACTCACGGATCGTGGTGAAGGTGCCGCGCCCGTTCGTCCGCAGGTGATCGTCGAAGGCCGCGTACGACTCCGACGCGAGCGGCGTCTCGCCCGGCTGTCCGTGGTAGACGCCGGCGTTCGCGACGACGGTGTCGATCCCGCCGCCCTCGCGGGCCGCCGTCTCCATCAGTCGCTCCACGTCGAACTCGTCGCGCACGTCCGCGCGTCGTGTCGTCACGCTCCCTTCGGCCGATTCGACCGTCGCCGCCAGGTCGTCGAGTGCGTCGGCCTCGCGTGCACAGGCGACGACGTGTGCGCCTGCCGTTGCAAACTCGCGGACGACTGCGGCACCGATACCCCTGCTCGCGCCGGTGACGACGGCTGTGTGCCCGTCCATCCTCTCGTCTTTGGGGCGTGACCCACATCCCGGTTTCGCGTGACCGGCTCCCGAACCACACTGGTCAGCCATCCCATTTATCCCGGTTCCGGACCGTATTCTTGCCAATGAGTTCGCTCGCTGGAACGACCATCGATATCGTCGGCGGTGGGTTCGGGGGACTGTCGACCGCGTGCTATCTCGCCGACGCCGGTGCGGACGTGCGCGTGCTCGAAAAGAACGAGCAACTGGGCGGCCGTGCCAGCCGACTCGAAGTCGACGGCTTCCGCTTCGATATGGGTCCCTCGTGGTACCTCATGCCCGACGTGTTCGAGCGCTTCTTCGGCCACTTCGGGAAGTCCACCGACGATTACTACGACCTCGAACGGCTGGATCCACACTACCGGATCTTCTTCAAGGACGGTGATCGGGTCGACGTATCCGCCGACCGCGCCGAGGTCCGGGAACTGTTCGCCGAGTACGAGACCGGCGGCGGCGAGGCCTTCGACGCCTACCTCGAGGAGAGCGAGTCCAATTACGAACTCGCCATGGAGAACTTCGTCTACGAGGACCGCCCCCGCCTCCGGGACTGGGTGGATCTGGACGTGATGAAAGCGGCCCCGGTCGGGCTGAAACTCCTCGGAAATATGCAGGGCCACGTCGAGAAGTACTTCGAGAACCCAAAGCTCCAGCAGATCATGCAGTACACGCTGGTCTTCCTCGGCGGTGCGCCCCACAACACGCCGGCGCTGTACAACATGATGAGCCACGTCGACTTCAACCTCGGCGTCCACTACCCCGTCGGCAAGGACGGTCGGGACAACGGCCTCGGCGCGGTCGTCGACGCCGTGGTCGACCTGGGCGCGGAACTCGGCGTCGAGTACGTCACCGACGCTCCGGTCGCCGAGATCACCCGCCGGAAGGAGGGCTTTCTCGTCGCCACCGAGGACGGCACCGAGTACCACCCCGACTTCGTGGTGAGCGACGCCGACTACGCCCACACCGAGCAGGAACTCCTGCCCGAACACGAGCGACAGTACGACGAAGACTACTGGGAGTCAAAGACCTACGCACCTTCCGCCTTCCTGCTCTACATGGGAATCGAGGGCGACGTGGACGAACTTGCCCACCACACGCTCGTCCTCCCCGAGGACTGGGACCCCCACTTCGAGCAGATTTTCGACGAGCCGACCTGGCCCGACGATCCGGCCTACTACATCTGTGTCCCCTCCGAGACCGACGAGACCACGGTGCCCGAGGGCGACACCGACGCCTACAGTAACCTGTTCGTCCTGGTGCCCATCGCGCCCGGACTGGACGACGACGAGGCGACCCGTCAGCGCTACCGCGAGAAAGTCCTGACCGACATCGCCGAGAACACCGGGGTCGACCTCCGGGATCGGATCGCCTTCGAGAAACAGTTCTCGGTGTCGGACTTCGGCGAGCGGTACAACTCCATCCAGGGGACGGCGCTGGGTCTGGCCCACACCCTGCGACAGACCTCGCTCCTGCGCCCGCCCCACCGGTCCTCGGCCGTCGACGGGCTCTACTTCACGGGCTCGTTCACGACCCCCGGCATCGGCGTCCCGATGTGTCTCATCAGCGGCCAACACACCGCGAACGCCGTCATCGACGACAGATGAGCGACAACGCCGTCCGAACCCGTCTCGAATCGGTCGCCGGCTACCTCCCCTCCGAGGAGACGCGGCTGGGCTATCTGTTCTGGCTCTCCCGGCCCCGGTTCTGGCTCTACCTCGGCGGCCCCGTCATCGTCGGCGCGACCTTCGCCGCCGACAGCGTGGCCGAACTGTTCGCTCCCATCGCTGTCCTCCTGCTCGCGTACTTCACTATCCCTGCGAACGTCTTCCTCTACGGCGTCAACGACGCCTTCGACGCCGACGTCGACGAGGAGAATCCGAAGAAAGACGACAAGGAGGTGCGCTATCGCGACGACATCTGGGTCATCATGGCCGTCGCCCTGAGCGGCGCGCTCGGCGGGATGTTCATCTTCCTGTTGCCATCCGCCGGGACGCAGGTGCTGGCGCTGTGGTTCCTGCTGGCCGTCGAGTACAGCGCGCCACCGCTTCGGTTCAAGACCACACCGTTGCTCGATTCGATCTCGAACGGGCTGTACATCCTCCCCGGGGTGATCGCGTTCACCGCTGTCGCCGGCGAGTTACCGCCCCTGCTGGCGATCGCTGGCGGCTGGCTCTGGACGATGGGGATGCACACCTTCTCGGCCATCCCGGACATCGAACCCGATCGCGAGGCCGGCATCCGAACCACTGCCACGGTGCTGGGCAAGCGACGGACCTACTACTACTGTGCGGCCTGCTGGTTGGCGGCCGCGGTCGCCTTCGCGGGCGTCCACTGGCTGTTCACCGCCCTCCTGCTGGCCTACCCCGTGCTGGTGTTCGGTATCGCCTTCTCCGGAATCGACGTCGACGACGCCTACTGGTGGTACCCCGCCATCAACACCCTGATCGGCATGACGATGACAATGGGCGGTCTCTGGGTCCTCCTGTTCGGCTATGGCGGTTGAGACGCCTACGCGGGCGGCTGTCGAGGCCCGGCTGGACCGTCTGGTCCGGGACAACCGCTTCACCATCGCCGTCTTCTTCCCCGCCGTCGGCGCGGTCATGTTGCTCGCCAGCGCCGAGGCCCTCTTTCCCGCCCCGATCAACTTCAACCCCTATCTGGTCCTCTTCGGGACCTTCGTGATGCGCCTGCCGCTGATCGCCGGCGTCGCGCCGCTGGTCGATCGCCGGGCCGCCGTCGCTCTGCTCGCGTTGACGGCGTACTCCTACGGCATCGAGTACGTCGGGGTGACCACCGGCTGGCCCTACGGCTTCTTCGAGTACGGCGTCGAACTCGGGCCGATGCTTTTAGACACCGTGCCGCTGGGCCTCCCGATCTTCTTCTTCCCGCTGGTGCTGAACAGCTACCTGCTCTGTCTGCTCTTGCTCGGTGATCGGGCGAGCCGCTGGGCGATCCGGCTGCCGGCAGTCATCGCGACCGTCCTGCTGGTCGATCTGGTGCTGGATCCCGGCGCGGTGGCGCTGGGCTTCTGGGCCTACGACGGCGGCGGTGCCTACTACGGCGTCCCGTGGTCGAACTATCTGGGCTGGGTCCTCTCGGCCACCGTGGCCGTGGCCCTCTTCGACATCGCGTTCGACTGGACGGAACTGGTCGCTCGCGTCCAGTCGTGTGCGTTCATGCTCGACGATCTGGTGAGCTTCGTGATCCTCTGGGGCCTCATCAATGCCTACTTCGGCAACTGGGTGCCCGTGGCGCTCGCCGGCCTGTTTTTCGCCGGCCTCGTGAAGATCGAGCGGTTCGACTTCCGGGTCCTGCGAACGGTCCCCGGCCGCTCCGGTCGGTGGTGAGGGTCGGAGCGGGACCGAAAGAAATTCAACACTCAGTATCGGTTCCTCGAATATGTCACAGACCGCGTCGATAGACTACCAGACGTACGCCAAACGGGGCTTTTTCCTCGGCCTCGCCCTCCTCCTGATCGGCGTCGTCGGCTCCGTCGTCGGCCACGCCTTCTTCGAACCGCTCCCCGCCTGGGAGAACACCCTGTTCGTCGGTGCCGAGTTCGCCGGCCTGCTCATCGGGTTTTTCTCGCCCATCCTGTTCGGCATCGTCCTCCCGCTGATCGAGTGAGCTACTGGGTGGGGGTCCACTCGGGCGGTTCCGGCCCGGGCGAGGGGGTCGGCGCGTCCCCGATGGTCGAGACGCGCTCGAACACCGCCTCGGGGTCCTTGTTCCAGTGCCAGTGCCAGCGCGTCTTGGCGATCAGCCAGAGCTTTCGCGTCGTCGAGAGACTCGGCGTCTCCGAGAGCACGTCGTAGTCCCGTTCCCGGATCAGCCGGTGGTGGTCGGCGTACAGCACCGCTGCCAGCAGGACGGCGAACTGGCAGTCCTCGGGCAGGTACTTGATCCCGGCGACCCCCTCGCGGTAGAGCTTCTCGGCCCGGGCCATCTCGTGGATCATCGCTGATCGGAACCCGTCGTTCATCTCCAGATTCTCGATCTCGGATTCGGTGACCCCGTACTGCTGTAGCGTCTCCCGTGGCAGGTAGATCCGGTCGCGGTCGACGATATCCTCGCGCACGTCTCGCAGGAAATTCGAGAGCTGGAACGCCTCCCCGAGCGCCCTGGCGTGGGGTCGCGCTACCGCCGGGTCCTCGACGTCCATGATTCCGGTCATCATGTACCCGACCGCCGACGCCGAGCCGCGCATATAGGCTTCGAGTTCGTCGTAGGTCTCGTAGCGGCTCTTGTCGATGTCGGTGGCCATCGCGTCCACGAACAACTCCACGTCCCCTTCTGTGATGTCGGACTCGCGGCGCACGTCGTCGAACGCCTGGAGGACCGGGTCGTCGGTCTCGCGGCGACCCAGCGCCGCCTCGCGGAACTGCTCCAGGCGCTCGCGTTGCTCGGTGGGCGTGAGGTCGTTGTCCTCGTCGTCGACGACCTCGTCCGCGATCCGGAAGAACGCGTACAGGACGTAGGTCTTGTGCCGGATCCGCTCGGGCAACAACCGCGTCGCGTAGTAGAACGTCTTACCCGTCCGCCGGTGGATCTGCCGGCTCTCCTCGAGTGAGTCGTTCGTTACCATTCTCTGATCGTTCGTATAGTTCGGAAGACGGCGCGCTCGCTGGGGGGACGGCAGTGGGAATCGTACACGTGCTTATATGTACGGGCCGGACTGGTTTAACGACGGTACCTTACTGGTTGGTACCAGACACATTTCGTCCCGTATCCGTTCGGAAAGTGTTTTTGCCGACGTTGGTCGAAGGGATACCTATGGCTCGACAACAACTCGAAACCGCGGCGACGAATCTCCGGACAGCAAGCGACGCGACGGCCGACGAGGCGAGCGACCGTCTCGACGACCTGGCCGACCAGCTCCACGACCTCGCGACGCGGGACTCGGGTCCCGATCACGGCCGCCTGGCACGCATCCAGTCCGCGCTGGCCGACCTCGACGACGAGGTGGGTGCCGACGCCGCTGACGCTATCGACGACGCCGACGACGCCATCAACGCCTACCGCGAGACCATCGAGGGCGTCTAAGTCCCGCAACTTCTTTGCTCGTGCCTGACGGATCCCTCTGGTAGAGGGGAGTATGCGACACGAACTGACGGGGATCTCGAAAGCACATCGCCAGCTGTTGCTCGCATCGGAACTGACCGTCGACCGCGCCCTGGCCGAACGGCTGGCCGATCTGGCCCATCAGGTCGGCGACCTGTCAGCCGACAGCCCGAACCACGAGGCCATCCGGACCATCGAAACGCAACTCCGCACCGTGGGCCGCGACTCGCACCCCGACGTGCGCGCCGCTATCGGTCGTGCCCGGACACTGTTGACACCCTACAGCGAATCGGCCGACTGAGACCGCGCGCCGGTCGCGGCACCGCCGATCTGGCTATCCGGGGGACTTTTGTACTCGCGACGAACTACCCGCGCTCATGTCCGAGGGTGACGAGGGGATCACGGGCCGTGACCGCGAGGAGATCGCCGAGCGGGTGCGGGCCGTCATCGCCGCCGAACTGGGGGACGACGAGGCAGCACAGATCGCACGGAGCGTCGCCCGCGTCATCAGCGAGTACGTCGAACGAGAGGACGACGCCGAGCAACTGGTCGCCGCCGTCGGCGACGAGATCGTCGACAAACTCGAGGGCGAGACGGCCGACGAGGTCGTCGAGGCCGTCGCCGATATCGTGATGGACAACCTGCCTGGCCTCAGACACTCGGTCGTGATCCGCCAGTCGGTGCGCCGGATCGTCAGACGGCTCACCAGCGGTCGCTCGGAGGCGATCGTCCAGCAGGTCGGCGACGAGATCGTCGCGATCCTGATCGAGAACGGCCACGCCGAGGCGCTGGTCGATGCCTCGCTCGAAATCGCCATCGAGGCCGCCATCGAGGGCGGCTACGCCGAGGAGTTGATCCAGGAGATCTTCGACGACGGCGTCACACAGATCATCGAGGAAGACGGAGCCGAGACCGCCTGACGGCTGCTACCCCCTCACATATGCGCGGGAACATTTTTGTTCGCCTCTCTCTCGCCCGTACACATGGGGGACACGTATCAGATCGAGTTCGACGGCACGGAACGACACGGCGTCGCCGACACGATCAAGGCGGGGATCGGCGATCAACTGGACGACGACGAGATGGTCGAAGCGGTCGGCGCGCTGATCGCCGCGCGCATTCACGATGCCGACGACGACGACGCCGTCGTCTCGGCAGTGGGGGACCGCATCGTTCATCACCTCGTCGAGGGTGGCCATTCCGACGCTATCGTCCAAGAGGTCGCCGACATCGTCATGGACGAACTCCCTTTCGGCGGGATGTTGATCAAACGCGCGGTCAGGCGTATCGTGAAGGGGTTGATGGGGCGCTCGGATCGGGTCGTCGAGGGCGTCGGTGACGTGATCGTCGAGAAACTGATCGAGGGCGGGCACGCCGACGACCTCGTGGCGGAGACCGTCGTCTACGTCGTTCAGCGCGCCATCGCGGAGGGGTACGCCGACGATCTCGTCGAGGGAACGCTGGTGGCCGGCCTCGACAACCTCGAAGCACACGACGGGATCGACCCCATCGCCGAGGCCGTCGAGACTGAGTATTCCGCCGACGCGTCGGTCTCGGCGGACTGAGAACGGCGACCGACCCGTTCAGGAGTTAGCCGACCCACGGCCGAGCAGGCGGTCCGCCAGACTCCCGAGTGACTTCATCGCGACGTTGACGTACAGGCCCACCAGAAAGGAGAGCCCGGCCGCGTACTGCTGGCCCGACCCGCCGCTCGTGAAGGCGGTCCCGGCCACGAACAGCAGGTAGATGCCTGCCGCCAGCACCCACGCCGCCGGAATCCGGAGGGCCATCTCGGCCAGTTCCTCGATCTCGTCGTACTCGTCGTAAGCCTCGACGTTCGTCATCAGCTTGGTGAACACGTACCCCAGCGCGCCCAGCGACGCGTAGAGGTAGACGTACGGCGGGACGATCACCGCCCCGTCCGACGCCGTGAGCCACCCCTCGACCGGGACGAAACCCGCCGAGAGCACGATCCCGACGAGCGTCAGCGCCGTGAGCGCACCGATCAGTAGCCAGTTACCCGACGACCACCCGTCGACCGCCCCGGCCCCCTCCGCCGTACTCGTCCCGGTTCCGGTCCCCGTCTCCGAAGATTGGGCGTCCGCGTTCCCCATAATCGAACCGACGCAGGCGCTCGAAATAAGTGTGGGTGCCAGTGCTCGAACGGTATCAGAGCCGGTCTTCCCACTCCTGGACCGGCATCGACTCGCCGGTGATGCCGTCCGGGCCCTGTGCGAGCAGGCTCGTCGCGGCGTCGTTCATCACGTCGGGGTCGAGAATCCCGTCCCGTTCGGCCTCGGGCAGGTGGTCCCAGAAGCCGGTCTCGACCCGCCCGCCCGGGTCGAGTGCGTTGACGTTGATCCCGTGGTCGTCGAGTTCCTGGGCCTGGGTTCGGGTCATCCCCTCCAGTGCCCACTTCGAGGCGACGTACGGGCCCCACCGTGCCGATCCGCGGCGACCCAGACCCGACGAGACGTTGAGGACGTTCCCGCGACCGGCCTCGATCAGTTCCGGGACGGCGTACTTCGAGAACAGGAAGACGCCGGTGACGTTCACGTCCAAAATCCGCCGGAAGTCCGCGGTGTCGACCTCGTGGAGGACACTGCCCTCGCCGTACATATTCAGGAGGCCGATGCCGGCGTTGTTCACCAGTCCAGTGACCGACCCGTGTTCCTCGGCCGTCGCCTCCACGACGGCCCGGACTGCGTCCTCGTCGGTCACGTCGGCGGGGGCGACGAGTATCTCGCCCTCGGCGTCGTCGGCGACCGCCTCCAGCTCCGACTCGCTGCGTGCGGTCACCGTGACGGCCGCGCCCTCGCGAGCGAACCGCTTCGCCATCGACGCGCCGAGTCCGCGGCTCGCCCCGGTCACGATTATCACCTCGTCTTCGAGTGTCGGCATAGTCAGCGTACTACTGCGATGGCCTAAAAAGGCGGGCGTCCCGTGGCGCCACCACTTCTCCTCGGTCAACAGCGCCCGGACAGCGGTCTACACGGAAAAGCCCACTCGCGGGATAGTTCCCCGTCGACGTGGCGATAGAGAGATACGAACCGTGCCGGATCCTCACGCCTCGGTTCTGGTGAACACGAAATCGCTCAACCCGAGAACGATGATAGCACCGACCAGCGTCGCTGCGAGGCCAAACACCGTTCCGGGAATGCTCAGCAACCAGGACGGGTCCGCCCACGAAGATGGTGTCTGGAGGAGCGTTCCGACGGACGACGCAAACATCGTGACCCCCAGCACGAACGGGGGGAGACCCATCATTCGCGGGTTCCGCATACCCTCGGATCCAGTCGGCGTCGGAAGTGGCTGTATATGTGCTATCCATACCGTCTGGGGCGGGAAAGCGCGTCTATTGGGGGGTATATATCCCCGCTCGTTCGGGTGGTTCACTACACTCACCTCCGCTCGCTTCCGGTGGCCGCTCGCGGCAACTACTCCTCGTCCAGCACCTCCTCCGCCAGAAGCGGCACGAACGTTCCGATGTCGGTGACCATCCCGACGGCCTGCGCGCTCCCACGGTCGAGCAACTGCGTCACGGTCGCGGGGTTGATGTCGACACAGACGACCCGGGTCGTCGAGGGCAGGCAGTTACCCACGGCGACGGAGTGGAGCATGGTCGAGAGCATGAGTACCATGTCAGCCTCGTGAGCCTGCTCGCGGATGGCGTCCTGTGCCTCCACGGCGTCGGTGATCGTGTCGGGTAATGGGCCGTCGTCGCGGATCGACCCCGCCAGTACGAACGGCCGGTCGTTGTCGACGCACTCGTACATGACGCCGGACTCGATCGTGCCGCTCTCGACGGCTTCCTCGATGCCGCCCTCCCGGATTACCTCCGAGATTGTGTAGATGTGGTGTTTGTGGCCCTTCCGGGGGTGATCCAGGCTCTCAGTGTCCATCCCGAGCGAGGTGCCGTAGAGGTCTCGCTCGATGTCGTGGACGGCGAACCCGTTGCCCGCGGAGATCATGTCGATGTAGCCCTCCCGGACCAGGCGGGCGAGGTCCTCCCGAGCGCCGGAGTGGATCAGCGCGGGGCCACAGACGGCCAGCACCTTCCCGCCCTCGCTTTTGGTCTCCTCGATGGCCTCGGCGATGTTGGCGATGGTCGTCTCGGAGGGTCGCTCGGAGGAGACACCGCCCTGCATGAACCCGAAGGCACCCTCGGAACCGCGGGGTCGTTCGGGCGGGCTGACGCGGATGCCCGCCTCACCGGTGACGATCAGGTCGCCCTCCTCGACGGCGTTGAGGACCTTGGTGTAGGCGTACGGATTCTCCCCGTCCTCCACCACCACGGCACAGTCCATCTCGATGTCCTCGACGTCGATCCACTCGCCGTCGTAGCGGATCTCGGTGGGGTGGTTGGTCGTCGAGTAGAAGCCCTTGGGGACGACCTGATCGGCCGGGGCGGGTTCGAGGTGGGCGTCGTTGGGGTCGGCCGGGTTGGCCCCGTTCTGGTGGAGTTCGTGGACGATGGACTGGAGTTGCTCCTCGTCGTCGGCGCTCACGAGCAGTTTCGCGTAGGAGCGTTCGTCCTCGTGCCGGCCGATGTCGAACTCTTCGACCTCGAAGGAGCCGCCCATATCCATGATGACGCCGAAACACGTCTGCATCATCCCCGAGTCGATGATGTGTCCCTGCAACTCGACTTCACGGGAGACAGTCATGGTCGAGCAATGGATACCCGGTGACAAGTCGATTACGTGTCCGCAGTTGTCCGGGCCGGAACGCCTCCCGCCGTCACCCCTCTCCCGCGCTCTCGACACGCCGGCTCACGTCCCACTCGACGCCGTCGGCGCTATCCTGAAGCCGGTCGAAGAACTGCCGGAGCCCGCCCGACTCCGTCGCGGGCAGGACGTGCAACCGGATGGTCCCGTCCCGGACGCTGATCCGGAACACGTCACCGGTCCCCTCGTCGTGGACCAGATACAGCGGCATCGGCAGGTCGAACCAGTCGCCGTAGGTGTACCCCTCGCCGTCGAGGACGCCCTCGACGACCCCGCGGAGCCAGGCGTCCTCCCGTTCGGAGTCGGGGGCGAGCGAGAACGTCGTGCCGCCCTCGTACTCGACGCCACCACCCCGCGGGTAGCGCCGCTTCGGGCGACTCGGGATGGCGAAGGGGTCGTCCTCGACTGTCATGCCGCGCTCACCTCCCTCTACGTCGCCTTCCGTTTTAAGTACGTGGCCGGGACGGCGGTCCAGTGATCGACGGTCGGGCGACGACGGGTCACCGGACGCCGGCCCGATCCGGTTCGTCGTCGAGGGGTGGACGGGCGCTGTCGAGGACGAGGCGGACGACGCTGCCGCCCTCCTCGGGCGTCTCGAAGACGACCTCGCCGCCGGAATCGCGCGTGATCCAGGCGACCAGCCACAACCCGAGTCCGCTGGCGTGGTCCAGCGGCGTCTCGCTGCCTTTCCCGACGATGCGTCGCTCCTTCTCGGGGATACCCGGGCCGTCGTCGGCCACGGTCACGGTCACCGCGTCCTCGTCGGCCGACACCGACACCTGAATCAGGGGTTGCTCGGTGTGTTCGACGCTGTTCTCGATGAGGTTCTCGACGGCCGTGTCGATCAGCGGCGTCGCCTCGACCCAGGCGTGGGCGGGCAGGTCCGTCTCGAAGGTCGCGTCGGGGTACTGGTCGCGGAACCGCGCGACCTGTGTCGCCAGTAACTCCCCGAGGTCGATCGGCTTGCGTGTCTGTTCGTGATTCGCCAGGGTCTGTTCGATCTCGCGGGCCTTCTCGCTCAGACTGTTGATCCCCTCGGCCCGGTCGACGATGGTGTCGAGTTTCTCCCGTGTCCGTGCATCGGAGACGGTCCGCGCGACGAGTTCGGCGTTGGCCATGATGACGTGCATACTGTTGCGCAGGTCGTGCCGGAGCGCCCGGTTGAGGACGGTCAACCGCCGCTCCCGTTCCTTGCGGTCGGTCACGTCCCGGAGGACGCCGACCGAACCCCGAAATTCGCCGTCCTCGTCGGTCAGGAGGGCGACGTGATTCTCGCTCGGGATCGGCTCGCCGTCGACCGGTTCCAGATCCATGTCGTAGATCCCCTTGGTCTGCTCGCTGGTGAGCAGATCGCGGATCAGGTCCTGTCCGCGCTCGATGTCGCGCTCGTCCATACAGATCGAGACGTGCGCACCGACGAGGTCGTCCGCGGGCAGGCCGATGGTCTCACAGGCGGTGTCGTTGAGCGCGACGAACCGCCCGTCCTCGTCGATGGCGTAGACGCCATCGGGGACTGCGTTGAGCATCTCCTCGTACAGCTCCAGTTCCCGCTCGCGCTCCTTGCGGGCGGCGATGTCCCGGACGATGGCCATCTCGCCCCGCTCGCCCTGGTACTGGACGAACGTCGTGCTGACTTCCACCGGCACCCGCTCGCCGTCGAGCGTCTCCAGTTCGATCTCGTAGCGGCCGGTTTCGGTCTCGTCGCCCAGCCGCTGTTCGTAGTTGCGCCGAACGACGCCGTGGTCCGCTGGGGCGATCAGGTCGAACACGTTCGTCCCCTCGATCTCCGTGCGGGTACCGCCGACCAGCGCCGCCAACTGCTCGTTGACGAACTGGAGGCGTCCCTGCTGTGTGATCGCGATGCCGTCGTTGGCCTCGGTCAACAGCGTCGAGTAGAGCTGTTCCTGTTCCTTCCGGTCGGAAACGTCCCGGACGATGCCGGCCGTCCCCCGGAACTCGCCGTCCTCGGTCAGTGTGGCGATGTGGACCTCACACGGGATCGTCTCGCCGTCCCTGTCGGGGAGTTCCGTCTCGAAGGTCGCGCTGTCTCGGTCGGGATCGGAACGGAGGTTCTCGAGGACCTCCCTGCCCTGGGCCTCTACGTCGTCGGGAACAATCTTCGAGGGATCCTCGCCGATCAACTCCTCGGCCGACGAGCCGGTCCGGGACTCGTGGGCCTCGTTCGCGAAGGTGAACCGGCCGTCCTCGTCGAGCGCGAACACCATGTCGTCGACGGCCTCGACGATGGTCTCGTACATCCGGAGCTCACGCTCGCGCTCCTCGCGGTCGGTCACGTCCCGGATGCTGATCACCGTGCCGCCGACTGCGGGGTCGTCCACGAAGCTCTGCCCCCGGCTCTCGACCCAGCGCCACCCGCCGTCCGCGTGTTCGGCGCGGTACACTGCGTCGACGGTGTCGTCGGGATTCGCCAGACTGCTCGCGAGTGTGTCGAGTACGTCGTCGCAGTCTTCCGGGTGGACGATTTCGGTGCCGCGCCGCCCGACGAGTTCGGAGGGGGCGTATCCCAGAATCCGCTCGACACTGGGGCTGATGTACCGGATCGTCGCGTCCGGATCGATGATCGCGATGGCGTCGGTCGCCTGTTCGACCAGTTTGCGGTAGCGCCGCTGTTCGGTGCTGACCGTCTCGATGGCCGCGAGGACGCGCTCCCAGAGGTCGGCCACGCCGGTGATCGTCCCCGCCGGGACGTACTCGTCGACGCCGGCAGAGACCGCGTCCCGGGCCAGGTCGTCGTTGCCCGATTCGGGCACGAGGACGAACGCCACGTCGTCGAACCGCCGCCTGACCGTCCGGCAGAGATCGACGCCCGTGCCGTCGGCCAGCTCCACCTCGCTGACGACACAGACGACATCTCTGAGTCGGTCGATAGCGTCCGTCAGCGTCTCGACGCACTCGACGCTCGTCGCGTCGCCACTCTCCCCCTGCAACGACGACGCCCGGGCACTGTCGGTCCCGACGTACAGCACGACCCGACCCTCCTTCATGCGATGTCACCACATACCGGAGTTTCGCACAAAAACCTGTGGCCGAGTTCGTCTCTCGAAGGCCGCTACCGGTCGATCACGGGGCGGCAGGGCCGCCTACCCGAAGAGGTCCTCGTGGCGCTGGGCCAGGTTCGTGTAGTCACCGGAACTGTACGCCTCGAAGACGGCGTCGGGATCGATGGTCGTCTCCGAGAGTGGTGTGACCGATGCCGGCATCCCGCGGACGAACGAGTGGGCCGGGACCTCGTACCCCTCGGGAACCACAGTGCCGGAAGCGACGATGCTCCCCTCACCGATGACCGACTCCGTTACTGTCGAGTTGAAGCCGACGAGCGCGCCGTCATCGACGATCGTTTCGTTCAGCACCGCGCCGTGGCCGACCATCACCTGCTCGCCGACCGTCGATCCGTGGAGGACGGCGTTGTCCCCGACGTGAGACTGCGCGCCGACCCGGACCGGCCCCACGTCCCCGCGCAAGACGACGCCGGGCCAGACGCTGGCGTCGGCCGCGACCGTCACGTCCCCGACGGCCGTCGCCTCGCGACTCACACTGGCCGTCTCGTCGATTGCTGGTCGCTCCCCCTCGAACGCGTACTGGCGACTGTCCGCCATGGTGTGTTACTCGGCCCCATTCGTTATATTCCCGGCGGCGGCCCGGACCCCGGCGGTGGGGGATCGGCCGAGACCGGGAGCGGTAAATGCGCGGGGGGAAAACCCCCGGCCGATGAAACTCGCACGTGCTGACACACCCGACGGAGTGGTCGAGGGCGAATACGTCGACGGCGTGATCGAGACCGACGACGCGACCTACGGAGTAGGCGACGAGGCGACGCTACTCGCACCCTGTGATCCCGACGCGTTGTTCTGCGTGGGCCGAAACTTCGGCGAGAAGGTCGACCAGATGGACTACGACATCCCCGACGTGCCGGACTGGTTCATCAAACCGCCACACAGTCTCCACCCGCCCGAACAGCCGATCCCCTACCCCGAGTGGACCGCGGAACTGACATACGCGGGGGAACTCGCCGCCGTGATCGACGAGCCCTGTCACGATATCGACGAGGACGAGGTCGACGACGTACTCCGTGGCTACACCATCCTCAACGACATGGACGCGCTCGACCAGGAACGCCGGACCGCGCGCAAGGCCTTCGACGGCTCCGGGCCGCTCGGGCCGTGGATCGAGACCGACTACGAGCCCGTCGGTAAGGAGATGGAGACCCACATCAACGGGGAGCGCCGCCAGCACGACAACACCGAGAATATGTTCAACAAACCCCGCGAGACCGTCGCCTTCCTCAGCGAGCGGTACACCTTCCGTCCGGGCGACGTGATCTCCTTCGGGTCGCCTGCCAACCCCGGCCTGGTCGAACCCGGCGACGAGGTCGAGATCCGCTACGAGGGCATCGGCACCCTCGAAAACACGATCGGCGAGAAACAGTAGCAGCGCTGTCCGGCCCCCTCACTCCTCGCCGTCGCCGATGTCGACTACGAGTGTCGGGCGGCCGACGTTCTCGACGACGCGTTCGGTGACACTGCCAAGCGATGCCAGCCGGTCCCGGCCGGTCCGGCCGTGAGTCCCCATCACGAGCAGGTCGGCCTCGATCTCCTCGGCGTAGCTCATGATCTCGGTGTGTGGGATCCCCTCCCGGCGCTCGCCGACGACTTCGACGCCTTCGTTCGCGCCGGCAGTCTCCGCTGCGTCCAGCGCCGCGTCGCCCTCCTCCTCCAGCGTGGCGATCACGTCGTCCTGCGTGTCCTCGTCGGCCGCGAGGAAGAGCCGGCGGTCGACGACGTACAGCGCGTGGACCGTCGCGTCGTTGTCGGCCGCGATGTGGAAGGCGTGATCGAGTGTCTCGTCGGTTCCGCTGCTGCCGTCGGTCGGTACGAGTATGCGATCGTACATATCGACGCCGTTCTCCGGCCTCGCACTTGAATTACCGGTCCAGTCCCAGCCCCCGAGAGGCGTGTGACACAACTTCACGCAACAAAGTAAGAGTTTACACTGTTAGCCCGTGAGGAGCCATTTCTTCACGAAAGAACCACCAATTTTAGTAAGGAGGGTTACGACAAGGAGTATATGGTCGACAAAGACGACCTGCGAGAGCAGCTGATCGACGGCTTCGAAGGCGCAGATTTCCCGGTCAACAGCCCGATGGACCTCGTTCCGGCGCTGCCGAACGGTCCGTCCACCACGTTCGAGTCCGGTGACGTGAGCTTCACCGCCATGGAGCTCAACCAGAAGGGCGGCGGCGGGGACTTCCCCTACGACGACGTCGAGACCCTCGTCGACGACATCCTCGAAGGTCTCGAAGACGAAGGCTACATCTAACGCCCGCAAACCGACCGCGATTTTTTGACGACCCGACCGACCAGCGACGCGTCGGTCCAGTGGGGCAGAACCGGTATCAACGTCCAGCCCCTACCCGTTGGTATGTCACAGGACGCCGAGCGTGACCTGCCCGAGACCGACGCGGAGTGGCGCGAGGTCCTCGACGACGACGAGTATCGCATCCTCCGGGAAGCCGGGACGGAACCGAAGTTCAGCGGCGAGTACGTCGACCAGAAAGCAGACGGCGCCTACGTCTGTGCCGGGTGTGGGACGGAACTGTTCGATTCGGACACGAAGTTCGAGTCCGGGTCCGGGTGGCCGAGCTTCTACGACGCCGCGGGCGACAACGTCGAGACGCGACTGGACACGAGTCACGGAATGTCCCGGACGGAAGTGATCTGTGCCACCTGCGAGGGCCACCTCGGCCACGTGTTCGAGGACGGACCGGACCCGACGGGGAAACGGTACTGCATCAATTCGGCCGCGCTGGACTTCGACCCGTCGGAGTAGTCACCGCGATACCTGTCCGAGTAGTATATCTTATAAGTGATGATACACTGACCTTGCCGTGTGGTCGTCGCGGATCGGTCCGGGGACAACGGGGGGATGTCCGACTCCGATTCCGGCGTCGCCAGCCGCGTGGCCGACGCCGTTCGGGCGCGTGTCGAGCGACTCGTAACGTCGACGCGAGGTGGCCCCGCTGTCGTCGGTGCCATCGGGGTCGCGCTGTTCCTGATCACCCTGCTCAACTTCTTCCGGGAACTCCGACAGTTCGGGTTCGGATGGCCACAGGTCGCGGCGGTCCTGCTGGGCGCGTGGCTGTCGGCCGTCATCGTCTACGGGGCGATCTACCTCCAGGGGACGCCGTACACGTCCCGACAGCGCTGGCAGGTCGCGGCGGCCGCGCTGGCCGGCATCGGCTTCGTCTACCTCGTCATGTACTTCACCGTCTTCGTCCGCCCCTCGGTCGGCTTGCGCCTCGGCGGGCCGACGATCCAGTTGCTCGCCAGCGCCCACGCCGGTGCCGTCGCCGGCTACCTGATCGGCCTCCTCTACGTCAAGGCTCGACGGGACGCCCAGCAGGCCCGTCAGGTCGGGCAACAACTGGAGTTCATGCACTCCATTCTCCGGCACGACGTGCTCAACAGTATGACCGTGGTCCGGGCCCGTGCCGAACACCTCGATCAGCAACTCGACGGGCAACATCAGGAATCGCTAGATGCCATCCACAACCAGACCGAGAGCGTCATCAACCTCTCACAGCGGGCGCGAGCGACGGTCAACGCGCTGGCGGCCGACGCGGACGTGACGCCCGAACCGGTCGACCTCTCGGCGGTGCTTCGTGAGGAGGTGGCGACCGTCCGCTCGACCTACGACACCCTCAGCGTGACTGCCGACGTGCCCGACGACGTGGTCGTGCAGGCTGACGAGATGCTGCCCGCGGTCTTCGGCAATCTGCTTTCCAACGCCGTCCAGCACAACGACGCCGACGACCGGCGCATTCACATCGCCGTCCGTGTCGGTGCCGAGTCGGTCGAGGTCCGCGTCCGCGACAACGGCCCCGGCGTCCCCGACCCGGAGAAAGAAGCGGTGTTCGAGCAGGGCTACAGCTCCAGTGGCGGCGGCTTCGGCCTGTTTTTCGTCCGCACGATGATCGACCACTACGGCGGGTCGATCCACATCGAGAACAACCAGCCGCGGGGCTCCGTGTTCGTCGTCTCGCTCCCGCGGGCCGAACAGGGCTCGACGAGCCCGTTCGCCGGCGTCGGTGTCTAGAACTCTGAGTGAGCGTCGGAGCCGCCGCTCGAACTAAAGCGTCGAAAGAAGTGATAAAACGATGTGTCGCCGTGTGGCGACAGTACGAAACGAGTTACGTCCGAACGACGTTCGACGCGCGCGGGCCCTTCTCGGCCTGCTCGATGTCGAACTCGATCTCGGTCCCCTCGGTGAGGTCCTCGCCGCCAACGTCCTCCATGTGGAAGAAAACGTCCTCGTCCGCGTCCTCTGTGTCAATAAAGCCGTAACCGCCTGTGTCGTTGAAGAAATCAACCTTACCGTTTGCCATTGCAACCAAACGAACGCCGAGTACACGGATAAGGGTTCCGCATCTGTTTTCTAAATTTACTGTTTTCCATACGAATGGTGGGACAAAAACTCGTCTGGTGGATGAACGGAGGCATATGGTCGGTTCTGCGGTGAGAGATGTTCGATCCGCCACAACGAACCGAAAATCCCGGGGGATCGATAGTTCTCGATGACCGGCCGGTTTAGTAGCCCTCACGCTTCGCGGGGAGCGCTTAACGGGACTAGCTGTGTTACCTTCGGTCATGACATCTCTGGACGACGTGTTCGTCGCCGACGCGGTCTCACACGCGTACAACCTGCACCCGTCGAACTACGCCATCGAGCGGTACGCCCAGCCCGTGGTCGACCTGATGACTGGCCAGGAGAAGGCGATGCCGGATGGCTACCAGCGGACCGAGGAGTCGTTCCTGACCGACTGGGACCCCCAGGTGACCGCGAATATGCTCTTTCGCGAGAGCCAGGTCGACTTCACCGTCTTTCACCCCCAGTCGATCACCATCTTCGAGGACGGCCTGACCGCCCTGGAGAAAGGCGAGCGGTTCGTCTCCGAGCATCCGGATCGGAGCGCTCCGCTCGCCAGCGTCGACATCATCGGCATGGACGACCCGGGTGCAGAACTCGAACGGCAGGTCGAGCGGTTCGGGGCCCACGGCGTGAAGGTGTACCCCTCCTACTGGAGCGACGACGGCCACCACGGGTTCCAGATGGACGACCCCGAGCAGGCGTTCCCGCTCTGGGAGCGGGCCGCCGACCTGGACCTCGACGTGATCGCGGTCCACAAGGCCGTCCCGTTCGGGAACGTCCCCCTCGACCCCTACCGCGTCGAGGACGTGAAAGAGGCCGCCGCCAGTTTCCCCGACCTCAACTTCGAGATCGTCCACGGCGGGTTCATCCTCGCCGAGGAGACCGGCTACCGGATCGCCGAACACGACAACGTCTACGTCAACCTCGAGATTACCGCGGCCGACGCCGCCACCCGGCCCGACGCCTTCGTCGAGACGATGGAGAATCTCCTCTACGCCGGCGGGAAGGAGGCCACCGACAAGATCATGTGGGGCTGTGGGACGCCCCAGTACCACCCGCGACTCCTGCTGGAATCGTTCTGGAACCTCGACTTCCCGGAGATGGACTCCCGTGACGGCAAGTTCACGATCACCGAAGACGACAAACGCAAGATGGTCGGCGCGAACCTCGCGGAGGCCCACGGGTTCGACGTGGACGAACTGCAGGACAGCATCGGCGACGACGAGTATTCGGGGGATCTCGAAGAACCCTACTCGACGACGCCGTTCGAGGTGGTGGCGTGACGACCGAAGCCCGTGTCCGCGAGGCACTCCGGGAGATCGTCGATCCCTGCACCGCCGCGACCGGCTCGAACCTCGACGTGGTCGAGATGGGTCTGGTCGAGGCCGTCGAGGTGGCCGACGGCGAGGTTCGGGTCGCGTTCCGGCTGACGACGCCGGCCTGCCACATGGTGCCGTACTTCATAGAGGAGATCGAGTCCCGCGTCGAACCCATGGCGGGCGTCGAATCGGTCACCGTCGACACGGACAATGGAATGCAGTGGACGCCGGACATGATGACCGACGCCGCCCGGGAACGGCGACAGGCGACGCTAGAGGGATACGAGGCTTACTACGGCGAGGAAGCCTCGGCGGAGTGAGTGTTGGGGGCGTCTTCCCCAACCGAGCGTCCGCGGACGAGATAGGCTTATTTTGGCTCGCGCTCTCGGGAGAGCATGGACGAATCGAGCGGGCCTCGGTTCACGCGCCGGCACGCGCTGACCGGGCTCGCCGTCGGGGCGCTGGCCGGGTGTACGAGCGCCGACACCGCCGACGAGGGCGCGGCGGGCGGCACGCACACGGGCGACGGGTCAGGCGGCGACCTGCCGGACGGGACCGACGCCGGCACGAGTCTCGCCGGGGGTTGCGGGAGCGTCTTCGGCGACACCGACGAGCGCTACACCGGCCCGGTCGCGGTGGCCACCTTCGGTATCCCGATGGGTGGGACCGTCGATTACGCGGACGAGAGCGAGTCGGGGACGGTTCTGGCCGTCGGGTATCCGGGAGCGGTCGATGACCAGTACCACTCCCTGCTGACGGTGGCACAGCGTGGCCCGTACGGTGGCGATCCAGATCGCGGCGCGATCTCCCTGGAGCAGGATCGCTACGCGGACGGCGGGACCGTCAGCTACGACGGGAGCGAGCGCACGGTGGCGGTCCTCCGGTACGAGGGCGGGGAGATCAAACTGTTCGGCGTCGCGGGACCCGATGGGGTCTACGAACTCGAAGCGAAAGCCACCGTCTCGGGCGGCGACCCCTGCCCCGAGGCGTACACGTACGTCACGGATCGAGTCGTCCGGTCGTTCCGGCCCGCTTACGGCCGCTAGAGACGGGTTCCGTCCGGCGAAACGGTCGTGGTACACGCTATCGCATCTTCCGGATCACTTTAATGTGTTCGGTTCGTATTTAAACTGTGAGTGAAGAAACAGGGCGACGGAATCTCCGAATGCCCAACGACGACGAGCTGTTCGCGGTCGTGACAGAACACAACGGTGGGAACCACGTCCGCGTGCAGTGTGAAGACGGTGAAAACCGCATGGGCCGGATCCCCGGCCGCATGAAATACCGGACCTGGATCAACGAGGGCGACGTGGTCCTCGTCGAACCCTGGGACTGGCAGGACGAGAAGGCCAACATCGAGTGGCGGTACGACAGTCAGGACGCCGATCAGCTCCGCGCTGAAGGCCACATCCAGTAGATTTCTACCATCCCGTATCTGGACGCTCGCTGCCCGTAGCGACAGCTCTCGTGACCGCTCGCGACCCGCAGGCGCTCGCGACTCCGACGAGGCTATACGTGTGCGCAGTCGTTGGTACGTGTGGATTCTAACGAGGTTCGCCGACAGTGGGCAGACCGCTCGGGCGAGTACTCCCCGGAGTACTACGCCTACTACGGCCCGGACGAGACCAGCGAGACGATTCGGGCCATCTTCGAGGACCACCTCGATCGGGACGCCCGCGTGCTGGAACTGGGCTGTAGCTCCGGCCGACACCTCGCACACCTCGCCGAGCACGGCTTCGAGAACCTCGCGGGCATCGAGATCAACGCCGAGGCCTTCGAGACGATGGACGACACCTACCCCGATCTCGCGGCCGACGGCACCTTCTACTGTGACGCCATCGAGGACGTGATCACGGAGTTCCCGGACGATCGCTTCGACGCCGTCTTCTCCGTCGAGACGCTCCAGCACATCCACCCCGACGCCGACTGGGTGTTCGCCGAACTCGCCCGGATCACGGCCGACCTGCTGGTCACCGTCGAGAACGAAGGCGACGAGGGCGACGAGGCCGACGTGAACTACGTCCACGACGACTTCCCGCTGTACTACCGGGACTGGAATCGCGTGTTCACCGACCGTGGATTCGAGCAGATCGACGCCAACCCGGGCGAGCGCGACACCGTTCGCGCCTTCCGCGCGCCCGACACACCGACCGACACCTGAGTCTCTGTCCGACTCCCCGCGGTCCGTTTTTCACCTGCTGGGAACCCCCGCCGGTGTACAAGTTCGTCCATCGCCGACGGACCGGTATGAGCATCGACGACACCCGCGCCGAGGGCGACGACGCGACCGACGGGGACGAACCGACCGAACAGGTCTGGATGGTCGAGCGGACGTTCTCGGCGGACTCGCCACACATCCTCGTCGTGATCTACGCGACGCCGGACGGCTCGCGGTACCTCCAGAAAGAGCGCGCGTTCAACCGTTTCGGCTCCACACCGGGGCCGGAGGTGACCGCGGCGATCACCGTCCCCGCCGACCGGCTGGAACCCGTCGAGGATCCCGGGGATCGGGACCGCTACGCGTCGGAAGCCGCGCGGATGGCCGACCGGCACGACCCCGACGAGGCGGTCTGATCGGGCATCGATTTCGATGGCCACAAGCAATAGACCCGCCGTCCGGTGGCAGAAACATCGTAATGTGAACGCACAGCCGACGGGTCGATTTGCGCTCGCGGTCACTTCTGGGGGCACGTCTATGAGGCCCCGTCTCGAAACGTGACGGCACGCGTGTTTCGACCCAGCAACCCACCATCGACTCGTCCGGGGAACCCATGAGCGAGCGCGTGTCGACAGGAGTTCGGTCCGGACCATCGACGGCGTCAGGGAACGAACCATGCACTGGTTCGTTCTCGGCGGGAATCGCATCGCAGTCGCGGGAATTCTCGTCGGGCTCGTCGTGGCCGTCTTTTTCCTGTCGCTGTTGTGAAACAGGTCGTTGATATCTCATTTTGCGTTTCTGGGACAGATATCGGCTGCTGTCTGAATCGGTTACGATGGTGTTCAGAGATGGGTTCTGTGACCAGGTCCAAACATCAAAACCGAACGACAGCGCGCCATCAACAATGAACTACGTAAGAGCGTCGTTCCTGTTCTCCAGTTGATCGAACTCGTTCGCGGGTCTTGGGTAGGAGTTCGTCCACCGGTTTTCTTTTGGGAGATAACTGAGTTTGACTCGGGGTCTCCTCGCGCTTGGAGGGTGCACGGACAAACTGATTGAAGAATTGGCGCGCTATCTCTGTTCATGAGCGACACTGCGGACGGGTTCGGCTTCGATGCGAAGCAGTTGCTGAACGAAGGGAAGACACATTCCTTACGGGAACGGATGCGAGAATTCGTTTCGGAACACGACTCCGACGTACCCCTCGAAGAGCTTCGCGAAGCGGTCTCCGACGGGAAGCAGGTTTCGGATATCGTGATCGACGATCGAGACGAACGGGTACCAGTAAAGGGGCCTCGGCACTCATAGGGTTCGTCACGGCCGGGTCGTCAGGCCGGCTCGGAACCGCGGCTTCGTCATCGGCCGGGCGAAGGTACAGCGGCCACCCCTTTGACTCACGCGATGTCCCAGCGGTCGGCGGTGACGCCGTCGACGCCGGCGGCCCGCAGGTTGGCGATCTCCTCGCGGGTCTTGGCGGCTTTCCAGGCGATCACGTCCAGTCCCTCGCGGTGGGCCGCCTCGACCACGTCGGGGTTGATCTCCTCGATAGCGGCGTCGAGTCCAGCCGCCGACGCGATGGGCTGGTTAGCCGACACCAGATTTCCGCCGCCGGCTACGTCGTCCGCGTCGTCGGCATCCAGCCACAGTACCGCGGAGTCGTCGGTGAGGTGTGTGTCGATGGCGGCGAACGTTTTCCGCATGAACTGCCGGTCGAAGGTGTACAGGACGGTGACCATGGTGACGGTGATACCGCGGATAGCTGTCCGTCGATGCGCCCACTGTAGCCGGACGTACCGCAATGGGACCTACATATGCTACCATAGTCATTAATTTTTTCGCGTGATTAGTTGGAAACCAAAACATGGCAAGGGGACAGAATCGAGTCGTACGGACCCAGCAGCCGGCAGCCGAGCGGCGAGATGGGGTGACCGATCCGGAGCCGATCAGTCGGCGACCCGCTCGCGGGCTGCGGCGACCAGCAGCGGGAGCGTGATCGTCGCGTCGGCGTAGACGGAGACGTTGCGGGCCGCTGTTTCCAGTTTCCCCCACGAGCGGGCCTCGTCGAGGGTCGCACCCGAGAGGCCGCCGGTCTGGGGCGGGTCCATCGTCAACTGGACCGCCAGGTCGTAGGCGTCGGGCGCGACCAGCATCGTCTGGAGGGTGTAGTTCTTCGGAACGCCGCCGCCGACGACCAGCGCCCCCGTCCGGTCGGCGTCGAAGGCCTGGTCGGTGAGCGTGTCCATGTCCGCCAGCGCGTCCAGCGAGAAGTCGGAGGTCTGGTTGTACATCCAGGCCTGGAGGCCCAGCACCGAGTCCTGGACTGCCGGGCAGTAGATCGGCACGTCGTTCTCGTATGCCGCCGCGGCGATACCTGGATCCTCGTCGACTCCCTCGCGCTCGTTGACCGCGGCGTTGGCCTCGCCGAGTTTCTCGGTCAGTCGCTGGATACCGACGGTGCCCTCCTCGGCCAGCGGCGGGAACACCTCCTCGCGGAGGTGGGACTCGAACAGTGCGAAGTGCTCCTGGGGAAGATAGACGTTGTAGATCCGGTCGACGCCCTCCTCGCGCAACTGCTCGTCGTGTTCGCGCTCGTGTTCTTCGTCGGGCACCGTTCCGTGGTGGTGTTTGCCGCCGATCCCTTCGATGGTGTCGTGGGTGAGGTTCGCCCCGGTGGTCACCAGCGCGTCGACGTGCCCGTCACGGATCAGGTCCGAGACGATCCGACGCATCCCGCTGGGGACCATCGCGCCCGCCAGCCCCATCACGACCGTCACGTCGTCGGCGAGCATCTCCGCGTAGATGTCGACGGCCTCGTGCATATCGGCCGCCCCGACGCCCGCCTCGCCGTACTCGTCGGCCAGTTCGCCCACGGTCATGCCCGCCCGCGCCTCGGCGTGGCCGATGGGGTCGTGGTCGAAGGCCTCGCGTGGTGGCTGTTCGTGCCCTGTCTCGTCGTCTGCGCTCCCGTCGTCGCTCATTGCCCCTCTCTGACCGCCCGAGGCGCTTCAACTCCGCGGTTGTCGTCGGCCCGCCGGTCCTCTCCGGATTCCTTTCGAGTCCGACGTATCGGGCGGCTTTTCGTATCATCGAACGTGACAAAAAGTAAACTTATGTCGGCCCGCACCCGAGTGAGCGTATGGCCGAGACCGTCACCGAGTACGAACACCTCGCCGCGAAGAAACGCGAGCGTCAGGGCAACGCCGAACTGGCGACGGTGACCGACGTGGCCGTCGGCCGCGAGCGCGTGGTCCTGACGGCCACGTTCGAGTGGTCCCCAGATCCCGTGGAACTAGCCTACGATCTCGACGACGACCGGGACGTGCTGAAACTCGAACGGCTGACCGAGACGGCTGGCTTCGACTTCGAGCAGGTCGCGTTCCTCGAAGGCGAGACCGTCGAGTTGACTTACGCCGGCGACGAGTGGGTGCCCAGCGCCCACCGGGCGCAGGTCGAGGGCGAGGGGTCGGCCGTCGAGACCTTCCGAACCGAGTTGCGCCTGCTGGCCCGCGAACTCGCTCGCGCGCCCAACCTTCCGCGCCGGGGCATCGAGGCGATGCGGACCGCCTCGACCCGTCAGCTCATTGTCGGCGTAATCCTGTTCAAGAAACTGCTGATCGCCGGCCTGCTGGTCTGGATACTCGTCTAGTTCGTCGTGACGACCTCCAGTACGTCCCGGTGATCCAGTTCCGTGTCGGCCCCGACCTGCCGGCCCGATCGGGCGTCGACCCCGTGGAGGAAGCCCTCGCCGATGTCGCTGTGCAGGAAGTACGCGAACTCCTCGGCCGTGGCGTCCTCCGGGAGGACGAAACAGTCCTGCAGGAACTCGCCGTTATCCCGGGGGCTCCCGTTGCCGGGGAAGATCGCCTTCGCACCGAACTCCTCGAACAGTGCCGTCTCCAGGGCCGTCTGGACGCCGGCTCCCTCGAAGTCCTCGACGAACGATCGGATCTGTTCGAGGCCGGCGGCCTGCTCGTCGCTCAGGTCGCCGACGATCTCGAAGTTCGTCGCGCCCGGTCGGTACTCGACGGCACCGCCCTCGTCGGCAGTCTTCAGCGCCTTCTCGGCGTGGGCCGACACCGGAACCACGGTCAGGTGATCGTAGTCGGGGTCGCTGGTGATCGCCTCGTAATTCTCCTGTGCCGCGGGCGTGTCCATCTTGTTCGCCGCGATCACCATCGGCTTGGTCCGCTTGCGGATCTCCCGGGCGAGGTCCTCTCTGTCTTGCTCGTCCCACGCGTCCGGGTCGAGTTCCAGATCCAGTGCGAGGATGATCTGTTTGATCTCGTCTTCGTTGGTGCGGAAGGCGCTCATCTGCTCGGCCAGTTCGACCTCGATATCGCCGTCCTCACCGTGATACCCCGAGCGGTAGCGTTCGATGCCCTTCTCCAGCACGTCGAGATACCACATATCGAGTTCGTTCTCCAGGAAGTCGATGTCATCCCGTGGGTCGTGATCCTCGGTCGGTTCGCCCTCGATGTCGGTCTCACCGGAGAAGTCGACGACGTGGACCAGCACGTCCGCCTCGTTCAGATCCGTGAGGAACTGGTTACCCAGCCCGCGCCCCTCGTGGGCTCCCGGGACCAGCCCCGCCACGTCGACCAGCTTGACGGGAACGTAGCGGGTCCCCGCACGACAGTAGCCGTGGTTGGGCGTGCACTCGTGGCCGAACTCCGGGGCCGCACACTCGACCCGCACGTAGGCCTCCCCCACGCTCGGGTCGATGGTCGTGAAGGGATAGGCCCCCTCGGGCACGTCGTTCATCGTCGCCGCGTTGAAAAACGTCGACTTCCCCACGGAGGGCTTGCCGACGAGACCGATCCGGTAACTCATTACCCCTCGTACGACCGAGCCGCGCTAAATGGTTTTGAATCCGATATGTTCTGCGTGAGAATCCCTCGCAGTCGAAACGTGTGTCGGCACCGTAGCCGTGATCGGTGACGGTCGAACGGTCTCACTGTGGCGGTCCGAACGGACCGGTTTGACACGTACAGTCGATCTTACGCGGGCGAGGGGTCCTCGACGTCCGAGAGGTAGGCCGTGAGATCCGTGGTCGAGAGCATTCCGATGACACCTTCCTCGTCGTCGACGACTGGGAGGTGGTGGATATCGTACGTGATCATCTTGTCCGCAGCGTCGCGGATGGAGTCCTGTGCGCCGACGGTGACGATCTGGTCGGTCATGTACTTCTCGACTGTCGTGTTCGCCTTCGGCTGGCTCTTGGCGACGATGCGGACGAAGTCCGTGCTCGTGAGAATCCCCTTCAACTGATTGTGACTGTCGACGACGACGAGCGAGCCGATCTGCTTTTCGAGCAGGATATCGGCAGCCTCCTCGACGAGCGTGTCCGGCGACACGGTAATCGTACCCGACGACATCAGGCGGGCGACGAAGATATCGTCCATACCCCCACGCTCGACGGTCGGCCGCTAATGTCTACTGGTACGAAACGGCAACCAACGAGCAGTTTTCGCGACGCGACGGTACTCGTAACGACGATCCCCGGACACTGATGTCGTGCGATGGTTCGGGCCGGTTCTTCGATCCGCTCGGTCAGTTCACAGCCCCGTCGGGTGATCCACGAACGTGGTCTCCAGGCCCCAGGATTCGGCCAACTCCGCCAGATTCTGCACGCCGAAGGTCTCCGTACCGTAGTGGCCGCCCAGCACGACTGTGATCCCGGCCTCGCGGGCCTCGTGGTAGACCTGCTGTTTGCCCTCGCCAGTGATCAGGGCGTCTGCGCCCACGGCTTCGGCTTCGTCCAGCCAGTCGACGCCGCTGCCCGTGACGATGGCGACCTCCTCGATTTCGTCGGGGCCGAAATCCAGCACCTGCACGCCCTGTCCACCGTGATCGAGTTCCGCGCCCAGCAGGTCCCGAAGTCCATCGGCGGTGAACGACTCGGCCGCGGTGCCGCGTTGGCCGACGTACTCGGGTCCCAGCTCACCGAACGGGTCCCGATCCGCCAGATCCAGCAGGTCGGCCACGCCTGCGGCGTTGCCCAGTTCCTGATGGCCGTCCAGCGGGAGGTGGGAGACGTACAACGGCAGGTCGTGCTCGTAGTGCGGTTCGAGACGGTCGTACAGGCGGCCGGTCACCCGCTCGACGCTGCCGAAGACGTAGCCGTGGTGGGTCACGAGGATGTCCGCGCCCGCCTCGACCGCGGCGTCGGCGGTCGCCGCGGCGGCGTCGACCGCGAACGCGACGTGGTCGATCTCCCCTTCGGCCGACCCGACCTGGAGCCCGTTCGGGCTGGCGTCGAGGTCGGCGTACGCGTCGGTCCGTAACTCCTCGTCCAGTCGCGCGCAGAACTCGGCACAGTCCATGGCCGCCCTTCGCGGCCCCGGGTGGTAGTGGTTACGTCACGCCGTCCACCTCACCCCTCGGGTCTGACGAGTTGCCCCTCGCGCTCGCCGACGTACCCCTCGCTGACCAGCGCCTCGATCACGTCGTCACAGTCCTGGTGCGGAATCTCGTACGCGTTCGAGGCGACGACCTCGATCTCCTCGCGCTCGACCGGGAAATCGCGGTTCTGGAGCAGTTTGATGATCTTCTGGGCCGCGGGTGTCGAGAGGATCGACGGCTGGTCGGACTCGCTTCTGGCCGTCTCTGCATCGTCGGCGTCGGTGTGGTCGTCCGCCGCTGACTCTTCGGATTCGGCTCCGTCGTCGGCTGCCGTTCCGGGTGCCTCGCCGTTGGCGACCGCGTCGTCCGCCTCGGCCGCCGACGCGGCGCTCGCGGACGCGCCGTCGCCCGTCGTGTCCGCCGACTCGTCCTCGGTTTCCGGCGCTTCGGCATTCGCCACGGCGTCTCCGTCTTCGGCCTCGTCGGCCTCACTGACTGCGTCGGCTTCTCCGTCGTCACCGCCCGCGCTGTCCACGTCGCCCTCGTCGTCCCCACTCCCGTCGTCTTCGGCCTCCGCTGTGTCTTCGACCGCCGTCGCCTCACCGCTGGGTTCGACGGCGTATGCGGGTTCCTCCTCGTGGTCCTCGCTCCCCAGATCTGCCGTCGGGTCCTCGTGGTCGGCCGAAAGCGGTGCGGGGTCGGGCCCGGCGGCCAGCGGCGTGGCGGTGGTCTCGGCACCCTCGGCGGCCGACAGCGCCACATCCAGCACCTTCGAGAGTTTCCGGCGACAGACCGGACAGAGGTCGACCGTCGGCCGGTCGTCGGTCCCGGCGTCGTCCGGAACCACGGGATAGGGATCGATCTGTGCGTCAAGCGCTGTGCCGCAGAAGTAACACGACGCGAATTCGGCCATGCTCGACACCCACTCGCGCCACCGTCTAAAAGCTACGTGCCGGGTCGCCGTCGGTCACTCCCCGGCAGCGTGGGCGAAGACGAACGCGCGCAGTAGCTTCGCCGCCAGCGTCGCCGCCTGCCCGTCGTCGCGGTCGTTGACCTCCACCACGTCGAATCCCGCGGCGTGAGGCGCGACCGCCCGAACCGCGTCGTGCATCTCGGCCGGGTCCAGCCCGAACGGTTCGAGCGTCCCCGTCCCCGGCGCGAATCCGGGGTCGGCCGCGTCGATGTCCACGCTCAGGTAGGTCCGCCCCGCCCGTACGGCCTCCGGGGGCTCCCAGTCGGCAACTCCTTCGGGCGGGACGACCGTCACGTCGGCCTCGTCGGCGCGGTCCCACTCGGACTCGCTCCCGGTGCGTGCGCCCAGCACGATGGCTTCGTCGGCTACCGACAGGGCGTGGTGCGTGACGGTCGCGTGGCTCAACGGGTTGTTCGCGTAGGATTCACGGAGATCGAGGTGTGCGTCGAGACAGACGAACACGTCGGGGTCGACGGCGCGAACGCCCGCGACGGTGACGGTGTGTTCGCCGCCGATCGTGAGCGGGACTGCGCCGTCTTCGCGCACGTCTTCGAGCGTCCCGCGGAGAAAGTCCAGATACTCGCTCGTGTCGTCGGTCGGACCGATGTCGCCGTGATCCGCCACGTCGAGGTCGGTGAACTGCTGGTCGGTGTGGTGATCGTAATCGTCGAAGGATTCGGCGAAGTGGCGAACGCGGCGCGGGCCGAACCGGGTGCCGGGCTGGAACGTCGTCGAGGCGTCGAGCGGTGCGCCGACGACGACGTATGCGGCTGCATCCCGATGGGCCAGCGCGCCGGGAAACATTAGCTGCGGACGATCTTGCGCTGTTCCTCGTACTCGAGGTACTCGATGTCGTCGTCGGGCGACAGGTCGACGTCCTCGGGCACTTTCATCGTGATCGTGTCGTAGGTGTCCAGGTCCATGACCTGTGCCACGTCGTCGCTCTCGACGTTGACGACCTGGCCCTGTTTGCGCTCGATGATCGGGACCCAGATCTTGGCGTCGACCGGCTGGGAGAGGTTGCGCTTCTTGCCGTCGAAGACGCCCTTGCCCTCGACACGGGCCTTCGCACTGCCGTGTTTGCCCGGCTTGGCCGTGCTGTAGGAGTCGATCTTGCACGGTGTGTCGTCCATCATCACGTAACTTCCCTCGTCGAGTTCGCGAACCTCGGTCTGCTGTCTCGCCATGTCCCGCGGTATTCAGTGTACGAGTATAAACGGTTTGGAAAAGCGCCGCCACCGCTCGCGCCGAATCTCACCGCAACACGATACCCTCGAACGCACCGGACAGCACCGTCTCCCCCTCCACCGTGCACTCGATGTCGGCCGCCACTTCATCGCGGTCGGTGTCCTCGCTTACGTCGGTGAACTCCACCCGACACCGGACCTGCTGGCCCGTGTAGACCGGCCGCCGAAAATCGAACTCCATCCGACTCGCCAGCACTTCGTGGTCGCCGCCGATCTTCGTCGGCAGGGTCGCGGTCAGGAGGCCGTGGACCATCAGCCGGCCGTCCGCGTCCGGTTCGAGGTGGCGGGGCTGGCGGTCGTTCGAGAGGTCGGCGAACGTCCGGACGTCCGATTCCGAGAAGGTGCGCTCGTAGGTGACGACCTTGCCCTCGGCGATGGCTGACATAGAACCGAGAACTGGGCCGCGACCCGTAGCCCTTTCGCCGATCAGGACCGGGACTCGTCCTCGTCGGCGGTGGTCACGTCGATGTCGGTCCCTGCCTCGTCCTCACCGCCGCCGTCCTCGACCGCGACGGTGGTGGCGCTCGAACGATCGGCGTCGTCGTCCTCGGCCGCACCGACCTCGTCTCCGCCCGCCGCGTCCGGCCCGAACCCGCCGCCGAGGTCGATCTCGCCGACGGCCGACCCGTCCTCACCCGGGCCCCCCTGCTGTTCGCGCATACTCTGGCGGGTGAACTGGGGCTGGGCGCGGATGCCCTTCTTGCTCCGGAACGACCAGTACAGCAGGCCCGCCACGAGGACCGTCGCCCCGCCGGCCACGCCGGCGGCTTCGACGGTGCTGAACGCATACAACACGGCGGTCGAGACGATGCCGGCCGACAGCGCCATCCCGTAGACCAGTCGCTTGGCCAGCGTCGCGAGCAACCCGTCCGAATCCTCGATGTCGGCGTTGACCCGGAGTTCGTCGCGCTCGATGCGGTCGAGCGTCCGCTCCAGTTTCGGCGGCGTTCGCAACGCCGACTGGGCCGCCTGCTGGACCTCGTCGGCCCGATCCTCCACGAACTGGCGGACGCCCGCCTCGACGTAGCCGCTATCCCGGAGGTAGTCGGTCGCGACCGAGATGAAGTCGAAGTCGGGATCCAGCGTGACACAGACGCCCTCGACGACCGTCGCCACGCGGAGGACCAGCGCGAGGTTCGCGGGCAGGCGCAGCGGGAACTCGTAGATGGTGTCCTCGACCTGCTGGACGATCTGCTGGACGCGGTACTGTTCGATGTCCTCGCCGCGGGCGTCCGCGATGGCCAACTCCATCACCTCGCCCATCACTTGGCGGTCGGCCTCCGGACTCAAAGTGCCCATCTCGATGAGCGTGTCGAGGATCGCGTCGGTGTCTTGCTCTGCCACCGCCATGTAGAAGTCGATGATCTTCTCCTGGATGAACGCGTCCACGTACCCGCTCATTCCGAAGTCGTAGAACACGAGGGTGCCGTCCTCCTGGACGGCCAGATTCCCCGGGTGGGGGTCGGCGTGGAACACGCCGTCCTCGACGATCATCTGGAGGTAGACCCGCTGGAGCGTCTCGGCGATCTCGGTCCGGTCGACGCCCAGATCGTCGAGTTCGCTGATGTTCGAGATCTTCGTCCCCGGGACGTACTCCATCGTGAGGACCCGTCCCGTCGAGCGGGACTCGTCCACGTCCGGGATCCGGACGCGCTGGTCCTCCGCGAAGTTCTCGCTGATCTCTTCGAGCATCTGTCGCTCGCGGCCGTAGTCCATCTCCTGGCGGATCGTCTTGGCGAACTCGTCGGCCAGCGTCTCCAGGGAAAAGGACCGCGTCTCGTCGACGAACCGCATGATGATCGGCACCGACCACCGGATCACCCGGAGGTCGGATTCCACGAGGTCCTCGATGCCGGGCCGGCGGACCTTCACGGCGACGGGGCCGTTCTCGGTCTCGGCGTAGTACACCTGGCCGAGACTCGCACCGCTGATCGAGTCGGTGTCGAAGTTCTCGTAGTTCTCCTCGACCGGCCCCAACTCGGATTCGAGGACCTGCTCGGCCTCGTCCCAGGGGGCCGGGGGCACCTCGTCCTGGAGTTTGGTGAACTCGTCGATGTACTCGGGGGGCAGGATGTCCGGCCGGGTCGACAGCAGTTGCCCGAGTTTGATGAAGGTCGGGCCGAGCGTCAACAGCGAGTCGAGTAGCGTCGCGGCCCGCTTGCGGCGCTGTTCGGCCGAGACCTCCCGGGACTTGCCGAACAGCAGGAACCGGTTGCGGTCGCGGGCGTAGGCGAGCAACAGCGGCAGGAACTGGCGTGCGACGGTGACGAACCGTCGGTACGCGCGAAGATTCACCGAGCGGCCACCCCGGGATCAGGCCTCGGCGTCCTCGATGGGGATGGACGTCTCGGGCTTTGCCCCCGCCTTCGGCAGACGGAGTTCGAGGACGCCCCGGTCGACGGTCCCCTCGGCGTCGGCACCCGTCGCGTCCGGGGGCAGGGGGAGTTCGGCGTCCAGAAACAGCGCGCGTTCCTCCTCGACGTACCGGAACTCCGTCGGGAGGTCCTTCTCGCGCCGCGCCTCGATCTCCAGCCGGCCGGCCGAGATCCGCACGTCGACGGTCTCGGCCGTCGCTCCCGGCAGGTCGATCACCAGGAGGTAGGCGTCGTCGCTCTCCAGCAGGTCTGCAAACACCGTCTCGGGGAGGTCCCGCAACGCATCGCGCAGCGCTGACATAGCGACGACTAGGGACTGATAGGCGAAAAAGCCCGCGGTCGCGCCCCGTGTCCACGTTCCACACCCGCTCGCCCGACGCTTTTTGCCCACCCCGTCCCAACGGAGCGGTATGACTGACCCACGCGAGTCGGGATTCAAGGACGTGACGCCGCTCGCCGAGGCACGCCAGCGGCTCCGGGAGGCGGTCTCGCCACACGACCGGACCGAGACCGTCCCGCTGTCGACGGCCGCGGGCCGCACCGTCGCACAGGCGGTGACGGCGCGCCGCGCCGTCCCCCACTACGACCGCGCGGCCATGGACGGGTTCGCCGTGCGCGCCGAGGACACGTTCGGGGCCGGCGACCGATCACCCGCTGTCCTGCGACTGGGCGGCCACGCCGAGGACGGCGACGAGGTCGTTCCCGGCGAGGCCGTCCGCGTCCACACCGGCAGTGAACTCCCGCCCGGCGCGGATGCGGTCGTGATGGTCGAGCAAACTGATACGGTCGCCGACGACGTGGAGATATTCGACGCCGTGGCCGAGGGAGAAAACGTCGCGCCGGCCGGCGAAGACGTGGAAGCCGACCGTGCCCTCTACGAACCGGGCCACCAGCTTCGTCCCTCCGACATCGGCCTGCTCAAATCGACCGGCGTCACCGAGATCGAGTGCTACCAGCCGCCGACGGTCGGCGTGATCCCGACCGGTGAGGAACTCGTCCAGACCGACCCTGCACCCGGCGAGATCATCGAGACCAACGGGTTGACCGTCGCCCAGTACGTCGAGCGCTGGGGCGGCGTCCCCGAGTATCGCAACATCGTCACCGACGACGAACACGCGCTCCGGGCGGCGATCCAGCGCGACCTCACGAAAGACGTGATCGTCACCACCGGTGGTTCTTCCGTCGGCGAACGGGACCTCATCCCCTCGGTCGTCGACGACCTCGGCGAGGTGCTGGTCCACGGCGTCGCGGTCAAACCCGGCCATCCTGTCGGCTTCGGCGTCGTCGAGGACACCCCCGTGATCATGCTCCCGGGCTACCCCGTGGCCTGCATCGTCAACGCCGTCCAGTTTCTGCGCCCCGCGACGAAGTGGGCCGGGCATATGCCCGTCGCCGCCCATCCCGCGACCGAGGCCGTCCTCGATCGGAAGATCGCCAGCGAGCCCGGCGTCCGGACGTTCGCCCGCGTGCAACTCGACCGGGACGGCCCCGCGATCGAAGACCCGGCCGAATCACCCAGAGCCGTCCCAACCAGAGCCAGCGGCGCGGGCGTCCTCTCGTCGGTCGCGCTGGCCGACGGCTGGGTCGTCGTTCCCGAGGAACGCGAGGGGATCCCCGAGGGTGAACACGTCGCCGTGCAGGACTGGGAGGTGTATCCATGACTGAAAGAAAAGAGTTCCGCGACCTCGCGCCGCCCGAGGACGCCCACGACGCCATCGCCTCGCTCGACCTGGGCGGCGGTACCGAGACCGTCCCGCTCCGGGAAGCACGGGGCCGTGTCCTCGCCGAACGGGTCGACGCCGAACTGGACGTACCCGGATTCGACCGCGCGTCGATGGACGGCTACGCGGTCCGTGCCCGCGACACCTTCGGCGCGGACGAGGCCGACCCCGCCCACCTCGACCTCGTGGGCGAAGTCCACGCCGGCGCGGAACCCGACGTGACCGTCACCGAGGGCACCGCCGCCGAGATCTCGACGGGCGCGGTCATGCCGCCCGGTGCGGACTCGGTGGTGATGGTGGAGAAAACAGACGAGTCGGACGATGGCGACGAAGTGCTGGTCCGCACCGCCCTCGCGCCCGGCGACAGCGTGATGCTCGCGGGCGCGGACGTGGCCGCCGGCGAGCGGACCCTCGGCCCCGGTACCGAACTCACGCCCCGCGAGATCGGCCTGCTCTCGGCCCTTGGCGTCGACGAAGTGCCCGTCCGCGCGAAGCCCAGAGTCGGCATCATCTCGACGGGCGACGAACTCGTCCGGCCCGGCGCGGACCTGAACTCCGACGCCGGCCAGATCTACGACGTGAACAGCTACACGACCGCCACGGCCGTCGAGGAGGCCGGCGGCGAGGCGGTCCTCTACCCCCACGCGGGCGACGACTACGAGGAGATGGAGGACATTCTCACGGAGGCCGCGAGCGAGTGCGATCTCGTCCTCTCGTCGGGCTCGACCAGCGCCTCCGCCGTCGACGTGATCTATCGCGTCATCGAGGAGCGGGGCGAACTCCTCCTGCACGGCGTCGCGGTCAAGCCCGGTAAACCAATGCTGATCGGCCGCCTCGATGCCGGCGACTCCCCGTCGGCGTACGTCGGGCTGCCGGGCTATCCCGTCTCCGCGCTGACGATCTTCCGGACCTTCGTCGCGCCCGCGATCCGCGAGGCCGCGGGCCTGCCCGAACCGCGGACGGCGACCGTCGACGGGCGGATGGCCGTCGAGGAGCGCTACGGGGAGGGCCGACGACGCCTGATGCCGGTTGGGTTAGTCGAAGACGCCGCTGGCGACACCCTCGTCTACCCCGTCGACAAGGGCAGCGGCGCGACGACGAGTCTCGTCGAGGCCGACGGCATCGTCGAGGTACCCGCCGAGACCGAGTACCTCGCGGCGGATGAATCCGTCACGGTCCAGTTGTTCTCGCCGGACGTGCGCGCCCCCTCGCTCTACGCCGTCGGCGAGGACGACCCCGCGCTCTCCCGACTGCTCGACCGCCTCGACCGCCCGAGATACCTCTCGCTGGGGACCAGAGAGGGCCTGCGCCGCCTGCGAAACGGCGTGCCGGACGCGGCCGTCGCCGCCGGCGACCCCGAGGTCGCCGCCGACCACGAGGACCTCGGCGGCTGGACCCGCGAGTGGGGCCTGGTGGTTTCCGAGGACAACCCCGAGGACGTGAGCGGCGTGGCCGACCTCGTGGATCGAGAACTGCGGCTGATCAACCGCGGGACGAACTCGGGGCTCCGCACGGCACTGGACGACGCTGTGGACTCGCTGGCCGACGAACGGGGGACCGCCCGCCGCGACCTGGCCGACGCCATCGACGGCTACGACCTCACGGTGAAGGCCCACGAGAGTCCCGCCCGGAAGGTGCTGGCCGGCGACGCCGACGCGGGACTGGGCCTGCGGGCGACCGCCGCGAAACTCGGTCTCGGGTTCGTGTCGCTGGGCGTGCAGGACGTGCGCGTGCTGGCCAATCCGGATCGAACCGAGAAATCGGGCGTCGAGGCGCTGGCGGACACGGTCGACGACGCCGAGTCGGTGCTTTCGGCTCTGCCGGGCTACCGGCCGGAGTGAAGTACCGGCCCCGCGAACGTCGTCCCGATGGACTGGGACCGGCTCTACGGCGTCCAGCAGTTCGTCGTCTTCGCCGCCCTCGCACACATCCCGCTGGTCGTCGAAACGCGGCTCTCGCCCGCGCTACTGATCGGATGGTACGTCACCATGCTCGCGGTCGCGATCCTGGCGCTCGTGACGAACATCGGCTGGCCGGCGCTGGCCCGTGAGTACGAGACCGAACTCGGTGCCCTGGAGGTCGGTCTCTGTGGCGTCGGCTGTGGCGTCGTGACGACCGTTCTACTACGGGTCTCCGACCCGACGCCGTACACGTACGGGCTGGCCGCGGTCGCGGGCGTCGTGGCGGTCGCGCTGGTGGGCGCTGCACTTCGACCGCTCGTCGCGGCCCGGACCGCTGGCTGACGCCCGGGTCGGTCAATCGCCCGCCGGCGACTCGCCGCCGAGTTCGGTGAAGCTCTCGATCCGCCGGTCGCCCAGCACGCACTGTCCACGGCGGTGGGGTCCGTGGCGCTCGACGTGGATTCCGTCGAGCCCGGCGTTCCACGCCGCGCCGATGTCGTGTGGGCCGTCGCCCGCCAGGACGCCCGCCCGACGCGCGTCGGCGGTGCCGTTCCCCTCGTGTGCGACTCCCAGATCCCGCATCGCCATCTCGACCGGCCCTGGATCGGGTTTCCAGCCGGTCTCCTCGGTACAGCAGACGACGGTGTCGAACCAGTCGCGGATGTCCAGTCGGTCCAGCACGGGGTCGGTGAGGTACCGCTGGCAGTGCGTGACGAGGCCCACCGGGCCGTCCAGGTCGGCGACGAAGTCGGCGTCGTCGTAGAGGTAGGTGTGTTCGGCCCGGGCCTGGGCGTCCTCGACCTCGTGGAACGTCTCCCAGAACCGCGCCACGTCGACGCCCCACTCGGCCAGCTGCTCGTTGCGCGACCCACCGAGGCCGTGCCAGATGATCTCGGCTTCCCGGTCGGTGAAACCGCGACCGAGGCGGTCCCCGACCTCGTCGAACACGCCGCTGACGTAGTCGGGCTCGACGTCCACCAGCGTACCGTCGAGATCGAGCAACCAGAAGTCGTACGATACCATCTGAATCGGGATTGTGTCGCTATGGGAGTAGTTAGTAAGTGCCTTCTGCTCGTTTCGGGGCCGCGGACAACCGGACGAAACGGGGACGAAAGGGACGCTCGCCCATATCAGACCGTCCCGACGGGCTCGCCGGCCCCGATCACGAACTCGCCGTCGAACCAGAGCCGGGCCAGCGCTCGCGACCCCAGATCCAGTTCCCGGAGGCGGTCGGCCCGCGGGTGGTCCCCGAGCGTCCACGCCGCCTGCCCCGAGTAGGGCCACGCCCCGAGTTTCCCGTCCAGCGTCAGCGGTTCCCGGAGGAGCCGCCCGTCTTTGACGGTGTAGGATGCTCCGTCCTGCACCTGATCGATTGCTGGTGTCTTCTCCACGTCCAGCGTGATCACGTCCTGGCCGTCGGCCCGGACCGTGGTCCGTCGCCCGGCCACGTGGTCGTCGTGGTCGATCTCGGCCACCGTTTTCGGGTAGCCCCAGATGTCGACGCCCAGTGCCTTCGCCGGTTCCGTCGTCACCGGCAGGTACCAGACGTATCCCGACGCGCCGTGGGTGAGAAGCGACGCGAGCGGCCAGGAGCGGTCCCCGGCCTCGACGGCCGGGAACATGACGCTGAACTCGTCGTACGGTTTCATGGCGTCGTCGCCGATACGATGGTACTCGACGGCGAGGAAGGTCACTGCCGCGCGCCGCGGCGTGGCTCGGATCGGCGACAATCCACGGGGAAGCAGGTCGGCGACGGCTCCCCGGTCGGCCGAGAAGATCGCGCCGTAGACCGTGGCCGCCGTCGACAGCGGTACCGATACCGTCTCCCCGGTCGACAGCGTGATCGGTGCCTCGACTGTACCCCCCGGCTGTGGCGTCGTCCCCATGAGCGGGGCTGTCACTGCCCGTGCGGAAAGCGTTGTCGCCGGACCCCTCGTATCACCTATTCGTCGACGCCGACGTCGACACCGACATCGACGTCCACGTCGCTCAATCCATCCGACAACCCGCCGAGAGCCCCACCACTGTCCTCGCTCTCTCCGTCGATGGCGTCGACCCAGGCCACGAGCGCCGCCTGCACTGCCTCGGAGCGACCGTCGTACCCACCGGCCGCACCCGCCTCGTCGACCGCCGCCAGCAACGCCGTCGGCAGTTCCACCTCGATCGTCGTGGTATCGTCGTACTCGCCCATGCTTGCAACTGTGTGGTTCTGAAAGAAAGGCGTACTGGTTCGACAGCTCTCACTTAGCCGTCGCCGTCGACCACGCGGATCGACGAGCCGAGGTACTTCGAGAGGACTTCCGGGACGCCGTCGGCGTTGAACCGATCGAGGTCGTCGCCGATCTCGGCTTTCAACGCCGTCAGATAGGCCTCGTCGGTCCGGAGTTCGCGGAAGTCGACCGACAGCACGGTGACGCCCAGCGATCCTCGGTCAGGTCACGGATGTACTCGGGATCGTTCAGTTCGCCGCGCCAGCAGTTGTCCCGGAAGAACAGCCACCCCTCCTCGCCGGGCGGATCCGCCTCCCGGTAGAGTTTCGTCTCGAACTCGGCGGGCTCGGCACGGAGCTCCGCCGGGGTCGGATCGAGTCGGAACCGACAGCCCAGCACGTACTCGGCGGCCCCTGCTGTCCCCATGCCGGTCGTGTCGTCACCGCCGTCTGGCATCACTCGTACACGTCGTCGAACCGCTCGGCCAGGTCGATGTCTTTCTGGGTGATGCCGCCGGCGTCGTGGGTGGTCAGCCGGACCTCGACCTCGCCCCAGGTGATCGTGATCTCGGGGTGGTGCCAGGCGTCCTCGGCGATACCGCCGATCCCCGACGCGAACCCGACGCCGGGGAGATAGGAGTCGAACTCGTAGGTCCGGACGATCTCGTCGCCGTCCTGGCCCCACTCGTCGGGAAGCTGTGCCTCGATCTCCGAATCGTCGAGCAGATCCGCCATGCGAGTACACTCGGGCGGGCGGGCCAAAAAGTCCGGGCTCCCGGCATCGAAATCCCTTCCACGCGCGGGCTCGAAGCCAGGCTGTGACGACCCGTTCGGCTCGTACCGCCCTGGCAGCCGTCGTGTTCGCCGTCCTGCTGGCACAGGTGTTGCTCTACCCCGGCGTCGACACGCTGGTGACGGCACTGGGTGCCGACACGACGCTGGACGCGAGTATGTGGTTCCTCGCCGCCGAATTCGGTGCGTTCGTTTGCTTCGCCGGCGTCTGGGGCGCAGCCAGCGACACCGCCGGCCGCCGGGTTCCGTTCATCGTCGCCGGCGCGCTCGCGGGCGCGGCCGGCTACGCCCTGCTCGCCGGCCTCCCGCAGGTGATCGACTTGCCCTTCCTCGCCGTGCTGGGCCTGCGCACCCTGCAGGGCGCGGCGACCATCGGCGCGTTCTCGCTGTCGATCACGATGTTGATGGATCTGGAGGGGGGCCACGGCCGGAACATGGGCGCGGCGGGTATCGCCATCGGCGGCGGGACGGCGCTGGGCGCGCCGCTGGGTGGCCAGCTGTACGAACTCAGCCCCTTCGCGCCGCTCGTGGCCGCCAGCGCCCTGCTCGTCGTCGTCGGCCTCCTGGCCTCGCGGGTCACCGACCGCGCCCCCGCCGAGCGCCGCGGCCGGCTCGGGGCCATCCGCGAGACGATCCGGGCGACGCCCGCCATCCTCGTCCCTTGCGCGTTCGGCTTCGTCGATCGGCTCACGGCGGGCTTTTTCGCCCTCGTCGGCACGCTGTACTTCCGGGAGGTGTTCGAACTCTCGCCCGGTGCGACGGGGCTGATGCTCGCCCTCTTTTTCGCGCCGTTCGCGATCTTCCAGTACCCCTTCGGCGTCCTCTCGGATCGGATCGGGCGCACCATCCCCGTCCTCGTAGGGTCGACGCTATACGGCGTCGTCGTGATCGGCGTCGGCCTCGCGCCGACGGTCGCGCTCGCGGGCGCGGCGATGGTCGCCGTCGGCGTGATCGGCGCGCTGATGGCCCCCGCGACGATGGCGCTGGTGACGGACCTGGCGGCCGACGACCAGCGCGGCGTCGCGATGGCCGCGTTCAACGCCGTCGGGAGTCTGGGCTTTCTGGCCGGCGTCCTCGTCGGCGGCACCGTCGCCGACCAGTTCGGCTTCTTCGCCGCCTTTCTCACCGTCGGTGGGATGGAGGTCGTCGTCGCGACGCTGGCCGTGCCGGCCTTCCTCAAACTGGGAATTCCGGGCATCGCGACGCGAGCCCGCGAGTCCTGAAAATCAGTCGTCGAGCTGGTTGAGGACAGCCTGTGGCATCTCGGCTTTCATATCCTCGGGGATCTCCTCGGGATCCATGCTGGAGACGAACTCCGGCACGTCCGACCCGAATTCCGGATCGAACAGCTGGAGTGCGGTGTTGATCGTCGTCCAGTCGTCCTCCTCGGCCGCGTCGCGCAGGCTCTGGGTCGGCGGCGCGAGCAACTGCCCGACCAGGGCGTCGGCCATCGACTCGACGACCTCGCGTTCGTCCTCGTCCAGATCGAGCTTCTCCAGCGCCGTCGAGAGCTCGCGGGCCTTCATCCGCTCGGCGCTCTCGTACATCCCCGCGATCACCTGATCGGCCCGCTTGCGCTTGTACTGGGTCAGCAGGTGTTCGAACTCCTCGTCGACGAGTTGCTCGACTTTCTCGGCGGCCGACTCCCGGCGCTTCCGGGAGGCCGCCGTCACCGACTCCAGCGCGTCCATGTCCCTGACCGTCACGGCGTCGAGGTCGTCGGCTGCCGGCGGCACGTCACGCGGCTGGGCGAGGTCGATCACCAAGGTGTCACCGGCGCGGTCGAGCGTGTCGACCGTGACGACGTGTTCGGGACTGCCCGTCGCCGTGATGACCAGGTCCGCCCGCTCGATGGCTGTCGAGACGCCGTTGAGTCCGAGGGCGGAGCCCTCGACGTCGAGTCGGCCCACCAGATGTTCGGCGTGGGGGACCGTCCTGTTGGCGACGAGGACGCGCTCGACGGTGCCGTCGAGGGCTTTGGCGACGAGCGATCCCATCTCGCCCGCGCCGACGACGAGCGCCGTCGCGGTTTCGAGGTCGCGTTTCCGGTCCGCGAGGTTGACGGCCGCGCTCCCCAGCGAGACCGTCCCCTCGTTGATGGCGGTCTCGGTGCGGGCGCGCTCGCCGACGTGCATCGCCTTGGTCACGCCGTTTTCGAGTACCGGCCCCATCGCACCGACGCCACGGGAGTCCTCGTAGGCGTCTCTGACCTGGCCGAGGATCTGGTCCTCGCCCAGCACGATGGATTCGAGGCCGGCCGCCACGCGCAGGAGGTGGCGCAGGCTCTCCTCGTGCCCCATCTCGACGACGGCATCGTCGGGCACGGCCGCCCGGTAGCGCTCCAGGGCGGCCCGGCCGACCGACGCCTCGGGGGCGACGACGTAGGCCTCCGCGCGGTTACAGGTCTGGAGGACGTACGCCTCTTCGACGCCCGGCTGATCGAGTAGTGACTCGACGGCCCGACGCTGGTCTTCGGTACAGGCCGCCTCGATGTCGTCGACACTGGCCTGCCCGTGGGCGATACTGACACCCGCAATCACGCCGGCTCCGTTTATCACTGTAAATCACCCGTCACGTCCGCGATCACGTCCTCGGCCACTTGCCGTGGCTTTGTCCTGCCACTATCTAAATGCTTCCAAACTCGCCCGGATCGCACGACCGCCCGGATCGCATCCCGACGCCGCTCCGGATCGACCTCGTCAGCCTGTAACTCGGCCCGCAACGCCCCGGTCAGCTCGGCCATCTCGCCGGCACCGTCGATCTCGACCTCGATTTGCTGACGCAGGTATCGACTCAGCGCCGGACTCGTCCCGCCCGTCGAGATGGCGACCGTCACCGGCCCGTCTCGCACTGTGGCCGGCACGACGACGCTCGCCGGATCGCGCTCGCCGTGTTCGTCCGTCCGGTTGACCAGTGCGCCCGCGGCCCGCGCGGCGTCCTCGATGGCCGCGTTCAGGCCGCCGTCGTCGGTCGCGGCCACCACCAGGGCGGGATCGGTGTCCTCGATCCACTCGCCGACCGCCTCGGCGTCCGGCGCGGCACGGACCCGCTCGGCCCCGCCGAAGTCCGCGTCCGCGAACGTCGGACTGACGACTACCACGTCGGCCTCGCGGGCGAACCGTCGGGCCTTCCGCGCGCCGACCGACCCGCCGCCGAAGACGAGGACGGTCGCGCCCGTGAAGTCGTGGAACAAGGGAATCATCGGTCCCTGTCCATCAGTCGTCGGCCTCGTTCGGTTCGACGGTGTTGGCCTTCGCGCGCTCGTCCATCCGGATGCCCGTCTTCTTGAGGATCCGGGTGGAAAAGAGCGTGTCCCAGTCCTCGTCGGCCACGTCCCAGAACTCGGCCATCTTGTCACGGACCTGCTCGACCCGCTCGGCACTCTCTTCCTCGCTACGTCCGTGGGTCATCGCGAAGAAGTTGTACGGCCAGACGCCCTCGTGACGCGGCCGCTCGTAGCAGTGGGTGACGAATCCCAGCGACGCGACGGCCGGCCCGACCTCGTCGACCACCTCGTCGGGCACGTCCCAGACCGTCATGCCGTTCTCGGTGTAGCCCAGCGCGTAGTGGTTCGGGATCACGCCCACCCGCCGGACCTTCCCCTCCTGATCGAACCGCTTGATCGTCTCCAGTACCCACGCCACGTCCTCGCCGAGCGCGTCGGCCACGTCCCGGTACGGCGTCGGCGAGATCGGGAGGCCGTCCTGGATCTCCAGCACTAGCTCCAGTTCGGCGGGTGTCAGCGATGTCCGGTCGGTCGGGGTCACCTCGGGACCGAGATCGGACAGGTCCACGTCGCCCTCCGGAATCGGGCCGTCGAGCAGGAACTTCGCTTCCACCCGGAACTCCTGCTGTTTGGGCAGGTTGTAGGTCTCCTGACCAGTGTCGGCCTCGATGGATCCGAGTACGTCCGCGACCGCGTCGGCGTCGGGCACGCTGACGACGAACCACATATTGAGCTGCGGGTGTTCGCGCTCGTAGTTGTGCGCCACCGCGTCGTAGGAATTGACCTGCTCGGCCACCTCGTCGTATCGGTCTTCGGGGGCGTGCATGGCGACGAGCGTGGCCGCGCCGCCGATCTCCTCGGCGTTGATCAGTGCGCCGAAGCGCGTCAGGACGCCGTCCTCGTCGAGGTCCCTGACGTGCTCGAAGAGGGCGTCGGCGTCGATGTCGACGCCCCGATCCCGGAGCGCCGCGGCCGCCGGCTCGAAGGGGCGCTCGACGACCGGGAACCCGCCCTGAAAGGCGTTGACGACCGCCCGATCGACCCGCGAGAGGTCTTCGCTCATACCCGAATCTCGGGACTGCGGCGGCATAAATCCGCGCTTGTCCGGTCGGAGTCTGGGGTCCAGCGTCCCCTCCCGTCGCGGGCGATCACTCCTCGTCGTTGCTCAGCCAGCGATAGGCACCGACGCCCCCGAGCAGTGCCGCCAGCAGCCCTGCCGGCAGGCCGGCGTTCCCCAGGAGTCCGCTCGACCCGTCGCCGCCGGCAGTCGGCGTCGGCGATCCACCCGTTCTCGTCCCGGACGCGCGTTCCCGTTCGGTAATCTCGTACCCGAACACCCGTCCCTGCGAGCGGTCGAATCCGTAGATCCCGTCCCCCACGACGGCTTTGGGATCGAGTTCCCGTCCATCGGTCCCGAGCCGGCGGCCGGTCCCGTCGGCCGCGTCGACCGCCAGCAGGCCGTCTCCCGCCGTCGCGTACAGTGCGCCCGTCGTTCCGAGCAGTTGCGAGGCCACGTTCTCGCTGTCGTGGGTCCACTGCACGGTCCCGTCGCCAGCGTCGAGGGCGACGAGCGACCCCTGGCTGTTGGCGTACACCGTTCCGTCGTGTACTACGGGTGTCTCGTTCCCTTCGGAGCCGACGGTGTGGGTCCACTCGACAGTACCGTCGACGACGGAGAGCGCCCGGAGGACGCCGTCGTCCGCGGCGACGAACACCGTCCCGTCGGCGAGGGCCGGCGACGCCGTGATCCGAACTTCGCCGGCGTCGTACTCCCACTGGATCGTGCCGTCGTCGGTGTCGAGCGCGTAGACCGTCGCTGGCGACGTAATCGGCTCGTCCGGCCCCTGTCTGGGATCGGTCCCGACGTAGAGATAGCCGTTGGCGACTGCTGGCGACCCCCAGACCCTCCCGTCGACGCCCGTCTGCCAGTCCGGATACCCGGTTTCCGGGTCCAGAGAAACCACTTCGTCACCGATCAGTCCCAGATAGAGCTGCCCGTCCGCGACGGTCGGCGCACAGACGATCTCGCTCTCGGCGTCGTACCGCCACAGTCGGTCGCCGGTCTCGGCGTCGAAGGCGTACACGTACCCGTCGCCGTTCCCGTTCGTGGTGACGAAGACCCGCCCGTCGGCGACCGCGGGCATCGTCTGTGCCCAGCGGTCGAACTCGTATCGCCACTGCTCGGTCCCGTCGGCCGCCGAGAGCGCGTACACGGTCCCTCGGTATGGCTTGGACTCGTCGTTGTCGTCGGTCACGTACACCGTCCCGTCCGCGACCGAGAGCCCGTTCGGTCCGTGGAACGCCTCGAACACCCAGTCCGTTTCGACCGCCGTCGCGACGCCCTCCGGACCGGGGAGCCACCCGGTGTTGCGTGCGTTCACGCGGTGCATCGGCCACGACTCACCCGTGGCCTGTGCCGCGACGCGACCGACTACACCCGTGCCGCCGACGCCCGCCGCACCGAGGACGCCCAGCATCGACCGACGTGTGACCGCGTGCCCGTCGTCTGCCATGACTGAGGCGACGACTACCACGGGCTTGTAAGCGTTGATGACCGACTAACGGGGTGCGACACTCTCGACCGTGTACCCATCCTCTCGGACTGTCTCGACCAGCGCCTCCTGATCGGTGTCGGCCTCGTAGTAGAAGACGATCTTGAACACCTCCTCGCGGAGCAACTGCTGACACTCCCAGACGAACTCGTCGTCGTCGAGCGTGCGCCCCTGATGCTGGTTCAGTCCGAACTCGGTGTCGTCGTTCCCGGAGTAGACGTAGGTGTCCTTGGGGTCGACGCCCGCGTGCTCGGCGATCGACTCGCCGATCTCGATGGTCGTCTCGTGAAGCGTGGCCTCGTCGTCGCTGCCCAGTTCCGTGTGGACGATGATACCCACGAGTTCGATCTCGCCGGGTTCGAGGAGCGCTTCGGCTCGCTGGTAGAGGTCCGGATCGATGGGGTCTTCGGTCTCCATTGGTCGATGCTGGCCGTCCCGTCCACATACCTCTCACGGTCTCGGGCTGGCTACGGGGTCGTGCCGCCGACGGAGCAGCCGCTCGAAAACTCGCGTCTCGGGGCCAGCGGCCCCGCACAGTACCGCGACTGACGTGCCCGGTTACAGGCGCGTGAGGTTCTCGGCGCGCGGGCCCTTGTCGGCCTGCACGATGTCGAACTCGACTTCCTGCCCTTCTTCGAGGTCGGGACCGCCGACGTCTTCCATGTGGAAGAACACGTCTTCGTCCGCGTCCTCGGTGTCGATGAAGCCGTAGCCGCCCGTGTCGTTGAAGAAGTCGACTGTGCCTTCCGCCATGGTTACAGTCGCTCCAGGTTCGTTGCTCGGGGGCCCTTGTCGGCCTGTTCGATGTCGAACTCGACCTCCTGACCTTCTTCCAGGTCGGGGCCGCCGACGTCTTCCATGTGGAAGAAGACGTCCTCGTCCGCGTCTTCGGTATCGATGAATCCGTAACCGCCAGTGTCGTTGAAGAAATCAACCGTACCGGTCGCCATTGCACCCTATCAGAGTACGTCACCATATTAAAAGCCTGCGGGTCACCCCACCCAATACCGCCGGGGAGGACAAGATACTTATCACGGGGTGAGAATTTCCATACAATGCTCGCGTGGGTGCGCCAGCAGGCGCTGTCGGGGTACGAACGGCTGTTACGGTGGGAGCTGTCGGGGATGCCCGATCACGTCGCCGTCATTCAGGACGGGAATCGTCGATACGCCCGGAACAAGGGCGAGGGAGCCACGGAAGGCCATCGCGCCGGTGCCGAGACGACCGAGGCCATGCTCAACTGGTGTGACGAACTCGGCGTCCAGGAGCTAACGCTTTACACCTTCTCGACGGAGAACTTCGACCGCCCGGTCAACCAGCGGGAGGCCCTCTTCGACCTGATCGAGGAGAAGCTCTACGAGTTCGCCGACGCCGACCGCGTCCACGAGGGCGAAGTGCGGATCCGGGCCATCGGCGAGACCCAGGACCTCCCCGGGCGGGTCCGCACCGCCATCCAGTACGCCGAGGGGCGCACCCGCGACTACGACGAACTCCAGTTGAACATCGCGCTGGCCTACGGCGGCCGCGCGGAACTGCTCGGGGCCGCCCGCGACGTGGCCCGCGACGTGGTCTACGGCGACCTCGATCCCGACGAGATCGACGCCGAGACCGTCGAAGAGCGTCTCTACGAAGGACCATCCCGCGACGTGGATCTGATCCTCCGGACCGGCGGGGCCGAACGCACCAGCAACTTCCTGCCCTGGCACGCCAACGGTAACGAGGCCGCTGTCTTCTTCTGTACACCCTACTGGCCGGAGTTCCGGAAAGTCGACTTCCTGCGTGCGATCCGGACCTACGAGTCCCGCGAGGAGTCCTGGCGGACCGCCCGCGCCAGGCGCGCGCTGGCGTTGGTTCGGGCGATGGGCAGCGCCGAACTCGACGAGGCCCGGTCGATCCTCGGCCGGTTCCGGGACGCACTGCCCAGTAGCGAGCGCGAACGACTCGACGAAGAGGAGTTCGAGGCAGAACTGGAACCCGCCGCGGACTGAGGGCCATCCCGTGCGAACCGCTCACCCGGCGCGAGTCGGTCCTACCCGTTCGACCTGACGTGACGCTGTGCCGCGTACAGGCCCGCGGCGTAGATCCCGAACGAGAAGATCCCGATCGAGAACACGCCGATCGAGAACACCCCGACCGAGAAGATCCCCGCGGCGAAGATCCCGACCGAGAAGATGCCGGTCGAGAGGACGCCGACGCTGAAGTTTCCGGCCGCGAGGTATCCGACCGCGGATTCGCCCGCCGCGAGGACATCGAATCCCGCCACGGTTTCCACTCCGGCCACGACGAGACCCAGCGCCACGGCGAGCAAGACAAGCACGACCGCACCCGTGAGGTCTTCCTGATCTATTTCCATAGTTGACAGTTCAGCATCGGGAAACTTAGTAGTATGCGTCGGTGTCGCTTTCCGACGTGATCCGGCCTACTCGCCGAACTTCCGGCAGACTCGCTTCGCTCGACTGCCGGCGTTTGGACAGTTCCCTGCGGTCACTGTCCAAACCGCCGTCGGTCCGCTCCCACCGGTCGCTCCCCGACGTAATTTGGCCTACTGGCCAAATCTCCGCTGGCGGTCCTGGAAGTCCCGGATCGCCCGGAGATACTCCCGCTTCCGGAAGTCACGCCAGTTCACGTCGGTGAAGTAGAGTTCGGAGTAAACCGACTGCCAGATCATGAAATCCGAGAGCCGCTCGGCCCCGGTCTTGATGACGAGGTCGGGATCGGTCGGGAAGACCAGCCGCTCCTCGATGTCGTCCTCGTCGATCTCGCCGGGGGTCAACTCGCCGTCGTCGACTTCCTCGGCGACGCTCCGAACGGCGGCGGCGAACTCGTGTTTGCCGCCGAGACCGATGCTCACCTGAATGGGTGCGTCGGCTCGCTGGTCGTCGTCGGGGCCGCGAACGGCCATCTCGCGGGGGGCGTCAACGTCTTCGAGCGCGCGCCGGAGCGTCGGCACGGCCTCCTCGTCGAGGACGGAGACGTAGACCATGACTCGCTCGGCACCGTACTCGACGGCCCAGTCGAAAAACGACTCCAGGGTGTCGTAGGCGCCCTGCTCCAGCAGGTCCCGCTCGGTGATGACGACGGCGACGTTGTCGGGCGTCTCCTCGTCGGCCCACTGGGTTCGGACCGCGAGGTACCGGTCGTAAATGCCCACAGGTCTGGTTTCCCGTCACCAAGTATGAAGGTCACGGGTTGGCGTGCGGCCGCGGGACGGTGGCGGTGCGGTGGCGGGGCGGGTGCGGTCGCGGTGGAGCATCAGCACAGCAACGGAACTCGCGCAGGGCGTGAGTTCCGCTGTTTCGCCCACGTTCGCGAGAGCGACGCTCTCGCGAGCCCGTCAGAAATCTCCGATTTCTGGAGACGTTTTTGGCGAGGGGGTCGCCCCGCGACCCCCTCGCGAAAAAGGTGGTTGTTAAGTGCGTCTCCGAAAAACGGGCGGCACGTGACGACGACAGTCCGGCGAGCGGGGGCGTTCGCGCTGGTCGGGACGGGCGGGTTGCTCGTCCCGGCCGTCAGCCGGGCGACTCCACAGCTGGTCGCCGCCGTCGCCGGAAGGGTGCCGTTCACCGACCGGCTCACGTCGCAGGCGGTGGCCACCGTCGCCGGGACACTCCCGTTCATCGCGATTGCCGTGTTGGCCCTCTACGTGATCGACGAGGGATTCGTGTTCGAGTTGTTCGCCCGCCCGGGCGACCGCGAGGACGGGCGTCTCTACGGGCTGGCGGGCTTTTCACTCGCCATCGCCGGGCTGGCACTGCTGGCCATGCAGTTCGCGCTCCCGATGACGGTCTTTTCGACGGCGGTGTTCATCCTCTCGTACGGCAACCTCGCCGAACACCTCGTCAGGGCGTGGCGGCCGGACCCGGCGGTAGCGACGGCGGGGTTCGTCGCTGGCGGGTCGGTACTGGGGTTCGGCGCAGGGCTGGCGACCGTGGCGCTGACGCCCGGGTCCGTCCCGCCGGCGACGCTGGCATTCTTCGCGGTCAGTGGGGCCTTGCTCGCGTCGCTGTTGCGGGCGGTGCTGTTCGCCCGTGACGATCCGCTGGTGATGGTCTCGGCCGCACTCTTGCTGTGGCTGTTCGCGGACCTCGGCGTCACCGTCTCGCCCGTCCGTGTCGGGGTCGCGCTGGCTGTGACCGGCATCTTCGGCTACGTCTCCTACTGGCTCGACGCGGCCTCGATCCCAGGGATGATCACCGGGGTCCTGTTGGGGCTGTTGACGATCGTCCTCGGCGATTACGGCTGGTTCGCGATGCTCATCACCTTCTTCGGCGTCGGCGCGCTCTCCTCGAAGTTCAGATACGACGAGAAACTCGACCGCGGTGTCGCACAGGAAAACGAGGGGGCGCGCGGGAGCGGGAACGTCCTCGCGAACTCACTGATGGCGCTGGTCGCCGTCGTCGGGTTCGCGGCGAGTCCGACTCACGTCCCCGTCTCGCCCGACGTGTTCCTCTACGCCTTCGCCGGGGCCGTCGCCGCGGCCATGAGTGACACGCTCTCCAGCGAGATCGGGGGGCTCTTCGACGAGCCACGGCTCATCACGACGTTCGAGCGGGTCGCGCCCGGCACCGACGGAGCCGTGACCTGGCAGGGCGAACTCGCCGGGATCGCGGGCGCTGGATTGATCGCCGCCATCGCGGTCGCCTTCGAGTCGGTCCAGCCGCTGGGCGCGCTGGTGATCGTCGGCGCGGGCATCCTCGGGATGACCGCCGACAGCCTCCTCGGGGCGACCGTCGAGGGACGGTACTTCGGCAATCAGGTCGTCAACTTCCTCGCGACGGTCGTCGCGGCCGTCGCCGGTGGCGGCGTCGCGCTCGCGCTCGGTGCGGTATGATCCGACAGGCTCGACCGGCCGATCTGGCCCGATTGCGGGCCATCCAGATGGCATCGCTGACCGAACCCTGGGACGGGCTGCTCGAACCTGCCATCGACGGCCCACCCGTCGTCCTCGTCGTCGCGGACGAGACCGACGAGCCGGTGGGGTACGCCGTCGCGATCCCGCAGGACACGGTCGCGTACCTCGCCGAGCTGGCGGTCGCGGCCGGTCACCGTGGCGAGGGTCGTGGCTCTCGACTACTGGCGGCGCTGTGTGAGCAGCTCGAAGTGGACGGCTTCGAGCGACTGGAACTCACGGTCAGGGCCGGGGACGACCGGGCCCGGGACTTCTACGACGACCACGACTTCCTCGAACGGGAGCGACTGCCGGACCACTACGAGGACGGGGACGGGCTCTTGCTGGCCCGGCCGCTTCAGAACTGATCGGCCGTCCGGATGCGGACGCCGGTGGGTTGCTTGACGAACTCGCCGGTCGATCGCGGGACGATCTGTTCGACGCCGCGCTGGGCGGCCACGTCGAGCACCCGCTGGTCGAGTTCCCCGTCGAGGACGACCGTCGTCGGCGTCACGTCGGCGTCGGCGACGGTGTCGAACGCCTCGCTCGCGGGGGCCGACGCGAGCTCCTGAAACTCACTGTCCAGCAGGACGACCTCGCCGCTGTCCGCGTCGACGACTGCCTCGACGTGGCCAGCCAGTGTCTCCGGGGCGGCCGGCGCGTCCGCGGTGTCGTCATTGTCGGCCGGCGTCGTGGCGTCGTCGGTTGCTGCCGCGTCGCCATCGTCGGCCGAGTCGTCGTCGGTCCTCGTGGCGTCCACCGTCGCGCCCTCACACTGCTCGGCCGATGCCGTCCCACTCGCGTCCGCTGTCGCGGTCGATTCGGGTTCGTCGGCCGTCTCCGGCGGCGCGGGGCGGGCGCTCCCGTCGGTCGCCGCGACGGTCTCGTGGGGCGAGCTTGCCCCCGCGACGGCTTCCATCGGGACCTTCTCACGGAGCGCGGTCATCACTTCGTCGCGCGCCAGGTCCTCCACCGAGCGGTGTTCGGGGGCGAAGGCGACGTAATCCACCTCGCCGACCTGCCCGAGTTCCTTGAGGATGAGGTCGCCACCGCGGTCGCCGTCGAAGAAGGCGGTCACCGTCCGCCTGCACGTGAGATCCGCGACGGCCTCGGGCACGTCGGTGCCCTCGACGGCGACGGCGTTTTTGATGCCGTACTTCAGCAACTGGAGTACGTCGGCCCGCCCCTCCACGACGATGATGGCGTCGCTGTCGCTGACGCGGGGCCCGGCCGGCAGGCCCTCGTACTCGGTGATGTCCTCGACCCGGACTGCCTGGCGGACCTCCTCGACGAGGTCCGCGCTCCGGGCGACTTCGCCCTCGAATTCGGCGAGCAGGTCCGTCGCCCGCTCGACGACCTCGCGGCGTTTGGCCGCGCGCACGTCCTCCAGTTTCGACACCTGGAAGTCCGCCCGGCACGGGCCGACCCGGTCGATGGTCTCCAGGGCGGCCGCGAGAATCGCGGTCTCGACCTTGTCGAGGCCGCTGGCGATGGTCACCTCGCCGTAGGAGCGGCCGCCCTCCGACTCGATCTCGACGTCGATCCGGCCGACCTTCGAGGACTCCTGTAACGCTCGGAGGTCGAGTTCGCTGCCGAGCAATCCCTCTGTCTGTCCGAACACCGCACCGACGACGTCACTCCGCTCTACCACCCCGTCGGCGACGATGTCCGCGTGAATCAAGTATTTCGCTGAATCGTGCATAGCTGGTGAACTGCCCCGGGTAGGGGCGATGATGTGAACCGCGTGATGATGATGTCTCCATGAACGCACCCATGGATACGGCTGGACGTAGCGGCCTTCGCGTCATATACCTACCGTCGTGACACGTAACGAGCAGGTCCCGGCGGCGACGAAACGCACTTCACCTTTCCCTGCGGTGGGTGGGCCATGGGTATCGAGGAAGCCGACATCGACCCCGAACGGTTTCTGGAGGACGTGGAGATGCGGATCGGCACCGTCCGCGCCGCCGAACCGTTCCCCGACGCCCGCAAGGACGTGTACGAACTCGAAGTCGACTTCGGAACCGAGACTCGGCAGTCCGCGGCCGGCCTGACCGACAACTACGGTCCCGACGAGCTGGTGGGCCGGCAGGTCCTGGCCGTCGTCAACCTCGGAACGGTGAACATCGCGGGGTTCGAGAGCCAGTGTCTCGTGACCGGCGTCGACGACGCCGATGGCGACGTGGTCCACCTCCAGCCCGAGCGCGAGGTTCCCGACGGGACGCGGCTGTACTGACTCCCAACCACACTCGAAGCCGACGACGCGACGGCCCGCCGGAAATTGAAGGAAATATCTCTTCGAACGCTTCTTCTGAACGCTATCGACACGTCTATTTGCGTCCAGTGGATGACTTCGACAACCATGGATCGAGAGACGTACGCCTGGGCCGCGGTCGCGGTCTTGCTGGTCGCGCTGGCGATTCCCTGGTTCTGGTGGGGATCGAGCCGGGTCGTCGCCGGACTGCCGGTCTGGGTCTGGTGGCACGTCGGCTGGCTGGGGCTGACCGCCGTCGTCTTCGCCGCCTTCGCCCGCTGGGGCTGGGGCCTCGGGATCGAACCGGCCGGAGGTGATTCCGATGGCTGAGACCAGTCTCCAGATCGGTATCGTCGTCGGCTACCTCCTGCTCGCGCTCGGGATCGGGCTGGTGGCCTACCGGCTGACCGACCGCACAGCCGAGGACTACTTCCTGGCGAGTCGGACGCTGGGCACCGTCGTCCTGCTGTTTACGACCTTCGCGACGCTTTTGTCGGCCTTTACGTTCTTCGGCGGCCCGAACGTCTCCTACGCGGCCGGGCCGGAGTGGATCCTCGTGATGGGGCTGATGGACGGGGTCCTCTTTGGTATCCTCTGGTACGTGATCGGCTACAAGCAGTGGCTCGTCGGGAAGATCAACGGCTACGTGACCCTCGGGGAGATGCTCGGCGATCGGTTCGGTTCGCCCGTTCTCCGCGTGCTCGTCGCCGGCGTGTCGCTGTTCTGGCTGCTCCCGTACGTGATGCTCCAGCAGCAGGGTGCCGGCACTGCGCTGGCGGCCCTGACAGACGGCGCGGTCCCCTACTGGTTGGGGGCCGGCGGTATCACACTCTTCATGATCGTCTACGTCGTCCTGTCGGGGATGCGCGGGGTCGCCTGGACCGACACGTTGCAGGGGATCTTCATGCTCGGGATGATCTGGGTCGCGGTCGCCTGGATCCTGGCGGTGGTCGGCGGGCCCGGCGCAGCCACGGCCGAATTGGCGGCCGCCTCGCCCGGTCACCTCGCGCTGGGTGGCGGCCTCTACACCCCGGCGTATATGCTCTCGACGGCCGTCTCCATCGCGTTCGGCGTGACGATGTTCCCGCAGGTGAACCAGCGCTTTTTCGTCGCCGGCTCGAAGCGGGTCCTCAAGCGGACGTTCGCGCTCTGGCCGGTGCTGGTCATCCTGCTTTTCGTCCCCGCGTTCATGCTTGGCGCGTGGGCTCAGGGGCTAGGAATCGTGGCCGGCGAAGGTGAGAACGTCCTCCCGCTCCTGTTGAACGAGTACACGCCCGCGTGGTTCGCGGCGCTGGTGATCGCCGGCGCGATGGCCGCGATGATGTCTTCCAGCGACTCCATGCTGCTCTCGGGGTCGTCGTATCTCACTCGTGACGTGTACCGGCAGGTCGTCACCGGGGTCACCGAGAGCAAAGAGGCGCTGGTCGGTCGGATCGGTGTCGTCGTCATCGCCCTGGTGGCGTTCGTCGCGAGCCTCTTCCGGCCGGGGACCCTCATCGAGATCGGCGACACCGCTTTCGGCGGCTTCGCACAGCTCGCCCTCCCCGTACTGGTCGCGCTCTACTGGCCGGGGACGACCCGTGACGGGATGTACGCCGGCGTCGGCGGGAGCCAGCTGTTCTACCTCGCCAGCGTCTTCCTCCCGTTCGTGCCGGCGAGCTACGTCTTCCCGCTGGCGCCCGGACTCGGCGGCTGGTCGGCCTCGGTCGTCGGAATGGGGCTCGGGCTCGCCCTGACCGTCGGCGTCTCGGCGGCCACCGGCCACGCCGCCGGGGAGGACGCCGCGGTCTACCGGCGCCAGTCGGCCGACTGACTGCCGTGAAACTCGAACGCTTTTGACTGCGTCCGAACAAGTGCGAGTATGCAGACCCACATCGTCCCGGTCGGGTTCGATTACGACCGGCTCATCGCGCCGCTGGTCCGGGAGCGACTCGACGTGGACCGGGTGGTCTTGCTGGAGGGGGCCGTCGGGAGCGAGGCCAACGTCGAGTACTCGCGCAACCTCGCCGAGAAACTCGAAAAAGACTTCACGAACCTCCTTGGGGCCGAGACCGAGCGGATCGTCATCGAGGACGTCTACGACTACGACGTGGCCTTCGAGCGCGCGTACAGCCTCATCATGACCGAACTCGACCGTGGCCGCGACGACGGCGAGGCCAGCGAGGTCTGGGTCAACATCTCCGCGATGCCCCGCACCGTCTCGTTCGCCTTCGCCACTGCGGCCCACTCCATCATGGTGGAGCGCCAGGAGGACCGCGACCGCATCCACACCTACTACACGGTCCCCGAGAAGTACTTGGAGACCGAACTCGCCGAGGAACTCCGCCGCCAGATCGACCTGCTCTCGGATCTGCGCGAGGACGTGGCCGACGACCGGGTCACCGAACGGCTGGAGAGCGCCCGCAATCTCTTGGACGAGTTCGACGAGCGCGGGACCACCATCGGTGCCAAAGAGATCGACGGCAGCCACGTCGTCGAACTCCCCGTGGCTTCCTTCTCGAACGTCAAGCCGTTCGAGGAGATCATCCTCTTCACCCTCGGGGAACACGGGGAGTTCGAGTCCGTCTCAGAACTGGCCCAGGAACTCTCGCGGGAACTCGGCGAGGAGTACACCGACAGTTTCCGGTCGAAAGTGATCTACAACGTCGACCGGCTGGGACCGGGTGGGAAAGGCTACATCGAGCAGGAGGAACACGGGAAATCCTACCGGACCAGACTGTCGCGGATCGGGGAGTTGTGGGTGCGGGCCCACGCCGACAGCGTGCCGGAGCGGAGCGACGGCGCGTAGCCGGAATAAACGAGTTGTCGATTTATCGCCAGCCGAGCCGTGGCGGACCGCTATTTTCCCGGCCCACTTGATACGGGTATGGCGGAGACCGACGTCGAGGTCGACACCGGAGCGAACAGACTGTACATTCGACTCGCGGGACACATGGAAGACGACGAGGCGGAAGCGGCCGCCGGCGAAGTCGAAGCCGGGGTCGACGAACTGGACCCTGGCTTCGACATCGTCAACGACCTCAGGGAATTCAAACCGACCTCCGGGGAGGCAGTCACGTACGTCGAAGAGGCGAAGACGTACGCCGCCGAGGCCGGGTGTGCCGCGGTCGTCCGGATCGAACCGGAGTCACCGACCGGGAAGATGCAGTTCGAGCGCGCCGAGGGCGAGGACTACGACATCGCCGTCGCCGAATCGGTCGAGGCAGCCGAACGACTGCTAGACCAGCGCGCCGAGAGCTGAGGGGCTGGCACTCGGGCAGGTGTCCGCGTGAGCCCGACGATCACTGTCAGGCCCCGAGTTCGGCTTTCTTCGCACGCGTCGCGGTCGCGAGGAAGACGGCTAGGATGGTCAACACGACCGCGCCGGCGGCGGCCTGATCGTGGGCGGGAAGCGTGTGATCGAAGCCGAGGACGGTCTGTTCCGCGCGCAGGAGTGTGTGGTGAGGGTCGCCGATCAGGGGAACGAAGTAGTCGACCACGTCGTTGAGTGTGTACCAGACCGTCGCGAGGGCGATGGCCCAGATGGGAAACTCGCTGTATCGGTGGATCAGGAACGCCTCGACGGCCATCAGCGCGTGACTCCAGATCAGGAAGTGGTACATCAGGGGGTTCAGTCCTCCAGGGCCGTTGACCAGGAGCTGGACGTAGGGCGTCCAGAGGCCGAGTTTGATACAGCCGAAGAAGGCCAGGACGTGGATCCACTCGGCGTGCCAGTCGAGCCGCCAGGCGACCAGCGAGAGGCCGATGAAGCCGGTCGCGACGGGGCTGTCGGGGACGAAAAGCCACATCTCGGGGGCTGTCAGACCGAACTGGCTGACGAATAGCGGATCGGTCAACGGCACGGGGTGAAAGCCGTAGTACCAGAAGCCAAAGGCCGTCCCGAGGAGGTTGACGATGGCGATGGGCCAGGCCAGTCGCAGGGCGGCGTCTTCCATCCAGGCGGGCAAGGGCGCGACGTACCGCGGCAGGGTCTCGCGGTCGGGGAGGGCGGTGTCGAAGTAGCGGGCGATGACCCCCTCCAGCCGGCGACCGAGCCTGGTGACGACGGACATGGGCGGAGGATGGGCCGACGGTGGCAAAACGGTATCGGAGGCCGCCGTCGACCCGGTCGCGTTCTTCCGGAAAGGACACGGGTTAAGTGCGTGAACGCCCTAGCACGGCGTATGTCAGAGGCGACTGATCTGGAGGAGCTCCGTCGCGGGACCGATCTGGTCAAGCGCGGGTTCGCGAAGATGCAGAAAGGCGGCGTCATCATGGACGTCGTCGACCCCGAGCAGGCCCGCATCGCGGAGGACGTGGGTGCCGTGGCGGTCATGTCACTGGAGGCCGTGCCGGCCGACATCCGCAAACGCGGCGGCGTGGCCCGGATGGCCGACCCCGCCGACGTGCAGGAGATCATCGACGAGGTGTCGATCCCGGTGATGGGCAAATCCCGGATCGGCCACACCAAGGAGGCCCAGATCCTCGAAGCGACGGGCGTCGACATGATCGACGAATCCGAAGTGCTCACGCCGGCCGACGACCGCTACCACATCGACAAACGCGAGTTCACCTCGCCGTTCGTCTGTGGCGCGCGGAACCTGCAGGAGGCGCTCCGCCGCATCAACGAGGGCGCGGCCATGATCCGCACCAAGGGCGAGGCCGGCACCGGCGACGTGAACCAGGCCGTCCACCACCAGCGCAACATCAAGGGCGCGATCCGCAAGCTGGAGGGCATGAGCCACGAGGAACGCGAGAAGTGGGCCCGCGAGAACGAGGCGCCCGCGGAACTGGTCCACGAGACCGCCGAGATGGGCCGGCTCCCCGTGGTCAACTTCGCGGCCGGCGGCATCGCGACGCCCGCCGACGCCGCACTCATGATGCACCACGGCTGTGACGGCATCTTCGTCGGCTCGGGTATCTTCGGCGCGGAGGACCCCGAGGCGATGGGTACCGCCGTCGTCGAGGCCGTCAACAACTGGGACGACCCCGAGAAACTGGCCGAGATCTCCTCGAACATCGGCTCGGGCATGAAAGGCGACGCCAACGCCGACCTGCCCGAAGAGGAGAAACTGCAGGGCCGGGGCGTCTAATCTGCTATGACCGGGGACGCGGGCGACCAGCGGGATACTGGCGGCGACAGCGGCGGAGCCGACCCGGACCGCGATCCCGCCGAGATCGTCGACGAGATCCAGCGGCCGGTCCTCCTGTTCGACGGCGTCTGTAATCTCTGTAACCGCTCGCTCAGGCTACTCGTGAAGTTCGATCACGCCGGGCGGTTCCGCTTCGCCCCGCTCCAGTCGCCGGTCGGACAGGAACTGTTGACCCGGCACGGACTGGAACCCGACTACTTCGACTCCATCGTCCTGATCGACGGTGACGACTACTACACGAAATCCGAGGCGGCGCTCCGTGTCTGTCGGGAGCTGGATGGCCCGCTTCCACTTCTGTACGCGCTGATCGCCGTCCCCGAGGGCGTCAGGGACCGCGTCTACGATTTCGTCGGCGATCACCGATACCAGGTGTTCGGGAAGCAAGACGAGTGTCCCGTCCCCGACGCGGAACTGCGCCGGCGATTCCTCGAACGCTCGCTGGACTGAGCGGTCGTGCGATCGCCTTTCGGCCCGCGAAACACACGAGCGGCTTTTCCGTTGCCGTCGCTGTACGCAGTGACTAGTGATCGTACGTTTACCGCTCGTCGCCCAGTTCGGATCCGTACTCGACCCCCTGTCGTCGACCGAGGAGCGACTTCTCGCCACCGTCGCCCTCGCGCTCGCGGCCATCGCGCTCGCTGCGCTCGTCGTCCCGCTCTTGCTCCGGCAGTGCAGGCGACTCGTCGCCAGGCGGTACCTCGGCGGGACCATCGACGACTTCGTCGGACAGGTAAACGACCGGTTTCCAGTGACGACGCCGGTCGTCCTCCTGCTCCGGTCGCTCCAGGTCGGCATCTGTCTCGTCACGGGGGTGACGCTGCTGGTGATCTGGAACCAGCAGTGGCTCATCGCACAGTCCTACGCGCTCGTGCAGTTCTCGCTGGCCGACGTGTTCGCCTGGGTGTTCTCCGGCCTGCTGGTAGTCGGTGCCTACGTGGGGATGGGCCTGCTCGAAGACACCGTGGCCGCGTTCAGTCGGGAGGCCGACCGGATGACGGCCCACCAGGAACAGATCGTCACCCGGGTCGGTCAGATCGGGCTGCTCGTGGTCGTCGCGTTCGTCCTGCTGGGCTTCTGGGGCGTGGATCTTGGCGGTCTGCTGGTCGGGGCGGGCTTTCTCGGGATCGTCGTCGGACTGGCCGCCAGACAGACGCTGGGCTCGCTGATCGCCGGATTCGTGTTGATGTTCTCCCGGCCGTTCGAGATCGGCGACTGGGTCGAGGTCGGCGACGAGGAAGGCGTCGTCACCGACATCACCATCGTCAACACACGGCTGGAGAACTTCGACGGGGAGTTCGTCGTCATCCCCAACGACAGGGTCGCCGACCGGGCCATCACCAACCGGAGCCAGAAGGGGCGACTCCGCCTGCGTGTCGACGTGGGCATCGACTACGACGCGGATCCGGGCAAAGCCGTCGAGGTCGCGACCGCGGCCATCGAGACCGTCGATCACGTGGCGGAGACGCCGAAACCGAACGTCTTCCCCCGGGAGTTCGGTGACTCGGCCGTCGTCCTGGAGATGCGGTTCTGGATCGAACAGCCGACGCCCCCGAAACGCTGGCGCACACAGGCCGAAGTCGTCGAGCGAGTCAAGGCGGCGTTCGACCGCGAGGGCGTCACGATTCCCTATCCTCAGCGGGAACTCTCGGGACGGGCCGGAACCGATGGGGTCCGGATCGAGGACGGGCGGGGCGAGCCGGTCCGGCCGGACGGTGCCGAGTCTGACCACTCCCCGAACTGACCTGTCCACCAGCGTGGTCACCGCGCTTTCGGTGTCGCCCGCGTGCCTCCCATACCTTAAACTGCCGGTCAATAGGTGCAGAATACTTTTTATGCCGACTACGGAATGACTGGGGCAGAGAGCCGCAAAACCTGGGGGTTTGCGGGGCATATAATGAGTACGAAAATCACCTCGACGTTCGGGCGGGACGAGCAAGTTGCAGCGGTGATCGGTGCACTGGTCGCTGCGGTTCCGGCGGGGCTGTTGATCCAGTTCCTGCCGGGGCCGAACGGGAGCAAGACGCAGGGGTTCGAGTATTTCGCCTGGCTGGTCGGTGGGAGTGGGCTCACCACCGGGTGGCTGGTCTGGATCGGAACCTGCGTGATCTTCGCACTGCTTTTCGGCGTCTTTCTCTCACGGACCGTGCACAACTTCACGAACACGATCATCATGCTATCCCGGAACATCGGGGTTCTCCAGCGGATTCTCGTGCCACTGCTGGAACGGTCGGCACTGGGCGTCACCGCCGGCGGGTTCGGCCTTCTCTACGGCCACATCCTCGCCTACGGCTTCTTCGGCTACGTCATGCCCATCGCCTTGCTGATTCTGGGATACAACGCGGGACTCCCGCCGCTTGCCGACTTCTCGGTGATCTTCGGGTACCTGCTGTACGGACAGCTCATGGGCGCAGTCTACGGCAGCCTGCTCGAAGCGCACTGGTTCACGCCCGGCCGGACCGCGGACGAACAGAACGCGGCCATCGTGGGCGCCGTCGGGGGCGGCATCGCCGGCGTCGCCGTCCTCTCACTGCTCGGCGGTGACGCGGCCCTCACGGAGATCGCGGCGCTGGCCGGGAGCCAGTCCCCGCGGTTCGGAGCGGCGCTGTTCGTGGCCGCCGGCCTCGTGTTCGGCCTGCTGTTCGCCGCCGTCCTCTCGCGGACGATCAACGACTTCACGAACACGGTGATCATGTTCTCGCGGCGCTCACGGCTCACCCAGAAGTTGCTGGTCCCGCTGTTGACCCGCGGGGCGCTCACCGTCACCGCCGGGAGCATGGGGCTGGTCTACGGGACCGCCCTCGGCGTGGCCGTCCTCGTGCTGGGTTCGGTCGGCGTCGGCCCGAACCTCGGGCTCGCGGGGCTGGTCGCGCTGGTCGTCTACGGCCAGGTGCTGGGCAACGGCTACGGGCTGATGATGGAGAAAATCGACGCGACCACGTTCGTGCCCGGCGAGGAAGTCCGGGCGGGCGTCGTCGCGTCGCTCGGTGCCGGCCTGCTCAGCGGTGTCTTCGTCGCCCTCGCGATCGGACTCGACCTGTTCGCGGAACTGGCGGCGACGCTGGGTGCGACCGGTATCTCCACTGGTTTCGGCATCTGGATCGCCATGTCGGTCGTGCTGGGACTTGCCTTCGTGGCCTACGTCTCGCGGACGATCAACGACTTCACGAACACGGTGATCATGTTCTCGCGGCGCTCGACGGCGACACAGAAACTGCTGGTCCCGCTGTTGACGCGGGCCGCCCTCGCGGTCACCGCCGGGAGCATGGGTCTCGGGTTCGGCCTGCTCGTCGGCATCGCGTTCTACGGCGGGTCGCTGCTTGGCTTCCTTCCGGCGACCGGGCCGTTGATCGTCGTCGCGTTCGTCCTCTACGGCCAGTTCCTCGGGACCGGCTACGGGCTGATCCTCGGCGACGTAGACTTCGGTCTCCCCTCCTTGGGCGGCGACGAGCGGGTCGTCGAGGAGGAAGAGCGGCTGGGGGCCCAGCCGGGCGCGTTCGCCCGGTGGCGGTCCCGGCGCCCCTTCGCCGGCGGCACGCTGCTGGTGCTCGGCGGTATGATCATCGCCGCCATCCCGATCCGGCTCCAGATGATCCCCGCGACGCAGGGGCCGTCGTTCTCGGCGCTGGGCATCGTCTTCGCGGCCATGGTCGTCGCCTGTGGCGTGTTCGCCATCGTGAAACCCCAGCTCTCGACGCTGATCGGCGTCACCGGCATCGCCATGTCCATCCTCTCGCTGATCGGCGCGTTCGGCGGCCTCGTCATCGGGATGCTGGTCGGCATCGTCGGCGGCAGTCTCTGTGTCGCCTGGCAGGAACCCGGCACCGAGGAGGCGCCCGAGGCCACCACCGGGGAAGAGCGGTTCCGCTGGATCAACGAGAGCGAACGCCAGCGCTGGTAGCTAACTGCCGCGTTCTACTCGTCACCGCTACCTTCGACAGCCGGGAGTAGACTCAGCAAAACGACGAACAGTCCGACGAGCATGAGGAGTGCGCCAGTCTCGTTGGGCACGAACACTGGATCGGGACTCACGGTCGAGAACCCACCGAACAGAATGACACTGATGCCGAGAGCCTGGATGTCGGTCGAGTCCATACGACCGTGTTCCTGTCTCCCGGCAAGTATTTTCTCACTCCCGTCTCAGAACAGCGTCGCGCCCCTGCCGATCTCGGTCTGGTAGACGCGGGCCTCGACGCCGACGGCGTTGAACTGGTCGATCATCGCGGTGCCGACGGCCCGGCGGTCGCCGTCCTCGCAGGCGGCGATCACGGTCGGCCCCGCGCCGCTGATCGTGACGCCGGTCGCGCCGGCGTCGAGGGCGGCGTCACGGACCCGACTGTAGCCGTCGATCAACTCGGCGCGGGCCGGCGTGACGACGGTGTCGTTCATCCCCTCGCCGACCAGGTGGGGATCGTCACGGTGCATCCCGGTCGTCAGCGTCGCGGCCCAGCCGACGGTCTCCACTAACTGCTCCACCCGTGCCGTCTCGGGGACGACGCGGCGGGCATCCCGGGTCGAGACGACGATGTCGGGGAGGCAGGCCACCAGCGGGATGTCGGCGTCGACCTTCGTGACGCCGTCGTCGGTGGCGATGGTGAACCCGCCCATGATCGAGGGGGCGACGTTGTCGTCGTGGGCGTCGCCCGAGACGACGGCCTCCCCCTTGGCGGCGATGGGGACCAGTTCCTCGCGGCTGTGGCCACGGTCGTACAGTTCGTTCAATCCGACGGCGGCCGCGGCGGCGCTGGCGGCCGACGACCCGAGCCCCGAGGCCGGGCGCACCCCCTTGTCGATCTCGATGCGAGCGGGGGCGTCCAGTGCCTCGGCGACGGCCCCGACGGTGTTCTTGTCGGGGTCTTCCGGGATGTACTGACTCCCGACGCCGGTGACCTCGATGCTGATCTCGTCGGCCTTCTCGACACGAACCACGTCCGCCGGGCGGTCCAGCGCGACCCCGAACACGTCGAAGCCACTCCCGAGGTTCGCGCTCGTGGCCGGTGCCCGGACGGTGAGCATACACGTGGCTTCCGTCAGGGCCGGCAAAAAGGTAGCGGACTCCGGGTTTTTCGCCGTGTCACACCGTCACGCACTGCAGAACTCGATCACTTCCTCGGCCACCACGTCCGGCCGTTCCTGGTGCACGAAGTGTCCGGCGTCCCGAATCCGGACGACGCGGGCGTCGGCGTCGAACGCGTCAGCCGCGTTCTCGAACAGTTCCGGCCCGATACAGCCGTCGTCGGCCCCGGCGATCACCAGCCCTGGCACCTCGATGGGCGGGGCGTCGCCGGGATCGGGTCGGCCGTTCCGGAACAGGTCGGACACCAGGGGATTGACGAACTGGCGGTAGTACTGCAGCGCCGCGTCGGCGGTGCCGCCGGTCCGGAAGGTCGATTTGACCGACTCGATGCGCTCGTCGGGGTAGTCCCAGTCCGGACTCCAGAGGTTCCAGAGGACCTCGATCATGGCGAAGTCCTCGCGCCGGAGCGTCCGCTCGGCCAGGCCGGGCAACTGGAAGAACCAGACGTACCAGCTCCGGAGGAACTGCCGGGGGTGGTCCCAGATCGCCGCGCCGAAGCGAGGCGGGACGGCCATCGTCACGAGCTTCGAGAATCGGTCGGGGTCGATTCGGGCCGCGCTGTAGCCCGCGACCGCGCCCCAGTCGTGACCCACGAGGACGGCGTCGTCGTAGCCCCCGTCCTCGACCAGTCGGTCGGCCAGTGCGACCGCGTCGGCCCCGAGCGCGCGGGCACTGTAATCGCTATCCGGTGCTTCGCCGGTCGGGCCGTAGCCGCGCATATACGGCGCGACGGCGGTGAAGCCGGCGTCGGCGAGCCGTTCCGCCAGCGGGTCCATCGATCCGGCGTCGTCGGGGAAGCCATGCAAACAGAGCGCCAGGCGGTCGCCGTCACCGCGCTCGCGCACGGCGAAGTCGAGTCCGTTCGCCTCGACCGTCCGCTCGTCGTCGGTCATACCCGGACGGTCGCAGGCGGACCACTTACCGGCACCGGGACGGACCAGTCACTGCCCCTGGTCCGGGCCGGTGCCGCCGAACGTCTGTCCGGTCGCGCTGACGGTCGCGACGCGTCCGTCCTGTGACGCCGAGAGGTCGGTCGCGTCCACGAACAGGCTGCTGTCTCGGGCCCACTGCTCGACCTCGTCGACGTTCACGTCGCTCTCGCTCTCGAAGACGTGTGCGCTTTTGATGTGTTGGGTACCGCCGTCGATCCGACCGCTGATGGCCCATCCAGCGACGTTCTCGAAGTCGCCGGCGAAGAAGGCGATCAGTCCACCGGTGCCGCCGATGGCGATCACCGCGTCGTCGTAGACGTGTTCGTCCAGCGTCGAGTAGTCGTCGTTCTCGGCGTAGCGGTTCCCGTCGCCGGCTTTCGTGTCGACGATGGTTTCGATAGCGCTCCGCCGGTCGTACCCCTCGGCGTCTCGGGTTGTCGCGTACACCGCCGCCCCGTCTTTGACGCCGACGGTCCGCTCCTCGCCCGCGTACAGAGTGTAGCCGCTGTAACTACCGTCCTCGCTGAACTCGTTGCTCTCCAGAGACGGGCCCACGTCGCTCTTTTTGAAACTTCCCGTGACGTGTCCGCCGACGGCGAGGATCGCCAGATTCGCGTCCGTGCTGTCGAAGTCGACACCCATCTGCCTGAACGGGAACGACTCGGTGTCCTCCTCGTAGGTCGCGGTGCCGTTCTCGAGGTTGTCCTCGTTGTTCCGCAGGACCTTGTAGTCGCTGTAGGTGAACACGTACCCGTCCTCGGTCCCGGAGACCTCGCCCGGCGCGAACAGGGCGTCGTTGTACGCGAGCGTCTTCCCGCCCCCACCGAGAAACGGAATCGAGCTACAGCCGGCGACACTGCCGACCACCCCGACACTCGCGGTCGCCGCACCGAGTCGCAACGCACGCCGTCGCGTGAATTCCGTTGGCATGACACCACACACACACTCGACCGCTATAGTACTTTACTATCTGGTTGACACGTCCGGCTGGTCGACGCGCGGATTTTTGACCACTCCGCTCCCACACTCGCCCATGACAGTCGTCGGATTCCTGAGCGTAGCACCGGTGATCGAAGACAGCATGGCAGAAGAGGTTGCCGCGGCCGTCGACGCGCTGGAGGACTTCGACGTGGCCTACGAGACGACGCCGATGGGCACGACGATCGAGGCCGAGGCGATCGGTGAGTTGTTCGCGGCCGCCCAAGCCGCCCACGAGGCCGTCGACGCCGACCGGGTGAGTACCGTCCTGAAGATCGACGATAAGCGCACCCGAGACGGGTCGGCCGGAGAGAAAGTTGCGGGCGTCGAAGACGCACTCGGCAGACCCGCCCGGAGCGACCGGGACCCGGACGCCTAAAGGGGGGCGCGCACAAGCGGAGGTATGGAGAGTCTGAACCGGATGGCGACGGATCTCGTCGACGAGGCCATCGACTTCGCCGACGAGCTGAACGTCGCCGTCGCCCGCCTCGACAACGAGGCAGTGGTACTGGATTTCGGGGTGGAGATTCCGGGCGGTCTGGAGGCCGGCCTCCTGCTCACCGAGATCGCGACCGCCGGCCTCTCGACCGTCTCGACGACCGTCGACGAGGTGGCGGGCGCGCCCCTGACCCACGTGGAGTTGTCGACCGATCACCCGGCGCTGGCCTTGCTCTGCGGGCAGAAGGCCGGCTGGGAACTCTCGCTCGATGACTTCGAGGGACTGGGTAGCGGCCCGGCCCGCGCGCTGGTCGCCGAGGAGGACGTGTTCCAGCGGGTCGGCTACCGCGACGAGTTCGACTTCGCCGTGCTGGCCGTCGAGAGCGACCAGGTGCCCGGCGAATCGGTCGCCGAGCACGTCGCCGAGGTCGCGGGCGTCCCCGAGAGCGGCGTGTTCCTGCCCGCCTTCTCCAGCGCCAGCATCACGGGCAGTGTCACGATGGCCGCCCGCGCCGCAGAGCTCGCCGTCTTCCGCCTCTCGGAACTGGGCTATGACCCGCTGGACGTGCTGTCGGTGTCGGCCACCGCACCGGTCGCGCCCGTCGGCGACGACGAGGAGACCGCCATCGCCCGCACCAACGACGCGCTGGCCTACGGGGGCCGCGCCCACCTCGTCGTCGATCAGGCGTTCGACCGCTTCGACGAGGTTCCCTCCAGCGCGACCGACGAGTACGACCGCCCGTTCGCCGAGATCTTCGAGGATGCCGACTGGGAGTTCTACGACGTGCCCGAATCCGTCTTCGCGCCCGCACAGGTGACTGTCGACGTGGTCGGCGGCCCGACGCACGTGCTGGGCGAGCCCAACCACGACCTGCTGGCCGAGAGCTTCGACCTCTGATGCGGTTCAAGGTCGCTCCCGAACCAGTCGACCCCGACCTGCTCGCGGCCGTCCACGGCGCGATCCCGCTCGTCCCCGGGTCCGTCGACGACTGCTGTGCGCGCATCCTGGACCGCACCGAGGTGGGGGCCCGCGAGGACGCCGAGGCCTGGCTCACGTTCTGTCGCGCCCTGGGCCTGGCGACCGAGACCGACCGGGGCTACGAGCGACAGCGCCGCGAGTACACCGACGAGGCGGTCGCCGACGCGTTCGCCGACCGGGTGTTCGGCGTCGCGGAACTGCTGGACGCACTCGACACCGCCGACGAACCGCTCTCGGCCGAGGTGGCCTTCGACGCGATTCGGGACGCCGTGCCGACCTGGGAGCGCAACCGCCACGGTGACTGGGTGGCCGTCTGGACCGAGCGGACGCGGTGCCTGCTCGACTGGGGCGTCGTGTTCGGACGCACCGAGCGGGTCGACGACGGGTATCGGTCGGTCTGATCCGCCGACGGGAGCGATCCGTATCGACCGGCAGGTCTCGTCGCGGGGGGAACTCTTTACCTGCCAGACTCCGAACCCACGAGTGATGGACGACCGGCCGCCCGACGCCGTGTTTCTGGACCTCGACGGGACGCTCTGTGAGTACCGGCGGTCCCGCGAGGAACTGCTCGCGGCCGCGTTCGACGAACTCGGCGTCGACCCCTTCTTCACCACCGCCGAGTACCGCGACAAACTGTTCCTGCAGGTCGTCACCGACGAGACGCGGGCCGAACGCCGCGAACTGGCTTTCGCCGAACTGGCCGACGAGACCGGTCGCGACCCGGCGGTAGGTCGTCGGCTGGCCGCCCTCTACGCCTCGATGCGGGATCACGGCGACGTGGAGCCGATTCCGGGTGCGTTGGCGGCGCTGGAATCGCTCGGTGAGGCTTACGACCTCGCGCTGGTCGCCAACGGCGGCCCCGAAGTACAGGATCCGAAACTCGACGCGCTGGGCATCCGGGACGCCTTCGACGTAATCGTCTACGGCGGGTACGACACCGCACCCAAACCCGAACCCGGCCCGTTCCACGAGGCGCTGTACGCGCTGGACGCCGCTCCGCGGCGGGCCGTCCACGTCGGTGACACCGTCCACAAGGACGTGCGCGGGGCCGACGGTGCGGGGATCAAGGCCGCCCTGCTGACCGAGGGCTCCGAACCCACCACCACGCCGGACTACCGGCTCGAATCGCTGGCCGATCTCGAAGACCCGCCGTGGGAAGGGGAGTGAGTCACTCCGCCGGCGTCACGTCGGTCACGGTCCCGACGCCTTTCGAACTCCCTTCCCGGAAGACGAACCGCTGGCCCTCCTCGACGTAGTAGGGGCGAAACTTGAACCGGATGCGGGTCTCGCCGGAGTCGCCCGGCAGGAGCTGGCCGCCCTCGGGGTAGAACGCGGCGGCCTCGCTGACCGTCTCGATGTGGACGACCGGCTCGTAGCCGTCGCCGATCCGGGTCGGGTGATTGAGGACCATCACCTCGGCCTCGAACCCACGGACGGGTGTGGGGTCGGACTCGCGGGGGAGCAACACCATCCCGCGCTCGATGTCGACCTCGGCAACACCTTTCAGCGCGATGCCGACGATCCGGCCGGCCTGGGCCTCGTCGACGCGGTGGTAGTGCATCTCGATGGACCGGACCTCGACCTCGCGGAAGGAGCCGTCCTGCATCGGGCCGAGCAGGAGTTCGTCGCCAGCCTCTACGGTCCCGGACCTGATGGTCCCCGAGGCGACCGCGCCGACGCCGGTCACGTTGTACGTGCGGTCGACGTACATCGTGAAGTCCTCGTCGGTGCGGTCACTGCCGGCGGTCTTGGGCAGGCGCTCGAACAGTTCGTCCAGCTGGTCGAGACCGTCCATCGTGACCGCGCTCGTCGTGAGGACGGGCACGACGGTCTCGCTGATCTCCTCGAGCGCCGCGTCGACGCCGTGGCGCTCGACGCGCAGGGGCGTCTTGTCGACCTCCCGGAGCAGGCGCTCGACCTCGCGTTCGACCTCCCGGAGCCGTTCCTCGTCCACGAGGTCGGCCTTCGTGATGGCGACCATCGTGGGGAGATCCGTCGCCAGCAGGATGCCGAGGTGTTCCCGCGTGGTCTTGGTCGGGCCGTCGTCGGCCGCGACGGTGAGGAGTCCGTAGTCGAGTTTCTGCCCGACCAGGCCGCGGATCGTCGTCCGGAGCCAGGGCTCGTGGCCCACGGTGTCGACGAAGCTCACGAGACGATCGGCCTCCTCGACGACGCGGGCGCGGTCGGACTTCCGGTGCGGGTTGTCCATCCGGACCGGACCGTCGTCGTCGAAGCCGTAGACGCCGTAAGACAGGTCCGCAGAGAGACCGCGCTCGACCTCGTGGGGCTGGACGTCGAGGAACGAGCGGGTGCCCCCCTCGCCGTCGTCGGCGTCGCCGGTGACGAGCGAGCCCACGAGGGTCGATTTCCCGTGGTCGACGTGGCCGGCGGTCCCGACGACGATGTGCTCGTCGTCGGACATGACTGCACCCTCGCGGATGGTGGCGACGCCGACGATGCCGCCGGTTCCGGCGTCGCCTTTCGTCGCCGTGCCGGTCGCCTCGTCGACGCCCCACGTCTCCACCTCGTCGATGTGTGCACCAGCCTCCTCTGCCAACAGGGAGAGTACGTCCATCGACTCGGAGAACGCCTCGGGCTCGATGCCGGCAAGCCCGCCGTCGTCGGTGACGCCGACGACGTAGGTGGCCTCGCCGTCGCCCGAGAGGACGCGGTGGCGCAACTGTGCCGCGAGGCTCTCGAACCGCCCCTCCGTCGCGTGGAGGTCTTTCGTGAGCCGCTCTTTGAACTCGACGCTGCCGCCCTCCTGTTCGCCGCGATCGATGGCGCGTTCGAGGACGGCCCGGTCGGGGCTCATACGTGCCGGGTTAGGGGACCACTATCAAAAGCTTTCTCGGAATGTGTGTGCCGTTAGCACAGGTCGTATAAATAGGGGTCCGGAGTCCGCCCCGATCACTCCGTCTCGATCCGCTCGACTGCCTCCAGAAAGCCGTCGGCGTAGCTGGCGTCGGTCACCTCGTCGGCCGCCGCGAGGGCGCTGTCGTCGGCGTTGGCGACGGCGAAGGAGCGCCCGGCGGTCTCGAACGTCGCCACGTCGTTCTCGGAGTCCCCGACCGCGACGAACTCGGTGGGATCACGGTCGAGGGTGTCCGCGACCGCCGCCAGCCCCTTGCCCTTGTCCACGTCGGGCGTCTTGACGTGGTAGGCGAAGCCGGTGTCGACGACTTCGAGGCCGTGGTCGGCCGCGATCCGCTCGAGGGGATCGAGGGGCTGATCGAGCGCGACGGCGATCTCGGTCTCCCGCCAGCGGTTGACGAAGTCCGGCTCGTCCCAGCCCAGGCCGAAGCCAGCGGCTTCGTACGCCTCGGCGACGGCCCAGGCGCTGTCGGGGTCGCCGGTGAAGACGATCTCCTCGCCCGCGACGGCGACGACGCCCCCGTTCTCGGCGATCACGGTGATCGGAATCGCCAGAAACTCACACAGCGCGACGGGGTAGGGGAAGGCCTTCCCCGTGGCGACGACCACGTGATCGTCCCAGCCCCGCAGGACCTCCATCACGCGCGGGTCGATGGCCCGGCTCGGCCCCGTCAGCGTCCCGTCGATGTCGACGGCCAGCGGCGGGGTCACGGCTCCACCTCCGGAATCGTCTCGCTCGTCGGTTGCATGATACGTCGTAGTGGCTCGCATATGATAAGTGACCGCGGTCCAACTCGGGGATATGGACGCCCCACCCGTCGACGGCTGTCCCGACACCTACCTCGTCGACAACGAACTGTTCGGTACCCCGAAGATGCTCGCGACCTACCTGCTCGACGCCGCCGACCCGGCGATCCTCGACGCCGGGACGGTCGCCGGTGCCGAGCGCATCCTCGACGCCATGGACACCGTGGGCATCGACCCCGCCGCGGTCGAGACCATCCTCGTCAGTCACGTCCACCTCGACCACGCCGCCGGCACCGCCCGCCTGCTGGCGGCCTGTGAGAACGCCACCGTCGTCGTCCACGAGCGCGGCGTCCCCTACCTCACCGACGCCGACAAACTCGACCGCCTCGTCGAGAGCGTCGAGGCCGCCATCGGCATGAAAGCCCCCTACGGCGATCCCGAACTGGTCCCCGCGGATCGCTGCCGGGCCGTCTCCGGCGGCGAAGTCCTCGATCTCGGGGATCGCGAACTGGAGCTCTACGACGCGCCGGGCCACGCCCCCCACCACTATGTGGCGCTGGAACCGTCCAGCGGGACGCTGTTCGGTGCCGACGCGGTCGGCGCGTTCGACCCACGCTCGGAGACGGTGGCGCCGACGACCCCGCCGCCGAGTTTCGATCTGGAAGCGAACCTCGATACCGTCGACCGCCTGCTCGACCTGGCCCCCTCTCGGACGCTGTACAGCCACTTCGGGCCCGGTCAGCCCGGCGAAGCCACGGCGGAACTGCACGACTACGCCGAGATATTGCCGGCGTTCGTCGACACGGTCGAACGGGTCAGAGCCGAGACCGACGACGACCTGGACGCGATGCTCGACGAGTTGCGCCCCGAGTGGGAGAGCCCGACGCTCCGCCGTGACGTGGTCGGTGTCTGCCGGTATCTCGACGAGAGCTAGGTCAGCCGTTCGTAGGCCGCGTTGACCTTCTTGAACGTCTCCTCGTCGCCGCCGTCGGTGTCCGGGTGGACCTCCTTCACTTTCTGCCGGTAGGCCCGCTTGACCGCGGCGTCGTCGGCGTCAGTGTCCAGCCCGAGAATCCGGTAGGCTTCGGACCTGCTGGGGCCGTCGTTGGCCGATGGTGGCCGACGACGCTGGCGCTGGCGTTGTCGTTGTCCTTGCTGGCCCGCACGCTGACGACCCTGTCCACCGCGACCGCCCGGCGCGGTCCACTCCTCGCGCGGACCTGCGCCGAACCCACCGGTTTCGCGGGTTCGCGCCCGTTCGCGCCCGTTGTTCTGTCTCGCGCGTTTCTCGACCGACTGGTAGATCCGGGTCGCGAGACGACCGCTGGCCTGGTACCACATGAAGTAGGCGGCGGCACCGAGACCGGCTGCGACCGCGAGAATCGCGAGGTTGTAGACGAACGCGAGGACGGTCAGCACCACTGCACACCCCGCCAGCGCGACCGCGATGCCCGTGATGAGCCGGTCGTGATCCACGTCCGTCGATTGGGTCCCCACCCCCGTAAGCCTCTCGACTGCGGCCCTGACTGCCGTCAGCGCGCCCCGCCCGTCCCCGCGCAGGATTCAAACCCGTGGCCGTGCTACCGACTCTCATGAGCGTCTCCGGGAACTGCGAGATCTGTGTCACGGGCGAGGTCCGGCACACCTGCTCGCGCTGTGCCCAGCTGGTCTGTGACGAGCATTTCGACGAGGAGACCGGGCTCTGTGTCGAGTGTCTGTCCGATGTCGGCGGGGGTCGCGGGCGTGAGCGCCAGCCACCGGATGCCCCCGACGGTGTCGACACCTACCGGTTCTGACTGTTTCCGGCCCGTTCCGAACCGGAGTCGGCTCGCGGGAGTTCGACGGTGATCACGCTGCCCGTCGGCGTACCGTCGGCGTAGGTGACGACGCCATCGGACAACCGGACGATGTGATACACCAGCCAGAGCCCGAGGCCACTCCCGTGTGAGAGGGGTTCGATGTCGGCGTCCCCCGTCAGGATCGGCCGCTCGTTCTCCGGAATCCCGGGCCCGTCGTCTTCGACCGTGACCGCAACGCTTCCCTCGCGCCGCTCGACGGTGACCGCGACCGTCGCCGACTCGTCGGCGTGGACGACGCTGTTCTCGACCAGTTCGTACAGTCCACGCTGGAGTTCGTCGATCCCGACGACTGTCACGTCCCCGGGGCAGGTAACCGTGATCCGACTGTCGGGGTATTCCTGCCGGACGCGCGTCGCGACCGACTCGACCGCCGCCGCGAGATCGATCCGCTTGCGACGCGGTTGGGCGGTCAGGAGCGTGACGATCCGCCGTTCCTTCTCGGCGAGGTCCGTGAGTTGCTGGCCCGCGTCGACGATCCGGTCGCCGATCGCCGCCTCGTCGACGCCGGAACGGTCGTCCCCGGCGAGCAGTTCCGCCGAGCCGACGATCACGCCGATCTTGTTTCGGAGGTTGTGACGCAACACCCGGCTGAGCGTCTGCAGGTGGCGCTCCCGATCTTTGAGCGCCGTGATGTCCGTCTGGATGGCGACGAACTTCTCGACGGCTCCGTCCTCGGCAGTCAGCGGGGTGATCGTCTGTCGGGCGACGTACTGTGTCCCGTTGCGTCGCTCGTTGACGATCTCCTCGTCCCACTCCTCGCCGGCCAACAGCGTCTCCCACTGCCGGGCGAAGTAGTCGTCGGACATCTCGCCCGAGTTCAGGATGTCCGGCGTCACGCCGACCGCGTCCGCCGCCGAGTACCCCGTGATCTCCTCGAACGCTGGGTTCACGTACTCGATCGTCCCCTCGGCGTCGGTGATGAACACCGCGTATCCGGCGTGTTCGACGGCGCGTTTGAACTCCCGGAGCGACTGCTCGCGCTCCCTGCGCTCGTGCTCGAACCGGGCCAGCGACCGGCTCATCTCGTTGAACCCGGCTTCGATCTGCTGCCACTCCTCGCCGCCCCGCACGTCGATCTCCGTCCCGTACTCTCGGTTTTCGAGGCGCGTGAGGCCGTCCAGGAGGTGCTCGACCTGGTGGAGGTTCCGCCGGTAGACCCACCAGCCGAACCCGACGATCACGAACACCACTGCCAGGATGCTCCCGGCCTGGAGGTACGTCACCGATCGGATCGTCGACTGGACGGGCCGCTGACTCGACTGGATGCTCACCGTCCAGCCAGTGTCACCGATGGTGGCGTTTCTGACGACGGTGTTAGCACCCGACTGCGGCGGTTCCGAGTACACTACCCTGCCGGACTGTGCGTAGATCGACACCCCGTCATCGGGTCCCAGCGAGGCCGTCACGCTGTCCGCGAACCACGCCTCGGGGACGTGGTACGCGCCGTTGAGCGTCCCCACGACCGTCCCGTTGTGTCGGATGGGAGTGCTGACGGTCACGATGTCGTTGCCCGACTCGGCCGTGACTGGATCACTCAGGTACGTCTCGCCCGCCATCGCTCGCTGGAAGTAGGTCCGGTCGCCGAAGTCCGACCCGATCAGGTCGGCCCGCTCTTCCGGCGTCAGGTCCGACACGATGTTCGTCATCGTCCCGTTGCTGGCGATGACCGACGCCCCGGAGAACCCCGTCTCCTCGACCAGCCGCTGGAGAACCGCCCGCTGTGCGTCGCTCCCGTGACGCGCGACCGCCGGCGTCGTCGCGGTCAACCGGACGGTCTGTCGCCGTCCCGAGAACTCCGAGGCGAGCTCCGAACCGACGTGGACCGCCGTCTGTGTCGTGTCCTCGCGACTCTCCTCGTAGAGTGTCGACTTGTACTCCTGAAACCCGACGAAGATCGCACCCGAGAGAACTGCCATCACGAACAGCAAGACGAGAAAAAATGCATAGCGAGTTTTCATGTGTTTCCCGGGAGGTGACTCTCCTTGTCGATACGCGGGCATATACTCATGGATGTTTGGACGAAATCGGGCGGGGATAGTGCCACACGACAGGTTCACAGACGGCGCGGTCACCGTCGCACTCGGCCGTGCGGTCACAACGGGAGGTGAACAGGTGACTTCGGAGACCGGACCTCAGCGATACTGATTGAGTCGCTGTTTCAACTGCTTGGCGGCCTGGCCGCTGGCCTTGTGGAAGTCCTCGCCCTGGTCCTCACCAGCAAAGATGATCCCACGCGAGGAGTTGACCAGCCCCACGCCGATCCCGGACTGTGTCCGGTCTGCCGACGAGCTCCGCTCGTCCAGCTCGGCCAGCCCGTGTTCGACGGCGGCCTCGGCGTCACTGCCCTGCGCCCCCACGCCGGGCACGAGGAAGGGGAGGTCTGGGACGATTTCACGGATTTCCTCGAGTTCCTCTGGCTGGGTCGCGCCGACGACGAGGCCGACGTTGCCGTTGCGGTTCCAGGTGTCGGCCAGCGCGGCCACGCGCTCGTAGACCGGCTCGCCCGAGGCGAGTTCGAGGTTCTGGATGTCAGCGCCGCCAGGGTTGGAAGTGCGACAGAGCAGGAACACGCCCGAATCGGTGCGTTCGAGAAACGGCTCGAGCGAGTCTCGGCCCATGTAGGGATTGGCGGTGATGGCGTCCGCGCGGTCGAGCAGGTCGGCGTACTGCCGGGCGGTGTTGCCGATGTCGCCCCGTTTGGCGTCCAGCAGGACGGGCACGTCCTTCCCGTGGGCGTAGGCGATGGTCTCTTCTAACGCCGCCCAGCCGTCGGGGTCCTCGTAGAAGGCCGCGTTGGGCTTGTAGCAGGCGGCGTGTTCGTGGGTGGCGTCGATGATCCGGCGGTTGAACGCCCACCGCGGGAGGTCACGATCCAGCAGGTGCTCGGGGAGCCGGTCCATATCGGGGTCGAGGCCGACGGAGACGACGCTGTCGACTGCGTCGATGCGGTCGGCCAGCCGATCGAAGAAGGTCATTACCGGGCGCTGGCCCGGCACTCACTACAAGGTTCCTATTGGAGCCTCCTCAGCTCGACGCGTTGTAGACCACTCGCACGCTCGTCTCGACCGACACGTCGCCGGTCTCGATGGTCGTGACACCGCTTGCCGCCTGCCTGGCAGTGTCTTCGTAGGCGACGGGGCGGTAGTTCGTGTTCGTCGCGTCGATGCGGGCGACGCCGGTCACCGACAGTCCGCCCGCGCTGGCGAGCGTGTCGGCCTGCCCGCGAGCGTTGGCCATCGCGTTCTCGAGCGCCTGATTCCGGAGGTCCTCGCGGGTGTCCTCGGCCAGCGTGAACCGGACCGACTGGACTTCCGCGCCCGCGTCGGCCGCCGCGTCGACCACCGTACCGGCGCGGTCGGTATCGTCGAGCGTCACCTCGAAGGTGTGGACGCCGCGCAGTTCGGGCTCGCTCTCGGCGCGTTCACCCGGTGGGACGCGTCGCGGTGGCTCCTCGATGCTGTAGCCCACGGTCTCGATATCTTCCGTGGCGACGTTGGCGTCCGAAAGTGCGCTCCGCAGGTCACTGGTACCGCTGGCGAGTTGCGAGCGGATCGCGGACGGATCGTCCCCTTCGACCGTCACGGCCAAGCGGAGGACGGCCTGATCGGGCTGGGCGCTAGCCGACCCATCGCCCGCGACGGTGACCGTCTGGCTACTGGTGTCAGCGGTCTGTGCTGGTTGTGTGCCGGTGCCCCCCATCGCGAGGACTGTGCCCGCCGCACCGACCGTCAGGACGACGGTGGCGGCGAGCGCCAGGGCAATCGTCTTTCGCATACACCTGTCCGTTGCACGGACTGGTATGAATACTCGCCGTAGAGTCAAACGCCGGTTTGACTCTTGGGGAACACTCAAACCCGACGGCCCGCTACGAAGGAGCGAATGCCGTCGTTCGACGCCGTCGTGTTCGATCTGGACTACACGCTGGCGGTCACCGACCGCGATCGCCAGGCTTTGCTCGACGACGCGACCGACCGGACCGACACCCACGACATCGAGCGGGCAGACTACCTCGACGCGCACGGCGCGGTCGCGGCGACCGAGACCCGCGCACCCATCTTCGACCGCCTGCTGACCGACGACACTGACCCCGAGGACGTGGCGACGGCCTACCGGCTGGCCGTCGAGGACGCCCTCGTCCCCGTCGTGGGCGTCCCGGACCTGCTCTCGGACCTGCGTGAATCCTACCGCGTCGGCCTGCTGACCGACGGACCACTGGTCGCCCAGCGGGGGAAACTCGGGACGCTCGGCTGGGCCGACCTGTTCGACGCCGTCGTCATCACCGGGTCGCTCCCGACCGGCAAACCCGACGAGCGTGCCTTCGCGGCGATCTGTGACGAACTCGGTGTCGAGCCCGCCGCGACGGTCTACGTCGGCGACCGCCCCGAAGTGGACGTTCAGGGCGCGGCCGCGGCCGGCCTCGCCACTGTACAGGTGCTGTATCCGGATGGGCCCGGGCGACACGCGGCGGCCGACGCCACGGTCGACCGCGCGGATCTGGTCGCGCGACTCCCGGAGATTCTTCGGACTCTCTGATTCAGGACTCGGCTTCGGCGGCCGCCACGAGCACGTCCACGGCCGCTTTCACTGCCGCACCGGACTCGACGAACACGAGCGTCCGCGGTGGCTCGACGGCCTTCGGTCGCACCCGGAGGTCGGCGTCGGCGGCCGCATCGGCCCCGGCGTCCACGCCGGTCCGGAGTTCCAGGTACGCGCGTTCGGGCTGGACGGCCACGTCGGCCACGCGCTCGCCGTCGCGGTCGACACCGTAGGCGACGGCTCCGTCGGCGGTCGGCTCCACGTCCGGGTCGGCGTCGACGACCGCCATGGCGGCCAGCGGTCCGGTCTCTCGGCCCGTGATCTCGGAGGCCAGAAGCTGTGCGATCCGCTTGCCGTCGGTGATCGTTTCCTCGACCATCAGAGTTCACCCAGTGCGCGCTCGGCGGTGTCCCCCACGTCCAGTCCCTCCCGTTTGGCGTAGACGACGGCCGCGGCCTCGACGGTCACGCCCAGATCGGCCTGCAGGGAGTTGATCTCGGCGACGGCCGTCTGCTTCTCGGTGCCGGTCTCCACCAGCGAATCGAGGATGCGCTCGAACGTCGAGCGTTGCTGGAGGATCGACTCGTCGGGGACGAACCCCTCCGGCACCGCGACGCCGTCGGGGTCGAACTCGACTTCGACCTCGCCCGCGTCCCGTGCGACCAGCCCCTCGCCGGCGGCCACGTCGAGCAGGCGCTTGGCCTGGTCGGGCGTGAACCAGTCCCGGTCCAGCGAGAGGGCGACGACGAACTCGCTTTCACCCATCGCGGTCGTGCCCTGCTGGCGGAACGGGGCGGCGACGGCTGTCCGGAGACTCATCGTCACTTCGAGCGGCCGGGACGGTCCTAAACCCATCGGAACCCGTCGGGAGCCGAGGGGGGAAACGCTAATCGGGGTTCCGACACAGCACACCTACATGGATCAGACAGACGACGCGTCGGGCGACGTGACGGGGCTGTCGCTCTCCGAGGCCGCCGACCGAATCGCGGCCCGCGAGGATCGGCCGGACAGGGAGACAGTGCGAACCGTCCTCGCGGAGGTCGCCGTCGACCGTATTGTCTCCGAGGACGGCATCACCGAACTCGAATCCGACACGTCGATGGCCGTCTCGAACGCCGAGGGTCGCGCCGAGTACGCGACCATGCGGGTCGACGAGGTCGAGGCGGCCGCCGCGGACGCGCCCGACCTCGAAACCGTCGCGGCGCGACTGGACGAGTTCGCGGCCCGCGCCGAGTCCGTCGAGTCGCGGGCGCTGGACCTCGCCGACCGCCTCCACGAACTCGTTCACCGACGCGAGTACAGCGAGTCCGTCTACGAGTACGTCCGCGACCTCCGGGACCTCGGTCAGGACGCCGACACCGTCCACGGGGACGCACAGCGACTCGCGACCGACGCCGACGAGTTCGAGCGCTGGCTGGACGGGCACGCGACACGGGTCGCCGAACTGTCCGGCGACGTCAACGCGATCGCGGCCGCGTTCGACGACCTCGAAGCGGCCGCCGACCGCCTCGAAGATCCCGACGTGATCGGCGCGGACGAACCCGACCCCGCCACCCAGTGGTTCGCGGTGACCCAGCGCCAGCGGGTGAACGAACTCGTCGTCGCGGACGCCCGCACCGAACTGGCCGACGTTCGGACCTGGGCCGAACAGGCGGGCGAGGAGACGGCCGACCTCGACGAGATCGCCGACCGGCTCGACGACCTCGAAGTTCGTCGGGAACGGCTCGGCGAGCGACTGGACGATCTGGCACAGCCAGCCTGGCGCGAGCGGTACGGCGAGGCCGTCTCGGCCGTCGAGGACACCCTCGACGAGTTCGAACCGCCCGTCGACTTCGGCGCCGTCCAGGCCGCACTCGAAGAGTACGGCCCCGAACAGCACTGAGGTCCGCCACCGCTCCACGCTGGCGAGTCGAGAGGTTCAAGTGGCCGCCTGCGAATCCTCGGGTATGAAAGACCAGGGACGTTCCCCGCGCAAGCGCACTGGCGGTCGACTGCGACCGAACCACAAGAAGAAAAAACACGAACTCGGCGGCGAACCGACCGAGACGCAGGTCGGCGACGCGAAGCTGAAGTTCGTGGACAAGCGCGGCAACACGAAGAAGATCCGCGCCATCGAGGCCGACACCGCCAGCGTCGCCACCGACGGTGACGTCGTCGCCGCCGAGATCGAGAACGTCGCGGAGAACGACTCCAACCCCAACTACGCGCGACGGAACATCATCACCAAAGGTGCGATCCTCGAGACGAGCGAGGGTCGCGTCCGCGTCACCTCCCGTCCCGGGCAGGACGGCCAGGTCAACGGCGTTCTCGTCGAGTGACCTGAACCGACCGGCACGGATCGTCCACACGTTCTCCGCGACCGACGACGGCCACCGAGTACTTACCGGGTGGTCCCCTCTTCGTCGTATGGATCGACGTCGGTTCCTCGAAACGACGGGCCTCGCTGCGGTCGGAATCGCAGTCGCCGGCTGTAGCGGTGGCGGCGGGACCGAAACCGGGACGCTGGCGACCAGCGTGACCGACCAGCCAAGCGACATCGACGACTTCGAGACGCTGGTGCTCCGGCTCACTGCACTCCGGACGACACGGGCCGACGGCGAAACTGACGCGGACGGCACGGCGACTGCGACCGGCACAGCGTCCGACGAGGACGGCGCGGAACGCACGATCGACATCGAGGACACCGAGGTCGATCTCACCGAGTTGGCCGACGGCGACACGTCGCTGATCGACGAGACGGAACTGGAGACCGGGGAGTACGCCTATCTCAAACTCGTCGTCGGCGAGGTCGTGGACGCGACCCTCACCGACGGCGGCGAGGCCACGGTCCGGACGCCCGGGAACGCACCGCTGAAGTTCAACGCACAGTTCGAGATCCGTGCGAACCAGCGGACGACCTTCCTCGCGGACTTCACCCCCGTGAAACAGGGACGATCCGGTCGATACCTCATCAAACCCGTCGCGGACGGGGTCGAGGTCTCCTACGAAGACGAATCGACGGCGGCGACCACGACGGCCTGATCAGGGTCGCGGCGCGGCTTTCTGCAGTGCGCTCTCGGCGATGTTACCGCCGTAGTCGGCGGTCCGCGAGAGCGAGTCCACCACGAGCCCCAGCACCTGGGCGGTCTGTGAGTCCATCTGGTGGATGAGGTCGTCGATCTCTCGGGCGCTGTCGTCGATGGGGCGGATGCGCGAGCGGGCTTCCGTGGCTAGCCGGGTGGCCTCGTCGGCCTCGTCCTCCAGCAGGGCGTCCATCGCCGTCTCGGGTACCGCCAGCGCCTCCTCGCGGAGTTCGTACAGTCCGTCGCCGATGTCCTCGGGCACGTCGCCGACCTCCAGGGTCAGCCGGGCGATCTTCGAGGCGTGGTCCGCGATCCGCTCCAGTTGGCGGGCGCTGGACTGATAGTCGTAACAGGTCTCCCGCGGGAGCCCGATCTGGGAGGCCGCCGTCGGGTCCCGTAGGACCGAGCGGAACACCCGGGAGATCATGTACCAGAGCCGGTCCACGTCGTCGTCGCGCTCGCGCACGTCGTGTGCGAGGTCGTCGTCGTTCTCCACGAGGGCGTCCACCGCGTCCGACAGCATCGTCAGCGCCACGAGTCGCATACGCGTGATGGCGTTGTGGACGGAGAGTTCCGATGAGTCGAGCAGATCCTGCAGGACGACCCGCTCGCTGGTTTCCTCGATCACTTCCAGCCCGACCAGTCCCTGTGTGGCCTGCCGGATGGTCCGGCGCTGCTGGGCGCTGACCCGGGGGGTCTCGAGTCTGATGATGTCGAACCCGCTGACGTACATCGTCATCACGGCGCGCGTGAGCTGGTCGCCTTCCAGCCCGCTCACGTCGAGGGTCCCCTCCGTGCGTTCCTCGCCCTGCTTCGGTGAGAGCAAGAGGGAATCGCCCTCCGCGTGGAATTCGACGACGCTCCCCGCGCTCACGTCGTTTGCGGTCGCCCAGTCTTTCGGGAGCGACACGGTGTACGTCGATCCGCCGGTGACCTGCACCTTGCGCGTCTCCATACCTGCCTTTCCGACTTCTCCCCAATAAATCAATCCATATCTATATATGATTGGTCGAATAACCCATGTAGCCGCAATGAGTACTTTGTCGGCCCAGGTGGAACGTGTGTCGGCACCGGAACCCCTGGTCTCGCGTGTCACGTTCGGCCGGTCGCGCTACCCCCTCGGTTGTCGGCCGCCTTCGAACGCACGCGTAGAGCGGTTACAGCCGGCGAGTAGCGGCCGGCGGATGAGTAGTAATACGTACTTCTATATAGATAATAGACTCTGGGGTAAAGGTAATAGTAGGGTATTTATTCATCTGTCTATCCGTATTTGGTGATGACGCACGAATCAGACTCTGGCCTTTCGCGCCGGAAGTTCGTGGCCGCAGCGGGAACTGGGATCGCAGGGACGGCCCTCGCCGGTTGTATCGGTGGTGGCGATGAAAGTGGGAGCAGTGGACCGGGCACACTGACGTCGGGTGGGTCCTCGACAGTCTACCCGATCATGAACAACGCGGCGTCTTACTGGCAGGGGAACCGACCCGCCGACGACACCGAGTACTGGCCCCACGGTGAGTACAACATCGACACGGACAAGAACCTGGCTGATTACTGGGCCGGTCTCTACGGGTTCGAGCCGACGGACAACGGCCAGCCGCCGTTCAAGTACACCGTGGGCCTGTCTCACTCCGGGACTGGCGTCGAGAAAGTCAAGAGCGGCCAGTACGACATCGGGAACTCCTCGGGGAACGTCGAGGACGAACTCCCCGACCGTGACTCTTACGAGAAGTTCGTCGACCACGTCGTCGGTGTCGACGGCCAGCCGCTGGTCGTCTCCCAGGAGATCGCCGACGCCGGTCTCGACGGCATCACGGGCGATCAGCTCAAGGACATCTACAAGGGCCGCGTCGACAACTGGCAGGACATCGACAGTAGCCTCCCGGACAAGGATATTCAGGTTCTCGCCCGTGTCAAAGGGTCGGGCACCCGGACGGCCTTCGTCAGCAACACCTTCGGCAATCCCAAGGAAAACACCACGGTCGACAACCGCTTCGGCCAGAACCAGCAACTCGCCTCGGCCGTCGCACAGGCCGACAACGCGATCAGCTACCTCGCCCTCGCGTTCGTGGACACCGCCGGTGTCTCACCCATCTCGCTCGAGTGGGAGGGAACGACGTACAAGTACCAGGACGACCAGAACGGTCTGGACTCGAAAGCGTACCCGCTCTCGCGTGACCTGCACTGCTACACGTGGGACGGCACCTCCAAACAGGAGGCCGCGATCATCAACATGGTCCTGCACGACTTCGGGCAGGACACCTTCGTCGGCCCGAACAACTACTTCAAGCTCGGCGCCCGACGCCAGAAGGAACAGAAGAACAAGCTCCCGTCGCAGTCCTGAAGCCGGTCTGAGTCTTTTCGAGCGGGCCTGTACCGAATCGATAGAATTAGAAATCAGCTACAGAATACAACAGAACACGTGGTGGTACACTGAATGCTCAGCGCAGTCACGACGGACGTACAGAAAGCGATACTCGGTGAGGACCCCTCCGAGGGAGCCCTCCGGACGGTGGGTTCGTCGGTCCTCCTGCTTGTGGCGACGCTCGCTACTATCTTCGCCGCTCCTGGGTTCGCACTTCCGGTACTCGCCGTGTTTCTCGTCGTGACCGCATTCGGGTGGACGACACACCAGGCGGAGATGGCGCGACTACTGACGCTCGTCGCGACGGTTCTAACCGTATTGACGGTGACGTTGATCACGGTCTATCTCTTCGTGAGTGCGGCACCGGCCTTCGCGGCACACGGGCTCGATCTCCTGACGATACCGATCGTGAACGGCGAGCCGCAGTGGTTCCTCTGGCTGGATTTCCTCTTACCGTCCGCGGAGTCGATCTGGAACCCGCGAGCAGGTGTCTACTCACTGATCCCGCTGATCTGGGCGACTGTTATCGTGACCACCATCGCGGGCCTGATCGCCGCTCCACTGGGCGTCATGGGCGCCCTGTTCATCGCCGAGGTCGCGAGTGACCGACTGCGGGAAATCATCAAACCGGGCGTGGAGATCCTCGCTGGCATCCCGTCGATCGTCTACGGGTTCATCGGATTTATCGTACTCAACGGATTCATCCAGAAGTCGTTCCTCGACGACGGGGCGAGCTATCTCATCGCCGGTCTCGTCGTGGGTGTCATGGCGTTACCCACTGTTGTGTCCGTCTCGGAGGACGCGCTGTCGAGCGTCCCGAGTGCGATGGGTGACGGGTCCGCCGCCATGGGCGCGACCAAGTGGCAGACGATGAAGAGCATCTCCGTGCCGGCGGCCTCGTCGGGCATCTCGGCGGGGATCATCCTCGGACTGGGTCGTGCCATCGGGGAGACGATGGCCGTGGCCGCGATCCTCGGGGCCGTCGTCCAGCCGACGGTTCCGCTGTTCGACGTGTTCGACGCGAGTTCGACGTTGACCAGCGCGATCGCGCACAACTACGGCAGCGCCTCCGCCAGCACGGTCGACGTGCTGTTCGTCGCCGGTGTCATGCTGTTCGTCATCGTCGCTGGGATGAGCGTCATCTCACAGTACGTCGAGCGACGCATCAACGAGAAACTGCGGGGCCAGCAATGAGTGAACGTTACGCACGCGAGAACGAACTCGTCAGCGCGGAATCGAACCTCTACGACAAGGCGATGGACGTGGCGATCGCCCTCAGCATCGTCACGTTCGTCGTCGGGATGATCACCTTCGCCGACGCCGTTCCGCTCGGGGCGACCGGGACGGAACTGGTGAACTTCTTCGCCGCCCTTCTTGGCGTCGTCGTCGGCGGGACCGGGATCGTTGCCGTGTTCTCGTACGCGAACGTGATCCCGATCACGTCACAGCGGGTTCGGGGCGTCGCCATGGGCCTGCTCGTCAGTGCTGTCGGCCTGACCCTCGCGGCTTTCGTCCTGCCGGTTTCACTGGCGACGATGCTGGGGCTCGTCATGCTCCTCGAGGCGGGCCTCCTCGTGGCCGCTGGAGTCGTCTCACGCCTCGGACTCGTCGACACGGCCCCGAGCATGACCGCGGGTCTGCTCGCAGGAGTCGTGTTCGGTATCATCGGTGCGCTCGTCGGCGCAGTCATCGTCGGATCTCTCCCCGGTCTGGACGCCGCGGTGCCGGGCGTCCCCGTCTGGCTACTCGGTGCGATCGTGCTCGGAGTCGGTTTCGGCGCGCTGGCCATCGTCCCGCGTGAGGATCTCGGATCGACCCTCCCGGCGGCACTGATCATCGGCCTCCTCGGTGTGACCATCGCGACGGCCGTCATCGGCGTCGGCTGGCAGTGGACACCGGAGAACCTCAGCGGTGGCTTCACCGGCGGCTCGGTCATTCCGGTGTTCGTGTTGTTCGGTTCGTTGCTGGCCAGCTGGTCGGCGGCGAAGTGTCGCGCCGACTTCGGTGCGAGGGGACGACAGTACGGCGCCTTCTTCGTGATCAACCTCAACGCGTTCCTGATGGTCGCGATCATGGCGGCCATCGTGGTCTTCGTCACCGTCAAAGGCGTCGGCTGGGCGTTCCACGACTTCTCTATCGGCGCCCTGTCACTGCTCGTCGTCCTGACGCCGATTCTGGTCCTCACAGCTCAGCACGCCAGAGCTCCGGCGGGGACCGACGAGTGGCACTCGGCCGCCCGCCAGTTCTTCCGCGTCGTTCCGCTCGCGGCTGTCGGGTCTCTCGCCGCCCTGCTGCTGGGTATTATCGTCACCGGCACGACGTTCGAGATTCCCTACCAGTACGCGATCCTGGTCGACCGAAGCACCGTCATGCTCGACACCGCGTTCCGCGTCACCCCATCGCTGACCGTCGGTAATCTGCTGATTATCGTCTCCGGGGCAATCCTGTTCACGTACTTTCTGCGGCGGTACGGCAGTCTCCGAAACGTGGGGACCGAGTACGAGCGTCTCTCGCTCGTCCGGCAGGGCGTCCCGGCGGCCGTCGGCCTCTTGGGACTGTTGAGCCTGGTGTACGTCGTGATCGGGCCCGTCCTCGACAATATCGGGATCGGGCCGGTGCTCGGACTCGGGGTGGCGACCCTGGGTGCCGTCGTGGTCGCCGCGTTCGCGCTCGTCCCGCTGGGTGCGCTCGTGACCGGCGAGGGGACTCTCGCCGAGCGCGCACACGAGAGCGCACAACTACTCAACGTCGGTCTGTTCAGCGGCATCGCGCTGTTGATGGCGGTGATCGTCCTGGAGTGGACAGCCGTCTCGAACCCCCAACTCGGCCCCGTCGCGCCCGTGCCGGTCGTCGCGCTGGTCGCGGCCGTCTCGTCGCTGTGTATCGCCGCGCTCGTCGCACGGGCCAGGCGGTCGACGGACGACACGCTCAGACGCCGGGTCCTCGGTGACGAGGTGACACTCGCGCTCGCAGCCGCGACCGGGTACGTGACCCTCGTCGGACTCCACGTGGCCGCCACGAGCGAATCGACGTTCGCCCTCGGGCCCGTCGAGGTTGGGATCAACGGCTCGCTCTCCTGGCCGACCGTGTTGCAGGGAGCGATTCCGCTGGGACAGGCACCAGGTGGAATCTACCCGGCTATCATCGGGACGATCTGGATCGTGATCGGAGCATCGCTGTTCGCGGTCCCGCTCGGTCTCGGGGCGGCGGTGTTCCTCACCGAGTACGCCGAACAGGGGCGGTTCACCGAACTGGTCGAAATTGCGACCAACGCCCTCTGGAGTACACCCAGCATCGTCTTCGGGCTGTTCGGCGCGGCGTTTCTCATCCCGCGGCTCGGCAACAGCCTGTCGTTGCTGGCCGCGCAGTTGACGCTCTCGTTCATGTTGCTCCCGCTCGTGCTCATCACCAGCCGTGAGGCGATCAAGTCGGTCCCCGACGAATACCGCGACGCCAGCGCCGCACTAGGCGTCGACCGGTGGACGACCATCCGGAGTGTCGTCATCCCGGCGGCGATGCCGGGTGTCGTGACCGGTGTCATCCTCGGTGTCGGCCGCATCGCGGGGGAGACGGCTCCCCTCATCCTCGTCCTCGGGTCGGAGATCGACGCAACGACTGCCGTCGACGTTCTCGGCGGATTCGCGTTTACCACGACGCCACCGTTCATCACGAACGAGGCGCTGCTCGGTAGCTCCGCCGCGCTCCCGACGCAGGTGTGGGGTATCATCACGGCCGGTGTCAGCGGTTCGCCGTCGAAGGGATGGGCCACCGCTTTCATGCTACTGGTGGTCGTTCTGTCGTTCTACGCGGTCGGGATCACCGCTCGAACCTACTTCAGGAGGAAGATCAACTATGAATAATCAGATCGGCGATACGGACACGGACACAGACGTCAGCACCGACACGAGTACCGACAGCGAACTGGGGACGACCGCCGGGGTCGAAACCTCGACGACCACGACGGCCGGCGAGAGCGAGGAGCAGGTCCGCGACGAGTGGACCGACTATCGGTTCGACGCTCCGGCGAAACTCTCTGTCGAGGACCTCGATGTCTGGTACGGTGACGACCACGCGCTCAAGGATGTCTCGATGGAGATTCCCGAGGAGAGCGTCACCGCCCTCATCGGTCCGTCCGGCTGTGGGAAGTCAACCTATCTCCGGTGTCTCAACCGGATGAACGACCGGATCAAGGCCGCCCGGATCGAGGGCTCGGTCGAACTCGACGGGATGGAGATCTACGATCCCAACACGAACCTCGTGGAACTCCGCAAGCGCATCGGGATGGTGTTCCAGTCGCCAAATCCCTTCCCGAAGTCCATCCGGGACAACATCTCTTACGGCCCGCGAAAACACGGCGACATCAACAAGGGACTGCTGGCCCGGCTGTTCGGCCGCGACGACTCCGAGAAGGAGGCCGAACTCGTCGAGCGGTCGCTCAGGCAAGCCGCGCTCTGGGACGAAGTCAACGATCGGCTCGACGACAACGCACTCGGCCTCTCCGGCGGGCAACAACAGCGTCTCTGTATCGCTCGCTGTCTCGCCGTCGACCCCGAAGTCATCCTGATGGACGAGCCCGCCTCGGCACTGGACCCGATCGCGACCTCGAAGATCGAGGATCTGGTCACCGAACTGGCCGAGGACTACACCGTCGTCATCGTCACGCACAATATGCAACAGGCGGCCCGCATCTCCGACCAGACCGCCGTCTTCCTCACCGGCGGGGAACTTGTCGAGTACGACGACACCGACAAGATCTTCGAGAACCCCGAGAGCCAGCGCGTCGAGGACTACATCACCGGCAAGTTTGGGTGAGTAGATGGCCCGCGACGAGTTCCAGCGCGAACTCGACGCGCTCAGGGACGAGATTCTCCGACTCGGCGAAGTCGTCTCGACCCGCCTCCGGAAATCCATCACCGCTCTCGACAGCCACGACGTGTCCGTCGCCGCCCGCATCGCTGACGGCGACTCCGAGATCAACGAACTCTATCTCGATCTGGAACAGGACTGTATCGACCTCTTCGCGCTCCAGCAGCCCGTCGCCGGCGATCTCCGTTTCGTCGCGGCCTCGTTCAAGATCCTCACCGACCTCGAACGGATCGCCGACCTCGCCGCGAACCTCGCGGCGTACGTCGTCTCCGCCGAAGACGAGACGTTCCCCGATCTGGGCATCACCGACCTCGCGACGACCGCCGTCTCTATGCTCGACGACGCGCTGGCCGCCTACGAGGACGGCGACCCGACACGCTGTCGGGCGATCGCCGACAGCGACGACGACCTCGACGGCCGCTGTGAGCGGGTCGCCCAGCAGGTGATTCGCCACCTCGTCGACCGTGACCCCGACGCCGACGAACTCGAACCCCTCCTTACCGAGGTCACGCGCGTCCTCCTGACGATCCGCGACATCGAGCGCATCGGCGACCACGCCGTCAACATCGCCGCCCGAACCCTCTACATGACCGAAAACGACGACGCGCTGATCTACTAAATTTTCACTTCGTCGGGTCGCCTCCGGCGACCGCTCTCTGCTCACGGGTGGCGAAGCCCCCCGTTCGCACGGTATGAGGGACCTTCGGTCCCTCACTACTCGCAAAAATTTAGTATAAAAATACCACGGACGTTCGGCTCCGCCTCGCGTCCGGCGAACCGGCGGCCGTCGGCCGCCGGATGCTGGCTGTCGACCGCCCACTACGTTTCCAGTACCCCGCGACCGTCCTGTCCTATTGTCGACTATTGAGAGTATATAGGTGAACGAAAGGCACTTTTGTGCAGACAGTCACGGGCCCAATATGCCGCGTGATGACTATCAGCAGCAGTTGGCGGACCTCGAAGACGACGTCCTCTACATGAGCGAGGTCGTCCTCGAACGGTTCCGAATGGGACTGGACGCCCTCGAACGGAAAGACGCGGACCTCGCTCGCGAGGTCATCGAGGGCGACCACGAGATCAACGAACTCTATCTGGATCTGGAGCAGGACTGTATCGACCTCTTTGCACTGCAACAACCCGTCGCCGGCGACCTGCGCTTTATCGCCGCCTCGTTCAAGATCATCACCGACCTCGAACGGATCGGCGACCTCGCCACGAACCTCGGCGAGTACGCGCTGGAGGCCGAACGCGACGTGTTCCCCGACGTCGACATCCAGTCCATCGGCGACGAGACGCTGGACATGGTCGAGGACGCCATGCTGGCCTACGCAGAACAGGACCCCGAAGACTGCTTCGAGATCGCCGAGCGCGACGACGACATCGACGCCCACTGTGAGGCCGCCTCCGAGACCGTCGTCCGCGACCTCATCGAGACCCAACTCGACGAACGCGACGGCATCCAGGAAGACGACATCGAGACGTTCATGACCGAGGTCTCGCGGCTCCTGTTGACCATCCGGGACCTCGAACGCGTCGGCGACCACGCCGTCAACATCGCCGCCCGCACCCTGTACATGGTCGAGAACGACGACGACCTCATCTACTGAACCCACTTTTTACGTCGGGGGGTGCGCGGAGCGCACCCCCCATCGCAAAAACTTGGGGAAAAACACGGGATACCCGCGAGCGACCATCGGGAGCGAGAGGGTGCTCGTGCTCTTCCGTACGACCGCTAGGGCACGTCTTCGACGCTCTGCAGTCCCTCGCCGGTGATCTTGAACTGGATCGTCTCGCCCGCGGGTTTGGCCTGATGCTTTTCGAGGGTCGCCCGTCGGTTCCCGCCCCGGAACCGCTCCAGTCGGAGGACGACGCCCGACCAGTGGGTCAGTGTGTGCCCGCCCAGCGGCCGCGCGCGGTCGCTGTCCGGATCGGTGAACACCTGGTTGGTGATCACGACCGCCAGATCGTGTTTGCGGGCCAGCGAGAGCAGGTGGGTCACCTGCTGGGCCACCGTCCGGAGGGCGTCGCCGGCTTCCTCGTCCTCGGTCCGGCGGATGCGATAAAAGCCCGTCGCCGAGTCCAGCACGATCAACTCCACCTGCTCGGCGAACTCCTCGGCGTCCTGGACCGCCTCGCCCTGCTCGTCGAAGTCCAGCACGTCCGAGACGATGATCCGCGAAGCCAGGTCCTCGACGTCTTCGGTGCGGGCGCTGGCGAGCTGTTCGAGCCGGTCGACGGAGATGCCCTCGGTGTCGATGAAGAGCGCGGAATCGCCGCGGGCGGCCGTCTCGACGGCCGCCGAGAGTGCGAGGTTGGTCTTGCCGGCGGCTGGCGGGCCGTACAACTGTGTGACGACGCCGCGCTCGAACCCGCCGCCAAGCAACTCGTCGACGCCCTCGCAACCGGTGGGAATCGGCTCGCTCACGACCGGGGATTGTGCGGCACCGCTCAAAAACGCTCCCACTCGCCGCTCGCGTGCTCGTTCAGCGTGTCCGCGGGAGGTGATCGTCGAGCGCGTCGATCAGCTCGTCTTCGTCGTCGATCTCCTCGCGCCAGCAGCGGAAGGCGGGCCGCGGTCCGGATCGTCGGAGGACGATCGCGTCGTCGGTCACCGAGAACGACTCGAAACTGTCCCACTCGTAGAGCCGCCGGTGAACGTAGTTGGTCCGCTCGATCCCGACGGGGGCGAGCCGGTAGCCGCGAGGCTGGCCCCAGCCCATGAGCGCACCACCCGGGACGAACGCCACCGCGCCGAGCCACTCGTACGCGCCGAGGCCGACGAACTCGCCGCCGAACAGCAGCACCATCCCACCGAGATAGAGAGTCATGGCCCCGACCTGCAGCCGGGTCCGGAGCGGCTGGGGCCAGCCGGCTTCCCACTCCGCGCGGACCGCGTCCCCGTCGACGACGGCCTTCGCGTATCTGGTCCGACTCATCGCGACGATGGCCAGTCCGACGACGATGGCCAGTCCCGAGAAGACGACGCCGGCCCACAGCGTGCCGCTCCCGCTCGACGGGTCGATACCGACCGCCGCGGCTCCGTAGCCGACTGCACCGAGCACCGCACCGACGCCGAGCCCCCGCGCCAGCGGCGACGCACCGAGTCGCTCGGCGACGCCGTACATCCGGCCGACGCCGACCGTGGCCGCGACCGTGATTGCCGTCAGCGTCACCAGCAGACCGAGGTACAGCCCGGCCGCGTCGAGCGGGTACACCGCTGTCGCGGCGAACACGACCGCCGGCGCGACCAGCAGGGCGACGTACAGGCCAGCGACGAACGCAAAGACCGTGTCCGGCCGGTCCGGGGACTGGAGGGCGGGCTGACGGACCGTCTCGTGCATATCCGTTCGTTCGGCTGACACGGGCAAATCCTTTGGGGGTGCGGGCAGGCTACGCGGCCGACAGGTGGTCGGCGACGACCTCGCGCACGTGGTCGGGCTCGTCCACGTCGGTCAGCGAGAACCGGACTGCGGGCCGCCAGCCGGCGCGATGCAGGATCATCGTCTCGTCGCTGGCCTCGTACCCCTCGAAGTCGTCCCAGTCGTACGTGCGAGTCCAGACTCGGCCGCTGCGCCGGACGCCCGCTTCGGAGAGGCGGTAGCTGTCGCGGTGGCCGACGAGCCAGCTCCCGAGCAACCAGACGCCGCCGACGAAGATGAGGTTCGTGAGTCCCGGCACGTCGACGACGAACGGGCCGAGCGTCCCGACGAGCGTCGCCAGCAGTGCCGGAATCCCGGTCAGGATCGTCACGCGGCGGCGCAGGGCGTCGGGCGGCCCGGCCTCGAACTCCACGTCCATGCCCGGGGATTCGGACCTCGCCCCAAATCGGTTCCGGTTGGATGGGACTAAGACGCCAGCGTCCCAACTCGGGGTGTGATCGTCGTCGCGACCGCGGACTTCGAGGTGTACCACGGCGTGGTCAACGAGCTCCGCGACCGCGGCGTCCCCTTCACGACAGTGGAGCCCCACGAGACTCTCCCAGACCGCGCGTCGGTCGTCGTTACCGGGCCGGAGGGAGACCCCGACGTGACCGTGCCGGTGGTCACCGCCGACCCGAACGACCCACGGCGGGCCGTCGAGGACGTGCTGGCGGTCCTGCGCGGCGGCGACGGGCGCACCGTGATCGGGATCGACCCCGGTGACCGGCCCGGCATCGCGGTCACGGTCGGGGACAGCGTGGTCGCCGCCTTTCACGTCCCGGCCGCACAGACCGCCGACGTGGTGGCCGACGAGTGCGAAGATGCCGCCGATCCGCTGGTCCGGATCGGCGACGGAGCGCGCACGACCGGCGCACGGATCATCGACGACCTGCCCGACGTGCAGATCGAACTCGTCGACGAGACGGGGACGACGCCGTATCTGGGCACCGGTGCGCGCGGGATGGGCGACGTGCTCGCAGCGGTCAACATCGCCCGGATCGAGGGCGAGGAAGTCGAAAGCCGGGACATCGAGCCCACGGCCGGCGAGATCCAGCGGATCAAGGACCGCTCCCGCGAACAGTCCGAGACCAACCGCGCCATCGACGAGGAACTGGCTCGCCGGGTCGCGGTAGGAGAATTGACCATCAGGGAGGCGCTGGCCGAACATCGCGACGGCGACGGAGACACCTAACTTTCTCCGTCCCCGTCCCGGACGACCGCTTCAGCCCGCTGCATCACTTCACGGACGGGCAGGCCGGTCGCGCGCGCGACCGCCAGCGCGTCGTCGTACTCGGCACTTAGATCGTAGACCGCGCCATCGGTATCGCTGGCCCGCTTCACGTCCACATCGTACTCGCTCCCGTCGACGGTGAGCGTCGCGGTCTCGACCTCCCGCGAGGCGACCCAGCGGTGGCCCGCACCGTGTTCCCGAACACCGAGCGTCCCCGTCTCCTCGGCCAGTCTGCGGGCGACCCTGTCGGCGTCCTCGGGCTTCGCGATCACCTTCACGAGGTGACCCGGCCGGGACTTCTTCATCGTGAGCGGGACGATGGACACGTCCCGCGCGCCCGCGTCGGCGAGGCGCTCCTGCAGGCCGCCGAGAACTTCGGGCGGTGCGTCGTCGAGGTTCGTCTCCAGCACGGTGATCTCGTCGCGCTGGAGGCCGCCCGTGCCGTCTCCGAGGACCGCCCGGAGGACGTTGGGGTAGTCGTCGAAGTCGTAGCCGCCCGCGCCGTAGCCCGAGGTGTCGACCCGGAGCGAGGGGAGTCGCTCGACCCCATCAGCGACGTGGGCGAGGATCGCCGCGCCGGTCGGGGTCAGGAGTTCCGCGTCGACCGGGCCGCCACGGAGCGCCCAGTCGGCGCGTTCGGCAATCTCGACGACGGCAGGCGTCGGGACCGGGTAGGTCCCGTGGCTCATCGACACCTCGCCGCCCCCGGTCGACAGTGGCGTCGTCACGATCCGGTCGACGCCGAGGTCGTCGAGCAACAGGCAAGCCCCGACCACGTCGGCGATGGCGTCGTCGGCCCCGACCTCGTGGAAGTGGGTGTCCTCGATGTCCGTGCCGTGGACGGCGGCCTCGGCTTCCCCCAGAATCTCGAAGATCGCCAGTGCGTCGGCCGCGACGCGGGCAGGCAGGTCCATCCCGTCGACGATCTCGACGACGTCCGCGTACGTGCGGTGTGGCCCGTGGCCCTCCGCGTGGGTGTGATCGTGGCTGTGGTCGTGATCGTCAGTCTCGTCGTCGGCCATCAGCACGTCGACCGCGGTCGCGCTGATGCCGGTCTTCTCGACGGTCCGGACCGCGTAGGTCACGTCGAGAGCCGTGGCGTCCTCGACGGGCGCGAGGGCGTCGCGGTCGGCACCGGCCGCGAGCAGTGCCCCCAGCAGCATATCGCCGCTGGCCCCCATCCGGCCGTCGAACGCGAGTGTTCGCATACCCGTGCAACGGTCGCGGCCCCGGAAAACCGTTCGGTCCCGCAGTCGGCGACGGACTCGGGCAGGCCCCGGTATCCCACCCCCTCGTAGGCACCCGGCAATATCGGGGGTCAGTCTTACCCCTCCCAGAACCGGATGAGTGATTGTCGTGTCGCCACTGATCCCGACCGACCCGACGCTCGTGGTCCCCTCGCTCGACCGGTCCAACGCCACGACGCCAGTCGTGTTGCTCGGGTACGTCCTCGTGACGCTCCTGTTGCTCGCCCGCGGGGTGAAACGGAGCTGGCTGCGTGGTCGAGACCCGGACGTACACGCAGACCACGACGACGAGGCCGACGCCGACGGGAATCCGGAGCCGGACGACTCGCTCACCGAGAGCCGGGAGGGCGCATCGCCGTAGCATGGTCGCGCTACTGGCGACCCTGCTTTTTATCCCCGAGGCTCCCAACGGCCCGAGTCCGGTCGTGCCACTCCTGCTGCTCGCGTTTGTGATCTGCTACGCGTTCTTCTGTGGCGGTGCCGTGTCGTGGGTCCGGTCGAATCTCCTCCACATCCCCGACGCGGGTGAGGACCAGTCCGCCGAAAAAGATTGACAACGGGACCGCCGGGACTGGACGGTATGGTACCCGTCGGCCCCGTGCTGTTCAGGCCCCCCGAACCGGCCGGCCCGGAGTTCCATCCGCTGCTCCTGTTCGCACTTGGCCTCGTGATCGGCTACCTGTTCGGTCGCACCGACTGGCCCCGGTGGCGCGGCTGGCTCCCCGGAGAGGAACCGTAACCCCGTAGACCCGGGCTCCCCAACTCCCGCCGATGACGGAGTCGTCGGGCACGCGGGCGACGCTGTGGATCGTCGTCGCCGCGGCCACGCTGACCGTGATGGCCGGCGCAATTTTGGGCCCCGTCGTCCCGGCCATTCAGGACGGACTGGGCGTCTCCGAGTCGGCGGCCGGCCTCATCATCACGACCCACGGCGCGTTGATCGTCCTCGTGAGTCCCATCGCGGGATCGATCATCGACCGGGTGGGCCCGCGCCGCCCGTTCGTCGCCGGCCTCCTGCTGTACGCCGTCGGCGGGAGCGCGGGGCTGGTGATCGACGCGTTCGGCCCGCTCCTGCTCTCCCGGGCGGTGCTTGGCGTCGGCACCGCCTTCGTCTACACGGGGATCACCGTGCTGATCTACGAGCGCTTCGAGGGCCAGCGGATGGATCGGGCGCTGGGCCTGCGCAGTGGGGCCAACAGTGCCGGCGCGGCCGTCTGGCCGCTGGTCGGTGGCGCGCTGGGCACCGTCTCCTGGCAACTCCCCTTCGGCGTCTACCTGATCGCGCTCCCGCTCGGCCTGCTGGCGGTGGCGCTGATCCCCGAGTACGGCCCAGCCGGGGCGGCCGCCGATGGGAGCGGTGACGGGGGTTCCGACCCGGAGAGTGGGGGCACACCTGCGGCCGGAGTGGCCGGTGTCCTCGCCGTCGTTCGACGACGCCCCGCACTGCTGGCGGTGTACCTGCTGTACTTCGGGGCGAACGCACTCCTGTACAGCATCGTCGTGTTCTACCCGCAGTTGCTCGCGGGGATCGGGACCACGTCCTCGCTGTCGATCAGTCTGTACCTGGCCGCCAACGGCGCGGCCGGCGGCGTCTCGGCCGCGCTGTACGGCCGGCTCGTCCAGCGGGTGCGCCGGCACGTCCTCGTGGTCGCGGCCTTCGCCCTGTGGCTCGGTGCGTTCGCGACGGCGACGGTCGCCGACTCGCCGCTCGCGGCCGTCCCGCCCGTCGTCGGGTTCGGCCTCGGGCTGGGGCTGGTCTTTCCCTCGGCGTTTTCCTGGGTCGAGGCGCTCGCGCCCGCCGACCGGCAGGGGCAGTTCAGTTCCTACCTCGCCTCTGCGGGCTACGTCGGGCAGTTCCTCGCTCCCGTCCTGTTCGGGCCGCTCGTCCCTGTCTTCGGCGTCCGTGGCGTGTTCGGGGCCGCGGCCGTCGCCGCCGGCGGTGGCGTGCTGGCGCTGGGCGCGGGGCTCGCCACTCGCCGGACTGCCTGAACCGGTAGCTTTCTCCTTCCGGCTCGACGACACGACGGTATGGACGCGCCGGTGCTTGAGCCGACGAGCGGGAACCTGCGGCGGGCCGCCGACTGCATCGCCGACGGCGGGGTCGTCGTGGCTCCCTCGGACACGAACCTCGCGCTCACCGTCGATCCCTGGCAGGACGAGCCAATCGAGCGCGTCTACGAGATGACCGACCGACCGCCCGAGAAACCGCTGACCATGTTCGTGCGCGACCCGGAGACGTGGCGGACGTACGGCACCCACGAGAACCCGGAGCTGGCCGAGCGGTTCGTCGAGGCGTTCTGGCCGGGGCCGCTCAACCTCGTCCTGCGGGCGACCGACGCGGTGCCCCACGAGCGGGTCCGAAAAGACGGGACCGTGGCCATCGGTTGTCTCTCCAACCCAACCTGGCGGGAACTGGCGAGTCACCTCGACCGCCCGGTCGCGATGACCTCGGCGAACAGAGCGGGCGAGGCCGACGACCGACTGGTCGATCTGGCGTTCGCGCGCGAGCAGGTCGGCGCGAACGTCGACTACCTGATCGAGGGCGGCCCCCGGGGGACCACCGAGTCGAGTACGATCCTGGATCTCTCGGGCGAGCCGTCGGTTCTCAGGCACGGGGACGTGACTGTGGCTGACCTGAACCGGGTCGCGGACGTGATTTCGGATGGGGGCGGCGAGCGGTAACCGACCGGCAAGGACACGGCGAGTGGACCACCGGTAGCAAAAAGCATATCTCCCGGCGTACCCGAGTGTGCTACATCCCCACAGAGTATGAATGAAGTTCAACTAGAGGTGGCGAAGGCGTACCCGAACGACTCGGGACGCGGTATCGCCCGCCTCGACCCCGACACGCTGTTGCATCTCAAGCTCTCGCCGGGTGACATCATCGAGATCGAAGGGAGCGACACCACCGCCGCGAAGGTCTGGCGCGCGGACCGACAGGACTGGAACACCGACACCGTCCGAATCGACGGGTTCACGCGCCAGAACGCCGACGTGGGCATCGGCGAGCGCGTCACCATCCGCAAAGCCGAGGCCGAAAAAGCCGACGAACTCGTACTGGCACCGCCGGAAGAGGCGTCCGTGCAGTTCGGCTCCGACGCCGCCGGTATGGTCAAACGCCAGATCCTCAAGCGGCCGGTCGTCGAGCGCGACATCGTGCCCGTGATGAGCAGCACGAACCATCCGTTCATGCGCTCGCCGGGCCAGGCGATCCCGCTGATCGCCGTCGAGACCGAGCCCGAAGGGGTCGTCCTCATCACCGAGGACACCGACGTGGAACTCCGCGAAGAGCCCATCAGCGGCTTCGAGAAGACCGGTGGTGGCATCACCTACGAGGACATCGGCGGCCTGCAAAACGAGATCCAGCGGGTCCGGGAGATGGTCGAACTCCCGATGAAACACCCCCAGATCTTCAAGAAACTGGGGATCGAGCCCCCACAGGGCGTCCTGCTCCACGGGCCACCCGGGACCGGGAAGACTCTGCTCGCGAAGGCGGTGGCCAACGAGACCTCCGCGAGTTTCTTCTCCATCGCCGGCCCGGAGATCATCTCGAAGTACTACGGTGAGTCCGAACAGCAGTTACGCGAGATCTTCGAGGACGCCAGCGAGGAAGCGCCCTCGATCATCTTCATCGACGAACTCGACTCCATCGCGCCCAAACGCGAGGACGTGACCGGCGAGGTCGAGCGCCGGGTCGTCGCCCAGTTGCTGACGATGATGGACGGCCTCGAAAGTCGGGGTCAGGTCATCGTCATCGCGGCGACGAACCGCGTCGACTCCGTCGACCCCGCCCTGCGCCGGCCGGGCCGGTTCGACCGCGAGATCGAGATCGGCGTCCCCGACGAGGTGGGTCGCGAGGAGATCCTCCAGATCCACACCCGCGGGATGCCCCTGAGCGACGACGTGAACCTCTCGAAGCTCGCCGAGGAGACCCACGGCTTCGTCGGCGCGGACATCGAGAGCCTGACCAAGGAGTCCGCGATGAAGGCCCTGCGCCGCTACCTCCCGGAGATCGACCTGGACGAGGAGGACATCCCGCCGAGCCTGATCGACCGGATGATCATCAAGCGCGACGACTTCAAGGGCGCGCTCAACGAGGTCTCGCCGTCGGCGATGCGGGAGGTCCTCGTGGAACTCCCCAAGATCAACTGGGACCACGTCGGCGGCCTCGAAGACGCCAAAGAGCAGGTGCAAGAATCCGTCGAGTGGCCGATGAACCAGCCCGAGAAGTTCGAGCGCATGGGCGTGACCCCGCCCTCGGGCGTGTTGCTGTACGGCCCGCCCGGCACCGGGAAGACGCTGATGGCGAAGGCGGTGGCCAACGAGACCGACGCCAACTTCATCAGCGTGCGCGGGCCCCAGTTGCTCAGCAAGTGGGTCGGGGAATCGGAGAAGGCGATCCGGCAGACCTTCCGGAAGGCCCGGCAGGTCGCGCCGACGATCATCTTCTTCGACGAACTCGACTCGCTGGCTCCCGCCCGAGGCGGCGAGGTCGGCTCGAACGTCTCCGAGCGCGTCGTCAACCAGCTCCTGACGGAACTCGACGGGCTCGAGGAGATGGAGGACGTGATGGTCATCGGCGCGACCAACCGCCCGGACATGATCGACCCGGCCCTGATCCGGTCGGGGCGGTTCGACCGGCTCACCTACATCGGCGAGCCCGACCTGGAGGGCCGCGAGCAGATCCTCCGCATCCACACGCAGGACACGCCGCTCTCGGCGGACGTGAGCCTGCGGGAAATCGCCGAGATCTCCGAGGGCTACGTCGGGTCCGACCTGGAGAGCATCTGCCGCGAGGCGGCCATCGAGGCCCTGCGCGAGGACGACGACGCCGAGGTCGTCGAGATGCGTCACTTCCGGCAGGCGATGGAGGGCGTCCGGCCGACCGTCGACGAGGACATCCGCGACTACTTCCAGCAGATGGAAGACGAGTTCAAAGGCGGCGGTGGCCAGGCACAGCGTAGCGGTGGCGGCCGCATCGGCTTCCAGTAACGACTCGACGACCGACCCGTTTTTTCACCACGTCGATCACCGTCCGTCTCCGAACCCCTCGCTATCGCGCTTGATACTGTCTCCCATAGATATATTACAGGATTCGTGATACGGTCTCGTATGTCACAACAGGTGTACAGAGAGACGGAGGCGTTCACGACGCGCTGGGATCCGGAGATCGAATCGGTCGTCCACGAGTGGAAGAAGTACGTCGACGGCGAGTTGTTCCGTGAGGGGGCACGATCGATGCTCGAACTGGCCGAGGAGCGAAACAGCAAGACGATCCTCATCGATCACCGGGACATGACGCTCGTCGACCGCGAAGACCAGGAATACATCATGGAGGAGTGGCTCCCCAGAGCCGTCGAGATCGGCGCGGACTACCACGTCGTGGTCCACGAAGAGAGCACTATCGCGGAGATGAACCTGGACGACATCGTCGACATCGAGGAGCACGACCACACGTCCCGGATGACCGACGACATGGACGAAGCCCGCGAGTGGATCGCCGAACAATAACCTCGACGCCGCTTCAGAGCCCCGCTTCGTTACTTTCGACCGTCGATCCCGGACGCGCACTCTCGATCCGAACTGACCGTTCACGGACTCCCATCCAATTCACTTGACGAACACACAACAAAGCTACTACTAGATGCCATATCTAGGGACATAATTCAGATATTATTGTCCTTATAGCCAATCTTTATCCCGCTCTGTTGGGCATATGTTGATTGTAATGTCGAAGTCACAGACTCCGTCCACCGGAACCGATCTCTCGTACGCACCGTCGGCGAGTTACGCCCCCTGTCGCAACTGTGAGGAGGGGACGCTGGTATGGGACGAAGCGGCTGGCGAGTCACGCTGTCGCTGCTGTGGCGTCGTAGCCTGACGGACTGATTCCCTTAGTCCGCGAACCGCTGTCGACCGACCTCGGGCATCGTGGGCCGTTCCGGCGGCCCCGCTTTCTCGTCTGTGGGGGTGGTATACAAGACACTACGGCCACTACCATCTCGTATGGTCGAGGAACTGTTCAGCCAGCCCGGTGTTTGCTCGGTCCACTGGGACGAACGGACCGAGGCGATCACCGTCGAGTGGGATGGCGATGTGGGGGGCGAGGACTACCGGGACGTGATGGAACGCGTGCTGGACCGGATCGTCGACCTGGACGCGACCAAGTTACTCGTGGACGCCCGGAAGCAGGGGTTGATGAGCGAGGGGGATCAGGACTGGACGGTGGCGGACTGGCAACCGCGGGCCGTCGACGCCGGCCTGACGCACAAGGCCGTGGTCTATCCCGAGGCCCGACCGGCCAGGACGACCGTCGATATGTCCGCGCGCAAACGGCCACACCCCGGCCTCGAACGCCTGTTCACCGACGGCCTCGAGGAAGCACGCAAATGGCTCCAAACCAAGTGAGCGACGCGGCGCTCGTGCTACCCGAGGTCACTGTCGATCTGAGTATCGGAGGCGGAAAATGGACGTGTGGTTACAAATGCCACGAGTGTCTATTTGCAACCATGTCGCCCGAACCGTACGTGGAATCGGACGCGTACGCCGTCTCGTGGGATCCGGAACTGGCGGCCGTGGTCCACGAGTGGCACGAAACACCGACCGAACAGGCCTTCCGGGACGGGGTGGAAGACGTGCTGTCGCTGATCGAAGCCCGGGACGCGAGGAAGATACTCAGTGACTGTCGGGCCCTGGACTCGTTTACCGCTGACGACGAGTGGCTCCGCGAGGAGTGGGTGCCACAACTGGTGTCGGCCGGCGTCGAGTCCCTCGCGGTCGTCTATCCCGAGGACAGTCTGGCGAAGTTCGAACTCGACAAGACTGCACGGACCTACACCGATCTCACTATCGAGACCATGTTCGCGACCGACGTTCCGGAAGCCAGGGCGTGGCTTCAGGCCAGAGCGTAGCCCGTCGACGGCGACCGAACGCGGCTCCGGATCGGGGTGTGCTGGACGCTATAGCTCGCCGAGTTTCCGGAGCAACTGCCCCCGGTACTCCTCGTCGGAGCGCACGTCTTTCAGTTCGAGGACGTTGCGTTCGAGTTTGTCCAGCGCCACGTTGAACGACTGTTCCGCGCCGTAGCCTTCGCCGGAGCCAGCGATCTGGCCCTCCGTGGTCCGCAGGCGGATCTGGCACTGGATCAGCGGCGTGCCCCGCAGTTTCTCCTTGTGCTCGTGGAAGCGGACGTGGGCGTGCCGGACCTGCATATCGCTGTACTTGTCGACGACGCTCTCGATGTCGACGCGCACGTCCTCCCGCGAGATGGTGTCCAGCAACGTGATGTTCGTGATCTGGACGTCCATGTGCTCTTCCTCGGTGTAGGTCAACGCCCGGAGCACGTCGGTCTTCGTGAGGATACCCACGACCTGGCTGTCGTCGCCCTCGGGGGTGACGACCAGGCCGTTGTAGTCGTTGTCGAGCATCCGGCTGACGGCCGACCGGACCGACTCGGCGGTGTCGGTCGTGGCGACCGGGCTGGACATCACGTCGTACACCGGGATGTCGAGGATGCGGTCGTTCCCGCCGGCGCGCTCGCCACGCGTGGTCTTGTCCATGTCACGGACCACCACGTCGACGATGTCGTGGGTGGTGACCATGCCCGAGAGCAGGCCGTCCTCGTCGAGGACGGGTACCCGCGAGATCCCGTGTTCGCGCAGGAGGTTGATCGCCTGTCCGACGCGGGTGTCCTCGGCCACCGTGACGACGTTCTCGGTGTAGATGTCCCCGACGGTCAGCGCGTCGAGGTGTTCCAGCACCGCCTCGAGGATCGAGTTGGTCGTGACGATCCCCCACAGCCGGTCGGCCTCGAACACGGGGGCGATCTTCGTGCCGCCTTCGACGAGGACGCGCGCGACTTCGCGCACGTCGTCGGTTCGTTCGACCTTCGGGGCCGAGACCACCAGGGACTCGGCCTTGGCGTCGTCCTGAACGTGGGACTGGAGGAGTTGCCGCCGGCCGATCACTCCCTCGTAGGCCCCGTCGTTCGTGACGATGATTCCCCGGGGGTTCTTGCGCTCGAAGATAGAGCGGACCTTCGCCAGCCGCTCGGTAGCGTCGACTTCTATATAATCGCTGGTCGCGATATCAGCAATATCCATCGTAATCTCCTGTTTTTGCTTGACTGCCCGGGGTAATCAAACTTAGCGGTATTCCCGTTCAGCGGCGATCGCCGTCAGTGATACACCTGCCGACCTCGTCCCGCCAGCAGGCCGACTCGGTACCGATACGTGCTCATATGTACCCGATAGAAGGACAATTGTCACGGTCGTACGGTGGCTGCGGGACATTATATCGGTATTAGGCGTCCTGTGTGGTATTATATCAATCAGAGGAACGCTTTAGGAGCACGATTCACGATTGTCCGATGGGAGGGGACCACCAATGTCATCGAACACCGATCCAATACGACTCGAACTCTACGTGCGGACACTCTCCCCACCGGGTGCGCGCACACGACAGGAGCAGGTACTCGAGCGCCTCCAGCGCCTCGAAGACGAAGGCCACGTCGACGACTTCTACGTGAAAGTCTGGGGTCGCCAGATCGATCCGACGACGAAAGCCGCCGAGACCGATCAGGGTGAGTTCATCCTCAATCGGATCGCCGAGTTCAAACAGTGGGCGCTGGCCAACAACACCACGCTCGAATCGTTCTACCAGACCCACGAGCAGTCCTCGTCGATCACCGGCCAGGACCACACCACCATCGTCCTGCCGAAGATGGGACTGGCCGAGTACCGCGGCGGCGAACTCGCACAGGTCGCCCCCTGCACCGACGGAGACGACGTCCACAGCGTCGTGAACCACCTCGACGACCTCGAACGCCGACTGGCCGATCAGCCGACGACCAGCGCGGCTGCGACGGTCGCCGAGGAGTAACCGGGGACATCTCTTTCGCCGGCGTTTCGATTCTGCGCCAGCCGGCCGTCCGCGCTCACCGATCCGTCACCGTCCGGAACTCGAAGCGAGCGCCGCCGTCCCAGTCGTCGGTGAGTGTGACCTCCCAGCCGTGAGCCGTCGCGATCTGGTCGACGATGGCCAGCCCGACGCCGCTCCCGCCGGACTCGGAGTGGCCGAACTCGAACACCGAGTCGCGTTCGGATTCGGGGATGCCCGGCCCGTCGTCGGCGACGACGAATCCGTCGGGCTGGGCCGCGATCTGGATCGTGACGCCGTCGTCGTCCCCGTCGGTCCCGTGCTCGACCGAATTTCGGATCAGGTTCTCCAGCAACTGCTGGAGCCGGCTCCGATCACAGGCCACGACGAGGTCGTCGTCGACGTCCAGCGAGGCGTCGTCGGTACGGACGTTGTTCCACGCGTCCCTCGCGACGGCCGCCAGCTCGACGTCGCTCGTCTCCTCGACGGTCTCGCCGACGCGTGTCATCGTCAACACGTCCTCGACGAGCGTCTCCATGCGCTCGTGGGCTCGCTGGAGCGCGGTCACGTGTTCGCTCTCGCCGCCGAGTTCCCGTTCGAGGAGTTCGGCCCGCTGGATCGCCACGCCCAGCGGGTTCCGGAGATCGTGTGAGAGAATCGTGGCGAACTGTTCGAGCCGCTCGTTTTGCCTGACGAGTCGCTCACGGGCGAGCTTGCGCTCCAGTGCCGACCCGATCCACCGGCCCATCGTCTCGACCAGCGTCACCGCCCACTCCGAGAACCCGTCCTCGCGGTCGGTATCGTAGAAACAGAAGGTGCCGTACACATCGCCGTTGACGATCACCGGTGCCCCGAGGTAACAGCCCACTCCCCATCCATCGATCCCCTGTCCCCGCGGCAGGGCAGGATACTCCTCGGCGACGTCGCCCGAGACGAGGCGCTCCTCGTCCAGCACGACGCGCTCGCAGTAGGTGTCGGCCAGATCGATCACGTCCCCCGCCTCGACGATGTCGTCCGGGCCGTGGACCACCTCGAAGACGTACTCGTCGTCTCGGATCCGGGAGAGCGTCCCGTAGTCGGTCCCGAGTTCCCGACAGCCGATGGCCAGCAACGCCTCGACGCGGCCCTCGAACGCGAGGTCCTGATCCGAGATGACCTCGTACATCTCCCGGAGGACCGTCTCCCGGTTCTCCAGTTTCTTGTGCTGTCGTCGCCGCTCGGTCACGTCCCGGAAGTACACCGAGAGTCCCGATTCCGACGGGTAGACGTTGATCTCGAACCACGCGTCGAGCGGTTCGTACTCTGCCTCGAAGGAGACGGCCGTCTGCCTCGCCATCGCCTCCCGGTAGCGCTCCTCGAAGACCGTCCCCGAAAGCTCCGGGAGTGCTCCCCACATCGTCCGGCCCTGCAACTCCTCGACGCTCAGCTCCTCCCCCATGGCTTCACAGACGACGCGTCGACCGTGCTCGTTCAGATACGTGAATCGCCACTCGTCGTCTAGCCCCATGAACGCGTCCGTCATCCGGTCCAGCAGATGGTCGACACTCTCGGCGTCGACCGGCGGCGCGTCCTCACCTGCCATTCTAGTTCAGACTCGGAAGCCACCCGCAAAAGGGTTCGCGCTGGTTCGAATACTGACAGTCTCGTCCTCCGAACGTACAAGTATCGAAACAGGACGAAGCCGACACGTGACCCCGACGACGTGGCCGACTGCGGCGCTCGACGATACCATCACGCGCCGTACGGACACAGCAGTGACGACCGATGGGTAGCCGCTACCGCGACGCCGAGTTCCTCCGGACGCAGTACGTCGAGAACGGAATGTCTTCGACCGAGATCGCCGAGCTGTGTGGGACCTCGCCCAGTACGATCCGCCGGTGGCTCGATCGCCACGACATCGACGACGACCGGCGGTATCAGGACCCTGAATGGCTGTCTGAGCAGTACGTCGAGAAACGCCGTGACCAACAGGACATCGCCGACGAGTGCAACGTCGCCAAGACCACGATCTGCCATTGGCTCGCCCGACTCGACATTACCGATGGGGAATCGCTGGCAACGAGTGCGTGTGAAACCTGCGGCGAGGAATTTCGGTACTACCCGTCAGTCCGTGACGGACAGTTCTGCTCGAACGACTGTGCGGGGAAACCACGACGGCGACAGGTCGAACTCACCTGTCCCGGCTGTGAAGAGACCTTCGAGCGACGGCAATCGCTGGATACCGAGTACTGTTCGATGGCGTGTTGGGGTCTCGACAACAGGGTCGAGACCAGCGGATACTATTCGACACACTGGATCAAACAGCGCGAAAAAGCTCTCGAACGCGACGATTACCGATGTACTGTCTGCGGAATTCACGACGAAGAACATCGACGCCGTTTCGGTCGCGGTGTAGAGGTCCACCACATTGTTCCGGTCCGGCTATTCAAAATCTGGGAGAAGCCACCTGAACACGCACACCTTCTCCGGAATCTCGTTACTGTCTGCCGAACTCATCACCCTGATGCACCGGGTACAACCGTTGAGCCTGATCCAGACGATCAACCTCTGGAGTCCTACTGGTAACACGTTCCGACAGAATATGTCAGAAAACCGGCAGATGGGTTCGGACGGATTTGAACCGTCGGCCTCCTCCATGTCAAGGAGGTGTCGTAACCGATCTAGACCACGAACCCGTGCTGCCTCCACCACATCGTAATCCGCAGTGGTAATTGAAGGTTTCGGATTGGAGAAAGCCCTCCCGTCCGGCACTTGTGCCCGTTCCCCACGCGCCTGCTGGCCGTCTCGGCCGCCCTGGACCCGATACGCTTAAGTCGATGAACGGATTTGTACATCACAACGCGGATACGTCCATTGGTGTCCACAATGCAGGATTACATCGAACGAGTCACGGAGGGCGAGGATCTGACGGTCGGACAGGCCCGCGAGGCCGCGACGGCGATCTTCGAGGAGGCGACGGAGGCACAGATCGGCGCGTTGCTGTCGGCGCTGCGCGCGAAAGGCGAGACCGAAGACGAGATCGCCGGTTTCGCACAGGGGATGCGCGAGGCCGCGCGGACGATCGAACCGGATCGGTCGCCGCTGGTCGACACCTGCGGGACCGGCGGGGACGACTACAACACGATCAACGTCTCGACGACCAGCGCCATCGTCGCCAGCGGGGCAGGCGTGCCCATCGCCAAGCACGGCAACTACTCGGTGTCGTCCTCGTCGGGCAGTGCCGACGTGCTGGAGGTCGCCGGCGTGAACGTCGAAGCCGAACCCCCAGCGGTCGAGCGGGCGATCGAGTCCGACGGGATCGGCTTCATGCTCGCGCCAGTCTTCCACCCGGCGATGAAGGCCGTGATCGGTCCGCGCAAGGAACTCGGGATGCGGACGATCTTCAACGTCCTCGGCCCGCTCACGAACCCGGCCGGCGCGGACGCGCAGGTGCTGGGCGTCTACGACCCCGACCTGGTGCCGCTGATCGCCAACGCCCTGACGCATATGCCGGTCGATCACGCGATGGTCGTTCACGGGGCCGGGCTGGACGAGATCGGGATCCACGACGAGACGGTCGTCGCCGAGGTGCAGGGTGGCTCGGTCGAGGAGTACCGGATCGCGCCGTCGGACCTCGGGCTCGACCGGGCGGACATCGAGGCGGTCGCCGGCGGCTCCCCCGAGGAGAACGCCGCGGACCTGCGCGGGATCGTCGAGGGGGAGGTCACGGGGCCCAAACGGGACATCATTCTCGCGAACGCGGGCGCGGCAGTCTACGTCGCGGGCGAGGCCGACTCCCACCGCGATGGGGTCGAGCGCGCCAGACAGGCCATCGAGGGGGGCCGCGCCGCCGAGAAACTCGCCGATCTCTGTGCGGTCGAGCAATGACGCGAACGAAGATCTGTGGCATCACGCGCGAGTCGGACCTCGAGGCCGTCGTCGCCGCCGGCGCGGACGCGGTGGGGCTGACTGCCGCCGTCACGGTGGACACGCCACGCGAGGTCCCGGTCGAGCAGGCCGCCGAACTCGCGGCTGCTGTCCCGCCCTTCGTCACGAGCGTGCTGGTGACGATGCCCGACAGCGTCGGCCGGGCCGTCGAACTGGTCGAACGCGTCGAACCTGACGCCGTCCAGTTGCACGGGAATCTGGGGCCGGACGACATCGCGGCGGTGCGTGAGCGCGCGCCGGCGCAGGTGATCGCCGCCGTCGACGCGACCGATTCCGCCGTGGATACCTACGCCGACGCGGCCGACGCCCTCCTGATCGATTCCGTGGACGAGCAGGGCGGTGGCGGGACCGGCGAGACCCACGACTGGGAGCGCACGGCGGACCTGGTCACGAGTCTCGACGTGCCGGTGATCCTCGCCGGTGGGCTCACGCCGGACAACGTCGCCGAGGCGGCCGAAACCGTCGAACCCTTCGCCGTGGACGTTGCGAGCGGTGTGGAGTCCGAGGGTGGCCTCAAGGACCACGATGCGGTCCGGCGGTTCGTCGAGCGGGCCGAGAGTGCGGTGGTCAGCGCATGATGGACAAAAGCCGCGAGGAGTTCGTGGAACTGGCAGACACCGACGGCCCGGCGGTCGTCCGTGTCGCCGCGGAGCTCCCCGCCGACGTGGAACCGCTGGCGGCCTACGCCGCGCTGACGGGCCGGACGACCGACGCCGAGCCCGCACCCTACGCGTTCCTGCTGGAGAGCGCCGAGAAAGTTGCCTCCAGCGACCCGGACGGCGCGTTCGCGCCGACAAAGGAGCAACGCCACGCCCGCTATTCGTTCGTCGGCTACGACCCCGAGGCGGTCGTGACCGTCGAGAGCGAGGGAGCGAGCGTCGAAACCTTCGACGACCGCTACGCCGGCCGGATCGAGACGGCGGGTCGTGACGACGCCGACGCCGTCGATCACCTCCGACACGCGCTCCCGGACGTGACCCTGCGGGGGTTCAACGGCGCGGATCGCCAGCACCTCGACGGCGGCCTCGTGGGCTTTCTCTCCTACGATGCCGTCTACGAGATGTGGCTCGACGAGGTGGGGCTGGATCACCCCGAGGGACGGTTGCCCGACGCGCAGTTCGTCCTGAACACGAAGACGCTTGTCTTCGACGACAGGGACGACACCGTCTCGCTGGTGTTCACGCCGCTGGTGACCCCCGACGAGGACGCGGGCGAGCGTTACGACGAACTCGAAGCCGAAGCCGAGCGGGTCGCGGCCCTGCTCGAAGCCGACGTGGCCGTCGAGACAGGCGGCTTCACCCTCGAATCCGAACGGGCCGACCCACGGGTCGACTACGAACAGGCGGTCGAGCGCGCCAAGGAGCACGTCCTCGACGGCGACATCTATCAGGGCGTCATCTCTCGGAAGCGCGAACTCGACGGCGAGGTGGACCCGCTGGCCTTCTACGAGTCGCTCCGGGCCGTGAACCCCTCGCCGTATATGTACCTGCTGGGCTACGACGGGCTGACCGTCGTCGGCGCGAGCCCGGAGACGCTGATCTCGGTTCGGGACGACCGGATCGTCTCCAACCCCATCGCGGGGACCTGTGACCGCGGGACCTCGCCGGTCGAGGACCGCCGGCTGGCCGGCGAGATGCTCGCGGACGGGAAAGAACGGGCCGAACACACGATGCTGGTCGACCTGGCGCGCAACGACGTGCGCCGGGTGGCACAGGCCGGCAGCGTCCGCGTCGAGGAGTTCATGAACGTCCTGAAGTACAGCCACGTCCAGCACATCGAATCGACCGTGACGGGCGAACTCGCCGACGACGCAGACCAGTTCGACGCGACGCGGGCGGCCTTCCCCGCGGGGACGCTCTCGGGCGCACCGAAGATCCGCGCCATGGAGATCATCGACGACCTCGAACCCGAGCCACGCGGCCTCTACGGCGGCGGCGTCGGCTACTACTCCTGGACCGGCGACACCGACTTCGCCATCGTGATTCGGACGGCGACGGTCGAAAGCGGCACCGGACCGTACACTGCCGACCGCGCGGACGACCTCGACCGCATCACCGTCCAGGCCGGCGCGGGCATCGTCGCCGATTCCGACCCTGCGAGCGAGTACTACGAGACCGAAAAGAAGATGGACGGCGTGTTGACCGCGCTGGACGCGATCGCCGATCAGCCCGTGGAGGCCGACGCGAATCCCGACGAGGCGGATGCCCCGGACAGTCCGGCGACCGACGCCGAGGGGGTGTCCCGATGAGCGCCGCCCAGGATGGCACCGCAGTCGACGAGGGTCGCCAGAAAGTGCTGTTCGTCGACAACTTCGACTCGTTCACGTACAACCTCGTCGAGTACGTCAGCGAACACGCCGACACCGAAGTCCTGCGTAACACGGCCTCGCTCGCGGACGTGCGTGCGGTCGACCCCGACGCCATCGTGATCAGTCCCGGCCCCGGCCACCCCGCGAACGAACGGGACGTGGGCGTGACCAACGACGTGTTGTGCGAGGTGAGCCCCGACGTGCCGACGCTGGGCGTCTGCCTCGGCCTCGAAGCGGCGGCCCACGTCTACGGCGGGACCGTCGGGCGCGCGCCGGAACCGATCCACGGGAAGGCGTTCGCCATCGATCACGACGGGAACGGAGTATTCGCCGGCCTGGACCAGGGCTTCCAGGGCGGGCGCTATCACTCGCTGGTCGCGACCGAAGTGCCGGACTGTTTCGACGTGACCGCGACCTGCGAGAACGACGGCGAGGACCTGGTGATGGGGATTCGCCACCGCGAGTATCCCATCGAGTGCGTCCAGTTCCACCCGGAGTCGGTCCTGACCGCGGTGGGCCACGACGTGGTCCGGAACTTCCTCGATTGGGCGGCCGATCAGTAGGGCGCGGCGACCAGCACGTCGCCCAAACTGATCGCACCAAGCACCCACAGCGCCGCCACGACGACGAGCGCGATCACGACCAGTTTCCAGGCGAGGCTCAACAGGATGCGGCCGACCACGATCACCGCAGCGAGCGCGAGCAGACCGAGCAACAGCGCGGGCGGGGACCCCAGCGGACCCAGTTGGACGGGTAACATAGCCGACAGTACCGCCGCCCCACAATAAAACGTACCGGCCAGCCCCCGCTTTTCGTGTCGAGGTTGCGACGCGCGCGGCTCGCAGGCCCCGCGATCAGCACTGACCCGCGCATCCTGCCGACATCTGTGGATTCCGAGATGTTTTCTTCGCCCGTCAGCGTTTTCGAAGAAACGCCGCTCTTGGGGTGGGATTCGACACCCGAACCCCCTCCAATTTCCACTGGAAACTCCGCCCTCGTCTTCGGGTTCTGGAGGTAGCGATTTCACTTTCACTCCGGTCTGCCCAGGCTTAAGAAGTGTCCGTCCCTCGCTATCGAGCGTAGCAATCACGCCCGCGAAGCGGTGCTTGCGGGTACGGAATGACAAGCAAGTTACATCTGTATCGACGCGGAAAACGCCCCAACGACAAGGGTTATTTGCCACCCGCAACAACACGAGTTCCGTCACAAATGACAGGTCAGAGACCCAGGACCCAGTCGCGAATCGTACGTCAGACAGCGCCGGAAGGGGGGAAGCGGCCGTGAGTCGGCACGACCTCTCGACCGACGAGGTGACGCTGCCGATCAAGCGTACCGAGGGCGACACCCTCGAAGCGCGCCTCACCGGCAATGCCTACCACAACATTCTCCCCGCGCGGTATCTGCGGAAAGACGCCGACGGCGAACTGATCGAACAGCAGGAAGATCTCTTCGAGCGTGTCGGGAAGAACATCGCTCTCGCCGAGGCCGTCTTCGAGGCCGGGAAGCGGGATCTGGAGATCACCGTCACGCCCGACCAGCTCAAACCCGACCACCCGCGACGGGACGAACTCGCCGCGGATGTCTTCGGAGCCGGCGTCACCGCCGATTCGGACGCCGAGACCGAACTCTCTATCTACAACGTCAACAAGTTCGCCTACGACACGCTGGTCCCCGAACTCCCCGAGCCGGTCCGAGAACACGTCGAGGACACCGCCGCGGAGTTCCAGAACCTGATGGAGCGACTCGCCTTCATGCCCAATTCGCCGACACTCATGAACGCGGGCGACGAACTCCAGCAGCTCTCGGCCTGTTTCGTCGACTCGCCCGAGGACGACATCGACGACATCCACGAGACCGCCAAGGAAGCCGCACAGGTCTTCCAGAGCGGTGGCGGGATGGGGTACGCCTTCTGGCGACTCCGTCCCTACGGCGACGCCGTCGGCTCGACCGGTGGGATCGCCTCCGGCCCCATCACGTTCATGCGCACGTACGACCAGATGTGCGAGACCATCGCCCAGGGCGGTGCCCGGCGGGGCGCACAGATGGGCGTCATGCGCGTCTCCCATCCGGACGTGATCCAGTTCATCCACGCCAAGAACAAGGACGTGAGCCTGGCCGAGACCCTGCGCCTGAACGACCCCGACGACTTCACGCACACCTCCTTTGCCGACGCACTCGACGAGGCGCGCGAACTCATCGACGACGACGGCAAGGTTCCCGAACACCTCCGGAACGCCGTCGAGGGTCACCTGTCGAACTTCAACATCTCCGTCGGTATCACCGACGACTTCATGGACGCGGTGAAAGCGGGCGAGGAGTTCACCTTCACCAACCCGCGCACCGACGAACCCCACGTCGCCACGCCCGAGACCAAGGAACTGTACGACATGTTCGGGCTCGGCGAGCACGTCGAGGTCGGTGAGGTCCTCTCGGTGCCCGCCGAGAAGGTCTGGGAACACATCGTCGAGGGTGCCCACGAGAACGGCGAACCCGGCGTGATCTACCTCGAACGCGTCAACAAGGAACACTCCTTCGACGTGGAGGAACATCCCGACCACCGCATCCTCGCGACCAACCCCTGTGGCGAACAGCCGCTCGAAGAGTACGAGGCCTGTAACCTCGGCCACATCAACCTCTCGACGCTGGCCGACGAGGACGCGCCGGACTGGCGGCTCTGGTCCGAGGAGCATCTCGACGAGTACGACAGTCTGGAAGACGCCGTCGACGCCTTCCTCGACGAGGCACTCGACGGAGAGGAGTTCGACCACCGCATCGAGATGGGGACCCGCTTTTTGGAGAACGTGGTCACCATGTCCGACTTCCCGGTCGAGAAGATCGAACAGAAGGTCCGGGAGATGCGCAAGATCGGCCTGGGCGTGATGGGGCTGGCCCAGCTGTACGTCCAGCTGGGCATGAAGTACGGCGACGAGGCCTCCAACGAGGTCGCGCGCCAGATCATGCGCCACATCAACCACGGCTCGAAGTGGGCCTCCCACGAACTCGCCGAGGACCGCGGTGCGTTCGACGAGTGGGACAACTCGAAGTACGCCGATCCCACCGAGTACCGCGAGTGGTTCGAGAAACAGACCGGTCTCGACGCCGACGAGTGGGACGACGGCTTCGCCATCCGCAACCACAACACGACGACCATCGCGCCGACCGGCACCACGAGCATGGTCGGCAACACGACCGGCGGCTGTGAGCCGATCTACAACGTCGCCTACTACAAGAACGTCTCCGACGACGTGCAGGGCGACGAGATGCTCGTCGAGTTCGACGACTACTTCCTCCGCGTGCTAGAGGAGAACGGCATCGACGTGGACGCCGTCAAGGAGGAAGCTCAGGAACAGATGGCGACGAACGAGTTCGACGGTATCGATGGGCTAGAGACCGTCCCGGACGCCATCGGCGAACTGTTCGTCACCACGCAGGACCTGACGGCCAAACAGCACGCCGCGATCCAGACGGCCTGTCAGGAGGGCGTCGACTCGGCCATCTCGAAGACGGTCAACGCCCCCAACGACTCCTCCGTCGAGGACGCCAAGGACGTGTTCGAGTACATCTACGAACACGGCGGGAAAGGTGTCACCTACTACCGCGACGGCACCCGCAGCAAGCAGGTGTTGACGACCCGCGCCGACAACGCGGAGTTCTCCGAGATGGACGAGGAGGAAGCCGCCGAGGTCCTCTCAGAGCAGATCGAGGACATCTTCGGTAGCCTCGACGCGTTCCTCAACCACGAGGACGTGCAGGCCGCACTCGACGCGTCCGCCGAGGACCTGTTCGACCTGGACGCCAGCAAGTACGCCGACAAGCGCTCCCGGCCCGACGCGCTCCGGGGCGTCTCCCAGCGCATCGACACCGGCTACGGGAAGGTGTACGTGACCATCAACGAGGACCCCAAAACGGGCGAGCCGTTCGAGCTGTTCGCCAACATCGGCCACTCCGGTGGGTTCACGAACTCCTTCACGGAGGCGCTGGCGAAGGTCATCTCGACCGCGCTGCGCAGCGGCGTCGATCCGAACGAGATCGTCGACGAACTCCAGGGCACCCGGAGCCCGAAGGTCGCCTGGGACAAAGGCGAGCAGATCCAGTCCATCCCGGACGCTATCGGGACGGCCCTGCGTCGCTACCTCGACGACGAGATCGACAAGGGCTATCCCGAGCAGAAGACCCTCGACGAGACGGCTGCCGACACCGAGACTGCCGAGGACCCCAACGCCGAGGCTGTCGCCGACACCGGCGCGGGTGCGCCCGAACCGGACGGGGGCGCGAAAGCGCAGGGCAAGTCCGGCGACGATGCGACACAGGAACTCATCTCCAGCGGCGAGAGCCCGGAGTGCCCTGACTGTGGTGCGATGACGCTGTACTACTCCGAAGGCTGCAAGACCTGCGAGTCCTGTGGCTGGTCGGAGTGCTGATCTGACGGTCTGGGACCCCCTTCGCACTTGGAGCGTGTGACACTACGGGGAGCGACCGAACGCGGACGCACCGATTTTCGTTTTCTCACTGCTGGGGAGGTACCGTTATGTACGTCCGATCTGAAGCTGAAACGAAATGTATCGGAGCCTCGCGGCAGGTGGACGCACAGTCGACATCGAACTTCGACCGGAGGGCACGGCATAGCCATGCCGGACAAACACGGCCCGTACCGGAACATTCGATTCCTGCTGGAGATCGACGGGATCGCCAAGGCCGGCTTCGCGGCGTGTCGCCAGCCGACCAGTAGCACGGACGTGATCGAGTACCGCGAGGGGACTGACCCGCCGACGGTCCGACAGCTGGCGGGGCTGAACCGCTACGGGCGGGTCGTCCTTCGGAGCGGCGTCACGGACGACTCCATCGAACTGTTCGAGTGGCGCAAGCAGGTCGAACAGGGAAAAGTCGACGAGGCCCGGCGCACGGTCGCCATCGTCGTCCTCGACCGCGAGGGCGAAGCGGGCGCTCGCTGGGAGCTCCGGAACGTGTGGCCCGCGACCTACCAGGCCCCGCGACTCGACGCCACCGGCGAGGACGTGGCCGTCGAATCGCTCGAACTCGTCTGTGAGGGGTTCGAGCGCGTGGCATGACGGACACCGAACTGGTGAGCGAGTCGCGGGGGCGAACCGATGGCCGCTGACGACCCGCCGGACCCGTACCCCAGTCACCGGTTCGCGGTCGATATCGGCACGGGCGAGCGACTGGGCTTTTCGGCCGTCCGGGGCCTCTCCGTTCGCGTGGAGGTGGCACCCGACTCGGAGTCGGGGACTGGCGACGGCGACGCCGACGACAGCCCCTGGTGGGACTTCGGCGACTGGTTCGACCAGTATCGCGAGTCCCTGCCATCGACCGAGCGCCGCCGCACCCAGTCACCGAACCTGCAACTCCGCCGTGGCGTCGGCGGCGACACGACGCTGTGGGACTGGCTCCAGAACTGGGTCGCCGGCACGATCGAACCGCGGACGGTTCACGTCCTCTTGCTCGACGGGGCCGGTCGGCCGGTCCGGGGCTGGCGGTGTCTCTCGGCGACGCCCGTCGAGTGGACCGGGCCGGAACTCGTCGCGGATCGGTCCGGCGTCGCCATGGAGGAACTCGAACTCGCCCACGACGGACTGGAAGCCGTGTCGGATCTCTCGGCGTGGCTCGAGAAAGAGTGAGGGGCCGCCCTCGGTGACCCTCACTGCCAGGTGACGTACGTCAGGACGGCCAGCGCGACCGTCTCCAGGCCGCGCAGGGCGACGACGAACTGCTGGGCAAGCACGCTGTCGGAGTACAGCATCCCCATCGAGAAGAAAAAGTAGATGGCACCGAGGTTCTCGACGAGCATCACGGCCGAGAACGCGAGCAGGCCCAGCACAAGCGGCGACCGGAACTGCCGGTAGTTGCGTAGCCAGACGAAGCCAAGCGCCGCTAGCAACAGCACGTTCAGTCCGGCCAGTCCGCTCGCGATCGTGATCCAGGTACTCATTCCCATTGGTTACTCCACGTGTTCGATGATTTCCTCGAAGGCGTCGCGGTGGTGTTCGAAGCGGTCCGTGAGGAAGTACAGTTGGCCGTAGTCGTCGCCGCCCGGCTCGACCACGTCGTGATCTTCGAGCATATCGAGGTGGTGGCGGACGGTGTTGTAATCCACGTCCATGTGTTCGGCGAGCTGGTTGGCGTTTCGCGGGCGCTCGTCGAGTGTCCGGATGATCCGGGCCCGGTTCTCACCACCCCGCGTGCCGGCCAGCAGGTACCACAGGGCCTTCTCCATCGACAGTTGGTCGCAGTTCTCACGGTGCCCGTTTATTCGTGCTGGTCTCGGTCACTGGACCGTCTTCGACACCCACCCGGTCGCGCCGCTGGGATAGGAGTCGCTCTCTTCGCTGGGCTGGAGGCGTCCCTCGCCGTCGGTCGCACGGACGACCACCTCGTGGGACCCGCTCGGCGGATCGTAGCGGTACCGCCACTGCCGCCAGACGCTGACGCCCTCCAGAGGCTCGGTGAGTTCGGCCTCGTTCCAGGTCGATCCGCCGTCGGTGGACACCTCCACTTGCTGGATACCACGGATGCCCGCGTAGGCGTGACCGCCGACCTCGTTGCGTCCATCCGGGAGGTCGTTGACGGCGTGGAGTTTCGCGACGGTTTCGACGGGGCCGGTCCCGTGCCAGCCTTTCTGTTCCCAGTAGCCCTCGGCGTCCTGGTCGAGCACTTCGATCTCACTGAGCCACTTGACCTGAATCTCGCCCCAGTGACCCGGGATGAGCGCCCTGACGGGGTAACCGTGACCGCGCGGGAGCGCGTTGCCGTTCATCCCGTAGGCGAGCAGGCTGTCTTCGAGCGCGTCCATCGGGAACACCTGGTAGTAGTCGTCGGCCGCCCGGAGGCGCACACAGTCACAGCCGCCGTTTGGGCCGGCCCGTGCGACCAGGTCCTGTAACGGGACGCCCGTCCAGAGCGCGGTGTCCATCTTCTTCCCGTTGAGGCTCTCGCCGACACACCGCAGGGTCTCGAAGCGGTCGACCGACGCCATCTCTCGCAGTTCCGAGTACCCGAGGGTCACTTCCTCGTCGACTTCACCGGTGATCGTCAGTTCCCACTGGGCCTCGTCGACGGTCGGGTCCACGTTGGCGATGTCGACGGTGTAGAAGTTCTCGCTGACCAGCGGCTCCGCACCGTCCATCGAGAAGGACTTCTCGGCCGCGTCTTCGAGCAGTTGCTGGCGGTTCGCGTTCCCCGCGAGCGGTTCGCCGCCGAGATTCGGCGTGCGCCGCCGTCCGACGGCGTACCCGGCGAGGCTGAAGCCGGCCAGTGTGAGACCTCCCGAGAGAACCCGTCTGCGTCCCGAATCGATCGGTTCGGGCATCGGGAGCGACGGGGTGGCCACGCTCAGGAGGACGACCGCGCCCGGCGGAAGCGCCGCGCCGAGCGCGAGCAACGCCTGGCCGGTCGTGACCGCGACGAACGCCCAGGTGCCGACCGTCGTCGCGACGACCGGGAGCGCCCGGTTGTTGAGTCGCTGGCCGAGGGAGTGCGAGCCGACGACGAGTGCGGCGACGCCGACGACGACCAGCGTGACCGCACTGGAAAAGAGCAGCGTTTGGCCGAGACTCCCCAGGTTCTCGATGATCGAGTTGGTGACCACTGCGGGGCTCGTCTCGCGGATCCAGTTCGTGACCGGCGTAACGACGAACGACGGGGTGAACCCGGCGGCCGCGTACGAGCCGACGACGGCGGTGAAACCGGCGATTAGACCGATCAGCAACGCCGGCAGTGCGTTCGACGCCTGCACACGGAGCCGTGACATACCTGTCCGGAGGCGATGCCCACTGAAACCGATTGTCCGAACTCCGTTCGGGATGGTTCTAGAATTGGACCGGGATCGACCCGAAGAGTCAAGCCCGCGCTGGCCTCATCCGGCAAGCATGGGCGAGGAGAGCGGCGGCGTCGGCACCGAGGGTCGGGACTCCGATTCGGGAGGCCGTCCCTGTCCGATGTGTGAGCGGCCGATGTACAGCCGCCACTGCAAGTACGTCTGTCCGGAACACGGCGTCGTCTACGACTGTGCGGACACCTTCTACTGAACGTCGGCGGCACCCGTGGCTCGCTCCTCGGTGAGATACCGGTAGGCCGGTCCGGCGAGCAACAGGGCCGCGAGCGCCACCAGACCGACGATCACGTCGAGGCCGACGCTCGCGCCGGAGGCGGTGAGGTCGTGCATCGACCGCCCCGCGAGGATGGCGGCGACGATCCACGGAATCTCACCCACGGTCGAGCCGAGAACGTAGTACCGCACGGGCACCCGCGTCAGACCGGCCGCGTAGGAGACGGCGTCGGAGGGGAGCGGCAGGAGCCGGGCCACGAGAACGCTCCGGAACGCGCCGGCCGTCGCGACGAACCGCCCGGCGTGGCTCTCGAAGCGGGCCGCCAGCGTCCCGCCCATGTCCGTGTACCGGGCCAGCAGGAAGACTGGCATGTTGGTCACGGCCGCACCGGCCATCGCGATGGGGATGCCAGCGAGGCCGTACACGTAGCCGACGAGGACTGAACAGACGGCGACCGGCAGGAGCGCGAGCGGGCGAAACAGGTACAGGACCGCCAGCGCGACCGCGAACAGCACCGGCTGACCGGCGAGACTCTCGGCCCACCGGAGGACCGCGGTCGGCGACCGGCCGACGACGGCGACGGCCGCCACCGCGGCGAGTATCGACCCGACGAGGAGTCGCTGGCGCGTCACGCCTCGCATCTACACAAGAGGCGATGCCCGTGCACTATACCTCTTGTGGTGGGCTCACAACGCTTAATTCGGTCGCCACCACAGTGTCCGGCGTGCAGGACGTCGATCCGGTCGAACTCGGCCTGGAGTTGCTCGCCAGTCTCGAACACGACTCCCTGTCGGTCGCCGCGGCACTCGACCGGATCGAGACGATCACGACCGATCCCAACGTCCAGCGCGAGATTCTGGACACCGCTGTCGCTCGCGGCATCGTCGAGCGCGAGGACGGGACCGTCCGACCGACGAGTCACGACTACGTGAGCTTCGAGAATGACGTGATCACGAAAGAGGGAGAATTCACCTGTCGGCGCTGTAGTGCCGAAATCTCGACGGGCTATTTCATCACGTTCGACGCCGGGGAACACGGCCCGTTTGGCTCCTCGTGCATCCGGAAAGTCACCGGCCGGGAGAGCTAGCGTCCCTCGCGCAACTCCTCGATCAGCTTTTCGATCGTCCGCTGTTGTTTTTCGAGCAACTCGTTGTGGCGCTGGACCGCCGTCGTCAACTCCCCGAGTTGCGACTCGACGGCGTCGAGGTCGCGCTGGCTCGCCGCCCCGGACTGGCGGCTCCGGGTCGTCGACTCCGTGGTGCTCGACGGACTGTCGCCGGTGTCGGTGGTTCGCTCCCGTCGCTCGGCCGTCCCGGACGCGGCGTCGCTCTCGCCGTCGTTCCGGGACCGGGACGCTGTCTTGGCGGTCGTCTCCGACGAACCGGACGACCCACTCGCCGTGGGGCCGTCGATGCTCGGACTCGTGTCCTCGTCGTCGGAGACCAGCGGGTCGATGCCGCCGCCGATGTCGATGTCGCTGCCGCCACCGCTGTCGTCGCTCTCCGCTTTCTCACCCGCGTCGACGCCGATGCTGGCGTTCAACTCCTCCAGACTGCCCACGTCGAAGAAGTCGAAGACGGCGTTCTCGACGACCTGCTGGACCTTCCGGGCCTGTTCGTTCGGGGTCTTGATCCGTTTGGGTCGCCCGCCGATCTCGAGAACGACCTCCGTCGCGACGTTGCCCTCCTCGAACGAGAGGCCGGTGAGGTCGCTGAAGGGGTATTCCTCGAAATCCTCGGTCCAGACCGCCGAGCCGATGTGACGGACGACTCGCTTGTCCGTGACGATCAACACGAGTTCGCTGAACCGGAAGGCACCGACGACCGATTCGTCGGGGTCGGTCACGCCGCCGGCCCGGAGGATGCCGGTCAACAGCAGTTCCAGCACCGCGCCGTCCCGGTTGCTCGGGACGCCGAACTTGCGCGTGCCCTCGACGTACTCGAGGATGAACTTCGTCTTGCGGCGGCCTTCTTTCACGTCCAGCCACTCCACGTCGTGGGGGAACTCCTGGACTTTCTCGTCGCTCAACAGCCCTTCGGCCCGGTACAGGAGCGTCCGGGTCGGCGTGAGACAGACGACGTCTTCGTCACCGAGGTTGACGCCCAGCTCGACGTCCTCGCCCCCGAGCGCGTCCCGGACGAGGTCAGGAATCTCCATGGTCGTTGTGTACTTGCCGGGTGGCTTAAATCCGCGGGTGGTGTGACCCCGTGGAGTTCCCGCAGCGGTACCACCGGCTTACCCGCCACCGGACCGGATAAGCCGGGCTTGTCACCCGATACTCCCCGTGTAACAATTCGCGTCCTCGTCGACCGTTCGGTCGTGTCACGTCCCGTCTCCCCACCGATCGCCCTCCTGACGGTCCTCGCACTGCTCTCCCTCGGCGTCTCCACGGCCGTTGCCGTCCCGTCCGGCGTCGATTCGCCGGCTCATCTCGTCGCTCAGGAGAACGGCTCCGACCCGACACCCGAACCGGACACCGACGGGTCCGGTGACGAGGATACCGCCGACCCCGACGCGGGGGACGAACCCGACGGTGAACCGGAGTCACCAGACGAAGGCGGCGGGACCGACGACGGCGACACGCCAGCGTCCGAGGCCGACCCGGATCCGAACGACGACTCACCGCCCGACGGGGACGACGAAGCAACCGACCCGAACGGGCCGACCACCGCCGATCCACACCCCGACGACCGATCGGGGGCCGACGGCGGGACAGCGACGCCGCCGGACGACACTGCCGACGGAGCGGGTGACGGCGGAACTGCTGTGGACGACGACAGCGGACCCGACACCGACGGCGAAGACGGCGAGAACGACCGACCGACTGCGGAGCCGGACGCACCTACCGACCCCGCGTCGGATCCCACGCCAGCCGACGAGGGCGAACCCGAGCGATCGCCGGACGAGTCGGACGACGAGAGCGGGGAAGACGGCGGCACTGCAACCCCGGACGAGTCGGACGACGAGAGCGGGGAAGACGACGGCACTGCAACCCCGGACGAGTCGGACGGCGAGAGCGGGGAAGACGACCGCTCGGCAGGCGACGACGGAACCGACGAACCGAACAGCGACGAGTCGGAGGACAACGCCGGTGACGACGGATCGGAAGACGTGACTGACGAGGAACCGACGGACAACGAGGGAGATGGCGGACCGGAAGCCGACGAGAACGATGACGGCTTTTTCGACCAGGTCGAAGACATATTCGAGGACGAGGCGGACGATACTGACGACGAACCGGCCACCGAGCAGTCCACCGAAGATCTGCCGCCGTCCACACCCACTCCGGACACGGACGACGATTCGACCGACGGGGAAACGCCCGCATCCGAGCAGTCCACGCCCGATTCGACGCCCGAGCCCGCACCGGACACGCCAGCCGACACGCCCGACGGTGATGCGTCCGACACGCCGGCCTCGTCGACGCCGGACGGCGGGACATCTACGCCGGCCGAGCAGGGACCAACCGACGACTCGTCGACGCCAGCCGATCCGGCCACGCCCGAAGCCGATACGCCGACGGGAACGGGCACGCCCGCGAAACCGGACACGAACTCCTCTGCGGGACGGGATACCGACACGCCAGCCCGACCCGGCACGCCGACCGAACCGGAGACGCCGTCGCAGACATCCACACCCGCCGAACCGGGAACTCAGACCGCACCGCCGACGGACGCTGACTCGGGGACGCCAGACGCTCCGGCTACCGACTCCCCCGAACCGGCGACGGCACAGCGACCGGCCGACGAAAACGAGGCGAGCGGCGGCGCGGACTCGACCGACGACGGCGACGACGCCGGGGGTGACAGTGGTGGCGGTGGTGGCGGGAGTGATGGACCGGCGGGTGCGTCCGGGGACGACGGTGCTGGCGGTGCCGACGTCGACGGCGTGGACGGCGTCTCCGGGATGGATCTGGTGACGATCCAGCCAGAGACGGCGGAGGGGTCGACGGAGACTGCCACATCGTCGGAGACGCCGACGACGGAACGGACGCAGGTCGAGACGGTGTCTCCGGTGACGGCGGCGGACGCGGCTGCGGAGGCGCGGACGGCGACCGAGACGGCAGCGACACCGACCGGGACCGTCGTTGGCCCCCGAGTCACCGAAGCCGAGGGTGCGGGTTTCGGGCTGGTGGTCGGACTCGTCGCGCTGGCGCTCGTCGTGTGTGGGATTCGCTTGCAGTGGCGGGGATAGCCGCCGAAGATGGGAAGGTTAAAGACGACCACTCGTTTAGCACCGGGTGCACACTGAGCCCGGGTGGCTTAGCTGGACATAGCGCCGCACTCATAGGGTTTTCGAGACTCTGCGCGGCGTCGCTCCCGGTCCCGTGAGGCCCGTCAGCCTCGAACCTGGGACATGCGGAGATCGAGGGTTCGGAGCCCTCCCCGGGCATTCTCTCGAACGCCACGAGCTATCGGCGAGTGGCAATGCCGTGAGAATGCCCGGAAAACTCCGAACCCGCAGGGTCCCGCCGAGCGGAGCGAGGGGGAGCAGGAAAATGTCTGATTTTCCGTGGTTCGGAGCCCTCCCCGGGCATTTCCTTCCGTCGCAAACCTCGTGTGAGCGACCGCTTCGAAGTCCACCGAGCGGGTGGCCGGTGGAAAAACGAGCACTGCGGCTGGTCGGCGTTCGGACGGGGCTGTCGAAACTGGCGGCTATCGCTGGACGTCGCTGACGTAGTCGGTCGCGATCCAGGCGTCGGTGTTGCCGGTCTCGGTGAAGATCGTCCGGTCCGACGCCCCGTCGATCGTCGTCACGGTCGGCCGTCCCCGTTCGGTCGTGGCACTGCGTTCCCCCTCGCCCCCACTGGTCTTGTCAACGCTGCTCATACGGTCGAGTGGTGGGACTGGCGGGTAGCCGTTGTGCGAACATATTGCGGTCGTTTAATATCCCGGTGTCGTCCTGAAGGCTGATGGCGGTAGCACCGCTGGGGGAACTATGGACAAGGAGCGACTCCGCGAACGCGTCTGGGACGACCTCGAGGAGAGCGGCGAGGCGCGGTTCCCCTTCCCGCCACACGGGCGCATTCCCAACTTCGCGGGGGCCGACGACGCCGCAGAGCGACTGGCCGACACCGGGGCGTGGCGCGACGCCGACGTGATCAAGGCCAATCCCGACGCGCCACAGCTTCCAGTCCGGCGGGCGGCTCTGCGACAGGGGAAGACGGTCTACATGGCCGTCCCGCGACTCCGTGACGAGAAATGCTTTCTGCGGCTCGATCCCGCCGAGATCGAGGACATCGATCACGCGACGACGGTCGGTGGCTCCGCCGAGGTCGGGGTGCAGGTCGGCCCCGACGAGATGGAGCGCGTCGACCTGATCGTCTCGGGAAGTGTCGCCGTCACCGCCGATGGCGAACGGGTCGGTAAGGGTGAGGGCTACAGCGATCTGGAGTTTGCAGTCCTGTGGGAACTGGGGCTGGTCGAGGAGACGACGCCGGTCGCGACGACCGTCCACGAGCGACAACTGGTCGAGGCCGACGTGCCGACGGGCGACCACGACGTGCCGCTGGATCTGATCGTGACGCCCGGGCGGACGCTCCGGACCGGTGGCGGCGAGACGCCGGCTGGCATCGACTGGGCGTTGCTGTCCGACGAGCGCCGGGCGGAGATTCCGGTGCTCTCGCGGTTCGACCCCAGGTGACCCCAGTTCGGTGGCGGCCCAGGACGGCACCCGGAGTCGGCGGGGGGATTTTTATGCGTCTGCGGTCCCGAAATGCAGTGAATGGAAGTCACCGAATCGATAGCCAGAGCAGCCCTCGATACGCTGTCGAGCCAGATCGCTGTGCTGGACGAGGAGGGACACATTCTGTTCACCAACAGCTCTTGGGGGACTGCGGGTGACGGGACTACTGGAGCCGAAGCGGATGCAAAGGGGCTCAACTACTTCGATTCGGTCGATCCGACCGAGGACGACCACGCCGTCGAGGCGGTCCGTGGAATCAGGCGCGTCCTCGACGGCGAGTGTGAGGAGTTCACCCTCGAATATCCCTGCCATACGCCGGAGCAACAGCGCTGGTTCCTGATGCGCGCGACGCCGTTCACAATCGGTGACGGCAACTTCGCGACCGTCGCACACATCGACATCACGGACCGGCGACTCGCCGAACTGGAGGCCCAGGCGAACGCTCGGCAGGCACAGCGGGAGCGCCAGAACCTCGAACACCTCGTCGACCGTATCAACGGCCTCGTCCAGGACATCACCCGGTTGCTCGTCGAGTCGGTCTCCAGGGACGAGATCGAACACGGCGTCTGTGAGCGACTGGCCGACACCGACCCCTACCTGTTCGCCTGGATCGGGAGCGCCGGCATCTCCGAAGAACGGCTCCGAGTGCGGGCATCCGCTGGGCCGGCCGACGTGGACCTCGACCTCGACGATGCGGCGTTCGCGCTGGACGCCGACGCACCGACGCCGAGCGCGCGAGCGTTCGCGACCGGACGTGGCCAGATCGTCTCGACGGTCGACGGTGGTTCGGCCGTCGGGCGACGCTACGGCGACGCGGGGATCGAGGCGGTCATCTCGGTCCCGATCGGCAATCAGGAGAGCGAGTACGGTGTCCTCACGGTCTGTGCCGGCCACCCAGACGCCTTCGACGAGCGCGAACAGGTCGTGCTGGAGGCGCTCGGCCGCGCCATCGCCAACGCCATCGACGCCCTGGAGAGCAAGCGAACGCTGACGGCCGACCGGATCGTCGAGATGGAGTTCACCGTCGACGATCCGACGCTCCTGCTCAACGCCGCCTCGATCGAACTCGACTGCCGGTTCTCCTACTCCGGGTCGGTCTACGGTTCGAACGGCGCACTCCGGGAGTTCTACACCGTCGACGGGTGTGATCCCGCGACCGTCCGCGAGTTTGCGACCGATCAGGACGCCGTCACCGACGTGACGGTGCTGGCCGATCACGACGACGGCTGTCTCCTGCAACTGACGCTTTCCGGCTCGCTCGTCGGACTCCTGGTCGACAGGGGTGCCGTCACCAGGGAGGTCACCAGCGAGGACGGCGTGACGGCCTTCACCGTCGAACTCTCCCGCGAGGCCGACGCCAGGGCGCTCTTCGAGGATGTCGCGGATCGGTACGAGGGCACCGAACTCGCCGGCTATCACGAACACGAACGCCCCGTCCAGACCCGCCAGGAGTTCCGTGCCGGTCTCGAAGAGCGACTCACCGACAGACAGCTCACCGCGCTTCGGACGGCGTATTACAGCGGCTTTTTCGACTGGCCCCGCGCCGTCGACGGCGACGAACTCGCCGCGATGATGGATATCTCCCGCTCTACCTTCCACCAGCACCTCCGGGTCGCCGAGCGGAAACTGCTCGACTCCTTCTTCGAGCGCGACCGGCAGTAGCGCCGGACCTATAAACTAATCGAACACTCGATTATCAATGCTGACAGCCGGGTAGTCATCGTTTTGTTGCAAGTTGCCTTCCATCCGTCAACAATGTCCCGTGAGGCCGGTCTCGACGCTGGTATCGGCGACACCGTCGAAGACGACATCGAACAGGATATCGACCGTAACGCGGGCTACGACCACGATGCGGCCAGCGAGATCCAGACCTCGATCGCCGAACTCGAGGATTCCTCCGTCGAAATCGCCGAGCAAACCCGGGACATCTCGGAACTGGCTCGCGAGCAACATCAGGGGATGTCCGAGGTGGCCAACGAGGTCTCGACGCTGTCGGCCTCTGTCGAGGAGATCGCCTCCTCCGCCGAAGAGGTCGCCGCCGCAAGCAAGGAAGCCCGAGACCTCGCCGACGAGGGACAGGACTCGGCGGAGGAAGTCGTCGACGCGATGGAGGAGATTCAGGCGGCGGCCGACAGCGTCGCCGAGGACGTGCGGACGATCCAGGACAGCGTCCAGGAGATCGACGAGATCGTCGAGATCATCAACGATATCGCCGACCAGACGAACATCCTCGCACTGAACGCCTCCATCGAGGCCGCCCGCGCGGGGCAGGCGGGCGAGGGCTTCGCCGTCGTCGCCGACGAGATCAAAGACCTCGCCGGCGAGTCACAGACCCAGGCCGGCGAGATCGAGGCCATGATCGACGAGATTCAGGAGAACACAGAGCAGGCCGTCGGCAGCCTCGAAGAGAACAACGAGCGCATCGAGGGCGGGATCGAGTCAGTCGACGACGCCATGGACACGCTCGAAGAGATCAGCGAGACCGTCCGGGAAGTCAACAACGGGATCGAAGAGGTGGCGACGGCGACCGACGAGCAGGCCGCCTCGACAGAGGAAGTCGCCAGTATGATCGACGAATCGACCGAGAACGCGGCCGACATCGTCAGCGCCGTCGACGAGATCACCGACGAACTCGACGACCAGACCGACGAAGTGGTCGACATCAACGCGGCCATCGACGACCTGATCGCGGACGTCCAGCGGAACGCGACAGGGGACTGAGCGGCGACGGGAACGCTGAAGGCTGTGGCCCGCCACCTGTCGCTATGACCGGGTCACCCGATCCGACGGCGATCAACTCGATCGCGGTCGACGCCGAGGACGTGGTCACTGCGCTGGAGGCGGGCCGCCGGAGCGGACAGGACCCCGTCTTGCGCGTGACCCCGCCGTTCAGCGGGCGGATGCGCGCCCGACTCCACCGCGACGGTGCGACCGAGTACGACGACGAACCCGCACCGATCCACGTCGCTCCCGACGCCCTCGTCACCGAGTCCGCGCCGGTCTATCCCACGCCGGCCCAGACCGAAGACGATCTCCGCGAGGATCCGACCGTCGAGTACACGCGCGAGCGCCACCGGGAACGCCACGCCGAGGCCGTCGACGCCTGGCGCGAGGCCGTCACCGACCACTTCGTCGACACCGTCACGCTCGACACGCCGACTGGCCCCCACGAGGTCGGCGTCACCGTGCTAGGCTGACGCCACCGTTTTGACCGCCCCTGCCGAACCGTCGGTATGTCCGACGCCACGCCCGAGGCCTCGATTCTGAGCCACGGCGAACGCGAGATTGCGGCCATGCTCGAGGCGGGCAACTCCGTCGACGAGATCGCCGCGACACGGGACGAATCCGTCGACTCAGTCGAGAAGGCGGTCGACCGCATCCGGGAGAAGACCGACCGCGCTCTCGCGACGCTCCTGGCCTCACCCTTCACGGACGATGCGATCGCCGACCTCGACTCGTCGACCCGGGAACGACTGCGCACCGATCTCGATTCGTGTCGATAGTAGCCATGTGTATGGTAACCACTGACTTACCTCTCGAATCGACCCCACTCGTTCCGGCCAGTTGTGTGCGGAATAATGGCTGACTGTAACCCAACGTTACGGGCTTAGACACGAGGATAAAATTTATACGGCGATCTGCGGCCGTCGTGAAAGGTCGGTATACTGCTGGTGGTCGAGTGAAATGAGCCGAAACGGGTCGAAGGCTCGTCCGGTTATAAGGGGTCGGCTGTGCAAGCAGGTAGTAGAACGATACGATGGCCTCGTCAAGTCCCTCCAGTAACGAACGGCAACTGTTCCCGCCAGTGAGTGACGTCCGTCCCGCGCTGGCGCAGTACGGAACCGGTCTGAAAACCGGCGTGACCGGTCTCGCCTTCTGGTCCGCGATCGTCTTGCCTTTCCTCTATTTCCCGCTTTTGGCCTACGGCCTCCGGAGTAGCTCGATCGTCGGTGCGTTCGTCGGTCTGCTCGCCCTGAACGTGGTCGCGGCGGTCATCGGCCACCGCTACCACGACTGATTTGCCGCCCCGCCCTACCCCGCCTTCTCGAGTCGCTCGTCGCGAAGCGCCCGCAGTAGATCCTCGCGGGCGATGATCCCGACGACACGGCCGTCGCCGGACTGCGTCCGGTTGCCAGAGGCGCTTCGCGCCTCGCTGTCCTCGACGACCGGCAGACGATTGATGTCCCGCTCGCTGTCGGCCAGTAGCGCCAGCACGCGGTCGATATCGTCGTCGGGTGCGACCGTCACCACGTCGGCCGTCATCACGTCGCTGATCGACTTCCCGGAGTTACGAACCATGTCCAGCCCCACGTCCAGGTTGTCCCACGAGAGATCCAACCCGTAGGTGAGGCTCTCCAGGAACGGCGGGAAGCCGACGGGGATCCACAGCGTCCGGTCGGAGGGCTGGAACAGGTCGACCAGGTCGCCCTGCGTGACGATGCCGACGAGTTCGTCGCCGTCGGTGACCGGGTAGCCGTTGAACGCCGCCTGTGCCAGTTTCGTGAGGACTTCGGCCACGTCGTCGTCGGGTGCGACCGTCTCCACGTCGGTCGTCATGATGTCGCGAGCGGTGGGCATACCCGGGCGGACGGCCGGCCCGGCCGTAGGCCTTCCGGTGGGTGAACCCGCGTGCGGGCGTCCAGTCGTCGCCTCGAAAGGCCCATATATTTAAATTGTCCCGTCTCCATAGTGGAGATATGGCCGCTTACGGCCGGCCGTCCCTTCGGGACCTGTTCGACGAGTCGCCGACGCCACACATTGCACACCCGCCTCGCACCCACCACCGGGACTTCTATCTCGCCACAGACGGCTCCTACAGAGGCCGGAGTGGCGCGGTCGGGGGCGAGGACGACCCCGACGGTGGTCTCGGCGTGGTCATCGAGACACGCGACGGGGAGCGTGTGGCGCGGCTCTCGGTCGCCGACAGCGCTCCCGACAACAACGTCGCCGAGTACCGCGCACTCCATCTCGGGCTGGACGTCCTCGCGGCGCGAGCGCCCGACGACGCTCGCATCGGCGTCCTGATCGATCACGACGACCTGGCGGGCAACGTCAACCAGGCCGTCCTCGATTCCCGTGGCGCAGACTGGAACCCCGCCGTCTCCGTCCCGCGGGCCACGACCTACCACTGGCGGGGCATCCGGGCCCGGATCAACGGGTTCGACGAGATCAGGGCCGCCCGCATCTCGGGCGACGTGAACCCGGCGCATCCGCTGGCGAACGCCCCGGACCAGTACGCCCACGTCAATCACGAACCCGACCGCTGTGTCATCCCGAAGGACCCGACCGAGCAGCAGGTCCCCCCGCCGTCCCGGTCGGACCGCGGTGCCAGCGACTGACGCGGTAAGATTTATCATGCTGGCCGGTACCACGATGGGGCAATGGGGAGCGATGGGGGGTTCTGGGAGCCAGTCGGGTCAGTCGCTCAGGCTGGGGTGCTGACACTCGCGCTGACGATCTACGCCGTGGTCGAGCTGTGGGGTGGTCCGTTTCCGGACGGCCCCTTGCTCGTGTCCGTCGCCGCACTCGTCGTCGGTGTCACCCTCGGCGCGGCCTACGCCTACTTCGACACCTCACTGTTAGCCACGGACCCCCTCGACGAGTACGTCTTTCTCGTGACGGTGCTGGCCGTGGGGCTGGCAGTCGCAAGCATCCTCTCGCCGGTCGGGGTCCCCGGTGCCGTCTCCGTCGTCGTCCTCGCCTTTCTCTGGTCGGGTCTGATCGCCGAGTTCTACTTCGAGACCGAGCAACGGCTAGCGTCGCTGGGGACGGAGTGAGGCACGAGGTTTAATGGCGGATGTCCAGCATCCGCGCGCCGGCGGCGCGCCGGTCACCGTCAGAGCAGGGCTCTGACGAGCACCCACTCGCTCCCCGTGGTCGCTCGCGGGTATCCCGGGACTCGCGCGGAGCGCGAGTCCCGCCTTTTTCCCCAAGTTTTTGCTTCGGGGGGTGCGCGAAGCGCACCCCCCGACGTAAAAAGTGGTGGCTAGTAGTCGTTCTGCTGGGCGTCCACGACGGCGACGCTCGCCAGATTCACGATGTCTTTGACCTCGTCGCCGCGCTGGAGGACGTGGACGGGCTTGTCCATGCCGACGAGCATCGGGCCGATGGCCTCCGCGCCACCGAGGCGCTGGAGGAGCTTGTAGCCGATGTTCCCGGCTTCCAGATTCGGGAACACGAGGATGTTCGCTGGCTCTTCGAGGTCGGAGAACTCGTAGGTGCCGTTGAGGATATCCTCGACGACGGCGGTGTCGGCCTGCATCTCCCCGTCGACGGGGAAGTCGACCTGTGGGTCGTCACGCAGGAGATCGGCGGCCTTCCGTGGCTTGCGCGTGCCCTCGTTGTCGACGCTCCCGAAGTTCGAGTACGACAGCATGGCCGCGCGGGGTTCGATGTTGAACCGGCGGGCCAGCTCTGCAGTGTGGCAGGTGACCTCCGAGAGGACCTCGGCATCGGGGTTCTGGTTGACGGTGGTGTCGACGCAGAACACGACGCGGTTCTTGAAGGTGAGCATATAGACGCCCGCCGCGTAGTTGGCGTCCTCCGCGGTGCCGACGATCTGCAGGGGCGGCTTGAGCGCCGAGGGGTAGTTGTGCATCAGCCCGGTCAGCATGGCGTCGGCGTCACCCATCTCGACCATGACGCTGCCGAGATAGTTGCCGTCCTGGACGAGTTCGCCGGCCTCGCGGCGGGTGATCCCCTTGCGCTTGCGGAGGTCGTACAGCCGCTCGGCGTAGGGTTCGAGACTCCCCTCGCCGGGGTCGACGATCTCGGGATCGAAATCCAGCGCCAGGGTCTCCATGATCGCCCAGATGCGCTCGCGGTCGCCGATCAGGATGGGGTCGGCGATCCCCTGATCGGCCATCTGGTAGGCCGCACGGATCATCTTCTCGTCGTCACCCTCCGCGAGGACGACCCGCTTTGGCTCGTTTTTGGCCTTGTTGAGGACGACCCGCATCATCTCTCTCGATTTGCCGAGCCGGGCCTCCAGTTGCTCGACGTACTCGTCGTGTTCGATCTCGACGCGGGCGGCCCCGCTGTCCATGGCGGCCTCGGCCACGGCTGGCGCGACCTCGAAGAGGACGCGTGGGTCGAGCGGCTTCGGGATGACGTACTCCGGGCCGTACTGGAGGGGCTGATCGCCGTAGGCCTTGACGACGGCGTCGGGCACGTCCTGGCGGGCCAACTCGGCCAGCGCCTCGGCAGCGGCGCGTTTCATCTCCTCGTTGATCTCGGTGGCGCGCACGTCGAGTGCGCCCCGGAAGATGAAGGGGAACCCGAGGACGTTGTTGACCTGGTTGGGGTAATCCGAGCGGCCCGTGGCCATGATGACGGTGTCGTCGCGGGCCTGTTTGGCGTCCTCGTAGGCGATCTCGGGGTCGGGGTTGGCCATCGCGAAGATGATCGGATCCGACCCCATCGACTGGACCATCTCCTGGTCGACGATGCCGCCGACCGAGAGGCCGACGAACACGTCGGCGTCGACCATCGCATCCGCCAGATCACCCTCGGGCACGTCGCGGGCGAACTCCTTTTTGAACTCGTTGACGTCCTCGTTCTCGGCGCGGGCCTCGGTGATGATCCCCGAGGAGTCACACATCGTGATGTTCTCGCGTTTCGCGCCCAGTGAGATGTAAAAGCGCGCGGAGGCGATCGCGCTCGCACCGGCACCGGAGAAGACGATGTCCAGCTCGTCGAGCTCCTTGCCCGCGATGTCGGCGGCGTTGAGCAGTGCGGCCCCGGAGATGATCGCGGTGCCGTGCTGGTCGTCGTGGAAGATGGGGATGTCCATCTCCTCGCGGAGGCGTTCCTCGACCTCGAAACACTCGGGCGCTTTGATATCCTCGAGGTTGATCCCGCCGAACGTCGGCTCCATCGAACTGATCGAGCGGATCATCTCCTCGGTGTCTGCGTCCTCCAGTTCGATGTCGAAGACGTCGATGTCGGCGAACCGTTTGAACAGGACGCCCTTGCCTTCCATCACGGGTTTCGAGGCCTGTGCGCCGATGTCGCCCAGGCCGAGCACCGCAGTGCCGTCGGAGACGACGCCGACGAGGTTCCCCTTCGCGGTGTAGCTGTACGCGTCGTTGGGGTTGTCCCGGATCGCACGGCAGGGGGCGGCGACGCCCGGCGAGTAGGCGAGGCTCAGATCACGCTGGGTGTTGGTTGGCTTCGTCGTCGAGATCTCGATCTTCCCCGGGGGGTCCTCCCGGTGATAGTCGAGCGAATCCTCGTCTAGTCCCATGCACTAGGGGGACCTTGCCAGCGTAAAAAGGTAACCGAAAATAATGTTCGACGTTCGTCGATCCCACCGCCCGGGAACGAAAGGCCGAGCATAAGTAGACGCGACCCCGAGGGGCGAGTATGCGATTGGGCTTTCGCCACCTCGCCGCGGCGACGACCGGGATGACGTTCTCGCTCATCCTGCTCGGCGTCTACACCGGTGCCATCGGTGCGGGACTGTCCTGTGGCGCACGCTGGCCGCTCTGTAACGGGGCCGTGTTCGGCCTGTTCCCGGCGGACTGGCCGAGTTTCGTCGAGTGGTTCCACCGCTTCGTCGCGATGGTCACTGGCTTCATGATTATCGGGACGACCTACGCCGCCTGGAAACGTCAGCCCCGGACCGACATCCGCTGGGCCTCGACGATCGCCCTCGCCGTCCTGCCCGCGCAGGTCCTGCTCGGCGCGAACACGATCTGGTTCTACGGACCGGTCGCGCAGGTCCTCCACCACACCGCCGCGCTGACCATCTTCGCGGCCATGACCGCGACGACTGCCTGGGCGTTCCAGGGCACCGTGTCCACAGCCGACACCGCGACCGACGCGGACGCCGACGCCACGGCCGACGGATCGTCGGGCCCCGTCTGACTCTGCGAACTGCCTTCTTTTCCGCCGCTACATGAACTCGCCCAGCCCCGACTGCTGGTCGTCCGCGTCCGCCTCTTCCTCGGCCGACTCCGCCTCGCTGGACTCGTCCTCGCTCTCGTCGGATGCCGCGCTCGCGGTGAGCGTCGCCTGCCCGTCGCCGTCGTCGGCTTCACCGTCGTCGCCGTCAGCGGCGTCCTCGCTCTCCCCATCACCATCGGCTCCGCCAGCGCGACCGCCCTCGAACGCACCGCCGGAGTGTTCGACAGCGGCTTCCTCCCGTAGCTGTTCGGCGTCCGCCACGATGTCCTGAACCTTGTTGGTGTCCTTGCCCGACCCAGTGACGAAGGCGACGTGTTCGGCGTCGAGATCGTACCGAGCGGTCATCGCCACGGTGAGTTCGCGGTTCTTGCAGTGGTGGGTCATCGCCGCCAGGTGCGGGATGACCTCCCGGCGGGCGGTAGCCATGCTCACGCCCAGGTTCTCGGCGATCTTGCGGGCCACGTAGTCGCGTTTCTCGCGGGTCCCTCGCGACCGGCCGAGTTTCGACCAGTAACTCGGGGGGCCGTAGCGCGTCCAGCCCCCTTTCTCACCGTCCCGGGCGGCGGCGACGCCGGCGGTCATGTTGTCGCCGGCGTAGCGCCAGTAGGAGTAGTTCTGGGTCGCCCGCACCCGCCCGAGCCAGCGGTCGGCGTTGGCGAGGAAATCGTAGGCACGAGCTAGCTCCCGGCCCTCGTAGTCTTTGGGCATATTGTCCTCGATCCAGTTGATGAGGTCGTCGGGCGTCTCGTCCACGTCGTAGGACGCTTTCAGCGCTTCCTCGGCGCCGGCTTTCTTGATGACGGTGTCGAGATAGTCGAAGACGCCGTTGGTGCGGTCCCGTTCGCCGGTGACTACGTCCTCGGCCCGGAGTTCCGTGCGGCCCTGTGCGAGCGCCTGCAGGTCGTTGATCGCTCCCCGGAGGTCGCCGCTGTTGGACTCGGCGATGGCTTCCAGCGCCTCCTGCTCGAACTCGATGTCTTCCTGGCGGCACACGTCCCGGAGAACGGGGACGATCGAGCGCGCGGAGATGTCCCGGAACTCGATCTCGCGGCAGTTGTTCCGGAGCGTGTTTGACATCTCGTAGAAGTCGTTGGCGATCAGGACAACGGGCTGGCCGGCCTCCTTCACGATGGACGTGACTGCCTTCGAGCCGCCGCGGTCGACGTTGCCGTGGAAGTTGTCGGCCTCGTCGACGATGATGAGCTGTTTGCCGGAGCCGCCAAGCGTCGCGTTCTTGGCGGCGCGTCCGGCCAGCCGCTCGATGTCGTCTTTGGTCCGGGAGTCGCTGGCGTTGAGTTCGACGACGTCCCAGCCCATATCGTTTGCCAGCGCGTGAGCCGCCGAGGTCTTCCCGATCCCGGGACTGCCGTGCAGGATGGCCGCCTCCCCGTGCTGGTCCCAGCTCCGCCCCCACTCCTGCAGGGCGTCGCGGGCCTTGTCGTTGCCCCGGACCTCCGAGAGCGTCGACGGGCGGTATTTCTCGGTCCAGTCACTCATTGACGGAGGGACGAACGGACCGCGTTTAGGGGTTGCGGAGCGGGGGTTGCACTGTGTCCGGCTATGAGTACTGGACGCGAGCGTCCGGCTTTTTCGCCCACGTCGCTCGACGTTCACGGGAGCAAAACCTCCGTGAGCCAACCAGAACGCGGAGTGTTCTGGTGAGAGTGGTGCGCCTTCGGCACACCCGGAGAGAAAAAAGTGAAGCCACAAGGCTCATTCCGGCAGGTGACGACTCGAAAGATATGAGTACAGATCGGTTCGGTGGGCTGCCGCTGGGAACTGGTGCGATAGCTGGCGCGGGTGCGTACCTGCTCGGATACGTCTTCACCTACCTGCTGGTCGGGAGCGAGATTCGCGAATCGGCCGTGAATCAGGTCTTTCAGGTATTCGGTGGGGAGGACCTGACCTACGAGATCGTCGGATGGGTGTTCTACAACGCCCACTTCGTCTCGACGGTCGGCGATCTGTCCGTCCTGAGCGGCACCGGCAACCTGATCACCGAGTTCGAGGCGTTCTCCCCGATTCTGTACCTGGTGCCTGTCGCACTGCTATTCATCGCAGGTCTCGCCGTCGGCCGTCGGATTCCCGGTGAGCAGGACTACGGCGACGCTGCCGCGGCCGGCGCGACCGTCGTCGTCGGGTACCTGCCCCTGGCGGTGATCGGGGCCTTCCTGGTTCAGGTACAGTCGGGCGGTTCCTCTGTGGGGCCGGACCTCCTCCTCGGAGCTATTCTGGCTGGTCTGGTTTACCCCGCAGTCCTCGGTGCGCTGGGGAGTGTCGCCGCCTTCGCGACTCAGTCCTGACGGGCGCGCGCCCACAGGACGACGGGACTGGTGAGGACGAGCAGTAACTGCCAGCCAGACTGGGCGACGGGAAACACGCGGTCGACGGCTTCAGGTTCGGCCCCGCGGGTCGGGTCGACGCCGCTGTTGACGTGGTAGCTGTCGGTCGTGCCCAGTCGCTGGGGTCCGGGCTCGGGGCCGCCGATCTCGACGAACGTCTGAACGAGTCCCCGCTGGGTGGAGTACTCCAGTGTCCCGCCGACGGAGTAGAACTGGTCGTGCAAGGGATAGAACGGGTTCGCCCCCCACGTGGTGAACAGGTCGAGTCCGACCGCGGCGAACGTGAACGCGAGCAGCGACACCCAGGCGAGACGCGGTGCCTGCTCGCCGAAGCGGGCGGTGAGCCACGGGCGGTCGCGCCGTCGGTCGTAGTACAGCAGCCCGCCGGCGACCGTGGGTAGCAGGAGCGTGTGGAAGGCCGCGCGGTGAGCACCGGGGACGACGAGACCGACGAACACGTCCAGATCGGCGAAGATCACGACGGCGAACACGACGGCGAGGCTTCGGCGGGAGAAGGCGTCGGCGAGCAACGCGGCGGCGAGGATGCCCGCGAAGGCGAGATGGACCACCGTCGATGGCATGAGGGCTCATCGGAGCGTCCGGGCAAATCCCTTCCGGTGGCTCGACCGCTCCGCCGTGCCGGTATCTTAAAGTCCTCGAGTGCGTCCACTGGCGACATGGGCCGTGGGCCACGTCGGGAACTCGCGGAGAAGATCGCCGGCGAGATCACGCTGAGCGACGATCCGGGGGCGACCCTTCGAAAGTGGCGGACCGACTTCGACGTGTCCCAGACCGAACTGGCCGACACGCTGGAGGTCTCCTCGTCGGTAATCTCGGACTACGAGAGCGGCCGCCGGCAGAGCCCGGGGATCGGCGTCATAGAGCGCATCGTCGGCGCGTTGCTGGACATCGACGAGGCTCGCGGCGGTGGGCGTATCCGCCAGCACGCCCGCGTCCTCTCGGCGGGGTTCGACAGCGAGATCGTCCACGACCTCCGTGAGTACCCGGCGACGATCCCGATCGAGCGGTACTACGACGCTATCGGCGCGACGGAACTGGTCGAGGGCGCACAGACGACCGTCGCCGGCCACACCGTCATCGACAGCATCGAGGCGATCACCCGACTCTCCAGCGAGGAGTTCTATCGGCTCTACGGCCAGTCGACCAACCGGGCGCTCGTGTTCACGAACGTCACGCGCGGGGAGTCACCACTGGTGGCGATGCGTGTCGTCACACCGACGCCCAACGCCATCGTCCTCCACGGGCTTGACGAGGACAGTCTCTGGGAGCACGCGCCGCGACTGGCACGCATCGACGGGTTCTCACTGGCCGTGACGACGACGGACCTGCCGACGATGCTCGACGGGATGAGCGAGTTGCCCTGACGGAACTGCTCGGGGACTACGATTACGACTCGACGGACGCTCCGACCGCGTCGGCGATCGCCTGGAGGTCGGCTTTCCGGAACGTGGAGCCGTCCGCTGCCTCCAGCGACTCCGCGACCCCGACCGCCGCCCGGATTCGTCGGCGCATCTGCGTCGTCGACGGCCGCTCCGCGTCGTCGACAGCGACCCCGAGTGCCGCACAGATCGCCTGCAGTTCCTCCTTCGTGAACGACGCATCGACCTCCCGTTCGAAGCGACCTGTCGTCTCTCGAATCGCGTTCTGAATCTCGTGGACGGTCGGGCTCATGCGTGTCCACTCGCCCGTCGTCTCCCTCAAGCTTCCCACTCGGCCGCGATGACACGGGCAGACGATGCGGAGTAGATCCGACCTCGCCCCGTTCCGGGTCTCACCGTACCAGGGTCGACAGCCACCGGACCGATTCCAGTTCGCGTGAGACAGCGGTGGTCTGTATTGCGACCAGCATCCGCGGTGCTTCGCGCCAGAGATCTCCGGAGACGGTTTTGCGCCGAGTGATTCGTGGCTCCGCTACGAACCCGAGGCGGCAGACGGTGGTCTAGCAGAGGTTCTGCTGGAAATACCCCGAACCGGCCAGTCCGTCGTTCAGGTCCTGGGCCGTCGCGTCCGAGAGGAACGTGTCGTCGGCGGTGGACAGCCATCCCTCTGTGGTGTGTTTGCGACCGCCGACCTTCCCCGCGACGTTGTGAAGGAGTTCGTGTGTGATGACGTGAACTCTGGCCGGGATCTCACCGTCGGACTCGGGGGGCTGGTCGTCGACGATGCTCGAGAATCCCGGTGCACTCCCCCATCCGAGACTGCCCGTGGACTCGCCGACGAGGACCTGGTGGTATTGACAGCGCCGCGGCCCGAGGTTGCGGGCCGTATAGTAGTCTCTAATCTCCGGTCCGCCGGCGACGATCTCCTCGCCGATGGCACCGCCGTAGCCGTCGCTCCGGGTGTCGTCGATGTGAAGTGTGATCCCCGTCGATCCGTCGGGGTTCCGGACCGGCATCTCCGCCCACACCTCCGTGAGCATCTGTTTCTCCCGCTGGGTGAGTGGGTGCGTGTAACTCCCGTAGTTGATCTGGACGTACAGATCCATCCGGTCCGGGTCTGCGTTCGGGAGTTTGGCCCCGTCCGGCGTGCGCCCGCGTTCTTCCCAGCTGTCTTTTAGCCGGTCGCCGTCGGTGTCGGGCCGCGGCCGATCGTAACTGCTCGCGTCTTGCCCGCTTATGATGGTGTCGTCGGCGAGTAACTGACCGTAGTGATCGGTCACCTCTTCGGCCGAATCCTGCGGATCGCTCGTGTTCGAGAGATCACCCGAGTCGGTAATCGGGCTGTTCGCACCGATGTCACCGATCACGTACGGGAGCGCCCACACCGAGCCGATGAGAAAGAGGATGGTGACACAGAACGCGAACGCTGCCTTCCCGATGGGCGTGTTCGGTGTGACGAACCGAACGATGCGCTTCGTCCGTGGGCCGGCCCGTCGGACCGCCGCGTAGCCGACTCTGGCGAACTCGTAGGCGACGACCACGGCGACGATCATCGTCCCGAGAAAAACCGTCAGGATGAACGCCCAGTCGGGCAGTGTCTCGCTGACCCAGCGGATGCCGTCGACGACGACCCCGCCCGCCGGCGCGAGCAACCGTCCGACTCGCGTCGGGAACGCGACCAGCGCCGTGATCAGGCCGATGATCGCGCCCACGAACGCGCTCTCCGCTGGGTGTGCCATACCCCGGCGTTGTCCACCATCCGATTTGAATCCCTCGTTAATTTTATCGTTATCAATACTTTCGACCAGTTGAACGACGGGGCAGAGATACCGCGCTTGAGGGGCTAATCCGATGAAAATACCCTATCAGGTTCGAAAACAGAGGTTCGAGATGCCAATTACTCCACGTAGCGATACTTCCGCTCGCCCATCCGGCCCCAGCCGTCGAAGACGAACTCCGCGTCGGGGGTCGTGAACTCCTCGGCGTCGGCCTGGGTGTCCGTGTCGTGGTTGTGTACGTCGTGGATGTGCTCGTACTCCTCGAAGGAGATGGCGTACCGCGATTCGAGCTGTTCGTCGACGTTCAACTCGGCGATCTCGTCCTCCCAGCCCGGCTGGACGGTCTCGGCGTGAATTTCTGCCTGTGCGCCACTGCCGTACGAGCCGACGAGCAGGCGCTCGCCGGTCAGGTCCTCGCCGGCCTCCAGCGCCTGCTTGAGGCCGCTGACTCGGGCGACGTGGACCGAGCCGGTGTACCAGTTCCCGACCTCACGGGAGATCGTGAGTGTCGGATCGATCACGTCGTCGTACCAGGCCGCGTAGGTCTCGGTCTCTTTGAGCTTGTCCGTGTACTCGCTGATAGCGTCACGGAACGCCGCCTCGTCGTCGAACGCCTCGGCGCGAGGCTGGCGACCGATCTCCGCGGCCAGTTCCTCCTCGATGTGGGTGTCCCGGGTGATGTGCCGGAACCCCAGCAGCGCGGCCTTCCGGACCATCCCTGGGAACGGCGTGTGGAACGGAACGAGTGTGAAGTCCCCGGGCTCGATCTCGCCCCAGACCGACTCGAAGTCCTCGACGGCTTCGCGCATCCGCGCGAGGTACACCTGCACCGACCGCTTCCCGTCGACCGAGGGGAACTGCTGGTTCGGCTTGAGGAAGTCCGTCTCGTCTGCGCTTCCGAAGCCCTGTTCCGGGGACAGCTCCACCAGATTGGGGTCCTCGCCGATCAACAGTGCGACCGCACCCGCACCCTGGGTCGCCTCGCCCGGATCGCCGCGGGCGTACAGTGCCGTGTCCGTCGCGACGACGATTGCTTTCCGCCCGCGGTGTCGCCCCGCGCGGATCCAGTTGTACGCGTCGTCGATGCTCTGGGTGCCCGCGACGCAGGCGAACTTCCGCTCGCCCTTGTTGGCGTGGTGGAAGTCACCGTCGTACACCTGCTCCAGACAGCCCGCGATGTACGTCGAGACGGGCTTTGAGTTGTCGAAGGCACTCTCGGTCGCCACGTCGATCCGACCGATGTCGTCGGGCTCCAGCCCCTTCCGTTCCATCAGACGGTGGGCCGCGTTGGCCCCCATCGTCACGATGTCCTCGTAAGCGTCCGGGAACGAACTCGAATGGAGGCCGAGCCCCTTCGTGTACTTGCCCGGATCCTCGCCCTTCGCCGGCGCGAAGGTCTCCGCCAGATCCAGTTCGAGCTTCCCCGTCCTGATCTCCACGGCGTCGATGCCGACCGCTGTCATACCTCCATCTCCGGGAACGTGGTATAATATATTGTCGACTAAACTATCGACAGCTGTCGAAAGAAATAGGACCGGCTGGCAGAACAGATCAGTCGCCAACCGTGAACTTCACGCGGTGAACGTGAACGTATCAGTCGACCCGTCGCTGTACGTGACGGTAACCGAGATATCCTCGCTAGCGACGCTCTGACGGTTGCTTCCCCGTCTGAAGTACCGGAGTCCGAAGGTCGCTTGGCTGTTCCCGTCGATAGTGGCGAAGTTGTCGAGGGTCACAGTGTTGCCCAGTGAGTACGAGCCGGTGCTGTAGGAGCCACTGTCGGTCGTACCGACGATTTCCATCTCCGGATTAACTCCAATCCCCTCCTCGAGCGTCTGGATATTTTCGGCGCTGGTCACGTCGACGGACATCTGTTCCACAGTAACGTCCGACATGCCGGTGTTCTCTATATCAAACGCTAACGACCCCGTCAAGGTAAAGTCCGGATCCTGGCTGCCGGTCACGAAGTCCACCCGCTCTGCGGCAGTGGTTCCGCCACCGCCGCTCCCACTCCCAGTCGGCGTCACCGAGTAGGTCTTCTCGCCGAAGAGCCCGTTCTCCAGCCGATAACTCACGGTGATGTCGACCGTCTGGCCGCCCATGTCCACGTTCGTTCCACCGTCGTAGAACTCGTAGAGGTAGACCGTCATGGGCGACCCGGCAGAGACGACGGGGTTCCCGTTGTTCAGGAACCCGTCGGAGTCAACGTCGATCGTCGTTGGCAATCCGAACCCGTCATCGACGTCGACGTACCCGTTCTGTACGTCGCTGTCCACGTAGAGTTCGTTGCGCCCCGGTGCGGCCGGCGTGTTGGTTCCCACGGTGTCGTCTAACGTGTCGATGTTGGCGTTCTGCGGCGCGACGCGGATGTCCGTGATGGTCAGGTCCTGCCCGAACTCGTTGATGAACGTGGCGTTGACACCGCCGGGAACCGAGTTGCCGTCCTGCCCGTCGTAGGCAACGGCGTTCCCGTCGTAAACGAGATCCCCGCTGCCACCGCCGCCGCCCCCGAGACCGCTATCGTCAGCGTTCCGGACCGTCAACTCGACGGTCACGTTCTCGGGTGCCTGTCTGTCGAAGGTCGTGGTGTCGAGGCCGCCCGGTGGCGTGTCGAAACTGATGTTCAGTCGTTCCGTCTCCTGGGCGACCCCATCGATCTCCACGTCCGTAGCGTTGTACGCGAAGACGACCTGCCCCTCCGCGTTCGTCTCGCGCTGGGTCGGAGACACTGACGCGTCCGTGAGGGACACGCTTGCGTTTACGTCCACGCCCTCGACGGGGTTGTTATAACCGTCCCGGACCTCGACGGTGATCCGCTGGGTTCCCCCCTCCGGGACCGTCGACTCGTTGCCCGCGACCGGCAGGATGTACTCCGCCGTGGGGTCGTCGTACCCCGTTCCCATCCCCACTTTTGCCATCCGGAGGTCGTATGTCGTATCTGGTTCGAGATCGAGTTTGAGCAGTCCCCAGTCGCCGTCGACTGCCCCGCTGTCGACGGTCAGACCCCGGACGTTCGTCTCACCCGCCGTCAGGTTGCGCCACTGGGCGGCCGAGAGTCGCGTCGGAACCCGGACCGTGACGTTGTGGGAGTCGTTGCTGACCGTGACGGTCCTGGTAGACGTGCTCAGCGGTTCCGGATCCACCGAGACCGTGCCGGATCGCGTCGTCCCGAGCGACCCGTTCAGCGTCACCAGCGTGATGCGGTTCCCCCGGATCAGTTGCTGATCCGTGACGGTGATCGATCGATCGCGGCCCTCGTTGTACAGGACCGAGTTCTCGTAGATCGTTCGCGGCGCCTGATCGTAGAGATTGTAGTTCGGCGCGTACGCGAGTCCGCCGGTGTTGTAGACGTGGCTCGAACCGTTCCAGTAGTCGCCGGTCTCACCGGTGGTCGTCGCGTTGGTGATCGTCAGTTTGTATCGCTCGTCGCTCGTCCCGATAGTTCTCAGCGTTCCAGTCGCCGGCCCTGGATTCAGCGCGACCAACCGGCTCGGGTACCGGGCACCTAGATCGACCCTGATCGACCGCCCCGTATTTCCACCCGGAACCGAGACGACGGTATTTCTGACCTCCTGCAAATCGCCCTGCACATCTTGATTGTGGTTGAACTCCACCTCGCGGTTCTGATTGGGGACGACGAACGCCTGATACGTCGAAAATGCGATGATCAGCGTCGCGAACAGCAGCACGGCTCCGACCTGGATGGCTTGCCCGCGCTCGTCGTCCCGAAAGCTCACGTTCCTGACCCTTCTGGCTCCGCGAGTAAAACTCGTGTGGCTGTTCCAGTCGTCGTAACGTGGCCGTCCTCGCCTCACCCGCCGAACCGGACGGTCCCCTCTCCGACGATCTCGTTCGTCGGCCGGTGGATCACCAGCACGCGCGCGTCGGTCTCGCCGAACCCGTGCTCGCGGACCAGCGACTCTCCGAACTCGAAGCGGTCGTCCCCGTCGTCGCTCGTCAGGTTGGCCCTGTCGACCGCGAACCGCTTCGTCCGTTCGTCGCCCCTGACGACGACGTCGAGGTCAGTGGCGACGAGTCGGTCGCCGCCCATGTGGGTGATCTGCAGGTCGGTGCCGTCCCCCTCGATTCGGAGATCGGCGATCGGTGCGGACTCCTGAGCGACGTTCGAGAGCACGACGACGCTGACGATCCCGACCACCGTAACGACCACGCCGATCAGGATGACGACGCCGATAACTTCGGACTGGGCGCGGTCCGGCATACTACCGGCAGTTCTTTTCGGCCCGACTCGGAATAGTCTCGGGGGCGTATCGACGGCCGAAAGAACGTCAGTCCTCGTCCTCTTCGACGACTTCGGGGTCGCTCATCGCCGTCTGCAGACTGTCGAGGCCGTTGACCCACTCGGCGACCAGTCCGAACTCCAGTTCCTCGGCCAGTTCCATCGACAGTTCGTTGCCGTCGATGATCCGGGTGCCGGCCTGCGCGCAGTAGCCAAGCGCCGCGTCGGGGTCCTCTTCGGCCTCGGCGTCGGCGGCCGCGCGAATGTACTCCTCGATGGTCCCGTCCTCGGCGACGCCGCCGGCGACGTACTCCTCGGCAGCGTAGAAGACACAGACCAGCGAGGTCTGCACGCCGTCGACGAGCATCAGTTTCTCCTCGTCGTCCAGCTGGACCTCCGAGAGGACGATCTCCCGGATGTCCGCGAGCTTTTCGCGGGCCTCCTCGGCCTCGACGTGGCCGTCATCGTAGGCCGTGATGATCTTCGCGACGGCGATCGCCGTGTCGTCTTGCAGGTTGAGCAGGAGCCGCGCGGAGTCCTCGTCTTCCGGGTCGATCTCTTCCTCGTCGATCCGCTCGATCCAGTTTTGCCACCGCTCCTCGGTGTAAAACGTCCCCGGCGGGTCGCTTTCGCTCATACCTGCCCCTATGTACGGCCGGGGTTAAAGACTTCGAGGTCAACACACCCCGCCCGACTCCGTCTGGACTCCTCGAATCCGTCGATATCGGCTTCGTTACGACCCGTCCCGCCGATGCCGCCACGAGCGGCGAGCTCACTCCAGCGTCGCCTCGGTGTCGATGCCGTACACCCGCGCGGGCGTCTCGACGTGGGCGTTGCGGATCGCCTCGTCGTGACCCGCCTCGAGCAGCCAGCGCACGCGCCGCGGTACGGTCTTCGGTCCCAGCACCGCGCCCGGCCGGTCCGGGTCGTCGATGAAGTCCGTCTCCATCATGAACGGCTCGGCTCGCTCGACCGCGACTTCGAGTTCGTCCTTGTCGGCGAGGACGCTCGGAACGGGCCCTTCCATGCGGCCGCCCGAGTAGTGTTTCACGACGCGCTCGCGCGGGAGACCACGGTCCTCGGCCCACTCGGCGACCTCGGTGAAGTCCTCGCCACCCTCCGTGTGCAACTGGACGGCACAGCCGACCTCGCCCCCGAGTTCGAAGGCGTGTTTCATCACGTCGTTGGAGGCCTCCCACACCGCGTCCTCGACATCGTAGTGGGGCCGCCCCGATTTGATGGCCAGCGCCGGCCCGTCGGCGACGTATTCGGCGGCCACGTCTAACCCTGCTTGCATCAGATCGCGGGCTTCCTCGGGGTCGTAGCCGCGGTCCAGCAACTGCGAGATCAGCGCCGGATGCACCCCCAGCACGGGCCAGGCCCGGCCGTCCAGTACCGCCGTCGCGTCCTCGACGGCCTCGGCGGTGAGATCGAACACTTCCCGGAAATCGTCGGCGTCGTCGACCTCCACGCCGAGTCCCCAGGAGGGTTTGTTGAGGACCAGCAGGTGGGTCCCGCCGTGGTCGGCGAACTCCTCGACGGCCTCCGTGTTGCGTCCGTTGACCGGGTCCAGATGCAGGTGATCGTCCAGTACCGGCGTGTCGAGGTCGTCCATACGCCCTCTGGTCGCGCCCGGCGCAAAAACCGTTCGTCTCGGGCAACGTCGACCGCGGGAACTCCGAACTTCTTAGGTTTCTACCGGTACGACGCAGCGTCTCCCTGCCGGGGTCGTCCCGACCGGCGGAAGCCCTATTGGCCTGCCATTTGACCGTCCACCCGATGAGCGAGGCCGGCGTCTCACTGGTCGACATCGGGACCATCGTCGTGGCGACCGTTGGCATCTGGATCGGGAGCGGCTGGCTCGAAGAGGCCAGCGAGGAACTCTCGACGTACTACGGCCTCCCGCAGGTCGTTCAGGGGGCCATCGTCACCGCGGTCGGCTCCAGTTTCCCCGAGCTGGCCTCCGTCGTCTTCGCCGCCATCCTGACGGACTCCATCGAACTCGGTGTGGGGGCCATCGTCGGGTCGGCCATCTTCAACATCCTCGTGATCCCCGCGCTGTCGGGTATCGCGAAAGACGACGAGATCGAGGCCAACCGGACGCTGGTCTACAAGGAAGCGCAGTTCTATATGCTCGCGGTCTCGGTGCTGGTGATCACCTTCGCGCTGGCGGTGATCTACTACCCCGACAATACGGCGGGCGCGCCCGAACTCGCCGGCTTCGTGACCCGCCCGCTGGCGCTGATCCCCATCGGGCTCTACGGCCTCTACATCTTCATCCAGGCCCAGGACACCGGTGACCACGTGGCCGACACCGACGGGATCGAAGACATCGCGGTTCGCAAGGAGTGGGGCTTTCTGGCGGCCGGTCTCGTGGTGATCCTGATCGCCGTCGAGCGACTGGTCCACTCCGTCGACCTGATCGGGGCGACGCTGGGCGTCCCGGAGTTCATCATGGGCGTGACGATCATCGCCGCGGCGACGAGTCTCCCCGACGCACTCGTGAGCATCCGGGCGGCCAAGGACGACCGCGGGGTCGCCTCCATCGCGAACGTGCTGGGCTCGAACACGTTCGACCTGCTCGTTGCGATCCCCGTCGGCGTCCTCATCGTCGGCTCGGCCTCGATCGACTTCGCGATGGCCGTCCCGATGTTCGCCGTCCTCACGCTGGCGACCATCCTCCTCTTTACCGTCCTCCGGACCGACCTCTCGCTGACACAGCTAGAATCGTACAGCCTCCTGCTGGCCTACGTCGTCTTCGTCGTCTGGGTCGTCCTCGAATCAGCCGGCGTCATCACGGGTATCCTGCCGACGGGCTAATCCAGCGTCACGGCGTCGTGGGCAGCGGTCCGGAGCGCGTCGGACCGGCCGTACTCGCCGGGCGCGATGGCGAACGTTTCGATCCCTCGACGGGCGGCGGCCTCGACGACTGGCTTGAAGTCGGTGTCCCTGGAGGCGATGGCCAGCAGATCGATCTCGTCCTCGGCGGCCGCGGCGGTCGCGTCGACGGCCAGTTTCACGTCCACGTCGCCGCTGGTCGTGACGACCTCGAAACCGTTGGCCTCGGCGGCCTGGATCAGCCCGGACGTGGCGTTCTCGTCGAGATACAGGCGCGTGATAGCGAGTCGCCCCCGCTCGTCGGCGACCGCGCGCACGTCCGCGAGGTCCACGTCGAACTCAGAGCGCAGGACGTTCGGGCCGTCGACGAACAGGCCCACCCGCACTGGCCCGTCGCCGGCTCCCAGCCGATCCAGCAGTCCCATACCCTCTGGAGTGCGGGCCGGCGGTATACGGTTTTCGAGACGACCGCTCCGATCCCGACGGTGGCGCGCCTCGCCGGCTGGGGCATCGTCGCGGAAAACAGGGTTCGACTCGCCCGCGCTCACTCCTCGCGCGGTTCGACGATGACAGTGCCGTCGCTGTCGACCGTCACCGACTGTCCGTCCAGTGTGAACGTGACGGTAACCGTTCCGGTCCCCGACGCGAGCACGCGAGCGAGCGCGTCCGGGTCGAGGACGTCGTTGAGCAACTCCGAGAGTTCCATCCCGTCGACACCGCGCGCTTCGGCGACCGCGTTGACGACCGTCCCGGTCAGCGAATCCGGATCGTCCGGGTCCCAGGTCGTCCGGATCGGCCCCCCGTCTCCGTCGTCGTTCCGATCAGACTCCATATACTGAGCTACAGCAACCGGGTAATCAAAGGTTGTGCTTGCGAGTCGCAATCGTGCACGACCAGTCCGGTCGCGCCGCTGCCCTCCGCCAGCGACGACCGAAAAGAGTCCACCACGCGATCAGGTGAGGTCGGGCACCAGCGGCGCATCCGTCTCCGCCGCACGAGCCACGCCCCCGTCGGACGCTACGCGGCTCCCGCCGTCGGTCCGGTCGGTCGCGGCTGCGAGCTCGGGCACCATCGGATCGATTTCGTTGGATCGAGGCCGGGTCATAGTAGGCTCCGTCGTCTTCGTTTCACTCTGCGACCTCCAGTAGTATAAACCTTCATGATTTATACTGATACAGCGTCCGGTCACAGATGGGTGGGTATTCGTCGAACTCGAACGAATATTACGGCATATTTGTGTCTTAATGTCCGTCTATTCGGGTGATAAAACACGAACGTTTAGTTCTTGGCGCAGACCGGAACACCGGGGTACGGCTCAACTGAGGAACAGTCGGCGTTCAGCCCGCTCGTGTTCCGCCGACAGCACGTCGATCAGCGGTGCGAACGGGCTCAACTCGTCGACGGTTCGATCCGCGTTCGCCTCCCACGCGGTGACGATGGCGGGGCGGCTCTCGGTGACGATTCGCTGCACCTCGGTGTGACCGATTCGGAGGACGCGCTGGGCCGCCGCCACGAGGTCGGTGACGAACGAGTACCCCTGGACCATGGCCGCCTGGCGCGCGGTCATCCCGGTGCGGGCGGCCACCGCGCCGAGGACGGCCGCGTAGTTGCCCGGCGCGTCCCCGCTCTCGACGGTCCTGCCGTAGGCCGACAGGAACGGATCGTCCTCGGTGTCGGCCACCAGCGAGCACAACTGCCCGCCGGTCCGGGTCGAACTCTCGCGGAACTCCGCGGGCAACTGCACCGCCGAGCACCGCCGGTCGATCCGGCGCAGTTCGTCGTGATCGCCGACGCTCGCCGCACCGTGAGCCGCCGCGACGACCACCATGTCACAGGGCCCGATCTGCCGGTCGAGATACGTCTCCACGAGTGTCTGCAGGTCCGTGGCGTCCTCGATCTCCTCGGCAGCCACGAACTGCTCGACGCCGTAGGAGGTCGTGAACGACCCCGCTGGGAGAAACGAGTCCGCGAACTGCAGCGCCGCGACCGGGAAGTCGTCGCTCATCGCTCTGCTCCTCCCGTAGGACCCGACGCGTCGAGGGTCCGGATACCCGGCTCGTGCGTGTGGCTGTCCGGGCCGTGGTCGTGATCGTGGTCGGTGGTACCAGTCCCGTCGAACAGCGTGGGATCGACCAGCTCTCGTCGGGTCTCGGTGCCCTCGGGAGCCATCGCCGTGACTTCTTCGACGGTCCGGTCGCCGTCCGCGTCGAGCGCGATCAGGACCTCGCCGTCCCTGACCGCCAGATCCCGGTGGCGGTTGCCGATGGCGTGGCCCAGCTCGGCCGCCTGGGCCATCGCCGCGGCGTCGCCACCGTCGAGAGCGACGACCAGCGCCTCGCGGTCGGCGAACTCCACGAGGACGACCCGCTCGTCGTCGTCCACCAGTACGTCCCCAGGTGCCAGGCCGCGCTCGTCCTCGACCACGACGCCGATCTCGGTGCCCGCGTCCGTCGTCGTCCGGATCCGCGACCGGCGTCGCTCGCGCTCGTCCAGCACGACCCGCTCGATTTCCTCGGCCGGCCGGTCGTCGACCGCCGCCCGCAGGTCGGCGTCGTCCTCGACGTTCCCGAGGACCGATTCGGTGACTAGCATCAGTCCTTCCTCCGTGCCGGTGCCGGGGCACCGACGAGTGTCCGGCGGGCCTCGTCCCACGCGGCGTCGAGCGCGCCCGAGACCGCCGCCCGGTCGCCCAGCGCGCGGACCATCACGCCCGCGTCGTTCGGGAGCGCAGTCGCCCCGGCACGGGCGGTCGTCGCATCGGCGACCCGTTCGTGGAGGGGATCGGACGCGGCGTCGCCGACGACGTACAGCGTCCCCAGCACGTCGTGGTCGCCCATGACGCCCGGCCGCCGCGGGTCGCGCTCGGCCGGGTGCAGGTCGGTCGCGTCCTCGAACAGCAATCCGTCGGGGTCGCGTGCCTGCAGGCGCGTGTACGCGCGCTCGAACTCGAAGGCCTCCTCGCGTGCCAGTCGACCCGGCACGACGACCTCGCCGACGATGGCGCTCGCAGTCTCTGCCACCGAGAGCGTCGTCTCGCCACGGTAGCGGGCGTCGGCGTGCAGGATCGTCGGCTCGGGCAGGTACTCCAGATAGCCGTCATCGGCGACCGTCAGGTCCACGTCTACGCGGCCGTAGTTGCGGTCCATGCCGTGGACTTTCGTCGCGTTCCCGGTCGTGACGTGGGCCTGTGCACCCTCGCCGACGGTCACCGAGAGGTCGTGGCGGTCCCCCTGCGCGACCGCGCCGGTCGGCGACTGGAGGTAGACCGTTTCGAGGCCGGGCAGGGCCTCGTCGTGGTCCAGCCCGCCGGTCAGGTGGAAGGGGACCGTCGCGTAGTCCTGGACCAGCCGCGTCTCCCCGTCGACGGCGGCGAACGCCGCGTCCAGGCGACCTTCCTTGCCGACTGCACCGTCGGCCGCTGGGGGGAGCCGTTCGGTCGCGAACGCCTCGAAGGCGTCCTGTGGGCTCTCGGCTGCCATCTCAGGCGAACAACACCTGGCCCTGGATCGCCTCGGCCACGTCGTCGATCCCGTCCTCGGTCTTGCAGTTGGTCGTGACGACCGGGCCGTCCCGGACCTCGGTGGCGTCGTCGAGCATCAGGTCCAGGTCCGCGCCGACGTGGGGTGCCAGATCGGTCTTGTTGATCACCAGCAGATCGGCCTCGGTGACGCCCGGACCACGCTTGCGTGGGATGTCGTCGCCTTCGGCCGTCGAGATGACGTAGAGGAAGTAGTCGGCCAGTTCCGGGTTGAACGTGGCCGCGAGGTTGTCCCCGCCGCTCTCCAGCAAGACGAGATCGAGGTCGGGCTCGATCTCCAGGAACCGGTCGATCTGTTCTAAGTTCATCGACGGGTCCTCCCGGATGCCGGTGTGGGGGCAGGCCCCGGTCTCGACGCCGGCGACCAGTTCCGGCGGGATCTGGCCGGCGAACGACTCCCGGAGCACGTCCGCGTCCTCCTGTGTCAGGATGTCGTTGGCGATGACGCCGACCTGCAGGCCGTCCTCGCGCAGTCGCGGGACCAGCGCCCGGACCAGCGAGGTCTTCCCGGAGCCGACCGGTCCGCCGATGCCGACGGTTGCGACCTGTCGGCTCATGCGTTCCCCTCACTGTTACCGGCCAGTCCCATCTCCTCTGCCTGTTCGGCCGTCTCGAACCGGATCGGGTCGTGGATCGTCACGAGTTTGGTCCCGTCGGGGAAGGTCGGTTCGACCTGGACCGTGTCGATCATCTCCGGGACGCCGTCCATCACGTCCGCCTCGGTGAGCAGGGTCTGTGCCGCCGAGCGGATCTCGGCGACGCCCATCCCCTCGCGGGCGCGTTCACAGGCCCAGTCCGAGATGAGCGCGACGGATTCGGGGTGGTTCAGCTTCACGCCGCGCTCCCGGCGGCGTCGTGCGAGCTCTGCGGCCATGAAGATCGTCAGCCGTTCGCGTTCTTTGGGTGTGAGTTTCATCGTTAGAGCATATACCGCTGGGTCAGCGGAATTTCTTCGGCGGGTTCACAGCTGATCACGTCGTCGTCGACGGTGACCTCGAACGTCTCGGGGTCGACCTCGATGTCGTCCGGGCAGTAGTCGTTGCGTACCATGTCGGACTTGGCGACCGTCCGCGTGCCCGAGATCGGGACGACCCGGCTGTCGAGGCCGTACTCCTCGCCGACGCCGCGCTCGGCGGCGGCTTCGCTGACGAACGAGAGCGAGAGTTCGTGTTTGGCCTTCCCGACGGCCCCCGCACGCTCGCGCTGGACGATGGGCTCGCAGGTCATCAGCGAGCCGTTGGCCTCGCCCATGCTCGACATCACCGGGAAACCGCTCTTGAACACCATCGAGGGCTTGATGCCGAAGAACGCGGGGTCCCACAGCGCCACGTCCGCCACTTTGCCCGGTTCCAGCGAGCCGACGTACTCGTCGATGCCCGCCGTGATCGCCGGGTTGATCGTGTACTTGGCGACGTACCGAAGAATCCGCTGGTTGTCGTTGTCCGTCCCCTCGTCGCCGGGCAGGGGACCGCGCTGGCGCTTCATCTTGTCCGCGGTCTGCCAGGTGCGGGCGATGACCTCGGCCATCCGGCCCATCGCCATCGAGTCGGAGGTCATAATCGACACCGCGCCCATGTCGTGGAGCACGTCTTCGGCGGCCAGCGTCTCCGCGCGGATGCGTGACTCCGCGAAGGCCACGTCCTCGGGCACGTCGTCGTCGAGGTGGTGACAGACCATCACCATGTCCAGGTGTTCGTCGACGGTGTTCTCGGTGAACGGCATCGAGGGGTTCGTCGACGAGGGGAGCGCGTTGGGTTCCCCGACGAGTTCGATGATGTCCGGGGCGTGGCCGCCGCCGGCTCCCTCGATGTGGAACATGTGCATCGTCCGGCCGTCGATGGCGTCGAAGGTGTCTTCGACGAATCCGGACTCGTTGAGCGTGTCCGTGTGGATGGCGGTCTGCACGTCCATCTCCTCGGCCACCGAGAGGCAGGTGTCGATCACGTCCGGTGTCGACCCCCAGTCCTCGTGCATCTTCAGGCCGCAAACTCCGGCTTCGACCTGCTCACGGAGGGGCTCGGGGTCGCTGGCGTTGCCCTTCCCATAGAACCCGACGTTGACGGGCCACTCGTCGACCGCCTGCAGGAAGCGCTCGATGTTCGTCGGGCCGGTCGTGCAGGTGGTCGCGCCGCCACCGTACCCGCCGCCGATCATCGTCGTGATGCCCGACGTGAGGGCGTGTTCGTACAGGTTCTCGCTGTTGAAGTGGATGTGAATGTCGAGGCCGCCGGGGGTGGCGATCATCCCCTCGGCGTTGTACACGTCCGTCGCCGGGCCGACCACCATGTCCACGCCGTCCATCGTGTCCGGGTTGCCCGCCTTCCCGACGCCGGCGATGGCTCCATCTTTGATCCCCACGTCGGCCGAGACGATGCCGAGGACGGGATCGATCACGACCGCGTTCGTCAGCACCCAGTCCAGTGCGCCCTCCGCGGCCGTGACGCCGCTGGCCATCCCCATGCCGTCACGGAGCGTCTTCCCCCCGCCGAAGACCGCCTCGTCGCCGGGCGTCCCCAGATCCTCCGTAACCTCGGCGAACAGTTCGGTGTCACCGAGCCGAACCCGCGAGCCCTCCGTCGGGCCGTACAGGTCCGTGTACTGCCGTCTGGAAACGTCTCTCATTCCGTCGCCTCCGTGTCGGACTCACTCGTCTCGGCCTCGGACTCGCTGCCCGTATCGGCGAACCCGCGCTCCCGTGCCCGGGTCAGTGCATCGCCGGCCCCGCCGTCGCTTGTCGCCCCGTCCGTCAGTCCGTTGTGGCCGGTGACGCGCTGTTTCCCGCCGTAGGCCACGAGGTCGACCTCGCGTTCGTCGCCCGGCTCGAACCGGACCGCGGTCCCCGCCGGCACGTCCAGGCGCATCCCGAACGCCGTCTCGCGGTCGAACGCGAGCGCCCGGTTCACCTCGAAGAAATGGAAGTGCGAGCCGACCTGCACGGGCCGGTCGCCCGTGTTCGCGACTGACACCGTGGCCGTCTCGCGACCCTCGTTGATCGTGATCGGTCCCGCACCCGGCTCGACTTCGCCGGGAACCAGGTCACTGCCCATCGCGTCCACCTCTCGAAAGTATCGCTGTCGGATTGTCCATGTTCACTGGTGAATATTTAGAGCAACCACTAATCCTTGCTGGTTACGGCGAACGAAGTAACTGGATATATCCGGAATCAGTGGACGAACGGCCGACAATTTCTGAACAGTCGTCGAAATTCGGGGCATCTCCCGCCCGACAGGAGTTCCGCCTTGCGCGATTCTCTCTCGTCTCAGTGTGTGATTGTACTCTTCTAGGCGGTAGCGTGACAAATACGTCCGATTTTCGGCGGCAAAAACGACGAGAATTTTGATCGGATCGGTGGATTAATCACGCCGGTGGGTCGTGTCCGGACACATGGCAATCACTGCTGCGGCGATCACTGGCGCGGTGGTGGGGCTCCGGCACTCGCTGGAGGCGGACCACCTCGCCGCGATCTCGACGCTCGTCGACGACCGAAAGACGGACCGTCCCGGCGTGGTCGGCGCGTCCTGGGGCGTTGGACACTCCCTCCCGATCATCGCCATCGGCCTCGTGTTCGTCTTCCTCAGCGCGTCGCTTCCCGAATCCGTCACGCTGGCGTTCGAGGTACTGGCTGGCCTGATCCTCGTCTATCTCGGCCTCCGGATGTTGCTGGAGGTCGCGGGCCTGCTCACCGTCGAGCGCCACGAACACGACGGCCACGAACACACGCACGTCTCTCTCGGGAGCGTCTCCATCGGCTCGTTCCACACGCACGTCGACGGCGAGTCGTTCCTCGTCGGCATCGTTCACGGCCTGGCCGGGAGCGGGGCCATCGTCGTCGCACTCGCCGCGAGTGCCTCCTCCGTCCCCTCCTCGTTCTCGCTCCTCCTGTCGTTCTCGATCATCACCGTGGTGACGATGAGCGTGCTCTCGTACCTGTGGGGGTCCGTACTCACCACCCGCCTCCAGTCGGCGCTGAAAGTCGTCGCCGGAAGCGCGAGCTTCGTCATCGGTAGCCTGCTCGTCACGAACGAACTGCTCGGTGTCGGCCCCGTCTTGTTCTAACCGTCCACAGTCGGCGGTTTCCGTCTTTTACATCCCTCTGTATCCGTCCCCTCAACTCGCCAACCTGTGTTATCTAACAATCTCCACACTTCGAACTCATTTATGAACGAATGTTTCGGCTAATCTCGAAAACCGGACGGTGTTGCGAGCGTATTGGGATGTACCTTATACAATGTTGCATAATCTGGAGAGAATTAATACCCGTTTGGAAACTGTTATAAGTAAGTGCCAATCAGAGTCTCACGTCGAATGATGGTGGACATATATTCGGAAAAACACGGAAGTATTGGTTACAACACGAACTCATTCGCGGCCGATATGGACGCCTGTCTTTGCGGAGGTGTACTGGCGTGACGAAACGCGTCGACCGTCGGAAGTTCCTCGCTGGCGGTGCCAGTATCGCGACCGCAGGGCTGGCTGGGTGTGCCCTGATGGGGAGTGGCAGCAGCGACACGATCAAACTCGGGATCCTCGAGGACCAGTCGGGCAACTTCGCGCTGGTCGGGTCGCCAAAACACAAGGCGAGCCTGCTGGCGATCGAGGAGATCAACAATAACGGTGGCATCAACGGACAACAGATCGAATACTTCGACCCCGACCCGCAGTCGAACAACCAGCGGTATCTGGAGTTGACCCGGCGGATGATCAACCAGCGCAACGTCGACGCGCTGTGGGCCGGGTATTCGAGCGCGACCCGCGAGACCATCCGTGAGCCGGCCATCGACCCGAACGATCAGCTGTACTTCTACACGACCCAGTACGAGGGCGGGGTCTGTGACAAGAACGTCTTCGCCGTCGGGCCGACCGCCCGCCAGCAACTCGGCATCGTCCTGCCCTACCTCGTCGAGGAGTACGGTTCCGATATCTACACCATCGCGGCCGACTACAACTTCGGCCAGCTCTCGGCCGACTGGGTGAAGGTCCTGGCCGACGAGAACGACGCCAACGTGATCGGCGAGGAGTTCATCCCGCTGTCGAACTCGGAGTTCTCCTCGACCATCAGCCGGATTCAGGACGCCGACCCCGACTTCGTGATGTCGATGCTCGTCGGGTCGAACCACACCTCCTTCTACAAACAGAAGGCGTCGGCCGGACTGGACATCCCCATCGGGACCTCGACCGCGATGGCCCAGGGGTACGAACACCTGCGGCTGGACCCGCCGGCGATGTCGAACATCTACGCCGGCGTCAACTACATGGAGGAGGTTCCGACGAACCGCAACACGAAAGAGGGCGGCTTCGTCGACCGCTACTACGAGAAGTTCCCCGACGCGCCCTACCTCAACGAGGAGGCCGAGAACAACTACTTCTCGATCTACATGTACAAGCGGGCGGTCGAACAGGCCGGTACGACCGATCAAGAAGAGGTCAAGGCGGCTCTGGAGTCGGGAATCACCTACCCCGCCCCGGAAGCGCCCGACGGCGAGGAGATCAAACTGGTGCCCGAGACCCACCACGTGAACCACCATATGTGGGTGATGCGGGCCGACGAGGAACACAACGTCCAGGCCGTCGACGACCGGGTCATCGACGAGACCTTCCTCAAGGACACGGTCGGCTGTGATCTCACGAGCAAAGACGAAGAAAAACAGTACACGCCACAGGACTACTACGAGGAGGCGGGGTAGGATGGCTGTCGGTCTGGATCTCCTCGTCCAGTTCTTCCCGAACTTCGCGTCGATCGTGCTGGCGGCGACCGGGCTGGCCATCATCTTCGGGATCATGGGCATCATCAACCTCGCACACGGCGAGTTCATCATGGTCGGGGCGTTCTCGACCTCGCTCGCCTACAACGGCGGGATCCCGTTCCTGCCCATCGACGCACTGCCCGGACTCGGACGACTGATCGGCGCGATGCTGTTCGCCGCGCTGGTGACGGCGCTGTTCGGCCTGCTGGTCGAGCGGACGATCATCTCCGGTGCTATCCCGAACTGGATCGCCGAGCGCACGGTCGGGCACCCGGTCATCACGCCGCTGTACGACCGCCTGCTCGACTCGATGGTCGCGACCTGGGGGCTCAGCCTCATCATGGTCCAGACCTTCCGGAACGTGTTCGGCAACTCCCTCAGCGGAGTGCCGATCCCCTTCGGCAAACTCAGTTACGGGAACAGTTCGATCGGGCTCTACCAGGTCCTACTGGCCGGCGTCGCGGCGCTGGTGCTGGTCGGGCTCTACCTGCTCTTCGTCCGGACCGACTACGGGATGCGTGCCCGGGCGACGATCCAGAACGAGTCCATGGCCCAGTCCCTGGGCGTGAACACCGAACGGACCTACATGGCGACGTTCGCGCTGGGATCGGGCCTCGCCGGGCTGACCGGCGCGCTGTACGCGCCGCTTTTGAGCATCGAGCCTGGCCTCGGGGCGGCGTTCCTGGTCGACGCGTTCGTGGCCGTCGTCGTCGGCGGGTCGTCGGTGGTCGTCGGGACCCTGCTGTCGGGCGGCCTGCTCGGGATCGTCGACACGCTGTTCTCGAACGTCTACGGGACGTTCGCCGGCCGCATCGCGCTGTTGATCGTCGCCATCGTCCTCATCCGGTTCATCCCGGAGGGACTGAGCAGCCTCGTCGAACGACTGCGCGAACGCCGGCTGGAGGTGGACTGAGATGGCCACCGAAAGCGACGACACGGCGACCCGCGGGCCGCTGGGACGGCTCACCGCGGCCCTGCACGGGCCGAACACGATGGGCAACTCCCGGCGCTTCTGGTACCTGTTCGGCGTCGCGGTGTTGTTGTTCGTCTTCTTCCCGCTGTATATGCTCCCGTCGTCGGTCACGAATATGTCCCAGTACCTCTCGCTGGCACTGCTGGCGCTGAGCCTGGCCGTCGTCTGGGGCTACACCGGCGTGTTGAGCTTCGGCCAGGTCGCCTTCTTCGGCGTGGCCGGCTACACCTACGGCATCGTCGCGATCAACGTCACCGGTCCGCTCGGGACGATGGCTGGACTGGTCGTCGCCGTCGGAATCGCGGCCCTGTTCGCGGCCGTCCTGGGCTACTTCATGTTCTACGGCGGCGTCAGCGACGTGTACGTGACGATCCTGACGCTGGTGGTCGTGCTGGTGTTGAAGACCTTCCTCGACCAGACCGCCGGTGACGAGTGGACCATCGGCGAGGCCGCACTCGGCGGCTTCAACGGGATGCCCGGCATCCCCGACCTGGCGCTGGGCATCGGGGAGCCGTTCCTCGTCTTCGACGACTTCACGCTGTTCTACGCGGCCCTGCTCGCGGTGCTGCTGACGTACCTCGGGCTCCGCGTGTTGCTGAACAGCGACTACGGCCGCGTGATGGTCGCGGTCCGTGAGGACGAGGACCGGACCGAGATGCTCGGCTACGACGTGAAACGCGTCAAGCTCACCGTCTTCACCTTCGGCGGTGCCCTGGCCGGGCTGAGCGGCGTCCTCTACGTGACGTACTTCAACTACATCAGTCCCTCGGAGCTGAGCCTGACCGCGGCCTCCCTCCCGGTCATCTGGGTGGCCGTCGGGGGCCGGAAGACGTTGCTGGGCCCCATCGTGGCAACCATCTTCATCGAGCGGCTGGGCCTGTTCCTCTCGGTCAACGTCGGCGACTGGGCGTTCGTGATCAACGGGCTCCTGTTGCTCGTGATCGTCCTCCTGTTGCCCGAAGGGCTCGTGCCGGGGTTCCGGGACCTCGTGTCCTGGCTCGGTGACCGCCGCAGTGAGGGCGAGACCGACGACACCGCCGAGCCGACCGGGGAGGTGGTCGAATGAGCGACGCCACCGAGGGAATGGATCCCGCGGTCAAACAGACCAGCGCGGAGCTGGCGACGGGCGTCGACACTGACACCATCCTCCAGACCGACGGGCTGACCAAGCGCTTTGGCGGCCTGACGGCCATCGACGACGTGGACTTCGGCGTCGAGGCCGGCGAGTTGCGCTGTCTCATCGGCCCCAACGGTGCGGGCAAGTCGACCCTGCTGAACCTCATCACCGGGGCGCTGTCCCCCTCCGAGGGAGCGGTCTACTTCAAGGGCCACGAGATCACTGGACTCGACCCCCACGAGCGCATCCGGCACGGGCTCAGTATCAAGTTCCAGGTGCCGAGCGTCTACGAGGACCTCACGGTCCGCGAGAACGTCCGGTTGCCGATCCAGCGGCTAGCCTCCGGGACCGAGCGCGACGAGCGGATGGCCGACGCGCTGGCGGCCTCCGGTCTCGCCGACAAGGCTGACATCGAGGCCTCGGCGCTGTCCCACGGCGAACAACAGCAACTGGAGATCGGCATGGCGGCCTCGCTGGACCCCGATCTCCTCTTGCTCGACGAACCCGTCGCCGGGCTCTCGGTCGACGAGCGCGAGGAGATCGCCGACCGGATCACCCAGCTCAACGAGGAGCGATCGATTGCGTTCGTCGTGATCGAACACGACACGGACTTCGTGGCCGACATCGCCGATCACATCACCGTCCTCCACCAGGGCGAGACGTTCCGGGAGGGCTCCATCGAGGAGATCGAGGCCGATCCCGAGGTCCAGCGGATCTACCTCGGAGGTGAGACCGATGCTTGAACTCGACGGCGTCCGGGCGGGCTACGACTCGACCCCGATCCTCCGGAACGTCGATCTCTCCGTCGAGGAGGGCGAGATCGTCGGCGTGATGGGGAAAAACGGCGTCGGGAAGACGACGCTGGTCAAGACCGTCATGGGACTCGTCGAACCCGACCAGGGGACCGTCCGGTTCGACGGCCGCGACGTGACCGACACGCCGCCACACGAACGCGCGCGCTCCGGAATGGGCTACATCCCGCAGGGCCGGGAGATCTTCCCCGATCTCACCGTCGAGCAGAACCTCAGGATGGGCGAGTCCATCAACGAGGACTCCTCGGACCTGCTCTACGAGGACGTGTTCGACTACTTCCCGATCCTCGACGAGCGCCGCGACCAGAACGGCGGGACGATGAGCGGCGGCCAACAGCAGATGCTCGCCATCGCGCGGGCGCTGGTCGCCAACCCCGACCTCCTCCTGCTGGACGAACCCAGCGAGGGCATCCAGCCCTCCATCGTCGCCCAGATCAGCGAGGATATGCGCGCGATCAACGAGGACCTCGGGACCACCATCCTCTTCGTCGAACAGAACCTCTCGGTAATCCGTGACATGGCCGACCGCTGTTACGCTATGGAACGGGGCACTATCGTCGACGAACTCGGCGCGACCGACCTCGAAGACGAGGCGACCATCGCCTCGTACCTCGCGGTCTAGGCCCCCCTTCTCGCCCGCCGTTCCCCCTCGCCACAAGCGGCGCACTTACACGGTCGAAGCAAGGCTTATCACCTAGTAATATCATCTAGTGGTCGATGCCACCGACGCAGTTAGCCCGCGCTCGCGCCGGCGAGGTAACGCCGGCGATGGAGCGGGTCGCCGACCGGGAGAATCGCGAGTCGGAGTTCGTCCGCGAGCAGGTCGCCGACGGGCAGGCGGTGATCCCCGCCAACCACGGCCACGACGCGCTCGATCCGATGATCATCGGGCGGGAGTTCGCGACGAAGGTCAACGCCAACATCGGCAACAGCGAGACGACGAGCGATCTGGCGGGTGAACTCGAAAAGCTCCACGCCGCCGTCCACTACGGCGCGGACACGGTGATGGACCTCTCGACCGGATCGAACCTCGACGAGATTCGCGAAGCCAACGTCGCCCACTCCCCCGTGCCCGTCGGGACGGTGCCGATCTACGAGGCCGTCACGCAGGTCGACGAGGTGGCCGACCTCACCCCCGACCTCCTGCTCGACGTGATCGAGAAACAGGCCGAGCAGGGCGTCGATTACCAGACGATCCACGCCGGGGTGCTGGCCGAACACCTCCCGCTGACCGATGGCCGCAAGACCGGGATCGTCTCCCGTGGCGGCTCGATCCTCGCGCAGTGGATGGAGGAGAACGGCGAGCAGAACCCACTCTACACCCACTTCGAGGACATCTGTGCGATCTTCGCCGAGCACGACGTGACGTTCTCGCTCGGTGACGGCCTCCGTCCGGGGTCGCTGGCCGACGCCAGCGACGACGCGCAGTTCGCGGAACTGGACACCCTCGGGGAACTCACGCGCGTCGCGTGGGACCACGACGTGCAGGTGATGGTCGAAGGCCCGGGCCACGTCCCGATGGACGAGGTGGCCGACAACGTACAGCGCCAGCAGGAGGTCTGTGACGGCGCGCCCTTCTACCTGCTCGGCCCGCTCGTGACCGACGTTGCGCCGGGCTACGACCACATCACCAGCGCCATCGGTGCGACCGAGGCCGCCCGCGCCGGCGCGGCGATGCTCTGTTACGTCACGCCCAAGGAACACCTCGGCCTGCCCGAGGCCGAGGACGTGCGCGACGGGCTGGCGGCTTACCGCATCGCCGCCCACGCCGGCGACGTGGCCGCGGGCAAGCCAGGGGCTCGGGACTGGGACGACGCGCTCTCGGAAGCCCGCTACCAGTTCGACTGGCGGCGGCAGTTCGACCTGGCGCTGGACCCCGAGCGAGCCCGCGAGTTCCACGATCAAACCCTTCCCGGGGACAACTACAAGGAGGCCCGCTTCTGCTCGATGTGTGGCGTCGAGTTCTGCTCGATGCGGATCGACCAGGACGCACGCGACGCCGACGGCGAGATGGAGGCCATCGAGGACGAGACGGACCTGAGCGAGTCCGGGGCGGCCGAGGTGAACCTGCCGCCGACGGGGAGCCACGACACCAGCGACGTGCCCGAGTTGCCCGAGGGTATCGAGCCGGTCCACGGCGACGAGGCGGACGGCGAGGGAGCGACGGGGGACGACTGATGCGGTGTCGCAGGGGGAAGAGTTAGGTCGCTGGCCGGGGCCGATACTGGTATGACAGGACGAACACCGCCCCTGCACGCCGTCCACGGGGACGCGGGGGCGTCGTTCACGGACTTCGGCGGGTGGGAGATGCCGGTCGAGTTCGACTCCATCCGCACCGAACACGCGGCCGTCCGCGAGTCGGCCGGCATCTTCGACGTGTCACACATGGGCGAGATCGAGGTGTCCGGCCCGGACGCCGAGCGCCTCCTCCAGCGGCTCACGACCAACGACGTGACCGCGCTGGACCCCGGCGAGGCCCAGTACGCGATGGTCACCGACGAGGACGGGATCATCCTCGACGACACGGTGGTCTACAACCTCCCCGGGGATCGGGACGCGGACTACCTGTTCGTCCCCAACGCTGGCCACGACGGCCAGCTGTACGACCGGTGGGTCGACCACCGCGACGAGTGGGGACTGGACGCCACCGTCGAGAACCGGACCGAGGACTACGCGATGCTCGCGCTTCAGGGGCCCGAGGCGGAGGAACGCCTGCTCGATCCGGTCGCCGACGACCAGCGAACGGCGATCTGTGACCTCTCGCGCTTCTCGGCGATGACGGCGACCGTCGCCGGCGTCGACTGTCTGGTCGCCCGCACCGGCTACACCGGCGAGGACGGCTTCGAGGTGATCGTCCCAGCCGACGAGGTCGAGACTGTGTGGAGCCAGTTCGACTGCCAGCCCTGCGGTCTCGGGGCCCGCGACACCCTCCGCATCGAGATGGGCTTTCTCCTGTCGGGGCAGGACTTCGACCCCGAGGACAACCCCCGCAACCCCTACGAGGCCGGCGTCGGATTCACGGTCAAACTCGACACGGAGTTCGTCGGCCGGGACGCGCTGGAGCGAGTCGACGCCGAGGGCGTCGAGGAGAAGCTGACGGGATTCCGACTGGTGGATCGGGGTGTGCCCCGACAGGGCTACACCGTGCAGGATCTGGACGGTGAGGCCATCGGCACCGTCACGAGCGGGACGATGAGTCCGACGCTCGACACGCCGATCGGGCTGGCATACCTGCCCGTCGAGTACCGAAGCCCGGGCGTCAACGTCCAGGTGCTCGTCCGCGGCGAGTCGAAAAAGGCACAAACACAGGCGTTGCCATTTCTGGATAGATGAGTTTCGAGATTCCCGACGATTGCCAGTTTCTGGACTCCCACGAGTGGGCGCGCCGCGAGGATAGGACTGTGCGGATCGGCATCTCAGACTTCGCACAGGACGAACTCGGCGACGTGGTGTTCGTCGAACTCCCCGCCGAGGGTGACACGGTGACTGCGGGCGAGGACTTCGGCGTCGTCGAGAGCATCAAGGCCGTGTCGGACCTCTATGCCCCCGTCTCGGGGACCGTCGTCGCCGCCAACGACGACCTCGTCGACGCACCGGAACTGGTCAACGAGGACCCCTACGGCGACGGCTGGATGCTCGAGGTGGAACTCGACGACGAGAGCGAACTCGAAGAACTGCTCTCCCCCGAGGAGTACGACGACCAGATCGCCTGATCCACCTCATGCCCGATGCCTTGACCGGAAGACTGACGCGGAACCCGCTGGCGACGGCCATCGCGTTCGGCCTCGGGATCGCTGTCCTCGCCACGGCCGCGTTCTCGTTCCCGCCCGGCGGGCCGCCACTGTCCGCCATTCTGGCGTTTACGATCAGTCTCGGCCTCGCCCTCGGCGTGGTCACGTACGTCGGACTCTCTGCGTTCTCCTGACACGGGACGGGTCCCGCTCGTGTTCGCCACAAAGGGATTAGGGGTGCCTCGTGTAGTCCGGTGTATGGAATCAGTCAGTGTGTCTCGGACGGTCGACGCCGAGCCCGAGACGGTTCGCGAGGCGATGGCCGACGTACAGCAGTTCATGGCATCGGCGGGCTTCGACGAGGTGACCGTCGACGGCGACGACATGACCATCGTCAACGGGTTCGGCATCGCCGCCATCGAACTGGACCTCACCCTCGTCGACCGAGACGACGCCGAACTGGCCTACGAACAGGACGACGGCATCTTCGAGGAGATGTGGACGACCTACGAGGTCACCGCCGAAGATGGCGGCACGCGGGTGACGGCCACGACCGAGTTCCAGCTCGACGTGGCCGTCGTCGGTGCCGTCCTCGACGCCACCGTCATCCAGCGCCAGCGGCGGCGCGAACTGAACGCCCAGTACGACTGGCTCGAACGCGTCGTGGCCGAGTGATTCCTGTCGTCAGGTCGGCGGTCGACCGTGGACTGGACCCGGAGCAGGATCGGGTGTTCGGGCCGCGCGCTCTCAGGTACAGCGTTTCCCCACGCCGTTCCCGGTGAATTTGACGTCCCGCTTCGCGTTGCCCGAGAACTGGTTGCCGCCACAGGTGAGATTCGAGTTCGGTCCGTAGCTGATCCCGTGGTAGCCGCTATCGCGGATGGTCGAGTTCTCGATCGTCGCCGTCCCGGTGTGTCCGAAACTGTACAGCAACACGGACGCCTGGCTGTGTTCGCCGCCACGCATCCGGTTCTGTCCGGCGTTCTCGACGAGTACGTTGCGGAGCACGTTGTTCGCACTGCCGGTGATGAACGAGATCCCGTTCCAGGTCCCCGGTGTGCCGTCGACGCTGGTGAAGGTGATCTTCGCGGACCCGGCGGCGTCGGCGTTGATCGAGCCGTTCGTCCCTTTGCCGGTGAAGATGGTTACGTCCTGGTGGGACTCGATGGTCGCACCTGGTTCGACCGTCAGCGCGGCGTCGACGGGCAGGTTCCCGCTGAGTCGGTACGGAACGTCGAATCCGTGCCAGGTCGCCGCGTCCGTGAGTCTCGTCTGCGGGCCCGATTGGATAGCGATGTAACTGCCACTCCCGAAGGTCTGATCCGCTCCGACTCCGTCGACGACGTTCGCGTGCAGTTGGAGGGCCGCCGTGTTGTCCGAGAATACGCACTCGGTGACCGTGAGGTCCGTGCCGCCTGAGTCCACCTTGATGCCGGCGTTCTCGTTGCGGTTGCAGATACAGTGGTCGAACGTCGCCGTGACGTCGTCGCCCTGGACAAACACGCCACCGCTGGCGTCTGTGGCCCCGGTCCAGGGTTCACCGCCACCGGACTCCACTCTCGTGTGGACGAAATCGAGGGTCGCGCCGTTGCCGGCGAAGATGCCCTGCCAGGCCCCCGGCGAGTCGCGAGTCCCGGTGAAGATGACCCCATCGCCGCCCGAGCCGTTCGTCTCGAACGTGACGCCGTCGGCCTCGATGCCCACATCCTCCGCACACTGGACGGTGACGTTCTCCTCGACAGTGAGGTCGGCCGACAGCAGAACGTCTTTCTCGGCGTAGTAGTCGACGCCGGGGTCGACCCAGGTCCCGCTGTTCCTGACCGAGTTCTGCCCGCGACCGCCGCCGGTGATGGTGATCCTGTCGGTGTCGTTGTTCTCGACGGTGTTGTCGGCGGCGATGCCACTCACGAGATCCGAGTGAACCTGTGCCGACAGCGCGTTGTTCGCGATGCGCGTGTTCTCGACGGTCAGATCCGGGTCTTCGTAGGGTGCTCGCAGGCCTGCCCGGTCGTTGTGGCGAAGCGTCACGCCGTCGAGACTGGCCACCCCCGAACTGACCAGCAGGCCGCCCGACCTGATCGCGTACGCGCCGTGCCACTTGCTGGCCCCCGCGTACTCGAGTATCGTGTTCTGCAGACCGTTTTGGCCCGTCGATCCGTTGTTCAGCCGGATGCCCCGCCAGAACCCGCGGGTCCGGGTTTGCCCGGTGAGGATCACCGGATCCGACGCCGTCCCCGCCGTCTCGAACCCACCGTCCGATTTGACGTGGATCCCTGCATCCTGTCCGAATTCGACGTACACGCCCGCCTCGAGCGTCAGCGTCCCGTCCGTGACCGCGAGAACGCTGTCGATACGATAACACCCCTTCTCCAGTGTCACACCGCCGTTCAGGTCCGACTGGCTCAGCGTGGTGAACGAACTACAGTTTGGCGACGCGCTGTCGGTCGGTGCGTCGGCGGTCGGCTCCGATTCCGTCGATCCGAACAGGTCGCCGTCGATCTGGCACCCCGCGAATCCGACTGTCACGGCCGTCGCCCCGAGCGATCCGAGGAGACGGCGCCTGTCGAGTCGGTCAGTCCCGTCGGCTGTTTCCTCACTCGTCCGATTCGATCCGTCGGCCGTCCGCGAACTCTGTCGTTTTCCTGTCATATATCGACGACCCGGTCGTCGTCCCGGGAACGAACCGATAGGTCACACTCCCGAGGGTGGGATAATCCCCCTGTCTACACAGCTAGACTCGACCCCGTTTCGACCCCGTCTCGGCGTCCTGTGGCCGGATTCCGTCAGTGGCGTCGAAGGGACCGAGGACTGATCCGCTCGGCGTCTCGACGGCTAGACACACCCGCTCTGACCCGTCACCGTTTCCGGTAGTCGGCCGGACAGAGCGTTCCAGTCGTCGTTTCGACACTACGCCGGAGCCGCGGGTGCAAATCACTCGACAATTTGATATAGCGATATACAATTCATTCGGGCCCGATTCGGCACACAGAACCACCAGGAGAGGCGGCGAACGCAACACTTTCGACGCTGGCGTGCCGGGAACCGAACGACTACGCCGGTGTCCGCTTCGACAGAACTCATCGCGCTCGTCGTCACCGTCGTCGGTGTCGGCGTGGCCGCACAGGTGTTCTCGGACTGGCTGAGCGTGCCGAGCGTCCTGTTCTGGCTCGCGGCCGGTGTCGCCGTCGGTCCCGAGGGGCTGGGGCTGATCACGCCGAGTGCAATCGACGGCGGGGCGCTGTCGGCTATCGTCGGGCTCTCGGTCGCGATCATCGTCTTCGAGGGCGCGTTCGCGCTCAAGATCGACCGATTGCGGGAAGCGCCGCGGGAGACGCTGCGGCTGGTGACGGTCGGCGCGATCGTCTCCCACCTCGGGACCGCCCTCGTCGTTCGGTTCGCGCTTGGAACCTCGTGGGAACTGGCCCTGCTGATCGGGTCACTGTTGATCGCCACGGGGCCGACGGTCATCACGCCGATTCTGGAGGTGGTCCCCGTGCGCGAGCGCGTCGCGACGACGCTGGAGACCGAAGGGGTCGTCAACGACGTGACCGCCGCCATTCTGGCCATCGTGATGTTCGAGTACCTCCTGCTGGAGGGCGAGGGCCTGCCGACGCTGATCGGGCAGTTCGCCTACCGGCTCGGGGCGGGTGTGCTGGTGGGCGTGACCGTGGCCGGCGTCGTCTGGCTGTTGCTGGCGCGACTGGAACTGCCGACCGAGAACGCGCCCCGCAACGCGCGGCTGGTCGTGCTGGCGTCGGCGCTTTCGGCCTACGGCGTGGCCGAAGCCGGACTGGGCGTCGCCGAGTCGGGCATCGCCGCGGTCGCCAGTGCCGGGTTCCTGCTGGGCAACGTCGAGTTGCCCTACAGCGAGCAGATCGAGCAGTTCAAAGGCGACGTGACGCTCGTGGTGTTGACCTTCGTGTTCGTGGTCCTCGCGTCGCTGCTCTCGCTGTCGGACCTTCGGTCGCTCGGGATCGGTGGTATCGCCGTCGTCCTCGTGGTCGCGCTGGTGGTCCGGCCGCTGTTGGTCTTTCTCTCGACGATCGGCGGGCGGTTCACGTTCCGCGAGCGGCTGTTCGTCAGCGCCATCGGGCCGCGGGGGATCATTCCCGCCAGCGTCGTGACGCTCTTTGCCCTCCAGCTGAGCGACAGCCAGCCCGAGGTTGCGACGACGCTGGTCGGAACGGTCTTCCTCGTCATCTTCGCGACCGTGGCGTTTCAAGGGGGACTGGCCCGTCACATCGCGCAGGCACTCGACGTGATTCCGATGCGTACTATCATCGTCGGCGGCGGACGAATCGGGCAGGCGCTGGCCGACCGGCTGGAAGACCGCGGAGAAGAGGTGACCATCGTCGAACTGGATCGGGACGTGGTCGAATCGCTCCGGGAGGACGGCTACCGCGTCGAACACGGCGACGGGACCGACCGGGACGTGTTGCGGTCGGCCGGGGCCGAGAACGCGAAGGTGGTCGCGGCCGCGACGCCCAGCGACGACGTGAACCTGCTGGTCGGGCAACTGGCGCGAAACACGTACGACGTGGCGACGGTGGTCGCCCGCGTCAACCAGCCCGACAACGAGGACGCCTTCCAGGATCTGGACATCGAGGCTATCTCGACGGGAATGTCCGTCGCGTGGTCGATGGACAACGTGATCGAACGGCCGGCCATCGCGCGCTGGATGACCGAACTCGACCGGACCGGCGACGTACAGGAGGTAGAGGTCACGGCCGACGCGGCGGCCGGCCGGACCGTCGCCGACCTCGCCGCGGACCTCCCGGAGGACTGTTACGTCGGCCTCATCAGCCGTGACGACGAGAACCGCATCCCCCACGCCGACGACCGGATCGAACACGGCGATCACGTCACGTTCATCGGTCGCAGGGAAGCCGTCCACGAGGCCATCGATTTCTGTACCGCGTGAGCAACCGGGACACTCTTTTCAGCCCGGCCGTAACAGTCCCCAAGGACACAGGGCGGCCGTGCCGTCCTGCGGCAGTTACCATGACCGACAACGACACACGCGGGAGTCCGTACGCACCCCACACCCAGACGGAGACGGCGGCCATGCTCGACGCCGTCGGCGTCGACAGCGAGGAAGCACTGTTCGACATCCCCGAGGGCGTCCGATTTTCCGACGGCTTCGGCATCGAACCCGGGAGCGAGCGCGAGATTCGCCGCGAGATCGAGCGCACGCTGTCGCGCAACGAGGACCTGACGGAACTGCTCGGCCGCGGCCACTACGACCACTACGTGCCCTCGCTGGTCGACCACCTGGCGGACCGATCGGAGTTTCTCACCTCCTACACCCAGTACCAGCCCGAGGTCGCGCAGGGCTTCCTCCAGGCCCTCTTCGAGTACCAGTCCATGCTCGTCGAGCTCACGGGATTGGACGTGGCTAACTGCTCGATGTACGACGCCGCCACCGCGCTCGGCGAGGCCGCCACGCTCGCCCAGCGCGTCCGGTCGATCTCCGGCGACCGCGTTCTCGTCCCCGCCCACGTCGCGCCCGGCCGCCGGGGCGTCCTGGAGAACTACGCGGCCGGCGCTGGCGTCACCGTCGAGAGCTATCCGATGGACGACGGGGCCGTCGACACGGATGCCCTCGAAGGTCAGATCGGCGAGGGCGTGGCGATGGTGTACGCCGAGACCCCCACGGTGCGGGGCGTGATCGAGGAATCGCTGTCGGCCGTCGGTGAGGTCGCCGACGATCACGACGTCCTGTTCTGTCTCGGCTCGGACCCCGTGGCGCTCGCGCTCCTCGAAGAACCGGCGAGCGTCGGTGCGGACGTGGTGATCGGCGACGCCAGCACGCTCGGGCTGGGCCGCAGCTATGGGATGGGACTGGGGATGTTCGCGACCCGGGAGGACTACCTCCGGCAGGTCCCCGGCCGACTGGTCGGCGCGGGCGACGACGACAGCGGCCGGCGGGCCTACACCCTCACGTTGCAGACTCGCGAACAGCACATCCGGAAGGAACGCGCGACCTCGAACATCTGTACGAACCAGGCGTGGGTGGCACTGCGGACGGCGATCCACGCGGCCTGGCTCGGGCCGGACGGACTGGCCGATCTCGCCGAGGAGTGCGTGCGCTACCCGCAGGATCTGGCCGCCCGCCTCGACGAGATCGAGGGCGTGCAGGCCCCCGTTCACGACCGCCACCACTTCCGGGAGTTCCTGGCCCGGACGGACCAGCCCGCCACCGCGGTCGCGGCCGACCTGCGCGAGCGGGGCTACGCGGTCCACGACGTCGGCGAACACCTGCTAGGGATCTGCGTGACCGAGCGAACGGCCGAGACGATCGACGATTTCGTCGAGGCGATGGCGGAGGTGGCCCCATGAGCGACGACCCGGACGGAGCCGACACGAGCGACGACGCGGGGACGCTCGGGTACCAGCAGGCCCGCTGGACCGATTCCGACCAGCGCTACGAACCCCTCCTCTCGGAGAAAGACACCACCGAAGTCGAGGTGGGCGGCGACGATTCCCCGCTCCCGGACGACCTCACACGGGACTCGCTGGAACTGCCCGCCCTCTCGGAACCGGAACTGGCCCGCCACTACACCCGGCTCTCCCAGATGAACTACGGGGTCGAGAGCGGTCCCTTCCCGCTGGGGTCCTGTACGATGAAGTACAATCCCAAGTTCACCGAGGACGTGGCCGCGATTCCCGATGGTGCGGTCCACCCGGACCGACCCGACGACAGCGTGCAGGGCACCCTGGCCGTGATGGCCGGACTGCAGGACTATCTGGGTCGGATCGGCGGGATGGACGCGGTGACGCTCCAGCCGCCAGCGGGCGCGGCGGGCGAGTACGCGGGCATCCTGATCGCGAAGGCGTACCACGAGGCAAACGGCGAGGACAGGGACGAGATCGTCGTCCCGGACACCGCCCACGGCACCAACTTCGCGAGCGCGGCGCTGGCGGGCTACGACGTGGTGGAACTGCCCAGCGCGGAGGACGGGCGTGTCGATCTGGACGCCCTCGACGCGGCCGTCGGCGAGGACACAGCGGCGCTGATGCTTACCAACCCCAACACCCTCGGGCTGTTCGAGCGCGACATCGAGACGATCGCCGGGATCGTCCACGACGCGGGCGGCCTGCTCTACTACGACGGCGCGAACCTCAACGCCCTGCTGGGGCGGGCTCGCCCCGGCGACATGGGGTTCGACATCATGCACTACAACGTCCACAAGACGTTCGCGACGCCCCACGGCGGCGGCGGGCCCGGTGCCGGCCCCGTCGGCGTCAAATCCGAATTGGCCCCGTTCCTGCCGAGTCCCCACGTCCGCGAGCGGCCCGAGGGCTCCGGCTACGAACGCTACGAGCCCGAACACAGCGTCGGGAAGGTCCACGGCTTCGAGGGCAACTGGCTCGTCTTGATCAAGGCCTACGCCTACATCGCGCGGCTGGGTGATCCCGGACTCGCCGACGCAAGCGCCAAGGCCGTGCTGAACGCCAACTATCTCGCGACGCAACTCGACTACGAGGTCCCGTTCGGTCCGTTCCACCACGAGTTCGTCGCGAGCGCGGGCGAGCAGGACGCCGCCGACGTGGCCAAACGGATGCTGGACTACGGCGTTCACCCGCCGACGACGAAGTGGCCCGAGACCGTCGGCGAGGCGCTGATGACCGAACCGACCGAGATCGAGGGCAAGCGGACGCTCGACCAACTCGCGGCTGCCTTCGACGCCGTCGCTGGCGAGGACGACACGACACTCGATGCGGCCCCCACCGAGACCAGCGCCCGCCGGATCGATCAGGTCGCCGCCGCACGGACCCCGAGACTCTCCTGGCAGGCGCTGGACGAGTAGGGGTTTTACCAATCCTTAATAGCTGAGCGGCGCTGAGTTAATACATGACCGTCGTCAGCGTGTCGATGCCGGACGAACTACTCGACAGAATCGACGAGTTCGCGGACGGCCACGGGTACACCGGCCGCAGTGAAGTCGTCAGGGAAGCCGCGCGCAACCTGCTGGGGGAGTTCGAGGACCGCCGGCTGGAAGACCGGGAGCTGATGGGCGTCGTCACCGTCCTGTTCAACTACGAAACCACCAGCGTCGAGGAGCGGATGATGCACCTGCGCCACCAACACGAGGAACTGGTCCAGTCCAACGTCCACAACCACGTCGGCGACGCGTACTGCATGGAACTGTTTATCCTCGAGGGCTCACTCGAAGATATCTCTACCTTCGTAGGCAAGATCCGGGCGACGAAGGACACGCTCACGGTCGATTACTCCGTGATACCGGTCGACGGGCTAAACGAGGCGTTGAGCGGCGGGAACTGAGTCAGTCGGCGGGGTCGGGATTCGTCGATCCGCCGGCGTCGTTCGCCCCGCCGATCTCGTCGAGGAGGCCACCGGCCGCGTCGCCGATGTCGACGTTCGTGACGTTGGCAAAGAGGAAGCCGGCAAAGCCCGCGCGGATCAGGAGGTTCATGTACTGGGTCAGCACCGAACTGACGAAGTTGTCGAACAATCCGACCAGTCCCAGTACCGCCGACACGATGATCATCCCGATGAGGAACAGCAGCAGGTTCCGGGCTTTCCAGTGTAGGAGCCGCTGTTCCTCCGAAACCGACTGGGCCGCCTCCCAGATCTGATTCCGGTAGAGATACAGCAAGACGAGGTGTCCGACTACGAGGACGGCCAGCATCACCAGCGCGACCAGGCCGCCGGTGATCGCGGCGATGGTGAAGGCGGCTCGCTGGGCGAACGGGAGCGCGATCGTGATCGCGAACAGTCGCCGGTCGACGCCGGCCAACAGGGCCGCGACTGCCCACAGCGCGGGGTAGGCGATCAGGTCGCCGAGCAGACTCGGGATCGTGATCGCGTATTCGTTCACGACGACGGTGCCGATTCCCGCTGCATCGAGCGCCACTGCGATCCCCGAGATCACGACGATGCCGAGGACCGGGAGACAGTACTGCCGATACGCGTCGGGAATCCGGCGGAGCCACAGCACGAGCCCTGCGATTACGACGGCGTAGACGGCGGCGCTGGCGGCGTAAACCGTCGCGGCGCTAATCATCGCTACCACCCACGCTGGAAGCCGCGTGGTTCGCGTCGCCCATCCCGTGGTCGGTCGCGTCGTCCACGTTCCGGGTCTCGAACTCCGCAAGCCGGCGCTGGAGGTCCGCGGTCCGACTCGCGAGGTCGTCCGCGCGCCCGCGAACGTCCTGCATGGTTTCGGCGGTCTCGTCGGCGGTGTCGGCCAGCGAGTGTGAGCGCTCGGCCACGTCGGCCGCCGCCTCGCGCACGTCGCCGACGGTCGCGGCTACTTCCTCGGTGGCGGCCGCACCGTCCTCGGTCGCGCGGGCGATCTCGCCCATCGCGCTGTCCACGTCGGTGACGGTGTCGATCAACTCTTCGAGCGTCTCGCCCGTCTCCGTGACGCTGTCGACGCTCGTGTCGATCCGCTCGCGCGTGGCCGCCATCTCGTCGGTGACGGTATTCACGTCCGCCCGTGCACCGGTGATGATGTCCTCGATCTCGTCGATGGAGTCCTGGGTCTCCTCGGCGAGTTCCTTGACTTCGTCGGCGACGACGGCGAACCCGTCGCCGGCCTCGCCGGATCGTGCTGCCTCGATGTTGGCGTTGAGCGCGAGGATGTTGGTCTGTTCGGCGATCTCGTCGATCAGATCCGTGGTCGCCGCCACGTCCTCCATCCGGTCGTCGAGTGCGCCGACCTGTTCGCCCAGGCGCTGGACCGCGTCTTCGACCTCGCGGATGGCATCGACGGCTTGCTCGGCTCGTTCGACACCCGTCTCGCCGACTTCGGTCGCGTCAGCGGCCTGCCGTGCGACCTCGTCCGTCGTCGAGGCGACCTCCTCGATCGACGCCGAGAGATCGTTGGCCTCGCTGACGGCCGCGTCCAGCCGCTCGGCCTGGTCGCCGATGTCCTCGGCGAGGTCACGGATGTCCGTCGCCAGCGTGGCGTTGAGGTCCTCGACCGTCGCGGCGTCGTCGGCGACCGCCTCGCTGGCCTGCTGGACCTCGGCCGCGAAGTCCTGGATGTCCTCGACCGTCACGGAGAGGCCGTCGGCCATCTCCTCGTAGGCGACGAGGATGCGCTCGATGGCCTCCACGTCGGCGTCGTCGTCGAGGTATCGAGTGAAATTGCCGTCGGCGGCCGCGGTCATCGCGTCGCCGATCTCGTCGGCCCGGTCGAGCAGCGTCTCGGTCAACTCTTCTGCGTCCCGTTTGGCCTGTTCGGCCTCCTTTCTGGCCTGTTCGGCTTCTTCGCGGGCCTGTTCTGATTCCTCGAATGCCGAGTCCAGCGACAGTCGCATATCGTCGAGGGTGGCCGCCAGTTCGCCGAACTCGTCGGGGCGGTCGGACTCGGGGGTCACGTCGAGGTCGCCGTCCTCGATGGCCTCGGCCACCTCGGTCAGCCGGCGGAGTTCGACGCCGACGTTGCCGCCGAGGACGATACCCAGCAAGCCCAGGTTCAATACGATGACGAACATGGTGCCGGCGAGCGCCGACACCGCGGCCCCGGTGGTCGCCGCGTGGTAGGTGAAGATCGTACCCAACACGAGCGTCACAGCCAGCGTCGCGGCCAGCGAGACACCGACCCGCTGACTGTATTGCGAGGCGATACGGTTCGTGAACGATTCAGACATTGCGTTGTCCTTTCGTAGTAGCTTGTTTACGGGTTTCGGCGATTTCAGCGCTCGATGTACGCGCGGTATCAGCACCCGGCTGCCCGTCTTAGGGGAATTCCGTGGATTTGTTATCGCGATATCTCATTTATTTCAGCACGACACCCGGCCGCATTCGCTGGTCGTCACGGCGACACCGCTTCTCGGATCTGGTTGGGATTCCGGCGGCTGCGGCGCTGTGACGGGTGTGGCGGTCCCTCGGAACGGGGTACGATAGTGCAGCGGCTCCGCGATGGCTCCGGACGGAATCGAAAACGAGCGGTTACGCTTCTGCGCCGGTGTCGATGCTGTCGATCTGGACGAAGCCGTAGTCACAGTCCGGGCAGTGCCACTTGACCTTCTGGCCGAGGTGGAGCTCCGTGCTCGCCGCCCGGTAGAAGGTCTTTTCCTCGCCACAGTTCGGACAGGACCGCTCGAGTTCCATGGCCATACGCGACGGTTCCACGGCGGGATAGTTCAACGTCCCGGTTTCTGGGGGCGATAAACGGCTGACAGCTATATCGAATTGGATCGCTACACACGTAACAGGTGTGCTCGACCGGCTAGCAATCCGACGAACAGGCCCGTGAAGTGTGCGATCAGTGCTGCGCGGGCCGAGCCAGTGGCTAGCGTGACGACTCCGGCGACGAGCAGGAGGGCGAGCAACCGGGCGCGCCCGGAGAGTTCGATCCCGGCGACGACGGTGTCGGTCAGTCGGTTGCCCGTCAACAGGTAGCCCACGAACGCGAAGATGGCACCGCTCGCACCGAGGACGCCGGTTCCGGCACCGAACGCGGCCCCGAGCGTGATCTGTGTGATCCCGGCGAGTGCGCCGGTCCCGACGAAGAAGGCGTGATAGCGCAGACGCGTCGTCGCGCGTTCGAGAATGGCCCCGGTGACCAGGAGTCCGAGCGAGTTCGCCAGCAGGTGCTGGAGGGTCATGTGCGCGTAGACGCTCGTCACGAGCGTCCACGGGTGGGCGGTGACCGGCGGCGTCAGCACGAACAGCGTGCCGAACAGCCCGAGCGGGATCGCGACCCACTCCAGCAGGAAGACCACGACGAAGGCAGTGAGCGTCGTGACGGTCGGGCTCCGGCCGAGGACCATACCAGTAGTGGGGACCCCAGGTCAGTAAACTCCGTCGCCGCCGGCGTCGGGGAGCTATAAGACACTGGCGGCCCCAGTGGACGTATGAAGATCTACACCGGTCGCGGTGACGAGGGAATGACCGACCTCCGGAACATGGACCGGGTGTCCAAGGCCAGCCCGCGGATCGAGGCCTACGGGACCGTCGACGAGGTCAACGCCCTGGTCGGTGTCGTGCGGCCCACGGGCTACGACGACGTGGACGACCAGTTGCGGTCGATCCAGAACCACCTCCACGTCGTTCAGGCCGACTTCGCCAACCCCGATCCCGACGAGGAGGACCCACAGATCACCGACGAGCACGTCGAGGAGCTGGAGGCGTGGATGGACGACTACGACGACGAACTCGACCCCCTGGAGCGGTTCATCCTCCCCAGCGGGAGCGAACCCGGCGCGAAACTCCACCAGGCCCGGGCGGTCTGTCGCCGCGCGGAACGCCGGGCGGTCACCTTCGCCTCCGAGGAAGCCGGCGTCAACGACGCCGCCATCGTCTACCTCAACAGGCTCTCCGATTGCCTGTTCACGCTCGCCCGCGTGGTCAACAAACGCGAGGGCGTCCCCGAGGAGAGCCCGACCTACTGACCGACGGCCGACCTACACCGGTTCGTAGACGAGGACGCCGCCCCGATCCCGTATCGTCACCTCGCCTCTGTCTTCGAGTACGTCCAGATGGCCGACGGCCTCACTCATGCCGGCAAAGGACTCCGTGACGGGGAGATCGCCGAACAGCCCATCCATCACGTCGACGGGCGTGGTCGGACCGTCCACGAGATCGTGGACGTTGTCCGTCCGTTCTTCGTGTGCCTCACGGATCTCCCCGATCCGCGCACTCGGCGCGTCGATCACCTCGCGGTGACCCGGGAGCAGGCGGTCGTAGTTCCGGTCGCGCAGGCGGTCCAGTGATCGATTGTACGAGGGGAGGACACGCGGACGCTCGTCACGTCCGTCTCCCGGCGGGAGGAGGAAGGGATTCGGTGTGATGTCGGGGAGGACGTGATCCCCGACGACGGCGCGGCGCTCACCGTCGAGGTCGTAAGAGAGGATGCACTCGCCGTCGGCGTGGCCGAGCACTTCGTCGACTTCGAGGACGGTATCCTGTACGACGAGGGTATCGCCCGAGACGATCTCCCGATCGGTCGCCACGTCGGGTGCGTAGCGGAGGTACACCTCCGGGAGGCCAGTGACGGTCTCGGCGGTCGAGCGCGCCATCCCACAGCGCTCGAAGAAGTCGGTGAAGAACGTGCGCTCGCGCTCGAACCGCCCCGCGAAATCGCCGACGATCCGGGCGGCGTCGGGGGTGGCGACGACCGACGCTCCGGCCTCGCGGAACCGGTTTGCCAACCCGAAGTGATCGGGGTGTGGGTGGGTGACGAGGACGCGCTGGATGTCGGCCGGGGCTAACCCTCGCTCTTCGAGGGCGTCGAGCAAGTGCGACCAGGCCTCCTCGCTGTCCGGGCCGGGATCGATCAGCGTCCGACCGGCGAGGTAGGCGTTGACCGCCCCGACCTGAAACGGCGTCGGAACGGTGAGGCGTGTGAACATGGGAACCCGTACCCGCCGGTGGAACAATAGGGTTGTGACGAAAAGCCGGCCGACGAGGGTATGCCCACGGTCACCTCGACGGCCGAATGCATGGTGGACGCGTTGTTGGGACAGACGCGTGGCCGACCCCCCGACGGGGTTCCAGCCGGTTTTAGGTATGCCTAAAAGATTGAAAAAGCTTGTGGTCGGTCACTTCCTGGCGAGGCATCGGACTGGAGTCCGGCGGTCTGGACCTGTAGTGCCACAACCCTTTTCTCTGTCCTCGGCGTAGCAACGAATATGAACAAACACTTCGAAGACGCGCAATACTACCTCAAACGTGCAGGCGAGACGGCCAAAAAAGGAGTCGTCGAGGAACTGGAGCCGATTCAGGACCGGATCGACAACCTCACCGGCGGCGACGACGAGGCCGAACCGGAGGCGAGTCGACTGGCGGACATTCGGGCCGACCTGAAAGAACTTCAGGGGAAAGCCGAAGGCGAAGCCAAAGAGGCGATCGCGGACGCCCGTGAGAAAATCGAGACCTACCGGCAGACGGAAGCCTGAGAGGTAACCCTTAAGTCCGGCGCAGGGGTAGCACCGAGCGCCGGGTTGGTGATCTAGTCCGGTTATGATATCTCCTTCACACGGAGAAAGCCGGCGGTTCAAATCCGCCCCAACCCATCCCGCTCCTTTCGTCGCGCGAAGTACCGAACCGCCAGACAGCACCGCATGGGCGTTACACCCCTGAACCAAGTCTGCAAGTTGGCGGCTAATTCTGTGTGAAACCGCAAGACGTGAATCGGTTCACCTACAAGTAGCATCTCCAGATACAACAAGCTTCCTACTATTCACAAGTAGAAGTCCCAAAACGACGAAAAGCCCCCGACTCTACTGCCCGCTCAATGGGTTGTTACTTAGCAATAAAGTAGACCAAAGCAGGATTTCGCCCTGGGTTACATATGGGGAGGGGCTCGTTTGAGTAAGGGAATGGTACATCTGAAGGTTGGCGCGATCTTCGAGGCGACCATTGATCGGATTAGCAATTCGGGAAACGCAGTCATCGAGGGGGATTCCACCGAGGCATTTGCACTACTCAAATCCGGATCTTGGGAAGAGGAAGATACGGTGAAGGTGAAGATCACGTCAGAGAATGGTAATATATACACCGCGGTCCCGATGTTCAAGGAGGCAGGAGCGAAAGCCCCACCCCTTCATCATGACGGGAAGTCAGCAGGACAAACGCGAAGTCTGAGTGACGCATTCGATTCAATTGAGGATCGAGAATTCAATCCGAAGACACACGGAGCACCTGAGCTAAATTCCAATAAGTCAAGCGAAGGCCAACAGACATCCTCAAAGCCGGGTTCAGACTCAGAGAAGTCTCTTCGTGACATAGCAAAAAGCCTCGATGAGTCGGAGTCTACCGATACACAAGACACCGAATGACAAATCTTTACCCGACCCGTCTCGCCGGTTAAGTATCGCAAGCGATTCTATATCCGAGAAACCGACTTCCGAGTTGACCATCTCTGACGTTCGTGATCGCCTCGATGAGCTGATTCATGGAGGCTTCGAGCAAAACGGAACAACACTGGTTGAAGCTCTCCCTACTATAGGGAAGAGCCAGCACATCGTAGAGTGGGCTGAAACAACGGGTGAAGATCTAACGATATTCACGGCTCGACATGAGTTATACGGTCAGTATGAGGAGTGGTGTCGAGAACGGGGCTTGGATTACCGGATTCTCCCTGCCTTCCAACATGAGTGCGAGACAATGGGTGAAAACGAACCCATCGAGGTGGAGGTAAATGAGGTCTATGAATCAGGAATCACGGGCGCAGAACTTCATCGAAACGCTGAACGATACTTTGGAGAGCAACTCCCCTGTCAACGTGATGGCCGCTGTTCGTACATGGAGAAACGTGACTTCGTTCCAGAGAACTACGATGTTCTCATTGGACACTATCTCCAGGCCCACAATGATGACTACCTCGAAGATCGGTACGTGGCCTTTGACGAGTTCCCAGGAGACGCGTACTTCTTTGAACCGCGACACAATGAAGCAACGCGTGCGATTACTAACTACTTAGAGGCTGAGCAAGACCTCCCGTTCGATACCTGGAAGCGTCTGTACTATCACCGTGGGGATTCTGAATACGAAGACGAAGTAGAAGCGTGGAAGAGTGACTTAGGATTCTACTCACACAAAGATACTCGATATATACTTCAGCGAAAACCAGGATTCCATGCTAATGCGCCTCTCTTGACCCACGCTGCCCTTGAGTTCGACTTGCTGGATAACGACTGGGAGTATGCAACTCTTGGATCTGGCCGGAGAGCTGTCCGAAGCTCTGAGGACGAATGGACGATACTCAACCCACCACCGATCCACCGGGCAAAAAGTGTCGTTGCGCTCGATGGAACACCAACAGTAACGAAATGGCGACTGATCCTCGGTGGCGACTGGATCAATCACGAGGAGGTCCTCGACACACCTGAGGAAAAACGCCACTACCTCGAAGAAATTCTCGGCCTTACGATAATTCAAACCACGGCTGATTCAAAGCCATATCATAGTGGAGACTATGTTAATGTAGATTCAGACGGGGCGTTACTGGAAAGTATTCATGAGAAGGAGGGGACCCGTTCAGCAGTGATAACCTCGAAAGCGGCCGAAGAGTTGTATAGCGCATCCGGTGTTGACAACCACATAGGGATCAGTGAACACTACAACAATCTGATCGGGAGTAATCAGTTTAAGGGAGTACAGCTTGGCTCTGTTATCGGAAGCCCTCACCCACCAGAGGACGAGGCTGTTCAACGATGGGCCGCCCTTGATGGGGAGAGCGTCGAACGACAGGAATACGAGGATGGAACAACCAAGCGTGGGACTTATCTCGACTTTGGGCCATTTGGCAACGCACTCTTTCAGGACGTAGTCCACAATGAGATACTCCAGGCAGTGATGCGGTTTGGACGGACCCCTGGCAAGGATGAGCCGGGAGCAACTGTGTACGTACACACATTCTGGCTTCCTGATTGGGTGATTCCCGAGAAGCAGTTGCAGGTCAAAACTTGGTCCGATGGAATGAATGAAGTCGTTACTGCGCTCCAGGAGTCGGAAAAATGGCCAAGCGGGGAATGGACGAACAAGGAGATCGCGGAATCCATCTCTATTGGAGTTCGGCAGGTAAGCAAGCTGATGCAAGAATTAGATGAGGAAGGATATGTAGCGCATCGTCGTGGTGGTCGAGGGAACGCATATCACTGGTCGAATATTAGATTAGATGACTTCTCCGAATTTGGAAAAGTGGAGGATGTTTCCGAACTCTCACGTACTTAGTCTCTACGTGAAACTTCGAAAAGACCGCAGAATTTCTGCCCATCGAGGGGGTGACAGCTCTATTAGTATTTTTATCTACTGTTCTAATTGGACTCGATTAGTGTTCTAATTCCAGCTCATTGAGGCGAGAGTAAGAGCCGGAAAAGCAACTCAGACGGCTGAAAACACCCTCGATGCATTGAAACTCTCGGGAAGATCTCGAAGAACGTACCTGAGATAGAGATCACCGATAGATACTCCAAATGAATAGTATTCTGGACGAACACGGCAAGGAGACACCCCCGCCCTCAATGGGTTGATGTTCGTTTCAGAACACTTCGAGGTAATCCTCGATAACCTCTTGCTCTTCTTCCGTGAGATCGAACAAGTCGTACACTGTTTGGCCGATCTCCGCTTCGAGGTCGTCAATGTTCGTCTCTTCCACTGTCTGGCGGTCTGGTTCCAACCCCTCAATGAAGCAAATCAAGAATAGTGAACGGGACGACTCAAATCACGGCGGAGGGATCGGTCTTGAGGATCTCCGGATTAATCCAACGGATTCCCGTAGAGGCGGGCTACAATATGGTCCGTCACATCATCTATTTTGGCTGATTCGCTGTTGTATTCCTTCTCAGTTCGCTTGTTTTCCATGAACGTCTCCATATCCACGTGTGATTGATTTGTATCGGGGAGTTTGATATCCTTCACCCGGTCAATCATAGAGTCGCGGGTGTTTGCGTCGCGCTTCAGGCCTGACTGGTTCCGTAGATCACTGTTTTCGTATGCTTGTGGGAGGAATTCCGAGAGTAGAAGTGCATCCTCCTCATCGAGATTCGTGAATCGCAGTGCTGGGATGTATTCCTGTTCGTCTTCCACGATGTACCCGTGTTGGTCTGTTTCGTGCTTTTCGGGGTATTCTGGCTTGTATTTCGGACAGATTTCAACAGTTACCGAGTAGATATCCGGAGCGATTTTTTCGGGTGTGCTACACCGAATGCCGTTGATTTTTGGCGATCCTTTTTCTGTCTCGTCAACGGTTTCGGGTAACACCGTTCCACGACTTTCGGAAGTTGGCTGGATTTGCCCGAGGTCACCGACTCGTTCTCCTTCGACGTACGGTTGGATGAAGTCCACAAGGCTGGTGTTTAGTTCATCCCGTAGGCCGATAATGCGGGTGTGTTCCTTGGCCAGATAGACCAGCATATCATGGGCAATATCCCGTATCACGTACCGTTCTGACTCCTCAGATTCGCTGTCTTCGGACTCTTCTCCTTCTTCCTCATCGTCGGATGTCTCGTCCTCCGGTTCGTGGAGGATGTGTGTGTCGGTAAAGTCGGTAATGGTGCTGCTGTCGATGTCGCCGTTGAGGAACTCTTCCACCTTCTCTTGGAGTTCTCCGACTACCTGTTCCCGTTCGTCTTCTTGGGTGTCGAAATCGACGATTGGGATGGGGATGGAATCGTAGTATTCGGAAGCCAGGTTGTTGTCGATAAAACAAGTCCAGAAGTAGTGGTCTGTTAGGCCGGAGGAGACGATGGCGAGCAGGTAGTAGATACTCTCCTCGTTCTCGCTCCGCGGCAGGATTGTGATAGTTGAGTTGAAACCTATGTATTTGTTGAGATCGATGGTAGAGACAATTCGATCATCCATCTGTGAGTTCCTGATTGCGTTGGCGATGATTTTCTCATCGGCCTTCCAATACTTCTCATCACGGGGTGCATCCAGCGCATCCCGATCATATCGCACGTACTCATCGCCCCAGACGTACCCATATCGGTGGATATCATCGCCCCGTAGGATTTTGCGATATACGTTACCGTCGTCTTGCGGAGACTCGGTGAGGAATTCGCTGTTGTTGCCAGTCCGGAGTCCCTGTTGTGTATCTGCGATATTCCCGAGTTCGGTCGTTCTGTCCGTTTCGAGGTAGCCTTCCACCCATTCTGCCGGGCGAATCAACAGCGGGTTCCACGGGAGGTATTCAACCACTTCTGACGGGAACTCTCGGAGGCTGTCGTTTGCTTCCGGGAGGTCATCTGGGTGGATTGTCGTGCTTTCGAGCGTTTGTTCGTCGTTCTCCTCCCGGTTTCGGTTCGGCTCAGCATACAGGATCATCGGCTCGTTCGTCGCATCTTCGAATACGTCGTCGGTGAAGTCGATGATGCGGATGTAGTCCGATTCATCGAGCAGTTTGCGACGGGTATCCTCGAACGACTGGTTGTTCAGCAGGGTGTGGGGGATAATGTACGAGAACCGGCCATTGTTCCGTGTTGCGTCGAGTCCTTGATCGACGAATACTGCGTACAGGTCGTATCGGAACTGGTAGGTGTCTGTGTACGCCTTCTCGTAGTCGCTCTTGTGAAGCACGTTGTTGATTTTTAGAGGACGGCGTCGAGAGCATATTTGAGTGCTTCGTCACCTGGTTTTCTGTAGAGTTCGCGGCGGAGCTGAAAGGCTTTGAGATACGGCGTTAGCTTGTCTTTTGACACTCCTCGGTGGGGCGAGAGCCACCGTCGCGTCAGCGACGCGTGGCTCTCGCAGGTGTTGAC
>NZ_FOCX01000060.1 GCF_900110215.1 Halorientalis persicus | reverse complement strand
GTTTGCATTGTTCAACGGCGAGAGCCACACGATGGACCACCGCCAAGGTTTCCTGCAGGACGTCACCACTTACGCGAATATCTGGTTTAAACAGCCTGAGCATAACGATATCGAAGAATTCCTCAAACATTTCCCGCCAGTCTTCAACTGGGATTATTTCGATAACAAGGCGATGTGGCATCGGAACGCCACGCCCGTCTACGCCGCCTTTCGCGCCCACTGCCTCCGGCTGATCAAGCAGTGGAAACACGAGACGGCGCTGCATCGCTACCTCTCGGAAAAGCCGTTCCTCGCGACGGCGCTGGGCTTCGACGGCATCCCCTCGCAGGATCGGCTCTGGAAGGACTGGAATCGTTACTTCTCCGAGGACGACCGGGAGTTGATCGCCGAAGCCGCCGAGGAGATCGTGAACATCGCCCGGTACCGGAACGTGCCCGCGCCCGACGAGGTGTTCCGGCCCGATGAGACTGCCGACCGGGAGGAGAGCGAGCCGGACAGCCAGAGCGTGCGCCACCTCACGCGCGAGAAGACGAAAGAGGTGTGGCAGCACGCCAAGCCATTCGTCACCAGCGCCTACGACCTCCAGCGCGGCGAGAACGCCGATGTGCACGAGAATGCGTTCTGGGAAGGCCACGCCTTCATCGGCCCGCGCGCCGAGACGTGCGTGAACGAGGGTATCGAATCCTTCGCGGCCGACACGACCCGCGACCGCGTCCAGGCCCCGAGTACCCACCGCCACCACCTCAGCCAGCTGGGCGTCGAGGATATGCGTCGGATGCACCGGGACTGTGTGTCCCAGCTGATCGAGCGGGCGCGCCGCGATTCGGAACTCGTCGGCAACCTCGTGGCGGCGATCGACATCACGAAGTCGAATCCCTACCGCTCGAAGGGGAAACTGGAGCGCGACGAGAACGGCAACGTAACGAATCCGTGGCTGCTGGGCTATCAGAACGACGCTCACGAATCGCCGCAGTACTACTTTCAGTGGGCGAGTATCCAGATCGTCGGGCAGGATATCCCGCTCGTCCTCGATGCGCTCCCGGTTCGGCGCGGGATGTCGCGCTGGGAGATCGTCGACGAGCTGCTCGAAGCGGCCACCGACATCGTCGACCTGGACCTCGTGCTGCTGGATCGTGAGTTCGACGCCGAGGACGTTCGTGACGCCTGCGAGACTCACGAGGTCCACTACCTCATGCCCGGGCGCATGGACGCCAGCGAGCGCGGGACGTGTACGGACCTCCGCCGGCAGGGAAAGCTCGTCCACGTCGAGAGCCAGCGGAATCTGGAGTACTACAGCGACGGTGCCGACACCTCACGGAAAGAGGTGTACGTGCCAGCGATGAGTGCCGATTGGTCGGGCGACGATCTCGACGCCGAGCCGGTCGAGGAGGACGATGACGAGGAGAGTCTGCGCCAGGAGTTGATGAGCGACTTCGCCGAGACTGTCGACGAGGACCGCGAGCGCGTGGGTGAGATGTTCTCCGAGGTTGTTGACGAGGTTCGGGAAGAGGAAGAGCAGCAGCCGACGCGCGGATCGGCCGCCGACGCCCGCCAGTACCAGCTGTTCAAGACCAACCATCCAGACATCGACGCGCCGGGGTCGGAGATGGACGAGATCGACACCGCGCAGATGGTGTCCGGGGTCCTTCGGCACTACCGGGCGCGCTGGGGCATCGAGAACGGCTTCAAGCAGATCAAGAGCTTCCGCGTCCGGACGACGTCGATGGACCACGGCTATCGGCTGTTCAACTTCCTGTTCGCCAGCACGCTGTACAACGTGTGGCGGCTGGTCGACCTCCTGGTGAAGCTGGAGTTGGAGGACGACCCGGCGCACAAGCCGCTCGTGACGGCCGATCTGTTCCTGACGATCGCGAAGCAGTGCTTCGGGTTGGAGCCACCTGACTGACGGCGTTCCTCTCTCGGTTCGCAGACTCGTGAGCGGCAGCGCTGCGCGGCGGGCTGGTTTTCAGTCGGTACGCGGGGTGTGGTCGACGTGACAGACTGGTGAATCGCGGCTGGGCGTTGGTTTCGGTGTGATCGACGGTCGAAGATTCGTGCCAGTTTAGGAATTATCGGCTACATTCCCAACTCGTGGCAGGTCCAGGCGTTGAGACTACAGCGGGTTTCGCGGGCCTGTGATACGTAGTCTCGATTGTCGTTGTCAATTCGGCCGTACAGCTTTCCAATGAGTGTCGAGTACACGTCCGACAAACAGCACGGGAACGCCCCGGCGGAGTTGCGCCGTATGGTGTCGGCGGTTGGAAAGGCAAACTACCGACAGAGTGTTTTCAGATAGCTGGTCAGCTGTTCGACTCGGTCCGTATCGAACGTCCAGTGACCGCGCCATCTCCCGCCCTCGAATTCGTGGGCGATGAACGCGATCGTCGTGGCAGGAGGTGACTGGTAGCTGACGAACCAATTCTGGGTGAAATCAGCAGACCGTCCGCCGTGTACCGTCAAATCGAGAGCCGACGGTGGGATTTTATCTGGCATACCGTATACGTGAACCTCGACATCCGTCTCTGCGAGCTGTTCGTATACCGCACGTGTCTGTGGATCGCCTGTGTCTGTCAGTCGGGACAGATACTGGACCCCGACACGTAACTGACCCCGCCGTTGTTCCCACGACTGCGCTTCGATGCACCGACTAATCGTCGTAAACAGCAACACTGGATGGTTCGATGAGGCGGATATCACCTCGAAAGAGCCGCCAGCCAGTTCGACGAGAATCGACGGAAACCTGAGATTAGCAAGCGATACAGTTGCAGTCTGGCCGATCTCGGCGGTAATCTGGTCAACAAGATAGGTGAATTCCCGTACTGGCGTAACTGACACGACTCGACCATTCTGGAACAATACGAGGGTGTCTTCCTCGACTTCCTCGACGATCTCCTCGGACACGTCGATGGGAGTGGCCTCAAATATGGCGTCAATTGCCGTATCGAAATCGACAACTTCGCTCCGGCGAGCGACGAACACCTCGTACTCGTCGTTTCCACGCGGGAGGAAGTCAGCCAACGACGCAGGCTGACCCGCCATCATGCTCGCACCACCCGGTTTTCCGGATTGACGCTACATCCGCCGGTCAAGAGGCCCACGATCGGAGACCAACAGGAGGTCCTATCGTGGGGAAGGAGAGCGCCTCTATTGCAGTACGGCCGGACTCGACGATCGAGATGGCTACTCATGCGGTTCGGTCTCTTCGTACTCGACACCGCTGATCACGAATCGAGCACCACCGGTAGCGGCTTCTTCCACGCGGATATCCCATCCGTGAACGTCGACTGCTCGCTCGACGATGCTTAGTCCGAGTCCGGTCCCATCGGTGGTTGACGAGTAGCCCTCCTCAAATACGTTCGCACGGTTCGACAGCGGAATCCCCCGACCCGTATCCTCGACGTAAAACCCGTCGTTCGTGTTCCCGACAGTCACGGAGACTCCCACTCCGCCATGTTCGTGGGCATTTCCAAACAGGTTCTCGAACACCTGTCTGAGACGGGTCTGGTTGGCACGTATCGTCCCCTGTATGTCGTTGTCGAGCGTCGCCGAAGTAGCGTCCACGCTGGCCCAGCAGTCAGCCACCATTACCGCAAGATCGACCGACTCGCGCTCTCGGATAGTGTTCCCAGACTGTGAGAGGGAGAGGACGTCTTCGATGAGCGATTCCATACGACCGAGGGCAGATTCGACGTGGTCGAGATGGGACCACTCACCCGACTCTCGAGCGAGAGTGAGCCGGCTCTGTGCCACGTTCAACGGATTCTTGAGGTCGTGGCTGACCACACTCGCGACCCGTTCGCGTTCGGTTGACACGGTACCATCCTGGGTCATCGCGACCCCTGCGTAGACCTCACCGGCGGCGTCCTCGACGGGAACAGTCTGTACCCGGTAGATTCGGTCCATGAATGCGATTGCTTCCTGCTGGGGCCGGCCGTCGAGTGCAGCCCGACACATCTCGATAAAGGGCGATGGGATCTCGCCGTCGAGCGCTTCCCGGACGTGTCGCTCTTCGAGACCCGCTGGGTCGAGGCCGACTTCTTCGAGTCCCTTGCCTGCAGCGACCTGAAACCGCATTTCGGAATCGAACAGGAAGAGGCCACCGTTGGGGAAGTTTTCGGCGACGACTCGATAGTGTTCTCGGGTCCGTTCGAGTTCACGTTTGCGTGCCTTTTCCTCGCTGACATCCGTTGTGACTGCAATCAGTCCAGTAATCGCGTCACCGTCACCTCGCAATGGTGCCGCGGAGATTCGCAAATTGATCGTCGTGCCGTCGCGGGCCTGGCGCTGTAGGTCGAGATCGCGAATGGTTTCGCCTGCCAGGACACGTTCGAAGCGGTCTTCGAAATCGGCGGCTTGTGCGGGGCTGAACAGGTCGAGAGAGTGTATCTGTTCACCGAGAGCAGTCTCTTCCCCGAACCCGAACACCTCCTCGGCCGCGTCGTTCCACAGTTGGATCGCGCCAGTCGCATCGAGGGCCAGAATCGGCTCGGGGCAGAGCTTGACGATGGTTTCGAGTCTCGTCGCCGTCGCCTGAAGGAATTCCTCGCGTTCCCTGCGCTCGCTGATATCGCGGCTAACGATGAGATGCTGGCCAGGGACGATGTCGGTTTTGGCCGTGTACTCGATGGTACTCACCCCACCATCGGCACTGATGATGTCCAACTCGTCGCGTTTCATCTTGGCGGCCTGGATCTCTCCCCACTCTGCCTCGAAGTCGAACTCGGTTGGGAGGAATTCCTGCATCGACCGTCCGAGCAACGCCTGGCGGTCCTCGCCGTAGATGCGGGCGGCTTCCTCGTTGACGGCCAGAATACGAGCCGAATCGTCGGTAATCGTCATGCCGTCACCCGCCTCTTCGAAGCTCGCTTTGTACTGGTCGCGTGCGCGGCTGAGTTCGGTCAGTTGCTCGTCGTTGCTCCCCATCGGTGTCCGTGGAACGGTGATCGTCAACGTCGTTCCGTCGTCGGTGATTGCCGGAGTGATCGTTCCATCGTTACTCGCGACGATCCAGTGGGCCAGCCAGAGACCAAGTCCAGAACCGCGTTTCAGCGGTGTCTCCTCACCAGTCTCCAGCACGTCGGCTTCGTCGCGGGAGAGCCCTGGCCCATCGTCCGTGATCCGGATTTCGACCGCCTTGGGAACGGTCTCGATGGTGACGGTGACCGTCGGCGAATCGCCACCGTGCTTGGCGGCATTTTCGATGAGTTCTTCGACCGCGCGGCCGAAACTCGACAGTATCGACGCTCGGGCCTCCTGTTCTGCTTCGATCGTAATGTTCGCATTTGGGTTCGCTTGTTCGACGGAGGTCACGCAATCACGGACGAGCGAAACGATGTCGGTGGGCTTTCTCTCCAGATCGGTAGCGATCACACGGCCCAACTGGCGGCCTTTCTCGCTCAATTCGAGCAGTGTATCGACCCTCTGGAGCGTCTTTTGCCGCATGGTTTCGGTGTTCTGGGTGTCGCCCATGAGCTGGGTGTGCCCCCGGATGACGGGCATCCCGTTGCGGAGGTTGTGTCGAAGCACCCTGTTGAGCACGACAGCCAGGTTGGTCTGTTGGTGGAGTTGTGCCTCGTGTCGCTCCCGTTCGAGTTCGCGTTCGAGCATCTGGCCGATAAGTTCGGAAAACATGGTCTCGCCCTCAGTGAATTGCTCTTTCCGGGGGGTTTCGGCGACGAAGCAGACTGTCCCGTACGGTTCCCCGTCGAGCATGAGTCTGGTCCCGTGATAGCAGTGCAATCCGTGCCGCTGGAAGGCTGGATCGTCAGCCCAGCCCTGTTTCGGGGCGTCGCTGAGTACGATCGGGTCCTCCGCGTCGATCGTTCGCCGACAGTAGGTTGTCCCAAGGTCGAGCTCGAGTCCCGGCGGATAGTCTCCATCGGGTCCATCAGTACTGACTGTCGCCTCCCAATGCCCAGTCTGCTGATCGATTCGCGTGAGGTGGCCGTTGTCTGCATCGAGGTATCGCTTCCCGATTTCGAGGGCCCCCTGCGCTTTGTCTTCGAAAGAACCCTCGCTCAAGAATATCTCGTAGAGATCCTGTCTCGCCTGCCGTCCCGAAAGCGATGCAGACTCACTCACGGGAGTGGCTCCGACACTGATGGGCAAGCATTCCAAATACTAGACCCGACCGCCGACGACCCGGAGGAGTCCCCGCCCTCGAACCAACCAACTGCGGAGACCGTCTCGATCTGTCTGGTGGGCATACTGTGGATTAACTGGTGTCGTTCGGACAACCATTTGGCATGGTCTACCAAGACGTATAACAGACCACTGATCCAGCTTGTGTGTGAGCCAGATACCACCACCTTTCGGAAACTGACGGCCAAGGGCGGACAGTCTCTCTTCACTCCCTCGCATTCGGAGACGACGGGGCGATGACGTCACGCTGCGGCCAAGGTCGGGAGGAATGGCTGTTTGACCTGGGTGACTGCTACTCGGTGTATCGTCGGTTAGCGATGCCTGATACACCAGGCCTGGGAGTCTTATCGATACAGGCTCTACGATGTCGCTACCTACTGTGCAGTTAAACAGATGTGTCTCTAAATGGCTGTTATCGTCGAGCTAACTGTCCCGGCTGACGCCTTCGAATTGGGACAGATACTACGGGTAGAAGGGGCGACAAAGATTACGTTGGAGACGATGGTGCCGTTAGGCGGACGGCCAATACCGTTTGTTCGAGTCCACAACGGCACACGAAATGCGTTCGAAGAGACTGTCCGAGATCACCCGACGGTCACAGAGCTTACGCTCGTCAATTCACACGATGGAGAACGATTGTACGCACTGGATTGGGATTCGTCAGGTGCCTCTCTATTGCAGACGATTCTCGGTTTGGGTGGTGTCTTGTTGAGCGCGACTGGCACCACCGACACGTGGAGTCTCGAACTCAGGTTTCCGACCCACGATGCACTTTCGGAGTTCCAGGAGTATTACATCGACCAGAACATCCAGGTATCCATCAAGCACATCTACAATCCCACGAAGCCCGATGCCGGGCCATGGTTCGGATTGTCACCGACGCAGCGCGAAACACTCATACACGCGGTGGAGAGCGGTTACTATTCACTGCCGCGTGAAATCTCGACACAGGAGCTCGCTGATGCGTTCGATGTCTCTGATCAAGCCATAACCGAACGGCTCAGGCGAGGAATTTCTGCGCTAGTCCAAAACACATTGTTAGTCGATCCGGAGCAAGACTGATTTGGACTTCTCTGGGGCAACGACTGCGTCTCGTTCACCACCGGAGGTGAGTCCCGCCCCAAGGGGCCCTTACTCAGGAGCCTTGCTTCCAGATGCACCGATAGCGTTCTCGCTCACCGTATGCAGGTTCGTATCCCTCGGTCCTGTCATCTCGATCTACGAAACACACAGCATCTCCGTCCAAACGGGGCTCACTCGAGCGTCACCCGATTGTTGTGCTGGAACTTATCCGGAGCATTTCCGGGATCTCGGGCAGTGTCGCCACTCAGATGGCGCACTAGTCAACCGAAGGGTGTGGGACTGACTGCGAGCAATCGCCGTGTGAGACCAATGTGGAGGGTGTCGTAGCTGGAGTGGGCGGTGCTACGACTTCTGGCGTCCCTACTCGTCGGTTAGTGACTCCGCGGTTTCGATCGTCTCGGATTTCGACAGGTCACCGACGATACTGACGGTGGCGTTGTCACGGGGGAGCGTGAGCACTGCGGTCGTTTCACCGCCGAACTCGAATTCAGTGTAGTAGGCGGTATGGCCAGCAACGTCGACTTCGTCGTACCGCTCTACGTCGTCATACTCGACCGCAGTCGGGCCGCGTGTCGAGATCGTCACGGTATCGTTGTTGGCGGTCTCGTACTGGAGCGTGATCGAGTGATGGTCCGAACCGTCGAAGACACGAGCTTGCTCGAAGCTGTAGTCCTCGGGCAGGTCCGGCTCGGGGACCGTCTGGGAGGTGCCGTTCCTGAGCGCCGATAGCGACTCGTAGGACTCCATGTTCGATTCGTAGCTGGGCCTTTCGGCGTCGTCGGGAATGTCGATCGTGAACCGATCGTCCGGGATCGACGCGTTCACCGTGACGTTCTGGAATCGGCTGGTTGTCTCGTACTCGAAGTTCTCGCTGTCGGTCGCGATGTGGATCTGTCGGGGGAAGTGCGTCTCCGCATCGATCCAGAGTGTCGCATCAACGGAGCGGGAGTCCGACATCGTACTCGCGTTCGCGGGCGTCACGTTCAGCCGGTACGTCCGCTCGCCGTCGATCCGCTCAGTCCCCACATACGACAACTTGCTGGTGTCGATCGTTCGGTCGAGCGGGACCCTGGCGGTGACGTCACCAGTGTTATTGTACGTACTGACAGTGTTTTCAGCATCGTTGTAGATCACCGTCTTGCTCTCGTTGCGGACAGTGATCGTCTCGCTCTGGTTGGTCTCTCGTTCCATTCGGAGCCGATCGTTTTGATAATCGACCCAGAACTGCTGTTCGGCAGTTCTCGTCTGGTTGCCGTTCGTTTGCACCTCACTCTCCATCGTCAGGACGACGGTATCGAGCGAGGCCATCCGATCGCGGAACGTCTCGACAACGTCATCGTCTCCCGGAGCTGGCGACTGGCTAACAGCGGGAGATTCACTCGTCTGTGCAGGCTGTTCAGGAGTCGGCTCCAGGCTCATCGCGGCCGCTCCAGCGACGACACTGGAACTGACCAGCAGGGAGCCGAATGTAACTGCCAGGAGGGCAGTTCGTAACTCATCAGGGACCATTGCAGGTCACTCTTCCTCCCCTATCGACATAATACGGGAAGCGCCGGTTCAGGGAGAGAACTCCAGACAAAGATATAAGTATCTGTGCTACTCCCGCCCCAGCGGTGATTCCCGTCTCCAACCGGAGTTACGGTAGACGAGTGCGAACGTCGCACTCGCGATGCCGATACCACTCACCAGTCGCTCGTCAGTTCCCCGATCGCGAAGTGGGGTACACGTTCGTGTCGAGACGGGAGTCAGAACACGAGTCGTTTCAGGAGCGGCACGTTCCGTCCTCGAGGTAGCTGCTCTCCCACTCGCGTCGGGCTCCGATTTCGCGCTTTGCACGCCCAGTTAGCGAGTACGCGTTGGTCCGAAGGTCTTTGGCGCGTTTCTCTAGCAGGCCCTTTTCGACGAGTGTATCGAGGTTCGGATAGAGACGACCGTGATGAACGTCCTTCTCGTAGTATTCCTCGAGCTCGTCTTTGACCGCAAGTCCGTGTGGCTCCTCGAGCCCTGCAACGACGTACAGGAGGTCACGCTGAAAGCCAGTGAGGTCCTCCATCGTTCTGTCAGAGATAGCCGCAAGACGGTCGTTCTCGATCGGACGGTTCTCGGGTGGGACAGTGTCTCTGTGACATCGTCTTCGTCGTCGAGTGCAGCCCTCATTAACTGAGGCGAGGCGTTGCTCGCCTCACAACGCCCCGAAATATTTACTATCCTATTCGCTCGGCCCTATTCGCTGTTGCTGGCTCTGAAACACGCTGCTACCGATTTTTATGGACCGGAGCGTAGGGACAACTGCCGACAGTCCGCCGACAGTCGCTCCCCCATGAAACGCTCCAAGCCCGACTGCCGGCTCGCTGTCGGCTGGTCCCCCATGACACACACAGACTCCGATCCACGCGACATCGCCGATCGAATCCGGGTACAGCGGACTCAGAAACAGAACCGGCGAGACAGTCAGGACGAATAGTCATCCCTCTGGCCGAGGCCGACGACGAGTGTGCCGAGTAGAGATGCCTCTTGAGCAGTCGTTCGAAATGGAAAGACCCGCACCAGCGCGATGCTGGTGCGGGTCGAAGGTATGAGTGGAGGCGGCGAACCGGGTCTCCCAGAGGCTCGCGCACTCAAGTAGGCCCCGGAACGCAGGCGGGCTTAACTTCCGTGTTCGGGATGGGTACGGGTGTAACCCCGCCGCTGTGGCCGCCTTAACGCCGATCCACGGAATCGAACCGTGGCGGAACACCTGTATCGGTGTCTCGAACGTCGAGAGACGCTCGAGGCTTGAAAGGCTTGTCTTTCAGTGGTCGATGTAGACGACCGTGTATACGTGCAATCCAGTTGACGCCTGGACCCGTTTCGTCGGGTCTGTGTGTCCAAATGCGGTATGATTGGTGGCTTCGATCAGTTAGTGCTCGCGGGCTAAACACCTCGTCACCTCGGCGCGTACACCCCGAGTCTATCGATCTCGTCTTCTACGAGTGATCTCGGCGGTATCTCTTTTCCAGGTGGGTTTCGAGCTTAGATGCGTTCAGCTCTTACCCCGTGTTGCGTGGCTGCCCGGCACGTGCTCTCTCGAACAACCGGTACACCAGTGGCAACCATCCGTAGTTCCTCTCGTACTATACGGACGTTCCCGTCAGATACCATGACACCCCCAATAGATAGCAGCCGACCTGTCTCACGACGGTCTAAACCCAGCTCACGACCTCCTTTAATAGGCGAACAACCTCACCCTTGCCCGCTGCTGCACGGGCAGG
>NZ_FOCX01000010.1 GCF_900110215.1 Halorientalis persicus | reverse complement strand
GTTTGGAGCCATGGCGCGCCATCGACCAAAAAGAGCGACTCAGCCACGTCGTGTTTTTGCTTCAGTTCGCGCAAGAACCGTTCTGTCAGGGCGGTTGTTCGGGCCGGTAGCAGCCGTGAATGGAGGATTCTGTTTGTTTCCGGCTCGACGGCGGTGTACAGCCAGAACTGTTCGTCGTTGATCCGAATCACGGTCTCGTCGAGCGCAACGTGATTCGGGCAGGCACCGCTGGTGGGCTGTAGATCGGCTTTCTGAATCCAATCATGCACGGCTTTGCGACTGCGTTGGACACCGAACTTCTCAAGCTCCGAGACGGTATTCGAAAGCGAGAGTCCCGCGAGATGCAGTCGAATACCGAGCTTCATCAGCCGACGCGGTGTCCGTTCACGCTCCACAAAATCTAACTCCAGCCAGCCGTTATTCCCACTGAGGCGGGCAATTTCTGGCATAGAGCACCAACAAATTCGTCCGCCTCACTCTTCACTCTAAACTAAACACCGCCGATCACCGGTCCCGGCGGTCGGCAAGCGCGGGGAACTCCTCGCGGACCGACGCGACTTTGTCGGGTTCGAGGTCGGCCGTCACCAGCGTGGGGTCGTCGTCGGAACTCGCGAGCACGGTGCCCCACGGGTCGTAGACGGTCGAGCGCCCGAGCAGGTCCGCGTCTGCGTCGTCGAACGTCCCGCTTCCGTTGATCGTCGCCACGTACGCGAGGTTCTCGACGGCCCGCGCACGTGGTAGGAGTGTCCAGTGTTCGACCCGCGGGTACGGCCAGGCGCTCGGGACGAGCACGAGCGTCGCCCCGTCGTCGACGAGATCGCGATACAGTTCGGGGAAGCGCAGGTCGTAACAGGTCGTGATCCCGACGCCGAACCCCTCGAAGTCGACGACCGGCGCGCGCTCGCCGGGAATCAGCAGGTCCGACTCGGCCGAATCGTAGCCGAAGAGATGGTGTTTCCGGTAGATCGCGCGGCGCTGTCCGTCCCGGTCGAAGAAGACGGCGGTGTTGGCCAGTCCCGTCTCGCTCGGTACTGCGAGGTCGGTCTGTGCGGCCGTCTCGCCGAGGTCCTCGACCACGGTGCCGGCCAGCACCGCGACGCCGTGCTCGCGCGCGGCCGCGGCGAGTCGCTGGTGGGTCTCGCCGCCGACCGGTTCCGCGGTCCGAGCGTACAGATCGAACGCGAAGTACCCGACCGAGAACATCTCGGGGAGGGCCACGAGGTCCGCGCCCGAGTCGGCGGCCCGCTCGACGGCCGCGACTGCGCGGTCGACGTTGCCGCGCACGTCGCCGGGCTCGATGGCGAGCTGGGCCAGCGCGACCTTCACGCCTCGATCCCCAGGTCCTCGCGGATGGCGGCCTCGATGTTCCCGAGTTGTTCGTCCATGTTGCGTTTGAAGTAGCGCTCGACGCCGGGGAGTTTCCCGTCGACGGTGAAGCGGTTCTCGACGCGGGTGCCCCCGTCTGTCTCGTGGAGTTCGTGTTCGCCGACGACGCGCATCACCTTCGAGCGACCGACGAACTCGACGTAGCGCGGCGGGTCGAACTCGGTCTCCTCGGTCTCGATGGCGACGCGTCTGTCGATGACGGGGATCGGGAGTTTGACGTACCACGTTGCGGTGTGCTCACCCGTCTTCTCGAAGTCGTCGACGACGCTGATCGGACGGGCCCGTTTCTCCGGGTCTGCGATGAACGACCATACGCGGTCCCGTTCGGCGGGCAACTCGAACGTCCGCTCGACCCGGACGGTCATAACCTATCTTCGGGCCGGCGGTCAAAAAAGAGTCCGACTTCCTTCGAGGCTCAACTTCGAGTGACACGCCAGGTCGTCGAGCGCGCCCGACCCCACTTCTCGATGTCAACGTCGTCGGACTTCTCGGCCAGTCGCGGGAGGCGCGCACCGACCTGTTTCGCCGACAGTCCGATCTGCTCGGCGATGTTTTTGGCCCGGACGTAGGCTTCGTCCCCGCCGACCTGGTCACGGAGGTGCTCCAGGATACGCTGTTCCTCTTCGCTGAAATCGGCCATGCCAGACGTAGGCGGTCCAGGCCTTTAAGCTCTCGTTTTAGCGAAACGCCTGCCTACGAGAAGACGTGAATCGCCGCGACGGCGAGCGATCCGAAGACGACCGCGAGGGCAAAGCCCCAGCCGGCGAGCAACTGCTCAGCGGCCGCCACGTACATCACGACTGCTCCGGCGACGCCGAGCGCCCCAAAGAGCAGTCCGAGGCCGATCGCCTTGTCCGACTGCAGTCCGGTTTCTGCCATTGTCCGGGCTACCAGTAGCGCGTACTTAGTTTGTTCGAACCGCGCTACTGCCGTCTGCGCCGTGGCTCGTCGGCAGGACACCGCTGTCGGCCGCAAGACATATCTGATCCGTTGTATCACACCCCGCCAATGGACATCGAACGGGTTCAGTCGGCATTGTTCGGGAGCAAGTCCCGCATAGCCGGGTCTATCGCCGGCGGGCTGGTCGTACTGGTCGTCCTTGCGCTCTTGCTTGGCGTGATCGGCGTTCCCGCCGTCGCGACCGTCGAGAACCGATTTGGCACCGTCAACGACTCCAAAACGGTCATCGAGACCGATATGGTCGTCACCAACCCCAACCCCGTCGGGGTCTCGCTGTCGGACACGACGGTCAACTACACCGTGCAGATGAACGACGTGTCTATGGCCACCGGACAGAAAGCGGGCCTCTCGATCGAGTCCGGCAACTCGACGCTGCCGTTCCGGACCTATATGCAAAACGACCGCATCCCCCCGTGGTGGCACTCCCACATCGAGAACCGCGAGCGCACCGAGGTCGTGATCGACGCCACCGTCAGGTCCGGCCTGCTCGGGGGTCGCCAGATCAGCCTCCCACAGCAACGGACCATCGAGACCGACCTGATCGGCCAGTTCAACTCCTCGGCGACCCGCCCCATCGAGGCCGATCGCTCGTTCCCCGCCGATCCGATCCTGTTCGTCAACGAGACCAGCGCCCACTGGAACCGGGCCGCACTGACGCCGGAACGCACGCCCATCGCGATGTCGTTCCGGGCGTACAACCCCAAACAGTACCCCTACGCTATCTCCGAACTCGGGTACACGATCACGATGAACGGCGTGCAGGTCGGCGAGGGCAGCAGTCAGGACGTGGCCACGGTCCTCCCGCGGACCGCCCAGACGATCCGCGCCGACGTCGCGATCCGAAATCAGAACCTCGACGACTGGTGGGTGACCCACCTGCGGAACGACCAGGTCACCGAACTAAAGATCCAGTTCTACGCCGTCGTCGACCCCGCGGACGACACCGTCGGCGGTCTCGGCGAGACTGGCTCGTTCCGAATCCCGCTCGACCCCCTCGATTACCGGACCACCATCGAGACCGATATGTTCGGCACGAAAAACGGAACGGCGAGCGAAAGCGCCGACACCAACGACGACGGCAGTCAGTCCAACTCGACGGACGGGTCCACGGACGGCGATTCCACGACGACCATCGACGGGAACGAGGATGATGCCGGCGGTTCGGTGACGACGACCGACGACGGCGACGACGGTATACTGCTGGGATAACTTAAAACACCATATCATCCCGCGGACAGTGCTTTATCATGCGGATCGGAACGTGTGGTTGCATGACACGGAGTGCTGACGCTCCTGGTCGCGTTCTTCGAGGGTAACGAGGATCGCGACACCGGGAAGGGTGTTACGGCGATGGGGGATCGCATCCGGGTCGAGGTCGACGGGGTGACCCACGAGTTGACCCGCGAACAGGCGACCGAGCTCAGGGGGCAGATCGACGACGCGCTGACGAGTCGCCGGGAGTTCCTGCACACCGCAGGCGAGTACCGCGACGACGGCGCGTACGTCGTCTCCAGACGCGGCGCGGACTCGGCCGGCAACAGCAAAGTGTTCGAGAGTTTCGAACAGGTGCGCCGGCTGTACGAGCGCCTGCCGACGGAGTTCACGGCCGACGCAGTCAGTCGGTCCGGTATCACCGGCTCGCGCCGGCATATGCTCGTGCGCCACTACGCGGAACATCCGGCGTTCGACTGTACGATCACGCGCCGGAGTCCGCTGACGGTGGTGAAGACGACGGCCGACGGCACCGGCGACGAAGCGACGGCAGACTAGCCGTCGGTCGGTTTTCCGCGAAAACGAGACGATTCAGTGTGCGCTGCGTTACTGAATCTCGGTATGGACCGATTCCTCGTTGAGCGCCAGGTTCGTCGCGATTTCGGCGTTCCGGACGGCGTACTGGGCGGTCTGCTGGAGGCTGACCAGCACCTCCCGGACCCGGAGCAGTTCCTCGTTTTCCATCTCCGGGAGGTCCGACAGGATGTCCTGTTCGCGGTTCCCGATCTCGGCGTACAGTTCCCTGACCGCGATGGCGGCGTCGTAGTCGCGCTCGACTGCGGCGGTGACGGCCATCTCGGTGATCTCGTTGACCTGATCGGTGAACTCCCGGATGCGCCGCATCGTCGAGGACTCGACGTTGAGCGTGTGGCCCTCGGTTTCGAGGACGATCTCGGCGATGTCCTCGGCGTTGTCCGCCGTGAGTTCGAGGTTCTTCGCGATGGAGCGGTAGCCGATCAGCGGGAACCCGTTGTCCAGGCCGACCGCCCGCGCGAGGTTGGGGTTCTGGTAGGCGGTGAAGATCAGTCGCAAGAGGAGGACGAAGATCTTGTTGGCCTGCCGCTCCCGGTTCAGGGCCCGCTGGGCGAGGTCGGGATTGCCGTGAGCCAGCGCCTTGACGGCCTCGTTACGCATCGTCGAGCCCGTCGACTCCAGCCGTTCGAGCAGGTTGTCCAGCGTGAAGTCCTCGGGGTCGACCGAACAGCGGATGGCGATCCGTTCCGGCGTCTCCTCGATGACGCCCAGCCCCATCAGCTGGGTCTCGGCGTTGTAGACGGCGTTGATGTGTTCCGATTTGAGGGTGCCGTCCTCGCCGGCCTCGACGTGGATGATGCGCCGACCGAGGACGTACTGGGCCACGATGGCCCGCTCGACGGCGTCGGCGTCCAGGTCCTCGGTGTAGATGATCGCTTCCGATTCCTCGGTCTGGACCGACTCGGGCATCACGGTGAGCGTCCCCTTCCCGCCGATGCGCAGAGACACCTCGTCGCCTTTCTCGACGTTGTGCTCGGACGCCCACTCGGCGGGCAACGTCATCGCTAGCGTGGAGGGACCGAGCCGCTGCACTTTCCGCGTTTCCATACTCCCTTTGTCATACCCCGGCGACCTTAATCTTATCTATACACCACTTAATCCGCTGACGAATGTAATACCTCTTGATCGACCAGGCAGAAATTCCACGTTCCTAAATCACTTGCATCAGCCGGCGCTCGTACCGGCCGACCCGGACCTGGAGCCAGCCCTGGAGTGTTTCGTCGAGGTCCGGATCCCCGGTATCGACGCGAAGAGTGCCAATTTCGTCGAGTTTCGACTTCGAGGCGACGACTTCGAGGTCACACTGCTCGATCACGGCCGGCGAGAGTTGCTGGTTCCCGCGGCCGAAGACGAACCCCTGGCCGCCGATGGGTGAGACGACGATGACGTTCTCCTCGCCGAGTGCGTCGAGAATGTCGCGCTCGCTGGCGTCGTCGACCAGTACCTCGCCGTCCCGCCACACGTCGACGCCCAGCGGCGACCCCTCGAACCCGAGTTCTTCCTTGACCGCGCCGACGGTGCTGCCGGGGCCGAGGACGTAGGTCACGCCGTCGCGGGCTTCCCGGGCGACACCCTCCGCGAGGCTCTCGACGGTGCCGCCGCCCAGCTGCTTGCTCGCCTGGCGCTGTTCCGCGGCCGGCACGCGCACCACCGCGCGCAACTCCGTGTGGACCTCGCCCTCGCGGTAGTCGTCCTCGTCGATGTCGTTGACCTCGGCGCGCTCGGTGTCCTCGAAGGTCGCCGCGATCTGCCCGGCGGCGCGGGGCGTGACCCCGAACACCGACGAGTACACCTTGACGCCCGCGGGAACGCCCAGCATCGGCACGTCGGCGTCGCGGTCCCGGATCGTCTCGGCCACGTCGACAGCGGTCCCGTCGCCGCCGACGAACAGGACCAGCTCGACGCCGCGATCCAGGAAGTCCGCGACGGCGGCCCGCGTGTCGGCCGCCGTCGTCTCCTCGTCCGCGGCCGCGCCGAGGACGGTCGGGTCGAAACCGGCCTCGCGGGCGACCCCCGCACCCAGCGGGGCTTCGTAGGTCAGAACCTCCGTCTCGGGGGCGAGTTCGTGAATCCGGTCCAGGGCCGCCCGGGCGCGGGACGGTGCGCGCGGTTCCGCGCCGCGTGCGCGCGCCTCGTCGACCTTTCCGTCCGTCCCTTTCAGCCCGACGCGACCCCCCATCCCGGCGATGGGGTTGACGACGACCCCGATCGTTCGCATTACCGGACGTACCCGCGGCAGGGTCAAAAGGTACCCGGCGACGGCAGGCCAGCCGTCGTCTCCGGGTCCGTCACCGCATCGCCGCCAGCAGTGACCGGAGGCTCGGGCCGAACCCCTCGATCACTGCTCGCGGAAACCGTCGACGTGCCCCATCCAGTGTGGCCGTCAGCGCCGTCTCGGCGTCCTCGAAGACACCTTCGCCGTGGCCGAACAGGATCCGCTCAGGGTCCAGGTCGCCCACGAGTCCCCGAGGTGGTCTGAGCCGGTGTGAGAGGACGACGCCGACGCGTTCGTCCCCGACCGCGTAGCCGGGCGCGCCACCCAGCAGGTCCGGCACGTACAGCGTGCCGTCGCGCTCGCGGTAGGCGACGGCTTCCTGCCACAGTCCCAGCGGCTCGCACTTCCGGACGCGGACGCCCGTGTCGGCGAGCGTCGTCGCGAACCGCTCGACAGGTGCGTCGACTTGTTCGGCCACGTCGTGACGGGTTTCGCGGTCCGACTCCGCGGGGGACCGGCCGTAGACGGGCATACGGAAGCAGTCTCGCGCAGCCGGTGTCAATTCGACGAAACGTCTTCTCGCGCTTCGGGATTCTTAAGACCCAGCGGTCGGAACGACCGATCATGAACGCGATACTCTCGACCGCCGCCACGAACGCAACGGAGCCGGGCGTCCAGACGGCCGTCATCAACAGTGCGGGTGCCCTCGTCGGGCTGGTGAGCGTGCTTCTCGCCGCCGCCTGGATCGCGTACCTCTACCGCTGACTCACTCCGTTTCCGGTGTCTCGACCCGCTCGGCCAGCCACGCGGCCGCCGCCCGAACCTCGTCCGCGTCGGTACTCTCCAGTTTGATCTCGACCGTCTCGCCGGGGTAGCTCCCCACCTTCACGTCGAAGCGGTCACGAACGTCCCGGACGCGGGTGAGCAACGCGCTCTCGGGTTCGTCGGCCTCGACGGTCTCGACGTGACGGCGCTCGCCCGAAAACCGGTCCGCGACCCCCTCGAACATCGCCTTCATCTCGGCCGGGACGCCAGGCAGGACGTACACCGATTCGAGGACACAGCCGGGGGCGACCCCTTCGCGGTTCGGCAGCATCGCCGCGCCCGCCGGGATGTCGGCGGTACCGTCCGCGAGGTCCTCGCGGGCGTAGCCCCCCTCCGACTCGAGCCAGGCGAGTGCCTCGTCGCTCTGTACTACCTCACGGCCGAACGCCGCGGCGACCCCGTCCATCGTCACGTCGTCGTGGGTCGGCCCCAGCCCACCGGTGACGACGACGGCGTCGAACTCGGCGCGGTACTCGTTGACTACGCGGGCGATCTCCCCGATCCGATCCGGAACGACCGTCACTCGCTCGACGGTCGCACCCCGCTCGGTGAGCCGCTCGCCGAGCCAGGCGGCGTTCGTGTTGACCGTATCCCCGGCGAGCAACTCGTCGCCAACGGTGACCAGCGCGACGCGCATACCCCGAGTTGGCGACCCGCGAATAAAAGTCCTACAGTCCCGCTACGTCCGGCTCTTCGGTCCGGATGTCCTCGACTTCCAGATGATCGAGGACGTTGACGAAGGCACCGGGGTCGGGGACGAGGAAGATTCGAATCTGGAACTCCCGGCGCGGTTCGGTCACGTCGACCTGCGAGTCCAGGACGATGGCTAGCGAGTCGTCGGTGATGTGTGAGAGATTCGCCGTCATCAGTTCGCGGCCGGTCCCGTGCTCGAGATCCGGCGTCCCCATCTCGATGGAGCGCCCGAGGGTGTTGGCCAGGCCGTCGATGAATCCGGAGGTGAAGATGTTGCACATCTCCTGGAGGGCGCTCTCGTGGAACTGGTTCAACTCGCCGTCGACCGCCCGGCCGGTCATGTGTTCGGCGACGTTGACCGCCGTCCCCATCCCGAAGGTCATGACGAAGTAGCCGTAGGGCGGTTCGGTCAGCTTCACCGAAGCACAGAACAGTCGCTCGTCGCCCAGATCGTCGGGGATGTCGCCCGGTTCGACCATCGAGAGGCTCTTGACCGCGACCGATGCGTCGAGCCCCGCGAGCGACGACAGCGAGTCGGCGACGTTGCCCGCGCCGCTCTCCATCAGGACGTTGATGATACGGAGCTTCCGCACGTCGATTAACAGCGGCATCCACAGTGGGGAGGTCGGCCGCCCGGTTCAAGCTTTGGGCCGCTTCGAGTGCCGACCTACCGCATTCCCGGTGGCGGGCCGTCGTCGTCGAGGTCGTCGCCCGTGTCCACGTCCAGTCCGACTTCCTCACGTCTGTTCTCCAGCTGGCGGATCTGCCGGAGGTAATACAGCGTGCCGCCAGTGCCGATCAACAGCGCCAGTATCACCAGTCCGCCGAAGATCCACAGGTCACGCTCCAGGTACCACCGGATCGAGAGCGACCGCTGCTCCACGTCGTCCCAGGTGAGCGTCACGCGGTCGTTCCGGAGTGTCGAGTCGTACCCACCGGGGCTGACCTGCGCGAGGATCGGGACGCTGACACGAGCGCTCTCCGGGAGCGTCACCTCGTAACTCCCCGAGAGGAAGGTCGGGAGTGCGAAGCTCTTCCCGTTCCGGGGCGCGGAGAACGCCACTTTTCCGGAGACGTTCTCGCCGGGGAACGAGACGTTCATGCGCTTGCGACTCAGCTCCACGTCGTCCGCGGTGAGATTTCGGACGGTGCCGTTCTCGAACTGGAACTTCAGGCCCTCGATCTCGAGGGGGCTCTCGGTCCCCAGCGCGTCCCGGTCGTAGAGTTCGAGATAGGACCGGTTCTCGACCCGATAGACGGCCTCGTACCGCGTGTCGTTGATGTCGAACGTCGCGTTGGCCTCGGTCTCCCAGTCGTAGGTCACGTCCTTGCCGAGCGCTTCCGCGTCGGGTTCCCCCGGCCCCAGTATCGACGAGCAGCCCGCGAGGGTGACGAGGGCGGCGAGCGCGACGACGCCGAGGACGAGGCGGCGATTCATGGGACGACGGCGAGAATCTCCGAGGGCAGGTGTTTGCCGATGCTGGCGAGCAGTCCCGGCGGGTCGGTCCCTTCTTTGCAGATCACCGACTGTTCGAGCAGGCCCTGCCGCTCGACGGTCACGATATCTTGGGCGTGACCCGCGCGGTTGACTGTGGCCCGCACCTCTGCCCGGGTCGCGCTGTTGACGTTGACTCGCCCGGTTCCGCGGGTCCAGTCGTACAGGTCGTCGCGCTGGTCGTCCGACAGCCGGGGCGAGTCGTCCCAGACGAACTCCAGCGGGAGATGCTGGACCAGTCCGAACCGTTTGCGGATCTGCTCGGGCGAGCCCTGTCCGAGGCCGATCTCGTCGGCCGGAATCCGGACCGCCTGCCCGGCGTCGAGGACGAACCCGTCCTCGTCCCAGCTTTCGAGGGTCCCGACGTAGGTCTCGCCGGCCTCGAAGTCGGTCGTGATCGCGCCCCACTCCTCGCGGAGCAGGTTACGCGCGGCCACGGCGTCCTCGCCCTCGACGGTTACCGAGGGGAAGTCGTCGTCACGGAGGCCGACCTCGTAGGTCACGTCCAGATCGCCGACGGCGTTCTGGATCAAAGAGCCCAGCCCGTCCAGGGCGCGCTCGCGTGCGTCGCCATCGACGTAACACTTCGTTGCGAGGACGACCATCAGGCTTCAGTCTCTTGCTCGACGTTCAGTTCGTCGCGCAGGGCGTCGATGCGTTCCTCCATGGCCTGGACCAGCGCCGTGTTCTCCATGGCGTCGACCGGCGAGCCACACTCGGGACACTCGAACCCGAAGTCCATCGCCTCGTCGAACTCGAAGCGGATGCCACAGACCTCACAGAGGTAGAACTCGTTGTCGTGTTCGTACTGCTCGCGGTCTTCCAGCGCGTCCAGCAGGCGGTACATCTCCTCTTCGAGTTGCTCGGGGATCTTGTCGTACTCGAAGGTCCAGAGGTAGGTAAGCCACCCCGAGTCCTCGTCGCGGAGCCGTCGATAGCTCGCCAGGTCGTTCTCGTAGAGAATGAAGAGGGCGCGGCGAACGTCGTTGAGCTCCAGCCCCAACTCTTCCGCGAGCTCTTCGTCCGTCACCTCGCCGTCCGGCGGCGCGGCCGCGACGGGCATCCCCTTCGGGCCCACCAGTTCGTGGAGGTACTTCTGTATGACCGGGTCCTCCAGGAGTTCCTCAAAAGCCATTGGTGTACCTATCGGTGCCTAGTTCGTTTAAAAGCACCGAACCGGATTCCGACGTGGCCTCCCCTCGGGTGCGCCCGCGATCGTCGCTCACTCGTCACCGGCGTCCACGACTCGTTTCCCGACCGCCTGCGGGACGACCACTTTCTCGGCGTCTTCGAACTCCCGATCGAGTTCCCGGCCCTCGAACAGGCGGTCCAGAAACACGGCGAGGGAGGCGATCTCGGAGTGGGGCTGGTTGGTGACGCCGACGTTCCAGTCGGCGGTCTCGTACACGTCGAAGGGGACCTTCTCCGCGCCGACGACGACGAGCAGCGGGTCCCGCCGCTCGCGGTGGGCCTCTCGGATCTCGCTTTCGACGGTCTGGACCTCCTCGCCGTACATCGTGAGGTGGACGACCGCCCCGTCCCAGTCCCGGAGGGTGGGCCGCCAGGAGTCGACGGTGTCGACGGCGAAGGGGCCGCCGAAGCGGTCGGTGATGTCTTCGACGGTGTCGGCCCGGCTCGCGCCGTCGCCGGCGAGGATCACGCGGTCGGCCCCCAGCGCCCGCGCGGTCAGCCCGACGTGGGTCGTGATCCGCTCGTCCCGGCCCGGCCGGTGGCCGAGTCTGAGCACCGCGACCTCGGGATCTCCCTGCATACGCCACAGAAACAGCTACCCCGGTTAGGGGGTTTCGATCCGTCGACCGCCGCGTTCGCTCCCACCAGCGTACCGCCGGCCGTGCTCGCTCCGACGATGCAAAGAGTTACACAGCCACCGGGAAAGGAACCTCCATGCGCCCGCTCTCCGTATCTTCGATCCCGGAAATCGGCATTCTGGCGGCGATGGTCGTCTTCTGGGCGGTGATGATCGTCGCGACCTACCTGACAAGCGCCGACGTGCTGTTCGCCAAACGTGCGCCCGAGACCCGGCGCGAGCGACTCGTGACGACCTGTGCCCTCGCCACGCTCGGATCGTTCATCGCGGCGACGGTGCTCGCTCCACCTAACCCGTTCAGCCAGATTCTGTGGCATCTCGGAGGCCTCGTCGTGACGGGTCCCGCGGCCGTGCTGTACGTGACCTACGGGGCAACACTTCGCGACGACCTCTGAGTCGCTCGTCGCTCCTCCTGTGCTGTGTGGACGATTCCCACCTCAGGCTGATTCCGCCACCTTATTATCAGATTTCAATACTCATTGAATCCATGGAATGTCAGGATTGCGGACGTGATGTCGCGGCGGACGCGTCGTCGTGTCCGTCGTGTGGGGCGGCCATCGAGGCCAGTGGGAACGTGGCGGCGATGGACGGGGGTGACCCCGTGGACTCGAATCGGCAACAGTCCACGCAGGGACAAAAACCGGCCCAGGGGCAGATGGGCGGTCCCGGCGGGAACGCGGTCGGGCAACAGCAGGGACTGGCCGACCAGATTCAGGACTCGCTGGCCGACCTCCCGCTGACAGCGGGTGCCGTCTTCGGGACGGCGTCCGTGCTCTTGCCGTTCGGGTTGCTCGCCGGTGCGGCGCTGATCTTCCTCGATTTCGAGCCGCTGGCGGCCGCGGCGTCGCTGTACTTCGTCGTCGCGGGCTTTGGCTCGGCCGACGCCATCGTCACGACCTTCCTCCGTGGCGCGAGTTTCGACTCGCTGTCGGACGTCGATCCGTCGGACTACCCGTCGGTCGAGAAGGAACTCGGGAACACCATCGACCTCCTCCAGACCAACCCGGACGCGGCGCTGTTGCTGTTGTACTTCCTCGGCCCGTTCGTCCTCTACATCGGTGGGCGGTACCTCTCACGAAACTACGCGCTCGACGGTGAACTGGTCGATCACGCGACGACCGGGATGGCGGTCGTCGCGGGCACCTTCCCCGTCGTACTGCTGATCGGGGTCGTCTTCGGCGTCGAAGAACTCGTCGGCCGTCTGCTGGTCGTCGGGCTGGTCGTGCCCGCGGTCATCGGCGCGATCGGTGGCCTGTCGGTCTACGCGTTCGACGACGACACCGGCTTCACCAGCCGGCTCTCGGGGTGGGCCGGCGTGGCCGGCGGCCTGGTCGTCACCTTCCTGTTGTTCGATCCGGTACCGGATCAGGCACAGGCCCAACTGCAGGAAATCCAGCAGCAGGCCGCGGCTGCCGGTGCGGGTACCATGGCCGAGGAACTCGCGTTGACGGTGCCACAGAAACTCGTCGCCAGCATCGCGGGCTTTCTCTCGACGATCCAGTTCGAGCCCGGCTTCGGGACGCAGGGGACCGTGATCCTGATCGCCGTCGCGCTGGTCACGGTGCTGGCCGGCTTCCTGCGTGCGTACCTCGACCGCGACAGTATCACCACCAAGCTGGAGGCCGCGAAGTTCGGGGCACGGATCGTCCTCGGGTACGCGACCGGCGTGATCTTCCTCACGATTCTGTTGCCGCTGAGTACCATCGTCGTGACGATGCCGTTCAGCTCGCGGCTGTTCGCCGCCGTGTTGCCGACGGCGAACGACCTCGCGTCGATCGTCCTGCTCGGCGGCGTCCTGTTCCCCGCGGCGCTGGGTGCGGCCGGCGGCTACCTCACCGCGGTCTATCTCGAACGGCAGGGCCAGCCGATCCGCTGACGGTTCGGGTCGATTCGTTTCGCCGTCCGCGCTCTCGCCGTGTCTCGGTCGCGTTGCCGATCACCCGCGTATCGAGCGGGTCGGTCATACTGCCGGTCGTGAAGAACGCGGGGCCGTCGGTTTCGGTGTAGACGCCCATCACTTCGACGAAGGGACTAAGCCGACCGAACAGTGCGATGTCGATCTTGCTGAGTTCGCTCCCGTCGTGGCCGCGGTGGCTGTGGACCGTGCCCAGGAAGTCGGCGTTCTCGCCGGCGAGCAGTTGGCCCGCCGTCTCCGGAACGCAGGTGAACGTGACGCGTTCCGACCCCTGACTCACCGGGGCCGCGGGGACCACTTCGTCGATGCGGACGTGTGTCTCGTTGGTCGTCCCATAGAGACACCAGCCCACCTCGTCGTCCGCGTCGTAGTGGGCGGCGAAGGCAGCCCGCTCGCGCTCCTCGATCACGACCGTCCGGTCGTCGCTGTCGTAGGCCATCGCACCCATCGAGAGGCCGACGCTCCCGACGTACCAGGCGACGCCCGCACCGAGCACCACGACACCGGCCGCGAACAGAAGAGTCAATCGCGCGAGCGTTCGCTCGTTCGTCCGGGCCGTCAGCCACTCGCACGGTCCGATCATCGCCGCTCCGTGGCCGGTTTGCCGGTCGTTCGTCGACACTGGGCGTCGAGTCCGTTCGTTCGCGTTCCTGCAATCATCTGCACACCTGCGACGTGTACCGGCTGCACGTGGGGATGGAATAAGGCTACTTGCGGGCTGGCGACGGGTAGTGACCGAATGGCAACGATTGCGGTCGCCCCCGCCTGGCCGACGGAAAACGCGTGGCAGCGCTGGCACCATTCACAAGTATCTTGACGGGTCCTTTCGCAGGGGTGGTATGGACCTGACAGGAAAATCCCTCCTGGTGACCGGCGGCGCGGGCTTCGTCGGCTCACATCTCTGTGAACGGCTCGTCGAGGACAACGACGTACGGGCGGTCGACGACTGCTCGAACGGCGATCCCTCGTGGGTGCCCGACGGCGTCGAGTTCGTCGAGGGGGACCTCACCGACCCCGCGGTAGCCAAAGAGGTCATCACCGAGGACCTGGACGGCGTGTTCCACTTCGCGGCCGACCGGACCGTGGACACCGACGACCCGCGCGCCCAGTACGAACTCAACGGCGACCTGACGCTCACCGTACTCGAACGGATGCGCGAAGTCGGCGTCGACAACATCGCCTTCACCTCCTCCTCGACCGTGTACGGGGAAGCGCCTCGGCCCACGCCCGAGGACTTCGCACCGATGGAGCCGATCTCGGCCTACGGCGCGAGCAAGCTCTCCGAGGAGTCGCTCATCTCCGTCTACGCCAAGAGCTACGGGATGACCGCGTGGGTCTACCGCTTCGCCAACATCGTGGGCCCGCGCCTCCAGAAGGGCGCGGTGATCCCCGACTTCATCCACAAACTCCGGGCGAACCCCGACAGCCTGGAGATTCTCGGCGACGGCCGCCAGGAGAAGTCGTATATGCACGTCAAATCCTGCGTCGATGCCATGTGTCACGTCGTCGAGAACGCCGACGACGACCTGAACGTCTACAACCTCGGGACCCGGACCACCACGTCGGTCACGACCATCGCCGACATCGTGAGCGACGCGATGGGCCTCGATCCCGACTACGAGTTCACCGGCGGCGACCGCGGCTGGGTGGGCGACGTACCCCGGATGCGGCTGTCCATCGAGAAACTGGCGGCGCTGGGCTGGAAGCCCGACCGGTCCAGCGACGACGCGGTCCGGAAGGCCGCCGAGGAACTCGTCCGGGAGCATTAGTTCCTGAAAACGCCCAACGGCAGTCCTTTTATCGCCCGGTTCGTAGGCGGGTGCGTGCAGATCGTCGGGTACGACACGGGTGTCGGCGACGAGCGCGACGCCGCACTGGAACTGTCCACGGCCGAGGGACTCGACCGGCTCTCGCTCGCGCCGGGGACCGACCTCGCCTACACCCTCGACGACCGCCACTGTGCCGGGACGATCAGCGACGGCACCCACGAGGCCTGTTCGAACCCGACGGCACCGTACTGCGACGACCACACGAGCCGGTGGGCCTGTGCCCGCTGTGTCGGGAACTGTGACCTCCCGCTCCCGTCCTGCCGGGAAGAACACGCGGTCTATCTCGCCGCGTTCGCCCCATCGACGTTCAAGGTCGGCGTCACCCGGTCGTGGCGACTCGACACCCGCCTGCGCGAGCAGGGGGCTGACAGGGCGGCCCACCTCCGGACGGTCGCCGACGGCCGGATCGCCCGGCAGGTCGAGGCCGACATCGCCCGCGAGGTGGGCGACCGGGTACGCGTCCCGACGAAGATCGAGGGCCTCCACCGCGACGTGGACGAGTCGGCCTGGCGCGATCTGCTGGCCGACCACGACCCAAACGAGACCTACGACTTCGACTACGGATTCACACTGGCCGACCGACCGGTTGCCGAAACGCTCCTGACCGGGACCGTTCGGGGCACCCAGGGCCGGATCCTCGTTCTCGACAACGGCGGGACGACCTTCGCCGTGGATATGCGCGATCTGGTCGGCTACGACATCTCGTCGGGCGGTACGGATCGGGAGCTCCAGACCAGCCTCGGCGCGTTCTGATTTGTCGGCCCAATACTGAACTCCTATCCACGTAACCTAAGACCGAACCCGGTCGACGAAGGTCTTCCATCCGACGAGGCCGAGACCCGCTAACGTTGCTAGCACGCCAAACCCCGAACCAGAGCCAGCTGACGTTTCCGTGGGAGATCTTCCTGTTCCTGTTCCCGATTTGTTACTGTTCCTCGCAGATTGGTTATCTCCGGAATTGGAGACAGCAGCGCCTGCAACCAGGGCGGAAACGCGTTGCTCCGTGTAGTCAGAAACATAGATGGTCTCATGGGCCACCGTTGGTGAACTGTCGACCCAGCCCCCCACCTGATGCTGCCAGCGTTTGACCCCATCCGTCGACACAGCATGAAGTCGGCCAAATGCGTCACCAACCAGCACAGTTTCCTTTGTCACAACAGGTGAGGACGGGATGCCGCCGGCTTGATCGTGCAGCCGAACGTTCCACTGCTCAGTTCCGTCGTCGATAGACAGTGCGTACAGATGACTGTCGCCGCTACTAACGAATACACGATCAGTAGTGACGGCTGGCGAGGAACGGATGGGACCATCCGTTTCGAAGGTCCATTGCTTATTCCCACTAGCAGTTGCGAGTGCGTAGACTCTCTGATCATCGCTGCCGATAAAGACCAGGTCACCGTTGATTGCAGGGACTGAGACAACTGTGTCGCCTGTTTCGTACTCCCAACGGGGGGTCCCGTCTGCCGAATCGAGGGCCGTGATCGTTCGTGTCCCACCACTCACAACAACCGTTCCTTCAGCGACCGCTACTGAGGACTCATTCGGCCCACCAATCTCAGTGATTCCATCTTGAAACTGTTCAGACCAGCGAACAGAACCGTCCGAGCGTGCGAGCGCATGGACAGTTCGACCGTCACTTGCGACGAAGACAGTGTCACCAACGACGGTGGGCGAAGAGAGTGTGAGCAATCCCAGAGACCGTGACCAAACTTCCGCTCCGCTCTCCGTGTCGAGCGCATAGAGAGAGTGGTCTGTACTTGTCACGTAGACAGTGCCGTCCGCGACCGCTGGCGTCGTTGTGATATCGTTGCCAGTCTCGAAGTGCCACTGCTCAGTTCCATCGGCAGTTGAGATGGCATAGAGTTTGTTGTCGTAACACCCGACGTACATCGTCCCATCGGCAATCACCGGAGCGGACTCGATCGGCTTCTCCATTTCAAATTGCCAGGTTGCCGAAACGGCCCCCCTGGGAACCGTTCGATTAGGGACTGACGATGTATTCGCTGCATCATAGCCGAGTTCCGGCCAGGTTTTACCAGACTGCCGTGAATATGCACTGACTCCGTTTGTGAATCCGTAGGAAACGCCCATCATGCCCAGGGAGTAGATAATGGATCGGCGCGAAAGGTCGTTCATCATAACCTGAGTACTAGGCTCGTTTCATGTAATATAATATTAGTTGGACAAGTATAGTTCAGAATCAAAACGATAGAAGGATGAATAGCCCACCGACACATAGACAGAGTGTTGCGATTCCGAGTGAAATGATTGCTCGGACTCCCAGTGACTCGGTGAGATGGGTGGGGTCCGAGAACTCAGATATTCTCGGTAGTGTCTTCAGGGCCGCCAGAAACTAGGAAGTGATGCAGGTGGATTCGGTTTCCTGATTCCTTCTCGTTGATCGTGTTCTACACAAAACACTTACCGGGGAACGCGGACCGTCGTGTATGGAGCGTGAAACGAAACTCGTGGGCGCGGCGGGGGCGGTCCTCGTCGTGACCGCCCTGTTCGTCGCCGTCGCGCCGGGTGCGCTGGCCGACGCGACGCCCGATCCGCCGCCCTCCGAACTCACAGTACGGGAACAGACCATCGCCGCCGGCGACGTGACCGGCGGGACCGCCACGCTGTCCGTGCGGAGTCGCCTCTCGCACGACGGCGGTCCCGGGGAGAACGTGACGGTGCTGGTTCGTGCGGTCGAGTTGGACACCGATCTGGTGGCCGCGGAGACCACCGAGGAAGTCGGCTCGGTCGAGGGGACCCGCGAGGTGCCGGTCGTCCAGAACATCAGCGTCGACCGCGACGGCGACTACCGGATCGAGACCGTCGTCTATCAGGACGGCGAGCGGGTCGCCTCGGGCACGAAGACGGTTCGCGGGGTCGGCGGTCTCCAGCCGGCGTACGCCCGGACCGGTGTCGAGTTCCACAGCTTCGAGGGCTTCGGCTCCGGCCAGTTGCCTCCGATCCAGTTCTCCATCACCGAGACCGAGGGCGCGTCGGCCACGCTGAACGTCACCGCTTACCTGACCAACACTGGCGACGCAGCCAATGACCAGTTGAAGATCACCTTCCTCGCGCGGCAGGCCGACTCGAACATCATCGCCGATCGGCAGGTCAGGCAGGTCGGGTCGATTCGGCCAGGACGGACGGCCACGCCCTCGACGCTGCTGACGGTGCCCGACGATTACAACTACAAGCTGATGGCTATCGTCCAGAACGACGGCGTGCTGATCGGGACGGCCCAGGCCGCCGCGACGCTGAACCCCAACCGGACGGTGACGGTCGAGGCGAACAACTCGACGACCGACACGCTCGACACGAGCGACTTCGAGACGGACGAGGGTGTCCAGCGGACCGAGAGCCAACCTGACGAACGGACCACGAGCAGCGCCGGTCCCGGTTTCGGCGTGGGCGTCGCCGCCCTCGCCGTCCTCGTGGTCGCCATCTACGCACGGAGGTTCCAATGACGGAGTCGACCGACACGACCGACGACGCACCGATCGCCGATCAGTCGCCAGCGGGGTCGGACGCGCCCGACCCGATGGACGGCGAGATGAGTGTCTTCGAACAGCTCCAGTGGGGCGCGCTGGTGCTTCTGGTCGTCGCCGCGATCTGGGCGACGGCGCAGTTCTACCTGAGCGCGACCCGGGCCATCGAGGTCTGGGTCGGAGCCGGGTACCAGCCCGTCGTGATGGCCGCGTTCAACCTCGCCTTGCTCCTTGGTGCGGTCGCCGGTATCTCGCGGCTGGCCCGCCGGCTGGGGTCCGTGCCGACCTGAGTCGTCGGACACGACAATCCTTTTCCCAGCCGCTCCCGAACCGGGACCCATGGCAGAAGACGATCCTTCGGACGAGACAGAAGCAGAGAGCGACGCGCCCGAGAGCGAGGGCGAGGGCGAAGAGAAGTCCTTCCGCGAGCGGGTCGAGGAAATCCGCCAGCAGCGAGCCGAGGAAGGCGAGGGCGAAGAGGGCGAAGGCATGAGCCGCGAGGAGCGGCTCGAAGAGATGATGGGCGGCGGTGGCGGCCCCGGCGGCATGGGCGGTGGCGGCAACCCCTTCGCACAGATGATGGGCGGCATGATGGGCGGCGGCCCCGGCGGCGGCATGGGTCCCGGCGGTGGCGGCCCCGGCGGCATGGGTCCTGGCGGTCCCGGCGGTGAAGGCCGTGGTCCCGGCCGCGAGGAAAGCGGGAGCGACAACGAGGAACTGACCCGCGAGGTCCGCAAACTCCGCGACGAGGTCCACGACGTGCGCCGGACGCTCGACCGGATCGCCGACGCGCTCGAAGACTGACGCCGCTCGCGACGCCGTCTTTTTTTATTGATTCGTCCACCAGCTACCGCTCAAGCACGGGGCAGGACCATTCGGACCAGACTCCCGTCGCCGTCGGTCTCGATGTCGAGGTCGCCGTCGGACCGTTCGACGAACCAGTCGACCAGCCACAACCCGAGGCCGTTGCTGTGTTCGAGCGCGGACTCGGCAGGCAACTCCCGCATATCGAGTTCGTGCTCCGGAATTCCGGGGCCGTCGTCGCGCACCGCGACGGTGACGGTGTCGTCCCCGTTCGTGACGGTCACGTCGACGGTCGGCTCGGGACTGTCGTTGTGGACGATCGCGTTCTCGACGACGTTCTCGACGGCGACCTCGAACATCCGGCCGACGGTGACCGGCGCGGACTCGGGAGTGGTGACCGTGATCGACGCGTTCGCGTGGACGGTATCGAGGTCCTCGGTGACACGCTCGACGACCTCGCTCGCGTCGGTGACGATCCGGTCGTCGGTCCGCAGGACGGACTCCATCTGTCGGCCCTGTTCGGCCAACTCGACGATCCGGTCGACGTGTCGTCTGATGGTGTCGACCCCCTCACCCTCGGCGTCCAGCGCGTCGACCTGCCCCTCGAGAACGGTCGCGTGGTTGCGCAGGTCGTGCCGGAGGACGCGGTTGACGACGGACAGTCCCGCCGCGAGCTGTTCGGCTTCCTCGCGGGCCGCTTCGGTTCGCTCCCGTTCGAGTCGGCGCTCGGCGTCGTAGAGGCCGATGAGGCCGCCGTCGAGCAGACCGCCGGCCGCCCACCCGACGAACAGTTCCACCACCGATCCCATCCCGACCCCCTCGACGGCGTTCAGGTAGCCGTTCAGCGCGCCGCCGACACCCAGCGCGACCGCACCGAGGAAGGCCCAGACCGCGACACGCGTGAGGTACGTCGCGCGGTCGCGGTCGGCCCGGACCCAGACGGCGACCGCGGTCAGCAACCCGACGATCGCCGCCGGCGCGATCAGCCAGAACGCGAACGTCACCTCCGCCACGTCAGCGGAGAGCATCAAGACCACGTTCGTGGCCAGCAGGACCATCGACACGGCCGCCAGCGACGCCACTCCGAGTCGGATCGCCCGCCGCCGCTCCGGATCGTCCATCATGATCGCCCGTTCCGTCGACTCGTCGGGTCGAGACAGGCCACGATAATGAAACCCCAATGCGATACGAGACTCGAAGTTCGGCTCGCCGGACCGCTATAACAACATCTCGTACACGTCCGCGAGCTTGTCGACCGCGTGATCGACGCTGATGGCATCCCGGCGGTCGAGACAGTGCTCGCTCAACGCGTCGCGCTCGGCGAGCGTCCGCTCGATGGCCGCCCGGAACCCCTCGGCGTCGCCCGGCGGCGCACGGTACCCGGTCTCGCCGGTGACGACGGTATCGGAGAGCGCACCGGCGTCGACCGCCGCGACCGGCGTCCCACAGGCGTTGGCCTCCAGCGCGACCAGTCCCTGTGTCTCGACGGGGCTGGGGAACGCGAACACGTCGAGCGCGCTGTAGAAGGCGGGGAGGTCCTCGCGGTCGAGAAAGCCGAGGAACCGCGCGTCCACGTCGGCGTCGGCGGCCAGCCGCTGGAGTCGGTCCCGCGCCGGTCCGTCGCCGCCGAATACGACGGTCACGTCCATCCCGTCGGTGGCCTCGACGATGAGGTCGAGCTGCTTCTCGAATCCGTGCCGCCCGGTGTACCCGACGAGTGGCTTCCCGGTGTCGAGATCGTGAGCCTCGACGAACCGGCTCGTGTCGACCGGCCCGAAGCGGTCGGTGTCGACCCCGTTGGGCACGACTTCGACCGCCGTCCGGACGCCGATCTCTCGGAGGTGGTGGCGGGCGGGTTCACTGGGAACGACTACCATCTCCGCCCGGTTGAGGTACCACTTCTCGTAGGTCCGCGCCGCCCGCTCGACCGGTGACCGGAGCCACCCCTCCGCGATGTAGTCGGCGTATTCGGCGGTGGGTGTATGATAAGAGGCCACGAGCGGGATGCCGTTGCTCCGGGCGAACTTCAGGCCGCTGAGCCCCAGCAGGAACGGCGTGTGAGTGTGGACGAGGTCGGGTTCGGCCGCCGTAATGTCGTCGGGGACGCGCGGCATCGCGGCGTTGAACTCGTCGTAGAACGGGAACTCGAAACTCCTGACCGGGAACTCGTCGTCTGCGGGTTCGTAGTCGTCGGCCCCCGGATAGACGATCGGCATCCGTCCGCCGCGCTCCGCCCAGCGCTGTCGCCACGTCTGGACCGTGTAGGTCACGCCATTGACCGTCGGCAGATACGTGTCTGTGAAGACGGCGACGGTCCGACCCATCGCTGAACCGTTCGGCGACCGGTCTCTAATACGTTGTGTCATCGACGAGTTCATGATATATATGTTTCAACTCCGCCCGAACCCACCCCACACCTCCCGACCGTGAGCCAGTCGAACGCCTGCACGGGTGAGCCGAGACGACCGTCCGAGAAAACCGTACCGAAAGGCCGTGACGTGCTGTCACCGTGTCGGCAAACGGAACCTATACCCTGTCTCGACCGGTGAGTCACTGATATGCCCAGCGAGGAGCAACTGGCCGCCGAGCGCATCGAGCGCCTGCAGGCGCTCGCGAAAGCCGCCACGTCGGCTGGCGAGACCGACCGCGCCCGGGCGTACGTCCGTCGCGCCCGCCGCGTCGCCGAGCGCAACCGGCTCTCGCTCCCGCAGGATTTCAAGCGGTTCACCTGCGACCGCTGTGACGCCTACCTCCAGCCCGGCGTGAACGCCCGCGTCCGGACCCAGGACGGTCACGTGGTGATCACGTGTGACTGTGGCGGGCACGCGAGATACCCGTACTGACCGGGTCGGGCCGACCGAACGCAGACGTGAGTCCCGCTCCCACACGATGCGTCGGTGATAGCTTTTAAGAACGGTTGCCGTATAGTGAAGACGACATGACTGAACAGGAGAAGCGCCGGCGGATGCACGACCTGGACGTGACCGTCTGGGTCGGGAAGCACGGAGTCGACGCCGTCGTCGAGGAGCTCTCGGACCAGCTCGACGACCGCGACATGGTGAAAGTCAAATTCCTCCGTGCGGCGCGTGGGGGGACCACGACCGAAGAGTTGGCCGCGGAGCTGGCCGAGCGAGTCAGCGGTGACCTCGCCCGGACCCGGGGCCACACGGCGGTGATCGAACGGTGATGCCGCTCCAGTCAGCGAACACGTTTCTCGCCGACCGGCTCGCCGAGGTCGGCGTCCCCGCTGCTGGAGCAGTGGGTGCAGCGATCACGTTTCTCGTCGCCTTTCTCGTCCTCTACCTGCTGGGCCGGATCTTCGTCGTCCCCCTGATCAACCGGGTCCTGAAACGGCGGGACCTCGACGAACACGCACGCAAGCCGCTCGTGAAGCTCGTGCGGATCGTGACCGCCTTCGCCGCCGTCGCCATCGCCTTCACCTTCGCCGGCTACGGCAACATCCTCACCGCCATCGCGACCATCGGTGCGGCCGCGACGCTGGCCATCGGCTTCGCGATGCAGGACGTGCTCGCCAACTTCGTCGCCGGCGTGTTCATCTACACGGACAAACCCTTCCGCATCGGCGACTGGATCGAGTGGGACGACTATTCGGGCGTCGTCGAGGACATCTCCCTGCGCGTCACGCGGGTCCGCACGTTCGACAACGAACTCCTGACGGTCCCGAACTCCCAGCTGACTGGCGGCGTCATCAAGAACCCTGTCGCCAAAGAGCAACTCCGCTTGAAGTTCCTGTTCGGCATCGGTTACGACGACGACATCGACAAAGCGACCGAGATCATCGTCGAGGAGGCCGAGAACCACGACGGCATCATGTCGGACCCCGAACCCTCCGTCCGACTGACCGAACTCGGTGACTCCTCGGTCGGCCTGCAGTCCCGCATCTGGATCGACAATCCCAGCCGTGCGGACTTCGTGAAGATCCGCGGCGAGTACGTCACCGCCGTGAAAGAGCGGTTCGACGAGGAAGGGATCGACATCCCCTACCCGAACCGCACCATCGGCGGGGACATTCAGATCGAGAACGTCGACGGGCTTGCAGAGACCACTGCGGACGATTAGTTGCGGTTCGACCGCTCCCTGCTGGAGTGGGGCCTAGCGGCCCCTTCTGTCCCCGTTTCGCCGGTTTGGGTCGGTTGGATCAGTACCTCGAACTCGCTTCGTTACTGGTACTCGCTCACGCAGAAGCCGTTGCCCTCCGGGTCTTCCATGACTGTCCAGGTCGCGGTGTGTGTCTCGTACTCCTCGATTTTCGTCTCCCGGACCGCGGCACCCAGTTCACGAAGCCGTTCGATGGTTGCCTCTCGATCCGAAGTCGACAGATCGAGGTGGATCGGCAGATCCCGTTCGGTCCCCTTCGGCTGCTGCTTGAACAGCAGATCTGGGCCGTCACCGGACCGGTCGACGATCTCCGGATCGAGTGACGGTGGCAGTCCTCGGCGCTCGCCGTCCAGCGCAGCCGCCCAGAACGTGGCCAGTTCGTCCGGGTCGGAACAAGCGAAAGTAATAAATTCTAATTCAGTCATGCACATCAAGAATTGCTTGATGTGGATATGTCACTGGTGGCGACGGAAAGTTCTGCCAGTGATGCGATCTTGCTCGTCTGCGATCGGCTGTGGGAGCGCCAGCATCCGGCGCGCGAAGCGCGCCGGTTCTCCGGACGCGAACAGCGGGGGACCGAAGGTCCCCCGGGCAGCCGGACGTAGTCCGGCGACGAAGTGAGCGTCCGGATCGTTTTTGTACTAAATTTTTGCGAGCGGGGGTGCGCGGAGCGCACCCTCCGAAGTAAAAATTTAGGATGAATGGAATGGACCTCGGGATTGCCCGGCGTTCGGGCGCGGGTAATCCCGCGTGCCTCCTCCACCCCGCGACCCTACGAGCGACGGGTGTCCGGTGATCCGCTGCTCGCTTCCGCGCCTGACGGGGTATCTCCGATTAACCCCACCGGATCGCCCCTGCAGGCGAGCCCGTGGGGACCGCCGCCCCCGCAGGACGAGGCTTCCAAGTTGGCTTGCGGGGCCCGCGTCCGTCTGACCGGACGCCCCCGAGCTTCGGTCCCCGCTAAAGACCATATCGCGGGTTCTGAGCAGGGCCTAACTGCCCGACCTAGTCCACTCCCTCCTAATCCGGAGCCCCATAAGGGCCTTTCGGATGCGCTCCCGTCGTCCGGTTTCCACGGGGTCGAAACTCGTCCGACCCACCGAAACGTCCCTTCACAACAGCCCGAGCGCACGAGCGAACCAGGCCGAACCGGCAGGGGCGAGTACGCTCGCGCCGGCGACGACCCAGCGGTGGGCGGTGTCGATGGCGACCACGTCGACGCGGACGGTCAGTGCCCACGCGACTGCGATGGCTGTGATGGCCACACCGAGGACGAGTGCGACGCCAGCGGCCATCGCCGGGTCTGAGCGGCCCTCGCGCCCGGCGGCCAGCGCGATGAGGGTGATCATCGCGAACAGTCCGGCCAGCAGGGGGTTGACCGCGCCCGAACCGTAGTAGAGGCCGACGCCGCCGGCGTCCTCGAGGAGGAGGTAGGGCGCACCGAGGGCCAGGAGGACGGCCAGACAGCCGACGATACCGACGAGCGGGGCGATCCGGAGGTCGTCCATACCTGTACTGGCAGGCGACCGGACTTAACCGCGGCGTTGTCGCGGCCAGCCGAAACGGCCACAAGTATGCGCACGAAACCCTCCGGCATGGTCGGACTCGGTGACACGAAAAAGAAGATCGAGAAGATGATCTCGGCGGCAGAGGACCTCTACGAGAAGATGAATCAGTTGCGCGCACAGGTCGACGACCTCCGGTCGAAAGTCGAACAGACCAGCGAGCAGGTCGACGCGATGGAACACGACCTCGACGAACAGCGCGTGCTGATCGAACGGATGGCCCGCGAGCAGGGGATCGACGTGGACGAAGTCCTCGCCGAGGCCGCCATCGAGGAGGTCGACGCCGAGGAAAGCGCCGAGACCAGCGGCGCGGCGGGCGGAAGCGCGGCCGAACCCGAGGACTGACCGACGATCACGTCGGACTCAGACGAGCCGCTGGTGTTCGACTTTCAGACACCGGTCTTGCACCACCCTGAGCCCCGCCTGTTCGGCGCGGGCGGCCGCGTCGTCGTCCTCGATTCCCAACTGGGTCCAGACGACCTGCACGTCGTCCCGGTCGAGGACCGCGTCGACGATGCCGGCCACCTCCTCGCTGGGCCGGAACACGTCGACGATGTCGATAGCCTGATCCACGTCGGCCAGCGAGTCGACGGCGGTCCGACCCAGAATCTCGTCGGCGTAGGGGTTGACGGGGACGATCTCGTAGCCGTGGCGTTGCATATACGCGGGGATGTCGTGGGCGGCCTTGCCGGTGGTCGACGAACAGCCGACGACGGCGATCGTTTCGAGGTCGAGTATCGCACGGAGTTCGTCGTCTGTCTCGACTGGCATACGAGAACCGAGGCCGGGCGCGACCAAAAGACTGCTGGCGACCGGGACGCAGGGACGGGCTCGGGATCAGGGACCGGCCGGTTCGGTCTCGACGCCGGGCAACTGGAGGGTGACCGAGCGGTCCTCCGCCGTGCGGACGACGCCGTCGAACAGCTGGATGAGTGTATTCATCGTCTCCTCGTCGTGTGCGGTCGACTCGATGACGTGGATACCGACGGCGTCGGCGTTCTCGATGCGACTGGTGAACACGTGCATGAACCGGAACACGGTCTGGAGGTTCGAGTAGAGCAGGAGCGTCGACAGCGAGTCGACCATCACCCGGTTGCGTTTGCTGTTGCGATTTCGGTAGAACTCCTCGACGAACTCGGAGAACTTGATCCCGATGCCGGTCATGTCGACCGGCGAGGACGCGTACTTGACGACGTCCGTGTCCGAGGCCGACTGGCCCTGGTGTTTGGTGACGCAGTCGACGACGCCGATGTGTGCGTCGTCGGGGTCGGTGAGCACGGACCGAAAGTCCGTCAGGACGCGGTCCGAGTTGTCCCGGGTCGTGACGATGATCGATCCCTCTCCCTGCTCGGCCCCGGTTTCGAGGGCACGCATCGCTAGCTCGCGCTTGCCGGACAGCGGCGGCCCGGCGATCAGGATGTTCGTCCCGGGGTCCACCGTCGCGTTTCCAAACTCCGTACCCAGATCGTACATGGAATGGCCTCGTTGAAAGCACTCGACCGCGACCAGTAGTCACGGCCGCTATTCGTGTACCATAACGTGCTGCCGGCACACATATATGCTTTTGTGTACTGACCGCTGCTGATCGCCCGCGGACGCGGTCACGCCAGTGTTGCTGCCCGGCCCACCACGAAGGCGATCGCCGCCAGGAACATCCCGTACTTCAGGTGTGACTGGCCGGCCGTCGGATCCCCGAACCCCTCGTAACCCGCGTACAGCATCACCAGATCCGCCGGCACGACCACCACGAGATACGCCACGCCGAAGGTTCCCAGCAGATACGGCACCGGACTCGCCACCGCCGCGACGACCAGCAAGACTGCTGCGAGTACGAGTGCCCGCCGCTCCCCGACCGCGATCGGCAGCGTGTTCAGCCCCTCCTCGCGGTCGCCCGCCACGTCCTCCACGTCCTTGACGATCTCCCGAGCGAGCGTCGACAGGGCAGCCAGCAGGAACAACACCACGACACTCGCGAGGACCGTGGTATCGACGGGCCAGACAGCTGCGGTTCCGAACAGGAACGTACTCCCACCGAGATACGCCACCAGCCCGTTGCCCACACCGGGCAAGCCTTTGAACACCTCCGTATACGTGATCAGCGCGAGCAGGTTGAATACCGCGATGCCGATAGCCAGAAGCGGCAACAGCGTGAGGACGAGCGCGACCGCAACGAAAAACAGTGCGACGCTGAAGACGAGCGCGCCCCGGGGTGAGACCGCACCCCGCGGGATCGGACGGTCGGGCGCGTTGATCCGGTCGATCTCCCGGTCGAAGTAGTCGTTGATAGCGTTACCCGCTCCGGTTGCCAGCACCGTCGCGACGACAGCGGCGAGGACCGGTACGGTCGGAAGCGAGCTCCCGACGGCCACGAACGCCCCGATGAACGTCAACACCCCGGCCGCAACGGCGTTGACCGGCCGCGTCAACTCTACCAGGCCGCGAACACGCTCCGCCGTTCCCATATGCTGTCCTCCCGACGACCGATTGATAAACCACCCGATACGCCACGCCAATCGGTCTCCACGGATCCATGTCCCCCGCCGCACCGACCGACGCCAACCGAGTCGTTTAACACGGCCGGTTGATTACCGAGCGACCGAGGGCGCTTAGCTCAGTCTGGACAGAGTACTTGGCTTCGGACCAAGCTGTCGCGGGTTCAAATCCTGCAGCGCCCATCTTGTTGCGGCACGGACCGAATACAAAACCGAAGAGCCGATAAAGCGTCTGTTGTGTGCACTTTCGGCCCGCTCGCCGCTATCCAAAACGGTCCCTGAAATCGGGTTCGATTGGGGGACCAACTGCGGCCCGCCGCCGTCTGGCGGCGACTCAAAACAACCAGGGCCGAAACGAGGTCCGGTGTGAGCAAATCGGTGCTGAACCCAGTCTACGTCGGCCACGATGAGCCTGCACCGAAGTCTTATCCGCGTGACGGGCGTAAAAACGGTGATGAGACGGAATCCGGACGACGATCCGTTCGGCGACCGCTTTGGCGAGCTCAACGATATGCTGTCTGGGATGGCTGGCGATGAGATGGAGCCTGTCGATGTCCACAAGTACGACGACGAGCTCCGTGTCGTCGCAGATATTCCAGACGCCAGCCAGAAAGAGATTGAGATACAGTGCGATGGGCGGAACCTGGCGATCCGTGTCGCACGCGACCCGCGTCCGGTCGTCAAGCGCGTCGACTTGCCAGCGTACGTCGACGATCAGTCGGCAGAGACGACCTTCAACAATGGTATCCTCGAAGTCACACTCGACCGGACGACAGACCCTGCGAATATCGGGTTCCAGTAGCGGGATGCTGGGTGACACTCCACGAGAGGAACACGGCGATCGGACAGACGTGGTTGAGTCGCAGTAAACTGAGGTGCGAATCACCTCGTTGTCTCACGAACGATAGCACGCACTTCTTCGAGCGGGAGTGGCTCGATAGCTGTCAGCTCTCTCACCAGTCTATACGATAGATCTCGCGACCAAGCTCGACCATAGCGAGAGCTAAATGTCACTTTTATCGACTGTTGAACGCGAGGCGACACCGCGACTGCTGATGAAGCTCGGTATTCAGTTGCATCTCGCTGGACTCTCGCTTTCGAATACCATATTAGTTCTTGATATATTCGGTGTCGAGCGAGCGCGATCCACCGTGCATAACTGGGTTCACAAGGCAGATCTACAGCCCGAAACAGGATGCAGTCCGGATCACGTTTTCCGGTTTCGATCAGCGGACCGTTTCGCTTGCTGCAGCGACTGTGTGGAGGCGGCCACGATCGGTCGCAGCGGCCACGGTACCATCAGCGGTCGCAGATGCGTTTATATAATGCTGCACCTCTATTTTAGGCAAACCTAAATTCCGAAAGCGGTTTATGTGTTTAGGCGGGCCTAAATCGTATGCATCGATCACGACGTGACATGACGCGCAGGATGTACCTGAAAACCGGCATGGCTACCGTCGGAGGTGGGACACTGGCTGGGTGTAGCAGTCTTTTGGGGCAGGGTAGTGCCGACACCGAATCGGGAACGGAATCGTACTCGGTGTCGATGTCTCCGATGGGTAATGTCACCTTCGCGGAGCCGCCGGAGACGGTGTTCACGCGCCTGACCCATCACGCCGACATGGCGTTCGCGCTCGGCCGCGGTGACTCGATCACCGCGATGCACGCGCCGGACTACTACGACGGGCTCTGGAACCAGTTCGTCGCGCGGTTACCCGGCGTCACGCTGGACTGGACCGGGCTCTACCCCTCCTGGAAGCCCGAGAAAGAGAAGCTCTATCAGCTGGACAGCGACGTCCATCTGGCGGACCCGGCCTGGATCGCCAAACAGGACGCCTGGAGCCGCGCGGACTTCGAGGAGATCGCCACCAAAATCTCGCCGTGGTTCGGCAATTCACTGAGCGACCGACACGCGAAACCAGCCCCGGGCTGGCAGGAGGACTACCAGTACTACGGGCTCTGGGAGCAGTTCGAGATCGTCGCCGATATGTTCAGAGAACGGAAACGGTACGAGAAACTGGCCGCGGTCCACGACGAGATCATGTCGACCATCGAGTCGGGCCTCCCACCCGAGTCCGAGCGGCCCTCGGCGGTGATGCTCGCCTCGGCCGATCTGGACGAGATTTACGCGTACACGGTGAACGACCCGGGGTTCCTGACCGCACACACGCGTCCCTTCGAGGTGTCTGACGCCTTCGACGGCGAACTCGAGACGAACACGGTCGTCGACTTCGAGACGCTACTGGAGGCCGACCCCGACGTGATCTTCTTCCTCGGCGGATTCGAGCCTGGAACGAGTCTACCGAAACGGACGGAAGCGTTCCGGTCGGACCCCGTCGCATCCGAGATCTCCGCGGTCCAGAACGGCCGGATGTATCCCCAGGGCGCTCGCTACCAGGGACCGATCATGCACCTCTTCCAGCTGGAGATGACGGCCAAACAGCTCTACCCCGAGCAGTTCGGCGAGTGGCCGACCTACGAGGTGGGACCGTACCCGGAGATTCCGGCCGATGAGCAGTTGTTCGACCGCGAGGAGGTCGCGACCGCGATCCGGGGGGAGGTGTAGCCGTGTCGAACACCCCCACTGCGAGCGACGGGAATGCCATCGACCGTGCCGAGACCGTCGGGACGGCCCGGACCCGGATCGCGGACCTCCGAACGGCAGACGGCGAGTTCGTCGTCGCCTGTCGGGACTCGGGCGTCCGGCCGGAGCCCGTGACCGACGCGCGGTTCGCGTCGTACGCCGACGCCGAGCGTGCTTGCTCGGCTGCTCGTCAGTACCGGACTGCGATGCGAGAACTGGACCCCGGGTTGACCCAGCACGACCTCGTCGTCTCCACCGTCGAGGAGGGGGCGGTCGAACTCGCCGCGGTCCGGGAAGCGACCGACAGCCGACGGGCGAACAGCCTCCCACACTCCCGACAGACCGTGACGCTCGCCGGCAGCGGCAACGACGAGTGGCTTCGCGTCGAGAACGGGCCGGTCGTCCACTTGACGGGACCGGAGTCGCTGCTGGACGACGAGTTCGTCACGCGGCAACTGAACGCCAAACTGGGTGAGAACGCGTGACAGGGGCCGATCGCGACCGGGAAACCGCGACAGTCGTGATCGTCGCCGGTGGGTGATCCCGTGACCGACACCGCGACGACGGTCGATCAGTACCTGCTCGCCCTGTACGTCGAGCACCAGCGTCGGTCTCCCCCGATCCCGTCGGGTCACCTCGCGGATCGACTCGACAAGTCGCCGGCGGCAACGACCGAGATGTGCCAGCGCCTCGACCAGAAGGGGCTGATCACGTACGAACCCTACGAGGGAGCCACGCTCACCGCCGAGGGGCGGTCGCGGGCCGACGACCTGCACGAACGGTACGTCACGCTCTCGTGGTTCTTCCGGGCCGTACTCGGCCTCGAGGACCACGAGGCGGAGGCGATGCGGCTGGCCGGGTCGGTGAGTCCCGACATCGCGGCGCGGCTCGCATTCCTGCTCCTGTCCGACGACGAGCCGACACCCGCGGAATCGTCCCCGTAGCCCCCGCTGTTGGGTCCGATTCGAAAAATTGGGCCTGAGCTGTCACGGCTTCTCCGTCGGCTTCGTCAGTGGCGTCTTCCTCGTCGGTGTCGTCCGCCTCGGTGTCAGCCGCTTCGTCATCTTCGCCGATCTCGTCCCCGTGTCCGTCTTCGGGTTCGGGCCGGTCGTGTTCTTGCAACTCGTGTGACCGGCCGCTGTGGGTCGTAGACGGGTTCAAAATCCGTTCGTGGCGAATACGCTCCCGTTAACCGGCGTGCACAGACCGCGTACTAACGGGTCTCCGGTACCAGGGTCGGCGAAAGATGCGACTGGCCACCGACGGCTCGAACACCTGCCACGCCTCGAGCGGCACTGGGTACCGGCACAGTCGACTGGTGCCCACGGATCGGCGTTGCCGCCGTGTGGATCGCGCCCTGTCGACCGAGTGGGTTCGGACTGGGGCCGTCAGCCAATGAAACGCCGCGCTATCTTCCTGGCGGTTACCGTCACCGCCCTCGGCGCGGGCCTCTCGCTGGCCGGTTCCGGGACCGGTAACACCGGGTCGACCGCCGATTAGTGTCACTCCGCTGGCATACTGGCGACCACTCCGGATACGCCCGTCCGCACTACCCAGGACTGCGAGGAGATTACGGGTGACGACGGAGACGAAAAGACCACTACTGGAGTTCCGGAGACGACCGATGCCAGCGAGGACGGTGGTGGCGAAACGCCGGTGGACGAACCCGACGGAGACGCGCCGACCGACGGCGACGGCACCGGAACGCCGGCTCCTGGCGACGGAACGACCCCCACACGGGAACAGACCGAACCGGTCCCGGGGGCCCCCGACCTCGACGCGTTCGCTCCCAACCGGACCGTTCAGCCCGGCGTGTCCCGGTCGCGTTCCTGCTCGTCGTGCTCCTGATCTCGGCGGGCTCGGCCGCCTACGCGACCGGGATCGACACCGCGTTCTCCGAGGAGGACTTCCTGCCGCCCGAGGAGACGCCCGCATACCTCGAGAGCCTGCCCGAACCGTTCGCGCCGAGCCGATATACCGTCACTCGCGATATCCAATTCCTCGAAGACAACTTCGAGGCCGTCCAGGGGGAGTCGGTGACGATCTTCGTCGAGGGGCCGCTGACGCGGGACACGACGCTCGAATCCTTCCAGACGGCGCGGCGCAACCCCCCAGATTCGTTCGTCTCCCGCGGCCGGGACGCAGAGACCACGAGCATCGTGACCGTGATCCGTGACTACGCCAACGAGTCCGACGATTTCCGGGCGCTGGTCGAGCGCAACGACGTGGACGACGACGGCGTGCCCGAGGACGAACTCCGGCAGGTCTACTCCTACCTCGTCGCTGTCGTGGTCACACCGTCGGCCATCGCCGTGTGGACTCGATACGCGACGTGATCGGTACTGTCGGGCAACCACGTCGCCACTACCGGGCCCCGCTCGGACACCCGCCCCGGAAATACCGCTTTTTCCCGGGCCATCGAACTACGGCGCGATTCCGCCGACCGTCGACGCCCGGCGTCCACCACTCCCATCGACCCATGAGCTCCGACGACACTGACGACCACGACGACATCGACGACAGCGATAGCACCGCCGACGCGGCCGAGACACGGAACGGAGTCTCCCAGGACCGATCTCCGGGGCAGACTTACAGTCACTCCGACCGGTCGCTCGCCCGGAACCGGCTGACCGTCATGATCGGCGGCGTGTTGCTCGTCCTGCTGGGACTGGCCGCGATCCTCACACCGTACCTCACGGGCGTCGCTATCTCGCTGGTGCTCGGTGGGATTCTCGTCGTCGGCGCACTCGTTTACACCGCCGCGGCCTTCTCGGCACAGGGCTGGCGTGGCTCGGTCTTCACCCTCGCTCTGGCGATCCTGTACGGGGGCGCTGGCATCACGATGCTGGCCAACCCGAGCCTGGGGCTGGTGGCGCTGACGCTCGTGCTGGCCGTCTACCTCCTCACCGAGGGCGTCGTCCAGCTGGTGATGGGCCTGCGCCTGCGGGCCAACGAGAACTGGAGCTGGCTACTGGCCTCCGGGATCGTCTCGGTGTTGCTGTCCTCGCTGATCCTGCTCGGTTTCCCGGCCAGCGCGGACTGGGCCGTCGGGCTGTTGTTCGGCGTGAACCTGCTCACGTCCGGTCTCGCGCTGGTCATGGTCGGGATGGCCGCGCCATCGGCCACGGAGGTCGGCACGACCGGGCGCATCGGCGAGTCGGGGACCGGCTCCTCGTGATCGGTGCCACCGCTCGCACTCGCGTCCCCGTCGGGCAACCCCGATCCGCGACTGGCCGGCCTGCTGGTGGTCGTGCTCGCGCTGGCCCACGCCCTCGGTGGTCGGGTCGAAGTCGCGGCCGCCGCCCGGGTTCGTCACTGGCTCTCGGCCGGCGGCGGGTTCGACGCCGCGACCGGGGTCGGTCCCCGGTCGGTTCTCCTGGGGGGCGCGGCCACGTGTCTGGTCGGGACGGTCCTGATCGAGGCCACACTCGGCGTCCTGACCCGCGGATCGACACGACCGACGGCGTCACCCCCTCACTGATCGCCTTCATTCGCCCTCGACGACGTGGTGGGGGCCGAGCGGCCCGTGTTCCGGGCAGGTCCCGACGATGGGCGTGGCGTTGCAACAGCCGACACGGCGGCCGGTCGCGACGAGCCCGGTGGTCAACGCCGACCCGCAGAGCCGACAGCGCGGGGACGCGTCTCCCATCACCACGCCTCGCGGAGGACGCCTTCGAGGTCCTCGACCGTGGGGTCCAGTTCGGCCGGCGCGTAGCCCAGCAGGCTGTCGTTCAGGGTGTACGTCGCGATGTCGTGGAGGTCAGATTGCTCGATGCCGTCGACTGCCCGGAGGCTGGAGGGGAGTTCCAGTGCGTCGCGAATCTCCGCGACCCGCGAGACCACGGCGTCGGCCAGTTCGTCGTCGCTCGCACCGTCGGTGTCGACGCCGAGTCCGTCGGCCAGCAGGTGACGGCGGCCGTCGACGTGTTCGAAGAGATATTCGAGTGCGTGGGGCGCGATCACGGCGTGGGCGACCCCCTGCTGGACGGGGTAGCCCGCGGTCAGCCCGTGGCCGAACGCGTGTAACAGCGAGAGGGTCATCCCGTCGGGTCGCGAGGCCCCGTACTGGGCGAGGACGATCCCCTGCACGACGCGATCGAGGGCCGCGTCCGTGTCTGCCCGGAGGTCCGGAAGCCCCTCCGAGAGCAGTTCCAGCGCCCGCTTTGCCGTCGCGTCCGTCACGGCGGTCCGCGTGCTGGCGTAGAGGGTCTCGATGGCCTTGTCGAAGCCGTTCATCGCCGACCCGGCGAGTACGTCGGTCGGCGTGGTCGCGAACAGGGCCGGATCGTACAGCAGGGCGGCGGGCATCAGCGACTGGCCGAACAGGCCGCCGCCGACTGGTTCGTCGACCAGTCCCGAGGCCGGCGTGGCGGTGATCCCCGCGGCCATCGAGAGGTCGGCTCCGGCCAGCGTCGTCGGGACCGCGACGATGGGGGGTACCTCGTCGGGGACCGCGATGGTGCCCGTCGATTCGAGTTCGGCGGCCAGTTTCGGGGGGTCTTCGTCCCGACCGGCGAGTACCGCGATGGCTTTGGCCACATCGAGACTGCTTCCGCCCCCGAGACTGACGAGGGCGTCGGCGTCGACGTCACGCATGGCCTCCAGTCCCGCCAGGGCAGCGCCGAGGCGTTTGTCCGGCGTCGTTCCGGCGAACGTCGCCCCGTGGTACTCGCCGAGGCCGTCCTCGACGGGATCGATGACCTCGGCGGTCGCGCCGACCGTCTTGCCACAGACCACCAGCGCCCGTTCGACCCCGACCCCTGCGAGTTCGTCGGCTAGCGCGTCGACACAGCCGCGCCCGTACCGGATCGGGCCGTGGTCGTAGGCGAATCGAAAGCCGTCGCCGTAGTCGTCCATACCCGCAGTTACACTGCCCGACAATTAGGTGTGGTCCTCGCTCAGCAACGTCTCGACCATCCCGTCCAGGTGGTCGAGTTCGTCGGCGTTGACGCCGTGGCCCATGTCCTCGTAAATGCGCGTGGTCACGTCGCCGCCCAGCTCGTCGAGGACCTCGGCGGTCGCGTGGACGCGCTCCTCGGGGATGTGCGGGTCCGCGTCGCTACAGCCCAGAAAGACCGGCGTATAGTCGAGGTCGCCCTCGACCGCGAGGTAGTCGTCGGGATCGACCGTCTCGCCGATCAGGCCGCCCGAGAGGACCGCCAGTCCCCCATAGCGGCGCGGGGTGCGCGCGACGAATTCGCTGGAGAGACAGCCGCCCTGCGAGAACCCGACGAGCAGGACGCGCTCGTGGGGAACCCCGGTGTCGACGGCCGTCTCGACGGCGTTCTCGACGGCCTGTAGGCCCGAGGACCGTCCGGGCTCGTTGCGCTCGACGGGCGCGAGGAAGGAGTTGGGATACCAGGTGCTGCGGGCGGCCTGGGGTGCCAGAAGCGCGACGCCGTCGCGGTGGATCTCCCGACCCAGTTGCTGGACGATGCTCTCGGCGCTCGCGCCGCGGCCGTGGGTCAGCACGACGGCCGCCTCGGCGTCCTCGAGGTCGGTACCGGCGGTGACCAGCGGCTGGTCCTGGTGTGGTCCGGTCATGGTTCGGTCAGGCCCTCGTCCGAGGGCGTCCGGAGCTGGATGTTCATCGTTGTCGGCTACCACCACGGCCGCCAGACGTATAGGCGCTCTCGGACTGTCATGCCATCAGGTGACACCGGTGTCACCGGGTGGGGCCCCCTCGGCCGACTCGTCGTCGCTTTCCGCACGGGAGAACAGCACTCCGGCGAGGGTGAGGGGGCTGTGATTCCGCAGGACGGCGAGCAGGTTCGCGGCGAACACGACGGTACCGGCGGCCACGAGCGCCCCCGAGAGCGGGACGACGACAGCGGGGAGGGCTAGCAGGTCCGCCGCGACGAGGCCGGCCGTGCCGGCGGAAAACAGGGTAAAGTCAACCGCGGCCAGCCGACTGTCGTACAGGTCGTCGATCATCGGCACGTCCTCGAACCCGAGCAGGTCGCTGTACCGGTGAACCCAGACGATGAACGGGACGATGTGATAGAGCGTGCCGAGCACGACGAACCCGACGACGCCCAGCGCGAGCAAGTGTACAGTATTGGGCCCGCCAAAGCGGTGGGACAGCGCCAGGGGATCGGTCAGCCACGCCGGGGCCGACAGCAGGCTCCAGCCGGCCATCGTGACCGCGACGACGGCGTACCGCGAGAGCATCGGCGTCCAGTCGACGCGGGTCTCGATCAGTCGGCGGGCCAGCAGGATCGAAAAGCCCGCGACGGCGAGGAGCACGAGCGCGCCGCCGGCCCGTGCGAGCGGACCGGTTCCCACTAGCCGACCCCCGGCGAGCGCGAGGACGCCGGTGGGGTAGCCGTAGGACTCGATCCGGCGGAGATGGTGATCGACGCCGTGAAGCTCGGTCTGAGTGAACATCGTCGCGAGCTGGTAGAGCGCGCCGAAGACGGTGGTCAGAATCGCACCGAACACGGCGAGCGTGGCGTGTGCGCCCACGGCCCCGGTCCGCGTGACCGGCAGGGTGGCGAACACGGGCGTGGCGTACGACAGCGCGAGCAGGAAGCCCAGCGCGGTCACGGCCACGAAACAGGCGAGGGCGAACGCGAAGTGTGCTTCCGTCACGTCGAGGCCGTCGACGCGGACCAGGGTCCGTCCGAGGTTGTAGGCGAACAGCCAGAACCCGGCCAGTGCGAGCGTCCCGAAGACGTGGACCCAGCCCAGTGCCCCGAGGAGAAAGCTCCCGGCCATGCCGAGTAGTCCCGGCGCGACGAGCCAGAGCTGGACGCTCGCCAGCCGGCGGGAGTGAAGCGCGACGCCCGACCAGACGGGCACGAACTGCGTCATCGCCCCCATGATCGTGATGCAGACCCAGCCGGCCAACAGGAGGTGGACGTGAGCGATACCCGCCAGTCCGGGGAGTGCGAGGACGGCGTCGGCGGCCGCGAGGACGGTCGCGCCGACGAGGAAGCCGACCGCGACGACGAAGTGCCGGAGCGGGACGGTCATCGGCGGCCCCTGTCCGGTGTCGATGTCGCCAGGAACGACGCTCATGGTCGAAGGGACGTGGCGACCGGCCGAACGACTGTGGGCGAACGTGTTCGGATCAGGCGTGTTCGATATCGACGTGGAACTCGTCGGGGCCGACCTGTTCGGTCTCGTGGGTGAACCCGCGCTCCGTGAGGACGCCGTACAGCGGCTCCGGCTCGAAGCTGTTGATCAGGCGGAGTCGGCCGTCTTCGGGGAGCGCTTCGAGCGCCGCCATGATCTCGCCGAAGGGTTCGCCGTCGATCTCGCGCACGTCCAGCCGTCTGTGGGTGGGTGCATCCTGGCTCATAGTTCGAGGTTCGTGTAAATCGCGGTCGGTCTTGTCCCGAACCAGTTCGGCCCGTCGCGATCACTCGACGGTTCGCGGTTCCTCGCCCGTGTCGAGCGGGACGGGCTCGGCGTCTTCGTCGAGGTCGTGGGTGGAGTACCGCCTGACGGCGTCGGCTGGGCAGAGCCACACGTCCTCGGCGAACCAGGCGAACAGCTTCGTCGCTTGCTCGTAGGCTACGTCGGCGTCGGGGGCGGTGACGCTCCCGACGTACCGCATACGGCTGTCCGTCTCCTCGCGCACGAATACGTCCCACTCGCGTTCGGTTGCGTCCCGCGGCGCGTCGCCGACGCGGGCGCGTTCGGGTTTCTCGACCATGTGTCGTTTCGGTCTGTAGACTGGGAGTCAGTTGTGCCGAACTCGTTCGCTACATCTCGTAGCCGGCGTAGTCCATCAGGTCGGCGAAGATGTCGGTGTCCATCGCCTCCTCGTAGACGATGCCGGTGACCATGCCGCCGGGGTAGGAGGCGGCGGCGTCGAGCCCGTTGGTGGCGTGGTTGACCTTGTGGCAGTGCATCAGGTAGATGCCGGGTTCGGCGCTGGCCTCGAACTCGATGGTGCGTCGCTGTGCGGGTGCGACGTTGACGATGTCCTGTTCGACGCGGAGCGCGTCGGGGAGCTGGGTGCCGTCCTTCTCGGCCACCTCGAACCGGTGATTGTGCGTGTGCATCGGGTGGGCCATGTACCCGCCGACGTTGACGAGGTGGACCCGGACCGTGTCGCCCTGGCTGACGATCAGCGGCGAGCCGTCCTCCGGATGCAGGGTACGCGGGAGCGACCGGCCGTTGATCGTGAACACGTCGGCCTTGCGCTGGTGGGCACTGTAGCTCACGTCCTCGCCGCCGTACATCCGGGAGAGCCGGGAGTCCCAGTCCTTGACGGTGAGGAAGTACTCGCGGTCGGCCTCCTCGTAGCCCGCAGGATCGACCCGGAAGATCCCGTACATCCCCATCTCGATGTGCTGGTGGGTCTGGTAGTGGCAGTGGTAGCCGTGGGTACCGGGGGTGTTCGCGGGGATCTCGTAGGTGTGTTTCTCGCCGGGCGGGACCTGGATGCCGGAGGTGGTCGGGACGCCGTCGTCCTTCCAGGCCTTCTGGACGCCGTGGAAGTGGACGGTGTGGGGCCGCTTGCCGTCGGTGTTGTCCAGCGTCACCTCGATCACGTCGCCCTCCTGGGCCCGCAGGACGGGACCGGGGACGCTGGGTTGGCCGTCGTCGGCCGCGAACGCCCACACACGCGGGAGTTCGATGGGGCCGCCCAGCGACTCCTCGGGATGGACCGGGAGCCGTGCGGGCACCGTCTTCAGCGTCACCTCGTTGTCCTGCTCGGCGAGATCGATCATCTCCGGCGGAGCCGCCGCCGGCAGGGAGGACTGGTTCGACTGGGCAGCCTGCGTCGCCTCCGGCGTTCCGGCGGTGTTCTGGGCCTGTGGCGCGCCCTGGCATCCGGCCAGCGCGACGGCCGCTGCGCCGCCAGTTGCCTTCACGAAGTCACGACGCGAGAACCGCGTTCCCGGCGCACTCATCTGATCACTCATGACACCTCCATTTTTGGGGCTTTGATATATACACGTGAGGCGGATTCCAACAGCCCGGGAAGCCACTCGAATATGTTCGGCTCGGAAATCACCGGGGTGGTCTCGACTCCCTGACCAAAACTTATTTTTTGCTCTCTTGCATCACTCCGGTCAAGCTCGCTTGCCATAGACAAAGCGAACTTGTAATATCCATGACCCAGGATACACTCGTACTCGTCGGGCAGGAGGGGACACACGCCAGGGAGACCCTGGCGACTCACGCGGACCGCATCGTGCGCCGCGGCGCGGTCAACGCGGCCCACGCCGTCACGTACGCCGAGGAACCCGGTCGGGAACTCCGTGATCGGTTTCGCTCTCTTTCCGAGGGTGTGGTGTACGTCGTGCCGGCGTCGCTCGCCCATAGCCACGAGACGACGGACGTGCTGCCCCGAGCCTTCCCCGCGTTCGACGGCACCGTGCGATACTGTGAGCCGATCGGGGCGAGTCCGGCGATCACGCGGCTGGTGACCCAACGCGCGACCGCGCTGGTCGAGGCCGACCGCGACGCCACGCTCGTCCTCGTCGGTCAGGGGAGCAGTTCCCAGCCGTACCACCGACAGATGGTCGAGTACCACGCCACACGCATCGCCGAGCGGACCGACTACGCAGCCGTCGAACCCAGCTATCTCCTGCAGAACCCCGCCGTCGAGTGTGTCCGCTACGCCGTCGAGACCGACCGATCGGTCGCCGTCCCCCTCTTTCTGACCGCGAACGCGACGACCGAGCACCGGATTCCCACGAAGCTCGAACTCGACCGTGGCGGGATGGCGTACGCCGAGCCGCTCGGTGCCCACCCGCTCGTGACCGACGCGATCGAAGGCGAGATCACGCGCCAGCGTGCGCTGGCGACCGCCGAGGATGCACGACCGACCTCTTTCGAGGACACGCTCGTCCGGGGCGCGCGCTCGGTCGCGACCGACGGCGAAGGGCCGATCTAGTGCGACGGTGCCGCTGGCCGGGTTCGGTCGGACTCGGCGGGTGTGGGCGGATCACGAACTGTTTCCGCCGCTCGGGCGTCTTTGCTAACATACTTGGGCGGAGGGGTTCTCGTATACTGTACACGTGTATTCTCTGCCACCCGGCCCCCAGCGACGCGCTCCCGTCTGCGAACCACTACCGGCCGACGGAGGTGAACTGTGAACCCGAGTCGTGTCGATTCGCTCGTCGATCTGACCTACGGGCTGTTGATCGCCCTCTCGGTGGCACTGATCGTGGTCGCCGACAACGCAGTCGGCCTGGCCTTCGGCTTCGGCGTGTTGCTATCCTATCTCATCCACGTCGTCTGGAAGATGGCCCGGTTCGACCCGGACTGGATGACCACGGCCGTCAAAGAGACCGTCCAGGAGACCGTCGACGAGACGGTCGAAGAGACTGTCGAGAAAACCGTCGACGAGACGGTCGAAGAGACTGTCGGTGAAACCGTCGAGGAGACGGTCGGCGAGACTGTCGGCGAGACGGTCGAGGAGACGGTCGGCGAGGCAGTCGAGGAGAAAGTGGGCGAGACGGTCGAGGAGACGGTCGGCGAGGCAGTCGAGGAGAAGGTTGGCGAAGCGGTCGAGGAAACCGTCGAGGAGACGCTCGAAGAACAACTCGACGGGGACGAGGACGAGGAGGCCGACGAATCGACCGACGATGACCACGAGGACAGGTGGAACTGATGGTCGAGCTCCTCCTCGTGATCGGCGTTCTCGTGGCGATGTTCGTCGCCTACAACATCGGTGGTTCCACGACGGGACCGGCGTTCGGGCCGGCCGTCGGCGCGGACGCCATCTCGAAGACGGGCGCGGCGGCATTGATGGGACTGTTCTTCTTCCTCGGTGCCTGGACCATCGGCCGGAACGTCGTGACGAAACTCGGGACGGAACTGGTGACCAGTACCAGCGTGTTCACGCTCGAAACGTCGATCGCCGTCCTCTTTTTCATCGGCATCGCGTTGCTCGTCGGGAACGTCTTCGGTGTGCCGGCCTCGACGTCGATGACCGCCGTGGGCGCGATTGCGGGTCTGGCGCTGGCCGGCGACGTGCTCGACCTCGCGGTTATGGGTGAGATCGCCGTCTGGTGGGTCGTATCGCCGATCATCGGCTTCTGGGTCTCGCTGATCATCGGTCGGTACTTCTACGCGCGGCTCAACCGGATGGTCGCGATGGAGCGCAGCGACGGGCCCCTGCTCGACTGGGACCGATCGGGGCTCGTCCCGATACCGCGACTCCACCGGACGACCAACCACCGGGAGCTGATCGGGACGGTCACCGTCGTCGCGATCGGCTGTCTGATGGCCTTCAGTTCAGGGACCTCGAACATCGCCAACGCCGTCGCGCCGCTGGTCGGGAGCGGCGAACTGGCGATGGACCCGGCGATCATCCTCGGAGGGGTTGCCGTGACGATCGGCGCGTTCACGATCGCCCGGCGAACGCTGGAGACGATGGGCAGCGACATCACCGAACTCCCGCTGACGGCCGCCATCGTCGTCGCGTCGGTCAGTTCGACGCTCGTCGTCTTCCTCTCGTTACTGGGCATTCCAGCTAGCTTCGTCATCATCGCGACGGTGTCGATCATCGGGCTGGGGTGGGGGCGAGCGACCCGGCCGGTAACCGTCCCCGAGGCGGTCAGGAAAGAGAAAGCGCCGCCGGTCTCCATCGACGCGCTGGCCGACGACGAACCGGGTGAGGAGTTACCGCCCATCGGCGAGGAGGACCCGGAGCACGTTCCGAGTGCGGGGGATCTGTTCGACCCCGCGACGACCGCCCGCGTCGTCCTGATGCAGAACGTCGTGCCCGCCATCGCGACGCTCGGCGCGTACCTCACCTTCCGGTTCGTCCCGATATTCGGCCTCTGAGGGGCCGACGGACCTACTCTCGCCGCACGACCAGCACCGACAGATCCGAGAACGGAGTGTCTTCCGGCCCGTCGCCACCGGCGTGTTCGGCCAGTCCGCCGAGTGTCGTCCGAGTGATGGATTCGTCGTCGTGTGTCAACCGCTCCAGTACCAGCGCGTCGAGGTTCTCCGGTGCGCCTGCGTCCAGCAACTCCCCGGCCACGTCGCCGGGCATCAGATCGTACGGCCGGGGCAGGACGAGCAGGTGTCGCTCTCCGACCGCACGCCCTAGCCGGTCGAGATCGGCAGTCAGGTCGCCGCTCCTGTGCAACGTGACGAACTCGCTGGCTTCCATCGGCGTCCGTGCCCGCGAGGCCGCCATCTGGAGCGCGGAGATTCCGGGAACGACCCGGACCGCTCCCGCGCCCTCGACGGCCCGCTCTACTTTCCCGAGGAACTGGTAGCCCGAGTGGTTCGGGTCGCCCATCAGGACTGCCGTGCCGCGTTCGCCACCAGCCACGCGCTCGGCGAACCGGGCCAGCGTCTCGGCCTCGTCACGGTAGCCACAGGTCAGCAGATCCGCGTCGGTCAGGTCCGCGACGAACTCGACCACTGTCTCGAAGCCGACGACCACGTCGGCCTCGGCGATGGCCCGCCGGCCCCGGGGCGTCAGGAACTCGGGATTGCCGGGACCGATGCCGACGGCGTGGATCGGGTCGCTGGGATCGGCCGTCTCGGGTCCGTTCGCGGCGAACGCGGCCGGGTCGGGACCCGAATCCAGGTCGTAATCGTCGGTCATTCCGGGAGTTCCACCGTCCCGTCACGCGCGTCGCTGGCGACGTGGACCAGTTCGTTCGTGAGCCCGGCGGCGAGACCGCTCCCGCCCCGGCGACCGACGTTCGTGATCGCGGGCACCCCGTGATCGGCGGCGACCTCGCGAAGCCGGTTCCGGCTCTCGGCGGCCTTCACGAACCCGACCGGCGTGGCGACGACGACAGCGGGCCGGGTCCCGTCCTCGATGCAGTCTGCGAGCGCCAGCGCCGCCGTCGGCGCGTTACCCACGACCGCTATCGCGTCGTCGTAGACGCCCTCACGGTCGAGTTCCAGCACCGACGCCGCGGTGCGGGTCATGCCGGTCTCGGCGGCCAGATCCGCGCCGTTGCCGATGGCCTTCCGAACGGGGCAGTCGTGTCCGCGGCCGGTGATCCCCGATTTGACCATCGTGATGTCGGTGACGATGGGGCGTTCGTCCATGACCGCTCGCGCGCCGGCGACGACGGGTTCGTCGTCGGTCTCGCCGGTGAATCGCACTAGGTGCTGGAACTCCGGGTCGCCGGTCGCGTGGACGGACTTCTGGCGAATGCGGTCCGCCAGCGTCTCGTCGGGGACGAGTTCGCGCACACGATCCATCGAGGTCTCGGCGATCTCCATGGCGTTCTCGGTGGTCGCACCGAGGTCCGCGTACTCCTCGAATTCCGCCCCATCAGTCGTCATCACTCGTCACCTCCGTGGCGTCGGAATCGGCACTGTCCGCTGCCGCTCGCGCCTCCAGATCGCCGTCGACCTCCAGATTCAGGTCCCGAAGCCGGTCCTCGGTCGCGTCGTCGGCGTCCCAGAGGTCGCGATCGATGGCCTCCAGCAGGGTGTCGGTGATCGAGTCCAGCGCCCACGGATTCACGTCTTTCAGCCACTCCTGGCGCTCCTCGTCGAAGGCGAACTTTGCGGCCACGTCCGCCCAGAGGTGGTCGGAGACGACACCGGTGGTGGCGTCCCAGCCCAGCACCACGTCGACGGTGGTCGAGAGGTCGCCAGCACCCTTGTAGCCGTGGTCCTCCATCGACTCGATCCACTCGGGGTTGAGGACGCGGGCGCGCATCGCCTTCCGGACCTTCTCCTCGTTGGTGTACACGTCCACGTTGTCGGGGTCGGCCGAGTCGCCGACGTAGGACGCGGGTTCCTCGCCGCTCGTCTCGGCGACGGCGGTGATGAACCCGCCGTGGAAGGCGTACCAGTCCGAGGAGTCGAACTCGTCCTGTTCGGCGGTGTCCTCGATCTTGACGGTCGCGTCGACGTTGCCGAGGCGGCGCTCGAAGGCGTCGTGGGCCTCGGACACGTTGCCCCGCGAGCCCATCGCGTAGCCGCCCCACTGGACGTACACGTCGGCCAGATCCGAGCGGTCGTCCCAGTTGCCCTCGTCGACGGCCTTGTTCGTCCCCGCGCCGTAGCCGCCCGGCCGGGTCGTGAACACCCGGTGTTTGGCCGCGTCGCGGGCCTCGCTCGCGTCGAGGCCCTCCGATTCCAGTTTCTCGGCGTCTTCCTCGACGTGTTTCTTGACGTAGTTCCGGTCGTGGGGTTCGTCCAGATCCACGACGGCGTCGACGGCGTCGTGGATCACGCCCGCCGCGGCGGGGAAGGCGTCTCGGAACAGGCCGGAGACACGCGTCGTCACGTCGATTCTTGGCCGGCCGAGTTCGTCGAGGGGGATCGGCTCCACGCCGTCGACGCGGCCGGCGTCGGACCACTGCGGTTCGACGCCCATCAGTGCGAGTACCTGCGCGATCGTCTCGCCCCGCGTCCGGACGGTCGGGGTCCCCCACGCGACGACGCCGATTTCCTCGGGGTACTCGCCTTCGTCTTCTCGGTGGCGCTCGGCCACACCGTCGGCCACCTCGCTCCCCACGTCCCACGCGCTCTTGGCCGGGACCTTCCGTGGGTCGAGCGTGTAGAAGTTCCGGGCCGTCGGGAGCAGGTCGACACCGCCACGCGTCGGTGCGCCCGACCCGCCCGGCGGGACGTACTCGCCGGCCAGCGCGTCGGCGGTCCGGGGAATCTCGGCTTCCGCGCCGGCCACCCGCGGGGCGGCCTCCTCACAGATGAACGAAAGCGCCTCGCGCAGGTCCTCGTGTGCGCCCGAGTCGGCGCGGGCGTCCCCGACCGGGTCGAAATCGACGACGAGCAGATTCATATTGACCTCGCTGTCTCCCGATGCGAGTTCGCTCTCGGGTACGTCGAAGCCGTGGTCGGCCAGAGTCCCCACGAGGTCGAGACTCGTCTCGTACACCTCGTCGGCCGCCTGCGCGTAGGTCATGCCCAGGTCCTCGTCGTAGGTCCCGGGCTCGTCGAGCATCCGCTGATAGTCGATCCCGAGGACGCCCGCGACGGCCTCCCGGAGGCTCGGGCCGCCGGGGTTCTCGAGGCGCGTGAGCGCGACCAGGTACTCCGTCAGCCGGTCGCCTTCGGGCGGTTCGCCCATCGTATGCAGGCCGAGGCGGATCTGGGTCGTCTTCACGTCGGTCAGGTACTCGTGGATGCGCTCGACGAGTTCGTCGATGCCCACTTCCTCGCCAGAAACCGCTCCCTCGGCGAGCGTCGACCCGGCTTCGTCGGGGCCGCGAACGTCGGCCTTCTCGTCGATTTCGCCGGCGATGCCGAGTTCGACGGCCAGATCCAGGCCGTCGACGGTCTCGCGGATGCGGTCGGCCAGCGCCTCCCCGTCGTCGGTGCGGGCGTCCTCCATCCCGGCCTCGCGGTACCGATCCGCGAGTTCCTCTAAGTCGGCCAGGTCGTCGTAGGTGCCGGCGTTGGACATCACGGGCGTCAGGTAGTCGACGACCGCGGCGTAGGAACGGCGCTTGGCCTGTGTCCCCTCGCCGGGGTTGTTGATGATGTACGGGTAGACGTTCGGAAGCGCGCCGATCAACTGGTCGGGCGCGCTCTCGCCGTCGAGGCCGACGGTCTTCCCTGGGAGCCACTCCAGACTGCCGTGGGTGCCAAGGTGGACCACCGCGTCAGCCGCGAACTCGCGTTTCAGCCACTCGTAGAAGGCCACGTAGTCGTGAGGTGGCTGGAGGTCCGAGTCGTGATACACCTTCGAGGGGTCCATGCCGAACCCACGTGGGGGCTGGACCGTGACGAGGACGTTCCCGAACTCGACGCCGGGGATGGCGAACGGTCGGTCCGGGGCCGCGCCCCACTCCTCGATCACGTTCTCGCGGAAGCGGTCGTCTTTCTCGGCGAACCACTCGCTGTACCGGTCGGGTGCGACGGTGTCGACCGAGAGGTCGCGCACGTCCTCGGGCGCGACCCAGCGGTCGTCCAGCGTCAACTGGGCGGTGAGGTCGTCGATCAACGATTGGCCGTCCGTCGGAACGTCGCCGCCCACATCGTACCCGCGGGCGCGGAGTTCGTCCAGGAGATTCACCGTGCTCTCCGGGCTGTCGAGCCCGAACGCGGTCCCGATGCCGTCGTCGCTGGGCGGGTAGTTGTGGAGGACGACCGCGACTTGCTTGTCCTCGTTGGGGGTGTGCCGAAGTTGCGCCCAGTTGACCGCGAGGCGGGCGGCGTGGTCCACGCGGTCGTCGATCGGGAAGTGCTGTTTCGGGGCGCTCCCGATCCCGGCCGCGTCGTCGGTCCGCTCCTTGCCACTGATCGGGTGGGTGATGACGTTGCCGTCGAACTCCGGGAGCGCCACCGAGAGCGCGAGTTCGAAGCCCATGACGCCGGTGTCGCTCGACTCGTACCGCGAGCGCGATCGCATCGTCGTCACGGTCTGGATCACGGGGACGCCAAGTCTGTCGAGGAACACGTCTTCGGCGCTGTCGCCTTCGTCACTCGCGCTCCGGCCGCGTTCGTCCATCGACAGCGAAAACATGAACGAGGAGAGCACGGCGTCGACGACCGGCTCGCCGTGGGCGTCCAGCAACCACTCCTCGGTGACGCGTTCGGCGTCCCACTGGCCGTCGGCGTCGGTGGCGGGTTCACAGAAGATCGGGAGCGCGTTCGCGCCCTGGCTCTCGACGGCCCGGACCTGCGCGTCGACGTAGCGGGTGTTCTCGTGTGTCCAGTGGGACTCGTAGAACCAGATGGCGACGGTCGGCGCGTCGGGGTCGAAGGTCTCGACGAGTTCGTCGTAGCTCGCCGCCGGGTGATCGGGATGGTAGACGCCTTCGGTGGGAAGGTCCACGGGGTCGTCGTAGGCCGGGTCGGCGTCGGTCGCGTAGGTGGCGGCGAGATAGCGCAGACAGTTGGCCACGTTCGCCGTGCCGCCCCGTTCCAGATACGCACAGACCCGCTCGCGCTCGGCGCTGGCGACCGTAGTGTCCTCGCGGGCGAAGGCGTCGCCGGTCGACTCGACGATCAGCGGGACGCCAGCCTCCGCCAGTCGCTCCCTTGCGTGATCGTACCCCGGCATACTGTCCTGACCGCCGTGCAACCAGAAGATCACCGCCGTCGCGTCGGTCAATTCGTCGACGAACGCGTCCACGTCGGCTACGTCGTCGAGGTCCCCGTCCGAGCGCACGACCAGGTCTGTCTCGACCTCCGTGGCCGCCCGCTGGACCGCGCCCAGTTCGTTCTCCGTCGCAGTGTATAACCCGATCTTCGGCATAACGTTGTTAAACCTCTGTTTACTTAACGCAAGTATGGTTGATTACGGCGACGGCAAAAAAGCTTCGCAGGCGGGGGCAAGGGCGGGCCCTGGCGGGCCGCGGAGCGAGCGGCACCGGCCGACGTTCGGGGAGATCGTCGGGCAGGCGGAGTTCAAGCAGGCTTTACTCGTCGTCGCGGCGAACGACGACCTCGACGGACTGCTCGTGTCCGGGGAGAAGGGGACGGCCAAGTCGACGGCCGTCCGTGCGCTGGCGGATCTGCTCCCCGACCAGCGTGCGGTCGCCGACTGTCCGTACGGCTGTCCGCCCGACGATCCCGCCGGACAGTGTGCGGACTGTCGGGACCGGGACGATCTCCCGGTCGAGACGCGCCCGGTTCCGCTCGTCACGCTCCCGCTCGGTGCGACCCGGGATCGGGTCGTCGGGACGCTCTCGGTCGAAGATGCCATCGACGGCAACTCGGAGTTCGAGCCGGGACTGCTGGCGCGGGCCAATCGCGGTATCCTCTACGTGGACGAGGTGAACCTGCTGGACGATCACCTGGTGGACGTGTTGCTGGACGCGGCGGCGGGCGGCGTCAACCGCGTCGAGCGCGACGGCGTGAGCGTCAGTCATCCGGCGGAGTTCACCCTGATCGGGACGATGAACCCGGAGGAGGGGGACCTCAGACCCCAGTTGCGTGACCGCTTCGCGCTCCAGGCGACGGTGACGGGTTGTCGGGAGATCGACGACCGCGTGGCGATCATCCGGCAGGCGCTGGGCGAACGCGCTGGAGCGGAGACGGACACCGACCCTGCGGCCCGACTCCGACGGGCGCGGGACGGTCTTGCGGACGTGGTGCTTCCCGACGAGTTCGCCACGGAGATCGCCCAGCTGTGCCGGGACGCCGGCGTCGACGGCCATCGTGGGGACATCGCCACGGCGCGGGCCGCTCGCGCGCTCGCGGCGCTTGCGGGCCGGGCGCGCGTGATCGAGTCCGACGTGCGCCGGGCCGCCGAACTGGCACTGCCCCACCGGCTCCAGTCCCGTCCGTTCGAGGACGCGCCGGACCCGGAGGACGTACTCGACGATCACTTCGAGGACGAGGCCGGCGGTGACGGGTCCGACGATGATCGGGACGAGTCGGGGGACGCCGAGCCGGCTCCCGACGAGCGTGGTGACGGTGAGACCGAGGACGCGGGTACGGCCGACGACAGAGACGACGGTGGTGACGCTGGCCCGGACTCCGACGGGTCCGAACCGACCGACCGCGACGACGGGTCCCGGTCAGACGAGCGCGAGGATGGCGACCGATCCGACGACCCGGACGATCAGGGCGGCCCGGACACTCGACCGTCACCGACTGCCGACAGCGGCGCGGACGGTGGCCACGAGCCGAGCGACGACAGTACGGAGAGTTCACCCGACTCCGACGGAGCGGACGAGGAAGACGCCCAGCCGGCCACGCCGCTGCTCCCCGGTCAGCAACGCGCGGCAGTCGGTGATGCCGCTGCTCCGGACCTGTCGGCCCCCGATTCCCTCGGGCGCGCCGTGGGGAGCGACGGTGGCTCGCGCGCCCGGTCGACACCGAGTTCCGACGCCGAGGGGGCACGTGTGCGGACGGAGCGGGCTGAAGCGGGCGATTCGGTCGACGCGGCGGCCTCGATCCGTGCGGCGGCGCGGCGGGGCGGCTCCGCGGTACAGACGCGTGACCTCCGTCAATCCGTCAGGGCGGGCGAGACGGGGGTGCTCGTGTTGTTCGTCGTCGACGCGAGCGCGTCGATGCGGGGCGCGATGCGGACGGCGAAAGGAACGGTACTGGAACTGTTACAGGACGCCTACGAGGCCCGCGACGAGGTGGGGTTCGTCGCGGTGGCCGGCGACGAGGCGGACGTAGTCCTTCCGCCGACCGACAGCGTGACGCGAGCGGCCCGTCACCTCAAGGACCTCCCGACGGGCGACCGGACGCCACTGCCCGACGGCCTCCGAACCGCACGGACGGTCCTGGAACGCGCCGACCCCGACGCCGCGGTCGTCGTGCTGGTCACCGACGGGCGAGCCAACGTCGCCGAGGGAAGTCCGACCGCAGAAACCCGCGCGGCCGCTCGCGAACTGGCGACACTGAACGCCGAAACCGTCGTCGTCGACGCCGGTGATGGGAGTCGTGCGGAAGTGACGGACCTCGTCTGTGACACTCTCGACGCCGAACGCGTGCCGCTGTCGGCGCTGTCGGCCGACCGCGTGACCGCCGCCGTCGACCGCAACTGAGGTTTGGCGCACTCGAAAGCTTTACAACTGGGCTTGCTGTTGTACAACCGTAGTTTACTATGTCGACAGCGAACACCGTTCACGGACGTATCGAACGCGCACGGGTCGAACTGACGCCGACGCAGGTGGCTGCGGGCGCGCTGTTGGTCCTGGCTCTTGGGTTCACGCTCCTGTTCGTCCAGGAGCCGCTGGTTCACGACTCCATGCACAACTTCCGCCACGCGGCCGGGATAACCTGCCACTGAGTATGCTGTTCGACTATCTGACACGCGGTGTGAAAGCTGGACTCCTCGCCGGCGTGGTCTTCGGACTGCTCATGGCGGGCGTGGCCAACCCGCTCGTCGCCCACGCCGACGCGCTGAATCACGACGGCGGCGGTGACGGCCACCACGGTCACAGCCACGCCACTGGCGGCGAGGGCGAGGCTCACGGCGGTGGCGCAGTCCCGACTGCAGTCAATCGCGGCGCGAGCGTCCTGGCTGGCGGGCTGTGGGCAGTGTTGCTCGGCGGTGTCTTCTTCGGGGTCGTCTACTACTTCCTCGAACCGGCGATCCCGGGGACCGGCGCGACCAAGAGCTACGTGCTGGGCGCTGCCGGGTTCGTCACCGTCTCCGGTGCGCCCTGGCTGGTTCTGCCGCCGGTCTCGCCGGGGGCCCAGCAGTCGCTGGCAGTCTCGACACGGCTCCCACTGTACGCCGGGATGATGATCGTCGGCGCGCTCACCTGTCTGCTGGCCGGGTATGCGTACAACCGGACCTGCGAATCGAAGGGCCACGCAGCGGGTGTCGCCGCCGCGATGCTCCCGTTCGGACTGCTCGCTATTCCAGCCCTGCTCGCCCCGACGAACGCCGTCAGCGGTGGGCTCTCGCCCGCCCTCCGACACGGGCTGACCGGACTGTTCGTCTTCGGCCAGGCGCTGTTGTGGTTGCTCCTCGCGGTCGGACACGCCCAGTTCACCGATCACGCAAACGACGGGTCGGAGATCGGTGTTCCGTCGTCGCCCGCTGACGAGGTGACCACCGCGGACTGATGCACGAGCAAACCGAGCGGATTCGAGAGAGTGGGTTCACCGACCACGTACTGGTCTGTACGAACGCCCGCGATTCGGAACACGCCGCCTGTGCCGAGGCCGACGGTGACGAGGTGTACGCGGCAGTGAAGACGTGGCTTCGTGAACGAGGCGTGTTCTGGTCGCAGGTCCACGTCGCCGAGACGAGCTGTCTCGGCCTCTGTAGCGCCGACGGCACTGCAATCGCCATCCATCCCCGCGGCCGCTGGTACTCCGACGTGTGTCCCGACGACGTGCCGACGCTGCTCGAAACCGAGTTCGGGCCGGACGCCACACGGCTCGGTCGCTCCGACACCGACGACGAATAAGAGAACCGCCTGTTCTCAAATATTGGTAAAACGCGCCGCTCAGGGCCTAATATGTTCGATTACTCTATGTGTGGTATAAACTACCACTATTTTCCGGCAAAAATACCTACGCAGTACGCTCTCTCATCTGGGGTATGTCGTTGCAAGACATGCCAGTGGTGGAGACGGGTCGTGTGGACATGGACAGCAAGTGGTTCGAGCTGTACCAGAAGGGGATCGAACTCGGCACCTGGGACGTGTCGAAACTCGTCGACGCCATCGGGGTCGAGGAAGACATCGAGGTCTGGAACTCGCTGGAACCCGAACAGAAAGAGCAGTGGGCGCGCCTCATCGCGGCCTTCGTCGATCTGGAACACGCCGTCGCGGAGGACGGCCGGCGGATCATCGAGCAGATGGCGTCGCCGTACCTCGACGACTCCATCGAGAAGGAGATGTACGCGACGGTGTTCGCCATGACGGAGGCCAAGCACACGCAGTTTTTCGATATGTACATCAACACCGTCATGGACGACGTGTTCCCGGAGACGCATCTGGACATCCGCCGGGGCGGCCAGCCCCTGCCCCGGACCTCGGCCTGCGGGATGTCCAAACTCGGCGAACGCCAGGGTGCACACATGGCGCTGGCGGCCAACAACGGCGATCCCGTCGAGATCGCCCGCGCCGCGACGACCTACCACATGATGGTCGAAGGTATCGCCGCTCGGGGCGGCTACTTCCTGAAGAACAACATGATGCAGGAGTCGCCGCTCCCCCTGCTAAACAAGGGCTTCCAGTTCGTCAGCACCGACGAGGGCCGCCACGTCACCCACGGGCTGGAACTGCTCTCGGAACTCCTGGAGAAAGAACGGGCTGGGATCCCCGAGTACCAGGGCGTCGACGAGGCGATCTGGGAGGAGTCACTGGAGTGTCTCCCCCACGTCATCGACACCGCCTACTTCGTCTCGGCGGCGATGGACGACCCGCTGGGCGCGGATTTCGACGGTCTCATCCAGCGCGGCATGGAGCTGTGGCACGCCCAGTTCAAGGAGGCGCTCGACCTCGACCACTACGCACCGAACACGTTCTCGCAGGTGGCCCAGCAGGCCGCCACCGAGGCCGACGAGGCGGATTACGACGGCCGCATCGAACACCACGCCGAGACCTACGCGAAGAAACTCGACCTCGACGAGAGCAACGTCGTCAGGGGAGGTGTCGCGGATGACTGACCTCACCGAGATCGGCGGCGGCGGTGAGTTCACCGCCTCGGACGACGAGATCGAACGGGCGCTGGAAGCGGCCAGCGACGAACTCGGCGAACCGGTCGAGACGATCGCGGAGGAGGTCGCCTACATCCTCGATTCGGGCACCGGGAGCGCGACCAACGAGGGTGTCGCCGGAACCTCCGTCGGGGCGAACGCGACGGCCGCGTCAGATCCGCGGCTGGAAGCGCTGGAACTGTACAAGTTGAACAACCGGATCTGAGCGGAACCGGCTCGGTTCACTCACGGGCGCCTCGCAGCACGCGATACGCGCCACGCTCGTCGCTTTCGTCGTGATACGCGACCGGTTCCTCGACCGCGACCACGCTCTCGTCGTCGAGCGCCGCGGCCGTGAGTACGCCGTCGGCGTCGAGGGCCGACATCGGGCCGTCGGCTACGCCGAACACTCCCAGGCCGTGCCCCGTGGCGTCGCGGTCCCGGAAGTGCTGTGCGCTCGGCACGGCGAGCCGGTCGCCCGCGGTTCCGATGCCGGTCGCGAACCCCCCGATAGGGTCGCGCCAGGCGTGCTCACCGTCCAGCGTGACCCCGACCACAGTGTGTTCGTTGGGGTGTCGTGCCTCGGTCTCGCGCCCTTCCTCGGGGTAGGTGTTGCCGGTCACGAACACCGCGCCCGCCGACGTGGCGTGGACGTGGTTCGGGTAGGCGTAGACGCGCTCGCCCTCGACCGTCGCGGGCGTCGCCAGGGGAGCCCGCCAGCGGTGACTCCCGTCCTCGTTCAGGCGGTACCCGCAGTAGTCGCCGTGGCTCGCGACGGCGATGCCGTCGGCGAGCAGTGACACGTCACCGACCCGTCGGCCCCCGTCGGTTCCGGGATCCCAGGTCATGCGCTCCGTTCCGTCCGCGCTGTCCAGCACGACCAGGCCACACTGGTGGTCGCCCGGACAGCGATTGTACGCCACGGCCACGCGACTGTCCCGAACGGCGAGGCTGATCGGCGAGGCGTCCGCCCGGTAGCGCCACTCGACGGTCCCGTCAAGGTCGAAGGCGTAGACGACGCTGTCGAACGTTCGGCCGTCGTCGCCGCGTTCGTACCGCCGCGCCGCGACGTAGATTCGCTCCTCGCCCGCGACCACGTCCGCGACGAACGGCAACAGGAACCGCGTCTCGTTCTGGGGGTCACCCACGTCGTCGGCGGTCTCGTAGCGCCAGACCAGTTCTCCGGAATCCAGATCGTGACACCGGACTGTGCCCGAGGGACCACGTTCGCCGACGACCGCTATGCCCTCGACGGTGTCGATGGACACGAGGCTTCCATCGCCGGGCCCGTTCTCGGTTGCGGTCCAGCGTGGCGTCAGATTGCGGTCGAACGCACGGAGGTCGCCGTCGGCCGTTCCGACCAGCACTGCGCCGTCGGTCAGTGCGACGGCCGACCGCTTGCCGAGGTGGCGCGATCCGGCAGGGTCGATCTCCCCGAGCGAAGCAGTCTGTCGGCCGCGACTACTCATCGACCGGGAACGCCTCGTGGAGGTGGTGGTGGGCCTCGCCGAAGCCCTCAAGGACGCTCTCGGCCTGTTCGGTCAGCCGGTGGATCGCCCGCTCGGCGTCCCGAACGGCCACGAGGCGGCCGCGGGTGTAGTCGTACTCGGGATCGTCGGGGTCCATCGCCGCGACCTCCGCTTCGAGGTCGACGAGGGCGGCGTCGAGGTGGCGTTCGATCTCCGGTAACGTCTCCGCGTTTGCGAGGGCTTCGATGGGGCCCTCCATGCTTCCCTCCAGTTCTTTTCTCGCGTGTTCGCGCGTGCTTTCGTCGCCGATGCCGAGTGCCGTCATGACGCCCAGTCGCAGGGCTTCGAGTTCGTCACAGCTCATTGGTGTCGATCACAGTGTCTGATCCACGAGGTCGGAGACGATGCGGTCCCGATCGAGGTGGGACGAGACGATGCGGTCGGCGGCGTCCTCGTCGGTGTCGCCGTACCAGACGCCGTCCGGATACACGGCGACCATGGGCCCCTCGCCACAGCGGCCGAGACAGGACGAGCGGGTGATACGGGCGTCCGCCTGATCCGAGTCCCGGACGGCCTGGCGGAGGCGTTCGAGGACGGCGGGCGCGCCGTCGGCGGCGCAGGTCTGGTTCGTACAGACCGCGACGTGTTTCTCGGGCGCGTCGTGGACGTGCGGGTCGTCGGCCACGTCCTCGCGGTCGGCGTGGGTCTCCTGGTGGGTCAGCGCCCGGAGCATCGCCCGCGCGCCGCCCACGTCTTCCTCGTAGCCGTCGAGTTCGACCTTGTACTTGCAGGTGTCACAGGACATCTCCACGCTCCCGCTGCGGGCCTCCTGCCAGCGGTCGCCCAGCACGTCCAGCAATCGAGAATCCGTGCCCAGCGGGTCGCCCGCCGCCGCATCGACGTAGGGATATTCCTCGTCGAACTCGTCGGTGTGGTCACGTATCCGCTGGGTGAGGACGCCGTCGCCCAGCATATACGGGATCACGACCACAGCGTCGGGCCGACGCTTGGCGATCCCGTGCAGGCTATCTTCGAGTACCGGTTCGGTCACGCCGATGAACGAGGCCTCGACCCGCGAGAACGCCCGCCCCTCGTCGAGCAGGCGGGCGAGTTTGTGGACGTCGCCGTTGGCGTCGGGGTCGCTCGACCCACGGGCACAGACGACGGCGATTACGTCGTCGTCCGCGCGGTCGACGCCCAGTTCAGCCTCGACGGCCGCCGCGCGGTCGTCCAGCAGATCCACGATGGCGGGGTGAATCCCGAGGTGTGCGCCGTTGTTGACGGTCAGGCCGTCGTGTTCGGCCCGGGCCTGCTGGACGGCCAGCGGCACGTCGTTTTTCACGTGACTCGCGGCGAACAGCGAGAGCGGGACGACGGTGACTTCCGAGACAGTGCTCGCGAGCCCGGCGATCGCCTCGGGGATCGCTGGCTCTGCGAGTTCGAGAAAGCCCGCGTCCACCGGCACGCCCAGTCGGTCTTCGAGTGCGACCGCCAGCTCGCGGACCTGCTCGTTGGACTTCTCGCGGCGGGAGCCGTGGCCGACCAGCAGGACCGCCTCGTCGTCGAAGGGCCGTCCCCCCTCCGAACCGGTCGTACTGCGACTCACGGGTCGACCTCCGCGGCCTGTTCGAGGCTCCGCTGGAGTTTCCGCCGCCGCGACGGCGCGAACAGTCCGGTCTCCTCACTTCCTTCGTAGAGCCACGGGCCGACGGTCGGGACGGCCGCGTCGTCGACGCCGAACCAGTAGCCACCCGAGGAGGTCTCGGCGATTTCCCCACTGGGTGCGTCGACGGGCAGTCCGTCGAGCAGACCCTGGATCGTCTCCAGCAGTCGGCGGTCGTCGGCAACGAACGAGAGGCCGACCGTTCCCGCGGAACTCTTGAAACAGATGGTGCCACAGCCTTCCAGCAGGCCGCGCAGGAGTTCGCGGTCGTGGTCGGCGAAGGTGTCGAAGCGGTAACCGCCGGGCTGACCGTTCCGTGGCAGGCCGAAGGCTGCCGAGGCGCGGCCCGGCAGGTCGCCGAACACCTGGACCGTGAACTCCTCCTCAGTCCGTGTGATCGACGTGTCGTGAGCGTACTCCCGTTCGCGGATGCGCTTATCGACCTGCTCGGAGCCGGCGATGGCCGCGAGCCGGCGAGCGGCTGTCTCGTCGCTCGTTCGGACGGTGATCGAGTTCTCACCGAGGTCGCCGTCGCCGACGACGCGACCCCAGAAGTAGGCCGTTTCGGGGTGGCTGGCCAGCAAGTCAGAGGGGACGCCGGTCTCGACGCTCATGACTCGCCCTCCTCGGTGACGCTGATCGCGTCGACGGGACACGCCGCGGCGGCCTGCTCGGCATCGGCGAGTCGGTCGTCGTCGAAGGAGACGGTCACCGTCGCAGTTTCCGACACGGGGCCGTCGGCTGCCTCGCCCTCGATCCCGGCCAGTCCGTCCTCGCGTTCGGTGAACCGGTCGTCCCGGACGAGACAGGCGAAGATGCCGTCACAGGCCGCCCGGTCGAGCGTGATGGTGTAGGTCATCAGTAGTCGTACTTTGTCTCGTAGCCCCGGGGAGTCACCATCCGGTCGTCCCAGACGTAGGTGTCCTCGTTGCCCACGAGGATCGTCGTCGTCATGTCGATCAGGTCGGTCTCGCCCAGTTCCGGCAGGTCTTCGAGGTCGACGATCTCGACTTCCTCGTCCTCGCGGCCGGCCGCGTGGACGACGCCAACGGGCGTCTCGGGATCGCGGTGTTCCAGCAGGATCTCACAGCACTTCTCGAAGTTCTCGCGGCGCTTGCGGCTCCAGGGGTTGTAGATCGAGATGGTGAATCCCTCTTTGGCGACCGCGTGGAGTCGCGACTCGATTGTCGGCATGTCGGTGAGGTGGTCCGACAGCGAGATCGAGACGGTGTCGTTCACGAGGGGTGCGCCGACTCGTGCCGCACAGGACTGAGCCGCCGGAACGCCGGGCACCACGTCGAAATCGAGCATCGAGGCGGTCGCGCCCTTGGACTCGACGATCTCCAGGGCGAGGCCGGCCAGTGCGTAGACGTTGGGATCGCCGCTGCCGATGATCGCCACGTCGTTGCCCGCGAGGGCCCGGTCGATGGCCTCCTCGGTCCGGGAGACCTCGCCGCACATCGGCGTGTCGTAGATGTCCTCGGCGGCCTCGGTGATCTCGTCGGGCAGGAGGTCGACGTAGGTGGTGTAGCCCACGATGTGTTCGGCCTCCGCGAGGGCGGTCTTGGCACGGTCAGTCATCCCCTCGGGCTGGCCGGGACCGAGCCCGACCGCGACCAGCTGGCCGGGGTCGGCGTCGAAGTCGTCGACGGTCGCGCCGACCTCCTCCTCGTCATCGCCGGAACTCCCACCGCACCCGTTCGAGGAACTCGACGACGAAGACCCGCCACACTTCGAATCGCTGGTGGTTTCCGCCGTCTCCGTGGTCGTTCCACCGCATTTCGATTCGGTACTGGCCTCGGATTCGCTGGTCGAGGCTCCACACTTCGATTCCGTCTCTGTACTCGCGTCGTTGGTGGTGGTGTCGTCGGTACTCATAGTTTAGAAATCCTCCACGTCACGCCCGCCGCGGGGCGTGACCAGGAACTCGCGGTGGTCGTTTTCCCAGACCTCGGTCTCGTGGGTGCCGATCAGGATGGACGAGCCCATCCCGCCGACCTTCTCGTCGTGGTCGGTCACGTCGGCGAGGGTGGTGATCGTGTGGGTCTCGCCGTCGACGTTGCGGCCGGCGTCGTCGCGGCCGGCGTCGTTGATGATCGCGACGGGCACGTCGTCGGCCCGCTCCTCCCGAACGACCTCGATGGCCCGCTCGTAGTCGCGCCAGCAGTTGTAGAGGACGATCACGAACCCCGAGATGGCGGCTGCCCGCAGTTTCTCGGCGATCTCGTCCCAGCCGCGCCACTTGTCCGACAGCGAGACCGTACAGAAGTCGTTCGAGAGCGGCGCGCCGAGGTTGGCCGCCCCACCCAGCGCCGCCGTGACGCCGGGGACGATCTCGATGGGCACGTCCGTCGCCCCTTCCTCCTCGGCCATCGTGAACACGAGGTCGCTCTTGCCGTAGACGTTCGGGTCGCCGCCCGAGACGTGAGCCACGTCCTCGCCAGCGCGAACCCGCTCGAAGGCTTCCCGGGCGAGTTCGACCTGCCGCCCCATCGTCGACCGGACCAGTTCCTGGCGTCGCCCGTTCGGGCGTTCGAGGACGGTCCCGCCAGCGTCTTCGGCGACACTCCCTCCGTCCGCCGCGGCCTCGACCGCGGCGCTCTCGGGCGGCAGGGTCCCGTCTTTCCGGAGGAACTCCTGGTAGAGGTTCGAGGCGACCACACAGTCGGCGGTCCGGATGACGTCTTTGGCCCGCTGGGTCATGCCACCCGGCAGGCCCGGGCCGATGCCGACGACGTAGAGGGTGCCGTACTCATCGTCGCCGCTCTCGGCTCCGCTCATCGTCCGACCGCCACCGTCACCGCCTCGTCGTAGCGTTCTTTCTCGCGGAGCAGTTCGTGGTCGCGCCCGCCCGCGATGGCGCTGGCCTCCGAGATCCCGGGCCAGCCGATCAACTCCTTCGACCGCGAGGGGGTCGGCCCCTCGAACTCCTCCAGGGTCTCCTTCTCGAAGGAGACGACCCCCAGGTCCAACTCGGCCGCGGCTTCCAGCAACCCATCCTCGTCTTCCTTCCGGGTCCCGGTCGCCACGAAGTCCACGTCGGCGAGGTCGTAGTCGGTGCCTTCGAGGGCACTTCTCCAGGCGGTCTCGAACTGCTCGGCTTTCGCGCCGGAGACGCTGCCGGTGCCAAGTACCACGCCGTCCTCGCCGTTCCGTTTCAGCACGGTCACGTCGTCGTCGACCATCACGGCCTTCGGGCCGTCCAGCCGTTCGACGGGGCCGAGTTCGTCGTCCAGCACGGCGAGGTTCGTCGCCACGGTGGAATCGCCGTTGACGACGTGGGCGTCCAGTGCCTTGGCCTGCTTCTCGACGCCCTGCTTGTCCGCGGCTTCCGAGGCCGTGGTCATCGCCGGCACCGCGCCCATCGTGGCCAGGTCGTCGGCCACCTGGTTCGCGCCGTGGTGGCCGCCCGTGATCGGGATGGCCCACGTCAGTTCCTCGTCGACCACGACGATGGCAGGGTCGTCCCACTTGTCGTCCAGTAGCGGCGCAGTCTTGCGCATCGCGATCCCGCTGGCCATCAGGCCCACGAAGCAGTTGTACTCGCCCCAGTGCTCGGCGAACACCTCACCGTGGTACTCGATCAGGTCGATCGTCTCGTAGCGGTCGCCGATCTCGTCGCGTATCTCCTCCGCAGTCTCCCACTTGCGCTCGAAGGAAATGACCGCGATCTCCTCGGCGACCTCACCGTCGCTGTCCGGCGTCGAACAGTGGCCGCCCGAGTCGTCGGTGTCCGCGTCGGTACTCCCGTCCGCCGTGTCGTCCGTGTCCGTACTCATCAGTCGTCTGCCTCCGTTCCGGTGGTCGCGTCCGTCTCCGCGTCGTCGTCGCTCCCTCGCGACGCCCAGCCGTCGTAGAGATAGGACCGCTCGTAGCCGTCGCCCGCGACCGCCTCGCCGATGATGACCAGCGCGGAGGCGCGATAGCCCGCGTCTTCGACGCGATCGCCAATGGTCGCGATGGTGCCCTCGATCACGTCCTCGTCGGGCCAGGACGCGTGGTAGACGACCGCCACGGGCGTCTCGGGATCGTGACCCTGCTCCAGCAGGCGGTCCATCGTATCGGCGACCGCGTGGGTGCCGAGGTAGATACAGGTCGTCACGTCGCCCATCTCGACGAACTCGGCGATGTGGTCCTCGTCGGCGTCCAGCGTCTTGCCCTGTGGTCGGGTGAACGCGACGTGGTTCGAGACTTCGTTGAGCGTCAACTGGGTGCGCAGGGTGGCGCTGGCGGCGAAGGCCGCGGTCACGCCCGGGACGAAGTACGTCGGGACGCCCTCGTGTTCCAGCGCGTCCATCTGCTCCAGCGCCGCGCCGTAGATCGCGGGGTCGCCGCTGTGGAGTCGGACGACGTTCTCGCCGTCCTCGTAGGCGTCCCGCATCAGCGGAATCAACTCTTCGAGGTCCTTCCCGATCGAAGAGACCGTCTCTGCCTCCGCGCAGTACTCCGCCAGCAGTTCGCTGTTGACCAGCGAGCCCGCGTGAACCACCAGATCGGCGGCCTCGACGAGTTCGCGGCCGGCCACCGTCAGCAGTTTCGGGTCGCCGGGGCCAGCACCGATGAAGGGGATCCCCTCCTGCTCGTCGCCGGCGCTGTGTTCGTAGACGCGCTGATCGCGCTCGGCCCGGCCGGCGGTGGCGTCGATGGCGGCCTGCGGGTCGGTGTCAGTCATCCGAACGCACCTCCGGCGACTCGTCGCCGCAGGCGACACCTTCGGCGCGTTCCTCCGTGACGGGCCCACTGCGGTCGTCGGCCGTCTCGAATTTCGCCGTCGCCAGTTCTTCCGCCGCGTTGCTCCGCGTCGCGTAGGCTAGCGTGTAGTAGTCACGCTCGTCGATCTCGTCGGGATCGTCGGTCACGACGGTCTCGCCTTGCGCCATGAACAGCCGGCGACCGTAGGTCACGTCGTAGCCGGCGTCGACCAGTCCCTCGTGGGTCGCGGGCGCATCGGTCACCTTGAACAGGATCATCCGATCCGGCCCGGTCGGCGAGCGCCCCTGGTCGGCCTCCCGGAGCGCGAGCCCAGACCCGGCCGGGATCTCGACGCCCAGCGCCGTCGCGAACGCGGTCATGGCGCTGACGCCCGGAACGACTTCCAGATCCACGTCGGGATGGAAGGCGTCGAGCGTCCGGCGGAGGTGGCCGAACGTCGAGTAGACGTTGGGGTCCCCGAGCGTGACGAAGGCGGCGTCGCCTTCGCGAGCGCGGGGCGCGATCTCGGCCGCCGCGTCCTTCCAGGCCCGCCGAAGCTTCTCCTCGTCGCGTGTCATCGGGAAATCGAGGTCGCCGATCCGTTCCTCGGGGACGTGTTCGGTCGCGACAGTCCGTGAGAGTCTGCCCGGCGAGTACACCACGTCGACATCCTCCAGAATCCGCTTGCCGCGAACGCTCACGAGATCGGGCTCGCCCGGCCCGAGTCCGACGCCGTAGAGGGTCACGTCTTCCCTCCGTCCGCCGCAACTTCCGTATCACTCGCGCTGCCGATCAGCATATAGACCGGGTTGTCCGAGTCGAAACTCGTCGCACCGGCGAGTTCGTAGCCGTGGCTGACCTGGAACTGGAGGACCTCCTCCAGCAGGTCCCGCTCGCGAAAGGCGTCGGTCGCCGCGCCGGCGACTTCCAGCCGCGAGACGTTCATGATCACGCGGTCGACGCCGGTCTCGACGGCGTGGTCGAGGACGGCCTCGTAGTTGCGGGAGCCACCGAGAAAGAGCGCGTCGGCGTCCTCGGGGAGGCCGTCGGGGGCCTCCGCGGCCCGCAGGTCGACCTCAGCACTGGTCTCGTTGACGTGGAGGTTCTTCTCGGTCGTCTCCAGTCGCGATTCCTTGCGTTCGACGGCGGTGACGCGTCCGGCCCGCCGGGCCGCCTCGATGGTGACCGCACCGGTACAGGAGCCGACCTCGACGAAGTGATCCGCGTCCGTGAGCCCCAGCTTCGAGAGCAACACGGCCCGGACCTCCGACTTTGTCGGCCCCGCCTTCGCGTCGTGTGGGAGCGCTACGCGGGACATCACCGAATACAACCGGAGTCTCGAATAAAACAATTTTGGTTGTACTAACGAAACCTCAATTTTCAAACTGCGCCGAGAGTGCCGCTCTCGGGAAAGTTCGTCGGAAGTATGGCAAAAGTACTTGCGTTTCCGGGCCACACGGGCAGTCATGACAGCGGACGAGTCCGGCGATGCGAACGTGCTCCGGAGCAAGCGGGATGCGACGCGCTACCAGATCCTCGTCCAGATCGCCGAGCGCCAACCGGCGGTCAGCCAGCAGGAGGTCGCCGATGCCATCGGGATCACCTCGCAGGCGGTTAGCGACTATTTGCAGGATCTCATCAAACAGGGTTTCGTTCGGAAACACGGACGGGGCCGTTACGAGGTCACCAAGGAGGGCGTCGACTGGCTCATCTCTCACACCAGTCGCCTCGAAGAGTACGTCACGCACGTCTCCGAAGAGGTCATCGGCCAGGTCGAGATCGAGACGGCGCTGGCGACGAGCGATATCGAGGAGGGACAGGCCGTCTCGCTGTCGATGCACGACGGCACGCTCCAGGCGACGCCGGGGACCACCGGCTCCGCGACTGCCGTTGCGGTCACCGACGCCACCGCCGGCACGGACGTGGGCGTCACCGACTTCGAGGGCGTCCTCGACTACGAACTCGGCGACGTGACCATCGTCTCCCTGCCCCGCGTCGACAACGGCGGGAGCCGCGCCGCCGACACCGACCGCGTGGCCGATCTGGCCGCCGACGCGGACCTGCTCGCGGTCGCCGGGACCGAGGCGCTGGCCGCCGCCCGCGCCGCCGACTGTGAGCCCGACCTGCGGTTCGGCACCGCCGAGGCCGTCCGCGAGGCCGCGACCCGTGGGCAGGACGTGCTCTTGCTGGTCGTCGAGACCGACCTCGCGGGCCACACCGACCGCCTGCGAGAGGACAACGTGAGTTACGAGATCGTCGACGCCGCGGAGTGAGGGCGTGCGGGCCGTCCGCTCAGGGCTTTTCCGTCCGACACCGCCAGGTGTCGGGATTCTGCCGCTTGACCCGGAAGCCCTTCAGTTTGCCGTCGATCAGGTCTTCGAGGAACTCCCGGACAGGCCCCGGATTACGGTCGCTGACGACCTCGAACCGCTCGCCGGAGCCGATTCCTTCGAAGGCTTCCCGCACCCGATCCCGTCGTTTCTCGGGCGGCACACCCCGCAGATCGACCGCGTGCTCGGGAACCTCGACGGTCCAGATGTCCTCGATCCGGCCGCCGACGGCCGCGCCGAGTTCTAGCGCCACGTCCGGTACGCCGTCGGGAGTCGGCCGGGGGTGGGACTGCATCTCGCCGGTGAACGGGACTTCGGCGAGGACAGGTGCGTCGAGCGCGTCGATGGGGTCGTCGCCGTCGAACAGGTCGTGGTGTTCGCCACAGGCGTCACAGACGAACTCGCCCATGTTCGAGACCACGCCCAGCACTGGCACCTCGTTCTCCTCGAACAGCTGGAGCGAGCGGTGCGTGTCCGACACCGCGGCGTGGAACGGTGTGGTCACGAAAACGACGCCGTCCACTCGCACTTCCTGCAGGGTCGTCAGCGCTACGTCCCCGGTGCCAGGCGGGAGGTCGATCACCAGCGTGTCGGGGCCAGCCCACGCCGTCTCCTCGAACAGTTCGGTCAGGGCGTCGTGAGCCATCGCACCCCGCCAGGCCAGGGGCTGGCTGTCGTTCATCAGTCCGACGCTCATCACTTCCAGGTCGCCCGGCCCGTCGCCGGAAGTCTTCCCGTCGGCCGCGTCGCTGGCGCTCGCGTCGACGGGAACGGGATGGCCGTCCTCGTCGCTCTGGACTGGTCCCGAGACCGAGAGCAGTTCGGGCACGTTCGGGCCGTGGATGTCGGCGTCGAACAGCGCCACGTCGTCGCCGTCGGCCGCGAGCGCGCAGGCCAGTGTCGTCGCGACCGTCGTCTTCCCGACGCCGCCTTTCGCGCTGGCGACGGCGATCACGCGGTCGGCCCGTTCGACGCCCACCTCGCGACCCTGGGTGTCGACAGAGCGGGGTGCCTGCTCGACGTGGGCGCGCTCGACGCCGTCCACGTCGGAGACGGCGCGCATCATCGTCGAGGTGACGGCCTGCCCCTCGCTCGGTGGGAACTCCGAGAGGTCGGCCTGGACCGTCACGTCGCCGCCGTCGATCCGCACGTCGTCGATCAGGCCGGCCTCGAAGACGTTCACGTCGGCGTCGGGATCCCGTACCTTGCGGAGTGCGGCCTCGACGCGGTCGGAGAGCGGTTCGGTCGTGGTGGTGTCCTCTGAACTCATAGATCGGGTCTCCGGTTGAGCCGGTCTTCGCCCGGCAACGCCGTACTCTCGCCCTCGATCCCGCCGGTGAACTGCCGGCGGAACTTTCCGGGATCGGCCTCGACGGCCCGTGCCGCCGTGCTCCTGACGACCTGGGGCTCGTCCTCGTCGTCGGCCAGTTCGGTCAGCCGCTCGGTCGCCTGCTCGTCCTCGATCCCGGCCATGAGGTGGGCAGCCCACTCGCGCAGGCGCTCGCTGTCGGCCCGGGACTGCTCCAGCAGGACGGGTAGGAGTTCCTCACCGCGGTGTTTGAACAGCGAGATGGCGGCGTTCCGGCGGACTGCGTGGTGGTCGTCGGAAAGCGCCGTCTCGATGTGGTCCTCGAACTCGAGCCGGTCGAGGTTGTCCAGGGCGACGACGGCCTCTGCTCGCACCCAGGGATCGTCGTCGTCCAGTCGCTCGACGACGGCGGCGGCCGCCCGCTCGCCGCCCAGTTCCGCCAGCGACTCCACCGCGAACTGGCGCACGTCGTCGTCGGGGTCGTTGGTCGCCGCGATCACCGCGTCCAGTACTGCTTTCTCCGGTCGCTCCTCCCCGAGCGCCAGCGCGGCCCGACGGCGCTCGACGTGATCGCCGTCCAGCAGGTCGTCGATCTTCTCGGCGGCCGAAGCGCCCGCTACCGGCGCGAGGTCGGTCGCCTGGAGTTCCCGCGGCGTCGCCTCGCCGATGGTGATGTCCCGGCTCACCTCGATGTCCTCCAGGCCCTCGGGACTCTCGCCGAAGCCCGGACTCTGCTCGGGGTGTGTCCGCGGATCGGGCGGCCCGTCGGTCGCTTCGTCGGGGTCTCTCATGCGGTCACCTCCGCGTGTTCCGCGGTCACACGCGTCACCAGTGCGACGCCCAGCACGACGGCCATCGCTCGCGGGAGCGCGGCGGGCACGCCCGCCAGCACGACCAGCAGTGCGCCGACTGCGAACAGCGGCATCCCGTGACGCAGGCCCGCGACGGCCGCGGCGACGCCGCCACCAAGCGCCAGTGCGACGAGCAGTTGCGGCACGCTCACGACGCCGAATCCGACGAGCAGGACGCTCCCCACGAGGTAGGGGGCGGTGATCGCCGCCGCGACGAGACCGGCGGCCGCGACGAGACCGGCCAGCGCGGCCACCCAGTCGATCCGCACGAGCAGGGCGAGGGCGGCAGTTGCCACGAGTGCCAGCCCCGCGCCGACGGTCATGCCGGCATCGAGTAGGCCGACGGCGCGAGCCAATGAGAGCGCGACAGCCGCGACGAACGCCACGACGACGGCCGCGCGTCGCCCGTCCCGGTACGTCGTCGGTCGCTCCAGCGACCCGACGAGTGCGAGTCCGCCGCCACCGATCACGCCCGCGACGGCCGGGAGCGTCGCCGCCGACGAGATCGTGGCCAGCGGCCCGAACACGCCGGCGAACAGCAGGCCGACGCGCCGCGTCGGCTCGCCCTCGGTGAGTGCGACGACGAACAGCGTCGCGCCCAGTACCAGCGGCGTCCCGACGGCGAGCGCGTCGAAGACGACCGCCGGGACCGCCAGCGGGTCGAACGGCGCGTTGTGCGCGATTCTGGCCGCGAGTCCGACCACGACGACCGCGAGCGCTACACCGCCGGCCCACAGCGCGGTTCGGTCGCCGTCTCCGTCGATCCTGGCGAGTGCGGCCAGTACGGCCGAATCCGGGCTCCCGTCGGGTTCGGCGGCCTCGGCGCTGGGTCCAGCGGTAGGTGATTCGCCGCTCACGCCGATCCACCTCCCTCGCGGCGGGCGGCTAGGTCCTCGACGTCGGCAGCGGTGAAGTCGTCGAGGAATGCACCGAGGTCGCCGTAGAACTCCGTCCCGGCTTCGGCGGCCAGCGCGTCGGCGACGGCCTCGCCGATCACCCGGAGGTGCCGGTCGTGGAAGTCCAGCCGCGCGGCCACCACGTCCGGATCGACCGCGGCCTCCCGCCGGCAGAGATAGCCCATGAACTCCAGTTGCAACTGGAGGTGGTCGTGGTTGTCGCGCCGGTCCTGATCGACCTGACAGCCGAAGTACTCGTAGGCTCGGGCCAGATCGAGGTTCACGTCGTTCCAGGACACCTCCGGTCGATGCGAGGATTCGTACAGCGAGACCGGCGGTTCCTCGTGGGCCATCGTCCCGTCGGTGGCGTCGACCACCTCGGAGAATCCGATGACGAACAGGTCGTTGTACCGCGCACAGAGTGTCTCGTAGTCGTCGTCGGTCTCGAAGGCGGGCACTTCCACGTCCAGATCCGTGCGGTCGACCAGCGCGGCGATCTCCTCGCGGAAGGCTCCGGTGTCGATAGCGCGGTACAGTTCGTCGTCGGGCTGGTCGAACGCGGCCGCCAGCAGGGCGTAGATCGCGCCGCGAGCGCCGGCGTCGGTGTCGATCTCGCCGGCTAACTGGCCCGGTCCGCCCGGTGCGTCGTTGGCCGCCATCAGGACTCACCTCGCGTTCGGCGCACGCCCTCGACGGTCACCAGCGTCGTGACGACGATGGCCGCGCCAGCGACCGCCCACAGCAACAGTTCGTACGGCGGGCCCTGCGGCCCACCGCCAAGCGCGAGGTAGTGCCAGCTACTGGCGGCTTTGACGCCCGAGCGCTCGCCGTTCGAGCCGTTCCAGACCGCCACGGCCACGTCGAGGTCCCGGTCGTCGGGGATCGCCGTGCGGTTGGTGGCGCTGCTCTCCAAATCGCGCGAGAGGACGACCTCCCAGGTACCGTTCTCGTACCGACTGGCGTTGCTGACGGTGTCGTCCAGCGGCGTCGTCGAGCCAGCTCCACCCGCCAGCAGTTCCTGACTGGTACCGTCGGCGCGCCAGAACCAGACGTTTACCCGGTTGCTCGCACCGCCCATGGCGATGGGCGGCCGCGCGCTCTCGTTGACGGGCAACTGGACCGCGACGGCGTCCGCGAACTCCCGCACGTCGCTCGTCGAGGTGTCACGGGTCGCGTCCGCCCAGGAGAGTTTGAGGTAGAGCCGTTCGTCCGTGGTCACGGCCTGCAGGTCGACCTGCTCGACGCTGGTCGAACTGGCGTTGGGGAGGCCACTCTCCGCGCTGCTCATGTGCAGGGTCGCCGCGGGGGCAGCGTCCCAGTCCTGGCTTCCGGGACTGGCGAACGACGCGTCCTCGCCGCCCTCGTGGACCGGCACCGCGTAGGCCGGTCGCGCCTCGACCAGCGCCGGCACCGCGACCGTCGTGGCGACCAGCGCTACCGCGAGCGCGGCCGCAAGCGTGAGTTCTTTGGGCTTCATGGTCATTCCTCGTCGAAGACTTCGAGCCGGTACTGTTTCGCCGGGTTCTCCGTCGTGAGCAGGTCCATCACTTCGCTCTCCTCCCCGCGTTCGACCTTGGCCCGCTCCCGTTCGATGGTGTTCAGTGCCTCGTTGACCTCGGGGCCGAACAGCTCTTCGAGGTAGTTCCGGGGGATGCGCTCGGAATCGAGGCTCTCCCCGCGTTCGGAGTGCTGTGGCGGGGCGAACGGAGGGATGTAGTAGACGTTCGGTTCGGTGCGGTACTCGGGGTGGAGCCGGACCGCGACCTCGTATTCGTTCACGAGCTTGTAGATGGGACCGTCTTCGTCGTCGAGGAAGCCGACCAGCCGAAGCTGGGGCGGACAGTCCTCGGCACAGGAGGGAGCCCGGACTTCACCCTCTGGGCCCTCCCCCTCGATGCGGGGGTAACAGAAGATGCACTTCTCCGAGTTTTTCGTCACCGAGTTGTAGTACACCTTCTTGTACGGACACCCCTCGACGCAGTAGCGGTAGCCCCGACAGCGGTCCTGGTCGACGAGGACGATGCCGTCCTCTTCGCGCTTGTACAGCGCCGACCGCGGGCAGGCCTCCACACAGGAGGGGTGGGTGCAGTGGTTGCAGATCCGGGGCAGGTAGAAATAATAGGAGTTGGGGTACTCGCCGGCCCCCTGATCCTCGTCCCAGTTTGGGCCCCACTCCGCGCCGTCCATCGGGCGGAGCGGTTCGTCACTGCCCTCGTAGAAGATCTGTTCGTGGTTGAACTCCCAGGCACGGCCGTACTCCTCTTTCTCGGGGAGCTGGCCGGGCTGGCGCTCGGCGTGTTCCTCGGATTTCCAGCCGCCACCCATCTCCTCCCAGTCTTTCGGGTAGCCCGACCCGGGGCGGGTCTCGACGTTGTTCCAGTACATATAGTCGCGGCCGCCGCCCTCGGTCCAGTTGGTCTTGCAGGCGATGGTGCAGGTCTGACAGCCGATGCACTTGTTCAGGTCCATCACCATCGCGACCTGGTGGTCGATCCCCTCGGCGAGGTCGACGCCCTCGGGGGTGTCGCTTCCGCCGCCGTCGCTCTGTGAACTCACTGGCCATCACCTCCCTGATTCCCGCCACCGCCGTCGACTTTCTCGACCTCGACGCGCACGTCGCTGTTGACGCCGGTCGGGCCCCAGTAGTTGGGGAAGAAGTGCAGGTGTTCGCCGGTGTCTTCGGGGTACTGGACGAGCTGGGTGGGTTTCATGTACATGGGCACGAGGCTGTTGAAGTTCTGCCGGTCGGGGTACTGGAACCGCTCCCAGGCGAAGAAGTGCCGGACCGTGCCGGGTTCGCTGCTGGGGTAGATCTTGGCCTGGACCTCGACCTCCGCGAGGTCGTTGTAGACTTTCACCGTGTCGCCGTCCTCGATGCCCCGCTTTGCGGCGTCCTCGGGGTTGAGGTAGACGATGGGTTCGCCCCGCTGGAGGCGGAGCATCTTCGTGTTGTCACGCCACGTCGAGTGGATCGACCACCGGCCGTGGGGCGTGTTGTACCCCAGGGGATACTCCGACTTCTCCTGCAAGACGGGTGCCTGCTTGTGGGTCGGCAACGCCTCGTCGAGTTCGAGGAACCAGTCGTGGTCGATGTAGTACTGCTGGCGACCCGTGAAGGTCGGCCACGGCTCCTTGTCGTGCACGTAGCGTTTCCATGGCGTGTAGGCCTCGCCGTCCTCGATGTCGGAGGTCCAGTGGTCGCCCGTCGCGAGCAACCGCTTTGGCTCCTCGTCGATCTCGTCGAAGGTCAACTGCTCGTCGGTGTCCGACGGATTGGATTCCTCGGAGTGTTCGAGGATGTACTCCGCGGCGGCCTTGTCCTCGGCCAGCGCACCGTCCTCGCCGGTCTGCCAGTCGCGCACGTAGTCGTCGTAGACGCTCGTGAGGTCGATCTCACGGTCGAACTTCCGGTCGGGGACGGGCTCGATCTCGCGCTCGGTGGCGAGTTCCTGGATCTTCGCGGCGAGTTCCCGGAAGATTGCCCAGTCGGTCTTGGACTCGCCCAGCGGATCGACCGCCGGGGTAAACGGATGCACGTACGTGTGCATATCCGTCATCGAGAGGTCGTGTTTCTCGTAGTGACTGGCGGCCGGCAGGACGATGTCGGCGTTCATCGCCGTCGAGTCCATCCGGAAGTTGATGTCCACGACGAGATCGAGTTTCGGCCAGAGTTCCTCCTCGAGGGCGACGTTGCCCTTGGCCTGGTTGAAGTAGTTGCCACGCCAGACGAACAGCACGGAGGGGTCGGGTCTGGTCCCGTCATCACGCTCGGACGGGTACAGCGGCATCCACCCCTTCTCGATGGACTCCCGGATCTTCGCCGCGGTGTCGGGGTCGGTGTTGTCGAGGATGCCCGCGTGGAAGTAGGTCCACAGCGTCGTCGGCACGCCCCGGACCGAGCCGGTCGGGAACGAGAGGCTCTTCCACCCCTTGAACGTCCAGATCTTCTCCTGGCCGACGTAGTGGTCTAACCCCGTGCCCTGCTCGCCGAGGTTGCCCGTCAACGTCACGAGCAACTGGATGGCCCGGTTCCCCAGGTCGTTGTGGTACCAGTCGTTGACGCCCTTGCCGTGGATGATCTTGGCCTTCTCGGCCTCGGCGAACTCGCGGGCGATCTCCTGGTGGGTCTGCTCGCCGACGCCCGTCTCCTCGTAGATGTACTCCGGCGTGTAGTTCGCCAGTTCGTCGTTGAGGTTGTTCCAGACCGTCCGGACCTGTGCGCTCCCGTCGGTCGTCTGCACCGTGCCCTCGACGGACAACTGGGGATCGAAATCCAGCGAGATACTCTCGCTGGGGTCGTACTGCCCGTCGCGTTCGCCCAGCGATCCGGGCGCGACCCGGAGGCTCCCCTGCTGATCCTGCATCACGAACATCTGGTCGGGTCGGTCGGCGCTCGTCGAGAGGCCGGGCACGTCGCTGACCCGGAGGAACTTCCCGGTGTCCTCCCGGACCAGCAGTGGCATATCGGTCTGCTCTTTCAGGTGAGCCTCGTCGTACAGTCCTTCGTCGACGATGACCCGGGCCATGCCCAGTGCGAGAGCGGTGTCGGTCCCCGGCTCCGGACTGATCCACTCGTCGGTGTGGATCGCCGTCTGGGAGTAGTCGGTGAAGATCCCAACTCGCTTGGTGCCGTTGTAGGCAGCTTCGAGGAAGTACTTCGCGTCGGGGATACGCGTGACGTTGATGTTCGAGCCCCACGCGATGATGTAGTCGCTGTTGTACCAGTCGGCGCTCTCGGCGTTGTCCGTCTGGGTGCCCCAGGTGATCGGCTGGCCCGGCGGCAGGTCCGAGTACCAGTCGTAGAAGCTGTGGGAGACGCCGCCCAGCAGGTTGACCAGCCGCGACCCCGACGCGAACGAGACCGGACTCATCGCCGGGATGGGCGTGAACCCGGAGATGGCGTCGTACTCCTCGGCCCGTACCGTGTCGATCACCTCCTCGGCGATCTCGGTGAGGGCTTCGTCCCAGGAGATTCGTTGCCACTGGCCCTCGCCGCGCTCCCCGACGCGTTTCAGCGGGTGCAGGATACGCTGGTCGGCGTTGACGTAGTCCGAGTAACAGGCCCCCTTCTGACAGCCCCGCGGGTTCGGGTCCGGGAGGCTCTCGTCGAAGCGCGGGTAGTCGCCGGCCTGTTCCTCCCGCCAGACCTGGCCGTTCCGGACGTACACCTGCCACGAGCAACTGCCGGTGCAGTTGACCGAGTGGGTCGACCGGGCCTTCGAGTCCCAGTCCCACTCCTCGCGGTAGAGGTCCTCCCAGTCCCGGTAGGGGTAGGACCCGATCGGATCGTCCACGATTTCTAGACTCTGCATCTCGCTCTGTTGCCCGAGGCCGAAGCCGGTGACGCCGACCGCGGTCGCCGCGCCGAGCCCCTTCAGGAAGTCCCGGCGGGCGGCGTCGATGCCGTCGGATTCGTCGTGTGTATTGTGTTCGCTCATCGGTCGATCACCACGGTTGCCAGTCCGCACGTCACTCCGAGCGCCGCCAGTGCGAGGCCCGCCGCCGTGTCGCCGCCGACTTCCAGGCCGGCGGCGATCAGCGCGACCCCACAGAGTTTGCTCGCCCGATCCAGCCAGCGATACCGCCGTGGACTCAACGCGATCTCAGTCATCGGTGTCCTCCGGAAAGCTGTCGTCTGCCGGTACGCCGCCGTCCGCGGCCGCACTCTCGCCGCTCGCGGGCGGTTCCTCGCTATCCCCGCGCAACACGGCGTACGTGATGCCTCCCGACGCGATGGGGACGGCAAACAGCGCGGCCAGCAGGTACGGCTTGATCGCGGCCGTCGACGAGCCCACGATGTCCGCGACGATCACGTCCATCCCCGCGATGGAGGCGACCATGATGAAGGTCACCCCGGCGACGCCGACCGCGGTCTGCCAGGGCCGCTCGAGTGGGCTCGTCGTGAAGTGGGTCTGCTCCTCGCTGTAGTCGATGAAGGGCCAGACCGCGACCGCCAGGAACACGAGTCCGGGCAGCATGAGGCCGCCGACGAACTCCGCGCTGACGTGGACCCCGAACAGGTCGAAGCTCATCCACGCGGGGACGAGCTTCAGGAACCCGTAGCCCCACATCAAAAACCAGTCGGGCATGATCAGCGATGGGGTCGACGCGGGGTCGTTGGGGCCGTACTGGGCGATGTTGTGGACCGGCAGGAACCCGGCCAGTAGCGACAGCAACGCCAGCGTCAGGAAGAAGACGACGGCGCTGACCGCCACCTGATTGGGCACCGCCGGCAGGCCGATCACGACGCTGTCGTCGTTCCGGTCGACTGGCTCCCGGCCCGGCACGTCGCCGTCCCGCTCGGCCTCGGTGTGTTTCTGCCGCATCAGTATCAGCATATGCGCGGCCAGCAACGCACCGATTATCAGCGGGAAGACAAGCACGTGCAGGAAGAACAGTCTGGGGATGGTCGCACTGGAGGGGAAACTCCCGCCGAAGACGACCTGTCCCAGGGTCTCGCCGATCAGCGGAACCGATTTGGCGACGTTGTAGCCGATGCCGACCGCGGTGCTGGCGAACTCGTCGAAGGGAAGCGCGTAGCCCGTGTAGGCCGCGAACATCGACGATCCGGCCAGCCCCGTCCCGACGAGCCAGTTGAGTTCCCGCGGGTTGCGGTACGCCCCCGTGAAGAACACCCTGAGCATATGCAGGGCCATGGAGGCGATGAACAGGTGGGCCGCCCAGTGGTGCATCCGCCGCAGGAGCATCCCGAAGGGCACGTCGTAGGTGATGTTGAGGACGCTCACGAACGCCTCCGGAAGCTCTTCACCCTGGTACTGGGCGACACTGCCCTCGTACTCGACATCGGAGGTGCTGGGCTCGAAGAAGAACCCCAGGAACATCCCCGTCAACACGAGGATCAGGAAGCAAAACAGCGCCACCTCGCCCAGCAGGAACGAGTCCTCGGCGGGGAAGGCCTTCCCGAGGAACGACTGGCCCGCTTCGAGGTCCAGCCGGTCGTCGAAGAAGCCGTAGATGCGATCGAGTCGTCCCATCTCACTCACCCCCCGTGCCGACGGGGCCCTCGAAGTCGCCGGTGGCGACGAGATAGCCCTCGCTCGACAGCGTGATCGGGAGCTGTGGGAGCGACCGCGGCGGCGGGCCGCCGGTGACCGCCGCGCCCGAGAGCGGGTCGAACCGCCCGGAGTGGCAGGGACAGACCAGCGTCTGCCCGTCCCGGTCGGCGACCATACAGCCCGCGTGGGTACACACCTTCGAGTAGGCCGCGTACCCCGAGACGGTAAAGGCCGAGTTGGTGTCGCCCCCGTAGGCGTCCTCCGGGAACCGGACGAGCAGGGTCGGTGCGTCGGCCAGCCCCGGACGCGGTTTCGGGAACACGGTGAGCTGTTCGCCCTCGCCGAGGCGGTCCTCGGCGATTCGCTCGCCGGCGTCGTCGATCAGGGCGACCCCGTCGGAGTAGATCGGGCCGGTGTACTCGCGCTCGAAGACCCGCGAGAGGCCCACCAGCGGTGCGGTGAGGCTCCCGATGGCGGTCAAGCCGCCGATGGTCGCCAGCGCCTTCGCGTAGTCTCTGCGCTCCATCTCGGCCCGGGCGTCGCCGTAGAAGTCCTGATAGAGGCTCGGACTCCCGTCGGCTCCGGTGTCGTCACTCGAACAGGGGCAGCCGGACTCGCTCGCATCGCCGTCCCCCGTGTTTCCGTCGTCCTCGCCTGGTTTGGGGTAGGATCGGCCGAGGTCCGCCGATGGTGGCTCGCGGCCCATCAGTGTCCCCTCCGTTCGGCCACCTTGAGGTGTGGCATGAACCAGGCGTAGTACGAGACGGTCAACCCTGTGAGGGACATGAACATCCCGAAGGCGTAGACGCCGAAGTACTGGGTCCGGGCCAGCGTGAGGTACTCGCCGGTGAACAGCGCGGCGAACACGATGGTCAGGGCGGTCAGCCCGCCCATGGCGATCAGCCCCTCGATGGCGTCGCTGGCGGGGTGATACTCCACGAGCCAGCGGTCATCGGTCTCGATCCAGGGGAGCGAGACGCCCCCGTCGGATCGCGAAGCTTCGCTTCGTTCACCGCCGTCGGCGGCCGTCTCCGCCACGGTCGCTTCCGCGTCGTCGTCCGGTCGGGCTGCGCGGTTCATGAACCGGTGGAAGAAGGCGAGGATTCCCACCAGTCCGAACAGCGCGACCCAGACGATCACGCCGACCTGACTCGGCGAGAGCTTCGTGGGCGTATCGACGAAGCTGCCCAGCGGGCGTATCTCGTTGACGCTCTGGTCGATCTCGATCTCTTCCGACGGCGGCTCACCCTGTGCCGCCACGTACCACGTCGGAAGTAACACTGCCAACAACACGAGCAGAATGACGATCGTTTTCCCTTGCATAGTGGTATCGTGCAGTCAGTTCGCGACCCGTCCGGCCGACCGAGACGAGACACACCTACGCCGTCTCGCCGTCAGTCGGTCGCCGCCCCGCTCGGGTCGGTATCGATGCGCGGATACGTGTGACTGGCCCGGCCCTGCTGTTAGAGGACAGCCCACTGAATAGGGGGCCTTTAAGCAGGGGAACGGTTTTACTCCCGAAGCGTCCAATAGAATGTCATGGTCGAGGGGATTCTCGCGACTGTGGCCGTCAGGGAACCGAACTGCTGTCCGGTCGCACCGATGAGTACCGGGGGTCGTGTTCGGTCAGTCTCGCAGGGTCAGCCGGTCGACGGGAGCGTCACCGTCGAAGTGACGACCGACGAGTCGGTGACCGGGGACGAGGTTCCCGGGAAAGAGGTCTTCAGCTACGACTCGGAGGCGGTCCACCGTGTCGAGCGCCGGGCCGACCAGAACTGTGCCTGCGAGCGCGTCGAGGAGTACGGCTGTCCGGTCCGGGACGTGTCGGCCGAGAACGGGACCATCGAACTGTCGTTCATCTCCGAGGATCTGGACGTCCTCCGGGCGGTCGTTACTGACCTGCGCAACCACGAGGCCGGCGTCACCGTTCGGTCCCTCCGGCGCTCGGACGGGGACGGCAGCCACTCGGAACCCGTCTTCGTCGACAAGGCGAAGTTCACCGCCCGGCAACGCGAAGTGTTGCGGACGGCCCACCGACTGGGCTATTTCGAGCGGCCGAAAGGGGCCAACGCCGAGCAGGTCGCGACCGAACTGGGTGTCGCTCCGTCGACGTTCGCGGAACACCTCGCGGCCGCCCAGACGAAGCTCATGGCCGCGCTGTTCGGCGCGACCGCCGACGAGGCTTGACCCTGGCTCGTCGCCGGCGTCGGGCCGGACCACCCCGAACAGGTTCGGGACTGCACCCACGGCGCGGCTAGCCGTATCGTGTCGTATGAACATCCCCTCGCCGTTCTCCGGCGACGACGCGACCTTCGACGACTACGACGCGTTCGGTCCCGAGAGCATCCCCGAACCCGGCAGGTACATCGCCGATCACGACGTGCTGACCGGGCGGGAGCACCTTGCCTTCCACCGACTGACCCGCGAACTGTTCGACGAGCGCGGCGTCTACGACATGACCTTCGGCTACAATCTCGCGCGCCTGAACCTCGACGTGCGCCACCCCGATGCGGGCTACCGGTACGCGCGCGAACACGGCACGACCGACGGCCCCGACGCCGGCGATCGACGCGTACTGATCGCCGAGTTCACGCCGACGACCGAGTTCTGCCCCCAGAGCACGACGCTCGCGAAAGGGTCCTTCCGGGCCTGGAACGGGCTGGCCGACCGCCACGAGTACGACCTCGTCCGGGTGCGGGTCGACGAGATCCACCACAAAAGCGCCGTGATCAACGAGCAACTACGTGACCACGAGGCGCGGTATCTGGAGTCCGGAACGTTGCCGGACCAGCGCGGCGGCGCGGCCGGCGGAGAGGCTGGCGTGCCCGACGAGGCGGGGTACGCGGAGGGACCGGAGACGCCGTTCTAGCGCCGCACTCGCCCCCGGAAGATACCGAGCAGGAGCCACGCGTACCCGACCGCTCCGAGCGCCGCGAGCGCCAGCCCACTGGTGGCGACCGCCGGCAGCTCGCCGAGTCGCCCCGCGCCGTCGACGACGAGGCCGCCGGCCAGTGTCGCCATCACGCCCAGCGCCAGCCGGTCACCCTCGATCGGGAACTCGCCGACGGCCGGCGGGTAGAACTGCGTGGCGACGCCGACGATAGTCAGCCCGAGAAACCCGATCAGTGCCACGCGGTAGTGGGTCACCACGAGCGCGTCGTCGAGTCCGCCGAGCGCGAACCAGAGGCCCAGCACCACCACGGCGACCCCCGAGAGCGCCCCGAGGACGACGCCGTACCGGCCGACGCGCTCGCGGTCGCTCTCGATCACGAGCCACAGCACGGCCAGGGCGAACGCGACGACCGCGAGGGCTTCGAGCACCGCTCCCAACCGGAAGATCGGGCCCGCGGGCAGGGTGAGCGCGAGGATCGCAGGCGCGCCCGCACCGAGGGAGAGTACCACCGCGACCAACGGTTCCGGTGGATCGGCGACGAACAATCGGGGGAGGAGCCGGAAGCCGACCGAAAAGACGAGCAAGGCAGCGGTTCCCGCCGCGAACAGGTGCGTGCGCTGGGGTGCGTACGCGAACGGTGCGTCGACCGGGATGTTGGCGGCGACGAGAACTGCGGTTCCGACGACCAGATACGCGAACGCGACGGGCATCGCGGCGTTGGCCATTCGATCGACCGTCCGACGGGACGCGTCGTGGTCGCCCGTCCCCGTCTCGGCGCCGGCGAGGTTGTCCCTGACCGTCCAGGCGAGCGTCCCGAGAAAGACCGCGACGCCGGCGGCCCACAGGACTGCGCCGGCCGCACCGACGACTCCGGGGACCCACGGCAGGCCCGCGGCCGCCAGCCCGAGGGTTCCGAGAACCGAGAGCGGCAACTGCGCCGTCGGGGCGCGGGGGACGGCGAGTTCGCGGTCGAAGTACGCGGGGACCAGCGCGTAGGCCTTCCCGAAGAGCGTGTGGAAGACGAAGCCGAAGAGCGCCAGTGTCACCTCGGTCCGGCGCGGGAGGGCGAGCACGGCGGTGAGGCTCCACAGCACCAGCCAGAGAGCCCCGGCCGCGACGAACCGCCGGGTCCACGTCGAGACGGTGGCACTCGCCGTCGACATGGCGGTCACTCACACGCCGGGGTGAAAAGCCCCGGTCCCGAACCAGTTCGGGACAACCGGCAGGCCGCGGCGGCCGGTAGCCCCGGGTATGCCAGCCACGGACCTCGACAGCGAGCGGGACTACGCCGACGCCCAGTTCAGCGCGCAGGGCGTCTTCCGGACCGAGCGTTCGAAGGCCGTCTGTGCGTACTTCGAGCCCGGACAGTTCATCCCGGTCCACGCGCCCGACAGCGACGTGACGGTCGTCGTCCAGTCCGGCCAGGGCATCGTCAGGGACGGCGACACCGACCACGAGGTCGAACCGGGCTCGGTCGTGAGCGTTCCCGCCGGCACCGACCGCGGCGTCAGAGCCACCGCGGGCGAGCGTCTGGAAGCCGTGCTGGTGACCGCACCCCCACCGACCGACGCCGAACACGACCCCGTCCGCCGGGGCCTGCGGGACGGCGAGTTCGAACCGTAGCCGAACAGGTTCGGGACAATCCGGAGGGTGACTCGGTGGGAACTGTCGGTGTATGCCAGAAATCGACGTACGCGAGATTCCGCCCAAGGAGCGCCACCCCAAGATCATGGACACCTTCGCGGAGATGGAGTCCGGTGAGACTCTGCGACTGATCAACGATCACGATCCCAAGCCGCTGTACTACGAGATGGACGCCGAGGTCGAGGCCTTCGACGCCGACAACTACGAAGTGCGTCGGGAGGACACCGAGAAATTCGTCGCGGAGTTCCCCAAGCAGTGATGGCCGAGACCGTCGCACTGGAGGCCCTAGCTGGCTCGCCCCACGCGAAACTGTTCGACGAACCGCTGGTGATCCGGCTCGATCTGGCGGCCGGCGAGCGGGTCGATCCGCACCGCCACCCCGAGCGAACGGTCGTCTTGCACCTGCTCTCGGGGGCGGTCGCGCTCGACCTCGACGACGAGACTCACGAACTCCAGCCGGACGACGTGATCCGGTTCGACGGCCGCCGTGAAGTGTCGCCGAAGGCCGTCGAAGACAGCGAGGCGTTGCTGGTCCTCTCGAAGCGGGTCGAGGATTAGTCGCCGAACAGGTCGAGAGCGACCCGGACGGCCTCGTCGTCGGCCGTTCGGTCACCCGCGGTCTCGGCATCGCCACTGCTTCGATCAGGGACCCCGCGAAGCGCCGCTTTCGGCGTCGCGACCAGCCGTTCGGTGAGTCGGTCGCCAAGCCGCCGGACTGCGGCGCGTGTCTCCGGATCGGGATCGCCCACTGCCTCCAGTTCGGTCAGCGCACGCTCGACCTGTCGCTCCCGGACGGCGGCCGCGCGGTCGTCGATGCGTTCGATGGCGCGTGCGACATCCCTGGGCTCGTCGCCGCGGACATCGCCGACCGCGTCGGGCTCGGCAGTCCCGGTCACGGCGTCCAGACGACGGTTACGACGGCTTCGTCCAGTTCGACGGTGCCGTACGCGTAGCCCCGGTCGTCGAGTTTGGGGTAGAGGTGCTGTGGCGCGCGGTCGTTGAGCTGGACCAGCACCGTCTCGTCGCCCAACTCGGTGAGCCGCTCCAGAGTCTGCTTCAGGGGTTCGGGCGGCCCGAGGTCGCGCGCGTCCAGCCGCTCCCGCGGTGCCGACGCCGGCGCACCCGTCTCGTCGACGGCTCTGCGAGCAATCTCGGTGGTTTCGACTCCCATACTCGAACGTAGGCTGACACCGGACCCAATCCTTATGCCGAACCAGTTCGGACTGACTCCCGAATATGTTCGGAGACACGTACTGGGAGGAGTGTGGGTAACCTCTCTACCATCTCATGCCACGAGCCAAACTGAGCGTCCGACTGCCCCAGGCGGCCTGGATCGGCGACCTCTCGACGGAGTATCCGGACGTGGAGTTCCGGGTGCTGGCGGCGCTCCCGACCGGGGAGACCGGCGTCGGACTGGTCGAACTCAGCGGCCCGAATCTCCCGGAGGTGATCCGGCGCATCCAAGAGCGAGAGACCATCGTGTCGCTGGATCTGCTGGGTGAGTCCGACGACCGGACGCTAATCCAGTTCGAGACGACCGAACCGCTCTTGCTGTTTTCGGTCAAGGAGTCGGGTATCCCGCTGGAACCGCCGGTCGAGATTCGCGACGGCCGCGCGACCGTGGAGGTGACGGCCTCCCAGGACCGACTGTCGACGTTCGGCTCCCAGCTCGAACAGTTCGGCATGAGCTTCGACGTGGAGTACGTCCGGCGGACGGTCGACTCGACGGACCAGTTGCTGACCGACCGCCAGCGCGACCTGATCGTCGCGGCGGTTCAGCAGGGCTACTACGACACGCCGCGGGAGTCGTCGCTAACGGAGCTGGCCGATCACCTCGGGATGGCGAAATCGACCGTCAGCGAGACGTTACACCGCGCCGAGGAGACCATCGTCAAGGAGTTCGTCGCGGAACTCGACGAGGGGCTGATCGCCGAGGCACAGTGATCGCGTCCCTCGTCGTTCCTACAGCGTGAGAACGCTGCCCCCCGGTTTTGAGGTCGGAGTGTGAATCGTCAAACATGACCACGACCGAACCCGACCCCGTTCAGGACGGTGTCAGGGTGACCCTCGCCATCACGCGGCCCGGAGAGTGTCCGCTCGCGGAAGCGTCGAGCGATTCCGGGGCCCGGGTCGACTCCGTCGCCCGGACCAGTTGCGGGTCACAGACCAGTACCAGCACGGAGTTCACGGTCCAGAGCGACTCGGCGACCGACGGCGTGGACGGCGATCCGGTGTTCCGGACCGACGAGGGCGTCCGGTACCGCTGTCAGTGCGAGGCCGAGACCTGCCTGGCGGATCTGGTCGAGAGCTACGGCTGTCCGGTCAGCGACGTTCACGCCGTCGACGGGACGCTCTATCTGGTGTTCTACGCGCCCGATCCCGACCGCGTGCGCGACATCGTCGCCGCGGCCCGCGAGCGGTTCGACGACGTGGCCGTCCGCAACCTCAGCCAGTCGGGCGAACTGGTCGGGGACGGCTTCGTCTCCGTCGACACCGGGCGGCTGACCGAGCGCCAGCGTGAAGTCCTGGCGACGGCCTTCGAGATGGGCTATTTCGACTACCCGAAAGGAGCCAACGCCGAGGAAGTGGCCGCAGACCTCGACATCTCCCCGTCGACGCTCGCGGAACACCTCGCCGCCGCCCAGCAGAAGGTGCTCGGACCGGTCGCACGTGAGTCGATCTAGTCGCCCGCCGCTTCCCGCCTGCCGGGCCGGCTAGTCGCTCGCCGTGCCCTCACTCGTATCGTACCCCTCGGGGACGTGGGGGCAGAGCGGGTCGCTCGCCAGCGGATCGCCCGTCGTCGCGTACGCCCGGGACCGACTTCCGCCACAGACGTGTCTGAACTCACAGGCACCGCACTTCCCGCCGAGGGCGTCCCGGTTCCGGAGGGCGGTGAACAGGTCCGAGTTCCGGTAGAGGTCCACGAGGTCGTCATCGCGGACGTTGCCGACCGACTCGGGCAGGAAGCCCGAGGGGTACACGTCGCCGGTGTGGCTCACGAACGCGAAGCCGTCGCCGGCGACGATACCGCCCCGTCGCTGGAGCCCGGCGTCGGCGTCGCCGTCCGCCCCGTCCGCCCGTCGCTGGAGTTTGACGCGCCGGTAGTGGGGTGCCTCGGTCGTCTTGACGCCGAACGGTTCCTCGTCGGCGGTCTCGGCGAGCCAGGCCATCACGCGGTCGGCGCGCTCGGGTGCGATGGGATCGAGCAAGCGGCCGCGGCCGACGGGGACGAGGAAGAAGACGCTCCACAGCACCGCACCAAGTTCGCGCACGCGGTCGCGAATCGCCGGCAGTTGCTCGACCGTCTCCGCACAGACCGTCGTGTTGATCTGGAGCGGGAGGCCCGCATCGCGCGCGGCCGCGGCGGCGTCCACCGTCGCCGCGAAACTTCCGGTCTCGCCGCGGAAGGCGTCGTGGCTGTCGGCGTCGCCGCCGTCGAGGCTGAGGGCGATCCGGCGGAGGCCGGCATCGGACAGGTCGTCCAGCACCTCGGCGGTCAACTCGTCGGTGCCACTCGGCGTCAGCGACATACTCAGTCCCCGGTTTGACCCGTACCGGACGAGTTCGGTGAGGTCGGGGCGCTTGCACGGGTCCCCGCCGGAGAGGACGACCAACTGGTTCTCGGCGAACTCGCGGGCCGAGTCGAGCAGGGCTTTTCCCTGGGCCGTGGTGAGTTCGTCGGGGTGGCGCATCGACTGTGCGTCGGCCCGGCAGTGTTCGCAGGCGAGTTCACAGGCCTGCGTGACTTCCCAGATCAACACCAGGGGCCGCCGGCTCGTGTCGAGGTCTCGGTTCATGGATTGGCGTGGTCGTCTGATCGTCGTAACTGCGGGTAGGATTCCCACCGGGCGGGAACGGTCACCCCTCGCGGACGTGGACGCGGGTGACGTGACCGCCACAGCCGCACTGTTCGACGTACTCGTAGTCGACGCGGTCACCGTAGGCCGCGTCGAGTTCGTCGTAGAGGTACGTCCCGGGGTGGCCGTGGTCACCGTGAGTCACGAGGTTGACGTGGTTTCCCGCAACCGTGTGAGCGACGGCGTCGCGGGCCTGTGCGACCACCAGTTCCCGATCCTCGGCGTGGTGGGGCTTCTCCAGATTCGCCGACCAGGAGTTGTCGTGGGTCGACTCCGTCACCGGCTCGACCGAATCGTGTGAGGCGGTCATCTCGTCTCGTCGTTCGTCCTGCCCCACCGAACCACCTCTGGCGAACATATTCGGGGTGCCGAGCGGCCTCGTCGGCTGGCCGAACGTGTTCGGCAACGGGCTTTGAGGGGAGGCGGGGATAGTGGGGCCCATGTCAGGGACAGCCGTCGGGTCGGAGACCGGGAGCGACGAGCGACGGACGACGGTGACGGTGAACTGTACTGGCCACGTCCGGTCGGCCGTGGGCCAGCCGCGACTGGAGTTCACGTTCACTGGAACGACACTCCGGGCGTTCCTCGACGCCTTCTTCGACGAGTACGACGTGGCCGATATGCTCATCGCCGAGACCGAGGCGGAGGCGACCACCCGCGGGTGGGCACCCGTCGACGAGGACGTGCCCGGGACCTGGAACGCGAACCCCGAAGGTGAACAGACACGTGCGTACGCACGAGTCCTCGTCAACGGCCGATTCAACGAGTCACTGGACGGACTCGACACCGGCCTCGACGACGGTGATCGGGTTGCGCTGGTCTATCCGTTCCTGTTCTGTCTCTGAGTGGTCCGGTCGACTCCCCCAGCTCCGGTATAAGTTGTCCGAACCGATTCGCGTTTTCCCAGGTCCGTTCTTACGGCCTGAGAAGGCTTCTCACGGGCCAGGAACGCGCTTCGCGCTTTATCCCTCTCCGGTCGAAAGAAGTACCTGTACGGTGACTTATAATGTTCGACTCCACGCGGCGGAAGTGGCTGCAGGCCCTCGGGATCAGCGGCGCGGCGGCGACCATCGCCGGCTGTTCCGGGAACGAGGCCCCAGCGGTGACCGAGACGACGACTAACTCTACCCCCGCCCAGTCCGACGGGCCGGCCGAGACCGACGCGGACCAGGTGGCCGCGGATCCGACCGACCTCCCCGACCCCGTCGACTGGTCGTCCCCGAAGACGCACGAGGTGACCCTGACCGCCGAGGAGGTGACCGCCGAGATCGAACCCGGCGTCACGTTCGACTACATGACCTTCGACGGGCAGATTCCCGGCCCGATGATCCGGGTCCGGCAGGGTGACACAGTCGAGTTCACGATGGAGAACGCTCCCGATAGCGCGATGGTCCACAACGTGGACTTTCACGCCGTCTACGGGACCGGCGGCGGTGCGGTGGCGACGACGGCTACTCCGGGCAGCGAGAACTCGATGCGGTTCCGCGCGGAGTACCCCGGTGCCTTCATCTACCACTGTGCCGTCCCGAACCTGGACTACCACATCAGCGCCGGGATGTTCGGGATGATCCTGGTCGAACCGAAGCAGGGACTCCCCGAAGTCGACACGGAACTGTACCTCGGCCAGCACGAACTGTACACCGACAAAGACACCGGCGAAGAAGGCCACCACGGGTTCGACTACGACGCGATGGCCGACGAGAACCCCACCTACGTCCTCCTGAACGGTGAGAAGTACGCCTGGGCGGCCGCGCGGCGCGGTCCCCTCGAAGTCGATCAGGGCGACCGCGTGCGGGTGTTCCTGGTCGACGGCGGCCCGAACCTCTCCAGTAACTTCCACCCCATCGGCAACGTCTGGAGCGAGGCCTATCGCGACGGCGGCCTCCCCGAGGACGGGGACTTCGCCGGCTACGCGGACAGGAACATCCAGACGATGAAGGTCCCACCGGGAAGCTGTATGATCGGCGAGATGGAGACGCCGGTGCCCGAGCGGATCAAGCTCGTCGACCACGCCCTCTCCCGGGTCGCCCGGAAGGGCCTGCTGGCCGAAGTCGACGTGCAGGGGTCCGAGAACGACCGCATCTACGACCCCGACGCGAAGGGGACCAGCCACGAGGGCCCGGCCTACGAGTGACTCGCTCCGGGACCGACCGTCGGTTTCGGCGCTCGATATCGGTCGGTGTGTTCGACACCAGTATTAATCCATCCCCAAACACTGTGGTGTGATATGGCACACCACGAGGCCGATGCGCTCGGTCGGGTTTTCGGTCTCCAGCGGACGGCCGTCCGTGAGGGCCGCATGGCTGTGTGGAACGGACTCGTTTTCCAGCGACAGGTCGACGACACCGTGCTGGCCGGCATGAAGGCGGAAGCGGCCACACGCGAGGCGGTCGTCGAATTCTGCGCCGACGCCGTTCGTGGCGGTGCCCACTGGCTCGCCGACGCCCTCCCTGGCGAGGGGAGCGCCGCCGATTCGGGCCCATTCCGAGGACTGGTCGACCGACCCCTCGACGCCATCGTCGGCGCGAACGCGACCGCCAGCGACAGGCTCGTCGGCGCTGCCGACGCGGGCCTGGCCCGCTACGAACGTGGGCTCCGATCAGTGTTGATCGCGCTCAACCGACGCCTCGACGTCTTGCTGGCCAAACACGAGGCGCTCGAAGCGCGGTTGCGCGAGTACGTCGAGTCTCTCGACGAGGACGAACGGACTGAGCAGGTGGCCGAGTTCCGCCGCCAGCTGTCGACGCTCCGGACGGACCTCGAAACGATGCACGCCCGGTTGGCCAGCTACGAGGCCGTGACGGCAGACTGACTCCAGGGGTGGCCAGCCGACGCTGAACTGCCAGTTTCGTATCACTAGCCTTCAAACGGCTGGCTACCGACAGTCGGGATATGGCAAACGACAATAATCCGGTCAGCCAGGCCTTCGAACTCCAGCGACAGGCGCTCGAACGGAGCCAGAAGGCCATGCAGCAGGGGATCGAGTTCCAGCAGCGGCTCAACGAGGCGATGTTGAGTGGCGTAGAGGGCAGTGCCGAGGCGTCAGAGCGGGGCTCGGAGATGACGCGCGAGGCGATCCACAGCACCCTCGACGCCATCGAGGGGATGGTTCCCGAAGACGAGGCGGACTTCGACCAGATCCGGGAGGCCATCGACCAGCAGTTCGACGCCGCAGAGGAGGCGACCCAGGAGGCCAACGAGCAGGCACTGGAATTCACCGAAGCCGGCTTCGAGAACGCCGAATCGGCCGCCGAGTCCTACGTCGAGTCGGTCGACCAGCAGGTCGACCAGCTACGGCAGGCCCACGAAGACCTGGAAGAACAGACGCTATCCTTCCTCGAACAGACCGAGGCGCAACTCGAGAAACTCCAGCAGGAGGCCGAGGGGACGCCGTTCGAGGGCTTCGAACAGCTCCAGACCCAGATGGAAGAGCTGCGCGAACGGCTCAGTCAGTGAGGTCGGCACGCGAGTGGGGATCGGGCCACCGTCGATCGATTCGCTCGGTGGAGGGCTACGCTTAAGAGTGCGGCGTACGACCGCCCACGTACAGCTATGGCAGACGAAACGCCAGTCAGCGAGATCATGAGCTCGCCGGTCAAGACGGTCGGGAAGGACGCGACCGTCGAAGAGGTGGCGCGCGTGTTCGCGGAGGAAGGCGTCGGCTCACTCATCGTCGGCGAGGACCCCATCGACGGCATCATCACCGAGTACGACGTGGTCAAGTCCATCGGGCAGGGCAAGGACCCGGCGGACACGACCGTCGGCCAGTTGATGTCCGAACCGGTCGTGACCATCCGGCCCGACGACACCGTCGAGAACGCCGGCGACCGCATGGGCAACAACGGCGTCAAGAAGTTACCCGTCACCGAGGGCGGCGAGCCCGTCGGCATCGTCACCACGACGGACCTGGCACACTTCCTGCCCCACCACCGCCTGGAGATGGCCGGCCAGACCGAGGAAGACGTGTCCGACGGCGAGTTCGACTAGTCACCCGTCTCGACGCTGACCGTCGCCGTGTTTTAACTACCCTCATCAGTAACCCCGAAAGTATACCCGATACCGAGTGGGTTGTGATCTATCCACAAGGGTATGGGTGCCGAAATGCGAGAGTACGACTACTATCGACAGGTGTTCTCCGACCGGGAGTTACCGCTGGCGTTCGTCGACCGTGACGCCCTCGACGGAAATATCGAGCAGGTGCGGTCGCGTGCCGAGTCACTGCCGGTTCGGATCGCCTCGAAGTCGCTACGGTGTCGGTCGGTGATGGAGTACGTTCTCGGCCACGACGGATTCCGTGGCGTCATGTGCTATCACGGCGCGGAGGCCGCACACCTGGCCGCACACGGGTTCGACGACCTGCTCGTGGCTTACCCGGTCTATCAGCCGTCGGAACTCCGGACGGTCTGTGGGGCGGTCGACTCGGGGTCGACGATCACGCTCATGGTCGACAGCGCGGCCCACGTGGAACGGGCGGGCGAAATCGCCGCCGAAGTCGGCGTCGAGGTCCCGCTCTGTCTCGACGTGGATATGTCGAGCGAACACCTGGGCGTGTTCTTCGGCACGCGGCGCTCGGACGTTCGGACGCCCGCGGACGCACTGGCAGTGGCCGACGCCATCGAGCGGACCGATGGCGTCAGACTCGACGGGGTGATGGGATACGAGGGCCAGATCGCCGGCCTCCCGGACCGGAGCCCCGCGAACAACGCGGCGGTCGACGCGGTCGTCCGCCTGCTGAAAGAACGGTCGAAACGGGCCATCGCCGACCGGCGTGGGGCCGTCGTCGACGCGCTGGCCGACCACGGACACGACCTCCGGTTCGTCAACGGCGGCGGAACCGGGAGTCTGGCGTTCACGACCGACGATCCCGCGGTCACGGAAGTCACCGTCGGCTCGGGTTTTTACGCGCCGACGCTGTTCGATCACTACGACGGGTTCCAGCACACGCCGGCGGCGGGCTATGCAATCGAGGTCACCCGTCGACCCACGGGCGGGGTCTACACCTGTCGCGGCGGCGGGTACGTCGCGTCCGGACCGGCCGGCCCCGACAAGACGCCGACGGTCGCGCGACCCCGGGACGCCCAGTTGACCGACACCGAAGGCGCAGGTGAGGTCCAGACGCCGATCGAGTACGACGGGTCGCTCGCACTGGGCGATCCGGTCGTCTGCCGCCACGCCAAGGCCGGCGAACTGTGTCGCAACTTCGCGTCGCTGGCAGTCGTCGCCGACGGCGCGGTCGTCGAGACGGCACCCACGTACCGAGGTGACGGGAAATGTTTCATGTAACACTCACATCGACAGCCGAGATCGACGAACAGCGTCGGATCGACCCGGAGGGGCACGATGAGCAGTGAGTGGCGCAACTGGGCCGGGACGGCCTCGTGTCACCCACAGCAGTGGGAACGGCCCGCGTCCGAGGCGGAACTGCGCGAACTGGTCGCCGGCGTCGGTTCCCGTGCCGGGACGCTCCGCGTCGCGGGCTCGGCCCACTCGTTTCCGCCGGTCGTGCCCAGCAACGACGTGCTGGTCACCCTGGAGAACTACACCGGCATCGTCGAGGTCGACGAAGCGGCCCAGCAGGTGACCGTCCGCGCCGGGACGCCGCTGTCCCACCTCACTGACGAACTGGCCGACTACGGGCTGGCGATGGAGAACCTCGGCGATATCGACGACCAGACCGTCGCCGGGGCGATCAGTACCGGCACCCACGGGACCGGGAGCGATCTGGGGATCCTGTCCACACAGGTCGCTCGGCTGGAACTCGTCACCGCCGACGGGTCCGTCGTCGAGTGTTCGCCCGAGGAGCGCCCGGACCTGTTCCGGGCCGCACAGGTTTCCCTCGGCGCGCTCGGCGTCATCTCGACGGTCACGCTGGACGTGGTCCCCGCGTACGACCTCGAACTCCGGACGCGACCCATGCCGCTCGAAGCGTGTCTCGATAGGCTCCCCGAACTCCGTTCGGAGAACCGTCACTTCGAGTTCTTCTGGTTTCCCCACACGGAGACGGCCTTCGTCAAGACGATGAACCGGACCGACGCCGAGCGCACGGGAACCGGCGGTGACTTCGATAGCACGGTCGAGAACCTCGCGTGGGAGGGGCTGTGCCGGCTCTCGACGCGGTTCCCGTCGACGGCACCCTACGCGACCAGAGCGGCCGCGTGGTCGTTCTCGCCGGACCGGTCCGTCGGCCCGAGTCACGAACTGTTCGCCCACGACCGGACGGTCCGCTTCGTCGAAAGCGAGTGGAGCATCCCGGCCGACGAGATCGCGCCAGCGATCCGGGACCTCGAAGCCTGGATCGAGCGCCACGACGAACCGGTCACGTTCCCGGTCGAAGTTCGATACACGGCCGGCGACGACATCCCGCTCAGCCCTGCCTACGGCCGCGAGTCGGGTTTCGTCGCCGTCCACAAGTATCACCGCAAACCCCACGACCGGTACTTCGACGCCGCCGCGTCGATCTTTCGAGGCCTCGACGGCCGTCCACACTGGGGGAAACTCCACTCTCTCGACGGCACGGACGGCCCGGAGCTGTACCCGGAGTGGGACACCTTCCGGCGCGTCCGCGAGACGTGCGATCCAGACGGCCTCTTCCTGAACGACCACCTCGACCGGTTGTTCGGGCAGTGACGGCGGCCGGCCGGTCGATCCAGTCGCCGTCGTGCTATCGACGCCGCTGATCGTCCGGTATCGAGAGAAAACCGCCGAAATCGGTCGTTCCCCGAGAGATAGAGTTTATCGGCCGCCGTCCCAGTCCATCCGGCACGTCTCGTCACAGAAGTGCGCCGACTGCACCGTTTCGTCCTCGATCCACGTGATCACGCGGTGGTCCGGTTCGTTGACGACCACGTCCCCACACGTCTCACAGACTGGCGCGTCGTCCTCCGATACGTCCTCGCCGATATCCGATGTCGGATCGACCATTGAGTGTACCTGTGCAACCGACGTACTTAATCCCACATATCGCCGCCGAGCGGCGAGGCCCGACAGCGCCGGACTGTCGCCGGTGGGCTCTCAGATCGAGCGCTCGTACTCGGGGTCGAACATCTGGGCCGACATCGGTGCGGGGTCGCCCTCGGTGAGATTGTACTCGCTGAAGTCGGTGACGCCGGCCTGGGAGAGCAGTTCCTCGTCGTAGACTGCGTTGCCGGTGAACTCGGCGGGGTCCCGGGAGAGGATCTCCATGACCGTGTCGGCGACGATCTGGGGCGTCCGCCAGTCGTCCTCGGTCCCCATGCCGAAGTACCGTGTCGCCCGGGTGTCGATGGCGGTCACCGGCCAGAAGGAGTTACAGCCGATGTCGTAGCCGCCCAGTTCCTGAGCCAGCGAGAGGGTGATAAAGGACATCCCCATCTTCGACCACGAGTAGGCGGCCTTCCCGGGCGAGCGGTCGATCTCGACCGGCGGCGCGTTCGTCAGGAGCCAGGCGTCCTCCTCGGTGTCTTTCAGGTGGTCGATGAACGCGCGGGAGACCAGATAGGTACCGCGGACGTTGACCTCGTTCATGAGGTCGTAACGGTTGGCCGGCATCTGCTCGACGTTGGCCATCTGGATCGCGCTGGCGTTGTTGATGACGATGTTGATCTCGCCCATCTCGTCGATGGCCTCCTCGACGGCGGCTTCGACTGCGTCCTCGTCCCGGACGTTCAGCTGGATCGCGTGGGTGTCGACGCCTTTCTCGGCGCACTCTTCTGCCGTCTTGTGGATCGTCCCCTCCAGGTCGGAATCCGAGTCGTCGACGGTCTTGCCCGTCGAGACGATGTTACAGCCGGCTTCGGCGAGTTCGAGCGCGAGCGCCTTGCCGATGCCACGGGTGGTTCCGGTGATGAACGCGGTCTGACCGCTCAGGTCTGGTGTCTCGATCATCCGTGAGTGTCCCACTCTGGCATACCTCATATATCTCCTGCAACGGCAGTCCCTACGGGAAACGGTGGACCGCGACCGAACGGCGTGAAATTAAGTCCCGGCCACTCGAAGGCCCATTCATGCCCTCAGCTGTCGTCGCCAACACCAAACGCCTCGTCGTCTGGCTCGTGAGTCTCGCGGTCGCCGCCGTCGCCGTCGCGGTGGCGGCGGGGATCGTGCCCTGAGTCAGCGATCCCGCGTGACCGATTCGCCCGGTTCGGTCGTCGCACCCGGCGAGAGGGTCACACCGGGGTTCAGACTCGTGTTGATGCCCGTCTTGGCCCCGTCGCCGGCCACGACGCCGAACTTCCGCCGGCCGGTCGAGACCCGCTCGCCTTTGACCGTCAGTTTCACCGGCTCGTCGTCGTGCCGAAGGTTCGCCACCTGGGTTCCCGCACCGAAGTTCACGTCTCGCCCGAGGACGCTGTCGCCGACGTAGGACAGGTGGGGGACGTTCGTCCCCTGCATTATCACGCTGTTTTTGATCTCGACCCCGTTGCCGACGTGGGCGTCTTCACAGAGCAGGGTCGAGCCCCGAACGTACGCGTTGGGCCCTACATCCGCACCGCTCCGAATCAGCGCCGGTCCCTCGATCACGACGCCCGGTTCGACGGTCGCGCCCGCCTCGACGACGACAGGGCCACGGAGGTCGGCGTCCTGGCTCACGTCACCCCGGACTGTGGGTTCGAGGGCGTCGAGTTTCCACTCGTTGGCTTCCAGCAGTTCCCAGGGGCGGCCGACGCCGAGCCATCTGTCCACGTCGACCGTCCGCACGTCGAACTCGCCGATCACCCGCTCCAGCACGTCCGTGATCTCGTGTTCGCCGCGCTCGCTCATCGGCACGTCCAGCCAGTTCCGTGCCTCGGCGGGGAAGACGTACGCACCGACGTTGACCCGGTTCGAGGGCGGATCCGTCGGTTTCTCGACGATGTCCGTGACGGTGCCGTCCTGCACGTCGAAGACGCCGTACGGTGTCGGGTCCTCGACGGCGTACGTACCGACGGCCGGCCCGCCCGAGAACAGCGCCGAGAGTGCCGCCGGGTCGTAGAGGTCGTCGCCGTTCAGTACCGCGAACGCCCCGTCGATGTGGTCCTCGGCGGCCTTCACGGCGTGGGCCGTCCCGAGCTGTTCCTCCTGGACGGCGTAGGACACCGGCACGCCCCGGTAGCGCTCGCCGAAATGGTCGCGGACGGTCGCCCGTTCGTAGCCGACGACGAAGATCAGTTCGTCGACGCCGGCCTCCACTGCCGCGTCGGCGGTGTGAGCGCACAGCGGCCGGTCGGCCACTGGCAGCATCGGTTTCGGCAGCGACGCCGTCAGCGGACGCATCCGCGTCCCCTCTCCCGCGGCGAGGATCACAGCCTGCATATTCGGGCCTGCCGCTGGCTCCCACATAGCCCTACCGGCTGTTCGTCAGCGTAGGGGGTGTCTTCCACAGTACAGGCGCTCGCTTCCGGTGCGGGTCGGACGTACCGATCGACGTTGACACGTCTCACGGGAAGAGTCTGCGCGTGGACGGAAGGGGCGGGATTTGAACCAGAGGAAGACATTCCTGCTCGGGCCTCCGGCCCTGCGCGGGCTGTGACTTCCAGGGTTCAAATCCCGTGCTCCGCTCCACCCGAACGTACCGCTCGACGTCGACACGTCTCGCGGGAGAAGTTCGGGTGAAGCGGAAGGGGCGGGATTTGAACCACGCGAAGCCCATTGCGGGGTGACCGACAGCTGGATTTCTGGCATGTCCAACCATCGGCGCTCTACCACTGAGCCACCCTTCCAGGCGCTGATTAATTGGTTTCCGAACGGTATGAACCCTACGGTGCCCCCGAAATCGGCCGGGTGTTCTCACTCGCCGACCGAGCCATCGATCTCGTACTCGCGGGCCCGCTCCCGGACCGCCGCCGCGTCGACGCCGACGTGCTCGCCGTCGTCGTACAGCACGTTTCCGTCGACCATCGTGAACGCCACGTCGTCGCCGTGTGCCGAGTAGACCAGATGCGAGAACACGTCGTGGATCGGAACCGTCCGCATCCGGTCGGTCCGGAGGCCGATCACGTCGGCCCGCCATCCTTCGCGGAGGCGGCCGACGCGGTCGAAGCCGGCCGCGTTCGCGCCGTTTTCGGTCGCCATCTCGAACACCGTCCGGGCGGGGAGGGTCGTGGGGTCGAGTTCGTCCACCTTCCCCAGCAGGCTGGCCTGACGCATCTCCGTGAAGGGGTCAAGCGTGTTGTTACAGGGTGGGCCGTCGTTGCCCAGTGCGACGGTGATCCCGCGGTCGAGGTAGTCCGCGACCGGCGCGACCCCGGAGGCGAGTTTCATGTTCGCCGACGGGCAGTGAGTGACGTGGGTCCCGGTCTCGGCCAGGATTTCGCGTTCGCGCTCGTCGGTCCAGACGCAGTGTGCCAGCACCACGTCTTCGCCGGTTAGCCCCACTTCGTGGAGCCACTCGACGTTTCGCATCCCCCTTTCCCGTTCGATCTGTTCGGTCTCGCTTCGGTTCTCGCTGGCGTGGGTGTGGAGCCGGACCCTCTCGTGTGCGTCGGCCAGTTCGCGCGCTCCCCGGAGGCAGGCTTCGGTACAACTGATCGCGAACCGCGGCGTGACGGCGTACTGGATGCGCCCGCCGCAGGTGTCGTGGTACCGCTCGATCAGTCGCTCGCTCTCGTCCAGTGCGTCCTCGGCGGACTCGGACAGCCCAGCCGGTGCATCCCGGTCCATCAGTACCTTCCCCATCCGGGCGCGGATGCCCAGGTCGGCGGCCGCCTCGAAGGCTCGGTCGGCGTGGTGAACCGACAGGTGGTCGACCACGGTCGTCGTCCCGGACTCGATGGCCTCCAGGTAGCCCAACTCGGCCGCGAGTTCCATGCCCTCGGCGTCCAGTGCCGCCTCCATCGGGAGGACGTGGTCGGTGAGCCACTCCAGCAAGGACGTGTCGTCGGCGATCCCGCGGCCGAGCGACTGGACGGAGTGGACGTGCCCGCCCACGAGTCCCGGCGCGAGGATGTCGAACTCCCGGCGCTCGTGGTCGGGGTACCGCTCCCGGAGGTCGGCGGCCGACCCTACGGCCGCGATCCGGTCGCCCTCGACGACGACCGCGCCGTCCGCCACGACCGTCTCGGCGTCCGCGACGACCGTCCCCGACAGTAGCATCTTACGTACAGATTCGCCTGTCCAGGGCAAAAACCTCCCGACAGATCCAACCGCTTGCCGGCCCACGGTCGATTCATGTGTGGCCGCACCTCCCTGTTCGCGCCGGCGGCTGACCTCCGCGACCGCTTCGACGCGGCCGTCCCCGAGGACTACCGACCGCGGTACAACATCGCGCCCTCCGAACCCGTCGAAGTCGTGACGAACGAGAAACTTGACCGCATCGACCGCGCTCGCTGGGGCCTCCTGCCGGAGTGGGCCGACGCCGACGACGCGGGGTTCATCAACGCCCGCTCGGAGACGGCCGCCGAGAAACCGGCCTTCCGGGACGCCTGGGAATCGCGGCCCTGTCTCGTCCTCTCCTCGGGCTTCTACGACTGGAAACCGGTCGAGCGTGGCCCGAAACAGCCCTATCGGTTCCACCGGGAGGACAACGTGGCCTTCGCGATGGCCGGCCTCTGGGAGCGCCGCGAGACCGATACCGGACCGCTGGACACCGTGACCGTCCTCACCACCGAACCGAACGACGTGGTCGAGCCGATCCACCACCGGATGCCCGTCATCCTGCCCCGCGAGGAGGAAGCGACCTGGCTGACTGCCGGGCCCGACGAGCGCGAGTCACTGTGTCGCCCGTATCCCGGCGACGACCTCGACGCGTATCCCATCTCGACGGCGGTCAACGACCCCAGCAACGACTCGCCGTCGATCGTCGAACCCGCCGAGTCCGAACAGTCGGGACTGGGCGAGTTCGTCTGAACCATCCACGTTTTTCACGGGGAGTGCGCAGAGCCCACTCTCGTGTAAAAAGTGGGGGCTAGTAAGAGCGTTCTTTCGGCTCGTAGGTCTTGTCCTCGCCTTCGAGGACGACGGGCTTGTAGTAGAGCTTGGGGTTGCCGTCGTTCCAGGCGAGCATCGTGTGCTTGATCCACTCGTCGTCCTTGCGCTCCTGGTGCTCCTTCCGCCAGTGGGCACCGCGGAACTCCTCGCGAGCGAGCGCGCCGAGGGTGATAGCCTCGGCCACGTCGATGACGTTGCGGGTCTCGATGGTGTGGATCAGGTCGGTGTTGAACGTGCGCGAGGGGTCACGGACGTACACGTCCTGGTAGCGCTCGCGGGCGACGCGGATGTCCTCGAGGGCCTCCTTGAGGTTGCCCTCCTCCCGGAACACGTTGACGTTCTCGGTCATCGTCTCCTGGACGTCGGCCCGGACCTCGGCGTGGTTGACGCCGTCGTCCTTTTCGAGCAGGTCCGTGACGCGCTGCTCTTCGGCACTGACGTGGTGGTCGATGACCTCCGACGGTTCGACGAGTGCGCCGTCCGCGGCCACGTCCTCGTCGCCCACGCCGACGGCACCGGGCGAGACCGGCGTGTCGACGTCTTCTTCCTCGCTCATGGCGGATGGGCCCGTGTCGATCTGGGCTTCGCCAAGGTCGCGGCCGCCGGCGTGGTAGCCGGCGCGGGCGCCGAAGACGAGCAGTTCCGGCAGGGCGTTGCCGCCCAGGCGGTTCGCGCCGTGCATACTGACACAGGCACACTCCCCGGCCGCGTAGAGGCCGTTGATACAGGTCTCGCCGTTCTCGTCGACCTCGATGCCGCCCATCGCGTAGTGCTGGCCGGGCTTGACCGGCATCGGCTCTTCGAGGCCGTCGACGCCCTCGAAGTCCTCGGCCAGGTGCAGGATGTTCTCCAGTCGGTCGAGGATGCGCTCTTCACCGAGGTGGCGCATATCGAGGTGGACGTACTCGTCGTCGATCCCGCGGCCCTCGTTGACCTCCGTGAGCTCCGCGCGGGCGACCACGTCACGGGAGGCCAGTTCGCCCTCGTTGTTGGCGTAGCCGTACTCGAACATCAGGCGCTCGCCCTCGTCGTTGTAGAGGATACCACCCTCGCCACGGACACCCTCCGAGATGAGGACGCCCGTCGAGGGGAGCGTGGTCGGGTGGAACTGGATCATCTCCATGTCCTCGACCGGGACGCCGGCCCGATACGCCATCGCCGGGCCGTCGCCGGTGTTGGCCACCGCGTTGGTGGTGTGGTCGAAGGCCTGCCCGAGACCGCCGGTCGCCAGAATCACACCGCCGTCGGCCTTGAAGCCGGCGATCTCGCCGGTCTTGATGTCGTAGGCGACACAGCCGTGACAGACCCGGTCCTCGGGGTCGTCGTGATCCGTGACCGCCAGCCGGCTCACGTACCACTCGTCGTAGACCTCGATGCCTCGCTTGACCACCTGCTCGTACATCGTGTGGAGCATATGGTGGCCGGTTTCTGCACCCGCGTAGGTCGTCCGGGGGAAGGACAGACCCCCGAAGGGGCGCTGGGAGACGCGGCCGTCGTCCTCGCGGGAGAACGGCATCCCCCAGTGTTCGAGGTTGATGACCTCGTCGGGGGCGTTCTTCGCGAAGGTTTCGATGGCCGGCGCGTCACCGAGGAAGTCCGACCCCTTCATCGTGTCGTAGGCGTGGTCTTCCCAGGAGTCGGCGTCCCGGAGCGCGGCGTTGATGCCGCCCTCCGCCGCGCCCGTGTGACTCCGGACGGGGTGGAGCTTCGTCACGATGGCCACGTCGGCACCTTCCTCGTGAGCCGCGATCGCCGCGCGCAATCCGGCTCCGCCGCCGCCGATGACCAGAACGTCGTGTTCGTACATAGTTTTTAAATGCCGTTGTGTTCGCTAGGGATTACCAGAACTTCAAGTTGTTCTTCACCGCTTCACGCTTCAGCTCCTGGATGTGATCGGTCAGCGGGATGTCTTTCGGACACACCTCGGTACAGGAGAACTGGGTCTGACAGCGCCAGACGCCGTGTTCCTGTTCGATGATGTTGAGCCGCTGTTGCTTGCGGTTCTCGCCTTCCCGTTCGTCCATCGCGAACCGGTAGGCCTTGTTGATGGCCGCCGGGCCGAGATACTCGTTGTCGCCCGCCGCGATGTTACAGGAAGACATACACGCGCCACACCAGATACAGCGCGTGGACATCTTGATCTTCTCGCGGTTCTCCCGGTCCTGGCGCTGTTCTTCGAGGTCGCCGTCCGGGAGTTCGTCGGCGTCGAAGAACGGTTCGACCGCCTCCATCTGGTCGTAGAAGTGCTCCATATCCACGACCAGATCCTTGACGACCTCCGCGTGTGGCAGCGGTTCGATCCGGATGGTCGAGTTCAGGTGATCTTCGAGGTCCGCGATCTGGGTCTTACAGCCCAGCCGCTGGGTCCCGTTGACGAACAGCGCGTCCGAGCCACAGATCGCCTGCCGGCAGGAGTGCCGGAAGGTGAGCGACGAGTCGTAGTGGTCCCGCGCGTAGATCAGCGCGTCCAGCACCGTCATCCCCTTGAAGAAGGGGACGTGGAAGGTGTCGAAGCGGGGTTCTTCCTTGCCGGCGACCTCGGGGTCGAAACGGAAGACCTTGATCTCGACGGTCTCCTCGGCGTCGTCGATCTCCTCGCGTGCTTCCTCTTCGAGGTCCCGCTGGGCCGCACGCTGCCGTTTCTGTTCCATTCGGCGGGTCTGGTGGGGCGACTCCGCCGGTTCGGTCTCTGCCTCGGTCTCGGTCTCTTGTTCTTTGACTTCAGTGCTCATGCAATGATCCCTGCCATGTAGAGTGCGGTCCGGACGCCCTGGGCGATCAACACGCCGCTCGCGACGACCAGAACCCACTTGACGACCTGCTTTCGCGTGCCGGTGAGGCCCTGGTTGATCAGGGCGTTGTAGACGCCGTTGACGCCGTGGAAGGTCGCGGTCACGAGGAACGCGATCATCGTGCCGAAGTAGCCGACCTGTTGCATCCGGGCTTGGGTCCCCAGGAATGTAACTTCGGCGGCGTGGTTGACGAAGTGCAACAGCATGAAGTGGAACGCGAGGACGCCGATCAGGAACACGGCGGTGATCCGCTGGAGGAACCACCGCGTCCCCTTGTACTCGAAGGAGGAGTAGTGTTCGGCCATGTTAGAACGCCCCCGCGAGGAAGGTCGGCACGCTCGCGACGACGATGGCCGCCGAGACGACGAGCGATGCGTAGAAACTCTTGTCCTGTGCCTCCAGTCCGACGCCGAGGTCGACGAACAGCAAGCGGACGCCGTTGAGGATGTGGAACACGGCGACCGCGAGCAGGCCGACCTCGAGGACGCGGACGACGGCGAGCGATTCCAACCCACGGATCGTCTGCGTGTACATCGTCCCACTCTGGGTCGCAGTGCTCAACACCGCGATGTGTGTGAATAAGTACCCGATCAGCACCCAGCCGGAGAACTTGTGGAAGATCCAGGCCCACATGCCGGCCGAGAACTCCTTCCACCGGCCGAAGTCCTCGATGGTGCCCCGGTCGTACGACTGACTCATAACGTTCGTGGGCAGGTACTGGGGGTGTATAGTAGTTTCTACCTCGCTTCCGGATCCCACTTTTCAGCCCCCGACGGCCCGCTCACGTTCGGTTCCAACTGTCCGGTTCGACGACGTGTTCGGTCCCGTTCGTCCACCTCTCCCCGGATGCGACCGTGACGCTCCCACAAACCACAGGCGACTCTCCCGGCCGAAACGTATATTGGTGGCGCTCATCTCCATAAACTGACTGGTACACCATGCGCAGGCGAATATTGGCAGCAGTGGCCGTCGCGGGACTGATGACCTTGGCGGGGTGTGGCTTCCTCCTCGGAACGGAGGCGCTCTCCTTTACCGCCTCGAAAGCGACCGTCTCCGACGCCTCACTCGAAGACACCGGCTACGAAGAGACCAACGTCACCGACAAGAACGCGTCACGGGAGTTCTCCGCCGCGGGCCAGACACGCGAAGTCGTCGTGACCAACTGGCTCGCACAGTACGAACGACAGGTCGGGCTGGAACCGGTCGGCGAACAGCGTGCCGCGGTGTTCGTCGCCTTCTCTAGCCCGCAGATCGAGATCGCCGGGCAGACGCTCAATCCGCTCTCGGAGATGTCGGAGAAAGACATTCTCACCCGATTCAACACCGGCTACGAGGGTATCTCCGTCGGCAACCAGACCGGCAATCGGAACGTCTCGGTGCTGGGCTCCGAGCGTTCGATCTCACAGTTCGACGGCACCGCGACGCTGGCCGGACAGGAAGTCGACGTGGTCATCCACGCCGGCAAGTTCAAACACGGGAGCGACTACATCGGTGTCGTCGCCATCTATCCCGAGCGGGTCGACAGCGAGGAAGACCGCGTCGTGACGCTACTGAACGGACTCGAACACGAGACCGGAAGCTGATCGCGCTCGACGCCACCACGCCTCCTACTCCGCGTTGGGTTGTTCCTGTTCGACTGCCCGGAGCGTGTCGGCGTCGAGGCGGACGAGGTGACAGAGCGGGTTCCCCGGGTACACCAGGGGATTTTCCAGGACGCCGACGATGACGCCGTCGAACGGGGCACGCACGGTATCGGATTCGGCCTTGAATGGGTTCGTGATCGTGCAGATGCGGTCGCCTTCGTGGACCAGCGCGCCCTGTGTGTGGTGCATCTCGACGACGCCGCCGGCGTTGGCGCGAAGCCACGTCTTCTCGTCCTGATCGCGGACGATGGTCCGCCAGCCGGGCCAGCGGACGGCGTCGATCGGGCGGAGGCCGTACTCGGCGAGGACGCTCACCACACCGTCGAGCGCGCAGTCGATCAGGTCACGCTGGAAGCGGTGGGCTTCGCCCATCTCGACGGTGATCGTCGGCACGCCAGCGTCGGTCGCCTCCCGGCGGAGCGACCCGCCAGGCCCCTGACTGGAGATGATGACGTGCGATGCGAATGCCTTGGCGAGACGGCCGACCTGCGGGTCGTCGGTGTCGGCACGGACGTGGAGCATATTGGTGCGACCCCGGGTGGAGGTGTGGAAGTCGATCCCGAGGTCGCAGGGTTCGACGAACTCCGAGAATATCCGGGCGGCCATCCGGCGGGCGCTGGTGCTGTCTTCCGCGCCCGGAAAGGAGCGGTTGAGATCGCGGTCGTAGATCGGCAGGTAGCGCTCCTGAGCCATGAATCCCGGGACGTTCAGGACGGGCAGACAGACGAGCGTGCCTTCGAGGCCCTCGTGACTCCACTCCTGGGCCACTTCGCGGACCACCTCGATCCCGTTGAGCTCGTCACCGTGGACGGCCGCGCTGAGGAAGACGGTCGGGCCCGGCTTCTCGCCGTTGATGATCGTCACCGGGATGCGGATCGGGTCACCGAGATACGTCTCGCTGACCGGGTAGCGGATGTCGTCTGTCTCGCCGGGCTCGACCCGGCCGCCGCTGTACGTGAAGACCCCCTCGGCCATAGCCTCCTGTGAGGCGGGCAGGTACAAAAACCGTTCACACGGTTCGAGTCCGGAAACTCGCCGCGCCCAACCGATCAGCACACATACGGTCGGCCAGGTGTACCCTCAAGCATGACCGACGCGACGGACCCCACCATCGGCGTCCTCAGCCTCCACACCAGCAAGGAGTCGAAGGCGATTTGTAACGCCGTTTCAGCGCTGGGCTACGAGGCCGAGTGGCTCCGTGCCGAGAACACCGCGATCGACGTTCGCGAGGGCCGTGCGGTCCTCGAACCGGACGCCGACGTGATCGTCAACCGCCTCCTGCTCTCGAAACAGGAACAGCCCGCGGAGGGGCTCGGCCTGGCGGCTACCATCGCCAACCTGCGGCCGATGCTCAACCCACCCGGACCGACGCTGACCGCGACCTACAAGTTCGCCACAGCCACCGCGCTCGCCGAGGCCGGCGTCCCGGTTCCCGACGCCCTGCTGGCGCTGTCGAACGACCGACTCGACGCCGACCGGGAACGCTTCGGCGACACCGCCGTCTACAAGACCGCCATCGGCACCCACGGCGGCGGGGCCTGGAAGGTCGACGCCGGCAACACCGTCAACGCACAGGTCGGCCCGCGACAGGCGTTCCTCCAGGAGTTTCTCAAAACGGACGACCGCCACAGCGACCTCCGGGTCTACGTCGTCGACGACGAGGTAATCGCCGCGATGTCCCGTACCGCCCAGGGCGAGGAGTGGCGGGCCAACGTCGCGCTGGGCGGTAAAACTGCCGACGTGACCGACGAGTTGCCCGCCGAGGTCGGCGAGATCGCACGGCGGGCCACCGAGGCTGTCGGTCTCGACTACGCCGGCGTCGACGTGATCGAGGGCGCGGACGGCTGGTACGTGCTGGAGGTCAACCCCACCGCCGGGTTCAAGGGGCTGTTCGGCGCGACCGGGATCAGCCCCGCGCCCTACATCGCCAGACTCGCCATCGAACGAGCGGGCGGGAGCGTCGACGACGAGGCCGCCGCGGACCTGGCGACGACGCTGGACGACTCCCGGCCGGACTGTATGCCCGAACCCGAGACCACCGACTCGACCGATCCGGTCGTGATCGGCTACACCGAGGAAGTCGTCGTCCGGGGCACCCGCGGGGCCGAGACCGTCTACGCGAAATCCGACACGGGCGCGACCCGGACCAGTATCGACGCGTCGCTGGCCGCCGACATCGGGACCGGCCCGATCAAGGACATCGTGAAGATCCGGTCGGGGAGCGTCAAGGAGGGTCGCTCGCGACCCGTCGTCGACCTCGTGGTCGGTATCGGTGGCAGCCAGCACACCGTCACCGCCAGCGTCGAAGATCGGGGGCACATGGATTACCCCCTCCTGCTCGGTCGGGACATCCTCGAACACTACCACGTCGACGTGACGCGCCGCGCCGACCGTTCCGCGACCGAGGTCGACACCGAAGAAGAGGAAGACACCGAAGAGTGACTCGGTAAGTCGTTCCTACCGACCAGCGACTCGGAGACGAGCGCGCCAGTCCGGGGCGGATCGTGCCGGAGTCCGACCGCCGCTCGGACAGCCACTTTCTAACTATGCCGATGGCGGCCCCAGGGCCGATATGTACGACACGATTCTGGTCCCTATCGACGGGAGCGACGGGGCAAACCGGGCCATCGAACACGGCCTCGAACTCGCCGAGCGGTTCGACGCGACGCTGTACTCGATCTTCGTCGTCGACACACGCCTGTACGGGGAACCCGGACTGAGCAGCACGGAACTGGTGATCGACGAAATCGAGGACACCGGCCACGGCTACCTCAAGACCCTGACCGAACGCGCCGAGAACGAGGGAGTCGAGGCCGAGACGCGGAACTGTCACGGCGTGCCACACCGTCAGATCATCGACTACGCCGACGAGATCGATGCCGACGCCATCGTGATGGGCTTTCAGGGCAAGACCCACTCGGAGGGGAACATCGGGAGCGTCGTCGAGCGCGTGCTCCGGGACGCCAGCCGCCCCGTCTTCGCGGTCTAGTCCTCGCCGACGACTTCCGCCACGCTCTCGGCGATGTCCTCCTCGACGCGCCACAGGTAGAGGCTCGCGTAGCTCCGGTAGGGTCGCCAGCGCTCGGCTTCTTCGACCATCTCGGCCCGCGTCAGATCGGCGTCGAAGAGGGTGTCCATCCCCTTGCGGACCCCGAGGTCGCCGACGGGGAACACGTCCGCACGGGCCAGTGAGAACAGCAGTTGCATATTCGCGGTCCACGTCCCGACGCCGGTCACGTCGGTCAACTCGGCCCGTACCGCGTCGTCGTCCATCCCCTCGAAGTGGGCCTTGCTCCAGCCCCGCTGCTCGAAGGCCCAAGCGACGTTGTTGACGTAGCGGGTCTTCTGTCGGGAGAGGCCGGCGTCCTGAAGCACGTCGTCGTCGGCCTCGCGGATGCCACCGGGCGTCACCTCGACGGCGTCGAACAGTCGCTCTCGGGTGGCGGCGGCCGAGGCCATCGACACCTGCTGGCGGAGAATCGAGGTGACGAACCGCTGGAAGAAGTCCGCGGCCGGCTCGATCGTCAGCCGACCGTGGGCCTCGATCACCGGCCCGAGATACGCGTCGGTCGCCAGCTCCTCGTGTGGACCTGTCACGTCTCAATCTCGGGGCGGACGGCAAAATGCGTTCCGTCAGCAGTCGGCCAGCCAGTGGGGCTCGGACCCGGCCGTCGTCGGGTTCGTCGCTTCCTCGGACGGACCGGCCCGCGCCGTGATCTCCGCGGGGACGCCTTTCGCCGTCGCGCCCGGCGGAATCGACTCGGTGACGACGGAGCCGGCACCGACGGTCGCACCCTCGCCGATCGCGATGTCGCCCAGCAGTGTGGCCTTCGCGCCCAGCGTCGCACAGTCCTCGACCGTCGGGTGGCGTTTCGACTGGCGCATGGAGTTTCCGCCCAGCGTCACGCCGTGGTACATGAGCACGTCGTCACCGATATCGGCGGTCTCGCCGATTACGACCCCGTGGCCGTGGTCGATGAACAGCCGGCGGCCGATGGTCGCGGCCGGGTGGATCTCCACGCCGGTGAGAAACCGGGCGATCTCCGAGAGCGCGCGGGCGGCCAGCTGGTGGTCGCCGGTCCAGAGGAAGTGAGCGATGCGATAGAGCCAGACGGCGTGGAGGCCCGGATACAGCAGGGCGACCTCCAGCGCGCTCTTTGCCGCGGGGTCTTTCGCCAGTGCGGTGCGGACGTCTTCCGTGACGTGTTTCCTGATGTTGTCGAGTCGGTCGAACATTGTGTTGGGTGATGTGAGGTGGGGACTGTCGGTGCGTCCAGCGGGTCGAGAAGGAAGTCAGCACCGGCAACAGCCCTGCCGGTCGGCGAGGCTGGTCGGGAGCGAGGCTGTCGCACGCGAACGCTGGACGCGCATGATATAGCTAACTCGTCGTCGCCGTCGTATAAATGCTGTCCGGAACGGACGCGGGCGAGGCCGTACCGACTCAGGCTACGGGCCGCTCCCAGGGGCCTACATCCCCTTGCCGAGCAGTTCGCGGGCGATGATGTTCTTCTGGATCTCGGTGGTGCCCTCGTAGATCTGCATGATCTTGGCGTCACGGTAGAACCGTTCGGCGTCGAAGTCGTCGACGTAGCCGGCCCCGCCGTGGATCTGGACGGCCTCGTTGGCCACGTCGACGGCGACCCGGGAGGCGTATTCCTTGGCCATCGACGCCAGCGTGGTCAGTTGTTCGTCCGCGTTGTCGACGCTCCAGGCCGACTTCAGGGTCAGGCCCCGCGCGGCCTCCGTGTCGGTGAACATCTCGGCGAGTTTGTGCTGGATGGCCTGGAACTCCGAGATGGGCTGGCCGAACTGCTCGCGCTCCTGTGCGTAGTCACGGGCACGCTCGGCGGCCCCCTTCGCGACCCCGACGGCCTGGGCCGCGACCTGGGTCCGAGTCTCGTCGAAAAACTGCATCTGCTGTAAAAAGCCCATGCCCTCGGTGCCCACCAGATTCTCCTCGGGCACGCGCACGTCGTCGAGGATCAGCTCTGCGGTGTCGGAGGCACGAATCCCCAACTTGCCAGTGATCTTGTCGCTCTCGAAGCCGTCCCGATCCGATTCGACGATGATCTGTGAGAAGCCGTTGTAGCGGCCCTCCGCGTCGGGGTCAGTCCGGCACAGGACCACGAAATAGTCCCCGACCGAGCCGTTGGTGATCCACATCTTGTTGCCGTTGATGACCCACTCGTCGCCGTCCTTCTCGGCGCGCGTGGAGATCGAGGACACGTCCGAGCCGGTGTCGGGTTCGGAGATCGCCGACCCCATGATCGCCTCGCCCTTGGCCAGCGGCGGGAGGTACGCCTCTTTCTGCTCCTCGGTGCCAAAGCCGACGATGGCCTCGCTCCCGAAGGCCGTCCCGAGAATCGCACCGGCACAGCCCGGGTCGATCGAATACAGTTCTTCGATGATGATCGCGACTTCCAGCGCGTCGTAGCCGGCACCACCGTACTCGACGGGGATCTGCGCTCCTGTCAGCCCCATCTCCGCCCCCTTCTCGATCAACTCGTGGGGCGTCTTCTCTTTCTCGTCGTACTCGCTGGCGACCGGCTCGATCTCGTTCTCGCCAAAGCGGCGAACCTCCTCCCGGATCTGTTGCAGTTCGTCTGAAAGCTCGAAGTCCATTGGCGTATCGCTAGCACTGTAGTTACCAGTGAACAATAAAACCGTGGTGCGTTTAACAGCGTTAAGAAAACACTCGGATCGGTGACCGTCGGTTTACGACATCCCCTTGCCGAGCAGTTCGCGACCGATGATGTTCTTCTGGATTTCGGTGGTGCCCTCGTAGATCTGGAGGATCTTGGCGTCGCGGTAGAACCGTTCGACGTCGAAGTCGTCGACGTAGCCGGCCCCGCCGTGGATCTGAACGGCCTCGTTGGCCACGTCGACGGCGACCCGGGAGGCGTACTCCTTGGCCATCGACGCCAGCTTCGTGATCTGTTCGTCCTGATCGACCGACCACGCGGCCTTGTAGGTCAAGTTGCGCGCGGCCTCGATGTCGGTGAACATCTCGGCGAGTTTGTGCTGGATGGCCTGGAACTCCGAGATGGGCTGGCCGAACTGCTCGCGTTCCTGGGCGTACTCCAGCGCGCGCTCGGCGGCACCGCGGGCCAGCCCGACACCCTGCGCGGCGACGCCGGTCCGCGTGTCGTCGAAGAACTGCATCTGCTGGAGGAATCCCATCCCGGGCGTGCCGACGAGGTTCTCCTCGGGCACACGCACGTCGTCGAGGATCAGTTCCGCGGTGTCGGAGGCACGAATCCCCAACTTGCCGGTGATCTTGTCGGCCTCGAAGCCGTCCCGATCCGATTCGACGATGATCTGGGAGAAGCCGTTGTAGCGGCCCTCGGCCTCGGGGTCGGTCTGACAGAGGACGACGAAGTAGTCCCCGACCGAGCCGTTGGTGATCCACATCTTGTTGCCGTTGATGACCCACTCGTCGCCGTCCTTCTCGGCCTCCGTCGAGATGGAGGACACGTCCGAGCCCGCGTGGGGCTCCGAAATCGCGGCACCCATGACGGCTTCGCCCGTCCCGATGGGTTCGAGGTACTCCTCTTTCTGGTCTTCCGTCCCGAACTCCATGATTGCGTCGGCACCGAACGACGCCGACTGGAGACAGAGCGCGATCCCGGGGTCGATGGCGAACATCTCTTCAGAGATGATCGCCGCTTCGAGCATCGAGTAGCCGGCACCGCCGTACTCGACGGGAATCTGGGCACCCATCAGCCCCATCTCGGCGGCCTTGTCCATGACCTCCTGTGGGTATTTCTCCTCGCGGTCGTACTCGTTCGCGACCGGTTTGATCTCGTTCTCACCGAACCGCTGGATTTCGTCCCGGATCTGGTCGATCTCGCTGGGAAGCTCGAAGTCCATACACTCCCGAATAGGGTTGCTGTATTAATACTCCTTTGCAACCGCTTACCACGGGCTGGTAATTTTTCCGAAATACGAGCGTAGAAAAATGAGTGGGCAGTGACATGATCACGTCCCGGTCACGGCCCGAACCGTTGCGAACTCGTGGGGCTTACGACAGGCCCTTGCCGAGGAGCTCGCGGGCGATGACGTTCTTCTGAATCTCGGTGGTGCCCTCGTAGATCTGGGTGATCTTGGAGTCGCGGTAGAACCGCTCGACGGGGAAGTCGTCGACGTAGCCGGAGCCGCCGTGGATCTGGACGGCCTCGTTGGCCACGTCGACGGCGACGCGGGAGCCGTACTCCTTGGCCATGGAGGCGAGTTTCGTGATCTGCTCGCCCTGATCGACCGACCAGGCGGCCTTGTAGGTCAGGTTGCGGGCGGCTTCGATGTCAGTGTAGGCCTCTGCGAGTTTGTGCTGGATGGCCTGGAACTCGGAGATGGGCTGGCCGAACTGCTCGCGCTCCTGAGCGTACTCCAGAGCGGCGTCGGCCGCACCCTTCGCGATTCCGACGCCCTGTGCGGCGACGCCGACGCGGGTCGCGTCGAAGAACTGCATCTGCTGGAGGAAGCCCATGCCCTCGGTCCCGACGAGGTTCTCCTGGGGGACGCGCACGTCGTCGAAGATCAGTTCCGCAGTGTCGCTGGCGCGGATGCCGAGCTTACCCTTGATCTTGTCGGCCTGGAAGCCGTCCCGATCCGATTCGACGATGATCTGGGAGAAGCCGTTGTAGCGGCCGTCCGCGTCGGGGTCGGTCTGACAGAGGACGACGAAGAAGTCGCCGACCGTCCCGTTCGAGATCCACATCTTGTTGCCGTTGATGACGAACTCGTCGCCGTCCTTCTCGGCGCGAGTCGAAATCGAGGACACGTCGGAGCCGGCGTGGGGCTCTGAGATGGCTGCACCGGAGATCTTCTCGCCTTTCGCGACCGGTTCGAGGAACTCCTCTTTTTGCTCTTCGGTCCCGAACTCCTGGATGGCCTCCGTCCCGAACGAGGACGCGACGATACAGAAGCCGATGCCGGGGTCGATGGCGAACAGTTCCTCACAGATGATCGAGGTTTCGAGAACGTTGTAGCCGGCACCACCGTACTCGACGGGGATGGAGGCACCGAGCAGACCCATCTCGTTGGCCTTGTCCATGACCTCGTGGGGGTACTTCTCCTCACGGTCGTACTCGTTCGCTACCGGCTCGATTTCGTTCTCGCCGAACCGTTGAATTTCCTTCCGAATCTGGTCGATTCCCTCTGGTAGTTCAAAATCCATACGCCACCGTGGGAACTTATGGAACATAATTGTTTGTGATCGGTAGACAACTCGTCAAGCGTTGTTAGTTCCTGCTCGAAATAGGGTAACGATGTTTCCGCCGAGAGTAAACGATAGACGGACTGTAATCCGTTTCTGCGGCCAAAGAAAAACACTGAAAGGGGCTGGCGGAGAGTGTTCCAATGACTCATGCAACTCGAAGATATCGAAACCATCGCGGTGCTGGGTGCTGGTAACATGGGCCACGGCATCGCCGAGGTCGCCGCACTCGCGGGGTACGACGTGCGGCTGCGCGACATCAAAGAAGAGTTCGTCCAGAGCGGCTACGAGGACATCGAGTGGAGCCTCAACAAGATGGCCGAGAAGGACACGATCACCCAGGAGGAGGCCGACGCGGCGCTCGAGTCGGTCACACCGCTGGTCGACATGGCGGAAGCCGTCGGCGACGCGGACGTGATCATCGAGGCCGTCCCCGAGCAGATGGAGATCAAGGAGGACGTCTACGAGGAGGTCGAGGAGTCCGCGCCCGACCACGCCATCTTCGCGACCAACACCTCGTCGCTCTCGATCACCGACCTCTCGGAAGTTTCGGAGCGGCCCGAGCAGTTCTGCGGGATGCACTTTTTCAACCCGCCGATCCGGATGCAGCTCGTCGAGGTCATCAACGGCGAACACACGTCCGAGGAGACCATCGAGGTCGTCGAGGATCTGGCCGAGGACTTCGGCAAGACCCCCGTTCGCGTCCGAAAGGACTCGCCCGGTTTCATCGTCAACCGTATCCTCGTGCCCCTGATGAACGAGGCCTGCTGGATGCTCAGCGAGGACGTGGCCACCGTCGAGGAGATCGACTCCACGACCAAGTACCACATGGGCCTGCCGATGGGGACGTTCGAGCTGGCCGACATGACCGGCATCGACATCTCCTACCACGTGCTGGACTACATGAACGACGTGCTCGGTGACGAGTACGAGCCGGCCCCGATCATGGAGGAGAAAGTCGAGGCCGAGGAACTCGGCCAGAAGACCGGCAAGGGCTTCTACGACTACGAGGACGGCGACGGTGCCGACGTGCCCACCGACGAGTACAACGAGGAGGTCGAGGAACGGCTGAACGCCGCCCTCGCCAAGGAGATCGCCAACCTCGTCGGCGGCGACGTGGCCCCGCCCGAGGCCATCGACGAGGCCGTCATGATGGGCGCGGGCTTCCCCGAGGGCCCGACCAAGACCATCGACGAGTACGGCGTCGAGAAGTGCCTGAACAAGCTCGAAGACCTCTACGAGGAGACCGGTGCGGCCCGCTACGAACCGCCGGAGTACCTCGCCGAAGCCGCCGAACAGGGCGGGTTCAACGACGGTGCCGGTGACGCGGAAGACACCGGTCCCGACTTCGAGGTCATCGCCATCGAGCGTATCGACGTGGACGTGCCGGAGGGCCACGACGAGAAGCAGGTCGGCCACATCAAGATCGACCGTCCCCACCGGATGAACACGATCAGTCTCGACGTGCTGGAGGAACTCGACCAGGCCCGCGAGATCTTCGAGGACGACGAGCAGGTTCGGGCCATCCTCATCACCGGCGAGGGCGACAAGGCGTTCTCGGCCGGGGCCGACGTGCAGTCCATGGCCACCAGCGCCGATCCGCTCTCGGCACAGGAACTCTCCAGTCAGGGCCAGTCCACCTTCGGTGGGCTGGAGGCGAGTCCGCTCCCGGTCGTCGCCGGCATCGACGGGTTCTGTCTCGGCGGCGGGATGGAGCTCTCGATGTGTACCGACATCCGGATCGCCTCCGAACGCTCCGAGTTCGGCCAGCCCGAACTCGACCTCGGTTTGCTGCCCGGCTGGGGCGGCACCCAGCGCCTCGCCAACGTCATCGGCGAGGGCCCCGCCAAGGAGATCATCCTCACCGCCGAACGCTACGACGCCGAGGAGATGGAAGACTTCGGCTTCCTGCGCGACGTGGTCTCGAAGGACGACCTGTTCGACGAGGCCCTGGAGCTGGCCGAACAGCTCGCCCAGGGTCCGCCAGTCGCCCAGAAGATGACCAAACGCGCCATGCTGAAGGGCCGCGACGACACCGAAGCCGGACTCGAAGTCGAGTCCCAGGCCTTCGGGCACCTCATCGGCACGGACGACGTCATGGAAGGCATGACGGCGTTCATGGGCGACGGTGAGCCCGACTTCGAGGGGCAGTAACGCAGTTCGGAACCGCCGCGACTTTTTTCGACGCGCTGTCGAGGCCGCTCCCGTTCACCGCCAGCAGCCGTCGGACTCTCGACTGGGTAGTCGCCCAACCGCGACCGCCTGCCCTCTGTGAGTGATCCCCACTGCGCTTCCGAAAAGCAGGGTTTATTAGTGAACCCCTCTCAGCTATGAATGCGCACCGTTGGTGTAGTCCGGCCAATCATCTTGGCCTTTCGGCAAGCTTGCGGCGACGATGCCCGCATCTTGGAAGACAGCCGAGGACCAGGGTTCAAATCCCTGACGGTGCACTCCTTTGGTGACGGTCGACTCGTGAGCGGCATCTTTGTTGCATTCCTCACATTCGGTTCGACAGTGGTATCACGGTCACGAGTAGGATCGGTTACATTCCCCAGTTGAACCCCAATCGTCCGCGAGGCGGGCGCACACGCGTCCGCGCCCGTTTCAACTATCATGAACGACCCGGGCATATTTAACGACTGACGCGATACCACAAGGCATGGCCCCACCTGATGTCGAAGCGATCCGAGAAACGGAACGGGAGCACACCGACGAGGTGATCGAGGAGAATACGATCCCCGAGATGTTCGAGGACGCGGTCGAACGGTACGGTGACAACGAGGCCCAACTGTACAAGGGCGGTATCTATCCGCGGTCGCTGACATCTGACATCATCGACGAGCCCGAACCGGGCGAGTACACGGCGCTCACCTACGAGGAGATGCGTGAACTCGTCCGTCGACTGGCTGCGGGCTTTCGCGAACTCGGCGTCGAGAAAGACGACCGGGTCGGGATCATGTCGGATCCACGCATGGAGTGGGCACTGTCCGACTTCGGACTGCTGGCCTCGGGGGGGACGGTCACGACTGTCTACACCGAATCGTCGCCCAAACAGATCAAGTACCTGCTCAACAACCCCGGCGCGACCGGGGTTGTCGTCGAGAACGAGTATCTGCTCGACCGTATCGTGAAGGTGCAGGACGAACTCAGTCTGGAGTTCGTCGTCGTCATCGACGAGCTGGAGAAGTACGAGGACGTCGACCAGATCCACACGCTGTCGGAGGTGTACGAACTCGGCGACGAGCGGTTCGACGAAGACGAGTACTGGTCGTGGCTCGAAACACAGGATATGCACGATCTGGCGAGTCTCATCTACACCTCCGGGACGACCGGCAAACCGAAGGGCGTGAAGCTCACGCATCACAACTTCCGGGCGAACATCAACCAGCTTCGGAAGCGGACCGGGCCCCGACCCGACAAGGACGACGACGTACCCGCGGTCAACGAAGGCCGGACGACGATCTCGTTTCTGCCGCTGGCACACGTCTTCGAGCGCACGACGGGCCATTTCCTGATGTTCGCCTGTGGAGTGACCGTCGGGTACGCCGAGAGCACGGACACGGTCAGCGAGGACATCCAGAAGATCAAACCGCAGGGCGGATCGAGTGTCCCCCGCGTCTACGAACGTATCTTCGACGAGATGCGGGAGCAGGCCAGCGGCTCGGACACGAAAGAGCGCATCTTCGAGTGGGCCGTCGGCGTGGCCCGGAACTACAGTCAGGCGGACGATCCCGGCCTGGGGCTGAAGCTCAAACGCTCGATCGCAAACCAGCTCGTGTTCAAACAGGTCAAAGAGGAACTCGGCGGAAACATCGACTTCTTCGTCAGCGGTGGCGGGAGCCTGAGCGAGGACCTCGCGGACCTGTTCAAGGGGATGGGCATCCCCATCTTCGAGGGGTACGGGCTGACCGAAGCGGCCCCGGTCGTCACGGTGAATCTCCCGGAGAACCTCGAAACCGGGACACTCGGCCCGCCACTGCCCGACGTCGACATCAGGGTCGACGAGTCACAGGTCGCCGACGACCAGTTCGAGGACGCCGAAGGCGAAGTCGGCGAACTGCTGATCAAGGGCCCGAACGTCACCGAAGGCTACTGGGAGATGCCGGAAAAGACAGAGGAGGCCTTTACCGCCGACGGCTGGTTCAAGACCGGCGACATCGTCGAGCGCGTCGAGGACGACTATCTCATCTACCACGACCGGCTGAAGAACCTGATCGTGCTGGACACGGGGAAAAACGTCGCCCCGGAACCCATCGAAGACGAGTTCTCGACCTCCTCGCGGGTCGAGCAGATCATGATCATGGGCGACGACGAGAAGTTCGTGTCTGCCTTGATCGTCCCGAACTTCGACGCCATCAGGCGGTGGGCGTCGAACCGAAACATCGACCTGCCGACCTCCAAAGAGGAGATCTGTGAGGACGAGCGCGTCCAAGAGTGGGTCAACGAGGACGTTCAGCTCGTCAACCGAAACCTCGAGAAACACGAGACGATCAAGCAGTTCGAGCTCGCCCACCTCGAGTGGACGCCGGAAAACGATATGCTCACCCCGTCGCTGAAGAAGAAGCGTCGCAACATCAAATCCGAGTTCGAGGAGAAAGTGACGAGGATCTACGAGGGCGAACCGGCGACGGCGGACGATTAGGGACACGACCGCAGGGAGTGTCCCCGCTCACGTCAACGGGACTCTCCGATCGATCGAGTCACGCTTTTACCGCATCAACGCCGACAGCACGCGCGATTCGGCTTTTCTGAGGTGTTCGTCGACGGTCGAGGGCGCACAGCCCAGTGCGTTGGCGATGTCTTCGTGAGTGGCTTCGCGCGGAATCTCGTAGTAGCCTTCGGAGATGGCGGTCTCGAACACCTCGTGCTGGCGTTCGGTGAGGATCGAGAGGATGTCTTCCCGGTCGGGGGAGTACTGGCCGGCCTGTTCGACGGCGAAGCGGACGCCGTCGGGGGTCTCCTCCAGGGCCTTCCGGAGCATCTCGTGGGTCCCGACGATGGTCGTCCGGAGGCCGCCCTGATCGGTGTACTTCAGCGGCGTGTCGATGATGAGCGCGTACTTCTGTGCCAGTGCCATCAGGCCGCCCGCGGGCTGGCCCGGCGGCACGTGGAGGTAGAGGTGGAACACGTCGTCCTGTACGTCCAGTACGTCCCAGGCGAGGACGGCGTTGGACTCGTCGATGACGTCCGTCAGGGACTCGGGGTCTCCGTAGATCCGGTAGAGGAGGACGCCCGTCCCGTCGCCGAGCGAGTTGACGTGCATGAGTGCGTCCCGCGTCACGTCCGGCTGGTCGGCGATCAGCTTGTCTGCGGGATGGATAGCCCCGTCTTCCGGCGAGATTGTGAAGTCGAAATACCTCATGTGAGAGTCTCGTTAGCGAACGAATGTCATCGTCCCTTTCGTACACGGCACATTATGTGTTTCGGCACACACCTCGCGCGCAGCGGTCCCTTCGGTCACTCGCAGGTCACCGTCACCGTCCGCGTTCGCGGCCCGTCACACTCGACCAGCAGGATCGACTGCCAGGTTCCGAGGTCGGGTTCGCCGTCAACCACTGGCACCGTCACGCCCCGCCCCAGCAACATCGACCGCAGATGGGCGTCGGCGTTGCCATCCAACTGATCGTGGTTCCAGCCCGTCTCGGGAACGATCTCGGCGAGTACGGTCTCGATGTCGTCCAGCAGGCGCGGTTCGGCCTCGTTGACGCTGATCCCCGCCGTCGTGTGTTTGACGAAGACGGTACAGGTCCCGCTGGCGTCGGCCGGAAGCCGGCCCGCCACCCGGTCGGTGATGTCCACGGTCGTCACTCGTTCGTCGGTCGAGACCTCGAACGTGCTGTGGGTACCCATGCGCGGACGGACGGCCGACGCCTGCTTGAAACCCCGTGTCAGGCGCGGAGTCCCTCGAAGAGTCCACGGTCCTGTGAGCGGACGTGGAACGCGGCCGAGCCGGTCAGGATCAGGAGGTAGGCGGCCGCGACTGCGGGAGTCCCGATAGCGCCCAGCAGTGGGGTGCCGATGCTCGCGGCCAGCACGGTCCCGAACCCGAGGATGCCCAGTACGAGGTAGTACTCCGCCCAGGTGATTCCGTAGCGAGGGACCACCTCCATGTACGTCGTGATCTCGGCCGCCCGGTCGCGCAGGCGCACCTCCTTTTCGTCGGTGTCGTAGTCGACGATCCCGAGGTCGTCGAGTTTGGGGAGATGAGTCTGGTGGAGCGAGACGTAGACGCTCCGGCGTTTGTCACGCGGAGCCGGCGACTCGCCGGTCTCGCGTGTGGCGACCTGCTCCGAGAGGTCGCGCACGCTCAGCTGTCCGTCCTGCTCACGGAGACACTTGATCGCCAGCCGCCGCCGGTCGTTCCGAAGGATGTCGTGAATCTCGCCCGCGTCGAGGTCGGCCCGTTCTTTCGTCTGTGCGCCCATCGATCACCTCCTGGCTCCGTCCGCGCCCGCCCGGACGCGGTGTCCGCCGTCTCTAACCGATAACATTCTCGATTCGAAAACCGTTCTCCTCGCTGTTAATGGCTCCTAACAACTCATTACGCTACACGAGGGGCAGATTAATATGTTGGAACCAACACCCGTCCCGTCCCCGATTACATCTCTGATAACTAGGCATAACGCCCCTCGATTCGGAGTTCGATTCCCGAGAACGGGCCGAGAGCGGCCGCGCCCGGCTAGGCCAGCCACTCGTCGGGTTTGGTGTCGTAGTCCACGTCGGTCGCCGCGAGATGTTCGACCGCGTCCCAGTCCAGGTCGCGGGTCGTGATTTCCTCGCCGTCGTACCGGACGAGCTTGCCCTGCTCTTCGGGTTCGGGCTCGCGGTCACGGCGCTTGGCGACTTCGATGTCGTGTTCGTCCAGTTCCTTCACGATGGTCTTGAGGTTGACCGGCCGACCCCACAGCTCGAACACCCGTTCGAGGGTGTCCTGGGCCTGCCCGAGGTCGAGCATGACGCCGTTGTACTTGTGGGCCAGCAGGAGTTCGTTGCGGTTGTTGTAGTTGCCGTCCTCGACGACGATGGTCGGTTTCCCGAAGTTGGTGAACCGCAACATCAGCTTCTTTTTCACGTCCTCGTAGTCCGTCGAGGTGACCCGGTAGTCACCCGTGGACTGGGTGTACTCGTAGGTGAAGTAGTCGTTCTCGTCGACGAACTCCTGGGTGAGGAACTCGTCCAGAAAGGTCACGTCGTTGTGACTCTCCCGGATCTCGAACATCCGGTCCCAGCCGCGGGTGTAGTCGACGCCTGCGAGCGCTTCCGCGACGCTGTCGTACCGGGAGTCGTCGAACATATACCGGGAGATACGTTCGAGGGCCTCCTGTCCGATCCGGGAGACGAACCCGCGGTTCTGCGGTTCGACCAGCGAGTAGTGGCGTTCGGCCAGCCCCTCGTAGGTCAGGACTTTCCAGGGGTACTTCTCCACGTCGATCTCCCCCTCGCGAGCGCGTTCGAGTGCCTCGGCGTCGATCCGTGGGTCCTCGGGGTCGAGGTCGTCGAGGTGGCTGGGAACGTCGATGAGTTCCGGATCGGGCGCGATCAGGTCCTGGACCTGCTCGAAGTCCACGCGGTCGTGGAGGTTGCGCCAGGTGATGTCCTCGACCCGGAGCAGGCGTTCGACGATTTCCCGGCGGTTCTCCGTGTTCTCGACGTACTGCCAGAGTTCCAGCCCGAGCTTGTACGGGTTGAAGCCGGGTGACCCGAGGACCTGCGCCATGTGGTCTGCGTACTTGACGAACTCGTCGCTGGCGGCGAATGCCTCCTTGGCCATCATCGCCGACTCCCAGTAGGAGGCCCACCCCTCGTTCATGACCTTCGTCATCTTCTGGGGGGCGAAGTAGTAGGCCTCCCGGCGCAGGATCTCGAGGATCTCGCGTTGCCAGTCGGTCATCGTGACGGCCTTCTCGGCGTCGCGGTCGTAGGCCATCCCGTGCTGGCGGAGGAAGCCGATCACGTCCTTCTCGGGTTCGTCCGGGAACGTGACCTCGCCGTCCTCGTCGCGCTGGGCCTCCAGCCAGTCTTCGTCGAACACCTGCCCGACGACCTCCTCCGAGAGGTCGAGTTCGTCGAGTTTCTCCTCCAGGTTCTCGATGTCCTCTTCGCGGTCCAGCACCTCGTCACGGCCGTCGGTCTCGACCGGCGCGAACGGGCGATGCTGGTCGATGTTGTCCTCCAGACAGAGGACGTGGTCGATCCACTTCTCGACCGCGGCCCGTTCGATGTCCGGGTCCTGCATATACTCCTGGATCGTCTCGGAGTGGCGGGCCAGCATGGCCGCGGCGTCTGGGTCGTCCGCGAACATCCCGAACCAATCGTTGTTGGCGAAGAAGTCCGCGTGGGCCTCGACGTGAGTGATGACGGCCTTCTGATCGGCCATGGAGTTCGACTCCTGTAAGAAGGCGTGGGAGGGGTCGTCGTTGTTGACGATCTCGAAGGCCTTCCCACCGAGGAACTGGCTCTGTTTCTGTTGCTGGTCGTACTGCATCCCCCAGCGCCAGTGGGGGTACCGCTCCTGGAACCCGCCGTAGGCGATCAACTCGTTCATCTCGTCGTAGTCGACGATCCAGTAGTTGACCGGGTACGGGGTGAGTCCCAGTTTCTCCGCGAGGTTCGAGGCCTCGTCGACCGGTTCTTCGAGGTCCTCGGCGATGCGTTTGGCTTCGTAGCGATCGGAGTTCATGCTTTCACCTCCTCGGTGCTCAGGATCTCGTAGATGGCGTCGACCACGTCCTCCGGGCTGGAGACGTAGGCTACGGCGACGTTGTCGCTGCCCTCGAAGTGGCGCTCCACTTCCTCGGCGTGGGTCGCATTGATGGCGTTGCCCGAGGGCTGGGTCTCCACGTAGGCGTGGAGATTCGCCGGAATCTCTTCCATCTGCGGGATCACGCGCTCCTCGGTGTCGTTGCTGGAGTTCTCGGAGTCGCCGGCCGCGAACACGTAGCGGTTCCACTCGTGCCAGGGGTACTCCTCTTCGAGAACTGCGGCGGCCAGTTCGTAGGCGCTGGAGATGCGTGTCCCGCCGCCGCTCCGGATGCCGAAGAACTCGTCGCGGTCGACCTCCCAGGCCTCGGCGTCGTGGGCGATGTAGACGAACTCCGCGTTGTCGTACTTGCCCGTGAGATACCAGTCCAGCGGCGTGAACGTCCGCTCGACCAGTTCTCGTTTTTTCTCCCGCATCGACCCGGACACGTCACGGATGTTGACCACGACGACGTTCTTCTCTTTCTCCTCGATGATCTCGGGGTAGCGGTAGCGCTCGTCCTCCCGGCGGTAGGGGATCTGGTCGACCCCTTCCCGACGGATGCGCTCGGCGGTGGACTGCCGGTCGACGTTCTCGTCCATCTCGTCCATCGACGCCCACTCGGTCTTCTCCTCGTTCGTCAACTCGGCGTACTCGTCTTCCAGCCAGGCCTTCGAGACGGGGATGTTCTCCCCGCGGGCCCACTCGAAGACCGACGCCGGACCCATGCCGTCGACCTTGAGCACCTCCCGCAGGTAGTCCCGGTCGAAGTCCATCGCCAGCTTGCGCTTGAGCCCCTTCTTGAACAGCGACTCGAAGTCAAGCGTCGAGGTGGGCCCGGTCCGGGTGATGTCCGTGAAGTCGCCCTCCTTCTCCTCGATCACCTGCTTGCCTTTGGGTTCGAGGTCCAGGCCGAGTTCCTCGTCGAGTTCCTGGGCGAACTCCTCGGGGTCCATCTCGTAGTACTCGTGGTCGCCGCCCTCCTCGCCGGGTTCGCCGTCCTCGTCGCCGTCGCCGGGCTGGGGCTCGGGCTGGCCGACGGGCTGGCCTTCCTCGGCGTCCTCGCCCTGGCCGACCCCGCCCATGTCGCGCTGGTCGTAGGCGAACTCGGGGAGGTCGACGATCTTGATCGGGATCTTCACTTCGTCGGGTCTGGACTGGCCCAGATCACCGTACTGGATGAACTCCGCGAGGTCCTGTCGGCGCTGTTCGCCGACTTCACGGTACCGGTCGAGGTCGTCTTTCAGTCCCATTTGTAACTCACCTGGCTCATGACGTGGCGGCTGGTCAGCTCGGCGGAGGCCTCGGTGTAGTCGAACATCTCGGTCATGTTCTCCAGCGTGGCCGCCTTGACGGTCGCCGTCTCGGTGCCGCTGGGCGGATTGTCCCACTGCCGGGGGTCGAAGTCCTCGTAGGTCCGCCGCACGTCCTCCCAGTCGTGGGTGCCTAACACGGACTTGATGACGGGGATCTCCTTGGGATTCACGTCGGAGATCTGGAACGCCTCGTCACGGTTGTGCCAGGCGTGGCGGTTGAGGGCGGTGATGATTTTGTTCGTCCGGAACTCCTCGACGGCGTCGTCGGGGTCGTCGCCGCCGTCGTAGTTGTCCTCGGAGAACCGCCCCAGGTGTTCGATCTCGAAGACCTTCATCTTCAGCGGATCGGGGTCTTCGAGCTCGCCGCGGTCGTTCTCGATCTGTTCGTCGGCCTCCCAGGCGTAGACGTGCTCGATGTACTCCTCGACGGTCTCCTCGTCGACCCGCTTGTCCCGCATGATCGCCCGGAGTACGTCGTCTTCCTGCTGGCTGAACACGTGATTTTTCACCGCGACCACCTGGTTCTCGAACTCGACGCGTTCGCTTCCCGAGAAGACGGGCGCGTCGATCAGGTTCTCTGCCATCGCGTTGAGGACGTCACGGGGCATGACGACGTGTTCGACGGGCAGGTCGGCGTGGTAGCGGTCCTGTTCCTCGTGGAGCAGGTCCGCGATCACGTCCCGCGTGTAGGTGACGGGGATGCCGCCCTCCCCGTCCCTGGCGCTGCCGTCCCACTCGAAGTCGTCCATCTCGATGCGCTCGTCGCCCTCCTGCAGGTAGCCACGGTCGAAGAGCAACGCCTTGTCCACGAGGTCGAGCCCGCTGGGCACGTCCTCGTCGTCGAGTCGGGTGACGACGGCGTACAGCCCGGCGGCCTCGATAGCGTGGGGTGCCAGTTCCTTCTCGTTGACTTCGGCGTCCGAGTCCCGAACGTGGATCGACAGGGGTTCCCGGATCCAGGATTCGAGTTCGTCCCAGGACTGGGCGGTCCAGACCGCCGTCTCGTTGGTCAGCTCCCGCCGCAGGAGCTGGGCCTCCAGCGAGAGGTTGGTCAGGTAGGTAAACTCGTGTTTGTCGAGGCGGCGCTTCAGCGCCTTCAGCGGGTCCTGCCCCTCGCGGTCGGCGTGCTGGTTGAGCCTGGCTTCGAGGTCCGGGTTCGAGATGATGATCATCTGAGTGTCGATGTCCATCCCGATGCCCTTGTCCAGTTTCACCTTCCCCTCGTCCGGGACGTTCAGGAGCTTCTGGAGCAGATCGGCGTGCTGAGCGGCGTCCTCGACGATGGTCAGGAGCCCATTGCCCTGCGAAAGGACGCCGTCGTAGGAGAACGCCTGGGGGTTCTTCCGGCCCCGCGAGTCGAGTTCCCGGAGCATCCCGGCCATCCAGGAGCCGACGAGGCGTTCCTTCGGACTGCCGTCGTCCTCGCTGTGGAGGACGCCGATACCCCGGCCCACGTCGACGACGAAGTTCTTGATCCGCAGGTGTGTGGGGTCTGTGACCGCCGAGAACAGGTCCTCGGTGTCCTGCCGGCGGTACTGCTCCTCGAGGAACTCGTAGGCCTCCCGGCAGAACGGGTCGAGGTCGCCCTCGACCCGGATCTGGACGTGGTCGTCGAGACGGTCGTTGATCTCGGCGATCAGGTCGGCCCGGACCTCCTGCGGGAACACAGTCAGCGGGTGAGACTGGACGGGGCTCTCGTACCAGTCGTCCTCGTCACTGACGGGCTGGTCGCCGTAGGTCATGCCCGAGGCCCCCTCGCCGGCGCCGGCCACGTTCCACTCGACGGTGTAGCGCCGGCCGTCGTCGGTCTTGGAGAACTCGCGGAGCCCGTTGATGAGACACCGCTTGAGCTCGGACTTGCCGGTGGCCGTGGGGCCGTCGAGCCAGATGATCTTCTCGTCTTTGCCACGCGACGCCGCGATGGAGCGCAGGTCGTCGACGAAGGAGTTGAGCGTATCCGTGTTGCCCAGGATGGCGTGTTCGCCGTCGTTGTGCGGGTCGTCGAAGAACCGATAGCGCTCTTTCTCCTCGCCCTCCTCGATGACGGTGCGGGTGCCGGCGGCCTCGATGGCCGACAGCAGGTACTTCGAGGCGTGGGAGGCCACCTGGGGGTTCTCTAGCACGAGGTCGACGTACTCGGAGAGGCTCATCGGCTCCTGGTAGGTCTCCTCGAGGGCGGTGTCCGCGGCGTCGATGTAGTCGTGTCCGGCCATTACTCTTCCATCTCTGCTTTGGCGACCTCGGCGCCGGCGAACTCCAGCACCTCCTTGGCCCCTTCCCGGGTGTAGCCCTGTTCGATCAGCGCGTCGACCCAGGCGTTGCGTTCGTCGTCGTCCATCTCGTTGCTGGAGACCAGCGCCGAGAAGTTGATGTTGTGTTTCTTGTCCTCCCAGAGCTTGCGTTCCAGCGCCCGACGCAGGCGGTCGTTGTCCTGTGGGTTGAACGTGTCACCCTCGCGGGCGCGCCGGGAGACCCAGTTCGACACTTCCTGGCGGAAGTCGTCCTTGCGGTCCTCGGGGACGTTGAGTTTCTCCTCGACGGACCTGAGGAACGTCTCGTCGGGTTCCTGCTCGCGACCCGTAATCTCGTCTTCGACGGTGTCGTCGTCGATGTAGGCCATGACGTGGTCCATGTACTTCTCGCCCTGGCGCTGGATCTCGTCGATGTCGTAGGCCAGCGCGTGACGCACGTCCTCGATGGCCCGGTCCTTGTACTCCTCGCGGACGAGTTCGAGGTAGCGGTAGTAGGTGTCGAATCGGTCTTCCGGGATCGAGCCGTGGTTTTCGAGGTTCTCCTCGAAGTGGTTGAACGTCGTCAGCGGCGAGAGGAAGTCACGGCTCCGGTGCATCGAGTCCATGATGGCCTCGGCGATCTCGTCGCCGATGAACCGGGGCGAGACGCCCTCCATGCCCTCGCCGATCTCGGCCATCTCGGCGGCCTCCTCGCGGAGCTTCTTCACGTCGACGTCCTCGGCTTCGTCGACCTCGCCGTTGTAGGCTTTGGCCTTCTGGACGATGTCCACGGTGCCGGAGTCGGGTTCCTCGATCCGGGTGAGCACGCCGAACAGGCCCGCCATCTCTAAGGTGTGTGGCTCGACCTGGATGTCCGGGAGGTCGGCGTTGCGGAGCATCTTCTCGTAGATGCGTGCCTCCTCCTCGTACTGGAGGACGTACGGGAAGTCGATCCGTTTGGTCCGGTCGTTGAACGCCTCCATCTTCTCGTCGCCTTTCTTGTCCTTGTACTCGGGCATGTTCGTCCGCCCGACGATCACCTGGTCGATGTCGATCCGCGGATTGTTCTTGGGCTTGATCGTCTGTTCCTGCGTGGCGTGCAGGAAGTCATAGAGGAACTCACGCTGGAGTTTCAGCAGTTCTTCGCCCGAGAAGATACCCCGGTTGGCGTTACAGAACGCGCCGGAGTAGTCGAACGCGCGGGGGTCTGACTCCCCGTAGACGGCGATCTTCGAGTAGTTGACGTCGCCCGTGAGTTCTGTCTCGTCCTGATTTTTCTTGTCTTTGGGCTCGAAGGTCTCGATGGCGCGGCGCTGGTTCTCGTCGGCGACGATCCGGACGATCTCGACGTGGTTGTCCAGCACCGCCTCGAGGTCGTCGTCGTAGTAGGCCAGCAGGCGATCCATGTAGAACTCGCTGGCCGGGTCCAGCGCCTGCTCGTTGCGGATGGTGTAGGGGGCGTCGAACTCTTCGTTGAGGTCGTCGATCACCTGCTCGCGCTGTTCCTGTGGGAGCAAGACGATGGGGTCCTGATTCATCGGGGACCGCACGGTGTCGTCGGCGGGGTCCTGATCGTTGATGATGTCACAGAGGTTACTCCACCGGAACGTGTACATCCGCCCCTCGTCGGTGCGGGTGTAGTGTTCGTAGTAGCGGCGGATCTGCCGGTCGAAGTCGGACTTCCCGGAGCCGACCGGGCCCAGCAGGAGTTTGATCCGCTTTTCCGGGCCGAGGCCGCGAGCGCCGGACTTGACCTTGTTGACGAACTCGTGGATGGCCTCGTGGATGACCCGCCCGTAGAACGTATTCTCGCCGTCGTTCATGGGGTCCTCGGCCGCGAGGGCGTACTCGACGACGCCGGCGTCTTCGTCGTAGTCGGTCCCGTAGTAGTCGAACATATCGGCAACGCGCTGGTGGGCGTTGCGGGCGATCCGCGGGTCGTCGTACAGCTGGTCCAGATACCAGTCGAACGTTCGAGTCTCTCTGAGGTCCGCTGGAATCGAATCCTGGTACTCCCGACTCAGCTCTGCGAGGGTTTCCGTTGTATCGGTCATGCTATCACGGACAGGTTGTACGCGGGGCCGCCGCGACGGAAGCGGCGGCCTTGCTGTCACGGGCGCGAGCCCGCAGGTCTCGATGGCGTCCACCACACCAGCCCACACTCCGCCGCCGACTGATCGGCCCATCCGGGCGACAGCGCGCGCTCGAGCGACGCGAGCAACCGCGCGCCCGCCCGGCGGCGGGCTCGATCCGTTTGCGTGCCATGTGTATCCATACCACTCCCACAGCCCAGAACGCCCGAAGTCGGTGATACCCGAAAAAATACCGGGGTGCCTGAGCGGCGAGAGCGGGGGCGGTGGTGGGGGTCGTGTATGGGTGGGCTTACCACCGATACTATTTATTTAATGAGGATCCCACGGTTATAAGCGTTCTCCCGACGGCGGTTTTCTGGCCCGTTTGTTCCGGCCGCGTCAGCGGCCGAAACTCGGATACGGGACCCGGGGTGGTTGCTCAGTTCACCACAGGTGCAAAGAGCCGTTTATATAGGGGGTGGACAGATGGGCACGACCACGGCCACCGAGACCGCGTCACTGAAGGCCGGTCGGGTGGAACGGGCCGTATGGACTTCGCGGATCCGCCGGCCGGATGGGAGGTCTGGTCGTCCGGCGAGACACGCTCCGTGCTGGCCTACCGCCCTGATATCTTCGACAGTCGTGAGTATCCCGCGCCCTGTCTGCCGACGATCTACCTCACCAAGGGGCAACGTGGCCGCCGTCCCGGTCGACACCAGCCCGTCCCCGACGATCCCTGGCACGTGACGCTGTATCTGGAGCCGGAGATCGAGGTCGTTTCGGCGCGGTACGACCACCGCGAGTCCGCACTCGCGGGCGTTCGCGACCTCGCCGCACGCTTCGCCGACGGCGAGTTCGACCCCCGCGAGTACTATCAGGTGCCCCGCGAGGACTACCTGAACGAACTCGCGTCGCTGATCGGGTGATCGGCGTCGGCGGATCGACGCCGTTCGGGGTTCACTACCGAACTGCTTTAGCGGCGAGGGGTTCTATCTTGAACAACTATGCGTTCGGAGACCCTCACGAGGGCAGTCCGGTCGCTTCGGTGTCGACCCGGCGTCGGATCGCGGTCGCTGTCGGGTGAGCGGGGTGAAAACCGCCGATGACTGGCCCTGCATCCTCGCTCGACGGGGCACGTGTCCTCGTGACCGGGGCGGCCGAGTGGCTCGACGAACTCGGGGCGACGCTCGAATCGACGACCGGGGCGTCCGTCCACGCTGTCGAGACCGCTGCCGCGGGACTCGACGCCGTTCGGAACGGGGCCGTCGACTGCGTGGTCACGCCGGACGGCCTCCCGGCGACGACCGGTGTCGAGTATCTGCGCTCGATCCGCACGGAGACGGCGGACGTGCCCGTCGTGCTCGGTGCGGCCGACGGTGACGAGACCGTCGCCAGCGAAGCCATCGCGGCCGGTGTTGCCGACTACGTCGTGATCGACGAGCCGATCGACCGGGCGATCGAGCGGGTCCGGACCAGCGTCGAGGACGCGGTTCGGACCGCACGGGCGGAATCGACCCGACGCGAGCGCGCACGCCAGTTCGATGCGGTGTTTCACGATACACAAACGGCGACGTGGGTGCTCGACGACGAGGGTAACCTCGAACGCGCCAACCGCGCGGCCGGCGAGTTGGTCGACGAGGACGTACCCACGGGTGTCCCGTTCTGGGAACTCCCGTGGTGGTCACGGACGGCGGCGACACGGAGTGACGTTCGCCAACTGGTCCAGCGGGCACTGTCGGGAACGTTCGGCAACGCCACCGTCTACGATCCCTCGGCTGGCACTCCCGAACGGGTGGTCGAACTCTCCGTCCGCCCCGTCGAGACCGAACACGGTGACCGCTCCTCGATCGTCGTCGAGGGCGTCGACGTCACGGACCGAGTCACCCTCGAACGTGACCTGCGCCAGTCCGAACGCCTGCACCGCGTCACGCTCAACAACATGACCGATACCGTCCTCATCACGGACGAGGACGGCGAGTACACCTACGTCTGTCCCAACGTCCACTTCATCTTCGGCTACACCGCCGACGAGATCCGCGAGCAGGGGACCATCGACGAACTGCTCGGCGACGACCTGTTCGACCGCGAGGACCTCGCCGCGAACGGCATCCTGAAAAACATCGAGTGTACGGCGACCGACAAGGCCGGCCGCGAACACACCCTGCTGGTCAACGTCCGGGAGGTCGACATTCAGGGAGGGACGCTTCTCTACAGCTGTCGGGACATCACGAAACGCAAACAGCGCGAGGAGGCGCTGGCGACGCTACAGGAACTCGCCCGGGAATTCCTCTACGCCGGCACGCACGACGAGATTGCTCGCCACATCGTCGACGACGCGGCGAACGTCCTGGATCTGGACGCCAGCGCCGTCTACCTGTTCGACGGTGACACGAACGAACTCCGGCCCGCCGCTCACTCACAGGCGATGCGGGACCACCACGGGCCGCTCCCACGGGTCCACGCCGACGACGAGACGCTCCCTGGCCAGGCGTTCATCTCGGGAAGCGCACGGTTCTTCGAGGACGTTCACCGGGCGGATCGCCTCGACAATCGCGCAACCGACCTCAGAACGGCGGGGTACATTCCCCTGGGCGATCACGGCGTCTTCGTCGCCGGGTCCGACCGGATGGATGCGTTCGACGACGTGACCCGCGAACTCGCCGATCTGCTCGCCGCGACCGCCGAGGCGGCGCTCGACCGGGTGTCCCGCGAGTCACAGCTCCGCAGCCAGGAACGGCGACTCCAGCAGCAAAACGAGCAACTCACCTCGCTGAACCGCATCAACGAGACGATCCGGGCGATCGACCGGGCGGTCGTCCAGGCCCAGACCCGCGAGGAGATCGACCACACCGTCTGTGAACTGCTGACCGGCGACGACCGGTTCAGCCTCGCCTGGATCGGTGCCGTCGATCCGACGACCGACACGCTGGAACCGCGCGCGTGGGCCGGCGACGAACAGGGATATCTGGACAGCCAGCGCTTCGACGTCGGCCCGTCGGGCACGGAACCGGCGGCCCAGACCGCCGCGACCGGTGACGTGACGATGGTGCCGAGCGTCGCGGCCGACCTCCGGGAGGATTCCTGGCGTGCGGCCGCACTCACTCGCGATTTCATGTCCGTGCTGAGTATCCCGCTGGAGTACAGCGATCTGACACACGGCGTCTTGACGGTGTATGCCGACACTCGTGACGCGTTCGACGAGACGGCACGGGCCGTGCTGGCCGAACTCGGGGAGACGATTGCGGCCGCGCTCAGCGCCATCGAGCGGAAGAACGCCCTGCTCACGACCTCGATGACACGCGTCGAGTTCGAGGTCGACGACCCGTCGTTCGTCCTCTCGCGACTCGCCCGGACCGCCGACTGTACGCTCTCCTATCAGGGTGGCGTCCAGCAGACCACGGACGGCAGTTACGTGTTCGTCACCGTGGAAGACGGGGCCGTCGAGGCCGTGGAAGACGCCGCGGCGGATCTCGTCGGTGTCGACGGGGTCAGCCGGATCAGTGCCGACGGTGACGGCGGCGTCCTGCGGCTGGCGCTCACACAGCCGTTTCTCGCGCTCGAACTGGCCGATCACGGGGCCGTCTTCCGCTCGGCGACCGCCGGGCCGACGACCACCCGGCTCACGATCGACGTGCCGACGAGTATCGACGTCCGCACCATCACGCAACTGGTCGGCGACACGTTCGAGACGGTCGAACTGCGGAGCAAACAGACGCTCGATCAGGCCGCCGAACACGATATCTACGCGGAGTTTCTCTCCGCCCTCACCGACCGGCAACTCGAAGTCGTCCAGACGGCCTACTACAGCGGCTTCTTCGAGTCTCCGCGGGAGAGCACCGGCGAAGACGTCGCCGCGACCCTCGATATCTCACCCCCGGCGTTCTACCAGCACGTCCGGACCGTCCAGCGAAAACTGTTCACGGCGCTGTTCGAGGAGCGGAACGCGTCGGCCGCCACCTAGCCCACCCGGGTTCAATAATAAACACCACCTCGCCGATGGGCTTTGGTACTAAACGACTGGGTATTCCCTAATACACTTATTATTCGTAGGCGAGTGCCGAGGCTCGTCGGCAGGCACTCGTGACCCCACTATGAGAGACGTCATGCAAACGCCTGACGAGGAAACGCCGTACGAGTGCTTCGAGTGTGGAACGGTCATCGTCGCCGAGGACGATCCGGGTCCCTGTCCCGAGTGCGGGAGTGAGATGCGGAACCGCCAGACACCGCTGGAGTGATCATGGGATCGGACTCGACGATCGCTCGCGACGACCGGCTGGACGACGGGTCGGGATCGACCGAGCCCGAACCTGCCGTCGAGACCGCGCGGCGACAGCTCCAGCGTGCGGCCGCCCATTTGGACATCGATCCCAACGTGGTCGAGCGGCTCAAGTACCCCACGACGGTCCAGGAGGTGACGGTCCCGGTCGAGCGGGACGACGGGACGGTCGAGATGTTCACCGGCTATCGTGCCCAGCACGACAGCGTCCGCGGTCCGTACAAAGGGGGGCTCCGGTACCAGCCCGACGTGACCCGCGACGAGTGTGTCGGCCTCGCCATGTGGATGACCTGGAAGTGTGCGGTGATGGATCTCCCCTTCGGCGGTGCGAAAGGCGGCATCGCCGTCGATCCCAAAGCCCTCAGCGACGCCGAGCGCGAGCGGCTCACCCGCCGGTTCGCCGAGGAGATCCGGGACGTCATCGGGCCGAACAGGGACATTCCGGCACCGGACATGGGGACCGACCCCCAGACGATGGCGTGGCTCATGGACGCCTACTCGATGCAACAGGGCGAGACCGTCCCCGGCGTCGTCACCGGCAAACCGCCGGTCGTCGGCGGGAGTGAGGGTCGCGAGGCTGCACCGGGCCGCAGCGTGGCAATCGTCACCCGTGAGGTCGTCGACTACTACGGTCGGGATCTCACGGATACGACGGTCGCCATTCAGGGATACGGCAGTGTGGGCGCGAACGCGGCCCGCCAACTCGACGACTGGGGTGTGACCGTCGTCGCAGTCAGTGACGTCGAGGGCGCGATCTACGATCCTGCCGGTCTCGATCCTGCATCGATCCCGTCTCACGACGAGGAACCGGGAGCCGTCACGCGACAGGACGTGCCCGAGTCCCTGACCAACGCCGAACTGCTCGAACTCGACGTCGACGTCCTCGTCCCGGCCGCGGTCGGGAACGTCCTCACGGCGGACAACGCACACGCTGTGGACGCAGACATCGTCGTCGAGGGCGCGAACGGGCCGATCACGGCTGCCGCCGACGAAATCCTCGAGGAACGCGGGATTCCCGTGATCCCCGACATCATCGCCAACGCAGGCGGTGTCACCGTCTCGTACTTCGAGTGGCTCCAGGACATCAACCGTCGCTCCTGGTCGCTCGAACGTGTCAACGACGAACTCGAAACCGAGATGCTGGCCGCCTGGCGCGACATCTGTGACGCCTACGAGGCCCGCGACGTGACCTGGCGGGATGCGACGTACATCGTCGCGCTCTCGCGGGTCGCCGAGGCCCACGGGGCGCGTGGCCTCTGGCCGTGAATTCTCGAATCGACAATGCACCTTCAGCAACTCTTCGAGGAAACGCGATCCGTCAGGTACGTGCGGGATCCGTCGTCGTCGCCGTGTTTCCGGTCTGTCTCCCGTATCTGGCACTTCCCCAGTGGCGACGCCCTCCTCGAACGCGACGGGCGGCGCGACTGTCTGCTCCCGAACGTCGACCGCGTGGACGTCCCCGCGAGCGGGAGCCGACAGGTAGCATCGGCCCTCGCCCTCGATACGGACACCACGGTGCGAGTGGTGAAATCTGACGACGAGCGATTATTGACTGAATTTGATAGGAAAATAAAAATCATGAGATAAAAATCAAGAGCGACCGACCGCTGTACGCCTGTTTAGTAGTCACAACTAAACCCAAATTTCGTATCATCTCGCGTATAAAATAGACAATTTTTGGTGTCTCGACTGTCCTGGTCGAGATATGACAGAGGTAAACCCGTACAGTAGTTTACGGACACAGATCGACGAGGCGGCCGAGTATCTAGACGTGACAGCGGGCCAACTCGAACGGCTGAAAACCCCCGAGCGGATTCTGGAGACGAATCTCGCCGTCGAGATGGACGACGGGTCGACGGAGGTGTTCCGGGCCTACCGGTCGCAGTTCAACGGTGATCGGGGTCCCTACAAGGGCGGGATCCGCTATCATCCGGCGGTCGACCGCGACGAGGTCAAGGCGCTCTCGGGGTGGATGGTGTACAAGACCGCGGTCAGTGACGTGCCGCTCGGTGGTGGGAAAGGCGGGATCGTCGTCGACCCGCGGGACTACTCGGCGGCGGAACTCGAACGGATCACCCGGGCGTTCGCCACGGAGTTGACGCCGCTTATCGGCGTGGACCGCGACATCCCCGCCCCGGACGTGAACACCGGCCAGCGGGAGATGAACTGGATCAAAGACACCTACGAGAGGATCGAGAACACGACCGAGCCGGGCGTCATCACCGGGAAGGACCTCTCGAGCGGCGGGAGCGAGGGCCGCGTCGAGGCGACGGGCCGGTCGACGGTCGTCGCGGCACGGGAAGCCTTCGACTATCTGGACAAGGACGTGGAACACGCGACGGTCGCGGTCCAGGGGTACGGCAACGCCGGCTGGATCGCGGCGAGGCTCATCTACGAGATGGGCGCGAACGTCGTCGCCGTCTCGGACTCCAGCGGAGCTATCTACGGTGAGGACACGCTCGACCCGGTCGATGTCAAGGAGTACAAACGCGAGACGGGTAGCGTCGTCGGCTATCCGGATGCCGATCAGGAACTGACCAACGAGGAACTGCTGACGCTCGACGTGGACCTCCTGATTCCGGCCGCACTCGAGAACGCGATCGACGAGTCCATCGCACAGAACATCGCCGCGGACGTGATCTCGGAGGCTGCGAACGGCCCGATCACGCCGGAAGCAGACGACGTCCTCAGGGAGACCGACACGCTGGTCATCCCGGACATCCTGGCGAACGCGGGCGGGGTCGTCGTGTCCTACTTCGAGTGGGTGCAGAACCGCCAGCGGTTCTACTGGTCCAAAGACCGCGTCAACGAGGAACTCGACGAGAAAATCGTCGAGCAGTTCTGGAACCTCGTCGACGCCTACGAGAACCGGGACCTCCCGTCGCTCCGGACGGCCGCGTACGTCGTCGCGCTGCAGCGGGTCATCGACGCCGGGGAATAGCGACGACCGTTCCCCCGACGCCGGTCGTCGCTCACTCGCCGGCGATGTGTGGGGCGTGACGGGAGACTTAACCACGGGCCGGGAATATGGATGGGTATGACGACGGTCACGCTCGTCGGGACCCGACTCGCCGAGGTCGGGACCGAGTTCGTCTATCACGGGGCGGCCGACGCCTGCGAGGGCTGTCCCTACCGGGACCAGTGTCTCAACCTCGCGTCCGGCCAGAAGTACCGCGTGACCGCGATCCGGGAGAACGCCTCGACACTCGACTGCGCCGTCCACGACACGGGTGTCACTGCCGTCGAGGTCGAACCCGCGCCCGTCCTCGCGAACGTCGACGCCCAGGGAGCCTACGCCGGGAGCAAGGCCGCACTGGAAGGCCCCTGTCCACACACCGGTTGTCCCTCCCACGAGTACTGCGAACCGGCCGGCGCGGAGTTCGACGTGGAGTACCAGATCAGCGAAGTGGTGGGCGAGCCGCCCCACGACTACTGTATGCTGGATCGGGACCTCACGCTGGTGGAGTTCGCACCGCCGGCCGAGGAAGAGTGAAGTGTTGTCGGTTAGATAGGACGGCCGGGATGGACGCGCTCGACGCACTGACCGACGACGACGTTCTCAGGAGCCCGCCCGCGGGAAAGTACGTCCGCGTTCTGGAGCGGCCCGACGACCGCGAGGTGGACCCACTCCGATTCGAGATGTGGCTCGACGCCACCGGGTCACACGGGCCGATGCCGCACGTCCACCCCGAGCAAGACGAGTTCCTGCAGGTGATCGACGGTCGGCTGGGGGTCTCCCACGAGGGGACGACGGAGACGCTTACCCCCGGTGAACGGGTCGTCGTTCCCGCGGGTGACGTGCATCACTTCTGGAACGCGGGCGACGAGCGGCTCCACCTCCAGGGCGGCGTCGATCCGGGGCTCCGGACGGAGTGGTTCATGCGGGTCACGTACGGGCTGGCCCGCGACGGCGCACCAGTCACCGGTTCGGGTATGCCCCTGAATGTTCTCCGCCTGGCAGTGTTGCTGGACGAGTTCGACGATATGCTGTTTCTGGCCGTGCTCCCGCTGTGGCTCCAGCTCGCCGGGATCAGAGCGGTGGCTCCCGTCGGTCGGCTCGTCGGATACGACAACGATTATCCCGAGTATCGCTAGGATTCGAGCGTGCCGACGTGGTCGGCGGCGTAGCCGAACACGTCCTCGTAGCCGTAGGGAGACATCAGAACGGGGTAGAAATCGCTCTCGGCGACGTACTCCTGCCCGTCGGCCGCGGCGTAGGGCTGGCCTGCTTGGACCTGCCGGAAGTTCGTCGCGAACACGTCGTAGGCCTCCGCGGCGTCCTTTGGCACCGGGTGGGTGAGCCGGTAGACCGGCAACTCGTCACGGCGCGGGGCCTCGTCGTCGGGGAATGCGCCCACGGCGGCCAGAAACTCGCGGGTCACCTGGACGGCGTTTTCGGCCGCGGCGTCCGAGCCCTGGAAGCCACACTCGACCTCGATCAGCCGCCGGGTCACCTCGAACAGCCGGCCCTCGGTGAAATCACAGGTCTCGACGACGGCGTCGACCGATAGTCGGGGGCAGATCCGGCGTTCGTACTCGTGGACTTCGTCGACGAGCGCGAACAACCCCTCGTAGGACTGCGTGGAGTGCAGCGAAAGAATCTGACAGTCCGCCACTTCCATCGAGAGCTCGTGGGCGAGCCGGGATTCGTGGGTGTCTCCGTCGGGATCACCAGGGAACGCGCGGTTGAGGTCTTCGTCGACGTAGCGGACGTCCCGCTCTCGGGCCTTCTCGTTGGCAATCACGAACTTGACGGGGCGCTGGAACTCCACGTCGGCGGACAGCAACGTCTCGACGGCGTGGACCCCACAGGGCTCGTCGCCGTGGATGCCTCCGATAACGGCGATCTCCGCGGGCCCGTCGCCGACGGTCTCGACTCGCATCGGTTCACAGCAACAGTCGACTCGTCTTAGTACCCACGAAACCGTGACGGGTCGTCCTCCGGACAGGTCAGTGCTCCAGGGAGTCGGCGTACGCGAAGTCGGCGTCTGTCGCCACGGGCCGGCGCTCGTCCAGTCGCACCTGCCACCCCTCGATGGCGGTGGGATCGGTCACGGCGTTGGTCATTACCGTCCGCACGTCGAGCAAGTCGACGCCGTAGTAGTCGTTGGGCACGTCCCGAAAGTACTGGAGGGCAGTGCGAAAGAGCGAGCGCATCCCGTCGTCATCCTCGAAGTCGACGTGTTTGTACGCGCCGGCGGCGACCTGGACCATGCCGTGGAGGAACTTGCTCTCGGTCGATCCACGGCCGTAGTTGTACCACTCGTCCTCGAAGCAGTCGTGGGATTCGTGGTACTCGCCGGCGTTGTACAGCCGGACGCCGTGGACCGTCGCCCGCCGGAGGGTTCCGTGTTCCCACCGGTCCTCGGCGGGTCGCCACCCGGTGGGTGAGCCTCGCACCGGCGGCCCCACCGAGTCGTCGCGCGTGTGCTCGTCCATCGGCTCTCTCTTTGCTCGGCGTGTCCGTCAATGCGTCGCCTCGCCTCCCGCTCGACGCGGATCGGCGGCGACGGTCTCGACGAACCGTTCACTCGCGGGGCCTCGTCCACGTGGCCGGCCAGCGGAGAACTGCGGACCAGTCACCGATTCGCTGTCGAGCGGCGGCCCTGCGATTCCGTGATCTCGGGGTAGCCACACGCCGGACAGTTGAGCCGCTCGCGCTCGAACGACAGCGAGCAACTCCCACAGCGGTAGGTCGGGTCCGGGCGAAACCGTTCGCGGATCGATTCGATGAGCTGGGGTGATCGGTCCATCGCTTCGACACTCGCCGTTTGTGAATCCACCACAATAAAACTTGCCCGAGCAGTCACTTTTCGACTGTAATTAAGTCCAAAAACCCGATAATCACAGCCAGAAGTAAAACTAACGTCTGGGTCGGTTGCTACAGCTGGAGATATGGAATTTCTGAAGTAGCTACTTGCTTCCGTGGAATCTTTATACCGGCGAGAGCCGAGTACAGGACGCGTGCGAGGGTAGCCAAGCCTGGAAACGGCGGCGGACTCAAGATCCGCTCCCGTAGGGGTCCAAGGGTTCAAATCCCTTCCCTCGCACTGTTGGCCACTACGGCCCCTCGCAAAACAGTGCAGGAAGATCCACTCGGAGCGATCTTCCCTCGCAAACCCTACTCTCGAACCGACGACGTGAGCGGCTGGGCTGTCGACCGTCGCGACATCGGCAGCTTATAAAAAGAATCGGCTCTAACCGGGGCATTTTTAAATAGGTTGAGGCGGATTACTGTAGATAGTTCATGAGACGTCGCACATTCATTGCGACGGCTGGCACGATGCTCACCGCTGGGTGTGGGGCAATGAGGGGCGGGCGTGGAAACGGTCGTGGGGCCTACGTCGACGGTGTGACCAACATCAACGAATCGGAGATCAGCTTCGACAACGTGGAGGGGGACCAGAACTTCTCCATGGGGGAGTTCGAGGACCGAGACATCGAGTTCGACGAAGACGCGTTCGAGGCGGACTTCGAGTCACGATTCGGTGAGGATGGGGGGCGACGCGGACGCCAATCGAGACGGATCCGCGCGCGACCGAGTTGATGGGCAAGGCGATGAAAGGCATTCAGAAGACCTACGAGGTCTACGTGGGCCATGCGGGGTCGAACGCAGGCCTGATGGACGTGAACGCGTCGACCGATTCGTTCAACGCGCCGCGAATCCGGACCCTGGCACAGGAGTCCCGGACACTGCTCGAGGAAGCCACGGAGTACGCGCCCGAAGACCAGAAGAACATCATCCTGTCGCTCGTGCAGGTGACGATATTCCTCGAAGATCTGGCACGGGTCCGCGAGACGGTGCTCGACGCCGAAGACGAGTTCCGGTACGCGGTCGAGCGACTCTACGCCGAGAGTACGACCCGCGCCCGATACACGGTCCCCAAAATCAAGGAGTACCACACGGAGGCGCGGTCACTGTACCGGCCGCTCAAACGGGAGATCGACGCCGAAGCCGTCGCCGTGTTCGAACCGGTCGGTACGGTCTACGACGAGAAGATCGACCAGATCCGCGACGAATTGCAAGCGCTGGGTGACTTCCGAAGCGGTGTCAAATCCGCCGCGAACGCGATCGAGAGGTTCCAGGACGGCGTTCCCGAGTTCTATGACCGGAACTACGAGAAGGCACTCTCACCGCTCAATTCGGCCGAGTTCAGGTTCGGCTCCGCCCGGGTCGACTTCTCGAACGTCGACGAATCGACCGGGATGCAGGAGAAAGCCGACGAGGTCGCCGAAGTCATGACGGCGCTGGAGGGGGGTGCGGCCGGGCTGCATCGGGCAGCCGAGGTGAAAGTCGACGACGATCCCCAGCCCGAGTTCTTCGAGGCGAAGCGACAGGCCGAGAGCGCGGTCAAGTCGAACGATATCGCCTCGGATATGCGTACGGCCAGTCAGATCATCTTTTAATTGTCCCCGGACCCCGAGGGTTCGGTATGGACGATCCGATACCCCTCGCGGCACGCGCGGCCCGCGCCGGCGGCACGGTCGCGGCCGAGCGGTTCCGAACCGACGTTCGCTTCGAGGCGAAAGCACACAAGAACGATCTGGTGAGCGACGCCGACGGCGAGGCTCAGGACCGTGTCGTCGCGCTTCTGGACGCGGAGAGTGACGCACCGGTGGTCGGTGAGGAGGCGGAGACACCGTCGACGGTTCCGGAGACGGGGTCTGCCTGGATCGTGGATCCCATCGACGGGACGGCTAACTATCTCCGGGGACTCCGTCTGTGGGCGACCAGCGTCGCGCGCGTCGAGGACGGCGAACCGGTCGCCGCGGCGACGGTCATGCCTGCGATGGACGACGAGTTTCTGGCCGGCGACGAGACGCGACTGAACGGGGAACCAGTCTCGGTCAGCGACCGGACCGATCCGGAGACCTTCGCGGTTGCGGTGCTGGGGTGGGGGCCACACGGCGAGCGCGAGGTCTACGCCACCCTCGCGGACGCGGTCGTGCGTGAGTGTGGTGATATGCGGCGGCTGGGGAGTATGCAGTCGGCGCTGGCGTTCGTCGCCAGCGGCGGGCTTGACGCCGCGATCACGACGCGGCGGCCCAACCCCTGGGACTCCGTCGGTGGCGCGCACATGGTTCGGAAAGCTGGCGGGACGGTCACGGATCTGTCCGGTGAGCGGTGGCGACACGACAGCCAGGGGCTGGTGGCCTCGAACGGGCAGGCCCACGAACGACTGGTCGAACTGGCCCGGGACGTGGCCGCGCGCGTGGACGGGTAGCTCGATCGCCCGGTCGTGTGGCCGGCCGCGGTCGTGTTCGCTGGTCGCACAGGATCGGAACCCTGAAACGCGCGGCTTGCGCGGTGTCGATCATGCAGGTGACCGAGCGGATCGACGCCGGGCGCGCCTGGACGCTGACCGCCCTGGCCGGTGTCGCGGCGCTGGTCCTCGGCTCGCTGGTGTTCTACGATACGGTCTACCGCGGGTTCGTCTGGCACTACTTCTGGGGACCGGTCTACGCCGACGCCCACAACGCGGTGGCGGCAGTTCATCGTGGTGGTTCCGTGGAGTTGTTGTACAGTCCAGCGGCACGACAATCGGCCGTGGCCGCCGGCCAGGTCGTCGCCGAACCCGGCTACACACTCGTCTCGGAGGTCGGCTACATGGTCGTCTTGCTGTTCGGTCTGATCGGGGTCCTCCAGTTGCTCCGCCGGCTGGACGTGGGGCGGGATCGGGACCTGTTTTTCGCACTGATTCCGTTCATGTTGTTCGGCGGTGCCTTGCGCGTCGTCGAGGACGCCAACGACGCCGTCCCGGAGGGGGTCAGCCAGGCCATCGCCTACCCCTGGAACACGCTGATCATCAGTCCGATCATCTACTTCACCGTCTTCTTCGTGACGCTCGGCTCCCTCCTGGTGACCGTCTGGCTCCGGCGCGAGGGGTACGTCGAGACCTACGCCAGACCGATGGCCGCGGTCGGGAGCGCGGCCTTCGTCCTGACGTTTGGCTACCTGGTCTCGCTGGCCTTCTCGGCCGACTACGTCGAGTTTTACCCGCAGGTCCTCCTCAGCGTCGTCGCGATCGCGACGCTGCTGGCCGCCGCCATCTACCTCGGCGTCGAGCGACTCAAACCCGAGATCAACGCCGGCACCGGCCTGATCGGGCTGGTCGTGCTGTGGGGGCACGCCATCGACGGCGTCGCCAACGTCGTCGCCGCCGACTGGCTCGGCGCGCTCGGCGTCGACGCCGTCTACAACCCGAAACACCCCGCCAACGCCTTCATCATCAGCACGGCGGAGACGATCCTCCCCACGTCGCTGTTGACCGCACTGGGATCGTCCTGGCCCTTCCTGCTCGTGAAACTGGTCGTCGCGCTGGCGGTCGTCTGGATCTTCGACCGGGAAATCTTCGAGGAGAGTCCTCGCTACGCGCTGTTGCTGTTGACAGCCATCGTCGCGGTCGGGCTGGGACCCGGAACGCGCGACATGATCCGCGCCACGTTCGGCATCTAGAGCGTCTGTAAGCCGGATTCCAGGCAGTACCGACCGACGCGGTTCTGACACGCTGTCACGGTCACCGTCGCACCCGCGCGGTCGACCTGTCGCCGGACCTGTGCCCGGCCACAGTCCGCACACGGGTGGTCGAATTCGGTCGTCACGGGAAGCAGGCCACGACCGGACGATGCTGGCCTGTCCGCGAGCGACCTCATGTGTTGGTTTCACACGCCCGAAATAAGACGATCCCTCCTCAGGGGTAGGGGTGGTGGTTCCGGTCGAGTCGGGCCTCGAAGCCCATGCTCTCGGGCACGGTCTGGGCACGCTCACCGAAGTAGGGGGAATCGAAAAAGAGCGGTTGAGCGCTCGGGACGACCGCTCGGACGGCCTCGAACCCGAGCGCGTCCACGTCACGAGGGGTGAGTCGGGAGCCGTACACGTCCAGATCCGCGTCCCGGAGGCGGGAGACGACAGCGTCGAGGTGGTCGCCACCGGCGGGAACCTCGTCGGGGCCGACCTGCTCGGCGGGGACGCTGCTGCCGACGGCGAGAAAGGTCTGGGCCTCGCCGGGGAAGTCCGCGAAGTGGCCGATAGCACCGCTCTCGTCGGCGGCGTCGTCCGGACCCATCCCGCGGAGTTCGAGCCAGTTCTGGAGGGCCTCGGCCAGTGCCGACCGCGCGGCCCGTGCGGGGTCGAGGTGGGCCGACAGCCCGACGGCGAAGCGGGGCCACTCCTCGCGGTGGACCGCGGCGGCCACGACGGGTACGTCCACGTCCTGGGTCAACAGGAGCGGCACTACGTCCAGGCCCTCGGACTTGGCGCGACGGCGAAGCGTCCCGAAGGTCTCGTCGTCGACCGAGAGGCCGAGGGGGTCGAACGTCGAGTACCACGACAGCATCGCGGCGTCGCGCTCGATGATCTCGTACAGCCCCGACAGGAGCGCCTCGGTGGTGCTGTTGCCCAGTCCCAATCCCGTAGTCACCGCCGGGCGGAACCGCTCGGTCGGTGGCGGGAAGTGGACGAACTCAGCGGGGAGCCACACGTCGCCGTCGGTGTCGAGGTTCCGGCCGGGGACCCACTCGACCTCGGTGTGTTCGTCGGCGGTCGTCCAGTCGTCCCCCTCGGCACAGACGAACGTCGACGGCGGGACCGCGTCGTCGATCTCGGCGGCTGTTCCCGTCTCGAACGCGGCGTTCCGGTAGATCCCAGCGCTGTAGCGCTCGTACCCCTCGCCCAGTGCCTTCATGAACGCTGCGTTCCAGTCGGCGGCGACGCCGGCCGCCTGTCGGGGTGCCGTCGCGTCGCTGAACTCGCTCGTGTCGGCGACGTTCGCGAGGTAGTAGGGGGCCGGGAACGACTCGGCTTCGCCGACCTCGGCGACGACGCCGACCCGGTCGTCGAGGCCCTGTTCGGCGCGGGTGAGGGCTTCGTCGAGGTCGCGCTCGACGGAATCGTCACCGAGGGTGCGGTCGCGATCGCCGGCACAGACGCAGTTGGGGACCGGCAGGAACTGTCGCTGGGCGTGGGGGACTTCGATCACGCCGCCGACGATCGAGGACCGTTTGCCGGCGACGAGTTTCGCGGCTTCCCGGCCGGCGATGGCTCCGGCGAAGCGCGCAGTCTCGGGATCGGGGGCGGCCTGGGGCTCCTGGTCCGGGTCGGCGTTCGAACGCACCCGGGACTGGAGACAGCGATAACAGGCGGTCCCAGGGCCGAAGCCGGACACGGCGGCCTCGACGACGGGGTAGCCCCCGACGCCGCCGATCTCGACCGCGAGCCACGGTGTGCCGGACTCGCGGGCGCGTTCGTCGACCGTCTCGAAGGTCACGTCGCCGGCCTGCCCGACCACGACCGCGAGGTCGGCACCCCCGACGACCGTCGGATCGAGGTCCGTGACCTGCGCGTCGACGTCTCCGAGTGCGGCGGCGACCGCGTCACGTGCCGGTCCCGAACCGACGAGAGCGACTGTCATTGCTGGTCGAACGCGACCGGGGCTCAAAAAAGCGCAGGCCTCAGCTCGACAGCAGGCTCTGGGCCACGTTGGCCAGCTGATCCGAGTCGGCGTCTTCGAGCCGATCGTCGCCCAGCATCAGACGCAGCCGCGGGCGGCCCACGTCGATCGGGACCTTCTCGGTGTCGATCAGGCCCATGTCTTCGAGTTTGGTTTTCGTCCGTGAGAACGTCGCCTTCGAGGCGAGGCCGATGTCCTCGCCCCACTTGCTGATGTCGTACAGCAACTCGCCGTTTTTCGCGGCAACGAGGAGGCTGATCGTCACCTCGTCGAGGCCGTCCCCGTTGCCGCGTGCGGTCTGAAGAGAGGCTAGCACCTCGTCGAAGTCCGTCGCCGTGGCCTCGCTGATGTCGGTCGACAGCGTCTCCCGGACCTCCGTCAGCGGCGGCGTCCGGAGGCCGAACTCGTCGGCGCTCTCCCAGATGGCGTCGTAGCGCTCGCGGGCGCTCTCGACGAACTCGTCGTCGTCGGTCGTCAGCCCGGCCACCGTCTCGCCGGCCCCGACGATGGCGACGACCTCCTCGTCGGTGACGAACAGGGCGTTCTCCGGTGGATTCTCGACCGTCCGGATCGACAGCACATCGCCGTCGACCAGATTCGCCGCCCGGCTCGCGACGATGAAGTCGTCCATCACGTCCTTCAGCGGTCGCTCGGCCGCCAGCAGGTTCACACTGGGTGGGGACTCCAGCGTACTCATTACCGATACCAGCTCTTCGATGGTCTCCCGTGATGGGTTCACGAGATACGATTCTGTGGGGGCAGCCGACAACTCGGTCCTCAGTAGGTCCGCGATGCCGTCCGCAAGCAAGTTTTGGCTCATCGTCCTATGAATGTATATATTGTATTACGGTATTTAATTTTATCGCTGATAACGAGTTGAATTACTCGACTAACAATTATACATCTGGGCTTCGAGCGGCCTAATTATATGTCTTTGGCTCGAATATCAAAAGTGAATATCGAGCTACCAGTTGGCCAGCAAAACCGCCGGGGGGCCCGCCGGTCAGGCGATGCAACTGACAGCCGGGACCTCTTCGTCAGTGAAAACAGTCAGTCACCGGCGGCGAGTTCCGCGGCGAGGTCGTCCGACCAGTGGAACTCGTTGTCGTAGATGATGGGTAGTGGCCGCTCCGAGAGCACGTCGATCAGTTCGCTTCGGTCGAGGACGGTTTCCGTCGACATACCGTGGTACGCCGATTCCTCCGCGAACGCCGGCTGGAAGCAGTCGCCGATCCGGCGGCCGGTCAGCCCCTCACAGGACAGGTGGAACGTCCCGTCTTCACGTTCGAGAAAACCCACGACCGGGCTGTCCGGCGTCGGCGCGAGTGTGTAGGTGCCGTCACCGACGACGGCGTAGTCTTTGCCCATCATGATGCGCCGGCGCGACAACTGCATCGCCGGTTCGAGCCCGAAGCCGTGGACCAGCAGGCGTGCGAACGCGGTGCCGACCTTCGCGGCCTGTCGATCCAGGACCTTCGTCAGCGTGACCGCGCCGCCGACACTGCCGCGCTCGATCAACTCCAGTCCCTCGTGGTAGGACCCACAGGCGTTGAGGAAGAACGTTCGCGTCTCACAGCTGTCGAGCGACGACGCGGTGAACCGCCCGTCCGGACACTCCAGTCCGTCGGCGTCGCAGTGGCCGATGTAGTGGACGAAGTCGTTGGGCGAGGCGAACACCTCGGCCAGCTCGGTGCTGGTGAGGTGTTCCTGGATGTCGACCGACAGCGGCAGGTCCGCAGCGCGTGCCTCGTAGATGTCCGCGACCGCCGCGTGTTCGTCGTACATCTCCTCGTCGTTGAGGACGACCGTCACCGACAGCGGCGTCCCCCGCCGGTCCTGATAGCGCCGTCGGTTCTCGTAGGCCCGGGGCGAGGTCTTGAACGCGTCGATGGGTGCGCCACCGGCCAGCCAGGCGTGGATGCGCCCGGCCCGGAGCTCCGGGTCCACCCGGTCGACGGAGGCCACCGAGCGCCGACTGGCGTGACTGCCCGACCGATAGAAGTCGTCGAGCGTCCGTTCGAGCAGTTCCGTTCCCCGCAACTCCGACGATTCGGGCAGGTAGATCAAACTGAGCGCGTCCAGCAGGTACGGGAGCGACCCGACGTTGTCCAGTTCCGGCGCGGCGTACGTCGAGAAGTGCCACTCGGGCAGAAACTCCTCGAAGTCCGGTTCCGTGACACAGAAGTACCGCGCCAACCGCTCGGCGGGCGTCAGGCTCCGTACCGTCGCAGGATCGAGGTCGAACCGATCCAGCAAGGCGTCGCGACAGGCCGGTGACTCGCCGTCCAGATCCCGGACGAGCGTATCGTAGAAAAACACCTGTCTGAGCAGGCGGGCGACGCCGTGCTGGAAGGTCGGGAGTTCCCGGAACCGGCACTCCACGTCCGCGCTCGGGGCGACCAGTTTCGGCGTCGACTCGGGCCCGACGGTCACTGTCGCACCCAGATAGTACGCCAGCGGTGCACCGACGAACAGGTACTCTAGGCTCTCGGGTACCTGGAGTTCGATCCCCGTCTCGGGCGTCGACGCTTCGACGGCGTCGGGAATCGACCGCTCGTCGCCCACCTCGACGACGGGCGGGTGATCTCGCATCGACGGGTGCGATCGGGCCGGTCCGGTCGTCCGTAGCGCCGCCGACAGGTGACTGATCGCGTCCGCGACGCCGGCCGGTGTCGGCGGAACGGTGATCGTCGCCGGGTCCTCGCAGTGTTCCCTGAACCCGAGCGTCACTGGCCGTTCCTCCCCGAGACTGACCACGATCTGGTCCCCCACGCGGCGGACGAACGCGGGACCGTCGAACCGGCAGTACAGTTCCATCTCCGGCTCGCGATGCGCGTCGGGCCCGGCGGACGCACCGACTGCCAGTCGACAGTCGAGCAGGAACTCACCCCTGTCGAGCGCGACCGGTTCGGCCAGTCCGTACCGCCGCCCGGACGCGTCGGTCAGCGTCGCCGTCTCCACGGGGACACGCAGTTCGGAGAGACTCCCTGTCACACGGTCCTCGACCGGTCGCACGAGCTCCGGTCCGGACTCGCGATCCTCCCAATCGACGGTCCGAACCGTCGCCTCTCCGCCGCCCCCGATGGCTCTAACCCCCCCATTGGCCGCCACCCAGGCCATCATGCTACACTCACTCGCACGGACTACTCACTCATTATTTTTCGGACGGGGTATGTCCGGGTTATTAAATGGCCCACGATTAACGGCGGTTCTTTACAGGGCGTCTATCGGTGGTCAAAAGCCCGGCCCGGAAAGGTAGATTATTGACGGGCCGGGACCGAGCCACGAGCATGAACTACGAGCACGTCCGGGAAGTGGACCCGGCAATCGCGGACGCTCTGGAAGGCGAAGTGCAGCGACAGAACGACACGCTGGCGATGATCGCCAGCGAGAACCACGTCAGCGAGGCCGTGCTGGAAGCCCAGGGGAGCGCGCTCACGAACAAGTACGCCGAGGGCTACCCGGGCGAACGCTACTACGCGGGCTGTGAGTACGCCGACGAGGTCGAGGAACTCGCTATCGAGCGCGCCAAGGAGCTGTGGGGCGCGGAACACGTCAACGTCCAGCCCCACTCGGGCACGCAGGCCAACCAGGGCGTCTACTACGCCATGCTCGAACCCGGCGACAAGATCCTCTCGCTGGATCTCAACCACGGCGGCCACCTCTCTCATGGCCACCCCGCGAACTTCACCGGCCAGCTCTACGAGGTCGAACAGTACGAGGTCGACGCCGACACCGGCTACATCGACTACGACGACCTCCGGGACCACGCCGAGGAGTTCGACCCCGACATCATCGTCTCGGGCTACTCCGCGTACCCGCGCGAGGTCGACTTCGAGGCCATCCAGGCGGCGGCCGACGCCGTGGACGCCTATCACCTCGCCGACATCGCGCACATCACCGGGCTCGTCGCCGCCGGCGTCCACGCGAACCCGGTCGGCACCGCCGACTTCGTCACGGGTTCGACCCACAAGACGATCCGCGCCGGTCGCGGTGGCATCATCATGTGTGACGAGGAGTACGCCGACGACATCGACCCCGCCGTCTTCCCCGGCGGGCAGGGCGGCCCCCTGATGCACAACATCGCTGGCAAGGCCGTCGGGTTCAAGGAAGCCCTCGAACCCGAGTTCGAGGCGTACGCCGAACAGACCATCCAGAACGCGAAGGCGCTTGGCGACCAGCTTCAGGAACGCGGTCTCTCACTGGTTTCGGGCGGCACCGACAACCACCTCGTCCTCGTGGACCTTCGGGAGTCCCACCCCGACACGACCGGGAAGGACGCCGAGGAAGCCCTCGAAGACGTGGGCGTCGTCCTCAACGCGAACACGGTGCCGGGCGAGACACGCTCGGCGTTCAACCCCTCGGGCATCCGCGCGGGCACGCCCGGCCTGACCACCCGCGGCTTCGACGAGGGTGCCTGTCGCGAGGTCGCCGACATCATCGCCGACGTGATCGACGACTACGACGACGAGGACGTGAAAGCCGAGGCCGCCGAACGCGTTCAGAACCTGACCGACGCGCACCCGCTGTACGAGTAGGTCGGCCCGCGCCTGCGCGCTGCTTTTTTGTTGACCGAGCTAACAGTTCGACGTATGTCCCTCCAGGAGACCGCCGCAGGGCGGGTGCCTCGGTCCGACCGCGCCCGAATCGCCACATACGGCTCGCTGTTCGTGCTCTTGCTCGTCGCGACGGTCCTCGACGTGGTGGTCCCGACCACCGTCCGGCGCGTGGAGGCAGTTGTCACCACGTCGCCCGCGCCGCTGTTGTTCGGGAACGTCGTCCTCGAACCGCGGCTGGTTGGTGCGCTGGCTTATGCCATGCTCGCCCTCGCGGCCGTCGCGGCCGGCTACCTGCTCTCGGCACGGCTCAGGGCGGCCTGGCACCGGCTCCAGTGGGATCAGCGGGTCACTGCCGGCGCGCTCGCCGTGCTGGTGACGTACGTGGCTGCCTACGCGCTCCTCGGAGCCACCGAACTGGCCGTGTTTCCGGAAGACCTGCTGATAACGGTCCTCTCTGGCGGCGTGAGCGCCGTGATCCTGGGGATCGGCTACGCGCGACTCCGCGGGATCGACCCGGGGCTCGACCTCCCGGATCGTGACGCGGCTCCCGCGGTCGGCGCGGTGATCGCGGTCGCCGGTGCGGTGGCGGCGCTGCCGTACCTCGTTCTCGCCGCGACCGGCGAGCTAGCCACCTTGGGGTTCTGGATGGGTGGCTCGTTCGGGTTCGGGCCCTCCTATTCCGTCGGCTGGTTCCTCCAGTCCGTCCTGCTCTCGGCGGTGGTGCTCGGCGTCGGCTCGGCGTTCCTGTACAACGGGGCCGTCCAGACGGGGCTGGAGCGACTCGCCGGGCCGGCCGGCGCGATCGCCGGTGTGACGGCGGCGTTCGGGGTCCTGATCTGGTCGTCGGTGCGGACGATCCCCTCGGGTCTGGTCGTGGTCGCCGGTGTCGTCACCGCGGTCGTGGCGTTCGGCGTCCTGGCGGCCGCGCTGGCGGCAACCGTCGCTCCGCGCCTCGTCGCCGCGGTGGACCTCCCGGAGATGGCCGTCGCCGTCCTCGTCGGCGTCGGCGTCGCACAACTCGCCTTGCTGATCCCAGTCGTTGGCGGCAGCGTCCCGGGCGTTACGACGGTCGCCTCGACCGCGAGCTACGCCGTCGTCGCGGCGGCCGCCGCGGTCGGGTACGATCGAACCCGGTCGGTCTGGGTGCCCGCGCTCGCGTTCGCGACGTATCTCGTGGCCGTCGATCTGGTCCGCGTCCTGACGGTCACGCTGCTCTAACTGCTGGTTTCCCGAACCAGTCACGTTAGCCACTGTTCCGTCGCCGATCGGCCGATCCCGTCGGCTGACGAACTCTCCGAACCGTGACTCGGATTTATGTAGGAAGGGTGAATAGTCAGTTGCGATGACTGCTGACGCGATCGCACGGATCGCCGACTCCCAGTTGGACGGCGACACCGTCGAGTTTGGCCTGTTGTACCTGCTGTTGGTCGCGGTGGCGGTGTTCGAGACCGTCGCTGTCGAGTGGCTGTACGATCCCGTCGCGGCAGCGATCTCGATCGCGCCGGCCGGTGAAGTGGTTGCCGGATCGATACTCGGCGTCACCGGTCTCGTCGCCGCTCCGCTCCTGTTCGTCCGACTGTACGGTGTCGCGATTCCCACTGGACTGCCGGATCGGGGGGCCGTCACTGTTGCTATCATGGCCGTCGTGGCTCCCCTGGCGATCCTCGCGGCGATGGCGGGGGTGGCGCACGTCCTCCTGCAGTCGACGATCAGCGGCGTGACCCAGGGCTGGTACGGCAGCGAGGTGAGTTTCGCCTTCCTGTTCCAGATGGAGATCCTGCCGGCGTTGCTCATCGGAATCGGGTACGGGCTCCTGTTCAACGGCGCGGTGCAAGGCGCGATCCGCGAGCGGTTCGACGCCCGCACTGCCGTCGTCGTCGCGACTGTGATCGCCGGTGGCTACCAGTGGTTCGATCCGGGCCTGCACCTGCGACCGTTCGCCCTCCTCCACTTCCTGGTCCTCACCGGATTGATCGTGCTGCTGGGGGACGCCGCAGGGTTGCTCGTCCGGATGCGGGACGCTAACGACACCGTTCGTGAACAACTCACCGAACCGCGAACAGTGGTGTTCGTTCTCGCGGGCGTCATCGTCGCGTCCATCCTCGTCAACGTCGGTATGGGTGCGACCGCGCTCACTGAACTGCTGTCCAGCCTCGCCTGGATCGCCGTATTCGCGGTCGCGGCGATCGGCTACGAACGGACCCGGTCGATCTGGGTGCCCATGCTCTCGGTCGCGGTGTTCCAGATTGCGATCGGACTCACCCAGTACGCGGAGTTCCTCTACGGGTTCGCGTCGGCCCCCTGACCAGTGGGCCACCGCTTACGTGCGCCTGCCGAACCCACCGCACGGCATTCGAGGGTTTGATTACTCGCCGTGGCTCCCGTTCAGGCATGACCGAGATCATCGACGGGAACGCCGTCGCACAGGAAGTTCGCGACGGACTGGGCGACGCCATCGACACACTCGCCGACGACGGAACCACCCCGACGCTCGCGACGGTCCTGATGAGCGACGACCCCGCCAGCGAGACCTACGTCTCGATGAAACAGGACGACTGCGAGGAGGTCGGCATCGAGGCCCGCGACGTGGAGATAGACCCCGACGCGCCCGCCGAGGAACTGTTCGACACCATCGACGAATTGAACGCCGATCCGGACGTGAACGGCATCCTCGTCCAGATGCCGGTGCCGGACCACGTCGACGACCGCGAAGTCCTGCGGCGAATCGACCCCCTCAAGGACGTGGACGGCTTCCACCCCGAGAACGTCGGCCGCCTCGTCGCCGGGAACGCACGCTACAAGCCCTGTACGCCCCACGGGATCCAGAAGTTGCTTGCCGACGCCGGCGTCGAGACCGAGGGGGCCGACGCGGTGGTCGTCGGGCGCTCGGACATCGTCGGCAAGCCGATGGCGAACCTCCTCCTCCAGAAGGCCGAGGGCGGCAACGCGACCGTCACCGTGTGTCACTCTCGGACGGAGGACCTGGCGGCACGGACTCGCGCGGCCGATATCGTGATCGCGGCGGCGGGCGTCCCCGAGATGATCGACGGCGAGATGCTCGGCGAGGGCGCGACGGTGATCGACGTGGGGATCAACCGCGTGGACGCCGATACCGAGAAGGGCTACGAACTGGTCGGGGACGTGGAGTACGAGAGCGCGAAAGAGGTCGCGGGCGCGATCACGCCCGTGCCCGGCGGCGTGGGGCCGATGACCCGCGCGATGTTGCTCTGGAACACGGTCAAGGCCGCGAGCCTCCAGACCGAGACCGACGTCCGACTGCCCTGAGAGCGCATGACAGCGCCCTCGCCCCGTTTCGCCGAACTGGCGGCCCGCGACGGCGTCCTCGAACGTCGGAAAGTCGAGAGCGTCGACGCCGACCGCTTCGCCGCGCTGGAGCCGAAGGTCGGCCCGATGACCTGGGCCGTCGGCGCGGTCGTCACCGACGACGCGGGTCGTGTCTTGCTGGTCCGGGAAGACGGAGAGTGGCTCGCCCCCGGCGGGGAAGTCGAACCCGGCGAAACCCACGAGGAAGCGCTGGTCCGGGAAGTACGGGAGGAGACCGGCGTCGAGATCGGTGTCGGGGGCCTCGTCGCCGTCACGAACGTCGCCTTCGAGTGTGGCGACGACCGGCTCGCCTTCGATTTCGCCCACTACACCGCCATCCCGACGACGACCGCCCTCGCGGTCGATCCCGGTCTGGATGGGGAGGGCATCGAGACCGTCGAGTGGGTCGAGGCGGTACCGGAGAATACGGTCGATCGCGAGGTCGTTCGGCGGGCCCGTGGTCAGCGGGACTGAGCCCCGCCGCCGAGAAGTGTCCGCGACGGCGATTGTCCGGCGTCCCGATCGGTCCGTGAGCCGAGAGACGGCGAGCGATTGATACCCGTTCGGGACCTCGTGTGCTGTATGATGACAATCGGCGAACTCGAGGCGTACGGGCTCGAACGGTTGAGCGACGACGAGATCGACGCCTTTCTCGCCAGCCAGCGCATGGGGGTGCTGGGACTGCCAACCGGGAACGGGCCGTATATGCTCCCGTTCTCCTATGGCTTCGACGGCGCGTCGCGGCTGTACTTCACGTACGTCCACGGCAGTGAGAGTCGGAAGACGCGACTGAGCGAGCGGAGCGACCACGCGAGTTTCCTCGTCTACAGCGCGGAATCACCGTACAACTGGCAGAGCGTGTCTGTGACCGGCCGACTGGAGGCCGTTCCCGAGACGGAGTGGGAGGACATCGACGACGGACTGGCCGACACGTGGCGGCCGAAGCTGGTCGAAGCAGCCGCGGCGGACGTGGACGTGGCGATCTACGCGCTCGTCGTCGAGGAGCGAAGCGGCGTCAAACATACCGGACTGCCGCCGGGATTCGATTGATGTTCGATCCCCTGTCGGTGATCGAGGAGGAGTCCCCCGCGGAGCCGTCGACGGATCTGGGGGACTCGATGCAACGCGCCGACGCGGCGACGTTTTGGGCGTTTCTCGCTGCTGCACTACTCGCACAGGCCGGGCTGTTCGCGGTGAGTATCGGACTCATGTTCGGTGGGTTTCGCGGGCGGTGGATGCTCGGTGGCCCGCTCGTCGGTGGGGGACTCGTGGCGCTTGCGCTCACCGTCGGTATCGTCCGGTGGCACCGGCGGCGGTGAGTTCCCCACGAAGGTTTTGACCCCTCCGGACGAACTGTCTCCGAATGCACGAGGGTACACACCGTCCGTTCCGCGCCGCAGATCCCGTCCACCCGGCCAGTCCCGCCCGCAACGGAGGTCGATGAGCCGGTGGTCGAACTCGTGTTCTGGGGCCTGGTCGCGTTCGCGACGCTGACGGGGTTAGTCACGGCCTGGACGCTCGGAGCCAACAGCAACTCCCCACCGTTCGCTCCTGCCATCGGTGCCAACGCCATCTCGACGATGCGAGCGGCCTTCCTCATCGGTATCCTCGCGTTCTTCGGTGCGCTCGTGCAGGGCGGCAGCATCTCCGAGACGGTCGGCGCGGGCCTGATCGACGGCGTGGCCATCACCTCGCTCGCGGCGACCGCGGGCCTGCTGACCGCGACCGCGTTCATGGCCTTCGGGATCTACTCGGGCTATCCCGTACCGGCCGCCTTCGCGACGACGGGCGCGATGGTCGGCGTCGGCCTCTCGCTCGGCGGTTCGCCCGCGTACGGCACCTACCAGCGGATCGCCGTTTTCTGGGCGCTCGTGCCGCCCGTCTCCGGTGGCCTGGCCTACCTCACCGCCACGATCCTGCGTCGCGACGATATCCCCGAGACCATCGGCGTCCCGCTGCTGGCGGCGCTGGTCGGCGCGATCGTCGCGCACGTCCAGTTGAGCGTCATCCCGTCCCCGACCGGCCAGCCACAGGGCTCCATCGCCGGGTACGCCGGCGGGATGGTCGCCCGGACCGGCGTGCCCGGCGGGGAACTCGCCGCGACCACCGCCGCGACCCTGTTGCTCGCGGCCCTGAGTTTCCAGTTCATCCGGCGGGCGACAAAGCAGTCGGTGGACCGTGGAGTGAAAGTGTTCCTCGTCGCGCTGGGCAGTCTCGTGGCCTTCTCCAGCGGGGGGAGTCAGGTCGGACTGGCGACCGGGCCCCTGGAAAACCTCTATCAGGCCGAACTCGGACTGCCGGGGATCGCGTTGCTCGCGGTCGGTGCGGTCGGCATCCTCGGCGGGGCGTGGATGGGTGCGCCGCGGCTCCTGCAGGCGACCTCCAGGGAGTACGCGCAACTCGGCGTCCGGCGCTCCATCGCCGCGCTGGTGCCTGGGTTCGTCATCGCCCAGCTGGCCATCGCGCTGGGCATCCCCATCTCCTTTAACAACATCATCATCTCGGGTGTGATCGGCGGTGGCCTCGCGGGCGGCTCGGCGGGGGTTTCGCGGCGCAAGATCGGTGTGACGCTGACGTTCTGGGTTCTGACGCTGGTCACGTCCGTCGGTGTCGGATTCGGACTCTACCGGGTGCTGGCCGTCCCGCTCGGCTAGCGCACGACGGTGACCGTGACGGGGGCTTCACCGACCACGACCGTCGCGACGGTCCCGAGCAGACGGCTGGCGAGGTCGCTTTTCGCCCCGCCGTGGCCGCCCATGACGACGTGATCCACGTCGTGGTCGTCGACGTACTGCAGGATCGTCTCCGCGGGGTCGCCCGTCTCGACGACGGTGTCGAGATCGCGGTTGACTTCTTCGGCGCGGCGGTGTGCCCGCTCGATCAGGTTCTCGGCGCGGTCGCGGGCCGCGTCCTCGCGAGACTCGTCGGTGTCGAGGATACCGCCCTCGCTCATCCCTTCGTCCAGCGGCGTCACCACGTTCAATACTGTCACTCGGCAGTCGAAGGTGTCCAGTGCGTGCGCGAGCGCGTCGTCGGCCAGCGGCGATCCGTCGAGCGGCACCAGCACGTGAGAGGCCATAGTGGCCGTAGTCGTCCCGGGCACAAGTAGTCCGGCGGTGAATCGCGACTCCAGGCGGACCTGGGTGAAATTTAACCTTCCGGGGAACGAAGCAGTCACAATCAGGCACCCGCATGGCAGAGACGTTCTACAGCGTCCTCGGTGTCGAATCCGACGCCGACGCCGAGGCGATACGGGACGCCTACCGGGCCCAGGTCAAAGAGACCCACCCGGACGTGAGTGACGACGCCGACGCCGCCGACAGTTTCAAGCGACTCACCGCCGCCCGTGACGTGCTGGTCGACGAGGCGTCCCGCAGCCGGTACGACCGCGTCGGCCACACCGCGTACGTCCGCGACCACCTCGATAGCTCCGCCTGGTCGGTGGAGGACACGGGTTCAACCGCCCACTCGGCCGGTTCGGGGTCGTCGAACACCGCGAACCAGCGCGGGACGGACGAGGACGAGAACGCCGAGAACTACCAGCGCTACCGGTCCAGCCACGCCGAAGCCAGTTCGAGCGGGCGCGACAGGACTCGTCGCACGGGCCGAACCGGGCGACGGGAGCGGACCGACCGAACCACAGGAACCGACCGAACCACCGGGACCGACACCGGGGCCACGAATACTGGTGGGACCAGCACCAGCGACGCCGACGCCGGTGGAACCGATGCCGGTGGCAGCGAGGCCACCGGGAGCACCACTAGCGGAAGCGACACCGACGAGTACGGCACGTGGTCGACCGACGCGGGCCAGGACTGGGCGTTCTCCGGTTCGTCGTCGGCCTCGACGGCGACCGGCGGACACAGCGCGGACCCGCGCGACCGGGCGCGGGCCGACGGCTGGCAGGCGGCTCACGCGTCGACGAACGCCTACACCCCCTCGGGGTACGAACCGTCAGCGACGGCGGCCAGCGACGTGGGTGTCGGGTCACTGCGTGACGTGCTCCGGCAGGTGGGTCCCTGGCTGGCCTTTCACTTCGTGTTCCTGATCAGTGCGTTCGTCACGATCTGGCTGATCATGTCCTGGATCCCGTCGATCCCGATGCTGTTCGTCTCGCTGTTGTTGCTCGGAGCGACGGTCTTTTTCTCGATCCTCCACATGGTCTCGCAGGTGTACTCCTAGTCGGCTTCCATACCCTCGGCGATCCGCTTTGCCTCCACGACGCTAACTTCACCGCTCTCGGTCCAGTCGAGTTCGTTGTAGATCGTGCAGTTACGACACTGGTCCGAGAACACGTCCGTCTCCGTCGTGACGTTGCGGCTCTCACACACCTGACAGTGCCAGACTTTCGTCGCCCCCCAGACGAACTCCGAGCTCATACACACCTCGTGGACCGCTACGGGCAAAACTCCCCGGCAGACACGCGTCTGACGCCTCCTTCGTATAAAGACGCGGACGTATAGTGCATAATTTATTTAGTATATTGGGTAATTTAACCGGGTGGCACTATGGGACGTGGGGACGATTCAGACCGAATCACGAGACGGACGTATCTGCGCACGGTGGGCACAGGGGCGGCCGCGGTGGTCGGCCTGGGAACGGCTTCGTCGGGGACTGCGGCGGCGTTCGATGAGTCCTACGCGGGGCGAGTGACGACCCGTGGGCACTTCATCGCGCAGTTGTTCCTCGGCGTGGACTACACTGCGGGTCACGACCGGACGGATTACGACACCAGCGCCACGATTCCGGGGCTCACCGACGACGCCTCGCCGTCGGAACTGGTCGTGTTCGTCCACCGGTACGACAAGGGACTCACGGGCACACTCGAATCGCTCCGGGGATTCAACGACGCGCTCCGGTCGGCGGGGTACGACGAGGCGCTGATCGGGTTCGACTGGGACGCGGACGATGGTCGCTGGGGCCAGACCGTCGAGATCGCGGACCTGAACGCCGACAAACTCGGCACGTTCGTCCGTGACTACCAAGACGAACGCCCGGACACCGACGTTCGGCTGGTCGCACACGGCGGCGGGGCGAAAACCGTCGCGGAGTGTCTGGAGTTCTTCATGGACCGTGGGTACGACACGACCGTCACATCCGTCGACTTCCTCGGCGGGGCCATCGACAACGATTCCGTGGCGACCGACGGGCAGTACGGGCAGGCCATCGCCGACCACTGCGACACCTGCCGCAACTACTACAAGACCGACGACGAGTTCCTCGGCTGGACGTACGCCTGGAAGGAGTGGGACAAGGCCGTCGGCGACACCGGCGCGGAGGGGGAGACGCCGGACAACTACGAGGAGTTCGACGTGACCGACGACGTGTCCGACCACGACAGCTTCCCGCTGCCCGACGACGGGTGTGTGTCGACCGTGGTCGACAACTGGTCTTGAGGCCCAGAACCTTCCGTTCGAGAAATGCTTTTGGGCCGCCGCGGACTACCGTCGAGTATGCTCGGACTGCCCTCCATCGCGGTCGAGTACTTCGGTGTGGCCGCGCTCTTGCTGGTACTGGGCTATCTCATCAGGTTTCGGGAATGGACGTTCCTGCTCGCCGGGTACGACGAGACCTCGCCGGTCCCCTCGGCCGTGGCGGCGAACGTCGCCGGCAACACGGTCCTCCGGATCGGGGTCGCGGCACTGGTCGTCGGTGGTGCCTATGCCGTCACGAATCCGCCAGCCTCCCTGTCTGGGCTGTTCGCCGCCGTCGTCGTCCTCGACGTGGCTCGGCTGATCTACCGGCTGAATACGTACAGCCCCGACGACGCTGACTCGGCCGCCTGACCGGCCAGAAATTCGACAACCGTTTTTCCCTGGGTCGACGAGTAGTGGTATGAACGTCCGGGAGATTTCGGAGTTGCGCCCCGACGAGCGGGCGGCGATCTTCGACCGCGACGCCGGTGTCGAGGACGTCCGCGAGGACGTGCGCGAGATCGTCGACCGCGTCAGCGAGGAGGGTGACGTGGCGATCCGGGAGTACAGCGAGGAGTTCGACGACGTGTCGGTGGGCAACCTCGACGTGACCGACGCCGCCGAGCGCGCCGTCGACGAGATCGACGACGACGTGCGCGAGGCCATCGAGACCGCCGCCGAAAACGTCCGCGCGTTCCACGAGCGACAGGTCCCCGCGGACTGGCGCGAGGACTTTGAGGGCCGGGACCTCGGCCGTCGGTTCACTGCCGTCGAGCGCGCCGGGGTCTACGTTCCCGGCGGCACCGCGGCGTACCCCTCCAGCGCGCTGATGGGCGTCATCCCCGCGAAAGTCGCCGGCGTGGACCACGTCGCCGTCGCGACGCCACCGGCGGAGGAACTCAACCCCGTCACGCTCGCGGCCATCGGGATCGCCGGCGCGGACGCAGTCTATCAGGTCGGCGGCGCACAGGGAATCGCGGCACTGGCCTACGGCACCGAGACCGTCGACCGCGTGCAGACGGTCGTTGGACCGGGCAATCGGTGGGTGACGGCCGCCAAAGCGGAAGTGCGGGGCGACGTGGAGATCGACTTCCTCGCGGGCCCGAGCGAGGTTGCCGTGCTGGCCGACGGGACGGCCGACCCCGACCTCGTCGCCGCCGACCTCGTGGCGCAGGCCGAACACGACACCCACGCCTCCGTCGTCGCGGTCACGGACGACCCGGCGCTGGCCGAGGCGGTCGCCGAGGCCATCGAGGGCCAAGTTCCGGGTCGCCAGCGCGAGGAGACGATCCGTGGCGCGCTCGACAACGACGCGAGCGGCGTGTTCCTCGCGCGGTCGATGAGCGAAGCCGTCCTGTTCGTCGAGGAGTACGCGGCCGAACACCTGGCCATCGTCGCCGACGAGGACGAGGCCCTGCTCGACCGCATCGACAGCGCCGGGAGCGTCTTCCTGGGTCCGCACTCGCCTGTCGCGGCCGGTGACTACGCCAGCGGCCCCAACCACGTGCTCCCGACAGGTGGCGGCGCGCGCCGATACGGCGGGCTCTCGGTCGATACCTTCCTGCGCTCGACGACCGTCCAGCGATTGGACGAGACCGCGCTCGGCGACCTCTCCGAGACGATCACGACACTGGCGGAGGCCGAGGGACTGGAGGCTCACGCCGAGAGCGTCCGGAAACGGTTCGAGGAGTGAGGAGCGGTCGGCCGAGACCTCCCGGGTGGCCGTATCCGTCTGGCGGCGTATTCTGAGCCGGCGGTGTCACCGAGTGTCCCCCGAGAGCACACCGACTCCCGGCAACAGGATTAACACCGTTCGCCGAATACGTTCGCCCATGAGCCGAACGTCTGCGGCCACCGGGACGGAGATCGAGGTCACCGAGATCGCCGCCGAGGAGGCGATTCGACTACTGGAGAGTGAAGACATGGACACGGACGTGGCCGGGCTGCGGCTGTTCGTCCAGCAGGGCGGCTGTGCCGGGCTCTCCTACGGAATGCGGTTCGACTACGAACCCGAAGCCGAGGACACGGTCTTCGAACACCACGGCCTGCGCGTGTTCGTCGACGAGGCCAGCATGAACTACATCGAGGGTAGCGTCCTGGACTTCGAGGACGGACTGCAGGGCGAGGGGTTCCACGTCGAGAACCCCAACGTCGTCTCCGAGTGTGGCTGTGGCGAGAGCTTCCGGACCTAGTCGGCCAGCTCGAAGGCCACCTCCACTTCCGCCTGGTACTCGCGATCTTCCGCGGCGGCGATCTCGACGCCCATCTCCTCGACTTCGACCCAGTAGACGTTGTCGAGGGTGTTCTCCGCACGGTCGACCGCGTCGTCGACCGCCTTGTCGAAACTCTCCGGACTCGTACCGATCAGCGTGATTTTCTTGAAAACCATAGTAATCGCTCTCAGCGACGCACGTCTCTTCGTCGCTTGCCGTGTTAAAACTTAGCACGCGGGTCACGTTCGTCGGGGAGCGGCCGCCCGGTGTCGATCAGGCGTCGGGATCGAGATTGTCGAGGTGGTGACGCGCCTGTGCGAGTGCGCTCTCGTCGTCTTCGTCGAGGTAGTGACCGACGGCCTGTGCGGCTCCGATCAGGGCCTCGCTATCTGCCAGCGACACGTCGCCGTCGAGCGCGTCGACGCGTTTGCGGTGTTCGCGCAGCGAACCCAGGACATCGCGAGCCAGTTCGTCCGGGTCGTCTTCGAGGTAGGTGCGCAACTCGTCGTGATAGTCGGCGACGGCGCTGGCGTAGGCCAGTCCCCGCGCCGCACGCATCGACTCGGGGACGGTCGACGGGCCGGGACGTTCGCCCTGGTCGGCCCCGCGCAGGAGTTCCAGCACGTAGTACTCCTCGTCGTCGGCGATGCGCATACTCCGATCCAGTTCGAGCGCGGTGTGGGCGAGTTCGAGCGCGGCGAGGTAGGTGTCGTCCAGCGGGCGGAGGTCGCCGGCCTCGATGAACCCCTGCTGGCGGACGTACTCGCGACACCGTTCGGCGGCGTCGGCCGTCACCTCCGACAGTGGGGCGTCGTCGATGCGGTCACGCACGTCGGTCAGGTCGAGCGACACGGCGCTCGCGGTGTGTTCCTTCCGGTCGTCGACCCCGACGCTCCGGAGGCTTCCGCACTGTGGGCACTCCACACTGCCGGTGTCGTAGTACGACCAGCGCGTGCCACAGGACTGACACTCCCGGTCCCCGCGTATCTTCATGCCTTCCCCTTTCGGTGCCAGCCTGAAAACTGGCGCGCTCGCCACCCATTTTCCCCACTCGTGAGTGTGAAAATACTTGACGCTCCCGTCCCTCACGACGTATATGCGCGACGAAGAGGAAATCCGCGAGCAGTACGAGTTCCTGCAGGAACAACTCGACGACGAGAACATGAACCATCAGGGCGTCAGGCAGATGTTCACGTACTACAAGCGGGCGCTCGGGTGGGTGCTCGAAGAGGAGTATATCTGATCGGTCACTGTTTCGGGCCGAGAGTCGACGGGTGACTAGGACTCACTCCCAGAAGTTGAAAAGTAACAGCAAACTCCCGGACGGCGAATAGAATTGGCGTGGCCGGTACATTTAAGTAATTATGGCTATTGCGTTCAGGTGACGCTTCGCTTGGAGGGCCGAAGCGTCAGCGGGGACCAATTCAGGGCGGCAAGCAACCACGCGGGGTCTTTTCACCTCCGCGTGGTTTGCTTTCCATTCGACGTGAACCAAAAACCAAACAGCCGTGAGAGTACCGTTACTTGATGTTGAGCGACCCGTCGGAGTCGCTGGTGTCTTCGTCCCACTCGAGTTCGAGTTCGATACTCAGTTCCCCGGGCGCGTCGCTCGGACCCTCGCGCTCGGCTTTGACCTCGAACTCGACGTTCGCGGGCGGTTCCATCGTGACGGACTGATCGCCTGCTTCGAGGGTGATCGGGCCGCCGTCGTCTAGCTTGTCGGCGACCGTCCGCAGGTAGGTCGCGACGTCTTCGCGGTGTTGGACACGTTCGGTCTCGAACAGCACTTTTTCGGGCATACATTTCCGGTACGACGCCAGGAAAGATAAACGTGGCAGTCGACGGGAGGCAGTCGTGTTCTGACGATTCGATGAGGGATTGACCAGCGATAGGTTCCTCACTATCTCCCCGATGTGATACGACGGAATCCGTACGAAACCGACTCGTTGATGCCCGCGGACGTATCGAGGTTCGATATATTTATGATATTCCGACAGTAATGCAGAAGTAGACATTACCGATGTACGACCTGACAGGATTCCAGCGTGACCTGCTGTACGTCATCGCCGGCCGGGATGAGCCACACGGGTTAGCGATCAAGGAAGAACTCGAAGAGTACTACGAGAAAGAGATTCATCACGGTCGCCTCTACCCGAACCTCGACACGCTCGTCGACAAGGGCCTCGTCGAGAAGGGACAGCGCGACAGGCGGACGAACTTCTACAGTCTGACTCGGCGCGGTCGGCGGGAGATCGACGCTCGGCGCGAGTGGGAAGAACAGTACGTCGACCTCTGAGGCGATCGGCGTGGTGGCGGGTCACGGTGCTGTCTGCGGTCGGTCGGGCTCTCGTTCTCGTAGCCGGCGTTACCGTCTTTCGCCGGTGTCGTCGTCCTCGGCAGCGGGGCGGCGCTCCGGCGAGTCGTTCGACGGGGACTCGGCATCGTCGTCGTGGCCGCCGTCGGCGACGTTGGGTTCCGGCTCGTCCGGCGGTGGCGTCGTTTCGGTCTGTGTCAGGTACGTCGGATCGACGGCGACGGGACGGATCGTCGTGCCGGAGAGCAGTTCCGGGAGGACGATCCGCGCGAAGTGAAAGACCAGTACGAGGATGATCGGGCCGAGGAAGATACCGGGCCAGCTAAACAGCAGGGGGCCGAGGATGTACGCGAACATGACCAGCCCGATGTGGAGGTTCCGGCCAGAGACGTACGGCCGGAGGATGAAATCGGGCAACAGGTCGACGATGACGATAGTTACGCCGGCCACGAGCGCGACGTAGCCGAAGCCACCGTCCTGTACGTACGCCGTGTACCCGAGATACCCCAGCATCGGGACGTAGATGATCTTCATGCCAACGACGGGGATGAGACTCGCGACGCCGGTCAGGACGCCCAGCAGTGCCGGATAGGGGATCTGTAGCCCCGGTGGTGCCATCAGGTTGAGCAGGTTGAACGAGATCGCACCGATCGCACCGGTGAGGATCGCGTTGAGGATGTTGCCGAAGAAGATGCTCGCGAAGTCCTGGTCGACCGCTCTGGCGTACGTTTCGAGGACGCCACGCTCGTCGCCGAACTGGAGGAACCACCGGGACAGGCGACTGCCGTCCTTGAGCATATAGTACGCGAGCGCGAACATCACGAACAGGTGGAGCAGGCCGGTGCCGATGAAGCCGATGTAGTCGAGTGCGGCGAAAAGCGTACTCCGTGCGGTTTCGACGCTCGCCTGATCGACCAGCGTCGCCGGGTTCTCGACGATTCCCGAAACGTTAGCGTAGGGTTCGATCAGTCCCATCACCGGGCCGAGCTGGTCCCCGTTGAGCTTCGAGACCTCCTGGAGGGCGATGGCGATGGTGTACGCGAGCAGTGCGATGGCAGGGAGTGCGAAGACGGCCAGCGAGAGGCCCGCAGCGACACTGCGGCGATGGATACGTCGCCGGATTCGCTTGTAGGCCGGCCGTGTCGCGTAGTAGATGAAAATGGCGAACACGAAGGTGCCGATGAACGCGTGGACGACGAAGGCGACGGTCAGCCCGAACACGGCCGCGAGCCCCCACCAGAACGCTCGCGCCCGGTCGACGTCGAGATCGACCATACCCACCGTTTTTCAGCTTACCTAATAAGAACCCCGAAGGGTACGGGTGCCGACCGCCGTGGTACTTAACCGAATCAAGGGTGTAGTCCGATGAGTGAGTCCCGTCCTGCAGACGATCCCTGCGCCGCTGGACGCGGAGGTGACTCGGCTCGTGCTGGCCGCGGCCCTGGGGATGTTCCTCGGGCTCGAGCGGGAGTGGGCACAGAAGACGGCCGGTATCCGGACGTTCGCGCTCATCAGTCTGCTCGGTGCGGTCTTCACGGTCGTCGGGCTGGAACTGCTGCTGGTCGTCGGGGCCGTACTGGTTGTCGTCCAGGGGATCGTTCTCGCAGTCGAGGGCCTGCTGACGGCGGAACGGGGGCTCTCGCTGACGACCTCGGTCTCGATGCTCGTCGCGTACGGCGTCGGGGTGCTGGTCGCCGAGGGGTACGTCGTCGAGGGCGTCACGGTGGCCGTGGTGTCGTCGCTGTTGCTGGTCCTCAAGCGGGAACTCCACAGCTTCGCGTGGGGGCTGTCCCGCCAGGAGTTGCGGTCGGCGACGGAGTTCGCCATCCTCGCGTTCGTGGTTTACCCGCTCTTGCCGGCGGGCGCGCGAAGCTTCACGGTCGCCGGCCTCACCGTGTCGCTGGAACCGCGCGTCGTCTGGCTGATGGTCGTCACCGTGGCGGGAATCGGCATCGTCAACTACGCGATCGTCCAGACCTACGGCGGGCGTGGGATCGCAGTGACGGGCTTTTTCGGCGGGCTGGCCTCCTCGACGGCCGTGGTCGGCACGATGCTCGATCACGTCCGTCAGCACGACCGGGCGACCTCCTACGCGGTGGCCGCCGTCTTGCTGGCCGACGCGGCGATGGCGTTGCGGAATCTCGTCATCGCGCTCGTCTTCACGATCCAATCGGGCATCCTGCTCGGTGCGGTCGTCCCGCTGGGAGCCGTGATCTTCGGGAGCGTCGCGGTCGCCGCCTACTCCGCCGACTGGCGCGAGTCGGTCGACATCGACCTCCAGAGCCCGTTCTCTCTCCGCCGGGCGCTCGGATTCGGTGTGGTCTTCCTGCTGATCGTGCTGGCCGGAAGCGCCGCCCGCCAGCTGTTCGGCACCGCCGGGTTCTACGTGACGGCGGCCATCTCGGGGTTCGTCTCCAGCGCGGGCGCGACGACCTCGGCCGTCCTGCTGTATCGCGGTGGCTCGCTCACCGGCCCCGAAGCGGTGTTCGCCATCCTGCTCGCGACCGCCGCGAGCATCCTCGTCAAGGCGGGCCTGACGGTCGCCAGTCCGAACCGGCAGTTCGCGTACCGGGTCACCGCCTGGAGCCTCGCGCTCATGGTCGGGGCGACTACCGTCACGGTTGTGACGACGGCCTGACGCTCGTGGGACGGCTCAAACGTATTCCTGAAGCTGGACGAACTACTTATCGGATCGGCGACCGAATTGTTAACATGGACCGGGACACCGTCGAGCCGCAGGTCGACGAGATACCTGGCGAACGCGCGCGAGCACAGGTCGCCTACCACCACGAGACCGCCGCGCCGAGCACGTACGTCTACGAGTTCGTCTGGGACCACACCGCGCCGGCCACGGGCCCGTTCTGTACGGACGTGGACGGGAACGTCCTCATGGACTTCACCGCCCACGTCGGCGCGGCCCCGCTGGGCTACGACAACCCGATCCTGCGGGAGCGCCTCGACGAGTTCGACCTCACCGATCCCACGAAGATCGCCGGCCAGGACTTCTATGCGGCTAGCGGTCCGCCGGGCGATGCGCCGATCCCCGGCCCGGCGGACCTGATGGACCGTCTCGTCGACGTGTCCGATCACTACGGGCTCGACACCGTGTTCCTCTCGAACAGCGGTGCGGAAGCCGTCGAAAACGCCATCAAGATCAGCTACGACCACACCGCCGGGAAGTACGCGATCACCTTCGAGGGGGCCTTCCACGGCCGGACGCTCGGCACGCTCTCGCTCAACCGCTCGAAGGAGGTGTACCGCCGTCGCTTCCCCGAGATTTCGACCGTCCACGACGTGCCCTTCTGCACCGACCGCACCTGCGATCCCGATAGCTGTGGCTGTGGCTTCTTCGTCGAGGACGGGTCGCGGCTCCGGCGGATGCTCGGGCCGGGCGGGTTCGTGAACCCCGATGAGGTGGCCTACGTCGTCGTCGAACCGATACAGGGCGAGGGTGGCTATCGGTTCCCCAGCGACGCCTTCGTCGACGAACTGGCGGCGGTCGTCGACGAACACGACCTCCTGCTGGTGGCCGACGAGATCCAGTCGGGGATGGGCCGGACGGGGGAGTTCTGGGCGGTCGACCACTACCCGTTCGACCCCGACGTGATCGCGGCGGCAAAGGGTCTCCGGGTGGGTGCGACCATCGCCAGTGAGGACGTGTTCCCCGCCGAAACGAGTCGACTCTCTTCGACCTGGGGCGCTGGTGACCTGCTTTCCTGCGCGCAGGGAGCGATTACGATGGACGTGATTCACGAGCAGGACCTGATGGAAAACGCGCGCGAGCGTGGCCGACAGTTTCGGGCGACCTTCGCGGGCGGCCCTGGCGTGACTGACGTGCGCGGCAAGGGGCTGATGCTGGCCGTCGAATTCGACACGAAGATGCGTCGCGACGACGTGATGGACGCGGCCTTCGCCCGCGGCCTGCTCACGCTCGGGTGTGGCCGGAAGACACTCAGAGTCCTTCCACCGCTGGACGTGACCGAGCGGGAGATCGATCTCGGCGCGAGCCTGCTATAGTAGACACTAGAAGTAATTGCTCACTTTAGGAACAGAGAGTTTGTCGAGAGCGGTGTCGATCGCTGTTGTTAGCTCGTCGAGCGAGTCAAAGAAACGGTTGCTAAGAGCCTTTTGCAGCTGTCTCCAGCATTCTTCGACCGGATTCAACTCCGGTGAATACGAGGGTAGCGTCACGAAGGCGAGGTCGTCACGGGCCGCTAGGTCCGTGACGGCCGACGCCTGGAAATACGGTGCTCCATCAAGCACCACAATCAAATCATCTTCGAACTCTTCACATACAGCTAAAATGAAATGTTTTGCGTGGTCGGCGGTGACG
>NZ_FOCX01000024.1 GCF_900110215.1 Halorientalis persicus | reverse complement strand
CGCCGGTACGCGGGCGAGTTGCAGACCCTTGCCGCGGATAGGGGCTACGACAGTCAGCCACTGCGTGAGACCCTCCGAGACATGGGAATACGTCCACTTGTGAAACACCGCATCTTCGCTCCGTACGACCACGCGCACAACGCACGAATCGAGGACGATCTCTACAATCAGCGCTCAATGACGGAGACTGTGAACTCCTCGGTCAAGCGCTCGTACGGCTCCGCCGTCCGAGCGCGTGAATGGTACCGTGAGTTCCGTGAAGTCGTTCTTATGTGTCTCGTCTACAACATCAAACAGTATGTGACTCGCTGATTCCAACGCCATCTGGCGATTCAATAGAGCCGATTCAACACAGTCGGTGAGACAGTTCATCCTCATATAGATTTTATTTCACCCTCAATAGGTGAGGGGCTCGCCGTACTGGCGAGTTCCTGGATACGGTGAGAACAATGGCAACGAGAGACATCTACGAAACTGGCTTCGACGAAGACATCCAACCGGAGTCGAACGCAAACCGATGTCCCGAGTGCGACGGGCACGTCACTACGAACGTCAAGGAAACGGTCTGCGAGGACTGTGGCCTCGTCATCGAAGAGCAACGTCTCGATCACGGGCCAGAGTGGCGAGCGTACGATGAGGACAAACGCGAGCGAACAGGCGCACCACTCACTGCGGCCCGCCACGATCGAGGCCTCTCGACCGAGATCGGCCACGGAACTGATGCGCACGGGAACGAACTCTCAGGGCAGAAACGTCGGCGGCTGGCCCGGATGCGACGTGAGCAGACCCGTGGTCGCTGGCGGTCCAAAGCGGAACGGAATCTCGCACACGGGTTGGGCGAGGTGCGCCGGCTGGCGAGTGCGCTCGAACTCTCCGAGTCGATTCGTGACCAGGCGTGCCAGCTCTTCCGGAGGGCTCAGAGCGAGGATCTGCTTCGTGGCAGATCCATCGAAGCCATCGGTGCAGCGAGTATCTACGGTACCGGCCGATGTAACCAATACCCGCTTCTCCTCGAGGATGTCGTCGACGCCGCCCGAGTCGAGTCCACTCGTGTGACCAACGCCTACCGAACACTGAATCGCGAATTAGAGCTCCCGGCACCACCAATGCGCCCGACGTCGTTCGTTCCGCGGCTGATCTCGGAGTTGGGGTTAGACCACGACATTCGCCGCCGCGCGAATGAACTCGCAGAATGCGCCGAAGAGACAGCTCTCACGAACGGCTGTCAGCCATCGGGCGTCGCGGCCGCCTGCGTCTATCTGGCCGCCCAGGAGCAGGGCGCGTTGATTACCCAATCCACCGTCGCGTCGGCAGCAGAGGTGTCAGTCGTGACGCTCCGAAGCCGGCGAGACGAACTCCAAGCGATGTGAGACGCATCCGGTGGAGGAGTACCTACATACCGGCAGAGAGTCTACCAGGGGGTATGGATCTGGAAGAGACTGTCGAGTATCTGTCGACAGAACTTGATATCGAGCGGAGTGAGCACGTTCGCGAGGTCGGTCGAGCGGTCGCTGAGCTCCGTGACTGACTCCGTCTCGGCCCGGATTTATTTCGTCGGCGCCGAATCCGTCCCCCGCATTTCCTCACCCTTGATTTTAAATACCAAACCGGGGGAAACGCGGAGCGAATCGATGACGGACCGCAACTCAGACCGAGATGCGTTCCAACCTGTCGGGGAAGGCGCTCTGGTGCCGGACCCAGCGCTGGATCAGCCAGCAGACGGCCAGCCAACCCGCCAGCGTGAAGCCTCGCATTCGGGCGGATATCCGGACGGAACAACCGACACAGACCGAGCCTGTGTCTCCTGTGGTGCATCGATCCCGGCATCGCAACAAAAATGCCGGTTCTGTCTCGAACACGAACTCGACGCCGCCTCAGCGTCGGATGCTGCGAGTTCCGAGCAATCACTCCGTGGTGTGATCCACTTCCTCGTCGAATCCGGGACGTTCTATGGTGCTGTCGCGAAAGGGGCAGCTGCAGCGACACTTCTTACGGCAGGTCACGACGAGCCGATCGACGACTGTACGCTCATCTACGATCTCGACGACGAGCCCGCACCCCAGCTAACCGAACGCTGGCCTACGCTCCCCGCGGCCGTCGAGGTGACCTCAGCGGCCGGTGAGGCGTTGCTAACAGCGACCCGTGAGCGGACAGCGTGGGACGAGAGGAGCGATGGTTCTCAGACAGATATCCCACGCGTCTATGACGAGCGTGGCCAGGGAATTCGTGATGAGTCATCCCTCGAGCACGCTCTCGACGACGGCGACCAGCTGTGGATCGTCCCAGCAGTCGCTGTTGAAACAGTTCCTCGTGAAACGGAATCCACCAGTACCGGGGCCGATATTCCGACCGTGACAGCCCTCGAGTGCCAGCACTGTACGAGAGAAACAGAACATCGGTTCAGGACACGCGAGTCGCTCCCTGACGAGACCTGGACGGGCCAACCAATCTGGGAGTGCCAGGTGTGTGGCACAGGTCGCTACGGGCCTGATCCCGAATAGGGCAGGAGGAATCTCGCCGATTAACCAACAGTCTCCGATAGAGATGGCTTCTGTTGGTTAATATGGTGAGTACCCTCAAGTCCGACGGCAGTCACGGCGGGCGTTCATCAGGCAGAGTTCGCAGAAGCTTGCCTCCACAAATCGCGGCGGGAACAGGGGTAGTGGGTAACGCACCGTGACATCGACGAGTCCGGAAAGTCACGCCGACCACGGCACGGACGCATCACCAGACGCTCGATGAACTCGCTGTCTAGACGGGCCAGGTCGGGAGCGAGGGCGCTCCATTCTTCCAGTGAATCGCATCTAGCGCGGGCGGGAATTGCTGTAGTCTGTCATCGAGGACGGCAAGTGGATGCGCATCGAGAAACGTCGCCTCGTGGCGATCAACCGGCGTGTCTTCGTGATTGAGTTGGATGTGACAGGGCCCGAGGTCCGGATGATCGGCGTCCTGGTGGAAGCCGAGCATCAGGTTCCGGTCCGGTTCGACCCAGTTGATGCGGTAGTATTCGTGGTCGACGCCAGCGGGGTACCAGAAGCGAATCTCCAGTCGTGCAGTCGCGACATCGTAGGAGTCACTCAGGAAGGTTGTCGGATCGACATCCGCGATGACGTACCGGGGTCGACGTCGAGACGGACGATAGCGTACCTCCACACACCCAGCTTGATTCGTCAATCGGTCGTGAACGTCGCGGAGGAGGGTCCGCTGTGTATAGCGGTCGCGACCGGCAAGAAAGATCATTCTGTGAGAGAGAAGGATTAGCTCGTGGCGCGGTCAGCCATGTCGGTCATCTGCTCGCGGGCGGCTTCAACGTCAGAGTAGAGTTCCAGTGCGTGCTTGATGAGGCGGCGATCCTCCTCGTTCTCGCGCCAGAACGCGATGACGTCGCGGCGGTCCCGGAGCTCCGCACTTGCGAGGTCGCCGTCGGCGAGCGACTGTTCGAGCTCCTCCCACGTCTCGACGTCGTAGGTCGCCTGCCACTCCTCGATCTCCTCGGTAATCGCGGCCAATTCACTCCGCAGCTCCTCGCGGGTATTTTCCTCGATGAGCGTGCGGATCTCCTCGAAGAGCAGGCGCGTGTAGTCCGGCTGGTAGCGCGTGGTCTCGCCGGCCTCGACGCGACGCAACTGGCCCTGGTCGACGAGATCCTGAAGTTCCTCGTTGGTCGTGCTCCAGGCGGCGTCGGCCTGCTCGCTGATCCAGTTAACTGAGCGGGGTTCGCGAAGTGACTCGGCGACCGCCCGAATGCGGTCGCGGGCGCTCATCGACTCAGTCCACGATTGGACCCCATCTCGCGAGGATTCGGTCATGGTTGGCACCTCTTGGGACAGTGTTCGCGCCCTGCTCTGATATATGTTTGTACTGTCTCGCATAATCAAGAGTGGGATGCGAGCGAAGGCGTCCGGACGTTGAAATGCGATACCGACAGAAGTTATGCACCAACCGATGTACGACCGATATTCTGACTTTGCAAAACTACGGCCGACCGGCGAGGCATCCCACATCCCGGACACGATGCTGGACGACGGGTGGGAGAGTGACCTCCTGGCGGCAACGCGGTGCGACGAGCACTGGTGGCGACGCTGATGCGCCGACAACAGTCTCGTAAGGAGTCTTTCTGCGCCGGCGAGTGGTGAGGCGCTACCGATGAATCAGCAAGTCGAACAGGGCTACCGGATGCATTGTGTGCTCAGCAATCTCAGCCGGCTCGACGTCGACCGGTTGGACGACGCAGATCGAGAGCGAGTCGAGACTGCAAGAGACCTCCTGGAAGAAGTGAGCCTACTCACGCGACCAGAGGACGGAAGCGAGACAGACGCCCCAACAGACGACTGATCGTCATCGGCGTCGACGACAGGGGCACTTCCAGTGTCGGTTTATCGCCCCCAAGAGGGATGCGGGGCTTCCCGCGAGTCCAGACATGGCGACACTACAAGCTGCGACGACGTCAACCGGCGCGATCGTATCGGATCCACAGGCAGTCCGCGAGCTCTGTGAGAGCTACTGCTTCGGGACGCTCGACTGGGAGGTCACCGACAAGGGCGAACTCACCATCTGGGGGTACGATGACTTCGAAGTGTACGAGGCGCGGGAGAACGGCCTCCCGGACTACGAGGGCGGCATCGTGACCCACGAATTCTTGCGAGAACTCGCCGACCACCTCGAAGCCGACGAGGAACTCGACATCCAGACAGCGGGGTTCACGAAGTGTCGCTTCCCAGTGCTGGCGAAGCGGTACGTCGTTCGCGACTGCGAAGTCCTCCACGCAGACCTCAATTCCCCCGAACCGATCGACGAGTAGAGTTGTTCGCCCCCCGGAGGGGTGCGGGGCGATCCAGTCGTGGGACGCCCTGCGAGGTGATTATTCAAATGGGTCACCGCGCACTCGTTGCGTACGAACGCACAGACGGACAGTATACGCTTCACTACTCTCATTGGGGCGCTGCGAACCTGAAGCTCAAACACCGGATTTCGGCTGAGTCGCCGTTCGGTGGCGACGACACCGACTCCAAGTGGGCGAAACAGCTACTGGCGGAACTGGCCGATGGCCTCGAGGCAGAAGCCGTCGACGGCTACCTCGCCGGCGAAGACCGCCCGTCGACGGTCGTCGAACCGAAGCCCCGCGCCACCGGGCTCACCCTCGACGAGATCGTCGCTGACCATCTCGACTATCTCCACCACGAGGCGTTCTTCGTGGTGTCGACGTCGTTCGAGGTGACTGCCTACCGGACGCTGTGGTTCGGGCTGCAGTACGACTCGGAGACAATCGACCACGGTGAGACGGTCGGGAACGGGGCGCTCGCGACCGTTCGGTGGCACGACGGCGAGCCGGTCGGCGACGGCCATCTGAAGGGGCAGTTCCGGGCGCTGAAGGACGTCGTCGGCGATATGGTCGACAAGGGTGTGTTCACCCAGTCGACTGCTCGCCAGTACCTCAAGCAAAAACTCGGCGAGTGGGTCGGGAAGCGGCAGGAGTTGCGCATCCCGAGCGGTGAAGTACCGTCTCCGGACGCGACACTCAGCCGCTCGTAGACCGATTTGCGTCGAAGCAGATGGTGTTTTTCTGGGGCAGAAAGGACTGAGCCCTACCGTAGGCTCGTGATTGGATGCCCGAGAAACCAGACGACGACCCATTCCACGATTGCGAACTAGGTCCCGACGCAGTCCTCGGGACGCGCACCTTCCACGATGTCCTATTCACCGACGATACCGAGACACCGGTGAACGTGCTCACCGGCGAGACGCCCGCACATTCGCAGGCGACCGTCGAGGAAGCGAAGGCGTTCGCTGCGAGTATCGACACGGACACACCACAAATCGCTCTCCCGGCCTCTGTCGAGACGCAGGTCGAAACCCAGAGCAAGCCCTACACCTCAGCTGCGTTCTTCCACTTCAAGGCGACCGGATCGCTCGAACTGCACCGTGCCTACCACGCCGCCTACGACTCCGACGCGTTCAGCGTCGACTTCGAGGCCGACTACGAGTCGGGCGACCTGACGATCACCGTCGAGCGGACACGCGACTCCTGAACCCGGTCGCTCAAAGCGAGTTTTTTCGAGCGCCGGCGATGGGTGCCGGCGCACCGAGCAGACAAAGCCGAGCAGTGTCCGGTGAGTCGGCGCTCCGAGGTGAACAAAGATGCATATGGTCATCTACGCGTTAGTCGAGGCACCGACACGGCACGACGCCCTGGTCGAAGGGAAAGCAGTCTTCGACCGTCTCGTCGGGGCGAACCCCCACGGCTGCGCCGTGTTTGACTACTACTGTACCTTCGACGAAGAGGATACGACGGTCGCCGGGAAGGCTCGCTGGGGAGACCTACCGACGGCAGCACCCATCAATTCAGAGGAGGGGGGTGAACTGCTCGACCGGGCTTGGAAGGCCACGAAAGAGGAGTTTCAGCGGAATCTCGACCGCGCGAAGGAGGCACTCGACGAGCTCAGCGACGAGGCGATCATGCGCGACGAGGATCTCGCCCGACACGCCTTCCATCAGGTCGGCGCCTACGAGGGACCATCAATCCCGATGTACGACCAGCACGCGATAGGGATTCGCCACCGCGATCAGCTCGATCGTGTCCTCGAGGAAGAGGAAGACAGCCAGACACTCTGGATTGTCCCCGCAGACGTCCACTTCTGACTGACAATGCCCAGAATCACAAACTGGTCTCGGGAGAGTCGTACACCAACATTCGCGTATCGAAACACCGAGACTGGAGCGCGAGCTGTTCTACACCGGGCTCCGGACTCATACCGGTACAAGTGGCGCGGGGCGATCCTCGTCGACAGCTACCCGATCTGGTCGCGAGGCTTTGAGACGAAGGAGGCGACGCCGTTCCGAGATGCACTTCGGGAGCGGCCAGCGCCCGAACTGAGCTGTCCGGAGTATCCGAACGACGACGTCCTCGTCGGTGAGAAGACAGCTGATGGAGCAAAGGTACAGCGCTGGTACGACTGTCCGGACTGTGGGTACGAAGCCCCCTCGCGCATCGTCTACGGCCCTGAACGCTGAGAACGTACGCACACAGGGTGTTTTTCCGCCGGGGCGGAGAGAGTGACCCGGTCGAACCGGGTCGGCCCAACAATGAGTCTTGAAGTACTCGAGCGACACAGCGAGGCACTGTTCGAGTTCCTCTGGTGCCCCGTCTGCGGGCAGGAAGTGTTCACCCACATTCCCTTCGAGGGAGTGTTCTGCAAGAACTGTAACACGCAGGTCGTCCTCCGAGAGTCCCGAGAAAACCGTGGCTACGAGGAGGCTGTGCTCGCGTGCTTCGACACCGACTCGACGTGGAACCTTCACGTCGACGAGAAGCTCCGTCGCGACCTGCCTGACGGCTCGGCACGGGCAAAAATCCTCGGTGCACCGGGTGCCTATGAGATCGACTGGTGGAGTCCAGCACCTGGGGAGGATTGGGAGCCGGTCGAGCGTGGTGAATTCGACGACGTGGAGGAACCAGACGAGGTGTCACATCTCGCGTAGCGGATTGCAATCCCGCTACGACTGTGTGGTGTTGTTTCAGCGCCGGCGATGGGTGCCGGCGCACACGCGCCGGCGAGTACCGATGTCGACACGGAGCCAACTCCGATTCGTCCAACGAGTCGAACAGACCGGTGAGACAGATGGCAGCTCCGACCGCGTCGCGCAGGTGTACCGGCATTCGGACGGGTACCCCGGGAGCGTCCTCCGGGATCTCGCACAACTGAAAGAGCTGCTCGATGCGACCCGTGCCGAGCGCGGACCGGGTTACACGGCCGCGACGTTCGTGTTCCTCGACAAGCTCTCGACGGTCGACCTCTACCTGGATGGCGACCCAGAGCGAACGATCGACGCGGCTCAGCCAGCGGATCTCCTTGAGCCGTCCAATATGGAGCATCTCGACCAGCCGCTGTTCCTGCTGGGCCACGGCGTCGAGAATCCGGCCGATGGCATCCACGGCGACGAGGAATACCTCTACGTCGTGGAACTCCCGACGGAGAACCCGTTCGACGAGCCGACCGAGTGGACAGTCAAAGTGAGCGGTCACTCCGCGTTCCCCCGCTGGGACGGCCCGACCGACGAGGCCTTCGAGCAGGCGAGCTGGCAATTCCACGGGTCCCTCGAGGACGCGCTCGCAGAACTGGTCCGGGACGAAGCAGTCGTCAAGTAAAATCCCAAATCGTATTTATATAGTTAGGGTTTAGAAAGACCCAGATGATTTCGAAGGCCGGACTTGCCGTGCTTGACGCGCTGAGTACCGGCCGTGAAGCAGCACCGGCGGAACTCGCGACCGAAACCGGATATTCACGAGAACATCTGTACGACGTACTCGACGAATTGCTCGCAGCGGGATTGCTCACAGAAACCCGTGGGTCCAGCAATCAGCGTCGTGTCCGCATCGCGGAACATCCAGTTACCGAAGCGTATCGAACGCTGCAGTCGGAGTTCAGCCACGTAGATTGGACGGAACTGCTCTCCCCAGCCACACTCCGCGTGTGTTGGTATCTCGATAGACCACGACACATCGCTGATATCGCAGACCGGCTCGGAATCACTCGACAAGGTGTCCACAGCGCGTTATCACCGCTCAAGCACCGAGCACTACTCTCCAGATCCGATTCGAAGTACGCCCTTCATGACGAAGTCTCGCCGCTGTTGGCGTTCGCCCGGGCTACCGTAGAGCACGAACATCGAGCACGAGTCCGGGACATCGCTCCCAGTGCCACGATCGCGTGGTGCGATCCGAAGCGAGCACTCGTTCGCCTGCAGACCGACGAGGATACGGACGCACTCCAAGCAGCTCCGGACTGGGAGATGACCGGACTGGGTCGGTTTACAGCGTATGGTCTACAGTTTTTCCTCGCCGGCGAGCCACCGTTCTGGTATGCGCCGGACGAGGAGCTAACGCCTGCTGAAGTCGTGTGTCATACGCTCCTTCTGGATAGCGGATCCCGGCGCGTCAGTTATTCGATGCTGCTGATCGAGGCGGAGGACATCGATCAGGAGACACTCGTCGAGACCGCACGGTGGTACGACCTGGAACCCACTGTGAAAGCGTTGTATCGGCCACTTCAGGGTAACTTCGACAGAACAGATGATCAGCCAGTCATCCTCCCAAAGAAGGACGAATATATGACACTCAAAGAGCAGTACGGTGTCTCGTAACACCAACCCCGCAGTCTGGCGGAAAATTGCGACGGGTTAGATGATGCCGCCGATCACGAGTAGTCCGACGACGAGCAGCAGCGTCGCAACCACGCTCCCGCCAGCAAGCAGCTTGTTCTCCATCGCCTTCTCGTGGATCGGCATCTCGGCGTACTCCTTGCGGAACGCCTCGAGGTTCTCCTCGTCGTAGAAGTACTTCGTCTTCAGCGCGAACCGTTCGGTCACCGCACAGCCGGTACAGACCGGCTCCCCTTCGAGCCGTTCGGTCTTGATGTGGGTGTCGCAGGCGATCGCCCCGCAGTTCGGACAGTAGGTGTACGTCTCGTCGACGCCGCTCGTCTCGCAGTGGACGCAGCGATGGATGCCGTCCTCCAGAGTGACCCGTGAGGGGCCAGCAGCATAGTATTCGTACGGATACGAGTACTCCAGTATCTCTGTCGTCTGCCGAACCTCAGGTAGATACACCGGCTCAATCGATTGCACTGAGATGTCCGAGAGATTCGGCTCACACGTCTTGTTGTACGTAACGTTATTGTCGCCGGTGTAGGTCACCGTTGTCGTGTGGTAATCCTGGAGGCGGTCAACAGCCCACTCCTTGTACTCCGTTTGGGTCTGGCCGAACCGTCGTTCGTCGACGTCGGCGAATACCTCGGTAAACTGCCCGGTATCGAGGGGGACCGTCGCGTGGAAGTTCTCGGTGACCAGCGTCGCGACTTCGTCGTCGGCCACCTTCGGATGGCCGCGCTCAGCGTGGACAACGAACTGTGTGCGGTCGTTAATCTGATGGATGACACCGACTGAGGTTTCGAAGACAGCGTTCGTGTCGGCGGTGATCGCAACCACCGGTCGGAACGTCACTTGCGAGTGCGGCACCGGCAGATCCGCGGTCTCAATGTTCTCGATGTCGCGGAACGCCTCCTGGACAGGTGCGTCGACATCCGCCGCCGGATCGTACGGTCGGAGCGTCTCGTCACAGAGGATCTCGATGCGCCCGTTGTAGAGATCGAGACCGATTTCGTCGGCGATCTCCCGAAGGTCCTCGCCGTCGATCAGCTCGATGGGATAGGGATCGTCGTTCCGCTGGAGCCGGTCAGCGTACTCCTCGGCAGGGTTCGTAAATCGACCAGTGGTGGCGACCATCCCACGCTTTGGACCGTCGAAGTCGAACGTCGCGATGGCCGAGTGCAGCTTCTGGACGACCGGCCGGCCGACCGTCCCGGTGTGCTTACACTCGACGATGATCGCCCGTCGCGTGCCGTCGACGACCTCCTCCATGATGACGTCACGCCCCTCGTCGGCCGTCCGCTCTGCCTGGCGGACGTTTTCGTAGCCGAGGTTGCGGAAGACGTCCTCCATCAAGTCCTCGAACTCGAATCCCGAGAGGTCGTCCAGTACAGCCATCCGAATGTAATTGGATAGTATCTTGCTATAACTAAATACGTTGCCGACGGTGGCGACGAAGTCCCGACGATGTGAGCGCTGGTGTTGTTGTTCGTCCCGCAAGGGGTGCGGGACGACACATTCGTCCCGGATTACCGATGAGTTCTGAGAGCAACAGCGAGATCGCTCCCGACAACTGGTGGTTGCAACGCCGAACAGATGACGACCATTTCGTGTTCGCCTACGAGTTCTCGAAATCCGTCCTTTGCCACGTCCAGCAACCCTCGGACTGGCTGGTCCGGATCGATCGAGCCGATGGGACGATCCTCTTCAGTCAGCACGACCTCCGGTCGCGAGCAGCGGCGTTCGACCTCGCCAAGAGCGTCATGGAGCTCTGTACGATGCTCCATCGGGAGGTCGTCACGGAGCGAAGTCAAGCGCGAAAACCGATGTACGTCGGGCCCCGACCAACCGAGGCCGCGAGTGGGAGCAATCAGGGAGCCGGACGCGGTCCAGATACCGCCCGTCGACCATCGGATTCCCGACCCCGCCAGCGCCCGGAACGACAACGAGGTATGGGCCACTGGGAGGGTGAGTTCCGATGACCGCCGGCCGAGCGTACCGCGGTGAACGCTGTATGGGTGGACAGCTGGTGTACACGCCCGATGGCGACGTACTGGACAAGCACCTCCACGTCTTGCGCCGCGCCCCTGGTGGATTCGACTGGGGACCGGAGGCCGACGAGGCCCGCATTGATCAGCTCGCCATCGCGCTGCTGGCTGACTCCGCAACGAAAAACATCGCGCTCGACCACTACAAGGAATTCGCGCGGTACCTGCGTGAAGAGCTCGAGGGCGACGAGTGGCGACTCCCAACCAGCGACATTTCGGCCGATACCTGGTCGCGGGACATCGATGTCGCTGATGAGACGCCCTCACCGGAAGACATCGATATCACGGCGGTCGATTTCGACGAGATGACCTTCGCGGTCGAGCGAGCGCTCTGCGAGAAACACGACATCAGCGTCCACCAGAGCGCCGACGATCGCCGCGAGGAACTGGAGGAGACCCGCCGGACAGTCCAATCAGAAACTACCGACTCGGAGGAGTCACAGACCGACACCGGCGGCTTCGAGTTCCCCGCAGCTAGCCAGTAGGGACGGCGAGAGCGTTTCCGGATCTGTTTGTAGAACCCCCGAGAGGGGTGCGGGGGTTACCACTCCCGCGACGTACCGATGAACGGGAACACACGACGCCACACGTCGAACGTAGTCCAGACAGAAGCGCTCGCTCACCGTCGCGACGACTCCATCGAATACATCGGCTTTCGCGTCGACGGTCAAGCCGTCGTTCTGAATCTCTCCGAACACCAGCGTCTCACTCCCGATCGGAGTCTCGATCTGGTCAACCACAGTCCGACCGGCTTCGAGTGGGGATACGCTGGAAGCGGGCCCGCACAGCTCGCCTGCGGGCTCCTCCTCGACTACTACAATGATGCCCAGGTCGCGAGAGAACACTACATCGCGTTCCGGAATCGCGTGATCAGCCAGCTCGAGTGTGACGGCCCGGCGGCATGCTGGCACCTTACCGGCGAAGAGATCGACGCCGCGATGGCGACGATCACCGACGACGTCGTCGCCCTTCCCGACGGCGGGGGGCCGTCACCGACGCTCCCTGAGAACTGGCGAACGGTCGCCCGTCCCGACCGGCGGGTCTTCCAGCGCGCTGATCGCGACCACTACATCGTGCTCGGTGAGGGAGCCGACGGGTGGCTGGCCGTCCTCTGCAGTCAGGGCGATCGCGCCTATCCGGCACCCCTGGCAAGCCGGATGGTTTCGGACGATGCCGATGTCGAGGGGGCCATCCGTGCCCTCGTCGACGAGAGCAACGACCTCATCGAGCCACCGGAGGGGGAGTACTGATGGAGAGGCTTCGACTGTCGCGAGCCACCCACCAGCTGCTCGAACGCGGGGTCGAGGCACTCGAGAAAATCGGTCGCGAACTGGAACGGTACAACGATCGGCAAGAGCAGACTGACGGCACCGACTCGTGACTCAGACACATTCTCCCGGCCAGCTGCGGAGTACCGGGTTCCAGTACACGCGCACTCCCGAGGGGTGCTCGTGTCCCATTCATCGCGACGGCCAGCCGGTCACGGCGCCGCTCGGGTTGCGGTTCGCAGAGCGCGTCCATATCGAATCGATCCCGCGGCACGTCGCCGGCGCGATCTACGAAGCCCATCATTCCTATATGGACAGTGTTCCCCGGACGAACCTCGTTCATCACGGGCTCTGTTACCAGGACCAGCTACTGGGTGCGATTACGTGGCGCTATCCGCTGATTCGCTCGCTGGAGTACGACGGGACGCGATACGAGGGTGACGAGATCGTCGAGGCGGCACGGATCTGCATCGGCGTCGACTTCCCGAATCTCGCCTCCGCCGCGCTCGCTCGGTCGATGGAACGGTTCGTGCGTCGGCACGGCCGGCGGCGAGGCATTCGGCTTCTGCTGACGTTCGTGCGAGCTGACTTCGACGGCTCGATGATCAAAGCACTCAGAGACAAGGGCTGGGACTGTGCCGGGAAAACCGAGCCCGGACAGGCAGGTAACCGGCCCGACAAGCAAATCCGAGAGCGGCCGAAGTGGCGGTTTCTCTGTGAAGTCGCAGCTGAGTCGGAACGGGAACAGACCTCACTCGCCCGGTGGTTTGGTTAACCAACGAATTACCCCCACTCTTGGCTCAGTGTTGGTTAACGTGGTGTTGTTGTTGCGCCCGGGAGAGGGGCGCAGGGCGCGAGACGATGCAGGCGGCCGTCGATGAGCGTTCCTGCGTCGAGGTGACTGAGATGAAAGACCTAGAGTCGAGAACCATTTTCGCTGGCGTCGATGGACGTACCAACACCGAACTGCCCGAGTGGTACCGACAGCGTCACGGGGGCGACGACGCCGTGAGCTTCGCCGAGGCGATCCGTGACCTCCCGCAGGCCGTCGAGACGACCGTGGCGTACCAGAACCCCTTCACCGACGAGTGGGTTGAGACGGAGCGGTTCAACGCGCTCGTCGAGCCGAGTCGCGCTCGGAAGCAGGCCCGAGATGGGGACGCGGAGACGGACCCATTGTTCCACGTGCCCACCGACTCGTACGCGATCATCAATCCTGTCGACGTGTACGGCCCGCTGGAGGAGGTCCTCCGCGAGGAGACTATCGATGGGACGCCACTGGGTGACGTAATGTTCGGCGAGATCCGGCGCTACCGGGGCGGCGGCGAGATCCACATGGACATCATGTTCGACGGCCTCGAGGTGCGCCTCCCCGGCCGGTCGGACCCGATCACGATGGGCGTGACGTCGGGCTACGACTTCTTCGGCGAGCACGCCGTCTACGTGGAGGGATTCGCCCAGGACGGGTACTGTTCGAATACAATGCGCTCGCTCACCGACAAGGAGGTCATCAAGCACGTCGGCGACGTGCGGAATTTCCGAACCTGGTGGGAAGAGATTCTCGCACAGGTCGAACTCGTGGCTGACGACCTCTTCGAGTTCATCCGTGACGCCCAGGACATCGAACTCGACTTCTCCGAGCTCCCGTTCACCGTCACGGAGTTCTACAGTCTGCTGGGCTTCCCGGACTACCTGGCCGAGCGCGCTGCGAGCGATGCCGAGGCCAACGCGGCCTCACCCGTCGAGATCGATATGTGGACGCTGCATTCCGGCGCGACGTACGCGCTCACGCACTTCTTCCAGGGCAAGGAAGGCGCGTCGCTGGACGGCTACGTTCGCACGGCCAACGACATCCTGTTCAACCCCGAGGGTACCATCGAGCGGGTCGAGCGAGCCTACGAGGAGGAGCTGGAGGCGGACGGCGACGACGGGTCGCAGGCGTCGCTCGCCGGCGAGCGGGCGCTCGCGAGCATCGAGCGCGTCAGCGACGATCTACAGGAGAAGGTCGACCAGTTCGAGGAGCGTGAGGACGCGCTTCGTGAGCGGTTCCAGGACGCGATGGCCTGACGCCGCGACGGTGACGTAGTCGTCTGTTCTGTCTTTCTCGCCCTTCAGGGGTGGAGGGCGATAGAGATGGAGAAATCCGCGGACAACAGCGGCAATAACGATGAATTCCCACCCGAGAAGCGCCTCGAAGCACCGAACTACCGACTGATCAAGGCCGGGATCGCGACGATCCCCGATATGGAGACACTCCGTGAGTGTGTTGCCTACGAGAACGCCCACCAGAATCGGACGCAGATTCTGCGTCGGCTCCAGTGGAAGGCTGAAGAGTTGCGTGAGGATGAGGAGTAGCGATCAGTCTTAACCAACAATCGGAGTCAGCCAACACCTTGTGTTGGTTAACGTTGAGAGTGTCCCGTTTTTCCGGGCCCCTGAATGGGTGCGGGGCGACCAGCAGCCCCCTCGCGAGTTCAGTCATGTCCCTCGATTTGAGTCCAGACTCCAGCACGGCTAGCGACATCGCTGCCGCCAGACAAGCGGACCATGTGGCGTTCCTCCATCGAGTTCCATTCGTCGCTGATGCGTTGGCCCTCGGATTTCTTCCCGGGTTTCGAGAAGACTGTGGGTATCAGGCAGACCAGTACCTGAACCTCGAGATTCCTGTGGGGATGCTCGATAACGACTTCTGCAATCCCGACCTAGAACGCTTCGTCGATCGCTTCTTCGAGCACGAGCCACAGGTCGGTGTCATCGGCGACATCTACGAACCAGATGCCGTCGACGCCCACGTCGCTGCCGCTCGCGAGATCCAAGCGAGCTACCCCAACGCCGAGCTCATCGTCGTTCCGAAGTCGCGGGCGGTGATCGACGCGATCCCTGAGACCCTCGTCCTCGGATATTCACGGGGATACGCCGACCGTCTGGCCCACGAGTTCTCCGACCCAGCCGATTGGAGAGGGCGACGCGTCCACATCCTCGGCGGGAGTCCGCCCAAGCAGCTCGACGCCATTCGACAGTTGACCCGACCGACACTCACGGATGAGCCACCGGCTGACATTGTCGGCGTCGACTGGAACGGGCTGCACCGTGGCGCACAGTTCGGCGAGTTCTGGACGGCCGACGGCTGGGACGACAGCGGTCGCGACGCCGACCACGTCACCGTCCGAAAGACGGTGCGTCACAGCCTCGCTCGCGTCCGTGAGTTCTGGAGGGCGCACGGAATCTGGCCCGAAACGACACCGCAAGACGAGGGGCTCAACGTCGAGTACGAGGGACCGAGTCCTGCCGATCTCGAGGACGCCGTCTGTACCGAGTGCGGGACGAACGTCTGGCGAACTCGCCGCGGCCCGTACGTGGCCGAATACGATACCGGCGCAATCTGTGGATACTGCAGCTACGAGTGCTACTTCAGCCACCGTCACCGGAACAACTTGGAGGAGATCGCCGGCGAGCAGAGCGTCTACCTCCCGCCGGCGTGACTTTGCGACCTGTTTTTCGTGCCCCAGAGAGGGCGAGGGCTCCTTCGAAAGCCCTCAGAGGTGACTTCCAGTGAGTCAACAACAGCGTCCTAACAACGTCTCGATCGACGAGATCCCGGTCGATATCGACAACACACAATCAGCGGAGGTCGATTCCGCCGATGTCCCCGACGAAATCGAGTCCATCACCCGTGGGCTCGCCGGTGAGCAGCCGCCGACGAATCCGCTGGTCGTGCTGAAAGCGGCCCGGTGGTGGTACATTCACGGCAAGGGCGGCACGGATCCCGCCTTCCAGTGGGCCATCGAGTGGGCACGTCACCTTGCGACCGACACGCCCAGTGACGTCGAGCGGTTCGACGAGTTCCTCGAGTACCTCGTCACGGTCGGCTTCGCGGACGAACGCCACGAGCTCCGCTAACCGACAGACTCGGTTTTTTGGACGCCCCTGAGGGGTGCGGCGCGGTCTGAACAGACGCAGTCGCTGTGAACTTAATTCGGTGAACACAATGGCTACGACCAGAGACTCGTCGGTCTCCTTCGAGCAGACCGACACACGATCCGACGAGATGAACAGTACGATCGAACAGTGGATCGACGAGCTCGTCGCCGGCGTCGACGACGCGCAGGCCAGCGACGAGTTCCAGGAGTGGCTCGACGTACAGAGTCGCTTCCACGACTACTCGTATCGGAACACGCTCCTCATCAAGCGGCAGTGTCCCGAGGCGAGCCGGGTGGCGGGCTACCGGACGTGGCAGGAGGAGTTCGACCGCCACGTCAAGGAGGGTGAGTCGGCCATCTGGATCTGGGCGCCGATCATCACCAAGCAGTGCCCGGAGTGCGAGAATTCGCCGAGCTATCACGAGGATAGCGACTGTGACTACGACGAGACACCGCCTGAAAAGTGGTCGGAGGGCCTCGTCGGGTTCAAGCCTGCCCCGGTGTTCGACGTCTCCCAGACCGAAGGTGAGCCGCTTCCCGACCTGGACACGGAAGCGACCGGGGACCCCGACGACCTCGTCGAACAGTTGACTGCCGCCGCTGATGAACTCGGTGTGACGGTGCGAATCGTTCCAGCCGAGGAGTGGACCCACGGCGAGGCGAAGGGCATCTGCGAGCAGCTGAGTCTCGTCGATATGCAACCGCGGGTCGAGGTACGTGATCGGGAGAACGAGGCCGACCTTGCGCGGACGCTGATCCACGAGTACGCCCACGCCCTGCTCCACTTCGACGTCGACGACGACACCGAGCGGGCGAAACGCGAAGTCGAGGCCGAAGCCGTCGCGTACGTCGTCGGGCGGTACTGTGGGTTGGACACTAGCGGGTCGGCGTTCTACTTGGCCGCGTGGGAGTCGGACGATCCCGAGATCGTTCGCGACCGTCTCGACCGGATCAGTTCCACAGCAGAAGAGCTCATCGACGTGCTCGAAGACGGCGCTTGAATCCTTAACCAACACACGGTTCCACACCCCGATTTCGTTGGTTAAGTCTGCTCGTCTCCGTCGTCCGCGGCAGTCGCAAGGCTAAAGCAGGCCCGTGTTTATACTCTATGTAAGAAACGCAGGTATGACTACCATAGAACAATCGCAGAATATCCGCCAGGGTCTCTCGACTCGAGAAAGTCGACTCCTTGCACGACTCGCTGGCGCGGGTCACCAAATCATCTCCGTCGACGACATCGAGACGACGCTGGAGGTCCCCCCAAACACCGCCCGCGAGATCGCCTCCCGGCTCACCGAGAAGGGCTGGCTCGACCGGCTCTTCCCGGGCACGTATCTCATCATTCCACTCACTGCCGGCGAGGAGGCCGTGTACACCACCCACGAGTACCTCATCGCCGCCCACGTCGCCGAGCCGATGTACATCGGCTACTACAGCGCCCTCAGCCACCACGGGCTGACCGAACAGGTTCCCCGGACGGTGTACGTCGTCACGCCGACCCGAGCGCAAAGCAGGGAGATCCACGGCGTCCCGTACCGCGTCACGACAGTCACCGAGCAGAAATTCTTCGGCTTTGAGCCGACATCGGTCGAGGGTACGACCGTTCAGGTCAGCGACCTGGAGAAGACGCTGGTCGACTGTGCGGACCACCCCGAGTTCTGTGGTGGTCTTCGGGAACTTGCGACCGCGATGCGCACCGCCGACGAACGGGGTTGCGACTGGGACACGGTTGGCGAGTATCTCGAGCGCCTCGACAACGGCGCGGCGACCAAGCGGATCGTCTACCTCGCCGACCAGCTCGGCATCGACCTCCCCGCCCGCGAGGAACTCGTCGCGTCGTTCACGAGTGGCTACTCGTTGCTGGACCCGACGCGGCCCGACACCGGATCGACCGACAGTACGTATCGCCTCCGAATCAACGTCGAGCCAGCCACGCTGGAGCCGACGGAGTCCTGATCGCGATGATCAGTCAGGACCGGCTCCGGATTCTCGCTCGCGAACTGGGCGTTCGGCAAGGGTACGCTGAAAAGAACTACGTCAATTCGTGGCTCCTCTGGGGCATCTTCACGAGCGACTACGGCGACAACCTCCTGTTCAAAGGCGGGACCGCGCTGTCCAAGCTGTATTTTCCGCAGTCGTGGCGGTTCTCGGAAGACCTCGATTTTGGCGTCGAAGGGGAGTACCAGGGGTCCAAACAGGAGCTCCGAGCGGTCCTCGATACGATTGCAGACCGCTCTGGCATCGAATTCGAGATTCGCGAGCACCACGAATCCCAGCAGGACCACTACCCGACCCACTACGTCGACATCAGCATTCAGTACCGCGCCGTCCTCAACCACCCCAACACGACCAGCATCGACGTGATGGTCGACGAGCACGTCGCCTTCGACCCCGTTCAGCACACGCACGCGTACGAAGACGTGCCCGAATTCGACCTCCAAGCGTACAGCGTCGAGGAGATCTTCGCCGAAAAGCTCCGGGCGATCTACCAGCGCGGAGCCGCCCGTGACTACTACGACCTCTATCAGCTGCTCGAAACCGATTCGGTCACGATCAACTTTGCTGACGTGGGGCCCGCCTTCGACGCGAAATGCAAACACGATGGGCTCACCGTTGATCTGAACGACGGACTCCCCGCCGAGCAACAAGAGACGATCCGCCACCAGTGGGAGACCACGCTGCCGGACCTGACCGGTGATCCGCCGGCGTTCGAAATGGTCTGGGAGCAGTTGGACACGGCGATCTCCCAACAGGGATCGCCGTAGGGAACGGCCGATGTCGGTGTCGATAGTTGATGGGTGTCGCATCCGGAGCTCTGGGATTAACCAACAATTCGGGATATTTGGCCGGTGCGTTGGTTAATTTTTGAGCGCCCGCCGAGGGGCGGAGGCGCATTCCAGCCTCATCGAATCATGACAGAGCGACATCTCAGAGCCGTTCTGTCAGAAGCGGAGCGAGTCGCAGAGCAGTACAACCAGGTCGCCCAAGCCACGAACTCCCCTGCACACGAGTACCTCCGGTACGCTGTACTCCGACTCCTCGAAGGCGACGCCAACGCGATCCCCGAAGAAGTCCCGCAGGTCGATGGCGTGACGGTCGGATACGGCCGAGATCAAGCGATGTACGACAGTTGGGGGTCCGACGTCGAGTGGTGGGACACAGTACCGCCACAGGACGACTGTACGCGCTTTCGAGTGTTCTACCCTAAGGACCAAACACCGGTTCCTCGGGTCATCCTCACCGTGATGGCCGCGCTGGGAGCATGGCGAGTCTGGGAAGGGAATGCCGCTGCCTGTGGCTCCTACGATCATCGAGAGCGACGAGAAGTCCACTTTCTCTGGCCGGAGGGGAACCTTGCGGAAGCACTCTTGGAAAACCGGATTCAGGAGATTGGAAGCGCTGTCGCTCCAGACGGCGGACAGGCAGGAGACGTCCGCGACCGAATGCTCGTATCAGACGGCTCCACCTCAGCTGATGATCTCGAGCCCCGCACGAAGCGCGCTGTCGAGGAAGCGATGACCGTCTCCCTACTCGCCAAGGGTGGTCGCTACGAAGTCGAAGCGGCGTCCGGAAATCGATACGAAGTCGATATTATCGGGCAATCCTGTACCTGTCCTGATTGGCAGCAGCGCGCTCCAGACGGGGGCTGCAAACATATGCGTCGCGTCGATCACGAAATCAAACAGGGGCAGGTCCCACGTCCAGATGGTCAGATTCCACCACAGGCGTAAGATCCTGTCTTGCTTCCCAGTCGCTTCTGCGTGGTAGTTTACTCTGAAGTAAACTACTTTGGCGTACTCGATTGAACACACGAATATGGACGATGGCCTTGGGAACGGTGAGAACACGGCACCACGGGAACTCATCCATTTCGTCACTCAGCAGACGCGGTTTACCCTGATCAACAACATCCTCCAGCACCCCGAGCAGCTTCCTTCGATGTACGAACTCGAGGAGCTCAACCCCAGCGTGAGTGACGCCACTGTCTACAAGCACATCCAGAAGCTGATCGATGAGGGCATCGTGAAGGAGGTCGCCCTGGACGACGACCAGCGCCGACAGGGTTACCCCTGGAAGTTCTACGGGCTCACCAAAGAGGGTCGGGAGTTCCTGGAGGAACACAACCTGCTCGCCGCTGAAGAGACGCTTCAGCAGATCTACGAGACCATCTCCGACAAGCCCGAGAAGATGGTCAAGTACGAGAACGCGCCCCGTCCCGACGACATCTAATGGAAATTTCTATTCCGGAATAGTTTGCTATTCATACTCTTCAGCCCGTGACGGGACGAAATCTGATTAACCAACAAATCTATGCCGATGCGGTCTTTGTTGGTTAACACGAGGCGACCGCTGATGTCCTACGAGCCACCGACGCCGCCGGCGGAACTCCCGACAGACCTCGTCAATACGCTCAACGAGTCCTCTTCTGAGCAACTACAGCACGTTGCCCGCTACGCTGAAGAGCTAGCTGAGCACAAAGCTCGCGAGGCACGCCTCGAAGAGGACTCAGATGAGAACGAGATCGAAGAACGCCCTGACGATCTGCCGGACGACGTCCCGGCGAAGGCCACGATCACGATCAAGGAGATTAACGACAATCGCTACTACTACTGGCAGTGGCGGGAAGGCGAAAAAGTTCGTTCCCAGTATAAAGGCCCCGTCAGTCCCGACGAGTAGACGAGAGTGAACTGTGGCCGGGGTGTGTCGAGCGCAATTAGTAGCGTAGCAGAGGACACCCCCCAGAGTGTGAATGGGTTCGATCAGCCCAGACAGGTAAAACACGAAGGGAAGATACCCACCCCACGTTTCCGTCGTAACTGGAGGCCTATGGAGGGAATGCGGCCACAGTTGAGGGGATCACACCCCCCACGTTTCCGTCGTTTCGTCACCCGGTGTAGGTCGATGGTCAGAGGAGTAAATGGCGACCTCGGATCACCCACCCCGTGTTTCCGTCGTTTCTCGATAACGATCTCATTAGTAGTGATAATGGACTTTCAGTCGTAGCAAAAAATACAGTTTGACTGTACGCGTCAACACCCCGTGTGCGAAGTGAATTGGGAGAGGGCTTGGGCCCGATCGTAAAATTCGTGGTCAATTGAATGGTATTGAGAGGAAATACACACCCCTCGTCAAGAGTGAAAACCGCCAGAAAATGCGGGATTGAACAAGCAACAGGGGAGAAGGAATTCTTCGGATATATTGCATTCGCTCCGACCACACCACACCCCTCGTCACGAGTGTATTCGCTGATAAGTTCTAAATCTACATACCCCGTGTTCGAAGTGTAAATATGGTTTATTGTGGCGATTTTCCGCTCTTACGGCGGCTTTGGGGAACTGAAGCACTGCTCCGACAGCTGTGACTAATTATTGAGAGGAGTAAGCGGAAACAGATTGATATTCAATCAGAACAGCCACACAAGTTCATCTGAACTAAGCGGAAGTTCACCTCCGAAGTGAACTAGCAGACTGCGGTGGAATGCCACCCCCCGTGTGCGAAATGAATCCACTCGTCTCCTAAGGGGGACCCCGTGTGAGAGATGAATTGACTGATGAGTCCAAGGGGGGACACCCCGTGTGCGAAATGAAATCTTGCCTACTGTTGTCAGACATATCTAGTCATTCTAACAACACACTTCCCGGAACCACCCCCCGTGTGCGATATGAATTCGGTGGCGGCGTCGGGGACTCTTGGCGTCAGTTCCCTTCGAAGAAATCGTCTATCTGCGCGTTGACAACGGATTTGACGAGATCCTCTTCGTGTTCAGCATCCTCGAGACGGAAGTCAGTCTGGAGGGTCTCGGCGACCACTTCCGGATCGTCAACAAAGGTGTATTCCTTGTGGACACCACTACCGTACCCCCGCCCCCGTTTCTCCGACGTGACGAAATTGTAGGTCTCAGCTTCATTCATATATCGCAGATAGGAGTCGCGCGATTTTTCATCGGCATCCAGGAGATCGGTGAGGTACTGGTACACTCGGTAGGCAACCGTACTGGGGACAGCGTTCAGGTTGCGCTGCGAATAAACGGGGACGATCGCGGTTGCGTAGAGCGAGAGCTTCTTCTGCGTCGAGAGGCCCTGCATCTGGGTCAGCGTCCGGTCCCGTTCGGCTTCTTTCTGGGCGTCGCGTACGTGCTCTTCACGAACCGTATCTTTCCCACCTCGGTCGGCGATTTCACCCGCCTTCCGGAACAGATCGATCGCCTTCCGCGCATCGCCGTGATCTTGGGCAGCGAATGCTGCACTGAGCGGAATAATCCCATCCTCGAGAACGTCGTCTTGGTACGCGTCGCGACGGCGTTCGAGAATCGCCTGCAGTTGATTCGCGTCGTAGTCAGGGAAGACGACGTCCTGCGGATTGAACGAACTCTCCGCCCGGCCGTCGAGGTCTTCCATGAATCGGGGATCGTTCGTGAGCGCGGCGACGGACACGTGGCCCTCGATACGACCGAGCTGGGACGCTCGCGACAGCTGGTAGAGCAGTTTCGAATATGCCGGCTCGTCATTCGGATCGCGTTGCCGACCGACTAGGAGATCGACCTCGTCGAGGATGATGATGACCGAGTCGAAGTTGTTGCTCAAAATCTCGTAGAACCGATCGAGCTTTTGGTCGGTCGAGATCCCACTCTCAGGGACTCCGACGTCGACGCCGGCTTCTTCGGCCGCGTTCTTCACGAGGCGATAGACAGCCCGGTCGTGCGATTTGATCGTCTGGCAGTTGACTTTGATGACGCCAAACCGATCTCCCTGCGAGTTCGCAAGTTCGAGAACCTGCTGGCAGACCGCATTGATAATGAGTGACTTCCCAGTCCCCGACGGGCCGTAGAGGAGCATATTGGGTGGTCGATTTCCCTGTAGTGCCGGTCGTAGGTAGGTGATGATATCGTCCAGCTGGTCATCACGACCGACAATTCGATCCTCGTCGATGACGGCATCCGGGTCGAGAAGTCCCTTATCTCGAAAAACAGAGTTCTGAACGCCCTCCTGAAGACGGCCTTTGATAGATTGTGAGAGGGATTGTTGATCGTCGCCGTCAGCCATATTTGCGAAGTTAGGTCGAAACTATAAATAAATATGGGTACCGTGTGCGAGGTTAAATCAGACGAATTCAGTTGATAGAGAGGGTTTAGGAGGAGGTGGTCGGTGAAATTCCGTAACCGCGGGCGAAATCAATTGGCCGTAATAGCCCCCCGTGTGCGATATGAATTCCCGGGAAGCTCATCGAACAGCCGTCGATGCCGAAGCGGGTCAGAAAACCTCGGCGGAGGCACCCCCCGTGTGCAAGATGAAACATCAGACGTGGTCTCGATCCGGACAGTACCGGGAATATCTCTCGACAATCTCGCATGGAGACGAGATCTTGTCGGTATGTTACCCCCACACCCCGTGTGCGATATGAATTTGACGAGAGGGTAGGCGGGAACGAATCAATCAAGGAAAACGGAATTTGTCCAGAGAGCCTACGAGAAGACGTAAAACAGACGATAACGCCCAACTCACAAGGGAGCAACGCCACGGACGAGTTCAGATATATCACGAAACATACCGTTTCGTTTCGACCGACTCTAGTTCTAGTACGGTTTTAGTTGCCAGAGTAGCTATGTAAAGGTTTCCCTGAAACATAGATCATTCCGATATCGTTATCTCTGCGTTCTCTTCTCCGTGATATTGTGGATTTCAGGTGTCTCGGGCTCTCTCTTCTCGACCACCCCCTCCCGCCGTTTTCCTGATTTCATCTCGCACACGGGGTGTGGGGGTTAGACTTCGTGGGGGCGTGGTTAACCAACAAATCCACTCCAAACGGGTCTTGTGTTGGTTAATCGCTCTCCGTGTTCGCGAACGCCGTCAATTCCGACACCAATCTGTGAGTATTTCTTCAGCAGCTGAATCGGTAGGTAAGTTATCGAAATTGAGCTGAACTAGTCAACTCGGTAGACAGCAAGCGCTTTCAGGAAATTGTTGGCACAGTAGCGAATCCGGCACCGTACGCAGCAGCCTCGATGAAGCTTGTGCGGACCCGGATCGATGAACACGCGTGCATCTTGGACTGGATTACGCGAGTAGACTGCGACGGCTTCTTCTCCACCGTTTTCACTTGCTGGTGTCTGGATGTAAACTTCGATCATCTCTCCACGACTGAAGTACTCACGAAGATCTCGCTCTTGTGCCTCTCGGTGAGCCCGTTCCTTGGATCCTCGGCTGGTATCTGTGGACATAGTTGTGCTATTGGGCGTTAAGGTGACTCTGATAAGCCTGTTCTATGGCCTCGAGATCCTCTTCGAATAGCTCTTGAGCTGACTTTCGGCCAGCCTTGGCCGAGTAGACATCCCGGACTTTACCCTGAACCGCCGAGAGCTTCTTAGCGCTCTGCTCAGCGACTTTTTTCTGCGCGAACTTCCGACGTCGTGATTCCCATCCATCGATTTCGAACGCTAAGTACCACCGGGTAGTTTGCCGGATGTCGGTGAACTCAACTGATGCCTCAACCGGACGAAGGCCGTCAACCTGACTCACAAGTAGTGTTGTCAAGAGGTTCTCGTCTACCGCACGATAGTCTTCTTCGTCCGGTTCGTCCCACGGGTCGAAGTCTACGAGGTCGCCAAGTCCCATATATACCCATTTGACGGGGTGTATAAACAACCCCCATGAGCGGCTTTACGCTTACTAGAGCCATTTCGAATGAAGCTGAGCGAAGAATTTTAATATTATTGCTCTTGCGCCCGACCCCTCCAGCCAAGGTGCCAAAATCTCAAAGTATGAGTCCTTTAGAGAGGAGTCCAACCCGTGATATATTTTTTCGATTATCTACTTCGAATTTGTGTTCGTGTAGGCCGTCAACTCCCGGACCCGCGTCTCCGTGAGTTCTCGACGGATCTCCGTCTGATCCCAGCCAAGCGGTGCCAGCACACTCTCGACAGCTCTGACGAGTTGCGTCTCGTAGTACGACGCATCGTACGACTCTATCTCTTCGTGGGCTAACGCGACCCGCTCTCGCGAGCTCTTCTCGTCGTCGACAACTACGTACTCGATATCTTGTCCCGGGTGGATTGCGAGGTCCTGGTCCCGAGCCCGCTTCAGCGCCGCCACGTTCTGCGTGTTCTGCGTGTACCCTTCCAGCGGCTTGGAGACACGATTCCGTTCGACGAGCTGCTCGACCGGCACCGTCCCAGCGTGGAGGCGCTTGATTGCGTCCTGGAGACAGTCGAGGACGGCGTCCGGAGATCGAGTCGCGTCGAGCCGTTCGAGACAGTCCCGCTGGACGTCCTCGATGAACGGTGGGGTTGAGTGCTGCCGAGCTTCGATACCGCGTATCTTGAAATCGTCGTCGCCGGCGACCTTCCCGAAGTACTTCGTCAACGCGCCGGCGTCGCTCTCGCGCTGCGGCACGAACGCCACCCAGTCGTAGTGAGCTTCGTGTTCGAGCCGGATCTTGACCTCTTCCGTGATTGCCGTCGCGAGCGTCCCGAGGTCCTCGCGGTCCTCGTCGTCGACGTCGGGGTCCGGAGTCACCCAGATGGAGTCGACGATGCCGTGGACGACGCGCCAGCCGCCGGCTTCCAGCCGCTGTTTCGCCGTCAGCAGAATCTCGCGAGCGAACGCGTTGATTGCTTCGTGGCACTCGATGCGGCCGAATTTCGCGTTGCTGAACCCTTGATAGCCGAAGCAGGCGACGAGGATCCACTTCAGCGCTCCCGACCGCCCCTCGAGTTCCGCTAGGTGGTCCTCGTCGGGGTCGTCCCGTTCCTTCTCGCGACGGATGGCCGCCTTGATCTCGTCGCGAGCGTCGATGATCGGCTGTAGCACGTCGACGAGGTAGCCCCGGTCCTCGCAGATCGAGTACCCGAGGCCGGGGACGTCGTCGCGGTCGCTGTGGCAGCTACACCGGATGACGTCCGGCGAGACGTTCCGGGTACAGATGATGTTCGGGTACAACGAGGAGAAGTCGAGTTCGTGGACGTTCTCGTGGAGGCCGACCTCGGGCGCGAAGATGAAGCCGCCGCGGTCGGCGTCGTGGAGCGTCCCCATCGGCTTGTAGAACTCGTGGCGCCAGGAGTTCCACGGGACGAGGATGCCGCGGTCGTGGGCCTCACAGATCTGGATCGCCGTGAGGACGTTCCCGATCGACGCCCACGCGAGCTCCTGGACGGGCTTTTTCGAGCGCGACACGAGGTCGAGGACGCCGTCGAGGTTCGTCTCCCCGTAGAAGAACGTGTTCGACTCGTCGATAATCGCCCGCCCGGGGACGTTGTACCGCGCCGGGGAGTGACCGACGCGGCCGTAGCTCGAGTACGTCGACCGGCTCGCGAGCTGCTGGTAGTCGACGTCCGGCCACCGACTCAACGAGAAGTCGTCGACGCCGGCGTCCGTCGCCATCTCGTACAGGGTCGGGACGATCTCGCTGGTCGAGCAGACCAGGACGTCCGGATCGTGCGCTTCGAGTGCCCCTTGGACGGCGGTCAGGATATCCGTCGGCGAGCCGGTGACGGCGTCGCCTGCGACGGACAGTTTCTCGTAGACGTTGTTGCTCGTTTCGGTCACCGGAACACTAAGCCGGAGCGTCGACAGCTCGCTCGCCGGCGTCGGATCGGCGCCGGTCTCCAGACAGTACCGGAACTCTCGCGAAAAGTCCACGTTGAAACAGGCGAGATCCCCGACTGGATAGGCCGACAGCTGACGCGCTTGCCGGGCGAGTGGAGTGACGCGATCGATGTGGGCAACGTCGACTGCGAGAACGGCCTCCTCGTCTCGTCGAAAGCCCGGCCGTCGCGCAACCATCTCGGTCGCGACGACGTCCGGGTGCTGGTCGTACACCGACTGGAGTGTCGTGAGGTCGAGGTCGGTATCAGGGTCGCGAGCGGCGACGTAGAAGCGTGGGGTGTAGTCATCGCGCTCGGTCGCGACGGCGCCGTCAGCGGTTGCCTCCCACTCCAGAACGCGGCCGTCGTCCAGAAAATCGATACTGAACGGCATCGTCACGGGTTCGCGTCCGGTGGGGCACTCTCCTGGTCATCGCTCGTTGCGACCGCGGCTTCGAGCTCCTCAAGGCGCTCTTCGTGGTCGTCGAGGCGCCCCTCCTGTTCGAGATCGATGCTGAGAAGCGCCGGTAGCAGCGGGTTCTGGTGGTTCAATAGCCCGCTCGCGTCGGCGTGCTCGCGGGCGTACTCGAACAGCTGGTCAAATCGTGGCTGGTCGCGACGCCGCAGTGCCCGGCGGAACTCCGCCCACCGCTCTTCGATGGCCCGGAGCGCATCCCGGTACGTCGGGTTTGTGCGCCCCATCGCTATCGGCCTCCTGTCCCGGTCGCGGTCCACGCATCGAGCAAGGGGTCCGCAGTGGCCGCCACCGTCTCACCGTCAGCTGTGACGCCTGTCCCGACACCCTCCGGAGTCGGCGTCGACGGCGTCGACGTTGTCGGTTCCACGCCGACCTGCGTGGCGCGTGCCGCGAGCAGCTGCCGCCAGTACGCGAACGTCGTCTGGTAGTACGCGCCGTCGTCGACGGGATAGACGAGCGTCTCGAAGTCCTCGCCGACGACCCGTGGCCCCATTCGGGTCTGCTCGCACTCCAGGTGGTGGTCGGCGGCCGTCCCGACTGGCTCGGTGAATTCGTTTCGTTCGTTTCGCGTAACGAGCACCGGGATGTCGTACCCCTCGGCGTAGGTCGCCAACCGGGCGAAAGTTCGGGCTTGGAGGGTTTTTGCGTGGGTCTCGCCAAGGGTATCGTCGGCGCGGTACTGGGCGTCGACGGCCGGCGCGACGATGAGGGCAGGGGTGTGGGGCGACGTGTTCTCGTCACGACTTGGCGCCCCTCGACCGGCCGCCCCGGCATCGGCGGTGGACGTCTGGATCGACTTGTTCACTGCCGTCGGGAGATCACAGACGGCGCCGTAGTGCTGGTAGGCAGTGAATCCGCGTGCCACGTGGATTCGGTTGAGCAACCGTTGACTGGGCGCGATCTGAGCGAGTGTCGTCGTCGTCGCGTGTCCGTTTGCGTCGACCCAGAAGGCGGGCCCGTCGTGCAGGAGGAGATGGTCGAGCACGAGCGACTGCAGGATCGGGACGCCGCGCCCTCCTTCGACGTCGAGCAGGGTAATACCGTCGTCGAGTTGCGGCAGCAGCATTTCGTCCGCAGCCGGATCGGCCTGGTCAGCGAGGGACCGATTACGGTCAGCTCCCCGTGTCGGCTGGTCCACCGCCAATCGATTCGACGTTGAGTGTTCTCCCATACCCGATTAGTTGTCTACGTACCCGATAAGCCGCGGCGTGGCGCTTCCGCGTTTCAGGGAAGGGCTGGAAGGTATGTAGAACCGGACTCAGGCAACGGATTTCTGCCATCGTTCGACCGTTTCCGAGAACGTTTCCAGAGAGGAAGGTGGACAGCATCGTCGGATTAACCAACAGGCCGGGAGATCACAGCTCAATTGTTGGTTAGGCTCTATGAACCCACGATGATATCGCCCTCACGTAATTCTGCTGACGGCCCGTATCTCTCCCGAGCCTACGATCTGATGTGATCGACGATTGTTCTCAGCGCGGTTACATCGTCGTTATTGTACTGTTTGAGTCGATCCCAGTCTGGTTCTTCGCCGTCGAGGAGATATCGTGTGTACTTGCTCCCGACCACAAATCCATCGACGGTCGGGTCTTGATACTCAAAGCCGAGTGCGCTCGCTACGACATCCAATTTATGCTGATTGAAGGGACCGAAGAGTTCCTGTTGGGCAGTAATCCCGAGGTCGTGCGCTCGCTCCAGATGGTCGATCCCCTCAGTAATGCCGTGTTCGTCGAATCTGCGACTGAGACACTGTTCGTCGAAGTAGTTCCCTCCGTAGTAGATGATCGGCTCGGAGCCATGATCATCAAGGTACTCAGACAGCTCCTGAAGGAGAACTGACTCGTCGTCCGGCTCGAAGAATTGTCGGTACGCATCGTTCTGGTAACTGTAGGTGCCGACCAGCCAGATCCGATCCTGCTGAAGATCCGTTTCTATGTCCAAGAGGAGAGGCTCCGTATCGTGAAGGTCGTCGAAGGCGGACTTGTTTAGAATCACGACCTCATCGTTTTCGAAAGCCTGTCGATGAGCAATCCACCGGTCCACGTGCCATGACGAGGCTCCAGGGAGGGCTTCGAGTTCGGCACGCCGTTCTTCGGTAATTTCATCTGGGTTAGTGATCCCTAACTCACTGAACTGCTCCACGCGGTTTCTCCCGACCTGGACGAGATCAGTCAGTCGGCTCCCTAGCAGATGGCGAGTGTCGTAGAATTCGTAGTCAATTGACTCGTTCGAGGCGTCAATAGTAATGAGTGCGTATCTTCCTGGGTCGTCTACTCCGTCATGGGACGCAATATTGATCACCGTGCCGTACTCGAGCGTTTCGGCTCTGCCTCCAAATTGATGGCAATGACCGCAGACGGTGACTGGGGGCTGGATGTCGTCTATGAAGCTCCTGACGGCCTTCGACCCGATATGTTGTTGCCCGAATCGCTTCCCGATATCGAGAATGCCGAAGGGAGGAGTGTGTGTGACAAGAATCGGAGTTCTGTCTTCACAAGCGGTGCGATGTTCGGAAAGGTGCCGTTGGACGTCGTCCTCGGTATAGGTGATAAGACCAGGTCCTTGGGTTGATCCTTCCTGGCCGATGAACACGAGACCCTCGTAGGTGTATGGTGTCCTGTGGAGGTCGGTGGTAAATTCCGAATCGAACTGCGGACCGGTTGACGGGGGGAAGTCGTCGTTTCCTCGGACATAGAGTGATTGTTGGTGCTTCGTGAGGCGAGCAAGTTCTGCAAGATGATCTGTGTCTGTATCGGCGTTTTTGAAGCGTGAGAGGTCGTCGCCGGCATACAGTAGTAGATCTGGAGTTGGTTCAACAGTTTCGAGAATGGTGTAGAGATCGTCAATAGGTTGAGAGCGCCAGTCAGATACGGCGAGTATGTGGGTCATTTTGTATGAGCGTAGTTAGTGTGGCCTCTTCTATCGTTTGTTTAGGTGTACCGTTTGTCATTAGGAGATTCTCCTCCCCGTTGTCGTTAACCAACAACTCAGGCTCATCGGGACGATCTGTTGGTTAACGGTGAGATACCTGTGCGATTACGTTGAAGATGCTTCCCTCCGAACCCCTCGGTATGTGTGGCCGGAACTCGCTCTTCATCGACCAAGCAGACCTCGAGGCCCGCTTCGAAGCCGAGGTCGTCGCGGACGGCGGGTACACACCCCGATACAACATCGCGCCTGGCGACGACCTCCACATCATCACGAACGAGGCTTCCGACGAGATCGACGCCTACCACTGGGGGCTGATTCCGTTCTGGGCGGACGAACCCGAGGAGGGCATCATCAACGCTCGCTCCGAGACTGCCGACGAGAAACGCGTCTTCGAGCGGGCGTGGGAATCACGTCCTTGCCTCGTCCCCTCGTCAGGGTTCTACGAATGGAAATCGCCGAATGGCGGGTCGAAACAGCCCTACCGGATTCACCGCGAGGACGACCCCGCGTTCGCGATGGCCGGGCTCTGGGACGTCTGGGAGGGCGACGACCAGACGATCTCGTGCGTCACGATTCTCACGACGGAACCGAACGACCTGATGAACTCAATCCACGACCGGATGCCGGTCGTCCTCCCAAAGGACGCTGAGTCCGACTGGCTCGCCGCAGATCCGGACACCCGCAAGGAACTGTGCCAGCCGTACCCGAAGGACGATCTGGACGCCTACGAAATCTCGACGCGGGTCAACAACCCCGGCAACGACGATCCCCAGGTCATCGAGCCGCTGGACCACGAGCAATCGGGTCTCGGCGAGTTCAGTTCCTGATCGGTGGCGGCATCACGGTCACTGCATTGGCGACGCCGCTGCCGAATCGACGAGCGAGTATTCTCGGTCCCGACTCGTCCCTTCCGCTTCGAGGAGATTGTACTGCTCCATTTTCGAGAGGTACGTGCGGATAGTCCGCTTCGTCCGTGGGTCATCGACGTCATCTGAATAGCGTTCGTGAATTTCGCTCGGTCCGACTGGGCCGTGCTCGCGAACGATGTCGTAGACGACGCGCTGGTGCGGCGTGAGCGAGTCGAGGCTCTTCTGCTTGATTTGGGCCCGAGCATCCTCGGCAGCGTCCAGGAGAATGTCGTCGGTGATGCGCTCGTGGTTCTCGCGATCGGCCTTCCCGGCGGCCGTTCGAAGGATGCCGATTGCGAGGCGGGCGTCGCCGGCGGCCGCGTCGGCGATCCGGTAGAGCTGGTCGTCGGTGATGACGTCCTCGTCGAGCCCCCACTTCGCCCGCGCACTCAGGATGTCGTACAGCTGCTCGTTATGGTACTTGTCCATCCGGACGTGTTCGCTGGAGCGCAGCCGGCTTACGAGGCGGTCGTCGACGCGGCCGAACAGCTCTTCTTCCTTGTTCGCGATGCAGATAATCGCGAACTGGGGCAGGCTGTGGAGGTCGTAGATGAGGCTGGGGTCTTCGAGCTGGTCGACCTCGTCGAGGATGACGACGGTTCGCGGGCCGTCGTGTTGCTGGAGGCGGTCGACGAGTTCGTCGTGGGGCGTCGACTGCCGGTGGATGTCGATGGTCGCGCCGAGGTCGTCGAGGATCTGGTAGAGCGTCCGAAATCGAGTGTAGTTACGCCAGCAGTTGACGTAGGTGGCCTCGACGTCGAGGACCTCTTCCCGGAGTCGTTCGGTGACGAATTGCGAGATACACGTCTTGCCGGCGCCGCTGGGTCCGGTGACGATGGCCGTGTCTGCGGGTTCACCATTCGTAATAGGCTCGAGAACGCTGGAGAGGTGGTTGACCTCAGCGTCGCGATGCTCAACTTCCCGAGGAACGAACCCGGCCCGGAGAACGCGAGCATCGCGTATCATTTGTTTCTGACAGACTGATTTTGGGTCAGGTCATAAAAGCCTAACCGGGTCGTTTCCGGAAAGACTCCCCTTTGCCCTTATTCTATATTCAGACCCCGCGACGTGATGCGATCTGCTTTATGCGATCTGGGTGTTTCTGAGAAATTCCAGAAACCGATATCTGTAGATCGCCTAGGTGTGGTTCTAAAAACAAACCGATGTTTCGTTGGTGAGAGTCCTCCTAGTTTTTATGATGCGTACCCGATACGAGTAGGATATGGATGCTTCCGAGGGGCGAGCGGAGGTAATCGATAAATACGCTACTTGGTACGAGAAACTCACTTCTGAGGCAGCGACGATCACAACCGGGGCGGGTGATGATGTTGACAAATTAAAAAATAACGGCAATACAGAACGTCTCTTAGCTGAAAATCACACTGGACGTGAACTCCTCGAACTCATTCAAAATGCGCGTGACGAAATCGTCGCCGCCAAAGATCAAACCGATGATTCTCTCGCCGGTGAGATTTACATCGGTGTCCATGATGACGGACTCGTCGTCGCGAATACTGGGGACTCATTCGACCTTCTGGACGACGATGTCGAACGGGCCGTCCGTATGGTTGGCGAGTCGAATAAGACAGATGATGACGAAGAATTAGGACCGACAACGAACACTGTCGGCCACATAGGCGTCGGGCTCAAATCAATACTCTCTATCGGAGATACCTTCGAGGTCTGGTCGAACGTAGACAAGCTGACCGAACCGCTTCGCGTCAGATATAGTCGCTCCTACCTGTCAGCTGCTATCGCCCGCCACTGTGGCCGGTCGGTCGACACGCGAGAGCTAAAATCAAACTTTCACGACTCCTTCCGGGGTAATAGCGACACTGAACTTTTCCCTGCACAGACTACGGTTGAGGAACAGGACGTCCCAGGTGTTGTCGGTGGTATCCCGTTATTTTGGTATCCTGTTGCTCTCGATCCGAAAACAGCAGATAGTGAGCTCGCCAGGCGTTGTCGAAGCCTCGTCTCTAATGGTGAATCCAAGTTCGAGGTGTTCGATGACCCACCCGCAGAATCGTTTACCACGGCGCTGTTCATTGAGTTTCGAGATGACCAATGGCGTGATCTCCTCGATGATTTAGATATCGAGCCCGAGAAAGGCCTTGATGAGAAACCACGGGGAAACCGTCAATCGGTCTGGGAGACACTCTCAATCCACAGCGAAAGGTCGTCGTCACTCGATGTTGAGACGCTGATCCATTTCCAAGGAATCGACGACTTCTACATCGAAAATATCGGGGACGAGGGCGTGGAAGCGGCGGAACACTGGTCAATCCGCCGGGATTCGAGTGAATCTGTCCCTCACGATAAGCTAAGCTATGATCGAGTCTTCGTTGAAGCCCGGATCGAAGGCGAATCAACGACATACCGTTGCTTCGACGAATTTGAACACCAGAATGCCCCGGAAACCCACGTAAGTGTGCTCCTCGATCGGACACCGGAGTTGCCTGTCCTCGCCGACGCTGTGGAGACTCCGTTGTCGAGTGAACCCTCTCCAGATGACGAGCTTGAACGGCGAATTGAGTATCCACTGCATCTATACTATCCAATTGACGCCACTGGCGAAGGGCGGTTTCCGTTTTGTCTCCATGGCCGTTTCCGGGTGGCAACGAACAGGCAGGATTTCAGCGACGACAAAAAGAATCGCCGGGTACTCGAGAAGGGAAGCAATCTCATCCGGTATATTGGCGAGACAACGGCAGAACTGTCTCGGGATAGTCCCTGGTGGGAGGTGTACCCTTGGCTATTACTCCCACCGGACCCACCTGAATCGGAGCCGACATCGGATCCCATCGATGCGCCGGAACTCTTGGCGTATTGTAAGGCCCGGATCTATGACGGACTCTCAGATTCGGCGTGTATCTCCACTGGAGCGTCCCCTGCCTTACCGACGGATGTTTTCATCGGGACATCGGACACGATCAGGAAAGGGGTCGAAGCGGCTGCCGCCATTCGAGCGAATCTCGAATCGCGTCACCAGTCAAATAACCATACAGGCGTGGGGTTAGAGACGAAAGCTCTGCCAACGCGAACATCGTTACGGGCGCTGACGCAGGCACTCGATAGCGTCCCCGATTGGAACAAGCGTATTGGGGAACTGCTGGGCCATCCCGCACCGGAGTCAGAGTTCGAAGCGTGGGTAGACTGGCTCGCTGAGCATCTTGACTCAGAACGGTGGGGTGACGATGTCGTGACCGTCACTGCTTCGAACGCACAGCGGTTGTTCTATGGGACGATTCGTATCTTGGAGGACTATCGGGAGGAGACCGACAAGGATATCGAGGCAATTCTGCGCAATGACGAGAACGAACAGCGCCTCGACGGCGTATACCTCCTCCCGTGCCTGGCTGAAAGCGACGAAAATTCACAGCTCGTCGCCACAGAATCCCGTCGCAAGGGAGAGGGAGGTACCTGGGAGAGTGGCCGCCGATCCTCCCGGACGGTCATTTGGGATTACGAGACCGAATCTCGTGACTACAGTTTCCCGCCCGAGTACGGCGACTTCGACGTTTATTTCCTGAATCCGGAGTGCACCAACGGGGATACCCGTAACACGCTAGCAAACGCCGGTCAGGCTTGGGGCGTGCGGAAGGGTGATAGCCCCGCAGAACTGTACAAATCTCTTTTGGAACCACTACCCGATCGGGAGAATGCATGTGTCGGTGAAGCGGAACTAGCCGGCCTTTCCCATCTAGTGACTTGCTACAATGAGAACCGTGCGGAGACACTGAATACAGGCGAACTGGCCTTTCTCGATACTGACAATCTTTTTGAGAAAATCCGAAGCGGTGGACAAGACAGGCGTGACGAACGATTGCGAACGAACCTCCGTGGACTAGATCTCAAGATTGACGGCGAGAACGAATATGTGGCCGACATCGCCCTCTCGCCAGCTTGGGCTGCAATACGAGAACGAGCGCGTGTTACGGACGATGATGCTACTGATGCCCATCCTGTACCTGAGGACTATACAACCTCTTCGACGGACTACTGGCTTCCTGACCCCGATACGCTTGCGAATGGGGAGATAGACACTTTACTAGCCGATTCCGACGTGCCTGTCGGGAACGTCGCTAGAGTCCTTTCTTTACTTGGTTCAAGTCGCCTGCCTGGACTTCGGTACGGCTGGTTGTTGGATCGTCGCCTCCACCCGGATCCCGATATGGATTACGATACGACCGGTGATACCGGTGAGAATCCCCATTGGTGGCCCACCAAATGGGAGCGGGAGAAGATTCCGACAGACGTTGGCCGAGAGCTTCACGAGACACTAGCTACGGCTCTTGAAGGGCGTGATGAGTACAAGGATTGGATTACAAGCGCTCAATACCAGACAAGTGCCGTCATCGATCACAACAAGACCTGTAATGTCGATCCGGTCTCTACGGCAGGCACCAGCGGCTCGTACGTCGCCACATGGGTCTGGTTCACTGATAGTGGACTCAAATGGATGGCTTCCCATACGGACGCGGTACTCGACGCACTATTGAATCACCCCGAAGCATATCGGGCGGGGCTTCTGCGGACGTACTGGTACTGTCAGGGCGGAAAGGGATGCTCCCATCAAAAGGAACGCACGCTTCCGACACTTGCTAACTGGCAGCTCCGAACCCTGCCGATCTGGAGCGAGATCCTCCAGCTGTCAGACTCTGCGAACTCTGTGAATAGCGGCTGGGATAGTGATACTCTCAATAACGCCATTATCAAGGGGGCAGACCAAGCACTAGGCTGGCGGCTCTTCCCGTATATCGATCCCGACGGCGATCGTGTTCCCGACGAAGGATTATTGGAAGATCTTGGAGTGAAACGGCTGGGACAGCTGAATGCCGCTCAGGCGGCACAGAAGCTCCAGCAAGTACAGGAAGCATTCGCCGACGACCCGGCTGGACTTGGCGACGATTCGACCACACAATTGGACATCCCGAATCAGAGATACTGGGATAGTGCTCGGACAAAACTGTTTGAACCGATCCTCGAATATGTCGACGATCACTCCGACGCTGATTCCTGGGAGGATGTCGACCTCCCTATGCTCACTCATCTTCCACTCCGTCGGGGAACGACGTGGTTCAGTGCACCGATCAACTGGATCACGAGTGACGACCGCGATGACTTGGTCAAGTATCTCTCGTCGACTCCGACGCCTTGGGAAAAACGCGCTCTAACTGATCCAGACAGTGACGTGTACTCAAAGCGGGTATACGAACTCAGACGCCAGGAACACAGAGGCTTCGACAAGTTCACGACGATCCTCGGTGTCGAGTTAGTTGAGGCACCGGACCCCACTCTCAATGCCGACCAGTTCAAGACACGACAGTGCGACGCAGAGGGACTCAATACAAGTCTGCGGAATATCCGTCGTGAACTTCAGAACCGGCTGGATTTACTGATCGCGATTCAGGAACTCGAAACGCAGGATTCGATTGATGAGAGTCGAGCGGAACTCGAGATAGCGATCGAAAATCTTGCTGTCGTTGAGTCACTCCCGGATGAGACGACCAACCCCCTCTCGAAAACCGGCTCGGGAACGTACTACTTGCAGGAGGGAGGAGACAGCGAGGAGGCTAAAGGGCTCGTACTGAATCTGGGGGGCATCGACGAAGTCTCCTCTGCTGATGATCTGAGCGAACTATCGTGGCCTGAGTTGAGACGATGTGGTATCGTCCCTGAACTGGGAATGGGGTTCGCACTCGTGACCGAGAATTATCGCGCACGTAACGACTTCGAGTCTATTCTTGACCTCACGGAGGACAAAACGGACCTGATCAATCGGCTCAAGAAGGATACCTTCCCCATCGAAGAAGTCCGGAGTCACTTAGAGAGTGATTTCGAACACTCGGTCCGACAGCGGGTGCGAGCATCGAGTGACCTCGTCGAAAACATCGCGCCTGGAGATCTATCACCCCCAGATCTCGAGACTATCATTCAGGCACTAGAGGGCCGAGAGAGTGATGCACGAATCGTAGGTGGACTTGAAGCAGTGTTCAACATCAACGACTCCGGTAATAACCCCGAACCGATCGTTGAATACGTTCGGACTATCCAGAGCCTACCGGACCCCTATCGAAGACTGATTGAAGGGCTATACGTAGATACGTCGGACCGCGACTGGCGGACGCTTTTACAGCGATTTGAGCGAGACCGAGCCGGACGTGTCATCGAATGGTGGGTCACCAACGAACGATTCCTCCCGGCGGATCTCACTGCCGATGTCAATCGGACTACAGCTCGACGGTTGGTCGAAGTCTCAAATGTCAATGATTCCCTCTCTATTGCTTCTGCGGATCCGATCGACTGGAAGACGGAGCTAGATTCAGTCACTGCTAATGTTCGGTGGCAGGACGTGGTGCCGGCCGAACTCCAAACTGATTCCAGTACTGAAACCCGATGGCTAGAGCTCAGTTCGGCTAGCTTCGAAGATGGACTATCGTCATGGCTAGATCGAATCCAGAGTGAAGCCAATAATGATGATCTCCCCGCGTTTTTGGAGGAGTATATCCGAACGGGGTCACTCCAAACCAAAACCGATCGTGAGTTCCGAGCAGATTCGATGAGTCGTGCTGGCGACGTATCGAAAGACGCAGAGCGTGACTTCTCAATCCTTCAGACGTCGTCTTCGTCTGGCGGGTCCTCACGGAAGTCGTCGATTCAGGAGAAGGGCCAAAATGTGTCGGGGAGTGTGCATCAAGATAGCGGCGGCTATCCGACTAAGGGTCGTGGCGAAGACGCTGAAATTGCGACAGCGATAAAGATCCTCGACGATCTGACTGAGTGGATTAAACGTGACCCAGAAACGCATTACGACAGGTTCGTCGAGCATATGTACAGTCTTCACGACGAGCAAACCGAACGCAAATACGCTTGGCACAAGGTCGATGTCTGGGAGGAACAGATTCTCGATCTGTTAGAGTCTGGCTTGACCGCTGATGATATTGAAGCACGGTTCTTGAGTTGGCGTACCGACCTCAAACAGGGGTCTCTTGACGATTCTCCCCTTTTCCAAATGCTCGATGTGTCCCAGGAGGACGGACCCGGATTCGATATGATCGACCCACTGGGCCCAACGCTACAGGACGATACGGCCGGCCGCGAGCTCGCCTCCTCCCCGATTGAAGTCAAGGCTGTTGGACGTGATCCTCCCTACAGTATTCGGCTTACCACCAACGAGTACCAACAATGCCTGAAATTCGTCACGGCACCCGACCGGGATTATGTCCTCCGATTGGTCTACGTCCCTGATTCGGACAACCGTGTGGCTAATGCGACGCTACAGCAGGATATTGTTCTAGAGTCAAAAGCCGACCTTCGGGAGTTGATCCCCCTACACGAGTTCGAACGGAACGTTCGGCAGGGAACGATCAGCCTTGATATCGAATGACTTCACAGCCGTGAGTACCTGATAGCTGCCGGAATTAGCAGACACTTTGGATGCTAAGAGTCAGCCAAAACCGGTTTGCAAACCCCGAAAGAGTTGCTAAACGACATATCCATCGCTGTCTCCTGTAGTCCTCTGTGTGTTTTATAATTGGATCTCGGGGAGTCTTTTGAGGGCTTCGTTCAGAATGTATGTCTCAATAAGCTTGGTGGGCAATTTCATCACCCACTCTTTGGCCATCTCCGCTGAATCGAAGGCCAGATTAATTGTTCGCCAAAGGTATGGGTGATGAGTCCGAAGAAACCATCCCCAGATGACCGCTGTGAGAGCATCTTGATGTTCCTGGGTTAGCTCCAATTTGTCGACGTTGATGGTGGCCATCTAGTACGAAATCATACGCGCTAGGCGTGTAAATAACTTGACTCTGCGCACATTTAGCAGACGAGGTCTTCTTGTTCCTCTCGACTACACAATATCCGAATTTCAGTGAATCACTGATTCATTGATCATCGTCTTCGCTTGCCAGCTCACGAATCTTCTCTTTCGTTTCTTCTCGGTGTTCGCCGAACGCCACTTCGAAAATCCCTCGGTAGAAGTGCTTGTTCTTCTCGAGTGTGATGTCCTCCCGCTTCAACTGTTTTTTCAGCCGCGTGAATGTAACCTCGATATCCTCGCTCTGTTCCGGTTCAACGTATATCGTGGCCGAGTCCCAATCCTCCCGGATGTTCAACGGCTCATCATCCGTTTCCGTTGTCTCCTCAGTGGAGGATTTAGTATCCGCCGAGTCAGCACTCCTCTGCTGACCTGATTGCTCTCCTGTGGCGGCTGCAGATTCGCGGTCTTGTCTCTCTGTTTCCGTCGTCGCCTCTGCCGTCTCGTCGTCGTCTGCGACTTCTTCGTCTTCTGCTTCCTCTGATGGGTCCTCAAATCGCTCGTCCATTCCTCGGGGCATAGTTACACCTCCACCTGCGTTTTGTCGAACGCCCGTTCCATCGTCTCAGCAACCTCCAGGAAGAGGTCGCGCTCGACTTGCTGGTCGTTGGCGTCCTCCCATTCGAAAATATCGCAGCCGTTGTCCCACGCGCGCTGTATCGCTACTCGCATTGGAAGCTTGAAGATCGGCGCTAGTGACGCATATGACTCGTCAAATGCTTCCAGGAACTTCTGTGACTGACCATCGTCTCTGTACATGTTTGCCAGCAGTCCCACGATCGCAATCTCGATCTGTTGATTGTCCTCGATAGATTCCAGCTGGTCCCAGAGATCGTCTAGGGCATCTCGTGATGTGGCTTGTGTTTGTGCGGCCAGGAACACGTTCTGCGCCGCGATGAACGCTGCATCCGTCAGGACCGAGAGATCAGGGGGGCAGTCGATCAAAATAAAATCGTAGTCGTAGCCGTCGTCCACCAACTCTTCGAGAGCAACTTTCAACGAGAGACGAGCGCCTGCGTCGTCCATCCAATCCCGGGCAAGCCCCATGTCCTTGTGGCTCGGTACGAGATCGAAATTCAGGTGTTCGTAATCGTCGCTGTGGATCATAATTTCTGAAAGAGTCGTGTCGTCCGTGCGCGGATTGTCGACGAGGACGTCGAGAAGATTTGCATCATCCGTGGCGAGCGTATTTGGAAGGTCGTTCTTCGGGCTTGATGGATCGTTGTCGTCGCCCGGGCCGAGTCCCAGGCCTTTCGTCATATCGGCCTGTGGATCCATATCGATCGCGAGGACATCGTGTTCTCGCGAGGCTAGTGCCGCTGCACTGTTTATCGTCGCCGTTGTTTTGCCAGTCCCGCCCTTCTGATTGCCGAAGGCGATCGTGGGAATACCGGTCGATGGTGTGACGCCCCAGCCACGAGGTGACTCGGTCATAGTACGATCATTGATTCAATGACTCATAAATCCACGTCAGACATCTATTCCTGCTCTGGGAATGATAAAGTGCCGTATTCAGCGGTATAAACCGCTAACAGGCGCTTATGGCGTTGTACTTGGTGAAAATCAAAGAATCACTGATTCATTGAGTCAACGCATTCTGGAATCCTTGCTTGTTGATTCCTTGGGGATCGGAGCTTGCTACTGGCAGTTACTGAATCAGTGACTCTGTACTTCTCGTGGTAGGTGATTCATTGAATCTTTATCTCTTTGATTCACTGATTCATTGATTTAGTGCTTCAGATATTCTCAGCACCCCTCTATGATTCACTGAATCCTAAAATCAATCACTCAATAACTCTTTGATTCACTGGTTCACTGATTCTGTGACTCACTGAGATATGGAACTCAAGCATTCACCGATAACGGACACGGATGAGACCACTCTGGCGTACAGTCAATCCTCTTCGAAGGCGACAGCTAGCTGGTCCCGCATATACTCTCGACGAAGCTTTCGGGCCCGTGAATCTGAGAGATAATTCTGCAAGACGACGTCGGCACTCGCGCTTCCTTGTTCGGCCGCAATCTCGTCAAGGCTTCCGAGGACGACGTCGAGTGACGAGGAATAGGCGTCATACCAAAACCGTCGCCCCATCTTTGGCGAGGGTGATACACCACCAATCTCGTCAGGAAGGCTCGCTTGCTCAGCGAGCTGAGTGAAGCGGTTCCAGACTGTCCACCGGGAAATCGAGCCGCCTGAGGCGTGTGGCGACGGAAACAGATAGCCATCCCAATCCTCGGAATCAGCGAACATTGCGAGGCGGTCCTCGAGCACCTCTTTACCGTAGAGGAGTGACACCTCGCCAGGCCCGTTCTTCCGCTCCTCGAACGTAATATACGGAATTTCATCGGTAGAGACGTCAAGGACGAATTGACGCGCTCGTAGGCTAGCCACCTCATTCGGACGAAGACCCCATGCACATAGGGCGAGTACCAGAAGGCGGTCCTCCTGGTCGTCTGCCGCCTTGTAGAGTGCGCGAACGTGCTCGGTGGCGAGACATGGTGTATCCGTATCATCGTCATTGCCGTTCGACCAGTCAAACTCGTCGTCGAGGCCGTCAGCGGGGTTCACCGCGGCCCATTTCCGACGCACCAGATGTGCATACCAGTTCGAAACCGCGAGATGAATCCGGCGTTTGGTTTGCCCACCGTCGAGATCCGCGTGCAGGCGGTCGAACGCTGCCCAACACGCATCGACTGCTTTGTAGGCTGGGATATCACCATCCCGAGCAACGGGGGTCACGAGGTCATCGGTGTCATTTTCCTCGCAGTAGGCGACGACATAGCGGTTCAATCGGTAGCGGAGGGTATCAATTGACGAGTCTGCAAGGCCCTTGCGCTCTCGCCGTGACGTGAGAAAGGACTCGAGTGCCTCGATCGTCCGTTCGTGATTGGTTGCCCAGTCGTAGCCCGATTCTACGGCGTCGAGTTCGAGGTCCTCGCGCCAAAACTCCGCGAGGGTCCTGTCGTGATACTCCCGTAGGGCGTAAAGGAGCGGTCGGAAGCCATGGTCGCGGAGCCAGCTGTGTGTCGGTTTCTCTCGTTTTGGATCGAGCCCGTCTGTCTCCATCGCTGGAGCGACGACAGCCCAGTACGCGTCGACGAGCTCCGCGAGTTCGAGGAGGGTCCACGAGATGTCGTCGACGTCCTCCCAGTCCCGATCGATTTCTGGTGTCGTTGCGTCGCTCACTGTGTTGGCCTCCACGGTGTCCGCTGTTCGAGGCTATGACTCGGCGAGAGAACCCTCACTGAGTCAGTTCTCAATTCTAAGCCCGGCATTTTTGGTTGGTAGCGCGTTTCTCACAGATAGGATATAGGTTTTGGGGACAAACAGACTGTTGGAGTCTGTGTGAACACCGAAAATAGATGCTGTATTGTTTCAGTATTGGATATATCATATGTCGCTATACAAAGACAGATGGGGATTAGCGGCCTACAGTTCCGGAGGATTCTGGTGTTATTAGCTCTCCGCAGATCAACGTGACACTCACCGGCTGTTAGGATCGGTGTATAGTCCATATCGCGGTCTACGCCCGCCTTCAACAGAATGTCGGTTAGTCGCGGATATTATTCGATATCACAGCGAATACGAAGTAGAACAGCCGGACACTGTAATCATTTGAGGATTAAGGACGCCTTCGTCAGCAGGTCCCAACAGTAGCTTCATTACATATTCTCTTTATTGACAGTAATGAATGGGCTACTTCGCCGATCACGCTGACCAGATTGATTTTCAGCAGTTCGGCTCGGAAGGAATTGAGGGAATAAGATCCTGCCAAGCAGGTGGGTTCTGGGGCGTCAAGAGCCACTTCACGGCATACGAAGATGAGCCAGCACTGGTGTCAATGCCGACTGGTTCTGGGAAGACAGCGCTGATGATGTTATTGGCATTTGGACTGAGCGAGAAGCAAGTACTCGTCGTGACTGCATCTGACGTGCTTCGTACCCAAACCGCAGCGAAATTCAAACAGCTAGATGGCCTGAGACAAGCTGGCGTTGTTGATGACAAACTGGAGACCCCTTCTGTTGCAACAGTTACCTCAAGAGTCACCGACGAGGAGACCTGGGACGAATTGGATGAGGATGTTGTAGTTACTCTCCCTCACAATATCAGCAAGGTCTATGACTCGGACCAGTACTCAGATTCTATTGTCAGTCCTCCTGAAGAGAAATTTGATCTCGTCTTTTTCGATGAGGCACATCACATCAGAGCTCCCAGCTGGATGGAGCTACTCGAGACCGTAGACAGTGCTAAGCGGGTATTGTTGACTGCGACTCCATTCCGTCGTGACCGACAGACGCTACCGGGCCGGATGGTGTATCACTATCCTCTGAGCAACGCGATGGAAGAACGATTATATCAACCATTGTCTTTGACTGAAGTTTCGACGTATCGTGCTGACGATCCGGATAGCAAATTGGCAGTAGCAGCGGCTACCGAGCTGGCAGATATTAGAACGGACTACTCCAGTGCTAAGCTTCTAGTACGGTGTGATAAAATCTCTACTGCTCAAGGTTTGGAAGATGTCTACAGCAGCCATGGGCTTGATGTTGAGGCGATTCATTCGGACCGGACGTCCAAACAAAATGCAGAGACGATCAGCGCACTTCAAGATGGAGAACTTGACGGGGTCGTTGCTGTTGGGATGCTCGGTGAGGGGGTCGATATTGCGGATCTGAAGGTTGCAGTGCTTCATCAGCCCCCGAAGTCGTTTGCTTTCACACTCCAACTAATTGGCCGTGTCACTCGACCTGCGGAAGATTCGGATGTCGCTGCAACAGTTATCGCTGACCCAGACAAGTTGCGTGAGGCCGGGGTTGATGATGTCGTCAAGCGATTGTATCATGAGGATGCAGGCTGGCGTCAGCTCGTTCCAGAACTCGTCGACAAATATATTGAGACAAACGTAGCAGCGACTACTGCCGGACAAGATGCGCTTCGAGGCGTCAATGAGCAAGACCTCCAACCATACCGCAGCACTCGACTTTACGAGAGTACGGAGTCTGATGTCGACTTGGTAGCTGACGTTTCACTTGACGATGACACTATCGTCTACAAACTGCCCCGATCCGACGAGGTGTTTCTTGGGCTGATCACCGAGAAAATCGATAAACCGACCTGGGGGACTAGAACTCCGCTTGACTACCGTCAATATGACCTCCATCTCTACTACTATCACGACGAAACCGAGACTCTGTTTGAAGCTTCCTCATCCGATGAGCTATCTGACCGTATTCGTAGCCAGATAGTATCCGATGAAATTGAAATCTACGGCGGTGAATCACTCGTCCGAATGCTGCAGGCAGAGGTCGATATTGAGTACCAAGTTGCAGGACTAGCCAACGCACTGGGGCCGTCTGGGAGTCTCCCTTCCTATAAAATGTATCTTGGTGACCGGGTGGAGGGAGCTGTGAGGCAAACAGATGCACAGGCCTTCGCTCAAGGCCATGCAGTTGCAGAGGTTGATGAAGAGATCATTGGCATTAGCAATGATCAGGGGCGTGTTTGGTCCACTGGTAGGGAGGGAATTGGTGATTTCATTTCGTGGTGTCAGGGTCTCGCGGGCAAACTTGAGAAATATGAATCCGAATCTGTCGCACCTAAACTTGGGTTAGGGGAGGTTCGCCGAATCGACGAGTTCCCTGCAGATCCAGTATACGGGACTCTCAATCCTACGCTTCAACAACTCGATGTTGAGATTAATACAAGCGAAGTACACGAGGAGGGTGGATGGCAGCCCGTGAAGGAATCTGCTCTAAGAGACCTCACTTACCAGACCGATGAGCCCACTGCTGTCGAATTCTCCTATACTCCATATGAGACAGCGCAGTCGCTATCTGGCACGTACAATATCGCAGATAATGAACTGACCGGTCAACTCGCTAACTGTCAGTTCAGGATAGTCAGTAGGGACCAGACCAGCGAATTGACCGGTGAGATGTTTTTCAACCGTTATCCGCTGTACTTCTGTACAGGTGACGGGACCTTAGTGTATAACGGGCGCGGACACAAGGTCAAACAAGAACTTTCAGAGGTTCCGTCGACTTGTTTTGTTGAAGAATCGAAGATCGATTGGTCGGGATGTGCTACGTGGGGAGAATACTCATTTGATGATAATGACACAGATGCCGAGGGACTCATTCATGTTCACGCCTGGGTAGAGAACTTTATCGAGGCAAACGGTGAGAGTGAACAAATTCTGTTCCGTGATCATACGACCGGTGAGATAGCAGACTATGTTCAGTTCGAGCCGTCTCAAAAGCGCATTAGCCTCTACCACTGCAAGGCATGCAAAAAAAGCAAGAAAAGTGGAGCGCGTCTCGAAGACGTTCGTGATGTTGTTGATCAGGTATTCCGGAGTATAGCGTGGATTAGGAACAGTGGGCTTCCAAAGCGGATTCGCTATCGTCAAGAGAATACTGGTGTAGAGGGGTTCAAACTGAATGAAGAGGGATTCGATGAAATCGAGACAAGATTTCAGCCGAACGAGTGGGACTTCAGAGTGTATATCGTTCAACCTGGACTGGACCACGACAAGGCCCGAACACGGGCTAACATCAATACGCTACTCCTGACCTGTAAGGAGTGGTTAGAGGCGGTTGATACTGAACTACGCATTATTGGCGATCCTAACGATCAAGTCGTGGAAGTGTCCTAAGGGTACTAATTTAGCGGGGCTCAGCTCTTCTCAATCTCGAAGGCTCGGTCAAGAAGATCTGCGAGGTCGCGTAGATTTTCCGCAGCATACGATTCAACTTTCATCGCCACACGTTCCGTTTCCTTCTGCTTCTTCCACAGCGTCACCACGACATCGGAGTCTCCATTTGGGTCCGGTAGTGCAGCTGTTATCCATGCCGTCACGGTTGGCGATCCCTCCAACCATCTCTTACTGAGTTCATGCCACTCTGGATCACACTCTTCCGGTGACGGTCGGTCCTCCCCGAACGCCTTTCGCTCCAAATCATCGGCAAAGGACCTGAGTTTCACAACGTCATTAGGAACAACCTGTACGGAAAGCGACTCGCTTTCGCCCCAGCTCTTTGCCTTCCCAAGTGAGAACGTTAGATGCCCGTCTGGCGTTCTGGAAATTCGAGCGCTTCCTCGTCGCTTGATGTTTTTCTCCGCGATAGTAACCCACACTCCCGACTTGTCGAACGACATCCAGTAGTCTGCAGGAATCGGGACTTCAATCTCTACAGTTGGGTTCTTCTTCTGCCAGAGCCACCGCGTCACGTCGGGATACCCCTCCGTCCCGTATCGGTCCGGGAGGGCGTACGGCCACACCGAGAGAATGCCGGAGAGGTCAACATCGTGAGTCGTAAAGTCGTCTTCCTCGAGCCAGGCAACGCTGTACTCCCGATCAAGATAGTGCGCTACGACTGCTTCCTTGTCTTTTCCCTTATTCCGGTACTGGGCTTCAACTGCAATTCCCTTGCCGTATGGATCACACGGCTCGGGGAATTCCAATAGCACGTCAGGAATGCGTCCCTCGAGGTCGGACTCGAGTTCAATAGTCGCCTCCGGGTAGTCGTTTTCCAGGCGCGCGTATGCGATGGCCTTCATCTTGTGATGGATTTCGGACTCCCCTGGGCAGTCACCATCACCACTACCGGCTCCGCTGCCATCTCCTTTCCCGCCGCCCTTGTGACTGAAGTGCCGAGAGACGAACGTGCTCCCGCGGTTGTAGGACCGGACCACTGACATCTCCTCGCCGCAAACTGGACACGCAACTGTCGATCCGTCCGGGACCTGTGGAGGGAGTACCTCGTCACCGTCAGACAGTCCAAGATATGGCATATTTGTTGAGTTATTTACCTCCCTAACTCACTCCAGTCACGATTTCGCTTCTACCGGTGGCTCTGATCCACATTCGATCGCCGTAAGGTCTCTCGTGCTATCGAGTAGTCGGTGTACCTCGCCATCGCTCTCCCAGACTGTCCCTCTGGCCTCACGCAGGATATACCAGGTATCGACTTCCCACTCAATCTCGAGCCCGTGTTTTTGCCAGACTTTGAGCTCGAACTCTTTGCCGTTGAGATCGGCGACCAGATACCGGCCATCTACACGATCTGACCGGGTCCGTTTCTTCTCTTTCACCTGAACTGCGATCGAAGACGGAAGCCGACTGTTCCCGGGGATATCCTCCCAGGTGAGAACGGAATCTCTGTCACCATTCAATACGGGCGATGAATTTGATTCCTCTCTGGTATCGGGAGATAGATCGGACTCAGTCGTCTCGTTAGTCGACTCTTCGCTCGCATCAATCAGGGAGGTTGCTTCCGTCCACGATCCAAAGAAGTTGGAGTACATTCCCGCGGAGACTCGCCCGTGATGGTTCATCTCCGTCGTTTTCGGCATATGTCCGAGTTCGTCACGAACACGTCGGAGTTCCTCAAGGAGTCGCTCTCGCTTGTCGATCCCCGCAGCTTCCAGCGCTTCATCCCACGAGCCGAATTCTTGGAGACAGTCATACGATTTGTACGCGCCGTCAGAATCCATCTCCGACGCGTACGGCACGAGGTTCTCACCGTCATCAAGACGCTGAATCTCGTCGATGAGTGCCTGCCGGGATGGTCCAGAATCTGGGGTGGGCGACGTGGCGCTGTCGTCAGGCTGACCGTGGGGTTCATCGGTCGAATCGTGGGCTTGCGATGCCTGTTCGGAATCTTCACCGCTGGCGAAGTCAGCGGCTTCGCGTGCTGCAGTTATCGTCCCAAACTCGTCGGCATACATTCCGGAGCTGTATCGACTGTGTTCGTCGATCTGAGTGGTCGACGGAACCTCTCCGATTTCAGCAGCAACACGCTCCAGTTCAGTGAGAAGCGACTCCCTGCGATCGATACCGGCAGCGTCCAGTGCATCGTTCCACGATCCGAACTCCCGATAATACTCGTGAGTCGAGTACGATCCTTGATCGTCCATCTCGGGTGCCTTTGGGGCGCCACCGAGGTCCTCTGTCAAGGTCTGGAGCTCGTCGATGAGATCGTCCTGCGTGGGTTGGTGATTATCACTTCCCGTTGACTGCTCAGCGGTCGCTGTCTCGGTCTCAGGACTCGATTTCTCCTCTGTCCCACTGCTGTCGCGTTCCGCCGCAAGAGCCTCCTCAAGTTTCGCATGGAGTTGTTTGGCTTCCACCACCGAGGAATTCGGTTTCTCATCTGAGGCGGACAGTACCGCCTCAAGCTTCGACTTCGCCTCACGGTACTGCTGCTGTGCCCGATCTTCCTCGCCGTTTATCGAGGCTGTGCGCGCATCACTCACGAGTCGCTGAGCCTCTGTGAGCGATTCCTCGAATTCTACCTGCCGATCAGCTCTCTCGAGGCAGGTGTTGGTGAACTCCACACCGGCTTCCGCCCTCGCTGTATCGAGATCGTATCGCTCGCCCCATTCAACAGCGGATTGGAACTGTCTCTTGGCTGCGTCCAATACGCCCTCAACTGTAGTGAACCCGTTACTAGTCGCGACGACGTCGCAGCATTCGAGGAGCCGCTCGCCTGCGGCACACCGTTCCTCGTACGCAGCGATGCGAACGTATCTCGCAACAGCTTCGAGATCGGTATCGGTACCGTCGGGGATTGTGAGCGTCTGGTCGTCCGTCTGGATTCGGATTGTGCGATGCTTCCAGAAGAGTTGGCCGGCCTGCTGAACATCGACACTCGTGACGTCCTCGTGCCGTATCTGGATCGCTTGATTTTCAGGATCATTCCCGATGACGCAGAGCACCCGCGTGGGGGTGATTACAGTAATCGCCCGATACCCGTTTAGATCTGGCAGCTGCTGGCCGGTATAGTCCGGAGCTTGGCGCTTCGATGCCAGCAGGAAGATTACCTCTTCGCCATTCAGCAGGTAGGTTTGGAGCGATCGCTGGTGTAGATAGCCTGTCGAGAAGAGGCCACCGTCGCCCGTGCTCGTCAGGAGGGTTTCGTCGAGGGATGCGTCTGTGTCAGGGTCGACTTGCAGCCGTCTCGAAATAGCGCTGGGCGGCTCACCCACTCCCAGCACGTCAAACACGCTGGCACTCCCAACCGCCTCATCGCTGCCAGCCTCCTCCTCGATCTCAGGAACCTGTGGATCCGACTCGGTTTCTGTCGATTCAGAACTGGGTGGCTCCGGCGAATCAGGGCCTTGAGACGAAGTTGTCTCTTCATGTGATTCGTCGTCTTCTGACGTCGACGATGGTGACTTCTGCTCCGGTGTATCGCTCTCCCCACTTGTGCTCTCATCAGCTGACTCGCCGTCGGTCGGTGTTCCTTCTTGGTTGGCGGTTGCTCCTTCTTGTGACTGCTGACCCGACGACGCCTCCTCAGAGAGCGCGCTTAACGACGCTGTCAATAGCTCGTCCAACTCCGTCGGTCGCTCTCGATAGATGGGGAAAAGCCACCAGACGCGCTGGAGGCCTTCGACGGAGAGGGCTTCCGAGTCACGGAGTGTTTCCATCGCGGCTTCCCAGTCATCCTGCGCCACTCGTTCCCCCTCCAGCCATAACTCATCCAGCAGAATTTCTGTCGCTTCGACGGTCAGTTCATCAAGCAACTGTTCCAGATTGACGTTCCCCTGAACGGTCTCTACCTCGAGATCCTCAAGCAGATCTCGGGCCCAGAGTTCGTGTCCCCGCTGCTCGGCGCGTTCCAGCAACTCGGCGTCGACGCCGGCCTCCTCGATGATCGGCTGCACCCCAATCGTCTCCCCCAGCTCCCGAACCCAGTTGAGCTCCTGCACATACTCCTTCGAGTCCAGCCCCGCAATGTAGTTCTCGTCGGGCATGGCGATGAAATGGTGGAAGTGGGGCCGCTGATCGCCGTGTTTGCGGAGGACCCGTCCCATCCGCTGTACGAGCTGAAGCTTCGTTTTGGTCCCCGCGACGTTGATGCCGACTTCCGCATCCGGGACGTCAATCCCCTCGTCCAGCATCTTAGGAGAGACGAGTACGCCATTCTCGCATTTCCCGAACTTGTTGATGTTACGTTGGACCGTCTCGTTGTTCTTCTTGGAGGAGGTCTCAAGCTGGCTGTGTGCCCGATAGACGTGATCGGACACCTCCCCGAGTTGGTCTGCGATTTCGTCAGCCGTGTCGATGTCCATCGCGAAGATGACGAGCTTGACAGGCTGGTCTGGGTCTTCGAGATAGTCCTTCGCCAGTTCGATTGCCTCTTCGATCTTCGGCTGTGATCGGTGGCGGATCCAGGTTCGCGAATGAATCGTCGCCTGGAGGTTCGACCATTCATCGGGTATGTCCTCGTCGTCGAAGACCATCGACGCAGCCTCGTGTGCGCGAATGAAGTCCCCGAGGTCTTCGAGTTCGGTAAACGGGACAGGAATCTGTTTGAGAATCCGCTTGGTTGCTGTCGACCGCCGGATGTGCTTGAATTGGTCGGAGATCGACTCTGTTGCCTCATCCCATTCTTCCCGTTCGTAAGGGTCGAGCGGCGTTGGGTGTACAGTCCAGTCGAATTCGGGTATAATTCCGTCGCGACGAGCGTCCTCGACCCCATACGTGTGGACGACATCACCCAACAGCTCGGTAAGCTGCTCTCGTTTCAGCTCACCGTCGTCGCCGATCGTTGCTGAAAGGCCCATCGCAGCCCGATAGTTTGGTCTGTCGATGGCAGCCCCGTACCCATCTAAATTAGAGTAGTGGTGTACTTCGTCGTAGATGACGAGATCGTACTGGTCGGCGAGATCACGGTCGTATCGTGGCAGGAGGGACTGTGCAGTATAGAACTCCACTTCTCCACTACTAAACGATACGCGGTCTGCCTGTTCACCCGTCTGTCCGGCAGGCATCGGGAGGCCAAGCTTCTCCTGTATCTCCTGCTCCCACTGCTTGAGGATCGCATTCGAATGGGCGACGATCATGATTTTCGCGTCGTCAGTTCGTGGTTCGTGGTCGGGGTCCTCCGGAAGGACGCCGCAGCATTCGGCGATGGCGGCGATTCCAGCCACCGTTTTCCCTGTGGCCGTCGCCATCTCGAGAATTCCGTGTCGGCCGTTGTCCAGCCACTTGTTGAGGCCTTCTTCTTGGTTATCCCAGAGGGAGACCATCAGGACAGGCCGATGCAGGCGGGACATGGCCGCATCTTTACTCATGCTGCCCAGCGAATCGGCTTCGTCAAGGAGGGCTGTCAGGAGTTCTGAATCTGACAGTGCTTCTTGCTGGGCGGCGGTCACGAACAGCTCCAACAGATAGAGACCGCCACCACTCCCAATATGAGAGACGTCTAGCGCACTCGGATCGAAGCCAAGCTGTCGCAGTCGTTTGAGAAGGACCGTTTCTGCAGGCTTCGAAATCACACCTGTTTGCGCTGACCGCTGTGCGGGGAGGTTCTGATTTAACGATACAATGTCCTCTCGGAATCCGTGGAATCTGTCTCGATTCGTCTCGATGGGTTCCGTATCGACGATGCCTTGAATGCGGTCCGTAATGAAGTCTGCAAATAAGCTGCTGTAATATTTTTCTAAGAATTTCCATTCGATCGGATCAACAGGCCCCTCATATCGGGGCATCGTGACCTTATTTGCGACCTCATCATCTAATCGAATGAGTTGCTCTATGGACGGAAGATCAGCGAGGACGTCGGACTGGTATTCGTCGAAAAAGTCGTAGTCGTAATCAACCAGTCCACCCATTCGTCTCACCTATTCCCTATCAATCGTATGAATGTTTTCGTGAGGAACACGCTTTGTCGTCTCCCGGTACCTCGCCCCATCACGACTTCCATCAGGGGCGGCAACCGACAGGTCCCTCGTTCCGTTCTCACAACCGATTAGGTAGCGACCTAGCATAGGAGCAAGTACAACCAGTACGGAAGTTGGATGATTCCCTCTCCGAGATCCTCAATAGGTTGTCTGCCTCGAACCGTATCACCAGCGAGGATGAATCCAAGTGGCACGTCGTACGCTTCTTTGAATTCTCGAACGGCTTCGAGTGACTCCTCACGCTCGCGTGACTGATACGCTAGCCCGATCGGGACAGGGGTTCCGTCCACCTCGAAGACGAAGTCGACCTCACCCTCTCGCCCACGCCAGTACTGGACGGTGGGCGTCTCGTCATTGCCCTGGATGGCGTTGATCCCATAGGCGAACCGCATCGTGTGGTCGAACGCCGCGACGCGGGCTAGGTCGGCCTCGCGGTCAAAATCGTTGCGGACGGTCGAGGCGTCGCCGTCGGCGAGCGCGGTCACCAGCCCTGTGTCACGGAGGTAGAGTCGCACCGACCGGGGGCGGCTATTGTCGTACTCGGTAACGCCGGTCAACAGGTACAGCTCTGCCAGCGCGGGAAGATAGCTATCGGCGATCGTCCGCCGGTCGACGTCGAACAGTTCGACGAGATCCTGATACCGGAACGGTTCAGCCCCCCGGTTTCGGGCGGCGAGCGCGCAGAGGCGTTCAAGATCTGCGATCGTCTGAATCGATTCGAAGCCGGGAACCTCCTGGTAGAGGGCATCGCGAACGTCCTCGCGCAGCTGCGCGTAGTCATCCATCGTCAGGTCCGCTGCCGACTCGGCGGCGCCGTCAAGGTCGTAGCTGATGGTCCCGCCCATCGCGAGGTAGTCGACGACTTGTGACTGGATGCGTCGTTCGACGTCTGCAACCTTCTCGTACTTCTGTCGAAGCTCTGCGACGAGTGACTCGATCTCGCCACTCTGGAGAGCCGCTGGCAGGCTGTTCTCCCCGGTTCGCAGAGAGGTGGGGCTCACGCGAGTGTCTTCTTCTTCAAGATCTGGATACAGCGTGAAGAGGTAGTCCCGGAACTTCTCAGGGAGAATGGGCTGGATATCGTAGTCTTCGGCCGGCATCGCGACGCTTTCGAGTTCCCGTTCGACTTGAATGCCGGCGCTGGCGGTCAAGACGACGTGTCGTCCCGGGACGTCCTCGAGCAATTCTGCGACGGGGACGCCCCACCCGTCGATGGTCGGCTTGTTCGGATGCTCGATCTGGTGAACATCGTCGATTAGGATGAAGTGTGGGTGGTCTGCTTCGATGCGGCCGAGAACCCTGCTCTCGTAGTACCGAACTGCGCGTCGCAGCTGTTCGTCCGATTGGAGTTGGTAGAGCGGATCGGCGTCGAATGGAAGATAGAGGAATCGTTCCGGATCGTCGCCAGTCTCGATGCGATGGTGAATGAACTGGTGGAGGAGCGTGGTTTTCCCGACGCCCCGTCGTCCAACGAGGCCGAGAAGCGGTTGGTCCTCGAACTGGCTGCCGGACTCGTCGGGACGGGCGAGATGATAGAAATCGCTCTTTTGCCGTGCCGGGAGTGAGAATGCTTCTGTCCCGTGTTCCCACCACGGATTATGGTCGTGAAGCGCCCGAACGAGAGCGTCACCAGCGTCGATAGGCATGGGTTTGTTGACTAACTCATGACCTCCTTCGCAATGATTGTTTCGACTCAATACCCAACAGTGTAGCGGTGGTTACATACTCATAATCCATCTTCTAGAGTATGATACTCCACCAGGGACGATATAAGGAACACTACGATGAGTCTTTGTTCTCTAATATCTGCTCCATCTTGCTCATTGGCGAAGCATTTATCACATCTTAGCGCACACTAATGAGTGTGAAGGTGGATAAAGACGCATCGTAATGATGGTTTCTCCCCCTTCGTTTCCGGGGCGAGCGCACACACTGTCGTCAACCACCCGTTGGCTGTCCGGGGAATGGCACGCCACACAGACACCATGGATACGATGTACGCGGACATAGAGGACGGGAAGCGTCACGATATCGCAGTCGAATTCATCACCCGGCGAGCCATCGACTGCGACGGAGAACACGTCCACCGCTTACTGGTCGTCGATCAATCGGGGAAGCAGTTCACGGTACTCGCCACGCCTGACAGCGAGGCGCTCCTGGGCCTGAAAACCGGGGCAACCCACCGCATCTCGGGGTTGTTGGGCGCTGCCCCTGTCACCTCAGCAGACGACATCAGGGCTGAGTGTCCTGATTGCGAGGGACGGCTTCGACCAGGACAGGTCGTCGATGCAGCTGGAGCAGCCGTCACGCAAGCCGCGTCACAGCTCTCTCTCGACGAACCGTTCGGGATCATCGATGCCAGAGCGACCGTCCGTCGTGTTCGGGAGGACCGCTCGCTCGTCGACGACTGGACGCCGATGGATGACGACAGGTCGGTCACCCCACCCGATTACGTCTGTGAGTCCTGTGGGCGTCACGTCGACGCGTACGAACTTCGGGAGACCGCCGAGGCCGATCAGATGCTCGAAAACCAGGTGATGGAGAGTGCATCACCGGCGCCAGCAAGTGCGGACATGGCGAGCACGGAGACAGTCGGACTCGCCGCTGGCGGGGCGAAAGACGTGGCCAACTTTCGGGAAAACGTCGCGAACGGGTATACGCCACAGCCGGAGGCGATCAGCGACGAGGGGCTGTTCTACGACTATCACTTCGAGACGGGGACGCGGACCGAATCGGACGCCCTGTTCGCGCCGCGCTACGCGGCTGCCGCGAGCGACCACCCGATCAGTGGGGAGACCGAGCGCTACCTGTCGGTGGGGCTGGACTCGACGCTCTCGGTCGACGAGTTCGAACGGCCGCGGCTGGATCTCGTCGCCGTCCTCGACGTCTCCGGGTCGATGGACAGCTCCTTCGACGCGTACTACTACGACGAACACGGGCGCAAGCGCGAGGCCGAGGATGATGCGGCGACGAAACTCGAAGCGGCGACCCAGTCGCTGTGCGCGCTTACCGAGCAGCTCCACGATGAGGACCGCCTGGGCGTCGTCCTCTACAACCACCGCGCCCACGTCGCGAAACCTCTCCGTGATGTCGGAACGACGGATATGCCTGCGATCCGTCGCCACATCCGCGAGATCGCTGCTGGCGGCAGTACGAACCTCGCGGACGGGTTCGAGGCGGCCGTCGACATGTTGGTCGGCGGGACGCCCAGTCCTGACGTCGAGCGCCGTGTCGTCTTCATGACCGATATGATGCCAAACACGGGGACGACGGGGGACAGCGAACTCACGCAACTGTTCGCGGACGCGGCCGCCGAGGGTGTCCACACGACGTTCATTGGCATGGGGCTGGACGCGAATGCGGAGCTGGCGGACACCTTGTCGAGCATCCGTGGGGCGAACCACTACTTCATCCACTCGGCCGCAGAGTTCGAGCGTCGTCTGGGGGAGGAGTTCGACTACATGGTCACCCCGCTGGTGTACGACCTGAACCTCGACCTCGACTCAGATGGCTACGAGATCGAGGCGGTTCACGGATCGCCGTCCGCGGACGCCGCGACCGACCGCCTGATGCATGTCGGGACGCTGTTTCCCTCCGCAAAGCAGGATGGCGAAGCTCGGGGCGGCGTCATCCTCGTCCGCCTCGAGCAGACGAGCTCGGACGCCGATCTCGATCTGGTCGCCTCGTGGACGGAACGGGACGGTGGTGAGTACACCGAGCGCGTCACCGTCGACGTTCCCGACGAGTCCGGTACATACGCCCATGAGGGCGTCCGGAAGGCCGTCGCGCTGGCCAGGTACGCTCGCGAACTCCGGACGTGGGCAGCTGACCTCCACGACCGCGCTGACGCCGCGACTGGCGTCGACGACTGGTTGCTCCCCGACCAGCGCGGCCAGCACGAGCGCGAGTCCGTGCCGTTGGTCGTTCCTGATCGATATACTGAGCGGTTCGACCAGCTTCGCAGCTACCTCGCAGATGAGATGGCGGCTGTGGATGATGAGTCGATGCAGCAGGAGGTGGAACTCCTGGAAACACTGTGTCAGCAGGCGCCCGCGACGCCGCGCGAGGTGAGTGACTAATGCTCGTGTTCGCGTTCGACCGTGACTGGACTGTCGACGTGAATCCACATCCCCGCCACGACGCCGTCCCACTGGAGTGGGTGCGTCATCTCGCGCACGATACGCCGCACGCGGTCTACGCTATCGGGAATCAGACGCTGGCCGAGGAGGCCGCAATTCCGGGTGTCGTCGACATCGTCGGCCGCCACCCCGACGACTGGGACGAGTGGCTCGGCGAGAAACAGCCCGATGGTCGGTACGAGCAGTTCCCACTCCGGCGCGAGCGGCTATCACTCATCGCCGACCTGCACCCGGACGCGGACGGCTACGTCGTTGTCGACGACCTCGATCTGAGTGATGCCGACGGGTGGGAGCACTACCACGCTTGGGAGTTCGTTCCCGCGGTCGAACGGGGAGACATCCATCCCGACCTCCCATGGGTTCGTGACCTAATGACCGACGGTGGACTCCCGACGTCTGCCGGAATCATGCCTGCGAACGCGTCGATGCTGTCGTCGTTTCTCGACGACCACACCGATGCGCCCGGATTCGAACTCACGTACATCGATGATGGGGCCGAACGAACGCAGCTGTGCCACGACGTCTCCCTTCACGCGGTGACACTCGAACGGCCTTCGGCAGCGCCAGCGCTCCAATGCACGCCGCTCGCCCCCGATAGTGACCAATTCACCGTTCCCGTCGACGCAATCGAGTTGCTCTCCGTGGTCGATCCCCCACCGAATCTCTACACGGCGAACGCAGAGACGCCTGCCGAGGAGGCAACTGGGCTCCGCCGACTCGCGGATGTGAATCCAGAGGCGGTCCGTATCTCATCGATCCTCGCTCTTCTGGATCGCGAAGACGTTGATTTGTTCCGGGAAAAGGACGCAGTCCAGGCACTCCGTCGGGTGGCGGTGGTGCGCCCAGAGGACTGTACGCCGGCGATTCCAATCCTTCGGTCACTATTGGCACGTGACGAGCTACCCGCTCGGGCCGACGTGCTGGCCACTCTCCGCGCCATTGGTGATGCCGATCCGAGAGCGATCGCTCCGCTCACCGACGAACTCGTACCGTATCTGCAGTCGAACATTGTCTCCGTTAGGCGTGAAGCGACCAGATGTATCGCCGCGATTGCTGAGAAAGACCCCGAGGATGCTGTGGACGCCGTACCGTCGCTTGCAACGATCATTGAGGACGACGCCGACGGACTCCAGTACGCGGTGTACGCACTCTCGCGGATCACGCGCGAGTATCCGGAGGAAGTCAAACCGGTCGCCGAGACACTTGGAGAAGTCACCCTCCGTGACTCGTTGTCCGACAGCGTTCGGTTGAACGCGACCGCTGGGCTTGGACGGATCGTGGGCGAGTACCCGAGCATCGCCGTCGATATCGTTGACGATGTTGCAACTCTGTTCGACGCCGATAACCCCAAGCTCCGGAACAACGCAATCGGACTAATCGGCGACGTGGCGATCGTTCACACCGACGTGGTCGAGCCGTACACCGAGGAGATCACCGCATTACTGACGGTTGAGGACACCTACACGCGAATCAATGCGAGCGGTGCTCTCAGCCGCGTAGCCGAGGACTTCCCGGAGTCGGTCGAACACGTCACGCCGACGTTCGTGGAGCTGCTGTCGGACGAGAATCCGCTCGTCCGTGAGAACGCTTGCTGGGCGCTCGGGTACCTCTGTGCTCGAGACGCGACCTCGGCCCTGAAAGACCGAGCACGCGATGATGACAACGCCGATGTCCGCACGAGGGCATCGTGGGCGCTCGCCCAGATCAACGAATGAGACTGGTCTCGGCGTTTCGCTTGCTGACTCGGTTCGGAGAGTTCGCGAGTGCAGAATTATACGAGAGGGAGGACATCGTAATTCCATGACAATTGAACGTAACGCAGAGGGGTGTCTCCTCGGGCTGGCCTGTGGTGACGCACTAGGTCGACCGGTCGAATTCAAGAGCGCCGAGGAGATCGCATCCCAGCACGGCGAAGTAACGGAGATGCTCGGCGACGGCACGCACGGCCAGCCACCGGGGACAATCACTGACGACACTGAGATGGCACTCTGTATCGCGGAGAGTCTCGTCGATCGCCGCGGGTTCGATCCGGCCGATGTGGCGGATCGGTTCGTCGACTGGCTCGATTCTGACCCGTTCGATATTGGACTGATGACGCGCGATTCCCTGTCCCAGATCAGACAGGGAACGTCGTGGGACGACGCTGGCGCGGACGTCTGGGAATCGCGGCCTGAGGGATCCAACGCCGGCAACGGGAGCGTGATGCGGTGTGCGCCATATGCGATTGCGTTTCGGCACTTCGATGCGGAACTCACCCAGGTCAGTCAGCTTTCGTCGGCGATCACACATGCCGACCCGCGCTGCAGGTGGGGCTGTGTGATTCTCAACCGAACGCTCGCAAACCTGATTCGCGACGAACGCGACCCGCTCAGGACCGCGCTCAAGGATACCTATTCAGCTCCGGACGAACTTCGAACGGCACTCACGCAGGTGCAGGAAGTCGTCACTGGCGACCGCGACTCGACAGCGTTCGAAGCCCAGCTTACGACCTCTGGATACGTCGTCGACTCGCTCCAGGCTGGGCTCTACTATGGTTTGACGGCTGAGTCCGCCGAAACGGCCATTGTTCAGGCTGTGAACAGCGGTGGCGACACGGACACTGTCGGTGCGATCGCCGGCGCTGTCGCTGGCGCTCGATTCGGATCGACCGATATACCGAATCGATGGACGGAAGAGATCGAGGAATCTGACCGCCTCAAGCGATTAGCGCAGCGATTGCTGACGATTCGGATACAGATTCCTGGTAAGAGATACACCACTATGGATGACGGGACGCTTGTCTTCAAGGAACGGACCATCGAGGGACCTGCGTACATTTCCGCTCGCGAATTTCAGGAGGCGACCATCGGACATCGTCCTCATCCCGCGCCACATCGCACTATCAGAACGGCGTACCATGAGCTGACGCCGGCGACGGCTGCGATGCTCGACTGGGAACGGCGAGCGTACGCGGTCGACAGTGGTCGATGTTCCACCTACGCTGGCCCACAGATCGACCTCGATGAGGAACCGGGCTTCTCGCAGCCGACGCTCGTTCCTGTGCCACAGTATCCGTTCGTCGACGCCTTCGATGAACTCCCCGAACAAGACCAGCAACGAATCAAGCGTGACGGGCAGGCAGCAGCGGGTGCGTTCGTTCGGGCGTACGCGGCGTTCGCAGGAATTCGCCACCCGATAACCGAAACCGAGACCGACACGGTCGGCATCGAACGTATGGATCCGATTGCGGGGGCGACGCGAGTGCTAGTCGGCACGTTCGCCGACGCCGGCGAAGCACTGTTGCGAAGCAACGAGAGCGGTGGCTACGACTCGCCAGCGGAGATCGAAGCAGCCTTCGATATCTCGGTCGCTGAGGGGGTCATTGCTGACCACCCACGCGCCGTCTACGATGTTGCCGAAATCTTCCCGCAATTAGCAAGCGGTACGGGTGCTATTCTGGATTACCTCACGCAGCTTCGCCCCCCGCAGCAGCAACAGACGTTGACGGACACCAGTCCAGAGGATCAACTTACGGACCTCCGCGATACGGCCCACACGATGGTCGGAGAACTCCACGTCATGTACGAATCGCTTCGACGAGTAGCAGTCCGGCATCCGGAGATCGAGCACGAGCAATGGCAAGCTAGTACCGCTCAGTCGGGGGGTCGCTGAGCAATGGTTGATGCGTGGCTCACAACCATGAGCACGAACCTGGAGGCGGTCATTAATCCCCTGATCGCAGCCTGTGAAGAGGGATTCCTCCCTGACGAACTGTACGTGCTGGATAATCCTGGCGTCGGTGACCAGTTCGACGACATCACGTCTATGATGGAGCGTGTGGTCGTCGAATACGGCGGTGAGGACCCGGACCTTTCCGTGACGCATCTTGAAACGGAGACTGATTTTCAGGGTATCGTCGAGCACTTCCGTGAACCGATTGCTCAGATACAGGATGAGGGGGGTACGGCGGCGGTTGACGTCACTCCCGGTCGAAAGTTTATGTCGGCGATCGCGTTTCAGGCGGGGATTCAGTTTGAGGCCGACCACGTCTTCTATCTCTACGTCTCGAACAACCGCTTCTACGGTCGTTTGTACCCCGATGTCCCCAGACCTGTTGTCGAACTCGTCGACTTCCAGGAGGTCTTCTAATGCAGCTTGCTCGCCACCACATCACGCATCTCCTCAACGCACTGTACACGGAGGGCATTACGTCGGTTAGTGTTCGGCACCCGTGTGAGGAGATCGGAGAACTCCTCGAAATCGACCTTTCCGATCCCGTTGCAACCACGGTCCGATTCACGCAGGGCGCGCTCACGTACCAGGATTCCCGCGAGGAACTCCACACGACGTACGGCGAACAGGCATACGACGACCTGCCTGACAAGGATACCTACATCCGAGCGCTCGTTGCTGGCGGCCTTGTCGACATCGAAAACCGCGAGGACGTGGAGACGTTCTTCCGCCGACAGGGGCATCCTGACCTTGACGCCGGCCATCAGCCTGTGGCCTTGGGCATCGATACGAACCTCCTCGCCTGGCGGATGCCGGATGTACTCCGACTGGATCCGGAGCGATACAGTGACGACAAGGGACGAAGCCCAGTCAATGGCTTTGCCCTCGCGACGGGTATCTACGAGGAACTCAACTGGCATTACAATCACTACGAGACGCGAGCCCTCGAGGATGCGTTCGGCTCCGAGTTCGCACGTCTGGACAATCAGCCGGCTGGGGCGAATCGTGAAGGATTCCTCGGGCTCTACGAGTACCGCCGTCTCCGCGACCATCGGTATGCGGATACGATCGAGAGTGAGACGGGCGACGAAGCCATCGTAGACGCCTACGCGGAGTACGACCAAGATAGTCGAAAGCGAGTTATTCTCCTCAGCAACGACCACGGGTTCGTTGAGCTGGCCCGTGAGGAAGGAGTACTCGCGCAACATGTGAGCTTCCCAGTTGATATTCCACGGAAGGTGACCGTTACATGGGACGAACTGCAGGATGCGCTTTACACGCTCTCAGTGCTGTTCGGCGTTTTGCGACTCCCAAAGGTAACACTATACGGGGTGTGGAACGGCAAATCTGGGGAGGATTGGCAACGCCGGCGTCTGGATGTCGATTGTCGAAGCGAGAACGTTCGTGAGAAACTGCGACGTGATCGTGCAGTCACAGCTGAATACGAGGCGACGAAATGAGCTGTCAGTCGCAGAATTGTCGGCGGTCACTGTGATTTCCGGCGACGACCGCAGCGAGGAATACACTGGCTAGTAGCGTCTGGATGAGGAGCACTCTCGAAAGCACTCTTTCCTCGGGATATCTCGGGGCCTTCTCGTACACTTGATCGCCTTCAATGGCGACTGCCTTGAGATATTGTCTACACTATAGTGACCTATATGTTGGATACGTCTCACCCTCTCATAGTGCAAGAATGGGTGGAATTTATCTATCCGTGACTTGTGCCTCTATATTACTGTCTAGCCGTACTCATGAACGACGCTCTGGAACTACTGTACACGGGGGATCTCCACCTCGGCCGTCACCCGAGTCGAATTCCGGATGATTTGGATGGTCCGAAGCTGTCGCCGAAAGCTGTCTGGCTGTCGACGGTCCAGGAAGCAATCGACCGGGACGTCGACGCGGTCGTGATTGCTGGTGACGTCGTCGATCAGGAAAATCGATATTTCGAGGCGTATGGCGCGTTCGAAGACGGAGTTGCACAACTCGACGAAGCGGGGATTCCAATCGTCGTGGTAGCCGGGAACCACGACTTCGATGCGCTCCCTGATATGGTCGATAACCTCGACGCTGACACGCTCCAGTTCCTCGGGAGAGACGGGCAGTGGGAACGCTGGACGCTCGAACGGGACGGCGAGCCCATCGCCCACTTCGAAGGCTGGTCGTTTTCGGCCGAACACGTCTACGATTCCCCGCTCGATGAGTACGACCTCCCGGCGACCGATGACGCTCCTCAGATTGGAGTACTTCACGCCGACCTCGATTCCCGAGGAAGCCGGTACGCACCAGTTCTGTCGAGCGAACTCCGCGACTCCGCCGTAGATGCCTGGTTGCTCGGTCATATTCACAGTCCAGGTATCCAAATCGCCTCGCGTCCACTGGTTTTGTACTCCGGCTCGCCACAACCCCTTGACCCAGGAGAACAGCGGGCCCACGGCCCGTGGACGATTACGATACCCGAAAACAGAGACGTACAAGCTGAACAGGTTCCCCTGGCATCCGTTCGCTACGACCGGATTTCGGTCGATGTCTCCGGGGCAGACGACCCACAGGAAGCAACCGCCGTCATTTCGGACGAAATCAAGGAACACGTTCGCTCCGAACTCGATACGAGGTCGCTGAAACTCAGCCTCGTTCGCGTTCATCTAACTGGACGGACGGATGCGCATTCGGCGCTCGTCGATCAGCATCGGTCGATGGAGCGTGACCTCGGATTCCGGGAGGGGTCGGTTTCCGTCCGGATCGAATCGATTGGCGTCGATACCCGGCCGGCAATCGATCTCGAAGACCTTGCGGAGGGAGACAATGCAGCTGCGTTCCTCGCGGGTCTCCTGCTCGAAATCGAGGATGGTGATCCTCGCGAAGCCTACGGTGACGTGGTCGATGACTCGCTAGGCGCTGTACGGCAGGCCCACAGTGCGAATGCGTACAACCCGCTTCGACGCGAGACTGAACTCGAGGACCCGGACGACGATGACGCAATCGAACATCTCGAACAGCAAGCACGGGTACTCCTCGATACCCTACTCAGCCAAAAGGAGGGTAAAGCGTGACCAGGGACCCGATTTGCTTCGAGGAAATCGGCTCTATTGAATCGCCAGATGGCGTTGGAATCAGCGAGTCACATACTGTTTGATGTTGTAGACGAGACACATAAGAACGACTTCACGGAACTCACGGTACCATTCACGCGCTCGGACGGCGGAGCCGTACGAGCGCTTGACCGAGGAGTTCACAGTCTCCGTCATTGAGCGCTGATTGTAGAGATCGTCCTCGATTCGTGCGTTGTGCGCGTGGTCGTACGGAGCGAAGATGCGGTGTTTCACAAGTGGACGTATTCCCATGTCTCGGAGGGTCTCACGCAGTGGCTGACTGTCGTAGCCCCTATCCGCGGCAAGGGTCTGCAACTCGCCCGCGTACCGGCG
>NZ_FOCX01000023.1 GCF_900110215.1 Halorientalis persicus | reverse complement strand
TATACGGACGGATTTCGGGCCTACGATCCGCTCGAAGAAGACGACGCTTTCACCCGCAAATACGTCGTCCACAGTGACGGAGAATACGCTGACGGCGACATCCACGTCAACACCTGCGAGAGCCACGCGTCGCTGACGCGACGGTGGCTCTCGCCCCACCGAGGAGTGTCAAAAGACAAGCTAACGCCGTATCTCAAAGCCTTTCAGCTCCGCCGCGAACTCTACAGAAAACCAGGTGACGAAGCACTCAAATATGCTCTCGACGCCGTCCTCTAAAAATCAACAACGTGCTTCACAAGAGCGTTACATAAATTTAATTTCTGGCGAGATTACGGACCGACTCACGATCGACCCCGATGACGATCCATATGCAGTGAGATGGCCAGCCTCAACTACTCAGCCCAGTGCACAGTGGATAGAGCGCCAATGGGGGCGCTAGTCGCTTCATTCACGAGTGATGGAGCGGACGCCACTCGCCGTGAGCAGATACGCGACCGCTCGATCGAGCGGATTCGAGGAACGTATCGACAAGCCGTCGGCCGTCTGGTGGACCGGGTGGCGGAGACTGAGGGGTTCTCCCGAGCTGGTATCGTCGCGACCGGCAGTACCGACACAGACCACTTCGCTGGAGGCCGACAGGGACAAAGATCAGCCGACGAGCCGGTCGTCCTCGGCCAGGTACCGCCGCTCGGCCAGCGTCACGTCGGCCATGCCGGCCGAGACGTTCGTCGCGAAGTCCGCGTCGGCCCGGTACCAACCCACGAACTCGCCGTCCTGGTTCCTGATCGACAGCTCCAGCGCCGCCGTGTCCCAGTCGGTCGTCGCGGAGCCGTACGTCGCGACGGCCGCAGAAAGCGACGACCGCAGGCGGTCACGGTCGTCCGCCGGTGCTCGGACGGTCAGGAAGACGGTCCGGTTGCGCATCGACGCACCGGCGACGTTCAGCGCGGTGCGGTCGGCCGCCGTGTAGAAGTCGGTCAACTCCTCGCCCCGGTCCGGATACTGTCCGTCGGCACCCGTGCGTTCGAGCGAGGCGCGGAGTCGATCGGTGAACTCAGCCGCGGAGATGTCCCCCTGAAAGTACTGTATCGGCCAGGACGCGGGCATCCTGTAGCGGGCGAGCGCGCCGCCCGCGGCACTGACGGCCAGCGCGTCCATCCGGGTGGCAGTCCAGGTCGAGTCGTTGCGCCAGGTTCGGTTGACCGTCCCGCCGTACGCTAGTCCCAGGACGTAGGCGTCCCGAAGCAGGCGACTGTCGTTCGAGGCGTAGGTGACTCGAAAGGCTCCGTTGGCCGTCGTCACCGACCGGACCGGGAACTGCGAGGTCGTCACTCCGTCGAGGAAGGCCCGACCGCGCTCCGTGTCGGCGCTGGACGGCGGCGGGGGAGTCACTGCCGGCGTCGTCGGCGTCCCGTCGTCGCCCCCGAGGTCCGGCGTCGGAAGCGGCGTCGGATCGCCGCCGAAGTCACCACTGGGCCCGCTACAGCCCGAAAGCACCAGTAACACTGCCAGCACACCGGTCGTTACCACCCGTCGAGCCCGTCGCACGATTCGTGATAACGGTCGGGTAATAAAAAGCCTGCCCGATCCCCCGTCGGTTTGAAGCCGATCGGCGTCGCCCGGAGCCGTATGGAGTACCAGGTGGTGGATCTGGACGAGGTCGAGGAGATCGAGATGGCGGGGATCGACCAGTTCCCGGCGGGCCACAAACAGCTGACCGCGGCGCTGGGGCTCGAAGAGAGCCACGTCAACGTGTGGCGCTACGAACCTGGCGACAGCACGGCGTTTCACGCCCACCGGGAACAGGAGGAGGTGTTCTACGTGCTGGAGGGCGAGTTCGAGGTGACGCTGGGTGACCCCGACGACCCCGAAACCCGAACTATCGGGCCGGGAACAGCCTACGCCGCCGGCCCGGAGGTCGGTCACGGCCACGAGTACGTCGGTGACGACGAAGGGCTGGTGCTGGCAATCGGTGCGCCACCAGTCGACGACACCTTCCGCGACCCCGAGACCCTCTAGTCGTAGAGGGCGAACAGGAGAACGACGGCGGCCCCGAGCAGGGAGACGAGCGCGAGCAGCGGCAGGTCGGTCACCTGAATCCGCCAAACGACGACCGTGATCGCGACCGTCGCGACGCCGACGACCCCCGTCGTCCCGACGTGAACCAGCTCCGTCCGGGGCGTCGTCCCCGCACGCCCGACCTGTTCGCCCAGCGTGATGGCGTGTCTGGCGGCGTCCCACGCGGCGACCCCGGCGACGGTAGCCCCGAGGATGCCGACCAGTCCGCCGTCGCGAGTGATCCCGCTAAACAGGACAGAGACGAGGACCAGCCCGACGCCAAGCGTCGCGAGTCGCGTCTCCCAGCCCCGCCGGACCGGGAGCAGTCCGAGCCCGAGGACGGCGAGGCCGTAGAGGCCGGGGAGCAGTTCGGCGTCCGCGATCCGCCCGAGGTCGGCCGCGATGGACAGCTGGATACCCCCGGCGACGAGCGTGAGGCCGAGGACGAAGCGGAGCAGCGGCACGAGTCCCTCGCGACGCCGGAACCCCACGCCGAGGACGAACAGGCCAACCACGACCAGCAGGATGGATCGCGTCTGGTCCGGGGCGGTCGCCACCAGCGCCACGCTACAGGCGGCCAGCGCGACCGAGAGCGTGCTCGCGACGCTTGACGGACGGTGATCGACCGGCTGCCGGGTTGGATAGTCGGTCTCGCGGTCGCCCGTCAGCGACTCTCCGCTTCTGTCGACGGTCCCGCCGTCGGGTCGTTCGGTGTCGGTCATCGCTGCCACCGCTCCCGTGCCGCCGCGACGCTCTTGTGCAGCCGGTTCGCCGGGTCCCAGTCGACCACACGGACCCCGCCGCGGTGGAGACGGTCGATCCGGTTGCGGCGTTCGACCGTCGCGAGCCGCTCGCCCGGCGAATCTTCGCCCGTCACGTCCGGGCTGACGACGGTGACGGACTGGCCCCTGGCGGCCTGTGCCAGGGTGAACCCGACGATCTCGTCGTCGGTCAGCGGCGTGAGCAAGAACAGCTGTGCGTTCCCGTCCAGCCGTGTCCTGAGTCTGTCGAACGGGTCGGTATCGGTGCCCCCGTCCGCACGAGCCTGGTCCTCGTTAGGTGGGCGCGGCGAGAGCGACGGGTGGGTGAGCAGGAGGTGTCGGGCGCGGTCGGCGTGGTCGGAGCCACGCCCGGGCGGGAGCCAGCAGTCCGGACCGCCGAGCGTCGTCACGCCCGCTCGCTCGCCGAGATCCCAGACCGATTCCAGAAGTTCTCTGGCGGCCGCGACGCCGTGTGAGACCGCGTGAGGATCGCCGGGCTGGCCGCGGTACGCGTCCGCTCTGGCGTCGACGCAGACGGTCACCGAAACGCTTCGCTCCTGGCGGAACTCCAGAGTGGCCAGCGAGCCGGTCTTGGCCAGCTGTCGCCAGTCGATCCGGGAGCGGGCGTCGCCCGGATGGTACTCACGCGTGTGGTCGAACTCGACACCCGCGCCGCTTTCGTCGGTCAGCACGCGCCCTGGATACAGGTCGGTCGCACCGTCGACCGGTGGCTCCGACGGGGACCGGAGACACTCGATCTCGTCGACCGCTTCGACCTCGGTCTCGACCTCGTGTTCGCCACTCACGTCGCGGGCGATGGCCGTCAGCGGTCGGAACCGGTGTGCGCCGTGTTCCGCGGCGACGGTATAAGAGAAGGTGGTCGACGCTCCGGGTCGGAGTGTGGCGGTGTGGCGGGCCGTCCCGTCGACGACGGTCAGCATCGCGGGCACGCCGTCGATCAGTCGCAGGTCCGGGAGCCACGACTCGCCCTCGTTGGTCACCGTGACAGTGACCGTCACCGTCTCGCCGGGGGCCGGGTCACGCTCGCTCAGGCGACGGTCGACCGCCAGCGAGACCGCGGGCGGGGTCAGGAGGTGTGGGTAGACCGCGAACCCGACGCCGACCGACGCCGCCAAAACGATCAGCGGGCGCTTGAACAGGACGCCCAGGGCGGCCCCGAACAGGGCCACGGCGACGACGCCACGCCAGTGGCGAGTCCGGCGTGTCCGAGTCACGACGCCCCCTCCGCGAGATCGAGGACGGCGGCCACCGTCCGCTCCGCCCGGCGCTGGAAGCGCGACCCGCCCGGGAGCGCGTCGACCAGTCGGCTTCCGAGGGGTCCCGGTCCGTCCGCGGCCAGGAACGCCGCCGCAGTGCGGTCGTCGGTCCACTCCCCGCTCGCGACGCGTTCCCGGGCAGTGAGCCGCGAGTCCCCCTCGACGCGGACCAGCGTCTCGACGACCGCGGTCCGAAGACGGTCGCGGACCGCCGCTCGCTCGTCGCCCCGCAGGTGCGCTCGGGGCCCGAGGTTGCCAGCGATCACGCGGTCGACCGCTGCGCCGGGCGGTGTCCCGGCTGGCACTTCCTCGGTCCGGGGCGGCGTCGCGCCGTCGAAGCCCGAGAGCGAGCGAACTGTGACGACGCCGAGGCCGACGAGGACGACCAGCGCGCCGACGCCCGCGGCCAACAGGTAGTCGTGGCCGGGTCGGGCGAGCCAACCCGTCGAACCGACCGCGGCCAACTCGTCGAACAGGGTCGTGGCGAGCGCCAGCGTACCGAGCAGACCGCCCACGACGAGTGCGACGCGGCGTCGTGTCACGGTGACTCACCGTTGAGACCGAGTCGTTTCCGTGCGGACCGGGCGCGACGGCGACGATCGTCGGTTACCGGCTGGCCACCGTAGCGGACGGCCTCGAAGTCGAGCCGGAGCCGGTCGATCTCGGTGCGGTCGAACCCGGACGCGGTGGCCGCCTCGGCACACTCCCGGGTCGTCAGCGTCTCCGGCCGGTCCACGTCCAGATCCGACAGGAGTTCGTCCCAGGTCTCGAACACGGGGTTGTCGTCGGCGGGCGGTCCGTCCGGAACCGGCCGCGGGTCGTCACCGACCGGTTCGTCGTGGGTCGTGAACAGCCCCTCGAACCGGTCACGATACCGGTAGCACAGGTACGCCGTCGCCACCACCAGCGCCGCGAGGACGAGCAGTGTCAGCAGGTCGACGAGCGAGAGACGCTCGCCCGGGACGCGAGACGTACCGTCGCCGTCACTGCCGCTACGACTGTCGTCGCCCTCCCCGCCAGCACTCTCGCTGTTTCCACCGTCGCCGCTTTTCGCGTTTCCCTCGCTGTCGGCGGCGGCCCCGGCGTGGTCGCCGTCTCCCTCGTCGCCCGCCGGCTGGTTCTGGCTCGAACCTGGCCCGCCGGCCTGGCCCGCGGGACCGTCGCCGCCGGCTGTAGCCGCTTCGCCGCCGTCGGCGACGGCGGATTCGAGTTGCGAGAGAGAGTCGCCGGCGACGGGAATCACCTCGTAGTCCGGATCGAGGGCGTCCGAGGGGTCGGCGGCCACCGACGAGGACAGCGTGGACGCCGAGGCGCCGACCGCGCCGAAACACGCGAGTGCCACCACCAGTGACGTGAGTTGTGTCCGATTCATAGGGACGGGTGCCCGGGTCGCGTGACCGCGGGCGTGTTCGTCGGTCAGTCCCGTGCAGTCCCCATTGTTATCCGCCGTGTACCGTGTGTCGAGCTGTCGTGGTCGAGCGATCTCGGTCCGCGGTAAGTCGCGCGTACCGGCGGAAGCGTCGGTCGGCGGTCGCCGAGGGGAGGGCTTTTGTTCGCTCGGGCGATTCCATTCCATCGTGCAACTCCGCGGACCAGTCGTCGAGGTCGGGGACTCCCGAACGGTCGAGACCAGCCGTGGCACCAGCGACCTCGCGGAAGTTCGGGTGCGGCCCGACGGTGGACAGGCCGAGGCCGTGACGGTGACGCTCTGGGAGAAGTGGACCGAAACTGTCGAGTCCCTCGATCCCGGCATGGAACTGCTCGTGACCAACGTCGAGGAAGACGAGTTCCGCGGCGAGGTGCAGTACGCCACCCAGCGGGAGTCGATGGTCGTCGTCGAACCCGGCTTCCTCGTCGACGTGACCGACGTGCGCTCGTGGGTGCAGTGCCCCCGGATGTACTACCTCAACAAGCTCTCCGGGCTGGAACTGGCCTACCCCGTCGTCAAGGGGACCATCGTCCACGAAGTGTTCGGCGACCTCCTGCGGGGCCGGGACCTCGACGACGCGATCGACGAGCACGTCGCCGAGTCCGGTCTCGAACTCGGCCTGCTGGACAAAGATCCCGACGCGGTCGCCGCCGAAGTGCGAGAGCACGCCAGCGCCATCGAGGGGTGGCTCCAGCAGGGGACCCTGACCGATACCGACCAGTGGCGTTCCGAGCAGACGCTCGTCAGCGAGACCTACGGCCTGAAGGGGCGTGCCGACGCCGTCCGCCGCGGTGGCCCCGTCGAACTCAAGACCGGGAAAAACACCAAGCGGGAGCCCCGCTTCCAGGACAAGATTCAGGCGGCCTGTTACGCGCTCTTGTTGGGCGAGCAAGCCGTCACGGACGGCGGCGCGGCGACTGCCGCCGACGGCGGCCGGGGCGGCGATCCGACCGCCGGCGACCACGCCGCCGAGGCCCCGGATACGGGGACCCTGCTCTACACCAAGAACGCCGCCGTCGAGCGGACCGAGGAGACGGGCGACCTCTCGCCGGCCAAGGACTTCTCGCTGGGTCCCGGCCTCCTGAAGTTCGTCGTCCGCACCCGCAACGAGATCGCGGCGATGGAACACGACGTGAGCGTGCCGACGGGGTACGAGGCCGACGCGAAGTGTGAGTACTGCTTCGAGCAGGACACGTGCATGGCCGTCTCGGGCCGACTCGATCAGGAATCCAAGGCCGGCCAGGTCGGCAGTCCGATCCCGACGGACGAACGCGAGTACTTCGACCGCTTCTATCGCGCCATCGAGGCCGAGCGCCGGGCGGTCCATCGCGAGTACACGAAACTCTGGCGACAGAGCGGCGAGGAACGGGCCGACGACGATCGCGCCCTGATCGGCCTCGAACCCAAGGGCCAGACCGAACGCGAAGGTGGCCGCTGGGAGCTCCGCGCGAAGGGAACCGGCGCGGTCTCGAAGATCCGCGAGGGCGACGTGGTGCTGGCCAGCGACGGGCATCCGGTCCGCGGCCGGGCGGAGATGGCTCGCGTCGAGCAGTTGGGCGAAGAGATCGTCGTCACGGCGGACGAACCCGTCGAGTTGCGACGACTCGACGTGTATCCCTCCGAGATCGGCACCGACCGGATGCTCACGGCGCTGCACGACGCGATCCTCAAGCAGTCGCCCGAGAAGAAGGCGGTCTTGTTCGGTCGCCGCGAGCCGGAGTTCGCCGAGGACGATACCACTTACATCGACAACAACGATGCCCAGAACGAGGCGGTCTCGCTGGCGGTCCGGGCCGAGGACGTGGCGCTGATCCACGGTCCGCCGGGAACGGGGAAGACCTACACCCTCGCGCGGACCGTGCGCGCGCTCGTCGAACGGGGCGAACGCGTCCTGCTGACAGCGTTCACGAACCGAGCGGTCGACAACGCCATCGAGGCCCTCGAAGAGCAGGGATTCGAGGATATCGTGCGTGTGGGGACCGAGACGGGCGTCCGGCCGGATATGCAGGGGTACCGACTGCCCGACAGCGGCGACCCACAGGCACTCGCGGGGCAATTGCGGGACGCCTCGGTCGTGGCGGCGACCACCGCGTCGTGTGGCTCGACGGTGATGCGCGAGCAGTCCTTCGACGTGGCGCTGGTCGACGAGGCCGGCCAGCTCACCGAGCCGGCGACGCTGGCGGCCGTGACGCTGGCCGACAAATCCGTCCTCGTCGGCGACCACCAGCAACTTCCGCCGGTCGTGCAGGCGGCCGACGAGGAGGGGAGCGCCGCCGCGCCGCTCCAGACCTCGCTGTTCGAGCGGCTGATCGAGGCGTACCCCGATGCTGGCGTCATGCTCGACCGCCAGTACCGGATGTCCCAGCGCATCCAGGCGTTCGCTTCTCGGGAGTTCTACGACGGACGACTGCGACCCGCGACCGGCGCGGTCGCGAGCCAGCGCATCGACGACCTCGACGGGGTTCAGATGGATGCACTCCCCCCGAACCTCCGTGACTCGGTGGCGTTCGTCGACCCCGACGGACAGGCCCGGGGCAACACCAACTCCGTCGAGGCCGAGGCGGTGGTCGAGACCGTCCAGTCCTACGTCGACGCGGGCGTACCCCCCGAGGAGATCGGTGTCATCGCGCCCTACCGCGCACAGGTCGCCGAGATCAACAAGCGCGCGCCGACCGGCGTGACCGTCGACACCGTAGACCGGTTCCAGGGGTCCTCGAAGGAGGTGATCGTGGTCTCGTTCGTCGCCACCGACACGCTCGACGGGCCGATCTTCGAGGATTACCGGCGGATCAACGTCGCCCTGACGCGGGCGAAGAAGGCGCTCGTCCTGGTGGGCGACGCCGACGCGCTCGGCACCGACCCGGTCTACGGCCGGATGGTCGAGTGGGCGCGGTAGTGTCGGCGGACCGGCGTCTATTTCCGGGCACCCTGTGAACGATCCGGGAGCGAATGGTCTCTATCCCCGAACCCCTCCGGAGCCCCTGGGTCCGACTCGCCCTCGTGGTCGTGATCGTCGCGGTGCTCGGACTGGCCCATCCGGCCGTGACCGACCTCCCCGGGTTCTCGGATCAGACCGGGCCGACGAATGCCTCGATCGCCGAGTTCGAGCAGGTCGACGACGGGTGTAAAGACGACGTGGCAACCTTCGCGGGGGGGTCGAACGAGGGCGACGATCTGACTCGGACGACGTTCGTCCAGACCGGCGGCCCGAACGCGTCCCTGTCGGCCTGGGTCGAGCGGACCTCACCCGAAGGGACCGATCTGAGCACCTTCCGCGTCCACGTCGACACACACGGCGGGAACGCGTCCGGTGTGTCCTGCGAGTACGGCGTGCAGTACCGCATCACCGTGACGACCCACGGCGGTTCCCGGCCGGGTCTCTTCCCCGACGCACACGGACTGCAGGTGGTCTGGCTGGAGAACGGGGAGTACAATGGCTGTTCGAGCAGTGTAACGGGCCAACTCGACGCCGAGTGTCACCGCTTGGGGGAAATGCCAGAGAGAACCTGGGCGAACGCGACGGCCTGACCGACAGCTACTCCGCCCTGCGGTCCCCAGACGCTCCCATGACGGTATCGCTCCCGCTCGGCGAGGCTGAGATTTCGGTCTCGCTCCCCGACTGCGACGTGACCGTCGCCGAGCCACCGGGCGGTGAGGCGGTCGACGTACGCGACGCGGCCGAAGCTGCCGTCGCGGCGCCCCACGGCCCCGAACTCGCTCGCCTCGCCGATCCGGACGACCTCGTGACCGTCGTCGTCACGGACGTGACGCGTGCGACGCCCGACGACGTGCTCGTCGACGTGCTGCTCTCGGAACTGGAACGGGCGGGTGTCGCCCGCGAGCAGGTCACCGTCCTGATCGGCCTGGGGCTCCACCGGCCGATGACCGACGACGAGATCACGGCGGGCCTCGGCGACCACGCCGACCTGGCGATGAATCACGACCCCGACAAAACTGCGCAGGTCGGGGCAGTCGACGACTGTCCCATCGAAGTCCACGAGCGCGTGGCCGACGCCGACCTCGTGGTCTCGACGGGGATGGTCGAGCCCCACCAGTACGCGGGCTTCTCCGGCGGTGCCAAGACGGTCGCCATCGGTGCGGGGAGTGAGTCGCTGATCCGGTACACACACGGGCCGGAGATGCTCGCCGAGGAGGGCGTCCGTCTCGGCCGGGTCGAAGACAACCCCTTCCGCGAGGCCGTCGACCGCGCGGGCGAGGAGATCGGCCTGGACTTCTGTCTGAACGTGACCCACGGCCCGTCCGGCGTTCTCGGTGCGAGTGCCGGCCAGCCACGGACGGTCGTCCGGGACCTCGCCGCGGTCGGCCGGGACGCTCTCTCGGTGCCGGTAAGCGGATCCTACGACGCCGTGCTCGCGGGCGTCGGCGCCCCGAAAGACGCCAACCTCTACCAGACGACGCGGGCCGCGACCTACGTGGTGCTGGGCGACCGCAACCCGCTCCGCGAGCGCGGTCGCGTCGTGATCCCGGCCGCGCTCCCCGAGGGGGCGGGCGAGGGGACCGGCGAACGGCGGTTCTACGATCGGCTCGGCGGAGCGGACAGCGCCGACGCGCTCTACGACGAGATGCGGGCGGGCTACGAACCGGGTGCACAGCGGGCGTTCGTCGTCGCGCGGGCGCTCCGGGACCACGACGTCTACGTGACCGACAGTCAGTCTCCCGAGATCGTCGAGGAGTGTCTGATGGAGGCTCGCGAGAGCGTCGAAGACGCCGTCGAACCCGGTAGTTCGGTGCTGGTCGTCCCCGACGCGCTGAACACGTTGCTGGTCGAAGACACCGACTGACCACTGCGTCCGGGTCGAACGTGGTGGTCGACTGAACGCTTATGTCCCCGTGTGACGTAGTTCGGCACATGATCCGAGGTACCCTCCAGTGGCTCGGCGAACGCCTGGGACACACCGACTCTGCCGACGGCGGCGACTCGGACGGGTCGAACGGTTCCCGGTTCGTTCCGTCGGTCCTGGACGCATCCGTTCGCTACGCACACGGTGGGAGCAGGACGGGTCTGGAGTCGGAAATCGCCCAGATGGAGGAGAAAGCCCGCGTCCTCGACGACCAGCGGCGGGACCCGTGACGAGGCAGTGCAGTCGCGGCTGCCGACCGTGGGCTCTTTCTCGACGGTCCCGACGGCCGAACATCGGCGGGTAGTCGTGGGCTATTCGGGACAGGTCCCGGTTTCGGCGGTCAGGTCTGGTGGCCGAGCTCGACGGCTGCGTCGGACTGGAGCCACGCGCGGGTGTTCTGGGAGTCGTAGATGACGACGGTTCCGTCGGGAGCCTCTTCCTCGACGAACCGACCCTGGTTTTCTCTTTGCTGCATCACTCCGGGGTAACAGACGGTGCCTATATGAGCTTAATCGGGGATTTCGAGACACGTCGACGGGATGACGTTGCCCCAACTCTGCCGATTCCGGCCGGGGTAGCGTCTGCTTTCGCCGCTCCCGGTCACTCGGTGACCGCCGGTGTCACCGGACGTGAACGTTATCGCTGTTACCGACCTGTGGTGACGCTCCGTTCCTCGTCGATCTCGTCGAGGACGCGTTCGTGGAACTCCTGGAGGACCTGGCTCTCGTCTTCCGCCAGCACCACGTCCGAGGCCATCAACGTCGCCAGCCCGAACGCCCGCGGTGTCGGGGAATCCACCCGGCGGGTGACGATGTCGACCTCGCCCGCCTGCACGTCCCCGAGAACGTCCTCGATGGCCTCGACGTTGAGTTTGTCCGATAGAAGCTCCCGGTAGGTCTCCTCTATCACCGCGAAGTTCGGGAGGTCCTCTGCGAACCCGAGGAGCATATCACTGGAGACCTGTTGCTGGCTCGCGGATTTCTCCGTTCCCTTGTACCGCTTGAGGATCATCAGGGCACGCGTCGCGTTGATTCTGAAGTACCGTTTCAGGAGGTCCGTCCCTTCTAGGCTCGCCCTGAGGTCCCCCCGGACCGCCCCCGGGTCGATATCTTCCAGCAGGCCCGCGAGGTCGACTTTCCGGTTGAGCGGCATCGAGAGCGTGAATCCGTGATCGGCGACGGCGACCTGGACGTTGGCGTTGGCCGTCTGGGCCACCCGGTAGGCCAGCAGGCGCGAGAGGCCGTCGTTGAACCGCCGGCCGTAGTTGGAGTGGACGTAGTAGTGGCGTTCGTACGATTCCCGGTCCATCTCGGTCTCGATCACCAGCCGGTCGTCCGTACTGACGCTCTCGGGACCGGCGTACGCCACCTGCTCTTCGAACATTCTGGTGATGGCGCGCACGCTGTTGTCCGACAGCGGGAACTCCCGGAGCCAGCGCCGGACGGCCGCCGGCCCGCGGTCGGTCAGTCGGTCCACGAGGTCGCGCTGGAACGACAGGATCTCCCGGCCCAGGTCGTAGGATAGCGGGAGGCGTTCGGAGAACCACGACGGGACGGTCGGGCGCGCGCTCGTCCGGTCGACGTACACCTTCGAGCCGCGGCGATACTTGAACTCGAAGTTGCTCCCCCCGAGGACGAACACGTCGCCGGATTCGAGGGTGTCCAGGTACTCCTCGTCCAGCTGGCCGACCCACTCGTCGCCGTTCCGGGTGATCACGTCACAGGTAAACGAGTCCGGGATGGTCCCGATGTTGGTCATGTAGATGACCCGCGCGAGGCGGCCGCGCTTCCCGACGAGCGGTTCGCCGACCGTGAAGTCCTCGTAGTGGTACTCGCCGTCGGGCGGATCGTTCTCGTCGCGCCACACTTTGGCGTAGACGTTGCGGTCCTCCAGCCCCTCGTAATCGGCGGTCAGGTACCGCAGCAGTTGCTCCCAGTCCTCGTCGCCGTACTCTCGGTAGGGGTAGGATCGCTGGAGGATGCGCCCGATCTCGCGTTCGGTTCGGGGGCCGTTGATCGCCATGCCGTAGACGTGCTGAGCGGCCACGTCCTGGGCGTTCTCGGGGACGAACACGCGGTCGACGAACCCCTCTTCGGCTTTCTTCAGCATCACCGCGCACTCGAGTAGTTCGTCCCGGTCCAGCGCGACGACGCGTCCGGTGACGGTCTCACCCAGCTGGTGGCCGGCGCGCCCGACGCGCTGGAGCAGGGCGGCGACGGATTTGGGGGAGCCGACCTGAACCACGAGGTCGAGGTCGGGCATATCGATCCCCAGTTCGAGGCTGGTCGAAGTGGTCACCACGTCCAGGTCGCCGGCTTTGAGCAACTCCTCGACGCGCTGGCGCTCCTCGGTCGAGAGACTGCCGTGGTGACAGCCCGAGTTGGTCTCGTCGTAGCCGTCGTAGCGCTCCCGGAGGTTCTGGAGGACGCGCTCGGCCCCCGACCGCGTGTTCGTGAACACGAGCGTCGTCGTGTGGTCCCCGATCAGGTCGTGGAGTTCCCGGTAGAACCGGTCGGTGATCAGGTCCCGAGGGGTGTTGATGAGGTCGTCGGTCGGGCAGGTCAGCTGCACGTCGAACTCCCGGACGAACCGCGTGTCGACGATCTCGTAGTCCCGCGGGGGGCCACCGGGTTCGGCGCGGCCGACGAGGAACTCCGCCATCGTATCGAGGGGTTCGACCGTCGCCGAACAGCCGACCCGCGTGGGCGAGGTCGCCGCGAGCGCTTCCAGTCGCTCCAGCGAGACCGAGAGGTGCGTGCCGCGCTTGTTCTCGGCGAGGCTGTGAATCTCGTCGACGACGACGTACTCCACGGTCCGTAGCTTCTCGCGGAACTTCGGGGAGTTGAGCAGGATCGCGAGCGTCTCGGGTGTGGTGTTGAGGATGTGGGGCGTCTCCTCCAGCATCCGCTGGCGTTCGCTGTCGGGCGTGTCGCCGTGCCGGATCGCGTGGCGGATCTCCACGTCCTCGCCTCGGTCGTCGAGTTTCTCGGTGATCCCGCTCAGGGGAACCTCCAGATTGCGGTGGATGTCGTTGGCGAGGGACTTCAGCGGGGAAATATAGAGGCAGTAGACGCTGTTTTCCAGACCCTCGGTGCGGTCCCGGCGGAACAGTTCGTCGATGATGCTCAGAAACGCAGACAGTGTCTTGCCACTCCCCGTCGGCGAGGCGACGAGCGCGTTGGTCCCCTCGTGGATCAGTGGGATCGCCACCTTCTGTGGCGGCGTGAAGTAGCCGCCGTTCTGGGGGACGTACTCGCCGAATTGTTCGACCCACCACTCTCGGACCGGGGGTTCCAGCGAGTCCAGCACGTCGGCGTCGTCGATCTCGACGGCTGCGGGATCGAAATCCACCGAGGCACCGGCCAGCAACTCGCGCTCTCCCATCCTGCCCGCCCTACGGTCGTAGTTCCCAAGTCGGTTTGGACCGCGCGGTGAAAGTGAAACGTCGCGGTGCGTTTACGGAACTCCCAGCCCAATATCGGGTCCATGCCGGACTCACAACGGTCGAACACGCTTGGAGAGCGACTCGAGAACGACGAGGTGGCACTGGGCGTCCTCGACAGCACGTACAGCCCGACGCTGGTCGAGTTGTACGGCGACCTCGGACTGGACTTCGTCTGGATCGATCTGGAACACGGCGGCCCGAGCCCGTGGGACGCGGGCGCGCTGGAGAACCTGCTCCGGGCGGCGGAGGTGACCGACACGGAATTGCTCGTGCGCGTCCCGACGAGCCAGCCAGAAGGGATCAGGAAGGCCCTCGACGCGGGGGTTCGGAACGTCTTTCTCGCCCGTGCCGAGGGGGCCGCGGAGGTCCGTCAGGCTGTCGAGGCGGCCCGCTTTCGCTACGAGGACGAGCCCGGCAAACGCGGACTCGCGGCCCCCCGAGCCCGCCGCTGGGGGATGGCCGACGAGTACGTGGCGACCGAGGACGCCGAGACGATGGTCGGCGTCACCGTCGAGACCAGGGAGACGCTGGCCGAACTCGACGAAATCCTCGCGATCGACGGCCTGGGGTTCGTCTTTATCGGTCCGCTGGACCTCTCGGTCCAGCTTGGCCACCCGGGCGAACTCGACCATCCCGAGGTCCGGGAGGCTGTCGAGACCGTCCGCTCGAAGGCCATCGACGCCGGCGTCCCCGTCGGCGGTCTCGGGTTCGGGATGGACGACGTGAACGAGAAGGTCGAGCAGGGATACCGGATGCTCAACCTCGGCAGTACAACGGGTGCACTGCAGGCGGCGGTCGGGGACTGGCTCGACGCCTTCGAGGGCGACCGGCCCTGATCGGACCCGCCCGTCGGCGTTCGGTCCCGGGTCTTTTTGCCGCGCGTCTCGACGGGCAGGTATGCGCGTCACGTTTCTCGGAACCGGGAGCGCCATGCCGACGGGTGAGCGCTTCCAGACCGGCATCCTGCTCGAAGCCGCGGGGGACCGACTTCTCGTCGACTGCGGAAGCGGCGTCCTCCACGCGCTCGCGACCACCGACGCGGGCTACGAGGGAGTCGATACCGTCCTCCTGACGCACCACCATCTCGATCACGTCGCGGATCTCCTCCCCCTGCTGAAGGCCCGCTGGCTGGCCGGCGCGGAGTCCCTGGAGATCGTCGGCCCGCCCGGGACGCCCGACCTCGTCGAGGACCTGCTCTCCGTTCACGAGTATCTGCAGGACCGCATCGACCTCACCCTCCGGAGCGTCGACGCCGACGACCCGTTCGATGTCGCCGGCTTCACTGGCGAGGCGACGGGGACTCGCCACTCCATGCCCTGTCTCGCCTACCGTCTCGCTCACCCCGACGACGGTGGTGACGACACGGACCCACCAGTTTTGGGCTACAGCGGCGACAGCGAGGCGTTCCCCGAGTTGATCGACTTCTTCGACGGCGCGGCCGTCCTCGCACACGACTGCTCGTTCCCCGACGACGTGGACGTGTCGAACCATCCGACACCGGCCTCGCTCGGCGAGGCGCTCGCGAGCGCGGACGCGGCGGTCGGTCGCGTCTACCTCACACACCTGTATCCACACACCGAGGGCGATCACGAGGCGATGCTGGACTCGCTGGCCGACCACTACGACGGTGACGTGCGATTCGCCCACGACGGGCTCTCGTTCGAGATCCGGTGACGACAGCCCGGCCGAATTATACGGGTGTCGACATTCCGTGATTCGTTACCAAGCGGGGCGGATTCGACCATTCTATCAGGGCTGATAACTGCGCCGTGTCGTATTTATCCCGGAGAGTGGTCCGAGGGCGTAATGAGTAATCGTCTCCAGGCCAGCGACGAGGTATCAGGCGAAGACAAAATAACGAAATCGGATCGACGCGCTGTGGACGGCAGCGGGCTCGCCGCCGATATCGGCCTCGACGACGCGGAGATCGACTGGCGCAAGGAGTTCACCGCCTTCGACGCTGATACTGCCGCGACGCTCGAAGGAATGAGGGGGCTCTTCGAGGACTGTGCCGACGATCTCGTCGACGAGTTCTACGATCACCTCACGGACCACGAGCGAACGGTCGAAATCTTCGGGCGGTCCAGCAAGACCGTCGAGCAGTTGAAGACCACACAGCGACAGTACCTCCTCGATCTCGGTCGCGGCGACTACGGGCAGGACTACTTCGAGGGTCGCGCCCGGATCGGGAAGCTCCACGATATGCTGGATCTCGGTCCCCGCGTGTATCTGGGCGCGTACTCGATCTACTATCGCGGTCTCCTCTCGGAGATCGGCGAGCAGGCCAAAGAAAACGCCACGGCGTCCGACGACGCCGAGGTCGAAGCCGCCGTCGAGGACGCCGTCGACGAGGTCGTCGAGCGCACGCTCGCGCTCACGAAGATCATCAACCTCGACCAGCAGGTGGCGATGGACACCTACATCCACTCCTCCAACGAGCAGGCCGAGCGCGAGGCCGAGCGCAGACGCCAGCAGTCCCGGAAAGTCAGCGACGAGGTCGAAGCGCCGCTGACCGACCTGGCGACGACTGCCGACCGGGTATCGGAGAACGCAGACGAGATCGACGCGCTCACCACCGAACAGAGCGAGAACATGGACACCATCGCCGGCGAAGTCTCCGACATGAGCGCGACCATCGAGGAACTGGCGTCGACGGCCGATCAGGTGAAAGCCACGAGTGAAGAAGCCGAACGCCGCGCCGAGACCGGGCAGGAGTCTGCCAGTGACGCTATCGGCGTGATGGAAGACGTGAGCGAGTCAGCCGACAGCGTCGCCGAGGACCTCGACGACCTGCGGGAGCGCGTCCGGGAGATCGACGAGATCGTCGACGTGATCGACGACATCGCCGACCAGACGAACATCCTCGCACTCAACGCCTCCATCGAGGCCGCACGGGCCGGCCAGGCCGGTGAGGGGTTCGCGGTCGTCGCCGACGAGGTGAAGAACCTGGCCGAGGAGTCACAGGAAAACGCTGCCGAGATCGAGGCCATGGTCGACCGGATTCAGGCCGATACCGAGGAGACCGTCGCGGGACTGGCCGAGACGAACGACCGCGTCGAGGAAGGGATCGAGGCCGTCGAGGCCGCGATGGCCGACCTGGAGGAGATCGCCGACGCCGTCACGGAGGCGTCCCAGGGGATCCGCGAGGTCTCCGACGCGACCGACGATCAGGCGGCGAGCGCCGAGGAGATCGCCAGTATGGTCGACGAGGCCGTCGAGCGCGCCCGTGACGTGTCGACCGCCGCCGACGACATCGCGGCCGCGACGGGAGCCCAGGCCGAGCGCGTCGGCGAAGTCAACGACGTGGTCGGCCGACTCACGAAGGACGCCTGATCACACCCGATCCAGCGTGATCCGGAAGTCGGCCCCGCCGCGATCGCTCTCGGTCACGTCGATATCGCCGCCGTAGGACTCGGTGAGCGCCTTCGCGAAGCCGAGCCCGAATCCGGTCCCGTCGCTGTCCTCGCTTTTGACCCCCATCTCGAACAGACGGTCTGACACGTCGTCGGGGACCCCGCATCCGTCGTCCGCGATCGAAACCGTCACGCGGCCATCGCGGGCGTCGCCCCGCAGGATGCGGACGTTGACCGCACCCTCGTTGTGGACCGCGGCGTTCGTGAGGACGTTCGTAAACACCGAGTCCAGCAGGTCGCCACCGTAGACGCGCACGTCGAACGCCTCGGGATCGAACTCGACCGTCAGCGTCTCGTACTGGTCCCGAGTGTCGGCCACCACTGCCGACAGGATCGCCGAGAGCGACCGCGGAGTGGGTTCGTCCTGTCGTTCCAGCGTGGACACGAGGTCACCGACGCGTCGGATCAGGTCCATCGCGCCCTCCGCGGTCCGGTGGACGCGCTCGGCGTAGTCTCCCCACTCGCCGTCGACGTTCTGTGCGATCTCGTCGGAGAACGCCGAGATCACCTGCAGGTCGTTCCCCAGGTCGTGACGCAGGAGTCGGTCGTACATCTCGACCATCTCCTTGCGCTTCTCCAGGTCCCGGCGGGCGCGTTCGAGTCGCTCGCGCGAGCGGATGTTGCCGATGGCCGTCGCGGCGTGTGTCGAGAGGATCTCTAGCGGTCTGACGACCTCGTCGCCGAACTCCTGGGTCTCGACGGAGCGGGTCACGATGATCGCCACCACGTCGCTGGCGATGGTCGCGGGTACCGCCACCGTCGCGCCGACGCCGTCTTCGGCCTCGCCGGCCGCCTCGCCGCTCCGAACCGTCGTCTCCCCGCTCTCGAAGGCCTCGTACGCCACCGCGAACGGTTCGTCCCCAGCGGAAACCGCCGGGTAGGTGCTGTGAACCACGCGCAGGTCGCCGTCGCGTACCTCGACGAACGTCGTGTATGGAAAGCCAAAGAGCAGCGACACGGCCTCGAGGCTCAGCGAGACGACCTCTTCGACGGACTCGCAGTTGTTCAGCGCCTGTCCGTACTTGTTGAGGTCGGCGACCTGTGACGTGAAATCCGGCTCCTGGGAGCTCATTTCTCGATCCGTACCGACTCGACCAACGGAATAGCACCTCAAAACGATTGTGACCGTAACAGATCGGAAAACCGAACGCGCGTCCGCCGGTCGCGCTCACTCCAGCCGGTACCGAAGGATCGCCGCGATCTCTCCGAGGTTCGCCAGTTGCATCCCGGGATCGAATTCGCTGGAGAAGACCGTCACCGCCCCGCCCTGCTGTTCGACCGACTCGATCACGTCGTCTACGTCCACGTCCCACTCGCCCTCCTCGGCCCGCTCCCGGCGCAGGGCCTCGTCCAGCACGAGCAGGTGCTCGACCGCACCGTAATCGGCGGCTTTGGCGGTCTGTTCGGGCCCGTAGGCGGCCTTCTCGCCCTGGCCGATCTGGTCCATCAACTCGTCGATGAGGTCGGCCTCCTCGGCGATCCGGGTCCGCTCTTGTACCTCGTCGACCGCACCGCGCTTGAGGACCTCGTGGACGCCCCGATCGCCGACGCCGCTCGTGTCGACCGTGGTGATCAACTCCGCCACCTCTGGGTTCGCGTCCTCGATGTACTCCAGGGCGTCCTGTTTGGTGAAGCCGGGGCCGGCGAGGATGATCGCGGCCACGTCGAGTCGGCTCAGCACGTCCGTCAGGTCCGAGAACAGTTCCTCGCGGGGGCGGGCGTACTCCCCTTTCCCGGTCGGGGCGGTGATGCTCGCACGCTCTTCGGTGCCGTACTGGGCGACGGTGTGGACGTAGGCCTGTCCCTCCTCGACGGTGGCGACGGCCACGTCCGGGTTCTCGGAGGCCTCGACGGCCTCGTTCAGGCGTTCCAGTTGATCGGACTTCCAGCGTTTCTCGACTTCCAGTTCGTCGCGTTCCTCGACGTTGAGGGTGTGATGGTGGCCCAGCTGGTCCTCGCGGGAACAGTCGACGATCTCGCCGCCGACCCGGAGGCGGTTGGCGAACCGGGCGAACTCCACGTCCTCGACCGCGAGCGTGACGTACATATGCTCGCGTTCGCCGCCCGTGTCGCGCATCTTGTCGTCGTTGCGCTGGATGCGCCGCGTCGTGTCCCCGCCGACGCGGTCGCCCGGTTCCAGGACGTAAGTCAGGTGCCACAGGTCGTCGAGCGTCTCCGGGACCACGGTGATCCGCTCTTTCCCGCCCTCGACCTGCACCCGGTCGGCGATACGCATACCTGTCGGTGTGGCGCTGTCGGGTAAGTGCCCTCCGGTTTCGGCCCTCGCCGCGAAAAATCGTCGTGCGATCCGTTCGGCCCGATCAGTTGCGGGCGACCAGACTCGTCCGCTGGGTCACCGGATCGATGTAGGCCACCAGCGACTCGCCGTCGTCGCTCTCGATGTCGACGACCCAGACGCTGACCTGGCGTTCGACCCCTGTAATCTCGCCGTCGCCGCGGTCGCTCTGTGTCAGTGCCTCCTCGGCGAGTTCCCGCGCGTCCGCTTCGTCCGTCACCGTCTCGTCGGACTCCGGCAGACGGACGGTCATCACGGGACAACTCGCGTGTCGGACCAGCCGTTCGGCGACGCTGCCGATGAGGCGGCGCTGGACGCCCGACCGGCCGTGGGTCCCGGCCACGATCAGATCGGCCTCGATCTCCTCGGCGTAGTCGAGGATGCCCGACGCCGGATCGCCCGTCTGAATCTCCGTCACCGTGTCGACCCCGTGGACCTGTGCCATCCGCTCGATGCGCTCGACGGCGCGCTCGCCCTGCTCTTCCAGTTCGCTCTCCGAACCGGTGGCTTCCAGCAGCGAACTCGCCGTCTCGTCGACGACGTGGAGGACGTATACCGTGCTGCCGTACTGCTCTGCGAGGTCCAGCGCCTGCATGGCCACGTGGGCCGTCCCTGTACTCCCATCCGTCGGAATCAGGATACGTTCGTACACAGATGGACGAACGCGTTCACGACTTATATGCTCGCAACAAAGTTCTCAGTGGTCGGGAACTGTCCCCCGGTCCACTCTCGCGGTCGCGCGACGAGTCGCCCACCGCGTCCCGAAAGCGCAATCCCCGTGGAATCGTTCACGCCACACGAATGACAGTGGCGTCGGGACCGATCGACCGGATCGCAGGGCAGGTGCGCCGCGATCTGCGTGCGGATCCGTACCTCCCGTGGATCCTCCTCGTCGCCGCCCTGGCGGCCAGCTTCTGGATCTGGCACCGCGCCCCCAACTTCGCCACATGGGACGAGCGCGACCGCCTGCTCGACGTCCTGGTCGTCTATAGCTCCCTGATCGAGGACCCGAGCCTCGCCGCCCTCCGGGAGTCCGTGGCCTGGGGTCGCGCTCCATTCGGTGCCACGTTCTACCTCTACAGCCTCGCCGTCCTCCCCGTCGTCGTCCTCGCGCTCTTGCTCGGCGAGGGCACCGCACTCGCCGGGATCCACTCGCTGAACGTCGAGTACGGCTACGTCCGGACGTGGCAGACGACGCCGGCCTGGATCTGGACTGGGAGCCTCGTCGCCACCCGACTCGTCAACGGCTGTCTCGCCGTCGGGTCGGTCTACCTGACCTACCGCCTCGGGACGGCCCTCCGGGACCGCGCGACCGGCCGCCTCGCCGCCGCCCTCCTCGCAGTCACCTTCGGCCTCGCCATGCTCGCCCACGAAGCCGGCGAGGACGTGCCCGCCCTCTTTGCCCTCCTGCTCGCGCTCTACCTGCTCGTCCGATACGTCCAGACCGGCACGCGCCGCCGGTTTCTGGAAGCCAGCGCCGCCGGCGGCCTCGCGGTCGCGTTCAAGCTCACCGCCGGCCTGCTCGTTCCCGTGATCGGGCTGGGCTACCTGCTCCGCGCCCGCCGCGAGGGCTCCGGAGCACGCTGGCGACCGCGCCTCCTCGTCGGCGGTGCGGCGACCGGTGCCGCCGTGATCGCGCTCGGGTTCCCGACGCTGCTGGTCGGTCACGTCGATCTCGTCGTCGAGCGGTTCGTCGGACAGTCCGCGGGCCGGGCCAGCGTCGCGCTCGGGCCAACGGCCCCCTCCTGGTGGTGGTTCCTCCGTGGTTATCTCGCCAGTTTCGGCCTCCCGCTCACCGTCGCCGGGATCGCCGGCGTCCTCGCGAGCGTCGCCGCGCTCCGCCCCGACGCGGGCGACCGATCCGCCGGCCCCGCCACCGACCGCGACGCCCGCGCCCTCGTGCTGGCGCTGCTGGCCGCCTTCCTCGCCGTCCTCTCGGGCTGGCACGACTTCCGGCCCCACCACCTGCTCCCGACGCTCCCGCTCGTCGTCCTGCTGACCGCCGACGCGCTCGCCCGGTTGCGGGACCGCCGGCCCGCCCTCGCGCGGCCGCTGATCGCCGGCCTGCTCGTCACGACCGCCGCCTTCGCCGGCGTCGGCGTCGCGGGCTACGCCACCGCGCCACGGGACGCCGCGACCGACTGGCTCGACCGCACCGCCCCCGACAACGCCACCATGGCCACCTACCACCACGGCTTCGACGAGACCGCCCTGCCCCACGGGATGCCCGTCGATCACCGCTGGGGCCCCGCCAGCCACGAGGACCGCAACGTCACCTGTCCCCAGTATATCCAGCTCTCCTACGAGAACCTGCTCTATCTGCGGGACGTGCCCCGGGCCCACCGCGAGGCCGGCATCCGCCGGAACGTCTCTCGACGGGCCGCGTACGTCCGCGGGCTGCTGGATGGGGAGTACGCCTACGAGATCGCCAAGGAGTTCGGCCCCCGACCCCCGAACTACGTTCCCCAGCGACCGACGCCCGGCTCGCTGGTGGATATCCTCCCGATGGGAATCACCCCTCGCAACGACTTCTACGGCGACGAACAGGAGCTGGGGCCCGGCCAGTACGTCGTGATACTAGAGCGGGATGGAGCGTGTACGAAAGCGGTGCCGGAGTGGTGAGAATGCCGATATCGAATACGCACAAAATATCAGAGTTCAATCACTGTCGTCGTGATTGTCTCGCTGGCGGCCCTTCGAGACGCGCTCGCCGCCACTGAGGAGACTCTCCTGTGCTCGGTCTTGATCCGATTGCTCTTCTTGCTCCTCACTCATACACGGAAGTACTCCTTTCGCAAATATAGGCTTTGGGTCAGTGCCACTCTCGGAGATCACTGAATGCTCGCCAAATCTGAGTCACCAGTCCAGACACTATCACAACGCCGAGAATCAGCGCAACAGCAAGTATCACGAGCCAGGTAGGGACTGCGCCGACAATTGCGGTATAAACCCCAAGCAGAAATGCAACAATCGCCGAAACGAGGAGGATAATCGTCATCTGGATCAGTGGGATGTTTCTGACGTTCGTACTTCGGTTGAAATTGATTCTCATGATATAATTTTTCACCAGTAGCTCTTCGGTATCTTCGGCGGTGAAATCGGCCCTGAGTAAGTTCGCCAGGTTTTCAGAGCTGACTCCCACATCGAGTTCCGAAGCGGTGTAGGTCATCGCGGCGAAGGCCGTCGAAAGGACCAGGGCACCGATCCCAAATTCTGTGTAGATATTCACGAACTGGTCCAACGCCGCTGCGCTCGACCCCGAGCCAGATCCGAGCTGGGTCGCAATAGACAGAACGGAGACGAGTATGCCGACGAGTGCGACGTTGAGACGGAGAATTCGGCTGGCTTTCGTGTCGATGTCGTTCAGCGTCTCTCGTTGCGCAGCGACGGTTTCCCGAGCTTCCTCGCGCAACTCCGGCAACTGCTCTGGCTCCCCATCGAAGTCGATCTCGCCCAGTGCCTCTCGAAGCTCCGACGGATCCCGGCTCGACATATTTTCAGTCACCAACTGCTTCTTCGACGATCTCGATTTCCTCGTCGGTCAGCCCGTACAGGTCGTAGACGATCTCGTCGATCAGGTCGTCGGTCCGCTGGATCTTCTCGTCCAGTTCCGCGGCGCGCTCGACGGCCTCACGATATCGCTGGAGGTCCTCGGCCACGTCGTCGGGATCGGGGAGCGTGATCGCTTCCAGTCGGTCCACGAGCGAGTTGGTCTTAGTGGCCGTCTCGCGGAACCCGGCGAACCCGTCGGCCTCCTCGACGGCCACGGGCACGAACGCCTCCACGAGGTCGGCCTCGGTCTCGGTGAGGTCGGTCAACCGCATCGCCGGCATCGGCTCCGTCTCGGTGTACCCCCACTGGTCGGTCTCGTGAGCGTCCTCGTTCTCGGGCTTGTAGCGTGCTGTGGCGTGGACGGTGACTGTGTTCTCGTCCTCGCGTTCGCAGGTGACTGTCCCGACGCGAATGTTCTCGTACTCTTCTTTGGTGGCGGTGAGTTTCGTGTCGCCGACGCCCGACGGTGGTTGGTAGATGCCGATTTCGCTGATTACATCCTTCTCAGAATAAGGCCGGATGTAATCTAGCAACTTCGAGTTAATCGAACGGCGTTTCTCCTTTAGTGATACTATATTTTCACTCAAATCGATAAGTAAATCTTGTCCAACAGCAATATCTGTCTCGTTAGATGAGTTCAGTTCGTCCGTTATCACATCTTCTTGTGGAATCCCTTGGCTCAGCAAATCCTGCAATCTGTTGTACTTTTGATCATTTTTATTATTATCAACTTCTGCATTAATAGTCCTAATTGGAAGTTTTTGTAACTCTGCGAGGGTTGTTTGTCGAAAATCGTCTTTAAGTGCCATTGCTGATTGGCTTATATATAAATATGAGTGTAGAGAACTGTTCACACAAGCGAGTATATAACGCAGTGGTGTATCTCCAGATTTAATAAATGGATTCAGATCTTTCTTCACTACAAAGTCGTCTTCAGCAATCATTGCCATAAGACGATCATCGCGGTTTACAAGACGTCTGATGAGAATTCGCGGATTTGTATAATAAGGTCGGAGACTATCTTCATCGCTGAAATCTATGTACCTTTTCTCTGTAGTCTCGATCTCGTACCGATAAACGTCACACTCTCGATATTCAAGGAACTCATCATTCTCTCTCTCATTTGAGTACTCATGGAAGGAAGCGACAATCCCTTGTGTTGCATCAGTGATCTCGCCGAGATCAACAAATTCACTTCCACTAAACCTTTTGAGCATTTCATATGTGCCTTTTTGGAGGAATATCTTTGCACCACCTACTTCAGTCAAATAATCCTGGGGAATCTGCTCTGACTTTTCTTCCATTACATCAGCTGATTCGACCCTTAGACGCTTCTCAAATTCTTTAGCCAAAAACGAACCAGAAGGAGCGGATTTTCTAAATATAGCGATGTTCGTATCGATATATGCGTCTTGGAAAACATCAAACGGGAGATTGATAATCTTCTCAAGATTCATCTCCCCCTCAACTAGATTTGTTTCACGGAATCTAGAATAATTCTCACCAGTCTCCCAAGCTACCGGTGTAATCATTCCACATCTCCCCTCACTTCTGGACAATCTGATTATTTGTTGAAGAAATGCAACTGAGAGGTCATATTTTCTATGTAGTACCTCAAAAACTGTGGTGAGATATTCCTTTTGTTGGTCAAGTATCTGTTCCGTAGGAACATACGGTGGGTTTCCAATTACTGCATCGAATCCGTCTTTTTTACGCTCTCTCCCACCTTCTTCGTAGAAAACCTCCGGGAACTCTAATCGCCAGTGGAATGAGTCTTGTTCGTTGGAAATCCTTTGTCCGGTTGCGAACCAATCTGTATCCTCAACGCTTTCCCACTCTTTGTCATCTTCTAAGGCCCTCGCCATTTGTTCGTACGCACCACTGGGAACGTCCAGTCCGAACCGCTCGGCGGTGTAGACGTTCGCCATCGCTACCAACCGTTTCCGGAGTTCGTCCTGCTCGATCTCGGCGTACTTCCGTTTCATCTCGTGCACGTCCTCGACGGTCTCGTTCTCGATGGCGAGGAACTCGCTGTAGATGTCCATGAGGCGCTCGATGGTGCCCTCGCGAGTCGCACCGAACTCGGCGAGTGACGCCTGCTCGTCCGCACCGTTCGCGTCGGACTCCAGTTCCTCGATCTCCTCGATGTCCGACCCGACCAGCGAGTTGCCCTGCTTGAAGTGGTGATCGAGAAAGGCGAGCGGACGGTCGGCGGCCAGCGTCTCAAGCCACATCGACAGTTTCGCGAGTTCGACCGCCATCCCGTTGAGGTCCACGCCGTAGATGCACTCCTTGGCGATTTCACGCCGAATGTGCTGTTCGTCGAAGGCGACGCCGAACTCCGATTCGGCCTCGCGGACTTCGGCCATCACCTGCTCGGAGAGATAGCCCGTTGCTTTCGTCAGGAAGTGGCCGCTCCCCATCGCCGGGTCGAGAATCCGCAGGTCGGTCACCCGGCGGAAGAACGGCGCGATGTACTCCTGGGTCCCGGGCTCGAAGCCCTGGTCGATCAGGTCCTCGCGGATCTCCTCGACCAGCGGCCCGACCGTCTCCTCGACGATGTAGGTCACCACGTAGTCGGGCGTGTAGTAGGCTCCAGTGGCCTTGCGCTCGCCCTCGTCGTTGACGACGTAGAGCCCGCCTTCGGGGACGGTCTCGACCGCTTCGGCGACGCTGACTTCGGTGGCTGGCTTCCAGACCTGTCCGCCGTCCGCCGCGACCGCCGCGTACTGCTCCGGCGCGATGCGGAACTGGTGTTCCAGCAGGCCCTCGTAGACGCTCCCGAGGTGGCGCGTGTCGAGGTCGGCGTAGTCCGCGAGGACGTAGCGCTCCTCGTCGTTTTTCGTGGTCGAGAGCCGATAGATGACTTCCGCGAGATAGCGGTCGCTCACCTCGTGTTCCGTCAGGAAGTCGTGGTCGTCGTGATCGAACAGGCCGCCGTTGTACGGCGGAATCCCGAGAGCGTCCTCACCCTCGTCGATGAGTCTGAATAGATCTTCCAGTCGGCTCCACATCCCGGTCGAGTACGTGCTGAATTCCTCCTCGAAGCCCTCGTCGACCTCCCCGATGGCCTCGTGAATGTCCAGCCGGAGTTCGTCGAGGCTGAAGTTCCGGTCGTACTCGTCCTGTGCCTGCTGGTCCTCCGGATGGATGAGCCCCCGCGCCTCCGCGTACAGCACGAACATCAGCCGGTAGAGGAACACGAGCGACTGCTCTTTCAGTTCGTCCAGCGCCTCCGCGTCGTCGGGGTCGATGTCGAGATCGTCGTTGGTCTCGACGAAGCCCCGGCCGAGCACACGGAGTGCTGTGAAGACGTTGTCCTGTAGATTCTCCCCGAGTTCCTGGGACGCGGTCTCGCTCTCGGACCACACCTCGTCGTGAAACGTCGTTCCGTCGGATTCGTGGAACGCGGTGGGTCGAAAGAACACGTAAAAGTATTTGAACGCCTCCAGATCACCGCGTTCGAGTAGTTCGGGGAGGTCGACCTCGAAGTACGTCTGGGTCTCGTAGTCGTTGGTCCCGTAGAGTCGCCACTTTCGACCGTTCGTCAGAATACCCCACTGGATGTTCGGCGGCGTGTTTTCGAGATAGTGTTTCGTCTGGTGAGAGGCGTTGCGGTAGGGGCGCTGCTCACTGAACTGGACATCGAACGCGGCGTCCCACTGTTTGGCCTCGACGATACCGACGCCGCGCTCGAAGAGGTCGGTCGTGTCTTCAGTGTCGAGATAGACCTCGGCGGCGTCACGTCGGACGGTCGGCGTCTCGAAGAGTAGTTCGTCGACGAAGCCACCGCCGTCGGGAAGCGTCACCTCTTCCTGGGTTCCGAACCCGAGTACATCAAGCACCTCGTCTATCCAGTTGTCGATGAGCGCGTCCTCGCCATAGCCTTCTACCAGCGATCCTTCCAGGTCGTAGAGCGATTGGAGTTTCTCCATCGCCTCGCTGGCCGCGTCGTCACAATCCCACTCGTCGCGCTCTTGCACGCGCTCGTCGAGGTAGTGGCCCGAGAACAGATTCGAATTGACGTATGGTCGCTCAGAGAGTGTGGCCTGACTCATGTAAGATATCCCAAACTGGTCCTTGGTAACCACATATAGGTGGCGGAGGTTTCCAATGCGAGACCGGATTCGAACCGGAGGAAGAAATGCTCGCTCACTGCGTTCGCTGCGCGTTCCTTCCAGGGTTCAAATCGGTCCTGCTCTTCGCTCACTTCGTTCGCTCATGCGCGGGACCGGATTTGAACCGGCGGACCCCTACGGGACAGCGTCCTAAGCGCTGCGCCTTTGGCCTAGCTCGGCAACCCGCGCGCACCCCCCACTTTCAGACGCCTGCTTATAAACGTCACGAGGCAGACCGACCGCCCCCGAACGGTTTGCCAACTGACTTATGAGACGAACCGGAATGCTCGACCAAGCAATGCAGGGGGTGCCCGCCACGGTCCCGCGAACGTGGACCGACCTCCACGACTGGATCGAGACCCACTGGTTTCCCCTCCTGCTCGGCGGTGCCATCGCCCTCCTCGTCACGGGCACCGGCTACCAGTTCCTCGATCACCCCTGGTACATCAGCGACGACTCCGCCCTGTTCCAGCACGGCGGCTGGTACGTCACCCAGGGCGCGACACCCTACGTCGACTTCTGGGACCTCAAACCGCCCCTGATCTACGCCGTGACGACCCCGCTCGCCCTCCTCTCGGGCGGGAACATGGCTGTCCTGCACGTCCTGAGCGTCCTGGTCGCCGCGGCGGCTATCGTCACGGGTGCCACGCTCGTCGGCGTGATCAACCACCGGCTCACCGGGAACGGCGTCGCGAGCGTGGCCGCGGGCTGGACGGTGTTCGTCGTCACGACGCTGGTCACGTACCCCTGGGCCGGCATTCGGCCGAAGTACATGGCGCTGTGTTTCGGCGCGCTGGCCCTGCTGCTGGCCGTCGAGGAGCGCTTTTTCGCGAGCGGTGCCGTCGCCGCCGTCACGGCCGGGTTCTGGCACCTGGGCGCACCGCTCGCTCTCCTCGTGGCCGCGATGGGCTCCGTCGAGGGCAGTCGGAGGGGGCTCGGACGCGCGCTCGCGGGCGGCGCGCTCGTGACCGCGCTCGTCCTGGCTCCGTTCGCCCTCACCGGCACCGTCGGTCCACTGTTCGTGGAGGTCGTGCTCACGCCACTCTACGGCGCGGGCGAGTACTCGCTGGCGGCCCGGCTGCTGGAACCCATCTACGAGATCGGGTGGGGAATCGCGGTGTTCCCGCTGGGTATCTACGGCTGGTTCCTCGCGAGTGAGGCCAACTGGCACAGATACTGGTGGGTCGCCGTGGGGGGTATCGCCTACCAGCTCTTCTTTTTCGTCGAGATGGCCGGTGCGATCGACGCGGTGATGGCCGTCCCGTTCGCCGCACTCGGCGTGGGTGCCGTCGTCGCCGAGACGCGAACTCCCTCCCGACGGGTCCTGTTGCTCGGGCTCGTCGTTTTGCTCGTCGCGTCGAGCGTTCACTGGAACGAGGCTGCGACGACGCCAGTCCGGGACGAACTGGCAGCCGTGCAAGAATCGCTCGGGACCGTGGAGTACGGCCCGCTCGCCGAACGGCCGCCTGGCGTCCCCTCGATGGAGACGATCTACTGGGAACAGCGTCGGCCGGCCACCTGTCACTACCGCATGGACAAGAAACAACGAGCCTTCGTGTACGCGACCGGCGGCACCTTGCAGGAACCCACGTGTGGCCACTGGCCGTTCGACGAACCGCCACTCCCGTGGCTCGTAGACGCCGTGACGCCTTGGTAATCAGGACAGTCGGTCCCTGATCGCGTCGGCGAGTCCGTCCGGGTCGGGCGCGACCGACTCGCCCACTTCGATCTCGTCGCCGACCGCGAACTCACCGCCGTCGACCACGCGGGCACAGATCCCACCGCGGTCGTTCCCCAGCGACTTCGCGACGCCGTCCTCGCCCGCGACCTGCTCGACGTGGGCACACGGCGGCCGCGGACGGGTCCCCTCGAACGTGGCCTCGCCGAGAGTGAACCGGGTGTCGAGCAACTCGTGAACGTCGATCCCACGGGTGACGACGTTCCGGCGGTGGCGGCCGTCGGTCAGGTCGATTCCCTCGTCCTGCTGAATGCGTTCGATGGCCTCGGCTTCGATCAGCGTCACTTCGCACTCGTCGAACCCGGAGTAGTAGCCGGTACCGCGCTGGTATCTGTCACCCTCCAGCCCGCCCCGCACGGCGCGGACCGCATCGACGGCCTCCATCGGTGCCGATCCCTCCTCGGTCACCCAGATCCCCTCGACGGTGCCTGACATACGCCGCGGTAGGTGGCGACAGCGTTTATACTCCCGGCCGGTCAACGGACGGGTATGTATCGCGCCAGCGACGAGGTCGACAACGAGGAGTGGCTCGCCGAACTGGAGGCGGCGGCCGACCGCCTCGACCTCGACGACGAGGCGCGCACGCGAGCGGCCGATCTCTTTCTCTCGACGCTTCCCGATAGCGACCGCTCGAAACGGGCGACGATGGCCGCGAGCCTCTACGTGGCGACGCTCGTGACGAGTGACCGTCGCGCGCAGGGCGAGGTGGCCGACGCCGTCGGCGTCTCGCGACTGTCGGTCCAACAGCGGTGGAAGGAGTTGCTCGAACGCACGGGACTGGAGGCCCCGGACTGGTGATCAGGTTTCGGGCTCCCGTTTCGGTCGCCCGTCGCGGTCGGGCGTGAGGTTCCCGTGTTCGTCGATCTCGCCTTTGACGATCCGGGTCGAGGAGATGATCTCGCCGTCGTCGGCGTAGACGTGGTCGACGACCTCGATCTCGAGGGGGTCGTCGCCGTTCTCGCGCCGAATCTCGTTGATGCGGCGACCGCCCGTCTCCGTCTCGGGGGAGACGATGAGGACGTCGAACTGTGATTCTGTGGCGATGCCAGTGGGTTCGGTGAGCTCTCGGATCTCGTACTCGCGGTCGAACTGCTCGGCGAAGTCCGCGAGCTCCGCGTCGAGGTCGCGCCGGCGTTGCTCGAACGTCCGGACGTGGCGATCCTCGTCGCGGGTCTTCGGTGCGAGTTCGTCGCTCGTGAGCCCGACGGTGACGTCACCGAGATCGAACGCGCGCTCGAACAGCGCACGGTGCCCATCGTGTACGGGGTCGAACGTCCCGCCCAGCGCGACCTTCATATCTCCGGGCATGGTCCCCTCAGGGTTTAGTGGCTTCGGATTGCCCCGCCCCGGCCACCGTCACTGCTCGGATTCCTCGACCGTGATCGTCACCGGTTCGTCGGTTCCGTCCGGCGATTCCGACTCCTCGGCGTCCTCGAGGTGATCGTCGAGATTGAACACCGTGTTCAGCTCCGACTGCACGTCGCCCACGATACTCGACACCAGCTCGCTCGGCGCGATGGCGGTGTACTCGTAGGGGTTGTTCCCCGCGCCGCCGCTCTCGCGTTTGCTCCGGGACACCTTCTCCTCCTCGTGGAGTTCCGCGAGCGCCTCGCGGACGGTGCTGGGGTACAGTCCCGTTCCCTCCGCGACCTCGTCGCTCGTGCTGTCGGGATGCTGGCGCAGGTAGACGTAGATGCGCGCCCGCGTTTCCGTGTCGAGTACCCAGGACAGCAGGTCGACGACGCCGTCGTCGAACCGCTCGACCGCCCTGTCGGTCTCTTCCTCGAGTCGGTCGCGGACGACCTCGCCGTCCGTCACGTCCAACCCCTCGTCCTCCGGTTCGGATGGCCCGTCGTCTGTAGACATGAGTTGCTTCTATTCCGACGGAAGGAAGTTGCCGGGTAAAAATCCTTGGCTACAAACGCAACGACCGACACAGGGCGTCCATCCCGGCCTCGTCGTGGAGTCGGCGTTGCTTCTCGGCACCGCTCTCGGCGTCGTAGACCTCGCGGATGCCGCTGACGCCCAGTCGCTCGCACTCGCGGTCGACCAGTTCGCCCAGATCGACGGTTTCCGAGAGGTCACGCGACAGGAGGGTCGCCCCGTGACCGTGCCGGATCGCGCGCCACTTGTTCTCGTCCAGCAGCTCGCGCCGGTGCTTTCGGCCGGTCTCGCCGTCCTCGTAGCGCTCGGCGAGATCGGTCACGAGCGCGTGGGTGTACTCGACGAAGGCCATGACTTTCTCCTGGTCGGCCTGGCCGTCAGGCGTCCGCACCTCGACGGTGCCCAGTCCCGAGTGGGGCCGCACGTCGTACCAGAGTTCGCCCCGGTCGTCGATCGAACCCGTCTCGACCATCGTGCGCTCGAACTCGTCGAACTCGGCGTAGGAGGCAAACGTCGTCGGCACGCCCGTGTTCGGGAGTGCCTCGAAGATCTTTGCCCGTGCGGAGTGCAGGCCGGTGTCGAACCCGTTCCAGTACGGCGAGTTTGCCGACAGCGCGAGCACGATCGATAGATGCCAGCGGATCTCGTTTGCGATCCACACCGCCTTGTCCGCGTCGTCGACCCCGACGTGGACGTGCAGACCGGCGGTCGTGTTCCGGTGTTGGGGGTACTGGATGCGGTCGAGTTGCGCCTGGTAACGCGGCTTCTCGGCGTGTTCGAGTTCCCGCCACTTCGCGGCCGGGTGGAGACCCGCCGCGGCGATGCCGTAGCCGTGGGCCTCGGCGTGCTCGACCAGCGCCGACCGCACGGCGTCCAGGTGCTCGCTGGCCTCGTCGAGGTCGCCGGCACCGATCGTCGGCGTCTGTGTCTCGATGACGCACTTGAACAGTTCGTGGTCCAGCCGGCCGTCCAGGATCTCCGGTGGCTCGGTCTCGTAGACGAGTTCGTCCGTGCCGGAGGTCGGCCGGTTCCGGTCGTCGACGACGAAAAACTCCTCTTCGATACCCAGCGTTCCCATCCGGGTGAACGTCTCGGAAGAGCCCCTCCGGTCCATCTTTCCGCGGGTTGGACTCCCCCCGGCCTAAACCTTCCCTTCCGGACCGACGGCCGCCCGGACCGACTCGTCGCCGGCCTCACCGCGGCCGCGCCACGACCCCGAGGTGGTCGGCGTGGTACGGTTCCAGGCGCGCGCGCTCCAGAATCTCGTACCCCTCCGAGAGCGTCTCGACCACCGCGTCGAACACCACCTCTGGATCAGCGGTCACGTCCTCGCTGCGGGCTTTCACCGCCATGAGAAGGCGGCCGTCCTCTCGCAGGAACTCCCGGTTGGCCAGCGCCACCTCGGCCTGTCCCCGCGTCGCAACGTCTTGCACGATGGCATCCACCGGCTCGACGACGTGGGCGTACGTCTCCGGTTTCCGGGCGTCTTTCAACAGCGGGAAGAGTCGGTCACGTTCCTCGGCCACGTCCAGCAGGTCTCGGACGGGCCGTGGCGCGAACTCGACGGCGTAGGTCGGTCCCGCGAAGTCCGCGACGTGGCTCACGGTCGTCCCCGCGGCCGCACCGAGGTAGAGGGCCGTCTCGCCGCCGGTGAGGCCGGTGTCCATTCCGGACGCCAGCATCGCGCCGAGTTTGGAGCGCCGCGGGTTCCAGCGCCGCCACCCCGCCTCGTCGGTCGGTTCGCCGTATGCCGGCGGGCCCTGTGTCGCCAGCCCGGTCTCGCCGTCGATGTCCCGACGTGCCACCCCGGCGGGTAGGTCACTCATCGTCGCCCGCCTCCGTGTCGTCCGCCGCCCGAGCCTGAATGGTCGCGATGCGGTCGTCCAGTTCCGCTTCGAGTTCGGGCCGGCGGTCGCCGCTGTAGTGGTCGATCCGCGCGGCGATCGAGAGTTTCCCCGCGAGCGCCCGGGCCGCGGAGCCGCGATCGTCGGGTCTGGTCCCCCGAACCGCGTCGTGGGTGTAGATGATCCCGTGTTTGGGCGAGGGAGCGTCCCCGCGCAGGTGGGCGAAGAGGGCGTCCTCGGCCCCCAGCACCTGCACGGTCCCGCTGGGTTTCTTGGCCAGCGACTCCAGCCCACCCGCGAGCGACAGCAAGCGGGCGGCCAGCACGGGGCCGGCAAGCGCCGCCAGGTTCGGCGCGACCTCCGGCGTCGTCGTCTCGACGTACTCCTTGAGGGCGTCGGCCTCCTCGTCGAGCGCGACGACCCGTCGGGCCAACGAGACGGCTCGTCTGTCGCCCAGTGTCTCCGGATCGCGCTCCGTAAGTTCGCGGGCGTACTCGACCCCGGTCCCCCCGCTCTCGAAGCGACTACTGCCCCACTCGGCGACCCGCTCGGCGAGTTCGTTGGCCTGTCGTCGGCAGTCGTCCATGGCCCGGACGGCATGGACGAGTTGCTGGTCGACGGCGCCCTCGCGCTCCTCGACGGCCGCCCGCGCTGCGTCGATCGTAGCCTCGCGGAGGCAGTCGTAGTAATCGCCCTCGTCGGCCGCGAAGCCGGTCTCGACGGCCATCGCGGGCCAGTCGGCGGGCGAATCGGCGCCCCCCTCCCGTATCCGGCCCGCGGCAGTCTCACGGTCCGCCGGATCGAGGCCGGCGAACCACGCGTCGTCGGTCATACCCGGCCATCGGACCCCCGCGGCGGTAAAGCTTCGCGATGCGAGGCTGTCAGTCAGGGGAGACCGGCGTCGCTTCCCGCACGGCCTCCTCGAACAGCCGGGTCGCCCAGCCGACGGCAGCCCTGGAGTACACGACCCGGACGGCCCGTGATCGACCGGAAGCCGCTACCGTCTACCGGACAGCGGGTCGCGACCTCGATCTGCAGACCCTCGACGTGGCCCGTGCGTTGACGACGAATCGCGAGCGCGACGACGGGTGGGCTCCGTCGGGGTGTCGTGTGACTGCTGTCGTGTCCGGTCGCGCTCGGCCGTCGGTCTCACGGCCCCGCAGACGTGTACCAGTGCCCCCTCGGTCCGTCCGTCATCGGACGGGTCGACACGCTCAGGTACGCCACACTCGTCTCGCGACTCGACGCGCCGGACGACCCCTCGTCGGCACGGAGAGTCTGTGAACGGGCGGAGATCGATCTGTGCCCCTGACCTGCGTTCCCAGTGGCTACGAGAAGTCCACACTTTCTTTACCCGATAGGGGGTAGGCTTGCGCATGACAGGTGCCGATCTCGACGATGTCGACCCCTTCCACCGGTTCGTGTTGCTCTCGGTGATCGATCTGCGGGCTCGTGACGACGTGCCGGTCCACTCTTTCGACGTGACCGGCGTCTGTGAGGATCTGCTCGACGAGTTCGACGACCTCGACGGAATGGTGCCCGGTGGCGTCACACGCCAGCGCGTCATCAACGCCCTCTCGGAACTCGAATCGGCCGACCTGCTCGGCGAGAAGCGCAAGCAGTCACCGACCGGGAAGGGCCGCCCCGCCTACGCGCTCGACATCGCCGAGGAAGCGGTCCTCGACCACCTCGCGGACGACGACCGGTTCGCCGACGCGGTCGACCGGATCCGCGACCGTCGCGAGTGACCGGTCGGGTCGATACGCATTTCTTATCGCCCGACGTTACCGTGACGTATGGGAACGGTTCTGGATCGGGTCCGCCAGCCCGAATACACGGGGGAGAATCGCTGTGTGCCGTGTACGGCAGTGAACGCCGTCATCGCGATCGGGGTGGCCGCCGCCGTCGGGTACGCCGTCACGACCGTCACGGGAGCGCTCGTCGGCACGACTGTCGGTGGAATGGCGTTCACGCTCTCGGTCGCCGCCATCTATCTGCGGGGCTATCTGGTTCCGGGCACGCCGACGCTCACGAAACGCTACCTCCCGGAGCGAGTGCTGGCCTGGTTCGACAAGGCCGAGACCGGAGGGACAGCGACGGTGAATGCGGATCGGGACGCCGATGCCCCCGACATCGACGTGGAGGCGGAGCTTGTCGACGCGGGCGTGCTGGAGGAGAAGGATCACGGCGATCTCGGCCTGACGCCGACGTTCGCCGCGGACTTCCGCGAGCAGGTGGAACGCGAGCGCGACGAAGACGCCGACCGCGAGGCCGTCGCCGCCATCGTCGGCATCGACGCCGAGAACCTGGCGTTCGAGGAGTACGGCTCGGCGTTCGTCGCCCACGCCGAGGGACAAACCGTCGGCCGCTGGGAGTCCCGCGCCGCCTTCCTGGCCGACGTGGCCGCGGGCCGGGTCCTCCCCGACTACTACGATGGGTGGGACGACACGGGCCCGGCCGGCCGAGGGCAGTTGCTGGCCGGCCTCCGACTGTTCGTCGAGCGGTGCCCCGCCTGTGACGGGCAGGTCCGGTTCGGACAGGAGGTCGTCGAGTCCTGCTGTCGGACCGTCGACGTGGTCGCGGTCACCTGCGAGGACTGTCATTCGCGACTGTTCGAGGTCGACGCCTCGGACGTGGCCGCGGCCGTCTGACCCGTCAGGACTGGCCCACCCACTCGCCGCTGCCGCCGCGACGTGCCAGATTCGTCACAAACCGCCGTTCCGTAGTGACAAGTTTATGCCCCGCCGGTTTGCAGGATGGGTATGCGCGACGCCTACCTTATCGGGGCGGGCCAGTCCGATTACGGCTCGTTCCCGGGCGAGAGCTACCGGTCGCTGTTCCGGACGGCCTTCGAGAACGCCTGTGACAGCGTCCCGGACGGTATCGAAACCGAGGATGTCGACGAAGCGGTCGTCGGTACGCTCGGCGTCGGCGGTCGGCAACTCGGTCTGCCCGGCCCCGCCGTGACCGAACACGTCGGCCTGCACGGCATCCCGGTCACGCGGGTCGAGAACGCCTGTGCGGCCTCGGGCTACTCCGTCCGGCAGGGCGTGCAGGCCATCCGGAGCGGGATGGCCGACGTGGTGCTCGCGAGTGGCGTCGAGATCATGACCGACGTGTCCGGCGACGCCGTGCGCTACTGGCTCGGCGTGTCGGGCGAAACAGAGTGGGAGCGCCTCTCGGGCACCACCTTCGCCGGCGTCTACGCCCAGATGGCCAGTCGGCATATGCAGGAGTACGGCACCACCCGCGAACAGCTCTCCCACGTCGCCGTCAAGAACCACGAGAACGGGGCGAAAAATCCCCACGCCCAACTCGGCTTCGAGTGCTCGCTGGAGGACGCCATGGACGCGCCGACGGTCGCCGATCCCCTCAACCTCTATCACTGCTGTCCGACGACCGACGGCGCGGCTGCCGTCCTGTTGGCCAGCGAGGACGTGGTGGAGAACTACACGGACGACCCCATCCGGGTCGCCGGCGTCGGTGCCGGGAGTGACCGGGTGGGTCTGTTCCAGCGCGACACCTACACCGCCGTGCCGGCCTCGCAGTACGCCGCCGACCGCGCCTACGAGATGGCCGGTTACGGGCCCGACGATCTCGACTTCGCGGAGGTCCACGACTGCTTCGCCATCGCCGAACTGATGGCCTACTCGGATCTCGGGCTCTGTGATCCCGAAGAGGCCGGCGAGTTCGTCGCCAGCGGGAAGACGAAACGCGACGGCGAGATGCCCGTCAACACCTCCGGCGGCCTCAAATCGAAGGGGCATCCCATCGGTGCGACCGGGGCCGGCCAGGTCGTCGAGGCGTTCAAGCAACTCTCCGGGCAGGCCGGCGAGCGCCAGCTCGAGGACCCGCAGGTCGGGCTGACGCACAACGTCGGCGGGTCCGGTGGTGCGGCGGTCGTCCACGTCTTCGAACGAGGGATGGGAGGTGATGCGGCATGACGGACGATTCCCGCGAAGGTATCCGCGCCGTCGGTGCCTACGCGCCCCGCCTCCGGGTCGCCGCCGAGGAGTTCGCCGAGGCCTGGGGCAGTTTCGAGGCCTCGGGCATCGAGGAGAAGGCGGTTCCCGAAGCCGACGAGGACGCACTCACGATGGGCTGGGAGGCGGCCCGGCGCGCGCTCGCCGCGGGTGACGCCGACGCGGCCGAGGTGGACTGGCTCGGGTTTGCCACCACCAATCCGCCGATGGCCGAGGAGGACCCGACCGTTCGCCTCGGCTCGTTCCTCGGCGTCGCCGACGACACGACACGCCAGACGTTCACGGGGAGTACGCGGGCCGGCACCCGGGCGCTGTTCGCGGCGCTGGAGGCCGAGACCGACGGAGTGGCCCTCGTGGTCGCTGCGGACTGCCCGCAGGGCGAGCCGAGTGACGCGCACGAACACGCCGCCGGGGCAGGCGCGGCCGCTTTCCTCGTCGGACCGGACGCGCCGGCGCCGATCACCGACCGCGCGGAACACGCCGAACCCTACCCCGGCACGCGATTCCGTCGGGCCGGCAGTGAGGACGTGGAAGGCATCGACGTGACCAGCTACGACCGCGAGGCGTTCCGCGAGACGCTCGCCGGTGCCGTGGACGCCGTGGACGCCGACGACCCCGACGCCGCGGCGGTGCAAGCTCCCGACGGCGGCCTCCCCTACCGCGCCGCCGGTGCGATGGGGCTGGACAACGGGACGATCCACACCTGTGCGACGGTGCAGGAGCTCGGCGACACGGCCGCCGCGAGCGTGCCGCTCTCGCTGGCGAAAGCCCTCGCCGACGGCCACGAGACCGTGCTCGGTGCAGGCTACGGCAGTGGCGGCGGCGCGGACGCGTTCGTCGTCGAGGCCGACGAGTCCGTGCCTGCGGATCTGGCCATCGACGGCGGGACGGACCTGACGTACGCCGAGTACCTGCGTCGCCGGGGCGACGTGACCAGCGGCGAACCCAACGGCGGCGCGGCCTACGTCTCCGTGCCGACGTGGAAACGGTCGATCCCTCAGCGTCACCGCCTCGTCGCGGGCCGGTGTCCGGAGTGTGGCTCGCTGGCGTTCCCGCCCGAAGGAGCGTGTCCGGACTGCCGATCCCTCGTGGAGTTCGAGCCGGTCGAACTGCCGGACACGGGCGAGGTCGAGGCCGTCACCGCGGTCTCGCGGGGCGGCGAACCGCCCGAATTCGCCGTCCAGCAACAGAAAAGCGGGGAGTACGGCGTCGCCATCGCGGCCTTCGAGGCCGACGGCGAGTCCGTCAGTATGCCGCTACAGATCGTCGGAGCCGAGACTTCACCCGACGTGGGCGACGCAGTGGCGACCGTCATCCGGCGGATCTACAAGCAAGAGGGCGTGATCCGGTACGGGCGGAAAGCCCGGGCCGAGGGCGACGAATAGGGCGGAAACTCTCGTAAACGTTTAACGGCTCGCACTCGCGGGTCTGTGCATGCGAGTCACAGTTATCGGTGCAGGGACGATGGGTGCCGGCATCGCCCACGTCTGTGCGGCCGCCGGCCACGACGTGAGTATCCGCGACATCGAACCGAACGTGGTGATGGACGCAATCGACACGATCACCAACCGTCTGAGCGGCGGCGTTGAGCGCGGCTACATCACCGAATCCGAGAAAGAACAGGCCGTCGACGACCTCGAGGGGACGACCGACCTCGACGCCGCGCTGGAGGGCGCGGATCTCGTAATCGAGGCCGTCCCGGAGGATCTGGAGCTGAAACGCGAGACCTTCGCCGACGCCGAGGACCACGTCGACGAGGAGACCATCATCGCCACGAACACCTCCTCGATGTCGGTCTCCTCGATCGCGGCGGCGCTGAAACACCCCGAGCGTGCCGTGGGCCTGCACTTCTTCAACCCGCCCCACAAGATGGGCCTGATCGAGGTCGTGCTGGCCGATCAGACCAACGAGGAAACCTCCGAGCGCGCCGAGGCGTTCGTCGACGGCCTCGGGAAGGAACCGGTCGTCGTCACCGACACACCCGGGTTCGCCTCCTCGCGGCTGGGCGTCGCGCTGGGCGTCGAGGCCATGCGGATGGTCGAGAACGGCGTCGCCAGCGTCGAGGACATCGACGCCGCGATGGAACTGGGGTACAACCACCCGGTCGGCCCGCTCGAACTCACCGACCGCGTGGGTCTTGACGTGCGACTCGACATCTGTGAGTATCTCCACGAGGAACTGGGCGACCGCTTCGAACCGCCCGAGATCCTCCGGGAGAAAGTCGAGAACGGCGACACCGGCAAGAAGGTCGGCCGCGGCTTCTACGTCTGGGAGGGCGGCGAGCCCAAAGACGTGGCCGACGACGAGGACTACGACATCGAAGACGTGATCTGAGGCGATGGTCGATCACGCCGGCGAGGACGCCGACGAGTTCGAGCCCGACGAGCGTGACCGGCCCCGGCGCGACGACCCGGACGACGAACCGCCGACGCTCGGTGATCTGCTCGACGAACTCGACGAGTACGAGGCGTCCCTGACGGACCCGGCCCGCCGACGGCGGATTCAGGAGATCATCGAGACCGCGACCGAGATCGAAGAGCCGGCGGTGTTCGGCCGGACCATCGTCGGGTTCGACCGCGCGGACCTCATGGAGGCGATGCTCGGCGCGCTCCTCTTTGGCATCCCGATGATGGTCGAGGGCGGCACGCAGGAAGTCGGTGCGTTCGTCGCCACCCGGCCGATCTATCTCGTCGGGACGCTCGCCTTCGCCGTCGCGACGACGGTCGGCATCCTTTACGTCGCCGAGTTCCAGGACGTGCGGATCTACAAGCCCATCCTCGGATTCGTCCCGCGTCGCCTGCTGGGCGTGGTCGGTGTCTCGCTCGTCCTGTCGCTCGTGATGAGTACCGCCTGGGGGCGCGTCGAGTGGGCGGAGCCGTGGCTCGCGTTCTGTACCTGTGTCGTCGCGTTCGTGCCGATGGCCATCGGTGCCGCGCTGGGCGACATCCTGCCGGGGTCGTGACGCCTGGGCGCGACCAGTCGCCCACCGAGGCCACGGCAACGCCTTATGTTAAGGGTTAAATGTCGGGCTATCCTCGCGGTAGGTATGAGCGACACTCAGCAAAAGCGGAAACAGAAGTGCATCTCCTGCGGGATCAACATCTCGGGGACGAACGCGGCCGCGTTCAAGTGTCCCGACTGTGGCCACCAGATCTACCGGTGTGCCAAGTGCCGCAAACAGAGCAACCTCTACGAGTGCCCGGACTGTGGGTTCACCGGGCCCTAAATCGCAACGGCAATCAACCCCCTGCCGCAATCTACTACCATGGGAAAAGTCGCAGCCAAGATCAAGGTAATGCCGCAGAGCCCGGACGTGGACCTGGACGCCCTGCAGGAACGTCTCGAACAGTCCCTCCCCGAGGGAGCCAAGATCAACGGATTCGAGCGTGACGACGTGGCTTTCGGCCTCGTCGCGCTGTTCCCCACCGTCGTCGTCCCCGACGACTCCGGCGGCACCGACGCCGTCGAAGAAGCCTTCGCCACGGTCGAAGGTGTCGAGTCCGTCGAAGTCGACTCGGTCGGCCGCCTCTAGTTTCGCCACCGCAATTTTCCGGCTCCGAGACCCCATAGCGACGCCGCCCCTCTGGGGCTACCGGGCACTCTCCGTTGGGTGTCGGTAATCGCATCGTTTTCGAGAACGATACTCTTCATCAGAGCGTCGATACCGATGCAATCGGCGGATATTCGGCGGTAGGTGTGGGGTCGATTATCAGACTGCATAATGGGGGACGAACGCTTATTGGGGTTGCTTGGTGACCGCGGATATATGGATTTCCGTCTCACGCGATACCTTCCGGATCGCGTCCGTCAGACGTACATCCGGCAGTACGTCTTCACGGTCGTGGTGATTCTCCTGTTGCTGGCGGTCTCGCTCCTCGGCGTCGTCGGCGTCCTCGGTGACGCCGAACAGCAGACCGTCTACGACCAACTCGAAACGGATACGGAACGCAACAGCGGGGAGGTCGACCAGTGGCTCACGCAGTACCGGACCACGTCACGCACCGTGTCGACCTCCAGCGCGCTCCAGGCCGAACCCGGACCGGCGTTACAGCGCGCGCTCAACGATACCGAGGCAGGGTTGGCCGACGAAGTGAGTGCGGTCCACTACGTGGATCTGGCTCGCGGGTCGGTCCTCGGGAGTACCGCCGACATCTCGACCGCGAGTATGCGCATCCCCTGGATCACGCGGCAGAGCTACGGCCTGGACGGCGCGGACGACGTGTACCTCTCCCAGTCGTATCTCGTCGACGGGGAGCGCTACGCCGCCTTCGTCAGCCCCGTGCCGGGCGAGAACCACTCGGTCGCGGTCGAAGTCTCGGTCTCTGACTCTTTCGACTTCCAGAACCAGATCAACGGCTCGCACGTGATCGTGATGGACGGGAACGGGTTCATGCTGTACGACGGCAACCAGTCCGCCACGAACCTCTACACCGGTGCGGGCGAGGAACGGATGCTCACGAACACGACCGCCGGCGGTGAGATCTTCGAGGACAACAGCACGGTACTGAGCTACCAGCAGGTACCGGGCACCGACCTCATCGTGTTGCTGCGAGCGCCCACCTCGGCCTACGCGGTGGGCTGGCAGTCGCTCCAGTACCTCGTGCTCATCTTCGGGCTGGTCGCCGGGAGTATGTTCCTGCTGGGCTTCGTGATCGTCCGCCCCACCGCGAAGTCGATCAACCGGCTGGTCGACCGGGCCAAATCCATCGAGAACGGTGATCTCGACGTGTCGATGGAGACCCACAGGACAGACGAGATCGGGACGCTCTTTGCCTCGTTCGCGAGTATGCGCGACTCGCTGGCCGACCGGATCGACGAGATCGAGCGCGCCCGCGAGGAAGCCCGGGCCGACGCCGAGGCCGCACGCGAAGAAGCCGAGGCCGCCCGCCGCGAGGCCGAGGAGTTCACCGAACACCTCGAAGCGACCGCCGACGAGTACGGCTCGGTGATCCGGGCCTGCGCGGACGGCGACCTCACCCGCCGGCTCGAACCCGACGAGGAGAGTTCGGCGATGGCCGAGATCGCTCGCGCGTTCAACGAAACCATGAGCGAACTGGAAGCGACGGTCGCCCGCGTCCGGTCCTTCGCCGACGAGGTCGCCGCGTCGACCACCCGAGCCGTCGACGCCACCGAGTCCGCGCGGGAACGCAGTCGGACCGTCTCGGAGAACGTCCAGGGAATCGCCGACGACGCCGTCGACCAGAACCAGCAACTCACCGGCGTCACCGACGAGATGAACGATCTCAGCGCGACCGTCGAGGAGGTCGCGGCGACCGCAAACACCGTCGCCGACCTGGCCACCGAGACCGAGGCCGCGGCCACCGAGGGGGCCGAAGCCGCCAGTGAGGCCACCGCGGAGATGGCCGAGATCGAGACGGCGACCGAAGAGACCGTCGCGGACGTGCAGGCGCTGGACGCCGAAGTCGACCGCGTGGCCGAAATCGTCGACCTGATCGACGACATCGCCGAGCAGACGAACGTGCTGGCGCTGAACGCCTCCATCGAGGCGGCCCACGCCGACGGGGACGGCGACGGGTTCGCCGTCGTCGCCGACGAGGTGAAAGAACTCGCCGAACAGACCCGCGAGGCGACCCAGGAGATCGATTCTCTCCTGACCGAACTGTCCGAACAGACCCGTGAGGCAGTCGCCGACATGGAGGCGATGCAGGACGACGTCAAGAGCGGTGTCGAGACGACCGAGGGGGCGCTGGACGCGCTGGAAGACATCGCGGAGAAGGTCGAACAGACGACCGACGGCGTCCGCGAGATCAGCGAGGCGACCGACGATCAGGCGGCCTCGGCACAGGAAGTCGTCTCGATGACCGATCAGGCGACCGACGTGAGCGAACGGACCGCCGACCGCGCCGGCGAGGTGGCAGACACCGCGACGACCCAGGCCGATCAGCTGGAGTCGGTGACCGAGACCGCCCGGACCATCGCGGAGCAGGCCGGGGACCTCCGCGCGCTGATGGACGAGTTCACCGTCGACGCGACCGACGTGGATGTCGACGCCGCCGACGCGGATCTGGCGTCGACCGACGACTGACTGGGGACGCGACCGGAACGTCTCCGAACTCGAGCACGGGGCCTCTGACCGCGACGCGAACGGCCGGAACCCGAAGCGACCCGTGAGCTGAGAGCTGGTCGCCACGCCGCTGGCCGCGACGGAACGCACGTTTTATAAGCCCGACCACACAACCGACAGCCACGAATGCCCAATTCGAACGGTCCACTCAAGAAGACGCGCCACGAGCTGAGTAACGACCCCCGTGACCGGGGGACGTCGCCGCCCCAGCGGTCCGTTCAGGAGTTCGAGGCGGGCCAGAAAGTCCACCTCAAGATCGACCCGTCGGTCAACGACGGACGATTCCACCCGCGGTTCAACGGGCACACCGGAACGGTCGACGGCAAGCAGGGAGAGGCCTACAAGGTCCTGATCGAGGATCAGGGCAAAGAGAAGACGATCATCGCAAAGCCCGCCCACATCACCGTCCAGGAATGACGATCTTCAAGGAGAAGGTCGGCGAGGAGTACCTGACGCTCGCCGAGACCAAGGAGATCCTCGAATCGCTCGAACACGAGCGGGCCACCGACGAGGATCGGGAGATGCGCTACGAACTGGCGCGGGCCATCGAGCACGTCAACCGCTTCGCCACGCTCGACCCCGAGGAGTCCCAGGAGTTCGTCGACGAACTACGGGACCTGGAGAAGGTCGACGAGGCGACGGCCTACAAGATCGCGAACACGACGCCACAGGACCGCGACGAGTTGCGCGCGATTTACGCCCAGGAACGGTTCTCCCTCTCGGGCGACGAACTCGACGACATCCTCGACGTCGTCGCGAAGTACGTCTAGACCTCCCACTGGGGCTTTTATGTATCCCGTCGCCGTATCGGCGTGTATGAGCGATTCCGAGAGCGGCGACCCGACTGCCGACACGGAGCGTGAGACGGGTGTCGTCCTCGACTTCCTGCCCCACGGGCGCACGGAAGACGACCGCCCACAGTACGAGAAGTCGCCGCTCGCGTACGTCCTGACCGAATCCGACTTCGAACTGTTCGAGCTTCGGGTCGACGAGGACGCCGGCGTCCAGATCGGCGACCGTGTTCCCGTCGAGCGCGGCGCGGACAGCCCGGTCGAGCGCATCCGCACGATCGAGTACGAGGATCTCCCCAGCGGTGCGCGTTCGGAACTGGAGTACGTCGTCGAAGAGATCGTCACGGCCAACGAGGAGCGGTTCGTCGACTTCTACAACGACGCCCAGCCCATCACGCTGCGGCTCCACCAGCTGAACCTCCTTCCAGGGATCGGCAAAAAGCTCCGCAACAACATCCTCGACGAGCGCGACCGCCGCCCCTTCCAGAACTTCGAGGACCTGCAGGCCCGGGTCAACGGCCTCCACAACCCCCGAGAGGTACTGGTCGAGCGCGTCCTCGAGGAGATGCGCGAAGACGATCTGAAATACCGGACGTTCGTCGGCACCGACGACCAGGACTGACACGTTTTTGGTCGGTGAGGTTCTGGGTCCGCCAATGACTGGTGGCCCCGCCGACGACGCGCCGACGCCCGGTAGCCGCGCCCCCGACGCCCTGCTTTCCCGCGCCGGCGTGCGCGGCGACCCCAACCGGGACCAGCACTTCCTCGTCGACGACCGGGTCCTCGACCGGCTCCCGGACTACGCCACCGAGATCGACGCCGACACGAGCCACGTCCTCGAGATCGGCGGCGGGACAGGCGCGCTCACCGACCGCCTGCTCGCGGTCGCCGACCGGGTGACCGTGATCGAGCGCGACCCGGACCTCACCGCCTTCCTCCGGGAGGAGTTCGCCACCGAGATCGACGCCGACCGCCTCACCGTGATCGGGGGTGACGCGCTGGAGGTTGATCTACCCGACTTTTCGCTCTCGGTCTCGAACCTGCCGTACGGCATCTCCAGCGAGATCGCCTTTCGACTTCTGTCCCGCGACCGACCGCTGATTCTCATGTTCCAGCGGGAGTTCGCCGAGCGGATGGCCGCCGCTCCGGCCACCGACGAGTACGGTCGCCTCTCGGTGACCGCCGGCCACTACGCCGACGTGGAGGTCGTCGAGACCGTTCCCAAGGAGGCGTTCTCACCGCCGCCGGCCGTCGAGAGCGCCGTCGTGCGGGCCCGTCCCCGGTCTCCCGACTACGAAGTGCCGGACGACGACTTCTTCCTCGATTTCGTTACTGCTGTGTTCACCCAGCGCCGGAAGACGATGCGCAACGCGGTGCGGAACACGGCCCATATCTCGGGGCTGGACGAGCCAGACGCGGTGGTCGAGGCTGCCGACGAGGACCTGATGGGGCGGCGCGCGGGGAAAGTTACGCCCGCGGAGTTCGCCGAGTTAGCGCGGCTGGCGTGGGAGGTGGGCGAGCCGAGATGACGCTCCTGCTGGTCGACGGGGTCCAGAACGCCTTCGCCTCGCGGATGAGTCGACTGCTGGCCAGCCTCGTCGTCCTACTGGCGCTCGCGGCGGTCGGCGTCGGCATACGGCGGGCGGGAGCACACCTCGAATCCCGGTTCTCGACCGACGACACGGAGGCGATCCAGGCGATCACGTTCAGTCTGGCGGCCGCACTGGCGAGTGCCTTCCTCGTCATCATCTGGCACGCCGTCGACACCGTCCAGGCCAGTTTCGAGACGGTCAAAGTCGGCCCAAGACAGGGTGTCCTCGCACTGGTGGGGGTGTTGACGCTGATCGTCGCGTACGCGCTCACCCGCGTCAGCAAGGGGTTGCTGGAGCAGCGAAGCGGCGACGTGCTCACGGCCCACCGGCGGGAGATTATCCATCACCTGATCCAGCTCGTGGTCTACGTCTTCGCGGCCGTGTTCGTCATGTCGCTGGCCGGCGTCAATCCGTCGGACCTGCTCCTCGGTGCGGGCGTCATCGGGCTGGTGGTCGGTCTCGCCGCACGCCAGACCCTCGGGGCCGTCCTCGCCGGGTTCGTCCTGATCTTCGCCCGCCCGTTCGAGGTGGGCGACTGGATCGTCGTGGAGGACCGCGAGGGTGTCGTCACCGACGTGTCGCTGTTCAACACGCGCCTGCGGACCTACGACGACGAACACGTGCTGTTGCCAAACGACGAGGTGACCGCGACACAGATCGTCAACCGCTCGAAATCGGGTCGGCTCCGGGTCTCCGTCGACGTGGGTGTCGACTACGAAGCGGACGTGACCCGCGCGGCAGAGGTGGCCGAACAGGCGATGCAGGGCTGTGACGTCGACCCGCTGCTCTCCCGTCCCGAACCCGTCGTCGTCGGCAAGCAGTTCGGGGACTCGGCGGTCGTACTGGAGTGTCGGTTCTGGATCTCGGACCCCACCGCGCCCCGGAAGTGGGAGGCCCAGACCGCCGTCATCGACGCGATCAAAGAGGCCTTCGACGAGGAGGGTATCAAGATTCCGTTCCCCCAGCGGGAACTGCTCGGTCGTGAAGAGGCCGGCGGCCTCCGGCTCGCGGGCAACGGCGTCGACGTGGCGACTGGCGACGCGACGAGCGGAGAGCGGACGGCCGGGAACGAGACCGACGGCGAGTCTGCTGACAGTCCCGACGGTGTGACCCCCAGGGAGGGATCGGCGACGGGGGGCGACGAGTCGTGACCGATCTCGCCGAGCGCCGAGACCTCGATCAGGTGTACCAGCCCGCCGAGGACACCCGACTGCTGGCCGAGACGGCCGCCGAGTGCGTCGGGGACGGCGACCGTGTGCTGGACGTGGGGACTGGGAGCGGCTACGTCGCCAGCGTGGCCGAAGACAGCGGAGCCGACGTGGTGGGCGCGGACATCAACCCGCTGGCCTGCCAGGAGGCCCGCGAGAACGGCGTCCCGGTCGTGCAGGCGAACCTGACCGATCCCTTCCGGAACAGGAGCTTCGACGTCGTCCTCTTCAACCCGCCGTACCTGCCGACACCGCCGGCGGACGAACGGAACGACTGGATGGAGTACGCGCTCTCGGGCGGCGAAGACGGCCGGGCCGTGATCGAACCGTTCATAGACGGCGTGGGTCGCGTCCTCGCGTCAGGCGGCGAGGTGCTGTTGCTCGTGTCGACGCTCACCGACCCCGACGCCGTCGTCGATTTCGCGGCCGACTACGGGTTCGATGCGACCGAGATCGCGAGCGAGAAACACGCCTTCGAGCGACTACTCGTGTTGAGACTTCAGCGCTCGACCGACGGCTGACCGGCCGGAAGACTGATCGAGAACTCGGTGCGCGCCGGATAAACGGACGCACCCGCGTTCCAGGGATACGGAACGCGAGTGTCCTTTCACGATAGCGGCTAGATCAGGCCGATCGACGACAGCAGGTCCAGGAGCACTCGATTCGCCTCCGGCGGAAGGTTCGCCCCGACTTTGGCGATGATCTCCGCGAGGATCTGATCGAACGCACTGGTGTCTCCCCCTGTCTCTGCCGCTGCGGTTCCAACCCCGAACACCCCCGCCAGGACGGCGAGGATCGCTTTCATGGCAATTCGTTTCATGCCACCAGCCACTATTCGGACCTGCCGGATAAACAAGATGATTAACTACGCTAAGCTCCTGAAACAAAACTTATTTCACGACTGTTTGTGTGTAAAATAGCCAGTGTCGATCAGACAGCTCGATTGTTGATGAGATCGGTCCGACGGGGTACTGTTCCCCGTAAACACCCAGTGGTACCGTCGTGCCGTTTTATATACCCTCTCGTCGGACGGATCATAACTCGAAGTCATCAAACCGATTAGCAAATATTAAAGGGCGTCATTTCGTACAGGATTGCAATGTCAGAGGTAGTTACGACGACACCGGGATTGTACCCGTTGCCCGACTGGGCGAAAGACGAGTTATCCGATCTGAAGGGCCACCAGAAGGCCGATCTGATCGACGGGACCGAGGGCGAGGCTATCGAAGACGCCTACGGACGCGTCCGGAGCGAGTACGTCGACCGCCAGCAGTCGGCCGGCCTCGACCGGATCGTCGAGGGGCAGGGCCGCTGGGACGACATGATTGCCCACCCGCTCGCGGTCGCCGACGCCGTCGATACCCGTGGGATCGTCCGGTATTACGACAACAACAACTTCTACCGGGAGCCGGTCGTGACCGGTGACCTCGCCGCGACTGGCGACGTGGCCGCCGAACTCGACGCCGCGAGCGAGCAGGTCGATGCGGGTCTGCAGGCGGTTCTCCCCGGTCCGTACTCTCTGGCCGATCTGGCGACCGACGAACACTACGGCGACGACGCCGCGTTCCTCGACGCGATCAGCGAGTTCCTGATCGAGGAGATCGCCGAGTTCCCCGACGTGGAGACGCTGTTCCTGCTCGAACCGTCGCTGGTCGAGAACCCGCCCGGTGACGGCGCGGACGAGCGCGCCAGCGAGGCCATCGACGCCGTCGCCGCGGCCGCCGACGCCGACGTGGTCGCCCACACCTACTGGGGCGCACTGGACGAGAAGGTCTACGCCCACCTGATGGACGCCGACGTGGACGCCATCGGGTTCGACTTCGTGGCCGACCACGAGGACAACGTCTACAACATCAGCGAGTACGGTACCAAAGACGACATCGCGCTCGGCATCGTCGATGGACAGAACACGCTGGTCGAGGAACCCGAGACCATCGCCGAGCGCATCGAGTGGGTCGACGACAACACCCCCAGCACCGACTTCGAGACGATTTACGCGACGATCAACACCGAGACGTTCTATCTCCCTGTCAACAAGTACGAGGCGAAACTGGACGCGCTGGCCGCAGTCAACAAAGAGGTGATCTCCGCATGACGCGAGAGCAGTTCCGTCCCGAGAACCATCCGAACGACCACTTCCTGCTGACGACCGTCGTCGGCAGTTACAAGAAACCAAAGTGGCTCGACCGCGCCCGCGAGCTCCTCGAAGACGAGGACGCGAGTTTCGACGAGGACGACTGGGAGGAAGCCGCCGACGACGCCGCCCGCCTCATCACCGAGGAACACGAACGGTCCGGGCTCGACGCCGTCGTCGACGGCGAGATGCGACGCAACGAGATGGTCGAGTACTTCGCCCACCTGATCGAGGGCTACGAGTTCAACGGCCGCGTGAAGGTCTGGGGCCACAACTACTTCGATAAACCCTCCGTCGTCGAGAACGTCGAGTACGGTCAGGAGTGGCTGGTCGACGAGTTCGAGTTCACCGACTCGGTGGCCGAACGCCCCGTCAAAGTGCCGATCACCGGCCCCTACACGCTCGCGAGCTGGTCGTTCAACGAGGTCTACGACGACGACGAGGCACTGGCCTACGACCTGGCCGACCTCGTCAACGAGGAGATCGAACGGCTCGTGGACGCCGGCGCGAAGTACATCCAGATCGACGAACCCGCGCTGGCGACGACGCCGGACGACCACGCCATCGTCGGCAACTGTCTGGACCGGATCGTCGAGAACGTGCCCGAGGACGTGCGGATCGGCCTGCACGTCTGTTACGGCGACTACTCGCGGATCTACCCCGAGATGCTCGACTACCCGGTCGACGAGTACGATCTGGAACTCTGTAACGGCAACTACGAGCAACTCGACGTGTTCACCGAACACGAGTTCACCAAGGACCTCGCGCTGGGCGTCGTGGACGTTCACGTCGCCGAGGTCGAACCCGTCGCGGAGATCAAAGAGAACATCAAGAAAGGGTTCGAGATCGTCCCGCCCGAGCAGTTGACGGTCTCGCCCGACTGCGGGCTGAAGCTCCTGCCCCGTGAGGTGGCCTACGGCAAGATGGAGAACATGGTCCAGGCCGCCCGCGAGGTCGAGGAAGAACTCGACGCTGGCGAGATAGACGTGGGGCTGGCCGCCCCGACGAGCGACTGACTCCGTTCCGTTTTTACCGCCGTCACGGATTGAGTCCGGTATGGCCTCCCGCATTCGTGCCCTCTTTCGCCGCGTCCGCACGCAGGTCGCGGACGACTTCCGATCCGATCCGTACCTGCCGTTCATCGTCTTGCTCGCGGCCGTGCTCTGTAGCTTCTGGTTCTGGCACCGCATCCCCAACTTCGCGACCAGAGACGAGAAGAGCCGTCTGCTCGACGCGATGGTCCCCATGGGGCGGATGATCGCCGATCCCAGCATCGAGACGCTCCAGCGAAGCGTCGAGTGGAGCCGGGTCCCCTTCGGACCGACGCTGTACCTGTTCGGGCTGGCGCTGTTGCCAGTCCTGCTGGTGTCGGTCCTGACGGGCGATCTGTCGGCGTTCACGGAACTGGGCTACCCCCAGCCGGAGTTCGGCTACTACCCGGCCTGGCACGGGACGCCGGAGTGGATCTGGACCTGGAGTCTCGTGTTCGTCAGACTGTTCAACGTCGCCTTCGCCGTCGGCGCGGTCTACCTGACCTATCGCCTCGGCACCGTACTCCGGGACCGCGCGACAGGTCGGCTGGCCGCGCTCGTCCTGACGCTCACCTTCGGCTTCCTCACCATCGCTCACGAAGGCGGGGAGGATATGCCCGCGCTCTTTTTCCTCCTGCTGGCGCTGTACCTGCTCGTCCGGTACGTCCGGACCGGCGACGGGACGGCGTTCCTCGCGGCCAGCGCGACCGGTGGGGTCGCTATCGCGTTCAAGTTGACCGCCGCGCCCATCGTCTTTCTGGTCGGGCTGGCGTACCTGCTGCGTGGCCGTCACGTCGAGGGAGAGTGGTTCGAGGCGCTGTTCCGGCCGCGGCTGGTCGCCGGTGGCGCGCTGCTGGGCTTACTCGCAATTCTCGTCGGGTATCCCACGTTCCTCGTCGGGAGCTTCGACAAGTTCCTGTATCGGGTCCTCGAACAACCGGGCGCACGGAGCACACACACTACCGGCCCGACCGCCCAGATCTGGTGGTGGTTCCTCCGAGGCTATTTCAGCGCGCTCGGACTGCCGCTGTTTTTCGCGGCACTGGCCGGCGTCGTCGCGAGTCTGTCGGCGGTGCGTGACCAGGCCACCAGTACCGACGCGCTGGCGCTCGCGGGCGTCGCGCTCGTCGTCTACCTCCTGCTGTTCTCGGGCTGGCACGACTTCCGGGTCCACCACCTGCTGCCGACGTTCCCGCTGATCGCACTCCTGCTCGCGCTGTCGCTGATCCGGTTGCGCGAGCGGAACCCGTCCGTCGGGACGCCCGTGATCGCACTCCTGCTGGTGACGACCGGAATCTACGCCGGCGTCGGCGTCGGGGGCTACGCCTCGATGCCCCGCGATCAGGCGACCGAGTGGTTACAGGACAACGCCGACGACGACGCCACGATGGAGATCTACCGGCGGGACTTCCACGACGCCGCCGTCCCCCACGATATGCGGATCAATCACCTGTTCGGGCCGGAGGACGAGGCCGAAGCGGCGTCGATCGTCGACTGCCCCGAGTACATCCAGCTCGGGTATCGCGACCTGCTCTACCTGCAAAACGGCACCTACTACCGCAACGGCAGGGACCAGCAGGCGTACTTCCGGGACCTGCTCTCCGGTGAGTACAGCTACCGCATCGTCGCCGAGTTCGGGCCGCGCCCGCCGAACTTCGTCCCCGACCGGCCGACGCCGGGGTCGGTGACGGATCTGTTCCACGTCGGCCTGGTGCCCCAGACCGACCAGTACGCCGACGAGCAGGAACTCGCGGAGAACCAGTACACGGTGATCCTACAGCGGGACAGCGCCTGTGAATACGGGCGATTCCCGCCGTTCTAGGCGTCCGATTGGGCACGAACAACCGGACGCCCGATTCCGGAACCGAGCCGTCGATACCGGGCAATCGAACTCTCCCTCGTCGCGGCCCTGTACCCGTACCGCGCGACGCCGACGGGGTGATACAGCGGGGACACACCGCTACGCTTCCTGGTCGGGAGCGAGCGACGACACGTCGACCTTCAGCGAGGGGTACCAGCCCGCGACCGCGGGGAGGTAGATTCCGAGGAAGCGGTCGATCAGGATTACGGGCACGATCACGTCGCCGGGCACACCCAGTGCGACGAAGACGGCGGTCGCGGTCGCTTCGGTGACGCCGATTCCACCGGGTGTGAGCGGGAGCAGGGTGACGCTGTAGGCCGCGACCAGCACGAGCGGGAGCACGATGGCGGGCTCGAAACTCGTGCCGAACCCCCACAGCAAGAGCAGGACGCGAGCGCCGGGCGCGAGCACCAGCGCCCCCGCCCACCCCGCGCCGTAGTGGAGCCAGATGCGCGGATCGGTCGTCAGCCGCCGGAACGAACTCGTCGACGACGTCGTGTACTCCGTAACCGCTCGCAGACGCTCGGCCAGTCCGGTGCCGATCCGGGGAACGCGCGCCACCACGTCCGCGAGTCCCTCGATCAGCCGATCGAGGAATTCGAGGTTCATCCCGGCGAGCAACACGAACCCGCCGGCGGCGACGTACAGCCCCGTCGAGAGTGCGACCAGCGCGAGCAGCCCCCAGGGGAGCCGTCCCAGCACGAATGCGACCCCTGACAGTGCAACGGCCCCGTAGTAGATCGCGTACAGACCGGTGTGGACGCCCGCGACCGCCGTTGCGTCAGCGTACCCGATCCCAGTCTCACTCCGGACGACGAACGGCGCAGCGACCCGACCGGAGAGCCGGGAGGGCAACAACTGGTTGACGAACTTCACGATGAGATCGGCGCTGGCGGCCTCGCGGAACCGAACCTCGCCGAACGGACGGCTGACGACGTACCACGTGTAGAAGTGCGCGAGGAGCGCGGCGACGCTCACGAGCAACACCGCGAGGATCGTCGCGGCGTCCAGCCGGCTGAGCAGGACGAGAACGTTCGCGAGGTCGACCTGCGTGAGCAGCCAGCCAAGCGCCGCTAGCCCCAGCGCGTATTGGGCCAGCGTGACCGCGATCCCGCGACGGGTCCGCCCGGACACGCTACTCCTCCTCCGGTCGGCCCTCGATCCGTCCTGCCCCTGCAGTTCCGGTGGATGGGTCGGTCGCGATGGCGTCCGCGACGACCTCGCGGGCGGTCGTGAACGCGAAATCCTGTGCGAGGATTCGCTCGACCGCCCGGCGCATCCATTCGCCGGTGTGGTAGTAGACGCGCCGGGGGACGCCCTCGACGGCTGGCAGGTCGACGAACTCCCACGGGTGGACGTACAGCACCGGCGTGATCCCGCGCCGGGCGAGCAGTTTCATCCCGAGGATCGTGTACCGCGGGCCGAAAAACCGGAGCCAGGTGCCCGTCAGCGGCAACCGGAGCCCAGGCATGACGCTGACAGGCAACTCCGCGAGTCCCGTCGGCGCGTCCGGGTCGACCGCCGTCGCGGGTGCGGGTCGGTGGAGGTCGAACTCGCCGCCGTACCAGCCCGGAATCGTCCGGCTGGCGACGACACTCGAGTCGTAGCGGTAGCCGGTCTCCGCCAGCACCGCGAAGTGGTCCGACGCGAGGTCGAACGCCGGCGCGCGAAAGCCCGTCACCGGTTCGTCCGTGACCTCGGTCAGCACCTCCCGCGAACGGGCCAGTTCCTCGCGACGGTCGGCGGCCGACAGCTCCGAGAGCAGCCGGTGGCTGTGGGTGTGTGATCCGATCTCGAAGCCGGCGTCTGCGAGTGCCCGGACCGCGTCGGGGTGGGACTCGGCGACCGACGAGACGACGAAACAGGTCGCCGTGGCGTCGTGGGTGGCCAGGGTGCGACGGAGGAACTCCCCGCCGTCCAGTCCGACGCCGTCTTCGTCCATCGTCCCGTCGGCGGACCGATAGGCTGGCGTCTGCTCGAACAACTCGAAATCGATCGAGAGGACTGCGCGGTCACTCATCCAGTTCCTCAAGTTCGCTTTTCAGCAGACTCACTTCCTCGTTCAGCCGCGAGAGCCGGTCGTACAGCTTCCCGATGCGGTTAATGAGGTAGGTGATTATCACGAACAACACCAGGTTCGAGACGACCAGAATCGCACGTGCCTTCCACTCCAGTCCGAGAAGCGTGGCGAGCATCTCGAAGAAGTTCGGATAGACGGCGACGAACATCAGGCCGGCCCCGACGAAAAGGGACATGACGAAGAGGGCAAGCGCCTCCCGGCCCTCCTTGACGAGGTAGTAGCCGTTCGCGAGGAACAGGGCACCGACCAGCAACGACAGGAGGTTGACGAGCGTGAAATCCATCGTTAGCGAAAGAGCAGGACCCTGAGTATCACGTCGGTCATCCGGAGCGGGTAGAGGACGAACGTGTCGAGCGAGAACTGCGATTCGCCCTCCTCCCGAGTCGGAATCTCGATGGAGACCTCGGTGATCCGGAAGTCCCGTTTGGCGGCTTCGAGGGTCTGTTCGACCGCCCAGTGTTTGTCCGACCGATGCAGGATCGTCGCCAGCGCCGACACCCGGTAGACCCGGAAGCCGCTGGTCACGTCGGTGATGTCGATGCCGCCGAGCGTGTTGACCATCTTCGTGAAGAAGGCGATACCGAGTTTCCGCGTCAGCGAGTAGTCCTGGAAACTCTCGTTGAGGTACCGGCTCGCGATGACCATGTCCGAGTCGGCCGCCGCGTCTAGCAACTGGGGGATGTACTCCGGGTCGTGTTGCCCGTCGGCGTCGACCTGGAGCACGAAGTCGTAATCGTGCTGGATGGCGTACTGGTAGCCGGTTCGGACGGCTCCGCCCACGCCCGTGTTGAACACGTGTTCGACGACCGTCGCACCGTGTTCGCGGGCGATCTGGGCGGTGCTGTCGCTGGACCCGTCGTCGACCACGACCACCCGGTCGACGTGTTCATGAGTCCCATCGATCACCGGACCGATGGTGTCGGCCTCGTTGTACGCGGGGATGACGGCGACGACGTCCACTGAGAGAGTTGCTCGCATCGGTAAACTTAGACCTGTCGTTTGTCTCGAATGCGCCGGACTGGACGGAAAGACATAGTTGTGTCCGTATCGTCGACTCGCGCATGACACGGACGTTCGTCGTGGGCCTCGACGGGGCGAGCTGGCGGTTGCTCGACCCCTGGATCGAGGCCGGTGACCTCCCGAACCTCGCCGCCCTCCGTTCGGAATCGGCCTGGGCCGAGCACCGGAGTTGCCTGCCGCCCGTGACCTTCCCCAACTGGAAGTGCTACTCCTCCGGCAAGGACCCCGGCGGGTTCGGTGTCTTCTGGTTCGAACGGATGGACCTCGAGGAGGGCGTCATCGAGGTCGTCAACGGCGGCGAATTCGACACCGCCGAACTGTGGGACTACCTCAACGACGACGGCCAGACCGCTGGCGTGGTCAATATGCCGACGATGTACCCGCCTCGCGAGATCGACGGCCCCGTCGTCGCCGGCGGCCCCGACGCCGTCGAGGGAGAGTACCGCTCGATCTCCTCGGGCTACACCGCCCCCGAATCGCTGGCCGCCGAGCTGGAAGACCGCTTCGACTACCGCGTCCACCCCGATCCGCTCCTCTCCTCGAACGAAGAACGCGGTGCGGAAGTAGAGGCCATCCTCGACCTGCTGGACAAGCGTTTCGAGGTCGCCCTCTCGCTGTTCGAGGAGGAAGAACTCGACTTCGTCCACGTCACCCTCTTCTACCTGAACGTCATCCATCACTTCTTCTGGGACGAGGAGCCCAGCAAGCGCGCCTGGGAACTCGTCGACGAGTGGCTCGGCCGACTCGACGATCTGGAGGACACCAACCTCGTCGTCATGTCCGACCACGGCTCCGCGGCGACCCAGACGGAGTTCTACGTCAACGAGTGGCTGGCCGAAAACGGCTATCAGGCCCGCACCCAGACCGTCGACGGCGTCCTCAAGCGGGTCGGCATCGACCGCGAGACTGCTCTCTCGGCCGCCAAACGCGTCGGCGCGGTCGACTTCCTCGCAAAAGTCGTTCCCGAGCGCATTCAGGAGCTTGTCCCCCAGAGCGCCGGGCTCAAACGCTCCCGGAAACTGGAGGCCATCGAACTCGACGGGACGAAGGCCGTCGCCAGCGCACAGGGACCGATCTACCTCAACCCCGACTTCGATACCGAATCCGTGCGTGAAGAGTTGATGGCCGATCTCGCCGCCGTCGAGGACGAACACGGCCGGCTCTTCACCGACGTGTACCGCGGTGAGGAGGTGTACGAGGGCCCCTATCTCGACGAAGCACCCGAAATCGTCGTCGACCAGCGCCCGGGCGTCCACGTCAACGACGGCGTCGGCGGCGGCGTGATCCAGACCGGCCCGGACCGCTGGGCCGCCGAGAACACGCCCAACGGCATCTTCCTCGCGAGCGGCCCGGACTTCGCCGAGGCGGGCGAACTCGACGACATCAGCATCCGCGACATCGCGCCGACCTTGCTGGTCGCCAGCGGCTGTGACGTGCCGGAAGACATGACCGGCGACGTCCTCGATATCTTCGCCGACGACCGCGACTGGGAGCGTCGCGACCCCATCACGCTGGCCGACGATGACGACAGCCGCGACGACGAGGAAGTGGCCGAGCGGCTGAAGCAACTGGGCTACATGGAATGATGGGTTCCCGGCACTCCTCCCGTCCCCCCGGTCACTTTTTACGCCCGACCGCGTAGTTCGGCGCCATGGACACGGAGGTTGCCCCGGCGGTCGAGGCCGTCGCCGCCGACATCGCCGAAATGGAGATTCGCGGCGCGGCGACCATCGCCGACGCGGCGGCCGACGCGCTGGCCACGCAGGCCACGGCGAGCGACGCCGAGACGGCCGAGCAGTTCAGGGCGGAGATGCACGCGGCCGCGGGCGTGCTCTACGACACGCGCCCGACCGCTGTCTCCCTGCCCAACGCGCTACGGTTCGTCTTTCAGAGCATGGAGGGGACGACCGTCGAGTCGCTCCGGCAGTCCGCGGTCGACGCTGTCGAGCAGTTCCGAGACCAACTCGACCGCGCACAGGACGACCTCGGCGAGATCGGTGCCAACCGACTGCGGGACGGGGACACCGTGATGACCCACTGCCACTCGACGGACGCGTTGGCCTGTATCGAGGCCGCGCTCGACCAGGGCAAGGAACTGTCCGCGGTCGTCAAGGAGACACGTCCCCGGAATCAGGGCCACATCACAGCCGAGCAGTTGCGCGAGTGGGACGTACCCGTGACACTGATCGTCGACAGCGCCGCCCGTCGCTACCTCGACGAGGTCGATCACGTCCTCGTCGGAGCCGACGCCGTCGCGGCGGACGGCTCCGTCGTCAACAAGATCGGGACCAGCGGCCTGGCGGTGTCGGCCCGCGAGCGCGGCGTTCCGATCATGACCGCGGCCCAGACGATCAAACTCCATCCGGGAACGATGACCGGCCACACCGTCGAGATCGAGATGCGCGACGAGGCCGAGATCATCGGCCCGGCCGAGCGCGATGAGATCGGCGATATCGCCGTCGAGAACCCTGCCTTCGACGTGACGCCGCCTCGCTACATGGACGCCATCGTCACCGAGCGCGGTCAGTTCCCACCCGAGAGCATCGTCACGCTGATGCGGGAACTGTTCGGCGAGACCTCCGCGCGACCGTGGGAGGACCCGGTGTGAGCGGTGCCGATCCGGCGCGCGTGATCTGTGCGGGCCACGTCAACTGGGACGTGACCCTCTCTGTCGACCGCCTTCCCGGTGCCGACGCCGAGGCGACGATCACCGATCAGTCCCAGTCCTGTGGCGGGAGCGCCAGCAACGCCGCCACTGGATTGGCCGCGCTGGGCAACGACACCACCATCCTCGGGAGCGTCGGGGACGACGAGAACGGCCACCTCGCGACCCGGGCCCTCGATTCGGCCGGCGTCGACTGCGACCCGCTCGTGGTCGCCGACACCGAGACCGCGGTGAAGTACCTCGTCGTCGACCCCGCCGGTGAGGTCGCAGTCCTCGGCAACGAGGGCGGCAACGAAGCATTCGGGGCCGACGACCTCGACGACGCCATCCTCGCTGCCGCCGACCACCTCCACCTGACGAGTCAGGACCCCGATACCGCCGCCGAACTGGCCGATCGCGCCCACGACCACGGCCTCCGGGTCAGTTTCGACCCCGGCCGGCGGATCGACGCACGGGACTTTACGGCCCCGCTCGCCCGATCCGATCTCGTGTTCGTCAACGAGCGCGAGGCATCGACGGCCATCGAGGACCACTTCGGCCCGGCTGACGGCCTCGACAAAACGGTGGTCCTCAAACACGGCGCGGCGGGCGCGGAAGTCCTGACGCCCTGCGGGCACTACGCGAGCCACGACGGGTTCCCCGTCGAGGCCGTCGACACCACGGGCGCGGGCGACGCCTTCGCCGCCGGCTTCCTGACCGCGTGGCTCGACGGCGACGCGGAGCCGGATTTCGACCGGTGTCTCGCCGTCGCCAACGCCTGCGGTGCCCTGGCCGCAGGTGTGCGTGGCCCGTCGCCACCGCTCTCCTGGGACCGGATCGAAGACTTGCTCGACACGTGAAACCGCTCTCGATTTTATGTCGGCCGAGATGTAGGTTCCCGTATGGACGGTCGAACACTGGGCGTCGTGCTCCTGGTGGCGCTGGTCGCGCTGGCGGGCTGTTCGGGCGGAGGCGGCCCGGGGTCGCCGACCGCGGACGGCGAGCCAGACGCTTCGGACGGCTCGGGGCCACAACAGGGAACTGATACCGGATCTGACGACGACAGCACGAGAGAAACCCCCGATGCAGACCTCGAACCACTCGATCTGCAGGCGGTCCGGACCGGTTCGGAAGTGAACGCGAGCGCACTGTTGCTCGCGCACTTCCGGGCGCTCAACCGGAGCGGTAGCTACCGGGTCGAAACCAATCGGACCGTCGTGGCCCCCGAGGGAACGTCGTTCAGGCTGGTGACCGCGGCGGGGTCGACGACCCCGTTGCGACAGCGCTACCGGGTGACGCGATCGTTCCGCAACGTATCCGGCTCGTTCCTCGCCAGTCGAATCGACGAGTATCACACCGGAGACGACCGCTACGAGCGCTACAACGATACGTTCGACGGGCAGGCGGCGACCACCACCGTGTCGGAAACCACGCGCCAGCGAACCCGTCGACAGTACCAGCGCGGCACCGTCGGATTCACCGAAGCCGACTACTTCCTGATGTTCGAGTTCGCGTTCGCCGGCAACGTCACGCGGGACGGAACGCGACTGTACCGATTCGGTGCCGACGCCTTCGCCGGTGCGGACCGGCGACCGCGCAACGCGACCGACCCCAGCGCGACGCTACTCGTCGACCGTACCGGCGTGATCCGGTCCGCGGACTTCCAGTTCGTGAACGCGAACACCGGACAGGAACTGTCTCTCTCGCTGGAGACCACCGCCGTCGGGGACGTGACCGTCGACGAACCCGACTGGACCGACGAGACCCGGTGACCGACCGACTCACCGTGGCGTCTCCGTTCCCCACTTCTCGATCGCGGTTTCGAGTTCCGGCACGTCCTCTGCTTTGTCCTCGATGTCTTCGCCCGCCGCGGCCGCGTCGACCGCCGCTCTGAGTGCTTTCGCGCCGGCGTGGGTGCCGTCGGGGTGGCCGTGGACGCCTCCGCCGGCCTGGACACAGAGGTTTTTCCCGAGACGGTCGATCAACTCGGGAACGAGACCGGGATGGAGACCGCCCGACGCGACCGGAAGCACGTCGTTCAGGCCGTGCAGATCGGCGTAGAGCCACTCGTTGATTCCCGCCGAATCCTCGTTTTCGAGTTTGCCGAGGTCGGCGGTGCCGGTGTGGAGCTGGTCGGCCCCACAGAGGCGCGTGACCTGTGCGAGGACCCGCATCGACACGCCGTGGTCGGGGATGCGGTCGAACGCGGCGTGCATCGCGCGGTGGGCGTGGATCGCGAGCCCGTGGTCCTCGCAACGCTCGCGGACCCGCTGAACCGCCGCCCAGCCACAGGTCACCACGTCCACCATCACGTACTCGCCGCCGTGTTCGGCCACCATGTCGACCCGTTCGAGCATCCGTCGGGTGTCCGCGGTGACGTTCACGAGGTAGGATTTTTTCTCGCCGGTCTCGTCCTCGGCGCGGTCACGCTGGCCGAGCGACTCGGTGAGGCGATCCGCAAAGGGGTTGAACCCTTGATCGGTGAGGTTCTCGTCGTCCTTCAGCAGGTCCAGTCCGCCGGTCCAGGCCTCGTACCCGATCTGGGCGTGCTGGTCGGTCGAGAGGCCGACCTTGGGCTTTGGCACCGTCGCCGTGATCGGCCGGTCGCCGGCGTCGAAGATATCCTCGCGCACGCTCGTCCCGAACTGGGGGCCCGGGAAGGAGGTGGCCAGCGGCTCGGGCCAGTCACAGTCGAGCAGGCGGATGCGCTCGACGGCTTTCATGCCCAAAATGTTCCCGGCGATGCAGGACAGCACCTGCGCCATGTTGCCGTCCTCGAACAGTGCGTCCGGGTACGCCACCGTGACTCGATTCCCGTCGATGGCACAGGCCGTCGCCGAGAGGTCGGTGATCGACCCCTCGACCTGGAGTTCGGCCCAGGTGCCGTTGGAGCTTTCCGAGGCGACGCGGCCGGCGGCGTCGGCCATGTCCATGTCGCTGGCCGGTTCGACGGCGAACGTACAGACCAGCTCCGAGTCACGGGGCTCGTACTCGAGATCGAGGAAATCCTCGTAGTTGATGCCGGGCATACCCCGACCTTGGTCGGCCCGGATCGTTAAACTGCCGCCGGGTGGCGGTCCAGGGGGCGAAATCTGTCGGGAGCCGAAACGCGTAAGACGCCAGTTGCTGGAACGTCCAAATAGGATGACTACCGCGCCCGCGGTCCGTGTCTCGCGTATGCTCGATCAGATAGACGACCCGGAGCGGGCCACGCTGTTGCGCGGACTCTGGCAGGTCTATCGGTTCGGCCTGCGTGTCGCGACTGCCTACCGCGTGTTCCTCTCGCTCGTCGAGACTCTCCTCACGACGTTCGTCGCGACAATCGTCCGGCTCGTCGAGGCCTCCATCGACATCTTCACCGATTGACCTCCTCCCACCCCTAAAGGGGTGGGATTCCCCGACGGGGATATTCAGGTTGCGCGTTTCCTCGGCGGCTCAGGGACGCTTTCGCGTGGCCAGCCTCACAGGTCGCCATCCGGTTACGACCCCGGACGTGCTTTCCAGCGCGTACAGCCGGGTCAACGCGGCCTTCCTCCCCGGTCACGCCGGGCGGCTGCGAAGCAGTCGGTGGAGTGTTCAGTCCACGAGGCCGCACGGGTCGCGTCAGCCGAAGTGTTAGGCCGTGCATGGTTCTCCCTCCCGTTGACGGATGTTTTCGGCGGCGTTCAGGTCGGCGTGGCGGCTACGGTCGCACTCTGGACATGAGAAGTGGTCGCTGTTGCGTGTGCCCTCGGCACCGCAGGCCGAACAGCGTTGGCTCGTCTCGAACGGGTCAACTTCCTCGACGCGAATCCCGGCCTGTTCTGCCTTGTAGACGATGAATTCCTGCAACTGGTGGAAGTGCCACGAGTGGACGCCGCGCCAGTCGCTTCCCTCTCTAATGCCCTCCAGGTCCTCGATTTTCAGCACGGGATTCTCGAACTGCTCGGCCCAGTCGATGAGGCGACGGGAGGCGTTGTGGTTGAGATCACGAATCCGGCGCTGTTCTTTGTTACCCACGCGGTTACGTGCGCGAAGCGCACCCGCCTGTTGCAGCGACTCGCGCAAGGAACGATATTTGCGCCGGACGTATTTCGCCTCACGACCGGACACCAGCATCGACTCGCCCGTTTCTGCGTCTGCGGCCAGCAGGTGGTTGTGACCTATGTCCACGCCGATTGCCGTCTCCTCGCCCGTTTCTGCGTCGTATTCGACGGTGAACGTACAGAACCAGTCGTCGTCCCGGCGGTACACCTGCAACCGGGACTTGTCGGCTTCGCCAGCCACGAGTCGAGCAACGTCATCGGCGATGTCGTCGTACACGTCGATAGGCGTGTACCACCAGCCCGAGATACAGGGAAAACCGACGACGACCGACCCGTTCTCGGTGCGGTCGATCTCCCAGTTCTGGTTGTTGACCGCCAACGGCTGGCTGGCGTGGTACTCGACGATGCCGTCGTTCTTGTAGTCGGATTTGGCTTCGCGGATGGCCTGATTCTGGATGGCCGAGTAGAGGTCGTTGTCGATGCTGGCCGTGGTCACGCTCATGCCAAACTCGCCGGTCTCCCACCCGTCGATGCAGAACTGCTTGGTGTCGCGGTACAGGTGAGTGGCGCGTTGCCACTCCCTGCAGCGCTCTCGGGAGGGGTTGTGAAACGTCGTGGTGACAGTGGTCGTGACCACGATTACAGTTGTAACGTTTGTCTGGATGATAATAAAACGGGGGAATATCAGGCGGGCCGACATCCGTGGTTTCCTCCCCAGTTGTCGGCTTCATCCCACCCGTGAACGGGTGGGCTTTCGCCTCGCTACCGCTGTAATCAGTCACCGCCGCTCACACACCGCCACGTCACAGTGTCACCAGCAGTGCCACCGCCAGCGCCACTGGCGCGGCGTAGATACTCCCGACGATCACCAGACTCGTCCGGTCGCCCCGGAAGCTGAGCCAGTGACCAGCCACGACCGAAAGCACCGCCAGAATCCCGAGTATCGTCCAGTGAGTCGCGAACCCGGTCGTCCCGGTTAGCGCGAACACCGCGATCAGGGACGCGGCGGCCGTCGCCACGTAGTCGAAGGCCCGTTCCCGCCGGACGGCCGCACCGATCAGCGCGGCCAGCATCGGCCCGCCCAGGACGAGCGCGACCAGCAGAGGGAACGTCGAGCCACCACCGACCGCCAGCGTCGACGTCCCGCGTTCGTCGTCGAGAAATCGTCCACGCTGGCGAACACGCATACCCCTCGCTATCGGGCGGGCGTCCAAATAGTTACTCCCGGTGTTCGCCCGTTCGCGAGCGACCCCGCGACAGCCACCGCTCTCCGGCGTCGAAAATACTGAGAAATTACGGAGTCACCGACGGTGCTGTCAGTGATCAGGCGTCCTCGTACACCCACTCGGCGTCGGACTTCTCCCAGTCGACCAGTTCCTCCTCGTCGAAGAACAGGTCGATCTCCCGTTCGTTCGCGCCGGGGTCCTCGTGGTCGGAGCCGTGGATGACGTTCTGTCCGAGGTCCAGGCCGAGGTCACCGCGGATGGTGCCGGGCTGGGCCTCGGCGGGGTCGGTCGTCCCCATCATCTGTCGGACCTGGCGGGTGGCGTCCGCGCCCTCCCAGACCATGGCCATCACCGGACCGGAGGTGATGAACTCGACCAGGCCGTCGAAGAAGGGCTTGTCCTCGTGTTCGCCGTAATGCTCGTGGGCGAGTTCTTCGTCGATCTGCATGAACTTCGCGCCGGCGAGCTTCAGGCCGCGCTCTTCGAGGCGGCCGACGATCTCACCGATCAGGCCGCGCTGGACGCCGTCGGGCTTGACCATCACGAACGTGCGCTCGTCGTGGCTCATCTATGCCTCGGCCTCCTCTTCGTCGGCCTCGTCGTCGCCGTCTTCGGCGTCCTCGTCGACGGCCTCTGCGGAGTCGGCGTCCGCGTCGGCGGCCGCTTCGTCGGCACCCTCACCCTCGGGGCCCGGCGTGGCCTCGGACTCGGCGTCTTCGAGGTCGGGCGCGGCACCCGTGTCCTCGACGACGTCGGCCTCGGTCGCGGCGGGGTCTTCGGGTTCGGCTTCGGTTTCTTCCTCGGCTTCGGGTTCGTCTGCCGTCTCGGCGGCGCGTTTGCCGCCGGCGCTGCGGCCGGACTCGGTCCAGCCCATGTCGCGGGCCTCGCGACCGAGGTCGGCGTTTTTCTCGCACTTCGAGGAGCAAAACATGACGGTCGCCCCGTCGTTTTGCACCAACATGGTGCCCGTGCCGGGTTCGATGTCGTCGCCACAGAAGTCACATTCGCGGGTTCGTGGCATTATTGTCCTCCGATCTGGTCGGCCTCGCGGGCCGTCTCCCGGAGCTGGAGCACGTCGCCCTCGCGGACCGGGCCGAGGACGTTCCGGGTGATGATGCGGCCCTGGTTCTCGCCCTCGCGGATGCGACACTTGACCTGCATGGCCTCCCCGTGCATCCCGGTTCGGCCGACGACTTCGATGACCTCCGCGGGCGTCGAGCCGCCTCCGTCTTCAGTTTCTTCTGCGCTCATATCGAGTCACCTACTGGAGGTCCTCGAGCTTCTGTGCGATGTCGTCGACGTCGCCGCTGGCCTCGCCGGCCGTGACGATGGCCGCCGCGGCGCTGCCGACTTCCAGGCCGGCCGCCTGACCCACGTCGTCCTGGGACTCGACGAACAGATAGGGCACGTCTTTCTCGGCGGCCAGCTCGGGCAGATGCATGACGATCTCCTCGGGCTGGACGTCCTCGGCGACGAACACGAGGTCCGCGTTCCCTCGCTCGACGGCTTTGGTCGTCTCGTTGGTTCCTTTCTTTACAACTCCTGTGTCCCGTGCGACCTCCAGAGCCTCGAGGGCGTCCTCGGCGAGGTCTGCTGGGACGTCGAAATCGACGTATACTGACATTGGTATTCACCTCCCGCGCGTGGGCTCGCGCTCCCCCGCCTGAGAGTCGACCGCCAAGTGTGACGGCCGACGGCAAAGTCCTGAGAGGCTAGGAGCATCATCAACCCCGCGCAGGCTGTATCCCTTCATTGGCTATCCCCTGCTAAAAGCGCTTTCGATGCCGCCACAACAGTGTCAGGCGTCCGCATAGGATCTCCGGGCTGGTTACCCCCATGTCAGGATCCACAACCGGATCCTGACAGGACAGCGATACGGTCACGGGCCCCCGCGACCAGCTCGTCGACGATCTCGGCGGCCGGCTGGACGTCGTCGGTCAGGTCCGCGCTCTGGCCGGCGTACATGGCCATCTCGTCGACGGTCCCCTCCATCCCCGCCAGCGGCGGATCGTCGTCGTACCGCTCGACCGGGTGCCCGTTCCCGTACCGGGCGACTACCTCGCCCTCGCCCGGGCGTTCGCCGACCGGCGGTTCCCCGGCGTCGGCCCACTCCGCGTACGTCTCGTTTTCGAGCGTCCGGTGGGGCTGGCCGGGCCAACCACCGTCGTACAACTCCGACCGGACGGCCTCGCGGGCGTCGGCCGCCGTCACCGCCTGCTGGTACTCCCGGTGTGCCCGTGACTCGGCGGCCGCGACGAACCGCGTCCCGAGCCACGCGCCGTCAGCGCCCAGCGCCAGCGCTGCAGCCAGACCGCGCCCGTCCGCGATGCCGCCGGCGGCGATCACCGGCACGTCCTCGCCCGCCACGTCGGCGACCGCCGGGACCAGCGGCATCGTCGCCACGTCGCTCTGGACGTGCCCCCCGGCCTCCCAGCCCTGGCTGACGAGTACGTCCACGCCCGCCGCGACGGCCTCGCGCGCTTCATCGGCACTGCCGACGGTCTGGAGGACAGTCCCGCCGGCGTCGTGGACCTGCTCGACGTAGGGGGTGGCGTCGCCGAAGGAGAAGGAGACGATCTCCGCACCGGCGTCGAGACAGACTTCCAGATGCTCCTCGGTCGCGTGGGTGGTCGTGTCCGGATCGAGGACGAGGTTCACGCCGAACGGTCGGTCCGTGCGCTCGCGGGTCGCCGCGATCACCGATTCCGTGGCGTCGAGGCCGAGCCAGGTGACCGCCAGCGTCCCGAGCCCACCTGCCTCGGAGACGGCGGCCGCGAGGGCGGGACAGGAGACGCTGCCGATAGGGGCCTGCACGACGGGCACGTCGATCCCGAGCCGATCACAGAGGGGCGTCCGTAGCGTCGACATACCCGGCCTTCCGAGCCCGCACAGTTGAGTGTTCGGGCACGAGAACCGCCGAAACCGCCAGACACAAGCCGGCGGCACATCGAGGGGGCGTATGCTCGACGGCGTCGTCCGCCGGTTGCGAGAACAAGCCCGCGAGACCGACGAACGCCGATTGCTCGTCCTCGCAGGTGCCCCCGATCGGACGCGCCGGGCCGCCGCGGACACCTTCGACGCCGCAGGGATCGACCCGGCGGACGCGACGCTGGTCGGCCCCGAACCCGCCCTCGACTGCGAACACCTCCCACTAGAACGGTCGGCGGAACTGCTCGGCACGACACGCGAGGCCGTCGTGCTGGACCTGCACGCGGCCTGTCGACCCAACGCTATCGGCCGAGCCGTCGGCGTCGTCGACGGCGGCGGCCTGTTGATCCTGCTGACCCCGCCGCTCGACGAGTGGCCCGACCGTCGCGACGGCTTCGACGAGGGCCTGGCCGTCCCGCCGGCCGACCTGTCCGCCGTCACCGGTCACTTCCGCCGCCGACTCGTCGAGACGGTTCGGGCTCACCCCGGAATCGCCATCGTCGACGTGGACGCCGAGCGAGTCGAACGCGACGGCCTGACCGATCCCGCGCCGGTGTTGGCCGGCGTTGGTGTTTCCCTCCCCGACGCCCACACCTTCCCCGATGCCGTCTACGAGGCCTGCCTGACGGACGATCAGACCGAGGCGGTACTGGAACTCGAACGCCTGCACGACGATGGGCAGGCGGTCGTGGTCGAGGCCGACCGCGGGCGCGGAAAGTCAAGCGCCGCGGGACTGGCAGCCGGCGCGCTCGCACTCGCTGGCGAGGACGTCCTGGTGGCGGCTCCGGCGTACCGCAACGCCGCCGAAGTTCTCGCACGCGCCCGCGAGCGCCTCGCCGCCGCGGACGCGCTCGTCTCCGCCGACGACCCCGACACGCCCCACGAACTGACTGCGCCGGACGGTCGGGTCCGCTTCCGTCGGGCGGCCGATGCGGTGGAGGGCGGTCTCCCGGCCGGCCCCGATGCCGTAATCGTCGACGAGGCGGCCGCGCTTCCGGTCCACGTCCTCGAATCGTTCCTCGACGCGCCGGCAGTGGCTTTCGCGACGACCGTCCACGGCTACGAGGGAGCGGGCCGGGGCTTCTCCGTCCGCTTCCGGGACCGTCTCGACGACAGCGACCACGCGACCAGCGAGGTCCGACTGGCAGAGCCGATTCGGTACGCCACGGGCGACCCCGTCGAGGTGTGGGCCTTCCGCGCGCTGTTGCTCGACGCCAGCCCGCCGGTCGACCCGCTCGTAGCCGACGCCCAGCCCGGGACCGTCGAGTACGTCGCGCTCGAGGCCGCGGACCTGCTGGCCGACGAGACCGTGCTCCGGGAGACGTTCGGTCTGCTCGTGCTGGCGCACTACCGGACCGAACCCGACGACCTGGCACGACTCCTCGACGCGCCGAACCTCACCGTCCGCGCACTGTTGCACGACGGGCACGTGGTCTCGGTGGCCCTGCTGGCCCGGGAGGGCGGCCTCGACGCCGAAACCCGGGCGGATATGTACGACGGCGGGCGCATCCGCGGGAATATGCTCCCGGACGTGCTGACGACCCAGCTCCGGGACGAGTCGGCCGGCGTCCCGGTCGGCTACCGCGTCCTCCGAATCGCCACCCACCACGCCGCCCGGTCACGCGGTCTGGGGTCGCACCTCCTCGCCGAGATCCGCGAGGAGGTCGCCGACGACGTGGACTGGCTGGGCGTCGGCTACGGCGCGACCCCCGAACTGCTGGAGTTCTGGGCCGGGAACGGCTACCGGCCCGTCCACCTCTCGACGACGCGTAACGACGAGAGCGGGGAGTACTCCGCGCTGATGCTCGATCCCACGAGCGACGCGGGAACCGACCTGTTCGAGCGCCACACCGACCAGTTCGTCGCCCGCGTCGGGGACGTACTGGCGGACCCTCTCGCCGACCTCGACCCGGACGTGGTGCGGGCGACCCTCTCGGCACTGAACCGGGACGCCGACCTCGATCTCGCCGACTGGGAGTGGCGACAGGTCGCGAGCGCGGCGTTCGGCCCCGGCCTGTTCGACATGGCACCGGGCCCGTACCGCCGGCTGGCCGTCACGTACTTCACCGCCGGCGTCGACGTCGACCTCACGACGCGTCAGGAGCGGCTGTTGGTCCTGAAACCCCTTCAGGGCCGGCCGTGGGACGAGGTTGCGTCGATACTCGACTCCCACTCGACGGCCGAGGCGATGCGCGCGCTCGGCGACGCGCTGGAACCCCTCGTCGATGCGTGCGGCCCGGCGGCGGCACTGACGGAGGCCGACCGATACAGATGACTGGACCCGTACTCACGACCCTCTTCGGCACGGATCTGGTGGTATGGCTCGCGATCGGACTGGCGTTTCTCGGCGTCCTGGGAACGCTCGTCCCGCTCGTTCCCGGCGCGCTCCTCTCGCTCGGAGGCGTCTACCTCTACTGGTGGTCGACGGGCTACACTGATCCCGGCTTGCTCGTTCTCGGTGTGCTGACCGCGCTGGGACTGCTGATCGTCGTCGTCGACTGGTTCGCCGGCGCTGTTTCGGCGAAAGTCAGCGGTGCCGGCACCACGACGAGCCTCCTGGCCGGCGTCGCCGGATTCCTGCTATTTTTCGTCGCCGGGCCGGTCGGCATCCTGCTCGGCGTCGCTGGCGTGGTCTTCCTCGCGGAGATCCGCCGCACCGGCGACGGCCCCGCCAGCGCCCGAACGGCCGTCTACACGACCCTCGGAATGCTCGCGAGTACCGTCGCGCAGTTCCTGCTGACGACGCTACTCGTCGTCGGTTTCCTGCTGGCGATCCTCATTTGAGGAAAGATTCGACGAACGATTTTCAATAGGCGTATTAAGTACACATTTGAATGTCGTTCGGCCCAAAAGAACAGGGTGCGGTCGCAAACCTACCGCAGAATTTTGCAGTGGTCGGAAAATTCTTGTGGGGCCGGACCGTCGGCTAAGTTGGTAATAGTTACCACGGATCGGGGCATCGGAGCGCCGACGCCCACGGACTAGCCTCGGGATCACAATGTCAGGGAACTCGCTACGACGGAGCATCGAAGTCGAGTACTGGGTCGTCGACACCGACGGGCGGCTGGTCGAGCCGGGCGACCTCGTGACCGCGTCGCCGGGCGTCGAGCGTGAGTTCGTCGAGCCATTGCTGGAGATCAAGACCACACCGTGTGAGACGACCAGCGCGCTCCGTCGCGAACTGTTCGAACGGCTCAATTGAATCCGGCGAATTTCGGCGTTTCAGCGTTCAATTGCCTGCTCCACGTTGTAAACGCCGGCTATGAGCGTTATTTCCCGGAAC
>NZ_FOCX01000067.1 GCF_900110215.1 Halorientalis persicus | reverse complement strand
TGGGAACATATCGGGCACCGCTGGCGCGGTGCCCTTGCCCTCTTCGACATTCAGCCGCAGCTCTCGCTATCAACAATCTCCTTCGCAAGAGCGTACTGTAATTGTGGCGGTGCTGCTAGGTATCGTCCGGGCCGGAGTCCGTGACGTACCGACTCCAGTCCTCAATATTTCACTGGGTGTGATTGGATCGCTGACTTATAGTATCGGGGCCCTGCTACTGGTCAGTCTCATTGATGCAGCAGGCCAGACTGGGTCACCATTAGCGAAATCCGTTATTAACAGACTTCGTAGTGGATACAGGGACAAAAACGAGTAACGCACTGTTCGTTCAGGCCTCGATAATGTGATCGTAGATCTGCTCGGTGGTCTGGATCGAGCGGTGCCGGAGCCGGTTTCGCACGTCGTAGAGTGTGTTCCCACTCTCGTGGTTCATCATCCGGTAAGCGACGCCGTGGCGGAGTGCGTGGGGTGACACGTCGGCTGGGTCGCCCCGCGTCCCGTCGACCTTGTACGGCCGCACGTCGGCTTCGACGGCGGCTTTTTCGACGACGTTGCGGACGCCCTGGGTGGTGATGCGGTCGCTCGATCGGGACGGGAACAGCGCGTCCGGGTCTTTCCAGCGCGTGTTCAGGTACGTGGTGAGCGCGCGTGTGGTATCGCTTGCGAGCGCAAGCGTCTTCGGGGGCGGGGCGTTCTCGTTGGGGTAGTCCTTCTGGATCTCGGTCGGCAGGTAGAGTTTCGCGTACTGCTCGCGAAGGAACTCGACGTCGACGGCGACCAGCTCCCCAACCCGGAGGCCGGCATCATACAGCAGTGCGATCATCGCGTCATTGCGCTCGGCGAGGTAGTCGGCGCTGGCCTGGAGGACGGCCGTGCGCATCTGGTCGACCTGCTCCGGTGTCACCCACACTTTCGCACGAACTTGGGAATCTACAGACTTGGCCATGAAGGTGCAACCTCTTTATAAGCGAGATGGGCCGCAAGCACTTCGAACTTTGGACTCTATATGTAGAGTCCTAAGTTCATTTTGGAGGTCAGGGTGTGCGTTCATATCTAAAGCTTTGGACACATTCACCCAACCACGAAACACCAGTTGGGTGCGATACCGAATTTTCACTCGAAACCCGGTGTGTTCGGTAAGTGTGTACTGACTTCTATGACAAGTCTTCAAGCTGCCTCCATCTCTTATCCTGCAATGCTGGTTCTGTCGGGCCACAATCCTTTCTATGCCAAGCTCGGTTCGATAATCATCAATTAAGAATAATATATGTAGCACTTTAGGACGTGTACCTAGAGAACCTTCTTCCCAAAGTTAACAGAATTAGTATATATGTATGCTGGAATAGCGTCCATTCAATGTCGGACAGTATATTTATATACTGTGAAGTTGTACATCAATTTGATGTCGGACCCGAGTACACCTGATGGTAACAGAGCAGAAGAGGTCCCCGAATCCCACCGGATCCAGTTCCGGGTTCCCGGATTCTTGGCCGCACAGATGGAAGACTCGATGGAGGAGCAGGGATACGACAGTCAGTCCGAGTTCATCCGGGCATCGCTCAGGCAGTTCATGCACGCACCGCATGCATCCGACGCCCGACGTAGACAGGTCCCCAACGTGATGCAGGCCTACGACGACATTGATGTACCGCTGTCGATGGCTCGTCAGTGGGTACTCGACGGAAAGATATTCTTCCACGGACGATACGCTGGACCGCTCACGTCACAGGCCGCAGTTAAGGAGATGCTCACCGAACGCCTCAACGACCCGGATGCTGACTTCGACAAGTCGCCCGGTCATACCGATGATGCGGTCACGCTCGGCAATTTCGAGACGATTCGCTCTGAGGGAGCACTAGTCTACATCCCCGCATCCAACACTTTCAGCGAATCGTCGTTCGAGAAGGAATCCTACGGTACCGCTACTGGATTCCATGGCAACCTGGCTGCAATCTCGTATTTCAAGCCGGGGACGAGCATTGATGTCGTCCCCGTCGAAAGCGACGGTGGCACGCGGCTAATCAAAATGATGGAGCCCGAAGCAGTCGTGACGGTTACTCCACACACTGCCCCACGTCTGTTCGATCTTGAGGATGTCGGGGGTCAGCACACGGTACATCACATTAACCAGGATGAGGTCAAGCAGGTAATCGTCGACACGTTCCGCCGCGAGTGGGGCACTGGTCCAGAACCATACAAGTCGACGATGCCCTGGGAATGACTAACGTACTCAGGTAGTCTAACCAGTATCCCTTCTGGTTGGATATCTCGGGCGGATCGTGAGTTAGTGGGTAAAGTCATATTCTAACGCGAATGCTAAATCTGAGTGGCTGCTGTCCGAGTATACTGGCGTATGGTATACTCACACGCGAAGGTTCAGGTAGCCATACTCACAAAGGATAACTACAGATGGCCGATACGACCATCGGCGTCTCAGATGAGGTGAAGGCCCGCCTCGAACCCGTCAAGGAGGAGTGGGGCGCGACCTCTTGGGACGACTTCATGGACGATTTGGTAGAAAAGAACGTGGATATCGACCCGGAGCAACTTGACGGGGCGGCCGTCGAGAAGCACGAGCGCGTTGAGAAAACGCGTGCTACGGCTGTCGGCGTTCTCGAAGCGCTTGACGAGGCCGACATGGTCGATGAGGCCGTGGAGATTATCAAGGAGATGAGTCAGCAGCGGATGCTCGCTGAACACCAGCAAATCGTCCGTCATTTCCTTGAAAAATCCCGAAACGGGGAACCACCGAACGAGATGGACAGGCTCCTCGCCCGAATCATCATCAAGACTGAGGGCGTCCGCGATCAGGAGACGGTAGCGGCCGAGATCGCGCGTGGCCTATTCAACGAATCGACGACAGCCGAACGGACGACGACACAAGAGATCTCCTCTAGTAGTCGGGATCAAGACGACAGTTCGCTTCTGGAGGATCAAGACGAAGTTTCCAGCAACAGCGACTCGCTGTTCACCGGCGTTGAGGACGTTAACGACGAGATCTAATCAACTATGACCGATACCACCCAGACCGTTACGACTGCACAGTTTGATGATCAGGCGCGCTCTCAGGGCGATGGAGCTGACGCTGTAGATGCCCTTGTCCGTGAATTCAGCCAGGAGGCTGGAAAACGTGTTGGGGCCGCGTTAGCCGAGGAAATTCATAATGACCCTGAGGCCCGCCGCGCAGCCGCGACAGGAGCAGGCGTCGGCCTCGGCGTCGTCGTAGGCATAGGGCTTCTGGCCCTCCTTACCCAATAGAACCGACGCAAGCACCGGTGTGTCTGTAACTACCGGCAGTTACCATGTTGCACGATAAAAAAATTACTACCAGTTCCGCGACTCGGCTATTTTCGGAAGTCACACTCAGCGAGAAGTAATTCGACTTCAATGACAGCACGGACACCACCGAGTCTCAGACGTTGGCTCCGTCTTCCCGATGCTGCTTGCCGTGGTTCTCCAGATAGGTACGACAGAAGCGCTGTGCGTTGTCTAACAGCCAGTCTTCTGCGTCCCAACAGTCGCTGACATCAACATCGAGGTCTTTGATTTCCGCCCCAGTCTCTCGGTAGTACCGATCGGCGTGTATCGTTCCTTCGTCATGTTCTGAATTATCGACTTTCGCCACCTCTACTCGAGTCCCGTCAGATAACTCGAAGAAGAGGATGACAGCGAACGACTCGACATTGTTCGTACTCGGGGTGTGCCGAGCGCCGATGAGAAATTGTGTGTCTCGAACTGTTTCTGCGTCGTATTCGTAGGTAAACTCAGATTGTGTCATATATATTGTGTCATATTTTGGCCGCAAAGCCGCCCCACAGTATCCCCTAATATCTCCACGAACTTAAATGTTGCCTTCCTAACTGTTGAGGTGTGAGTTCGGTAGTTAATATATATAATTCGACTGCTTGGGAAACCGTTATACCGTTGAGCCACATACACAACGGTAAGGAGAATAGAACGATGTCTCAAATCGATTGGTCACAGACCCAGCGCGAAGATGATGAGCGTACGGCCCGGCGTGCTGACATGGCCCGGGCTCTCGCCAGGGGCGGGATGGATGGTGTGCAGGTCCTCAGCTTGGAGAGTGCTGAAAAAGTCCTGACGCCCAAGCGGCGCGAACTCATCGAGACCCTCCGCACTCACGATATCGACTCTGTCCGTCATCTGGCCCGGTGTGTCGGGCGTGACAAAGGACAGGTTAGCCGTGATCTGGGCATCCTCGCCGAACACGGTGTCATCAAATACGATGAGGACGGCCGGGCAAAGCGCCCCTACCTCGTCCAAGAACACATCACTGTCGAGCCGATCTGACCACAGATGCAGGAGCCATCCTGGAACGACCTCGAGGCAGTCCGCCAGCGTGTCCGGGAGCTAATGGACAAAGAGCGCGACCTCTTCGACACTCTCGACGAGTGATTTCTGTTTTCTGGTGTCCCAGCGTACCGCCGAGCGTGAGCGACCACGAAGGTGTTACCCACAACACGCGTGTCCGCACCCAGTAGTCCGGTCTGCCCCACCCGTTCTATGTCCTCTGGGCTTCACGGTTTACCAGAGAATCTGCCATTTTCCAGGCCTTCAAGGAATATGATATATCGAGAGTGTGTAGGTGAATTGGATCAGTCGTCAGCTAGATTTACCGACTTGTCGACAGTCGCGAGCGATTGCTGGGCGAGTGCGGTCTGTTCGGTCCGGACACCAAACTGCACCACTTGGTCCGGCCCAGATGGAGCGTCGCAGAGGATTCTGGCGACGCGAACCCAGGGGTTGATCCGCGGACATTCCCGCCGTAGCACGTCAAAGTCGACGGGATAGGCGAATGCGGCCCCGACCGGGTCATCGAGGTCGCCCAGCCGCCTCGGCTCGTCCAAGAGAACGTCGGCCACCTCCCAGAGCAGTTCGGTCGCTGTAGTTGCGCCGGTGGCAATTGGTTCGGGGCAGATCCGGTCGCCCCGTTCGTCGTCCTGGAACGGCAGCGCCAGCCGATACCCGCTCTCGGTCTCGCGGACGAGATCCAGCGCTGCCAGCACGTCGACGTACTTCCGGAGCGACCGCGTCGACACGTCGGCTCGGGCGGCCAGTTCCGTCTGGGAGAGCGGTTGCTCGGCCTTCAGCAGCGTCGCGACCGCCGCACTGACCGTTGGCGTCGCGTCAGGCAAGAGGCGGGCCGGCCCCAGCTGGGCTAGGGCGTATCGGACCTCGTCGAGGCGCAGGTCTCGCGGTGTATCCTCACGCTCCAGCCAGTGGAGACCATCGGCAACGGCATGGGGACTAGCCGCCAGCGCCCGGCACAGCGTCACCGCCTCACGAGTCTTGTGGAGATTCTTCTGAGAACACAGTCGTGATATTGTCTCGGCATAGGCTTCGGGACCAGCCGTCCCAATCGGCAGGCGAACGGCGATCTCGGGCGCGTCTTCCCGAGTCGGTCGGTTAGCGCTGCGGAGGTAGCCTTCGAGATGCTGCCCGAGGTCGCTGGCGTGGGGACCACGAATCGTTAGCGAGCCGATGTACTCGCCGAAGGGATCGGCTGCGTCGACGTCGACGAGTGGGGCCTGGCGGACTTTGTCCGGCCGCTGTTCGTAGAGTTGGCGGTAGACCGTGTGATCACGATACTGAGACTGGATCTGGGCCTCATGGAGCAGCGTCGCCCGAATGGAATCCAGCGTGTCGTGATCCAGCCCCGGCGCCAGCAGGAGTTCGCGATGGATGGTCACGCCGGCTTCATCCAGCAGATGGACGATCGAGCCGGCCAGGCCATGCGCTGACTGCATGATCCGGCCCCGGAAGGCATCGCGATCAGCATACTCCTTGTGTTGGAGGTCCGTCGTCATTGCCGCGAGCTCCTGGCCCCACTCGATGAGGTTGTCCAGGAGGACTTGTGGGTCGGTTTCAGCCTCCTCGGGGAAGCCACCGATACACCGGCAGTACCGGGTTTCGACCGGGTCGAGGTCGATGTTCGCCAGCCGATCGGCGGGGAGCGCCGCCTGCAGAACCTTCGGCGTCGATAAAGTCAGTGCAGTGCTCACCACGTGTTGGAGCGGCGACGTCACCCAGTTCGACAGCACCAGTTCGTCGCGATCGGCGTCGTAGCTGGCATAGCGAGTCCGCCGTTGCTCGGCATCGGTCGCATCAAGTGGCGCGTCAACGGTCGTAACGCCGCCGCTGCGGCCGGTGCCGGCGATCGCGGCGTGCTGTGATCGGGACAGCCAACGGGTGCGGTAGGGGCCGGCGCCGTCGGCGTCGCGGTCGGCGGCGTCGTCGGGGGCATCCCCCCCGGCCCTCGTGTGTGCGGGATTACACGGCCTGTCAGGCTGGCTTCCGGTTTCGCTAAACAGGGCATCGAGTTCTTGCGACCGGTCGTGATCGGCGTCCAGCGTGCCCAGATACGCCGTTCCCAGCGGAAGCAGTTCGATACGCTTTGCGGTGCGGGGCCCGTAGCGCTCGACGAGTGCAAGCTCTTCGAGCGTTCCCAGCAGCTGGCTGACACGGCTTTTGCTGACCGTCGCCTGGGCAACGAGTTCATGATAGGACAGCGTATGCGCCGGCTCAGCAGCGAGTGTCCGGAGGACCTCGATGGCCCGGCCGTCGGGATCAAGCTGATCGTGGGCCTCGCGAAGTCGCGTCGAGGGGGCCCGGCTATCCCGCCCGGCGATGCACTGGGCGCTAAACGAAGCGGGGAGATCATCGCGATGCTCAGTGCGCAGCCAGCTAGCCACCAGGCCGGTCATGGTCACGCGCACATCCGCCACCCGGCCGAGCGCACACAGGAACCACAGCGTCGTCTCGCGTTGCTCGCGTCGGCGGTCGCGGAAGCCCTCGGGCAACAGCACCGAAACCGTCGGCACGATTGCAGCGGCATCCAGCGCCGCCAGCGGGCCGTCCGTGATGAGTTCGATCGGCAGGTGGCCGAGGTCGGTCGCGCCGTCCTGGCCGATCCCGGCAACCAACTCCAGTGCGTTTTGATGGGCGGGATCCTCAGCCGGCCGATCAAGCGCCGCGAGGACGGTAGCGAGCCCGCCATCAGCTGCGGTGACGCCGGCCTCCCGAAGCGTCGCGGCCCGATCGGCGTGGGTTGCCCCCTGACAGAGCTCACGCACGGCCGCGACCAGCGCGTCTTGGAACCCGTTCGACGTGGCGATCTCATGCCAGAGGTCGGCCGGCGCGCTGTTGGCGGTGGCGTGAATGTCGGCCCGCACGTCTCCGCCGTCATTCAGCGACGGTGTCAGCGAGCCCGCTGCCGTCTCAAAATCGAGTGAACGGTCTGCGTCGTACTGAAAGTCCCCGTCGAGCGTGCCAAAGCGACGCTCCAGGTAGGCATCGGCCTCGTCGCGAAGAACTGCCCGGCGCTGCTCGCCCCACTGGTCGAGCCGCTCGTCGACGAGATTGCCGAACACATCATGGTAGCCAGCGTCCTGCTCGAGGGAGGTCGTCGGAACCGTGCAGTCAATTTCGTCTTCGAGCCGGCCGTAGTCATCAACGGTACCGACATACTCCCCGAGTTCGCCGGCGCGCCGCGCGAGCAGTCGCGCGCGTTGCTCGCAGGCGACCTGCCAGTCCCCAGCCGTGGCCTGGGCTTTGATGCTCCCAGGGTCGCGGCTGTGCCCACAGCGGGGACATTCGACGCGGTCCTGCTGGTGGTAGTGCTCGGCCACCCAGAGTGACTCGCACTCGCGGCAGCCAAGCACGGCAAATCGGTCGGGAGAGTGGGTCGCGCCGGCCATGCTCAGGGCTGACTACAGACACGGCTCTTGCCATGCGGGCAGGCACGCTCCCCTGCGAGAGACAGCGCTACCGCTGTCTGTGGGGAACGCTTATTAGCCAGGCTGGAGAAATGAGACGTAAGCCGCGAGGGAAGTGTTGGTGCACTGGGACCCTCGCGGGGCGTCCCATTTTCCAGGCGTTTGGTTCTGAGCCTGTCGTGTCGCTGTAGCTGTTCAAACGGCGCTAACTTAAGTACTAGCCCCGCCGCCCGGGCGGTGTTCAGATAAGGATGAATAGCGAGGCGGTGTGTTTTCTGAGTGCCTATGCCCGAAAACACACGCCTCGGCGGAAGTATCGACCAGATCG
>NZ_FOCX01000046.1 GCF_900110215.1 Halorientalis persicus | reverse complement strand
CGAGAAACCCGACGTGGAGGAGATTGATGTCGAGGATTGCGTGGGTGTGGACTTGGGCATCCTGAACTACATCCACACCAGCGATGGCCTCAGCGTTGGTCGGCTTGACCTTGAGGACGAGTACGAGCGACTCGAGAAGGCCCAGCGGACGCAAAGCCGCCGTGTGGAGGGATCGGAGAACTGGGAGAAGGCACGCAGACGCGTCGCCAAGCAGAAGCGTAGGATTCAGCGGAAAGTCCGCGACTTCCAGCACAAGCTCACCCGGTGGCTTTGCCGAGAGTATGACGCTGTGTTCGTCGAGGATTTAGACGTGAAGAAGATGCTGGAGGATTCCCAAAACGCGCGTCGCAAGCAGGATGCGGCGTGGCGCCAATTCATCAGCCTCCTCGAGTACAAGGCGGAGTTGTACGGGTGTCACGTCAAGCAAGTCCCTGCACTGGGAACGACGAAGGAATGCGCCCGATGTGGTGTGGAGGTTGAGAAGGAGTTGTGGATGCGTGAACATTCCTGTCCGAGTTGTGGGTTCGAGACGGACAGGGATTGGAACGCGGCACTCAACATTCTTCAGCGTGGTCTCGCGCGGCTAGGAGTGGGATGCTCCGAAGGCACGCCTGTGGAGACTGCGGCCGCTGCGGGCACCGAGGCAAACGCCGGTGACGTGCCTGCAAGCCGTGTCGTCGAAGCAGGAACGTCCGTTTGCGAGGACGGGCGAAGCCCCGCCCCACCGCGGGCGGGGTGAACATTCACTTTCAGTCCCCCGAGTACCTCGTTGACCGGCTCGATGCAATCGCGGAACTCTTCGACAAAGATCGCACGGATCTGCTCGTCGAAGCCATCCGCGAGTACATCGAAGAGACCGCCGATAGCGAGACGTTTCAGGAACTCGTCGCGACGAAGTACTACGACGGCCAACTTGAGTTCGAGACAGTCAAGCAGTTGGTCGGAGCCGAAACCGCCCAGCGACTCCGCCTCCTCAAGGCAGACCTCGAGGACGAGCCGCTCGATCTCGCCGCTCCCGACGACGTCGACGTCTACGATGGCGATGCCACAACGGTCGATACCGAAACTGAGGATCGATGAGCGGCCATCGACTGCGAACGGTCGTCGCAGATACGAGCGCGCTCGTCAGTCTGGCCGTGCCCCGAGCTGACGCAGCCGTCGACACAGATGCCGTGGACCCGTTCCAGTATCTCCTCACGTCGTGTGACCTGTTCGTCCCGCCGGAAGTCATTGCGGAACTCCGTGACATTACGCAGTATCAGGACAGCCACGCCGCAGCTGCGAGTAACGTCCTCGCGGCCCGTCCTCACTACACAGTCGAGGATCCCTACGAGCGTGCCAACACCCCGGATTCTCGGCCGACGTTTGGCCTCGACGACGGCGAAACCGACGGGATTGTCCTCGCGAACACACTCGACGTCGACGGCTTTCTCACCGACGAGTTCGGCGGGACGAACTTCCCGCTCATTCACGCCGTGCTGCAGGGGCCGCGGATCGTCCCGACACCGCGGCTCATCTGTGACTACGCCCGAAACGGCCATCTGACGCAGGCAGAAGCGAGAACACTGCTCACGACGATCAGCCCTCACCGTAGTTGGGAGGACAGTCCCTACGTCACGCAGTTACTCCAGCATTTCGAAGATTGATATCTTTCCCGCCCTGTGAGGCGGGGATTCTCGCGTGAGGATATTACCACGATTTGCTAGAAAGATGAAATTGACCGGGCCCATGTCAGGCCACTTCGCTACGACGCTGTCCGTCGCGGCCCTGCCCCTGTCTCTCGACTTCGGCGTAGGGATCGACAGCCAAGAGATCGTCCTGGAGACGAAGCGCGTGTTTCAGGAGCGTTATCGTGTCGTTCTCTGCTTCCCAGTCCCGGAGTGCATGACTTCTGGCTTTGGTTTCTTCGGCTGAAACGTCCGGCTCCGCGAGCGATTCCTCGAGTTCTTCACGGCTCTCGACATCGTACTGGTCCTGTATCTGTTCAATCGCCTCTTTGGCGGCCGTGATTTCAGCTCGCAGTTCGTCTGCCGAGAGTTCAAGCGCAAGCTGGCGAATCTCCTCGAGGTACGTCTTGGTGAAATCCGGCACGTACGTGATGCTGTCATCCCGCTCGATACGATGGAGATCACCCGCTTCTGCCATCTCTTCGAGACGATCCGCTGCCGTATTCCAGTGCACATCAGCTTCCTCTGCAACCCAGTTGGTGCTCACTGGATCAGTGACTGTCTCGATTACCTTCGTCACGCGATCCCGTGCCGAGAGATCGTCTTTCCAGGATGTCATCGGTGGTTCTTGATCAGAACAAGTACCCACGGACACAAATAGGTTAGGAGGTTCTTCACCAATGTGAGTGGAAACAAGAGCTTGTGCGTTCGAACGCGTATCTGCCGGATACCAGACCGACCACTTAGAAAGGCCAAAACCCCAGCGATGAACAGTCATTGCGGGGCCCGTGTTTCTGAAGCGTTTCCATTTTGACCCGAACCATCCCATCATCACCAACGATGAATGCCTCTGATTCACGAAAGTCAATCTGGGACTCCTCAGCGTGGGTCATTGACCATTCATTATCGTTCACTGGGTAAATATACTGTTCATCGTATTAACCGAACATCATCCTACCCTCCGCACTACGATCTGCTCTCGAACCGCTGGACGTTCCTAGAGACGTGGACCTGTGCCGCCGATTCCGACATAAACCTCCCGCTGGTGAAGCTCTATTTGGAGGAGAACGGACCTGCGGGGTGATCAAGACGATACTCGTTATGGATCAGGCCACATTCCAGACAGGCAGTCTCACTACCATTGGTTTCAAGTCTCCCATCGCAATCGGGATACCCGGTCACAGTGATCGTTTTTCTGTCGTCCTCATCGATGCTGCAGTCGTAGATATCTCTCGCAGTCATGTTCCTATCCAGGAATTTGCTTACCCCGCCCCCTCAGGCGCCACAAAAACGGACAGCGATATCGTGCCTGACAACAATGTGCAGACAGCGGGTCAGCAATGTCCGAAAGTAGCGACTTGAGAAAGCGATACCGCTGGAACCGGAGAGTATATTCAGCATGGAAGTTAATTTGATCTGTCTCGCGACCCACACCCAACACAGAATCCAAATAGAGAAACGATGCGAGTTACCAGTGAGACGATCTACGAACACGACGAACACGGAGAAGTGCTCATCATCGACGTTCACCATGTCTTCAACGAGTACGATCTCGAATCTGGAAGTGGAGAGCGTCACTCGCGTGTCGTTCGATACACCCCGAATTGGGATGATTACGGACCGATGCCGGGCAGCGTCCAAGTGACATCAACGGACGATTTCCGGGAGCAGTTGGGTGACCGGGTCAAACCGTTCGAACCGCTCGACCCACAGGCAGAACCGGACGAGTAGCGCGTCTCACGTAAATATTTATTCGACTACTAGCGAATCGACGTAGTCGTCGAGTGCTTCGTAGACCTGGTCGAACTCAGGGAGGTCAGCAACCAAATCAAGCGGCGCTGGAGGTTAAGCTGTCGCTTCGTCTGACTCAACATCTGGAGTCACGAGCGGCAGATCGATATCAATTGCCTCGTACCAAATGGACGGTCGTTTCGACTGCCCATCATTGACCAGTTCGACCAGGTGCAGCTCTTCAAGTTCAGTCAAGTTTCGATGGACCTGACTCACATCTCGATCGACGAGGCGGGCGGTCTCGCGGATGCTCTCCGGGTTATGCTGGACGATTGCACGCAAGAGTTCAAGCGATTTTGGTCGGGTGACACGGTGGACGTCGGCTGGGTCATGATACACGACTTCGAGATGGGGGTCAGGCGTTTCGCCACGATCGAGTGCAGCGAGAGCATCTTCGAGGTCGTCGTCACTCCCGTCTTGGAATCGGATGTGGAGCGTGCGGTCGGTCGTGTTGGAGTTACCAGTTGTGGCCATAGTCACTCACCTCGGATTTGAACCGCTGAAAGAGGTGTTGGAGTCCATCAAAGTCAATATCGACGACGGTTCCGTCGGCACAGTGCTTGTGGTGATGTGCTGCATCGGGGTGGTCGGGAAAGTTATCATACCGGAGTATGGCTTTGCCGGCTGCATTCCCGTACTGCATCGAGTACTTGATACCCTCTGGATAGCGGTCGGACGTGGGGACCTGATAGGCAGTGATCTCAGCGTAGCGGTTACCGAAGTTCTGCGTGAGGTTGATAAGTTGCTATGCATCGTCCCCTGTCACAAGTGTTGGTACTGGGTCCAACATATTAAGTGTTGGTGGGAGCTACAACATGATTTCACCAGAACCACCTGAACGGACTCGATCCTATGACGGAGAAGGGATACCACTCGCTGGTACCGAGGGGGGTTCTTCGCTCCAGTCCGGGGCAGGAAGTAGCGACCCACCTTCATCCCCCGAAAGGCCCCAGCAGCCACCGAATGCAGACTCTCTTCCCGTTTCCGCCAATGATGCGTGCCTTAGTGGCTGACCGAGTAGATTTCAACCGTATCGACGCAACGACACAGAACAACAGGTCGGATCAAGATTACGATCGCAGAATCTCACTCGGCATAGGGGTGTTCCGTTCCACTCCTGTACGGTTCTGACGACGATCATAAGCGACACTCAGTACGAGTGTCTGTCCGTCCACGTTGTAAATAATAGCAGTAAAGTCGCCATATACAATATTTAGAGAGTGTATACTAATGCAATAATACAAAATGAGTTGTGGATATGCGTTGGACAGTACTGCTGTTAGGTTTGTGCATCGTACTAGCTGGCTGCAGTGGAAGTAATCCCACTAGTAGTACACAATCAGCGACGACACTACCACCCGATGAAACACCAATTGATACAACCGCAGAACCGTCTGCAACGACATCTTCTCAGCCCGGGACAACAGTAACGGCCACATCAATACCAGCACCCTCACCAACAGCGACACCAACTCCGACATCGACAGCAACACGAGCCACTGAAATGACCCCGACAGCAACAGCGCAAGAAGCGCAAGAAGAGACACGAGCAGTCTATGCAGGGACTGGTGAGTGGGCAGAGGTCACAGTGGATGGTGAGACGGATATGCGTGTCCGCATTAACAATTTCACAATTCGGGACGAAGTCGAGACGGATGATGGTACCCTGGACGCGCCAGAGGGAGAACAGTGGGTCGTGGTTAACACGACGATAAGAACGCTCCCTGGCGACGATATTCGGCTTGGATATACACAGTGGCGACTCCTGACTGTCGGCCCACAGATACCACAGCCCGATGATGCAGCCATGCGGCGTGCAGACTACAAGAATATGCTCCCCGATGAAACGACACATGAAAAGAATGACGCTGAACAGTATCGGATAATCTTCGCAACCGACTACACGCGGGAAATGACATTCGTGATATATCCATTCGGCTCACAAAACCATAGGCCGCTTGTCTTCAGCAGGTGAGGAAGGAGTATTCTGTACCCGTTAGGCGGTCAAATGGTATATGAGATAGTGGCATCAACCGTGGCTGAAACCTTCTCAAACTGACCGGGTGGCGATGTTGGCCCGCGATCTGAGTGATCAAGAACGACATAATAGTTTCCCCGAGAGATGCTGATATTGTCAGCTGCTTCACTACCATCTACGGCTTGAATGGCGGTGAATGACTGCCCAGATCGGTAACGCTGGAAATTCCCAAGTGAAAGAACAAAGAAATCGATTTCTATATTATCTTGAACCGTAAAGTCATATTCAACGGTAGCCGGTGACGAGACACTAAAGTCGGCATATGAATTCTCTCCTTCAGGCAGTTCGATTGTATCATCAATTAAAATATTGGTATCTGAGACCGGCGTCGAAGATCGCGCTTGTGTTGATGTTTCGATTGCTTCCGTTGTTGTTTCAGGGCCTTCGGTGTCGTCCGTTGAATCCGGATTCGGTGAGTCCGTTGCCGATTCGCTACTGCACCCTGCAGTAGACATGGTAATTACAGCGCCGACTGATGTGAGAAATTGACGTCGATCCATACTCGTGCATTGTATCTCTTCGTATATATAATTCCACCAGATAGCTAAGTGATGACACATTTCGAACCGAGTTATGTTGTGAACCTCCTCGGGGTCAAACCCTGAGGTACTCGGCCTGTCTCGCCTGTAGAGGTGCGAATGGGAATTCGATTGATTATCAAAATCTGATGGGTGAGTAATAAACTTTAGACTGACCTACACACGCACATCTCCCCCAATCTACCGGCTCAATCTGACACAGCCAAGATCATACCTATCAGGATAAGCTGTGTGACGAGGGTGTCATAGAACTGTTCTCATGGCTATCGACGGATTCAGCGTTATCGGCTCCAAGCCTGCTGTCTGCGCCTCCATAGAAATCACAGTCGCTACGTCGAATAACGCTAACTGAGCAAGAATAGTCACTATGCAGGAATAAAACCCCTCTCTTTGAACGATTCTAAGAGTCGTGCACCTAGTGCACGCTCTTCTACGTCTGTTACTCTCTGAAAAGATAATGAATATGACTGTACCATGTGAAGACTTCTATGACACGCTGTGTGTGACCGTATCTAGAAGGCCTTGCGTGACACAATATCGAACCACCTCGGACCGACGGTTGCCACGTGTGACAAGCGTGGTGGTTAAATTGCCAGCACCCTATCCACCAACGATGGCTGAGACTGAGACAGACGACACGACTGCACCGTCACGCCTTGGACGCTTGCTGTTTGGCGGTGGCCTTATTGTCCTGGCTGTACGAAACCTCACGGACCTCAACGGGCGAATTGCATATGCCAATGCCAAAGGTGTTCCCAAGGCCGACACGCTTGTCCCGGCAGCCAGCGGCTTCCTGCTTGGGGGCGGGCTAGGCATCAGTGCGTGGAAATTTCCGAAACTCTCCGCTGGGAGTGTGGCGGCTTTCTTCATTGGCGTGACGCCACTCATGCACGACTTCTGGGCCGTTGATGAGGAGCAACGCGGTGAGGAATTGACTGCCTTCCTCCAAAATCTCGCACTTCTCGGGGCGGCACTTGCATTCCTTCAGCGCGCTCGGGACGAGTAACTGACTGCCGCGGCTGCTGTGATTCAGTATTCCCCGCCAAGCCACCTGGAGTCAGTACAATGGTACAACTACATGACGCAGTGGTATGGAATTTGTGTCTGTTCTTCCGCGTTGAAAATCGACAACAGTACTGAATACACTCGTGGCGATTGTGGAAGTGATGTCCACGCAATCATCAACCGCTAGTGGCTCGTTTCTGAGTGCTCCCACACATCCAGTAGGGTACTTGGCCATCTTGGCAGCGCTGGTCACAGGCATTCTGCATCTCTTCCTCGGCCCACAAGTAATGGGATTCAGCCAGCTGCTTGGTACCCTGTTCATTCTGAATGGGCTTGGCTTTCTGGGCGGTATCGGCCTGTATCTCAGTCGCTACTGGCGGCGAGAACTCTACCTGCTTGCGGCTGCATACGCCCTGGTGACGATCATCGCACTATTCGCGTTCCAAGGCTTCAGTGTTGAGGCGTTCTACAGACAGGGTGGCCTTAATCCGATGGCGGTCGTCGCCAAGGCGGCTGAATTGGTTCTCGCAGTGTGTGCTGGGTATCTGTATACTGCAACCGGTCGGTAACGGACGGCGGCCCAGCCACCGAGTTCGTGCTCACCAGCATCAGGTACGATTCCACCAGCCACATTAGCACAGACCGACACACCGGTGCCCAAACTCACAGCGCAGGATCAGATTTGCGCGGCGTTGAAAGAACTGAACGTCAAAGTCCCCAAGCAGCTGACCGACTGTCCTCCAGTTTGCGGTCTCAGCGAGAGAGGGAGAACACTATAGAAATACAACCGGATATGGCTGTTCTTAGAGCAATCCTTGAAAATTTTCAAGAGTCTGCTCTCACGGCACCCGTAGCGTATGATAGAAGCGTTTTACACATCCAGTGTTCGTTCGAAAGAGAACGTCTCTGCTGCACCATTACTTGCTTCCGGTTCAAGGAATAAGGTGACCTCACCGTCGTTACTCTTGATTTTTGAACCGCCCCCAATCCCAACATCAATTTCGTGTATAATCCCAGACTTTTGTGCGCGGCTTGGTATATTGTCGATTGATTGAGTTTCGTTATACACTTGTTCACCACCCGTGCGTACTCGAATACGAACTGTTACCCCTTCTGCGGCCGCTCGGCCAGTATTTTGAATCGTATAATCAATTTCTCTACACGTCGTCCCACATTTAGTGATTGAGTTCAATTCTGCATTGAATTGTATGGAGGGTTCTGGTGTCTCGGTTTGCCCCGTTTCCTCGGCCGTAGAGGTCATATTCTGTTCCTCTTGAGGATCAGAGTCAGTTTGTTCTGATGAATCGTCATTTGTCTGTGGGTCCAGGGTTTCGACTTCTGGGGTTTGAGTATTTGTACCCTCACCCGAGTCTGATGAACATCCTGCTAGCAAAGCGGCCCCCGAAGCGGCAGCAGTTAAAAGTGTTCGTCGTTGTTTGATTGGTTCTTTCATGATCTTCGGTTGGTAATCCCACTATTTTATAATAAATGTTTGCTCTATTCAATTGGCGGTGTTCAGCCGAGGATCAAAAATTAAGCATAGTCTGAGTTCTTGGCCCGAAAATATACGCCCCAGCAGTTGGTCAAGCTGCCGGCGATGCGATCTCGACAGAGCAGTGTTCGCTACCCGGCCCCAACCACGACACATTCACACGTTGATACATGGGCGGTAGAGTCAACGACACACGAAATCCTATTCTTCATGATAGGATTTGGATACCAAGGTCCTACCGAGGCAGGCCAACTGCCGACGAACACAGGGAATAATTCGGGCAATCCCAAGGCGGCAACAGGTATCCAGCCCCGAACATATACACGCGCAGTCAGGTGCCAACGCTTATCCGCATCGGTGTCATTGATTCTAGTGGCCAACCTGGGGGTCGGCACCGGTGTCGGCCCTACTTGTCTTTAGTCTTGGTGAGCACCAGCGCTGGTACACAGTCACCCAGACAGCTATGAACTCTCCATAACGTCAGCAGCGACGCCCTTTCCTGTCTTCGACAGCGGTCGAGCAGACAACCGCACTACGACGACAAAGCGATTTTGGAGATGGTTGCTCGGATATGCACGATATGTGAGAGCGTCCACGGCAAAGGCGAATACGGCTGGCTCACCGATGATGATACCACTGCTTCCAGCGATACGATTCTTCGAGTACTCAAGCAACAAGCAATCCGCTACGCTTGGAACCGAAGAGGCACAGCTCACCATCGATAACTTCGCTGCGGATGATCGAATGCTGTCTATCACGGAAATCCGCAATACGTTGATGGACTCTTTCGAATCTGCAAGTGACCATATCTTGGGAACGATTCGTGACGACGATCCGTTCGATGATCGCCACGTCACCGCCGCTATCGACATTACTTACGAGAGATTCTGGCCACACGCCGTGGGAGAAAAAGGACGAGGGGATTGCGAAGAGTACTACGAGCGCGTTCGCATCGGCAGTATCATGGGCGACGAACGCGGCGTCGGTAGCCGGGACGAGGCGGTTCCACGGTCGCTCCGCATCCGCGCCAATGACTGCCGCCTGGTCGCTGGACACACCGTCCGGAACGGGTCGGATCGTGTACACTGCGCCGCCGGCCGCGTCGATCGTGTTAGCGATGGCGGGTTCGTCAGTCACGATCCGCTTGGCACGCGCACGCTGGGCCACGCTGACATCGGGCGGGGCAAGCGGTTCAGTGCGGACGACGAGGCGTCCGTCGACGGTCGTGACGGTGATACGTTCGACTGTCCCCACATCCGGGACCAGCGTCTTCGTCCGGCCATCCACCGTGGTGACGAGCGCCCCGTCTTCGACGGCGAATTCGTGGGCGGTATCGGCCGTGATCGCCGACGCGGCATCGGTAGCGCTCACGAGCGTGGCGAGACTGCCGCCAAGAACCACGAGCGAGAGGGCCAGCGCGATTCGGGAGGGCTTGACGTTCCGCATAGCTCGCAGTCCGGATTGGTTGCCGCAAGAAAATGTCGAATTTCGCGCCGCTGAAACGGGTAAAACGACTGCTGAAACGTGTTTCACACCCGTTTCATGCCCGTTTCCAACGGTGCTTTATCAACTCTTTTTTACAATGCCCAGATGTCGCAGTCGGCTCCCGGCGGCCGACGGCGCGGCCGATCCCCGCTGGCGTATGGTTCCCCTGTTCGGGCCCCGCGCCGCCCGTCGAGCCGGTGGCCAGTTGCAACACACCACCAATGTACGAACGAGTCCCCGCAATGCAGGTAAGATAGATGCACCGTGAGACAGGTAACGACCCGCTCCGACCCGCTCTCCGAAACCGAGGTGCCCTCCATGCAACGTGACTACCGCATCGCACTGTACGCGCTCGGGATGTCAGCAGTGTTGCTCGTCGCGGCCGGTGCGGTCGTCGCCTCTGGGTTCGCGCCGGGTGCGACGCCGCCCGCGACGCAATCAGACGGCGATCCGACCAACGGAACGGACACGGTTCGACTCGACCGCAAGTCGAGCCAGCAGTACGATGTGACCGTCGACGAGTCCGGCAACGGAACGATCACGTTTGACTCGACGGCGAGCAGATGCGGTGGCGTCGTCGCAGTCAACGCGTCCGACGCCGACCGGACCGACGTGCAGGTTGATGGAACGACCATCACCCTGCTCGAAGAACACGGTGGCGAGGCGTTCGACGGGATCTCCCGCGAGCGGTTCGCCGAACTTGTCTGGGCCGCCACGTCGGACCGTGCCGGACTAGATGAGTACGATCACGTGACGGTGCGTGTCAACCAGTACTACGAGAGCCTCGATCGAGAACAGCCGCTCGACACCGCCGGCATCACCATCCGGCCGCAGGATGGCTGTCTGCCGACGGTGCGTGGCGAGGCCGACCTCGCTGACGAGGACGTGACGGTGATCGAGACGCTTCCCGCCCTCGACGACATCGAGTTGCGGATCACCGACAGCCTCGGCGTCCTGAGCGACGACGAGAGGCGGTTGATCGAGGAACTGGTCGCCTCGGACGAAGGGGCCAGCTACAACGTCCAGCAGCAGTTCAACGACCCCGAACGGCTGAATGCGACCGTGTTGGAGGCGACCAACAAGGGCCGGGTCGATGTGCGGCTCACGGCCCCCGAGTCGGACGGAAGTGCGGTCGTCGTGACGGTTGATCTTCGCGACGAGTCGGTCGTCCAGTCCTATGCGACGGTCGAACTGGATGCCGACAACATCGTGAGAGTCGGCGAAGACAGCAACGAGACGGTCTCCACCGACAGCGGTGAGACGATTACGTTCGAGACCGGCGACGACGCGTAAGTTCCGTTCGGTCGCCCCGCAGCCCTCCGTTTTTGGAGCGAACACAGCGGAAACACCGTGCTTCGGGACGCTGCGCCCGAGAAACGGTCAGCTCCGACAGCGCTGACCGTCCCCAGCCGTCTCGATTGGGGGAGAAGCGAACTTCAGCGCGTGTGGGCGACAGTCGCATACGCCGCGGCCGCGTGGCGCCACGATATCGACCGCCCACGCGAGCGCGTCGGCGAGATTGACAACCATGGCGACTGGGCCGCCAGCGACGCCACGCTCCTGCTCTACGCCGCGGGCGTCCCGGCCGAGCAGGGCACTGCAATCGAGGGCGATCGATAAATCACGCTGTGCTGTCTATTCATTTCTCTGGTCAATCACTTGGCTTTGGGCCGGTTCTGCAGTCCGAAGCTCTGCAATCGTATCAGCGAGACGGCCCAAAACAACCAGCGTTGGTGGCAATGTTGCGATGGCCGCCACGAGCGTCAGGAAGATGACGCCAACGGTGAGAAAGCCAAAGTCTGCGAGCATCGGGAACGGTGAGAGCGTCAGGGCTGAGAACCCGAAGATCGTCGTCAGACCAGAGACGCTAATGGCTTTGCCAACGCGTGCGCCAGCCGTCTCAACAGCATCGAGACGTGAGATTCCCGCTTGCTTAACTTCCTCAAAGTATCGCTCCATGACGATGATCGTATACTCTGCGCCGATGCCAACAGTCATCGCACCGAGCGATGCGCCTAACGGCGACACTGGAATCGAGAGGGCGGCCATATAGAGATTCTGCCACCCGATTACGAACAGCATTGGAACCAATGGCGCAACTGCCCGGAGCAGATTCCGATAATAGAGCAATAGGGCTACAAAAACAAGTACAACCCCGAGACCGGTGGTGAAGTTCCGCTGTTCGATCTGCGAGATGATTGCTGGAGTTGCGGCTGCTGCTTGGCCAGTGAGTTCAGCCTCAACGCCAGCCGGTGGTTGACTCAGAGCCGTTGCTTTTTCCACATTATCGAGGAGGTCCAGTTGCTCCTGGGTGTTCATATTCTGGGCCCCGATAACCGTGATATGGGCATACCCGTCGTTGTAGAAGCGCTGTTTCTCTCCTGCTGGAATCCAATCGAGAGTTTGGTCAACGCCAGCCTCAGTTTCGGGGAGTGTGCCGTTATTATACTCCTTGATCGTCATTGCTGGCGTCTCCATTCCGGTGATCAAGGGTTTCCCGACAGCCACAGCGCGATAACGCTCCATCCAGCGTAATGTCTCTGGGTCTTGGAGTTGGTCGCCGCTCACCAGGACACTGTACTGCACGCTGCTGCCACCGCCAGTTTCTGACCGGAACTGCTGCAGATCCGTCAGCGCAGGGAGATCCTGTGGAATGAAATCCTCCGTATCAGCAACGGTGTCCAGATCAGACCCTGCATAGAAGCCACCCGTTGTAAGGACGAGTGCAATCCCAAGGACAGCGAAGGGATGTGACGCCATAACGCGGGAAATCCGGCCAAGGATTTGCCCCATCGTGCCAATATCAGCGGACGCGGTTGACGCAGCGTCGTTGGTATCTGGCGACGGTAGTGTGTCAGACGAGGCCTCATCCGGCCTCCGCCACCGTGTATACAGCGTTAGCAGTGGCAGCAAGATCAGTATCGCAGCGACAAATGTGAGGAGGACGCCGAAGATCGAGGTTTGGGCGAACCAGACAAAGGCCGGTGTTCCAATTGTCGAGAACCACGTGGCCCCAAACCCGAGGGCAGCTGCGATGACAGCGATCAAGACCGGTGGGCCGATACCACCCAATGCCTTTGGCAGTGCCTCTTTTGGCGGAGCGTCGCTGAGTTCTTCTTCATACCGTTCATGGAACTGCACAGAGTAGTCGATGCCCAACCCAATAAGAATCGGGAAGACAGCGCTCGTCAGCGTCGAGTTTGGGACACCAGTATATCCCATTGCGCCGAACGTCCAGATGACCCCCGTAAACACAGCGACGATCGGGAGGAGCCGCAGTCGGACCCCGCGGAATAAGAAGAACAGAGCAATAATCATCAACCCAACTGCCAACCCCAGCAGCTGTTGCGTACTCTGCTGAATCAGTGCGGAGAGCTGGGCTGAGAAGGCTGGTTGGCCTGTGATTGTGACTTCGATGTCACTCGGGAACTGCGCCCAGTCACGTGCCTCCGTTGCCCGCGTATAGACTGGTCGAGTTTCCTGCTGGCTCAGGTCGGTGTTGAGCACGGTGGTCACAATTGTCGAATCCGATGTTCCAACGACCGCCCTGATTTTGGCTTGTGAATCCGGAATGCGTCCATACTCACGCCGGACGCGATCAGCAGGACTGATCACCTGTTCGACGTTCTCAGTCTGTGAGAGCTGGCGATCATACCGATCGATTGCCCGCATCGTTGCAGGCTCGGACACATCACCCCGGACCAGGGTCGCCATACTTCCCCGGTCAAACGTCTTCTGATAGGTGTCGAGTGTCGGATTGCTACCGACAAATGCTTCATTTCCAGTGACGCTTTCAATCTGTGCAGCGCCGGTGATCGCAACGCCAACCAAGCCGATTGCGAACAGTAGCGTGAGGACTGGCCGGGCCTGAATAGTCTGGCCTAACTGCCGGAAGAGATCTCGAAGGTCCCACATTGGTGGTGCTTCTTACCTCCGTCTATAGACCAGGAAGCCACCAACGAGCACAATCCCGCCTGCAAGGATACCAGCCGGGAGGAAGGGAATCCCACCAGACGATGATTCTTTGACAGGGACACCCACTGACAGCGAGCCACTAAAGCGTGTATCGCCGTCTTGTTCGTCATATCGAACCTCAATCGACGAACTATAGGACTTGTTGAGTGCATCCCCTGTGGCGCTCACCTGGAATGTCGCAGACACGGTTTCGTTCGGTTCGATTGTCCCAAGGTAGGCGCCATCATCGGACGCTGAGAGTGGGTCGCTCGTGAAGAGTTTCGCATTCGCATTTTCCACTGGCTCGGAGCCAGTATACCGAAGGTCAACGGTGAGTGTGTCGCTCCCCCCAGGGGCTACCGACGTATTCACACCAACGACTTCGAACCGGTCGCGCTCTGGCCCGATCTGAAGCGATTTTCTGATCGGGGTCGAGGTCGTGAGGACATCTCCATCGGCGTTTTCATATTCGACAGTGAAGCTAAACGACTGGGAACCCGGTTCTGCCGCTGCAGGGATATCGACAGTGAATGAGACCGGTGCTGCCTCACCGGGGCCGAGATCACCGACTGCAGCCTCACCGTTTGTGATACTGATCCCTTGTTTTTGATTCATTTGGACAACGGCGTTACGGACCGTTCCACTGCCCGCATTGACTATTTCGCCCTGAATCGTTGCTTCTGGTTCATCAACGCGGAAATCCGTCGTGGACAGGCCCTGCAGTGTGAATTTGCGTTCCGATTTGATCGTTAATCCCGTCTGTAGCCGATCCGACGTTTCAGGGATTCCGTTCACGTTCTCGTACTCAGCTGTTACTGCAATGGGGTACGTCCCAGCTGAGACATCAGTGCTAGCACCCACCTGTGTCGAAATGCGACGTGTCTCGTTTGGCGCAAGCGATGAGAGATACGCAGAGGTCGTCTGTGAGGGGCTCGACCCTTGCCCAAAGTACACGCCGGATGTCTGTGTCGAGAGCGTTACGCGTGTATCGGTCGCTTCTCTGGTCCCCGTGTTTTTGATCGAAAGTGCAAATTCACCGTTGTCGCCTGCGTGGACGGCATTGGTGTCGGTCTCAACGATGCTAAACTGCGGTTTGTCCTCGATTGTGATGGTGATGTATTGTATCTCGTCTTGTTGCGATCTCGTTCGTTCTGTATCACGATACGGCCCATACGTGATTGCACGAGTGTGCTCATACGAGATTTTGACGGGGATCCGATACGTCCCTGGCTTTGCGTCACCGATCTCAAGTTGGTACTGTAGTGGTACGGTCCCCCCGCTAGCTAACCTGCTGACAATCTGCGATCCCGTCTTGACATCAATCGGCGCATCAATCCGATCCTCTAATACTTCAATCCGCATATTACGCGCCGTTTGGACTTCTTGTTCGTAGCCTGGCTCCCCACCAGTGCGGATTTCGCCATCGTTGGTGACACTCAGTGAGAGTGTCTGTGATGAACTTGCCTCAAATGTGGCATCTGGCGAGGAAATACTGATTTCTGGCTCGCCTGTGACGAGATCTTCTGCGGCTGTCGCCGGAAGTGGTATTGTTGACAGTGCAACAAGCACTGCGATCAGAATGGTCGCGTGTCGTGACGAGATGGGCGATTGTGTCGATGGACGTGACATCTGGTGTCGATGGATAAGTCGCGGATTCGTTTATGTCTGTATACCGATACAGGTTGGGAAGCTCACTGTGAAGATGCTTGCGCACTCAGCTACCCGAGTATGAGTTACTGCGAAATGGCTGATTTGAAGTGGCGGCCATGACTGTGACAAGACTAACAAACGTTCGGTTGGTAAAAAACCTTTATATTCAGTATCGCCGAACTATCGATCGGAATCTTCACAACCGCATTTCCCGAGGGCTATAATATGGTTTCGGACGATCTCTTTGCTGATCCGCCGGAAGACACCCAAGAAGAGATACTACAGGCCGCATTTGAAGTCTTGCAGGAGCAGGGGTATTCTGGACTCTCCATCCAGCGTATTGCAGATAAAGTCGGTTTGCAGAAAGCATCCATATACCATCATTATTCTGATAAAGACGATCTTTTACTATCATTTGTAGATCACATCCTTGATAGAATGGAATCCGATCTGATTCGAACAGCAGATGTTTCGCCCAAAACGCAGTTAGAGGGTATTTTAGATAGTTTACTATTAGATGAGAGGGCCAACACATCTACCGTAGAAATATCGCCACCATCTGATGACTTACTCAGGGTCTTCATTCAGATCCGGGCCCAAGCCACGCACAACTCCGACTATCAGGACCGGATTGCAGCGATCGACGAGCGTCACGAGGAACACCTAGCAGCGATTATTCAGCGTGGAATTGATGCCGGAGAATTCCGAGATGTCGACCCAAATCAAGTCGCGACGGCGCTGAGTACGTTCATTCTCGGTTCCTTTTCCCAACGAGCAACGAGAACGCAAGTGTCTTTAGAACCAGTTCACAAGAGTATATACTCGTACCTTGAAAATTCAGTCTATGTATAATTTGGATAGATGTCGCTGTGTAGGTAGTGCATTTGGAAAAAGCGAGGAATTCTCGGTTCGGGTGTCCATGTTACTGCAAGAACGCCCCCTGAAAGAGCTAGCGATAGAATATCCAAATGTTTGGGACCGCGAGCAGACAGCGATGCCCAGCCATGGGTTGCCAAAATACACACAGCCCCGCGCTCACGAGCGAGCGCGCCCGGACGACGGGCCCACCGTCCCCGCACACGGTATCTTCCATGCCACCGCGTCCGGGACGCGGCCTGCCAGCTGGCAACCCAGCACCCGGTCACTGTCGACCAGGAACGCCTTGCCGTGGCCGCGTGGCGCCACGATATCGGCCACCCACGTGAACGCGTCGGCGAGATCGACAACCATGGCGACTGGGCCGCCAGCGACGCCATGCGCCTGCTCGACGCCGCGGGCGTCCCGGCCGAGCAAGGCAGGGCTGTCCACGGACGCAGTGTAAAATCGTTCTTTGAGTTTAACACGATGTTTTATCCGTGGGCTTCAACGACCGAATATGAAGCGACGGACGGTTCTAGCCGGGTTCGGTACCGCACTCCTCACAAGTGGCTGTCTCGGTCAGACACAGTCCAAGAATACACCCACCGGCGACGGCCCACAGCCCGCGGACACGCCATCAAGGACACCTGAGTCTAGTCCGCCCACGCCTGATGACCCCGCCACCGAACAGCCCTCTGACGCCTTCCGCACTATCGATTGCCCATCCTTCCGAGACGCCGACGTAACTGTCTGTGCGCATACCGACGACTACCCGATCATGCTGCAGCCCGCCTCAACCACCTACCGAGTGGTACAGGGCAACAGCACAATCGAGACGCTCGATCTCACGCTCTCGAATACCAGTGACCATAGCTTTGGCTTCAATCCCCACAACTGGCGGCTTGACCGCTACTCTGGCGACGGCTGGACAAAAGTCGCCCCCGAAGCGGTGGTTGAGCCCTGGACGAATGTCGCCCCGAATGGGCAGTATGAATACGAGCTAACAACCCAGCAACATCCCTCTCCTGCAAACGGGCCCCACCAGATCGATGTCGACCTGACGAGTGATGTGTACGCCCTCTCCATAGTCGGGAACTGGGACACAGGTAGGAATGGCAAACGCATCGAGTGTATCGCACTTATCAACGTTGTCGTCATGTCGAAGGATAGCTGGCCGACACCGATCACCACGCCCGACCTGTAGCCCTCACGACGGGACAGCGACGACAATCGTCGCCAGAGTTGGGGTGGCCAGTCAGCAAGAATGATCGGAGGTTGTTAGACACGTCCTCTGTACTGAACGGCGTTCTACAGCCAAATGCCAGGGAGCGACCAGTTCTGCGACGACCGCCCTCTATTTGTCACAACACAACTGCACACTTTGTCTCAATATCGAGAGACAGTCCACAGCTTGGAGGGAATGTAACGACCTATTGCCGAGCGACATAGGTCGCGACCGCAAATGCGACCCCACCAGCCATCCCCGGCACCAGCGACTGCCTCACAGGATCATTGAACAAGAGCGTCTCCAGTGTAACCCAGCAGACACTCCAGAGCGCGACCACCAACGGGATATAGAGCCAGGAGGACTCGGTCCAATACGGCACTCGTTGAGGCATTGACCGCCTATCTTGATACAGCGAGAGAATCCCCGCCCTTCCCGTGCGGGACGAGTGTTCCGACGTGTCGGAACCGAGGACCGAACAGGGCGGGCGTGAATCGCTACGCTCCGCTACCCAGCCGACAGTGTTTCTTCCGGCAGGATATTCCACGCCGACCCGAGAGATTAAGTCATTGTACTGTCATAGGCTATGTATAGTGAATCTGGTCACGACACGCACCATTACAGCGGCACTCGCCAACGACCGTGAGGGCGTTGTGTGTGACCTTGATTCACTCGCTCGTTCCGGCAGTAAAATCTGGAATGTAGCTCGATGGACTGCTGGCCGCATCTGGGACGAAACCGGTGAAATACCCGACGAAGGACCGCTCAAGTCCTACATGAAGAACCAACCGTGCTGGAGAGATTTGAACGCTCAATCAAGCCAGGCAATCGTCGAAGAATTGGCTGGCGCTTTCCAGTCCTGGTTCGAACAAGACAACTCAGATGCGAACCCACCGGGATACCGCAAACACGGTGAAGAACGACCACGCTCAACAATCACGTTCAAAGAAGACGGCTTCAAACTCGACATCAAACACCAGCAAGTCCGCCTCTCGAAAGGCAAGAACCTGAAAGACGGCTGGAGTGACTTCATCCTCTGTGAGTACGACACCGGGCCAGACGCAGACCTGGGTGCGGTAGAAGACGTACAACAGGTCCGCATCGTCTGGACTGGCGACCACTGGGAACTGCATTTCGTCTGCAAAGTCGCCATCGATGCCGCCGACTCGTCGGGTGAGAAGACGGCTGGTGTTGACCTCGGTATCTGCAACACGGCGGCTGTCTCTGTTGGTGACGAGACGCTGTTATATCCAGGGAACGCCTTGAAGGAGGACTCCCACTACTTCCGCCAAGAAGAATACGACACGGAAGGCGAAAACGGTCCAAGCACCCATGCTGAGTGGGCACGCCAGAAGAAATCCCGGCGGCAGACCCACTACCTGCACGCACTCTCGAAAGACATCGTAGAGCAATGTGCAGACCGTGGCGTGGAGACGATAGCTGTCGGGCACCCGAAGGACATTCGTGCGGATGAAGACTGGGGTCGCCACGGGAACAAGCGTCTGCACGACTGGGCGTTTGATACGCTGATTCAGCACATCGAGTACAAGGCCGAAGAACGTGGTATCGAGGTAGAGCGAGTTGATGAGTACGAGTTGGCCACGTCAATAACCTGCTGTGCGTGCGGGATGAAAGCCGATTCGAACCGTGTCGAGCGTGGATTGTACGTGTGTGAGAACTGCGAACTAGTTGCGAACAGCGACCTGAATGCGGCGGAGAATATGCGAGCGACGGTAACTCTGAGTCCTTCCGAAGATAGGAGTAACGGCTGTCTGGCCCAGCCATCGGTGCGCCTGTTCGATAAATCAACGGGGAGAGTAGCCCCACAAGAACAGGTCTGCCCGTAGACCGGCAAATATCCCAACGCTTGCGGTGCGGTTCGGGAGGCCTCGCCGTTCACGGCGAGGAGGAGGTCACGCAGTTCCAACCGCCCCGACCAGGGGCCCCACACAGCATCCCCGCGTTTTTGCCCACAGCGCACAGACGTACGCCCGGGAGCGACGGAATCAGTGTCACACGCTCCGTAGCTCCCACCTCCTGTTCCACGCAGCATCCACGACCCAGCAGTTGCTGCGTCTGTAACTCCCACCGTACATTCAAAACAGCGGGCTGGCTACTTTGGGACGGTATGCACGATCTGACTGGGTTTCAGCGCGATCTCCTGTACGTGATTGCCGGCATGGACGAGCCCCACGGCCTCGCGCTCAAAGATGAACTGGAACTCTACTACGAGACAAAGATCCACCACGGCCGCCTCTATCCGAATCTCGATACGCTCGTCGACAAGGGATTAGTCGAGAAGGGGTCGAAGGACCGCCGCACCAACGTCTATGCCGTCACCAAGCGCGGCCGCCGGGAAATCGAGGCCCGGCGCGAGTGGGAACAGCAATACCTCGACTGGTAGGCACCCGCCCAGCCAGCCGCGCCCTAGCCGCGATCCGACCGCTGTAGTGGAAACAGGCGCTCACACGCGACTGTCTGTTACTCACCGGGCTTGCGGACGATCAGGAAGTCACTGAGATCGTCAATACAGCGGGCCGGCACGCGGAGCCGGCCGTTGTCAGTTGTCTCAAATCCGGCGATCAGGTGGTCGGACGGCTCGACGAGCACACTTTCGAGTGCGCCCGTCTTGGCATCCATCGTGAGGTTATACACGTGTCCAAGTTCTTCACCATCCGCGCTGAGGACCGGTTTGTTGGAGAGCTCTTTGGCGAGGACCACTGCCATAGCCATCAGTAGATACCTCGCTAACAAAAATCGTCGGGGATGGGACTGCAGTGGCAGGTGTTTTGGGCCGGTTCGAAAGGCGGTGTTCAGATAAGGATGAAGAGTGAGGCGATGTGTTTTCTGAGTGCCTATGCCCGAAAACACACGCCTCGGCGGAAGTATCGACCAGATCGACTTAGAGTTTGTTGAACGCGAGGCGACACCGCGACTGCTGATGAAGCTCGGTATTCAGTTGCATCTTGCTGGACTCTCTCTTTCGAATACCGTTTCGGTTCTTGATATATTCGGTGTCGAGCGAGCGCGATCCACCGTGCATAATTGGGTTCACAAGGCAGATCTACAGCCCGAAGCTGGATGCAGTCCGGATCACGTTGCGGTTGACGAGACC
>NZ_FOCX01000025.1 GCF_900110215.1 Halorientalis persicus | reverse complement strand
GGCTGGATGGCGAGGTCTTGGATGTCAAGTCCTTTGTCGTCGGCTATCTCGTGGATGATGGATTCCACACGGTCTGCGACCTCTCCCGTGAGTACCGATTGCCGGTACTTCGGTATCCACACTATGTGGTAATTGAGGTTGTAGGTTGCATGCCGTGTGGTCTTCATCTGTATTGTACACTGTGGATCTCGGTGGACAAATATCTTGGGTAGACGGTGGGAAATCCGGTTCTGTAACAGAACGGTGGATTGGCACACTATGGTGTCCGCTTAACCCCCACCTGAAGACAGGGGTATGCGCTCGCTGTCTTTATCATCTTCGTGACGGGCACACATTCATGACCAGTCGGAATGAAAGCCATGACCGACGGTCCGAACAGGGAGGCACTCTTATTTCCATAGCGTTCTCCGAGGTACCGATCACCGTCCGGAGCGGTCCGTCCCGAAGCCGCAGTCAACTGGTGTCCCGCTCGGTGTACGCACGTCCCTAATAGGAGCGGGGGAGTCCGAGTTCGTGTTCGGCGATGTAATTCCGAAGCATCTGTTCACTGACGGGGGCGATGCGGAGGTGACGTATCATCTCCCACATCTTGGAAATACCCATCTCCTTGCTGATGCTCATCCCGCCGAAGGTCGTCATCGCCGTCTCGCACGCGTTCCACGCCGCCTCTCCACACTTTAGGTTGGCAATGTTGGCGGCGGTGCCAGCCTCCTCGTCGTTGTCGTACAACCAGGCCGCTCGATGGTTCATCAATCGGGCCGTTTCGAGATCGGCATACGCGTCGGCAAGCGGGTGCTGAATCGCCTGATGCGAACCGATCGGGGCATCGAAGACGGCCCGTTCCTTCGCGTACTCTACGGCCTTCTCTAGGGCGTAGTGGCCCGTCGCGATGGCTGTCGCCGCTCCAGCGATGCGTTCGGTGTTGAGCGTGTCGAACACGTGATACAGCCCCTGGTGCTCCTCTCCGACGAGCTGTGACTCGTGAACCCGCACGTCGTCCAGATAGAGGTTGTACGTCGGTTCGGGAAAGAATCCATCCAGGGGGATCTCGTCGTAATCGAGGTTCGAATCTTCGGGATCGACCAGGAAAACCGACAGCCCGTGACTCGGATGCTCTGCCTCCTCGGGTGACAACGTCCGAGCTAGCATCGTAATCCGGTCCGCCTCGGCCACGCCGGAGATCCACATCTTCCGTCCGTTTATGACGTATTCATCGCCCTCTTTGCGGGCCCGTGTCTCGATGTTTCTGGTGTTGAGGCCCGCGTTTGGTTCGGTAACACCAAGCGCCCAGCGGGCGCTGCCGTCGGCGATCTGGGGGAGCCACCGTTCCTTCTGTTCCTCTGTTCCGTGTGCGACGAGCGTCTCGCCGCCGAAGATAGGGGTGAGGATGAACCCCGCCGTCGCGGACCAAGCCCCGGCGCGGCCGATCTCCTCCATCACGGTCACCATTTCCTGCATTCCAAGGCCTTGTCCCCCGTACTCTTCGGGGATCGTGATACCGACCCATCCGTTGTCTGCGAGGTCCTGCCAGAACTCCTCGGGGAATCGCCGTTCGTCGGTGACCTCTCGCCAGTAGTCCTCGTCATAATCCTCGGCGATCTCGCGTACCGACGAGCGGATCATCTGCTCGAACTCTGATTCTTCGAAGTCCATGCTGCAGTACTTTCGCCGGGTGACCTTATATCCTTGTGGTGGCCTGAACTATGTCGGTACGACACAGTCGGCGCACCGATATCGGATTATCTTTCGGCTTATACGTTGAGCAGGCGCAATACCACGGCCTTCAGGCCGTGGATACGCGCCGTCACTCAGTGTCACGCTCAACCGATACCAACAGGGTTGAGATATTCCACGGCTACCAACCACCAACATTTACAAAAGAAGCGAGTATAATCGGTTATACAGGCGTTTCACGATGCTGGAAGTCCACCGCACCCACCGGGCGCGAATCCGCAACCACTCGCAGGTGGCGGAGTCGCTCGACCGACACGGGTGGAGTGCCAGCAAACTCTGGAACGTTGCGAACTATTACTCCCGAGAAGTCTGGGAGGAAACCGGGGAGATCCCCGACCACGAGGAGTTGAAAGACGAGTTGAAGGAACACGACAAATACCGAGGACTGCACAGTCAGTCCAGTCAGCGGATTCTGGAGGAACTCGCTGAAGCCTTCAACTCGTGGTACTCCAGTGACGACAACCGGGACAATCCGCCCGGCTATCGCAAAGAAAACTACTACGATGACCAAGGCCGTCGCGTCCACGAAGAACATCCTCGTTCGACAGTGACGTGGAAGCAGAACGGTATCCGCCACGACGCCAAGAACAATCGAGTGCGGCTCTCGAAGGGCGCGAACCACAAGGAACACCCCCGAGCGCGGGAATTCATCCTTGTCGAATACGAAACCCGGCCCGGAGTCACGGTCGAGAACCTGCAACAAGTCCGTGCCGTCTACGACCAAGCGAAGGAGCGATGGGAACTCCACCTCGTCTGCAAAGACGAGATCGAGACGCCCAACGCTCCCGGAACCGAGACAGCAGGTATCGACCTCGGCATCAGCAACTTCGCCGCCGTCGCCTACAGCACGGAAGACGCGGACCTGTACCCCGGCAACCGCCTGAAACAGGACGGGTACTACTTCCCGAAAGAAATCGCCAACTGCGACGACAGCGGTAGTGAACGAGCCACACGTCTCCACGCGAAGTGGTCGGAACGCCGCACCCACTTCTTCCATGCCTTAGCGAAACACATCGTCGAACGGTGTGTCGAGAAGGGCGTTGGCCGCATCAACGTCGGAGACTTGGCAGGCGTGCGCGAAGACGAGAACGGCGAGTCGAAAAACTGGGGCAAGCACGGCAACCTCGACCTACACGGGTGGGCATTCGACCGCTTCACCAACATCCTCGAATACAAAGCGAAGGTTGAGGGTATCGAGGTCGTGGACGTGTTCGAACGGGACACGAGCAAGACGTGTTGCATCTGCGGGACGGAAGACGAGAGTCAACGTGTCGAACGTGGCCTATACGTCTGCGAGTGGTGTGATGCGGCGTTCAACGCCGACGTGAACGGGGCGGAGAACATCCGTCTTGACATCAACGACAGTACAAGTAACTCTGAGTCTGCGTCCAGTTTGGACGGGGATAGGAGTACCGGCTGGTTGGCACAGCCAGCAGTCCACCTGTATGACCTCTCCTGCGGATTCCAACCGCAACGAGAGGTGGTGGACTGCGAACCCTAATATCCCAACCTCGGGATTCCTCCGCCTTCAGGCGGAGGAGGATGTCAATCGTCGACCTGTTCTTGGTAGTAGTCCGCTTCATGCTCAGCCAGCTGGAACTTCTGTATCTTCCCCGTCGCCGTTTTGGGTAACTCCTCGACGAACTCCACGGCTTTCGGGGACTCGAATCCGGCCAGGTGCTCGCTGGCGTACTCACGAATGTCTTCGGTGTCGGCGTCGGCCCCCTCCGCGGGAATGACGAACGCCGTGACGGCTTCGCCCCAGCGCTCGTGTGGGATGCCGACGACGGCGAGTTCCTCGACGGCGGGATGGTCGAGGAGCGTCGACTCGACTTTCTGCGTGGAGACGTTCTCGCCGCCGGATTTGATAATGTCCTTTTTGCGGTCGACGAACTTCAATAGACCGTCCTCGTCGAAGAATCCCATGTCCCCCGAGTGGAACCACCCGTGGGCGAACGCCTCCTCCGTGGCTTCCTCGTTTTTGAGATAGCCGTCCATGACGTTCGGGCCGCGGTAGACGATCTCCCCGACCTCGCCGCGGTCGAGCAGGGTCCCGTCGTCGTCCATGATCGCGATGTCGGTGTTAGCGGCGGCGTGGCCCCAGTAGTTGCCCTCTTTCTCCAGTTGCCACTCGGGGTGGTAGATACAGGTGGGGGGATAGGCTTCGGTCTGACCGCTTCCAAGAGCGAAGTCGGCATCGAATGTCTCGATTGCCCGCTCTAACGTCTCGTTCCCTATTGGCGCCATCGCGTACAGGCAGTAGCGGAGTGAGGATAGATCCCGGTCCTCGATGTCAGGGCGAGCCAGTAGTCCATTGTACATCGCGGGCAACATAAACGACCACGTCAGGTCTCGCTGTTCGACGTCCTCCAGGAAGCCGTCGGGATCGAACGACCGGCGGACGACTGTCGTCGCCGAGACGTGCATCGCACCCTTCACCATCGTTAATTGCGCACAGTGGAACAGGGGCATCACACAGGACGTTACGTCGTTCCGGGTGAGGTCACCACTCGCGCTGACGTTCAGAGAGCCGGTCGTGATCGCCTTGTGGCTGAGTAGCACGCCTTTCGGACGAGAGGTCGTCCCGCTCGTGTACATAATCTGTGCGAGGTCTTCGTCGTGTATCTCGACGGCCGGTTCCGTGGGTGACTGACCGTCGATAACCTCGTCGAACGAGGGGACTGGACTGTCCTCATCTCCCACCGTGATTGTCGCAAGAACGTCGATGTCACGATCAGCAACGAGTGGTTCGACCTTCGGGTACAGCACATCGTCAACGAGGAGTGCATCCGCTTCCGAGTGATCGAGTTCGTACCCGATATCCTCGGAAGTGATCTCAGGGTTGATCGGCGTGAAAACTATCCCGGTTTTCAGCGCCCCGAAATAGGCCGTCAGGAACTGGAGGGAGTTGCCGCCGACGATTGCGAGACGATCCCCACTCTCCAGCCCCTCCTCTTGGAACGCATGGGCCGCGCGATTAACACGGCGATTGAACGCCTCGAACGTCAACTCTTCATCTTGTTCTGGAGCGATGAACGCCAGTTTCTGTGGCGTGCGGTTCGCCGCACGGCGAGCGATATCACCACCGACCATTCGAGCGATCTCGTTCGATCGGGTGACGGTATCTTTTTGAGTGCCCTCTTCCTGTGGCATGGTAACATAGATATAGGCCCGTTTAATAAAACTATTTCTGATGGGTTCCACGAGAACGGCGTTCTCGTGAAGCCGGCAGTCAACCAGTCCGATGCTGTGGGAAAACCCGTCCCCGAAAGGTCTGTGAGGCCGGTGACGAGACTGCAAACCTGAAGCTCCCATCGGGATTCCGTCGCGTAAACTCGGGAGAGGATGCCGGGTTTGCTCAATACTTCAAACTAACTTCGATAACGTTCACCGTCTCCAAAACCATATCCGATACTTTTTCAGTTATTTTCGATTCATCCATTCGGCCGGTTGGCCCGTAAACGCTGATCGCGCCGATAACGTTATCTCCGACCACGATCGGCCTGCCAACGCCCTGCATCCCTTCGAAGAGTTCCTCTCGATCGATTGCATACCCTTGTTCCCGGATGTCATCTAGCTCTTCGAAAATCTCGCTTTTTTCCGTAATAGTGTGCGGAGTTCGAGGCGTCAACTCGTAATGATCAATAATCGCCTCCGCTCGCTCTGAAGAAAAGTTTGCCAGTATGGCTTTTCCAGGAGCGGTTGTATGTAGCCGTGAGATGTCACCATCATGGATATCAACCTGCACTGCTCGTTCCCCGGTGGCCGTGTATAATACAACCCCGTAATTATTTTCCTCGATCATTAAACTTGCATGTTCACCGGTTTTGGCCGCCAGGTTCTGGAGTTCCGGTTTTGCCATCTCATATATCTCCAATTGACTCCGCATACGTGTCCCGATTGATAGAAATCGCGATCCAACACGGTATGTTCCGTTATCGTTGACAACACAGCCGATCTCCTCGAGCCCTTGCAGGTAGTCGTGAACGGTGCTCGTTGGTTTATTCAGTTCGTCAGCTAACTCCGCAACCCCCGCTTTCTCCAGTTCGAGTATCGTTTCAACGATATTGAACGCAGTTTCTATGGTCTTAGTCATATGATTGCATACCTCAACCCCGACCCACTTAATTGTCCGGATTATCCGGACAGTTCTGTGTTCTCCACTCAGCATCCCCGAGATATCCACAGCTCCGAATCGCGTGGGATATACCGATGGCATCCAGCAAAATACAACCCCGATCACTGAAGCACGGCCGCATATTGCATTCGTATTCTCCGGAACGCTGAACCCCCGCTATACCACACTGGGCCGCCCCCAAATATCCGGATTCCGGACCATATCTGCCGATACAGCAGGAGTGTCGTGTTTGTTCCGCGGTAACACATATCTCGTTTTATCCGGTGTATTCGGACGCTAATCACGGCCCCCTTTCAAGTAATCGTTCGAGCGGCGGGAACCACTCACACTGCGGTCGGACTGGGCCCGGATTGGCGCTCTCCGGTCGTCAATCGTCGATCGCCCGGTAACTTCGTTCCGTCAAACGGAACGAGCAGAACCAAATAACAACCCTGTATCTGTTATACCAGGTCGGTATCCAAGGCAGATCGGAGACAGAGTGAGCCGCGGCGAAAAGATGGACATTCCCTCGGTCATCGTCAACCGCCTGATGCGGCCCTACATGGAGGAATCCGAGTGGATGTGTTACCGCTGCGACCACTCTCTCGAGGAATTGACTCCGCGATGACGTACAAGGAGATGTTCCCGATGGGTCCCTTCGAACTCGCGGACTACACCGGCGGTATCCAGCTCCGCGTCGAGGGCGAACAGGACGACCTGAAGGATGACCGGCCAATGTCCTACAACACGCCAGTCTGTCCGCTCCTCCATCAACTCAACGAGAATGGGCGGTGTTGACGGAGACCCGATGGGGGTACTACGACTACACGGACCGACACGAACCGGACATCCCGGCCGACGCCGGCCAGGGCTTTGACACATTGCTGGTGTGGACGCCATTTGTCAACGAGGCAGCGAAGCTGGTCGAGAACGACGTGGTGACCGCAGCGGAGATCGACACGGGAGCTCGCCTGGGCGGAAATTGGCCCGAGGGTCCGCTGGATAAGTGCGATGAGGGCGGTGCCAACGTAATCCTGCGTAAACTGACCGAAGTCGCCACCCGTCACGATCGGAGGACGAACTCGCCGAAAGGGTCCACTGTGACCTGCTGGGTAAGAAGGTGACGGCCGGTGACACCTTCTATTGATCGGTGGGTTACGCCCGGGATCGTCCCACAGAAGGTCGTAGAATGGTCACCCGTTGTTTGGTCGACTCCGCGTGGGCGTCCGGTACAAAGGGTGACACAATGGTCACATTTTTATACGTTCGTTCATTGGCTGTATCTATGTCAAAGGTCGATACGGATATCTCGGAAGCCACGGTCACCGCCGAAAATATCGGAGGTATCGATCAGACCAAAGTCGACATTCCCGAGGGCGTGACAGTCCTAAGCGGACGCAACGCGACCAACCGAACCTCCTTCTTACAGTCGATCATGGCGGTTATGGGCAGCGACGACGTCACACTCAAGGGTGACGCTACGGAAGGCGAAGTCGAACTCGTCCTTGACGGTGAGCGATACCGCCGGACGCTCCGACGCACGAACGGCTCAATCACGTTCGGTGGCGTCCCGTACCTCGAGGACGCCACCCTCGCCAACCTCTTTGCCTTCCTTCTCGAATCGAACGAGGCCCGCCGGGCGGTCGTTCAGCAGCGTGACCTGCGGGAACTCATCATGCAGCCTGTCGACATCGATGAAATCAAAGCCGAAATTGACCGTCTTGAACGCAAACGCAACGAGATCGACGACGAACTTGAGGAGTTGGATTCCCTCAAAGAAGAACTTCCGTCGCTGGAGGAGCAAAAGCGCGACCTCGAACAACAGATCGAGGCAAAACAACAGGAACTCGCCGATAAGGAAACAGAGATCGAGTCGGCTGACGCTGATCTCGACGAAACTCGTGAGGACAAGCGTGAACTCGAATCACGGCTGGACGACCTCCGTGAACTCCGGTCGGATCTCGAGTCTGTCCGATCCGATATCGACGTGCAGGAAGAGAGCATTAAATCACTCAACCGTGAGTTAGCGGACCTCGAATCGGAACGCCAAGAGTTACCCGAGACGCCGATGGGTGACAACGAGAGGGTCGACCGAGAAATATCTCGACTCCGGGAGCGCAAACAGACGCTTGAATCCGAAGTCAGCGCGCTACAGGACATCATCCAGTTCAACGAGGAAATGCTCGATGGCGAAGAAACGAACGTCACTGACGCACTCACGGCGGAGGCCGATTCCTACGAGGAAGTGACCGATCAACTGCTCGAATCCGAGACGGCGGTCTGCTGGACCTGCGGGAGCGAAGTCGATCCCGACCGCATCGAGGACACGATGGACACGCTCCGGACGGTCCGGCAGGACCAGATGAGCGAAATCCGCGAGATCGAAGACGAACTTGATGAGTTGCGCACAGACAAGCGTGAGTGGGAGAAACAGCAACGCAAGCGTGAATCGCTCGACAAGGAGATCAGCGATCTTGAAGCGGAAATCGAACGACGGAAGGCACGACTCGACGACCTCCGGGATCGGCGGGACGAACTCAGCGACGAAGTCGAAGCGGTCGAAACGCAGGTCGAATCTCTGGAATCAGAGGAGTTCTCTGAGGTGCTCGATCTCCACAAAGAGGCCAACCAATTGGAGTTCGAACTAAGCCAACACGAATCCGATCTCGACGACGTCACCGACCGCATCGCGACTATCGAAGACCGACTGGCCGAGGAGGACCAACTCCAAGCCAAACGCGAGGAAATCAGCGACGAACTGGAGGCACAGCGGACGCGTATCGACCAGATCGAGCAGCAGGCCATCGAGGAGTTCAATAATCATATGGACGAGGTGCTGGACCTGCTCGGATACGAGAACCTCGCGCGCATCTGGATCGAGCGAATCGAGAAAACGGTCAAAGAGGGGCGGCGCAACGTCGAAAAGACCGTATTCGAGCTTCATGTCGTGCGAACCACCGAATCCGGGGCGACCTACGAAGACACGATCGATCACCTCTCGGAGAGTGAACGCGAGGTGACGGGCCTGACGTTCGCCTTGGCAGGATATCTCGTCCACGATGTCCACGAAACAGTGCCGTTCATGTTGCTCGACTCACTCGAAGCGATCGACTCCAACCGTATCGCCGATCTCATCACGTACTTTGCAGACTACGTGCAATTCCTCGTGGTTGCGCTCCTCCCCGAGGATGCGCAGGCATTCTCCGACGACTATACCCGTGTAACCGACATCTGAAATCGCGTTACTCCGACTGACAATCGCATCCGCCTCGTTGTACCAGCTCGATGAACCCGTACTGTGAGTTACAGTCCTCACAATGAACGCTGATATCGATAAACAGTCGGAACTCGCCGAGGTTGATCCGGTCGGCCCCGCGGAGTTGGTCGAGGCTCTGTTCGGCCACTGAGCGGGTACGCGATTTCAGTCGCTGAATGGTGTCGATCACACTGTCCGTGCGCTCTGTCTGGCTCTCATTCTCGTACTCCGCCCCGCGATACCCCTTAAGATACGAACGAATCGCCTGGTAAGTGACGAAATCCCGCTCAAGTTGGTCGACATCGATGCCGTTCTGTTCGAGCCGTCGCCGAGCTTCGATTCGATTGCCGCTACTCACCTCGTCGTCGGTCAGCAGTCGGTAGATGTTGGCAACCTCACCGTCGACCGTCGACATCCCGGCGTCCGTGATTGCGGCTTCGAGTAGCCGTTCGTTGAATCTATCGGCAAGCGAGCGGAGGCTCTCGCGCTTGCTTCCCTCGGCGGTCCAGAGCGATTCGAGACGGTTGCCGTATGCCTCACCGAGGCCGTAATCGTCTATCAGACGGGCGACTTTGCTGTCGACAGTGTTCCCGTCCTCGTCCTCCCTAGTATTGACCATCCGTTAAAGCAAATTACGGTGGATCAAAATTTAAAACTGGGGATATTCATTGATGACGAGTCGTGGTGTGCGCGCAACGGGCTTGAGGAGAATAACAAAGCTACGACTGTTATGTGGACGTAGTGGAGCCGCTTCCGGTAGTATCGGAACGATGGTCCAACAATGCCAGGCTGCGGGCTTCCGGAGAGACAGGCTGTAACTGACAGTGCGGGCATCTCGGCAGTCGCGGTGACGTTTGGACTCACTCTAGCTGCACTCGGTGAGAAACGTGTTGAGGGCTGTTTCCCGCTGGCTGCAAGGACTTCCCGTGCGATGACCGCCACAGTCTTGTTGTGGCCGCAACAACATCTCTGGTGAAGGTTTTCGCGTGACGGTGTTGTGCTGGTGACTGTGACTCGAACTCGTCGATACGAGCGTATACGACAAGCTGCCGCAATCGGCAGTATGTACCCTTGTCACCGACTACATCACGCTACCACTTCAAGGTGCAAGGCGGATCCGTTCACTTATACCGAATAAATATATGTAATATGATATTTGTGGTGTCGTTTTGTTTCACATAAATCAAATCTATGAGACCGTTAGCACCGTTTTAACATACATTGTTTTCGAATAATCCTAATTATAGTAGGTAATATTTCATCTGGTTTGTATTATGTTAGCACATATCCCAACAGGATCTCCTAAATTCTCATCCATAGGCCGACTCGATACCGAATAGCTACGCTGTTACCTGCAGATACAGGATCGTGATTCGATTGTTGTGAATAACAGATCCCGGGTAACTCGGTTCCGAGAGGAGAATGTATATAGCAATGGATAGTAACAATTATTCTAACATCATTGGTATATATGATGCTGTTCGATATATTCGTAACAATGGTGGCAAAGGGCGAGCAGCTTAGCAGTGGCCATACGAAAATACTAAAATACGATGAATGTAATGTGTTGTCATGGCACTCTCCGAGCCCGGACGGATGGTCAAATCGGCCCAAACCGCGTTTGAGATCATCGAGTATGTCCACGACCACGGGGGCGCAGATCTGGACGAAGTGACCGACGAGTTCGACCTCGCAAAGAGCACACTTCACGGATATCTTTCGACACTCGAGTCGCTCGAATACCTCGTGAGCGACGGGGGGAGCTACCATCTGAGTCTCAAGTTTCTCTCTCACGGAACCGCTGCACGCAACTCAATACCGATATCCGGGCAGGCGGACGGGATCCTCTCCGATCTAGCCGACGAAACCGGTTTGGTCGCCTGGCTCGTCGTTGAGGAACACGGCCGGGCAGTCTACCTCGACCGGGCAGTTGCTGACGAGGTTGGACAAACTTACGGTCGGATCAGCAAGCGAACCGCGAGTACAAGAGGAATCTTCGGGATGGTGAATGGGATGTTGGTGAAACAGCAGTTGTGGAAGATTCCCTCAAGGAGGCTCACGAAACTGCACTAGGGGGCGGCGTCGACGGGTTCAACACGCACCAGCGGATGGTGATTCTCGCTGAAGAGATCACTTCACGCACCGAGAACAACGCCCGATACCTGCTTGAACAGGGATTGGCCGTCCAGTGTGTTGCCGTACAGTGGTTTCATTTCCCTGACGATGCAGCGACGAGTCAATCGCTGTTGTTGTCTTCAACGGTCGTGGACTATCCACTGTCTCGGGTACAGCCAGAAGACAGCAAGGTCGACTACTCCAAGGTAATTCGGCAAGTTCGGGACTACATCTATGATGAAATAGGCGATATGACCCACCATTCGAGTCCAGCGGACATCAGTGGGGCCGCATCTCGCAGACTTGGCTTTGACTCGAAACATCCCGATCATCCAGACACAGTCCTGTATCGATTCAAACCGCACATGGTAGAGCAAGGAAAGGCGGTCGTGAGCATCGGTCTATTTGGATCAGATGAGGAGGAAAAGGACAGAGTTCGTGAAGTCATTACGAAATACGCGGACCAGTTAGAAGGGTTCCAAACGATCGACGAACACCGTCCCAATAGCAATCTGGTTTACATAGAGTTCGAGCAACTGGACCGCGAACCAGACGAAGAATTCATCGACACGATTGTAGAGTCCATGACGAAACTTGTCCGGCACTACCACCCAAAACTCATCAAGGAAGTGGGATCCGAGTGATGAACCGTTGTTGATCTGTATTGAGCAAACAGGGGCGAAGAATAGTTGAGTCCACGCAGACGCGGCGCGATGGTCGTAGAATATCCGACGCTGACGAACTGCCTGAACTGCGGCTCAAACAAGCTCCACGGTGTCCAGAGCATGGGCGTGACTATCACGGTCACCGAAGACGGACACAAACGGAAGGTCGGCGAGTTGCTCCCGGCGTACAGTTCTCTCAGCTGTATCGAGTGTGATACCGTGTTCATCGAGGACGGGGAGATAGTCAACGAGGAGTTCGCTGCGGCGCAGACCGTCGAGTAGCCACCCCCACTGTTTCATCCCAGTTCCAATGCCATCGATCAAAGCACTCAGAGAATCCTCGACACTGCGGAATCCGCAGTAGTCCCAGATTGCTCTCGCCAGCTTGGGGCTCTGTCGGTGAACTGAGTCAGCTGGTCGCTGGTGAACCATATGCCACAGACAGAACCATCTCCCCGAGACCCAGACGCGGGTTACACCGAGCCGGAGCACGATCCGACAACGCCCCACATCGCACAACTGAACCTCAGCCATCCGAAAAACTACCTCGGCGTCCCACTCGCGGTGTATGCCGACGGAGCAACCACTCGGCACATCACCGACTCGCTCGTTCAGACAGTCGGACACGCCCGACTCGGTGCCGAGGAATTGGGCTTGATCACTCGCGAATTCGAGGTCGGATCTGTCGGTCAGCAGGTCGTCGCCGTCGCGACGGACGAATTCGAGACGTCAACGGCGGCTCTCAGCGCCCTCGAAGACCTCAAAAGATCCCACGCCCGTCTCGCAAAGAAAGCGCCGTTCTGGGCCCGTCTCGGCCAGCGCGTCTATCAGCACTACCTACCTGCCGACTCAATTCTCACTGCCCTCGCGGACTGTGGCGCCGTCGGCATCTCAAACGCAGTCACGCTTCCCGATCTCGTCACCCATCTCACCGAACAGAATATCTCTCTCACCAGTTCGATCTGTCTCCAGAACGGCTGGGAACTCGCACAGCAGGATCAGAAGCCACCAGTCATTCACTCGCCTAACGGTCGCGAACATCCGCTCACGAGCGGTAACGGCTACAGTGGCCAGTTCCAGCATCTAAAGTCGCATCTCTACCACGTCGGGTTCGTAACCGATCCCGGCGTCGATACAGCAACGCTGGATCCAACAGCAGACCGGTGGGCGCTCACCGAAGCGGGCAGTGCAGTTGCAGGTTCCGGGGGTGATCGTGATGCGGAGTGAACAGAGCTACATCAACGAGATCGTCGGTTCGTCCTACGTCGACGTCTTCGCCGCCTCCTACATCCCGCGATATCGGTACCCGAATCGCCTGATGCACGCCGGCAAAGCCCACAACGACATGCGGGCGATGTGTACGCGACTGATCATCGACTCTGCCTACGAAGACGAGAACATGGCCAACGAAGACGTACTCGAATCTGCTCTCAACCAGAGCGCCGACATCGTCATCCCGAAAGACTATCCCGGCGAGCCCGAGCGGACCCTTGAATCGCTCGTCGACTTCCTCAACCGCTACCAGGACGTCGACGGCCGCCGGCCCGAGATCATGCCTGTTCTCCAACCGCCATACGTCGAACACTACGGAGCCCACGAGTCCTTCTACCAGCAATTCAGCCGGCTGGCCATCGGCGGATTGCAGTCACTCAACGACCCGGAGAAGCAGGTCCGTCGAATCAGGGCGATTAGCGACGCCGTCAGTGATCACACCTACCTCCACGCCTTCGGTGTCGGGACCTCACTCACCATGATCCGCGCGATTCGGAACGAACCGAACCTCATCGACAGTTTCGACACTAAGACCGCCGAGTTCGCGATTGTCAACAAGCAGATTCCCGACAAGGAATGGAAACAACGCCAGCTGACGCTGCCCTCTGGTACCGACATCTCGACGGTTAACGGCCAGTTCGCCAAGAGCGTCCTACTGATGGCGAACTATATGTTGACCGACCGCGTCGACGATCCCTGTCTGGAAGAGACCTACCACACCCAAACAAATCTCGATACAGTGCAGGACATGATCGACGACATTCCAACCGAACAGCGCCAGCATCGGTCCCAACTCACACCAAACACCACTGGGAAAACCGATTGTGGGAACGATCAGGCAACAACACAATCCGGGATTCAAAGCTACTAACCGCGAAAATTTGCGTAAATCGTATGTATGCGACCAGTAGTATATTCATTCGCTCAGTGAGAACCTGAGCGCAACGCGATCATCGCCGTTGGTCCGTTGATTGCGGTTCATGACAACTCCGAGCACCCTTACGGGTGCCTCTCTGGTCACCTTTCAGTACGATCTCTGGACGATAGACTGGGCTAGAGATTGTGGACTGGCCATGGCAGTAGCATGGCGACAGAACCAGAGACTGCTATTTCCAGTAGTCCCGTATATACAAGAGAAAACGGGACTGCATACCACGGAGACAGTCGGGAATCACTTCCGGATATCCCAGAGAACAGCGTCGACGCCGTCATCACGTCACCACCATTCGGACTCGCGGATCCCCTCGAATACGGGAATCCGACCGCAGACGACTACCTCGATTGGTTCTATCCCTTCGCCGCGGAATTGGCACGGGTCGTGAAGCCTACGGGGAGCATTCTCATCGAGGTTGGTGGCGGCTGGAAACCAGAGAAACCAGTTCGGACCACCTACCAACACACACTCCCCGCTGTCTTCTGTGGCTCCGAGAACGTCTCTGTAAGCCCACTCTCCGCCCACCAGTCCGATGGTACTGAAGGAGGATACTCTCCCCCCGAGACAACCGACACGGTCTCTCCGCCCCAGCGGGCCCGCCACGTCGGCAGACTGACCGAGGGTGTCATAGAACGGTTCTCATGGCTATCGACGGATTCAGCGTTACCGGCTCCAAGCCTGCTGTCTGCGGCTCCATAGAAACCACAGTCGCTACGTCGAATAACGCCAACTGAGCAAGAATGGTCACTATACAGGAGTAAAATTCCTATCTTTGAACGATTCTAAGAGTCGTGCACCTAGTGCACGCTCTTCTACGTCTGTTACTCTCTAAAAAGATAATGAATATGACTGTACCATGTGAAGACTTCTATGACACGCTGTGACGTGGTATAATCCCGGCACAGATCCGAACGACTCGCAGGAATACGCGAAAAACCGGAAAACGCGCGTTCGGTGCATGGCCAATCCAATCCACTGGTTCACACCACTCGGCGGCGACAACGATTCCGCCCCGCCGCTGAAGGCCCCGGTCCAAGGCTCGTTCAACATCGACGTCGACGACACAGCTTGGGGGCTGTCCAACCGGTCTGCCGGAACAGTTCCCGATGCCGCCCATCCGAGTGACTTCGAAATTCCGGGCAACTTCGTCGCTCAGCCATCGGACCTACAGACGCACCCCTCGGACCGCGATTTGCCCCCACTACCACATCTGGCAACACTCCGATCACCGTCGGTATCGAAAGACACTTTCGTCGATGCAAAGCGCACGTTGGACCAATTCGTTCGCGCAAAACTCGGGCTTCGCGATGCCCGGCCAGACCCAGGTCGTCTCCCAGACCCGACCATGCTCGGCATCAACACTGCGACACTCCGAAAGCATCTCTCGAAGTTCTGCGATCCCTCCCCACTCGATGGGAGCGCTCTCCTGTCCTACTACCGGTTCGTCGAGGTCATGCTGGACAGAGAACCAGCCGCGCTCTCCATCTCAAACACCGCATCGAATACGAAATATCTCCAGATGTGCCGAGAAGCAGGCCGTGACTGGCATCCTGCACGCTTCCCCAGCAAGCTGGTCGAGTACCTCGTTCCACGCGTCTCCAAACCCGGTGACGTCATTCTCGATCCCTTCGCCGGATCGAATGTCGTCGGCGCCGTCGCCGCCGAACACGATCGGGGATGGATAGCTATCGACACCAACCGTGAGTATCTCGAAACGTCCGAGTTCCGGTTCCAGTCCCGAGACGCTGTTTCCAACGCTGACGAACACCAGGAGACGCTTGGAGCCTTCTCTACATGATTGTGGCCCGGTGAGGAGAGTGCCATGTCCACCGAAGAAGCCGGCGAAGCGGAGTCTAACACAACCGACAACCTCTACTCCAACCGACCTGAGCCTCTCTCAGAGGTCCAGCGACAACGAATCGTCCGCGACATCGCCAGCTGGAAGTGCGAACTGGAACGCGATTCACGCTCAGAATTCACGCACAAGGATCTCGTTGAGTTCTGCAACGAGCTATTGGGTCTATCTGACGCCCAACTCTACCAACGGTGGGACACCACCGTCGGCGAATGGGTCCTCTCACGAGATGCTATCGTACGCCCCCGGACCGTCGATGATGAAACCTTCCTCGAGTACCAACTCGGCCTACTGCTCCTAGGCAAAGAGACAGAATACGGATTCCTGAACCCAGTTTCGATCCCGCCAGAAGCTTGCGCCTGACTGGCGATGGGCGGTCCGGTATAGAGAGTTGAGTATTCGCAGATGGGGCGACACATGGATATCCCAGACACAGACCTGTCCATTCCATTCGTGGAAAAAGGCGACGTCGTCCGGCTCAAGCGGCCATACTGGCCAGATGCGTCGTCGCTCCACCCGAGCGTCAACAAGGCTCTCTCACGGCTTCTAATCAATCACTCTGATATCGATACGGGAGACGCCGAGAAGCCGGAAAAAGTCAGTCCCGCCCTCTGTCGGCAGGACGAACACGCCCACGAAATCCTCAATTGGACGCACGGAACGGTCGTCGAAATACTCGATCGCTACACTGGCGGTGAACTGGACTGGAAAGCTGTCGATCAGTTCCAAACCGCAAGCCGGACCGGCGACAAAGCGTCACGGCCTGTCCGGAATGTCGCACTCCAGTTGCACAATCCGAGTACCGGCCTCGTGTACTACGACAACGGAGCGGGACATCGAGGAATCCCCTCCTACGTCGATTTCCACACCGCTCAGCTGTCGCTCATCCAGAAGCACAACCGATCCTACGAGCAGCGAACAACAGATATCGCAAATCTGCATCGGTCGCTCGGGATCAACGAGGCGGAACACCACGATCCCCACTTCGACGCAGAGTAACCGATCAGTTCATAAACCAACATACGATTCATCAATGACCGAACCATCAACCCGATCGGAAGACGACACGACGACTCGATACGCCATCCTCGGCGAAACGCTCCACACCGACCAGCGGAACTGGGAAATCCTCGGCTACGCCTACGAATTCGACGGCCCCAGCCTCCAACACCCGGCACTGTACGAGGGAGAAGTGACCACTGCAGACATCGAAGTAAACGGTCCCTCCGTCGCAGAAGCCGTTCTGGAAACAGCGGGCATCAAACGAATTGAACTCGTCGACGACGAGATCCGAATCCGACGAGCACCGCAAGACGATACAATCGACTGCTCGCTTCCCTAATATCATGCCGAAGACCTCTCAGCAGGGCGGAACGCGGGCACTGACCACGTTCCGACAGTCCGAACAACAGGACTTCTTAGATAACGACGGCGAAGTCCAACACCCGCCATCGTCTCTGGGCGAGCGTGACATATTCCACCGCACAGTCTCGGACACGCAAGAACATACATACGAAGGGGAAAATGGAGACGCTCACGTCAAAGAGGTCTTCGCAACGTACACTCGACACCGTATCGTCGGGTTTCACCGGAAGGACGGTGTCTGGTACACACAGTTCGCCAACCGACTCCCCTGCAAGGCGGCCCCTCTGGCAGCTGCAGTCCACTCTGCTGACCATGATTGGCGAACAACGCCACCGCCCGAAATGCCTCATCATCCAACCCCCAATGAACGTCCAGGGGATAGCCCCGAATGGGCATACTCACGCTGGGAACAGCCAAAGATCGGTGCTGAAGATGCGTACCCAACGGCGGAGACGTGCAGTGATCTCGCCTTTGCACGGATTCACGGAGAGGGAGCAAATCGAATCGTCAACCAGTTTCTCTGCGGAGCAGCGGATGGACAGGTCTGGCACCGACAAAATGGCGTCCACGGCTGGCGGTACGCATTCATCGCGACCGTCGACGGCTACCTGACCTCGGCCGCGGTCGTGGAACACCCACACAACAACTCGATCGACAATTACGACGGCACACTATATCTGACCCGTCTTGCGAACCATCCCAACCGGCCACAGAACACGAGTTCGTGGATGCTCGCACGGGTTCGGGGTTGGCTGCGCCACAACACGGACTATGACCGGCTCATCGCCCTCGCCGGTATCGACGGGAACGACGGGACGTGCTACAAGGCCGCCGACTTCGAGTACGAGGGTGAGAAGACAGTCACAGCCAGTTCTGACACGGTCTACAGTCACGACTGGACGAAGACGAAGTGGACAACGGCGCTCAGTTGAGTTGAGGGACTGCGAGTGGAGCAGCCGCCTTAGAGCGGCCGAATCAAACAATGTCAGCAGAACCCGAAGACGATACTGGCGCACGAATCGAAGCCCGGCTGAAGCGTGGCGAAGGGACTCGCGACGAGGACCGGATCACCATCGAAGGGTCCGGACCCACCGCCGAAGACGCCAAAGACGAGTTCGAAGAGTTGCTCGAAGAGTACGAAGAAGAATACAGCGAGCGAATTCGCGAGATCCAGCCGTAGGCTACTCGAAGTAGCCGTAGCCGATAGCCCTCATCTCGGTGAGGAACGAGTCGTCATCGTCCAAGTCACACCGCAGTGCCGCAAGTTGGACATCAGTTTCGTACACCTTTTCATCAAACTCGTCTTCTGCCAGCTGGACCAATTCACGGATGCGCCGCTCATCCTCATCACCAACATAAATCGTCAAGGCAGACCGGTTTTCCTGGGGGCTGTCGTACCGTACTCGGTGCGGGATTTCCTGTTCATTGCCTGTACCACTGTCCGAAGCCTGCTTATCGGCCGTACCAGCCGAAGACTCCCCATTCTCGGCCCTCTGGGAAGATGTCGAAGGAGTTGTCCTGCTTTCTGATTCTTGTCCGTCAGCGTCCTCTTTTTCATCCAGTCCATCATCCACGCCGTCGACCTTGTAACGCTCTTCCTTACTCCCCATTAGACTTCAGCCTCCGTTGAAGAATCGCCTTCGTCCAGCAGTTTCTCCGGCTCAGCGTCGCCCATCCGCTCGTCTTTCACGTCGTCCCACTTCTCGACAGCCTCATCGTAGGAGTAATCGCCGGTCATCCAGCGGCCAATGACCTTGAACGCGAGCGGGACGTGTTCTTCGTACTCGCGGAGATCGCGAGTCTCATCCGAGTCGATGAACTGGAAGATGTCCATGTTCTTGTCCCACGTATATCGAAGCAAGCTGTGCTCGGGAATCGAGAACGGACTCATAGGAATATCGTCACCCTCGAATTCCTCGCGGTATTCCTCGAAAATCTTGGCGTTACCGACACGAGACGGGACCACACCCGCAATCGCAATGTCAACGCCGACGCCATCAAACCCAGAACTCATAGCGTCGATCGTAGCCTCCAGCCCCTTCTGTGACGCCCGGCCTTTCGGGCTCAGTTCCAGGGGGACCATCACATTTCGCGCCGCGAAGACAGCATTGTCGACGAGCTCGCCGAGAGCAGCATTGCAGTCCACCAAGAAATAGTCGTACTCACTGGCAAGGTCCTCGATGATGTCTCGGATGACGCCAAACCGATCAAGGCCATAGAACCCGGCTTCGTCGAGTTTCGAGTCGAAGTTGGCGAGGCTTTCATGTCCTGGCAATAGATCGAAATGCGGGGTTTCGACCATTATCTCGTGCGGATCCGTCCCCTCGAAAAAGACATCCATGATAGTCGTCTCAACCGTATTTTCCTCGGTGTCATGATCGAGATGCCCAAATCCTGCGTAGTGAGTGAGCGCACCCCGCTGCGGGTCAAGATCGATCACTAAAACGTCGTAGTCATCTCGCCCAATGGCTGCAGCAGTGTTCATCGCATTGGTTGTTTTACCGGGACCTCCACTCTCAGACCACCACACATACGTACGTGGCATACCGGAGACTACTCCATCATCTAATAAAAAACTACGTCAGACATTCATATACCAGCCTGGTTAATTAAACGCGTTATCCACCAACCGATTAGACAGCTTAGCCATAATCAGACAGGCCAGTCCGTCAATGGATAGATAAGCCACTAAATCAATTGGCAAACCGGTCAATAAACTCAGTAGATTATTATTCAATAAACCGTCTCTGAAGTACTCTACGCCCGTCTAGAAGCGATTTAGAGATTGAGCGAATGCTGGAAAAGTCGTCCAATAGCCCTCGGGGAAATCCCCGAAGTCACACGCTCCTTTGGAACTCATCCATTGTGGCCGATTTCCGCGGCCACCATGTGAAGTCAGATTCTCACTAGTGAAAATGGTTCCGTTATATTTCCGAATTTGGCCGTCTTGGGGTGCGATATTTGCCGTTTTTACATTATCTCTAAGTGAAATTGGGTTGGGTCATGGCAATCTGGGTGATCGTAATGGGAGATGCAGCCCGCAGTCACGCACGGACTCGCTTTCGCAAGGCCCTCGAACAGAACTTCGAGAACGAAAACAGAGAACGGAACGAAGTGTACGACGAAGCCATCAACCGACTGCTTCGGATCAGTGGTGACGTAAAGGCAATCGACCAGATCGCTTACGACATCGCAGAGAATCCCGACGAGATTGGTTTCCCCGGTGACGAGAGCTACCCGAAGTAGATACAGTTTGATCAACGGGGTACAGACCCCATCAGTACGATAAGACACGGAGTTGGGGGTCGGCGGGGGTAGTGGAGATTTTCGATGCCCTCACCCGATGAATTGGACTTCGTCTGGACAGTCTCATCTGGGTCTTCCAGGAAGGCACTTCGGGCTTTGTCCAAAGACGACCACACGGAAACACTCGATGAAACTCCGTTTGATCCAGCTGCTTTCAACGCCCCGGAATACGCGATGGTGTCCTACGCGACGAAGATGAACGAACCCTGGGACGGGCCCAGTTGGATTCTGGACTCAGGCGGCTATTCGACGCTTTCCTCAAACCCTGAATACGAGACCTCGATTTCTGATTATATCACGTTTATCGAAGAGCGTGACGACCTGATCGAGCATTTCGCACTCAGGGACTGGGCCTGCGAACCGGATCTACTCCGCCGGTGGGACCGGTCAGTGACGCAACATCAACAGTGGACACTCCGCGACCACATCGAAACGATCGAAGCTGCATCGAACCGCGGACTCGACGCCGACCCTGTCGCCGTACTCCAAGGCTACGACGTGCGAGAGTACCTGGAGCATTTGGATCTCTTGCAGGACCACGGACTGATCACCGACAAGATGGGGATCGGTAGCGTGTGCCGGCGCGGCCAAACCGAACGAATCCGCAATACAGTCTTACGGGTCCGTGACGCACTCCCCTCTCGCGTCGATCTGCACGGGTTTGGCGTCAAGCAGACCGTGATGAACTCACCAGACATCCTTGCTGCACTCGATAGTGTCGATAGCAATGCGTGGGACTCTCGGCTTTACTACGACGCGACAACGACAGCCCACGAGGGCCCCAAACACTTCCAAGACGAGTGGGTCAACTACCGCAAACCCGAGTATCCCTCCTTCAACTGGGTGAACATGCTCATCGCTTATCGCGACTACCGCCGTGACGTCGATGCTGTTATTTCAGAAGCCGCGGCAATCAACCCCGACGTCGATACGACCGGAGTGACAGTCACTAGCATTGGAGACTACACTTCAGGAGACTACGACGTAGACGAGTACGTCCGAATCAAATGCCTCTGTGGAAAGGTCTTGGACCCAGGCCGTCCAGCGGCCAAGCTCTCGGGCCGCTGTCGGCACTGTGAGGGGACTGCACTCAACATTTGGGACCTACAGCTGTCTAACCGAGAACAAGCGCTCTACGGCCCATACGACTACCGTTGCATCGACTGTGGAACGGAGCTCCCCTTCGATACGCTCATCGAAGATGGTGAAACCTACTGCTGTCCTGACTGCGGAGCCGATATCGTCGACGAGGAGGAGGTCCATAACCCCCTCGCGAATGTAGGGGAACCAACTGCCCAGGCCGCGGTCAGTCATCAGGCCGACGCAAGCGAGCAGACGACGCTTTCGGAGATCCAGTAATGCAGGTTGCGGAACGGCAGCAGAGGTGAACGATGGCAACCGAGACCGACGATCGGGAGTGTCCAATCTGTGGCGACGGATCGATGCCAATCTGTGATCGTTGCGGTTGGGCAACGGAGGAAGAACGCGGGATTGACGAAATCCCGCACCGGCTGACGCCAGCTGCCCAGGCGCTCGGAGAAGACGTCGTCCCGGTCGAGCACGGGTTCGACGGCTTCGGACCCCTCCGTCGCCTCACATCTGCATCGGAGCAACGCCTCGCCGTCGCTGGGTACAACCATCAGCACGTCGGCGTCGAATGCGTGTCGCTCACCGAATGGAAAGCCAAGCGGCAGGCCGCCACGAGGACGCCGCTTTTCGAGTATCTGCTACGCGATAGCGTCGAGGTACATCTCTGGTTCTATACTGCGTATCACGGCTACACGTCCATCGGAGCGCTCAGAGAGAACTGTACGGGTGAGAACAAAACTGCAGCCGGGAGTGAACATCAGGTAGTGAAAACGTTCGACTGGTTGCAGTCAGTGAACGCCCCCACCGAATACCCGGCATCGGCCCCGATCGAGTCGAAACCGAAGTCCCGGTCCGTCGACGTCGATGTCCCCGATCAAGAAGACACGTCACAATCCTCGCTGGCGGACCTGTAGCTCGTCGAGCATTGGGGTACAGCCACCGGAGTGAGTCATGAGCGAAAGCGCGAACCAGCCCGAAGACGGGACCGTTTCGCTAGACGTCCCCGCCGCAAAGCATAGCATCTCTATCGAGTACCAGCAGTACTTCGAAGACGAGATATTGATCGAAGGGGGGAACATCATTGAAGTACAGGACACTGACGGCTATTTCGGTCAGAACGAGACGATAAGCTGCGAATGTGGCGAGACGTTCCTGTCACGCCCGTCGGCACGAGAGCACCTGGAAGAAGTGGTGGAGCAACACAACGGACTACCGTTACCCAATCTTCCTGAGCAGGTGGTATGGGAAAAGGGAGAAACGACAACCGTCAAGAAGGCTACCATCGTTCCAGGAGCGGGCAGAGGGATAGGGAAGGTCGTCGACAACGATGACCACCTCAAAGCGACTGCTCAAAAGCAGATCAGCCCTCCCGAAGCATACGGCTTCGAGGACTGGGAGGAGCTCCAAGAAGGCGGGACGCTCCATAACAAGGAATTCGGACCCCTATTCAGAGAAGGTCTTCTCAAACGGGCGCTGGGATGGGTGACCGAACGAGCCATGCTCTACGATCCGGATCGGTACACGATCTACTTCCGCGGGCACGAGGAGTTGTTGCTCGAAGGACCAGAACGAGCGGTCGTCGTGGCCCCGGTCAAATAATAATTCCCGACGTGAATCCATCGGGTTTCTGCACGATAACCTCTCCAAATAGGAACCTCCGATGCCTTTCTCTACACGCTCTGTGGTCTTTGGAAATGTGTTTGAAAGCGCAGTCGATGAACATCCCGGCCCCAGAGATTGCAGTAAGCTATACAGGTGGACTACTCTAACGATCTAGACACGATGGTACACCCCGACCCCGGAAAACTCCAAGATACGGCCAACTACGCCGAGGCCGTAATTGATGACGGCATCGACACGAGTAATGTCCGGGCGCTTGCGGAGATGCGAAATGCGTTCAGACGGTTAGAGAAAAAGGCTAAAAAAGCCCGTCAGGAAGTGATAGAGGCTGCATTAGATGACGGAGTGGACGTCGGAGACAACGTGGCCGGAGTACGAAGGGTAGGAAGTGAACACCCCAAAGTGATAGATAAATCGACTGCCCTGCAGATGCTCGAGGACGCCGACGCGGATCCAGCAGAGGCAGTGACTGTTAACGCCAGACAGTTCATCGATGCTGTAGATGGGACCAACGTCGACCCATCGAAGGTCATCGATTACGAGACGCGGACTCAATACCGCCGAACCGACTGAGAGAGCAAGCAAACCGAAGAGACTCAGAATCCCACGTATATCGCAACTGGAGACACGGGGGGCTGGTATCGGGACGTTGCGGGTCTGCGGGCCGGGTGATGACCGACAAGTCGCAGTCAACCACACTCTCCAACTTCGGCCCAAGTCAGACCGAGACGGACGAGAGCTCAGCGCACGAAACTCGATCTGAACAGATGCCCGGCGTGGGCGGGAGCAACGAACGGGGGACGCCACGCTGGCTGGCTCGGCGACTCTCCGATGCGGTAGGCGGTTTCGACCTGGACCCCGCCACGCGCAGTGAGACGGAACCATTCCCAATCGCAGAACACCGATTCACGCCTGCCGACAACGGCCTCAAGCAAGACTGGTTTGGAGCGGTCTACGTGAATCCCCCGTTCGAGCGGGGCGTGATCGACGAGTGGGCCGAGAAAATCCACACCGAAGCTAACCGAGAAAGTGTGCAATTGATCGTCTGTCTCATCGCGTCGACGGGGCTTTCAGCCGACTGGTTCGAGGAACACATCGCAGACGCGGACTATCTGTGCGCCCTGAATCAACGGCTCAGTTTCAGCAATACGTCGGGGTCATCGCCTTTCGCCCCGCTGTTGGCCGCCTTCGGGGCCGTTCCCGACAGTCTTCTGGAAACCTTCGACGACATCGGGACGCTCTGGGAGCGTCACGAAATCAAGACACTCGCCGACCAGGGCTCGCTCAACGATATCCACACCGCGGACGGTGGCGTCGCTCCGGCGCGGGCCTCTGCTGTCCAGCCGACCGCTGGGCCGAACGCTCAAGCGCCGGGGGTGAAGGTTTCGCTCGCAACGGGCGACCACGCTGCCCGCCCGATCGACCTTGGCGAGTTACGGCGAGGAACCAGCCTCACTATCGAGTTCCGCGACACACTCGGCGTCCCCGCCGAATTGCGTCCAGAAGTCCAGGCGGACGTTATCGCAGTCGACGACCCGCGAACCGAATCCATCTTCGACCCCGAAGATCCGGAAGCCGTGTCGCTCAGTTGCGTCGACGAAGAGGGACGACTGTATGCCGTCCAACAGAACCTCCGGCACCTCGGCGATATCACCGTCACCGTCGAGAACGACGGGCAGTGGGACCGATCACCCCCCGCAGAACAACTCGTAGTTGCCCCCTGATCGCCGGCGCAGGATTGAGACTAAGCGATCCAATTGAACCATGCCTGACTTCCGGACCATCTCGGGAGAGGACGTTCAAGACGGACACGTCCCCCCGCGAGACGACCAGACCGGCCACACGATCAAAGATGTGGCTTGGTACATCGATCAACACACGAGCGAAGACTGGCACGTCGACAAAGCCGGCTTCCGCCAGCCCGCAAAAGTGAAGCGAATCTGCCTACTCGTTCGGTTAGTCCACGAAAGCGGAACGACGGTCGAGTGTCTCCCAATCGATCCGTGGGGACACCATCCCGGCCAGAAGATGTACCGGGCACACCGAATCGTCGCGAGCGGCGACCACGACGAACTCCCCGCTGTCGTCACTCCCCGGAGCGATCTCAGACAGTTCACGAACGAGACCCGATTCGGACACCTCCCGCTGCCGGAGTCGCTTTCGGAACAGACGAGAACCGACCCGCACACGGTCCTCAAATTCCACGATCGGGACCACGTTGCCGACATCGACCAGACAATCCACGAGAACGGGGGCAAGCACGGACGCGGCTATACCGTGAAAGACGAGAAGGAGGCCGAGATTTGCCTGCTGCTCGTCGCCCAGTGGCTGACGAGCGTCTACAATGCCCAGGAGACGTTCGGCTCGCTCGTCGCGATGCCGCAAGAACTGGCCGACTAATCACCAGAGAGTCTAAAGATGCGCCCCATTCCACTTTCTGACGCCGATCGCGGCCTGTTGCACGGCCGCCTGTCCGGCCCCCTCGATACGGTCGCGACGGCAGAGCGAGACTACCTAGGTAAGCACGTCTCCGGAGAGACGCTTGTCGTCGGCGGATGCGAAGACCGTACCCAAGAGTACGCCGACGTCGTCTCACAGGTAACTGGGCGCAAGCCCACGGTTCGTGTGTCAAGCGCGACGACTGCCGATGCTGTGAAGGCCAACGAGTGGTTTCCAGACGAGTCGCCAACGTACGACTCGATCATCTATACGAAGTCGAAGATGGCATGGTTCGCCCGGCCAACCGAATTCCACCGCCTTTCGGAACTATTGGCGACGGGCGGGACGCTGCTTTCCTCGGCGAAATGGGTCCCGGACTCAGACCGGCTACAGATGGAGCAGATTGACCTATTGGACCCACTGGGCTTCGAACCGCCGCAAAGCTATCTTCGATTTTCGCGGGTCCAATCCACCTTCGAAGACAGTTGGACCCCTCAGTCAGGAGAGACACGGGGTGATGGGGGCGTGGTCATGCAGCAACAGCAGGGCAGGGGAACAGGCCCTCCGAGAAGACTCCCCCGTCCGTTCGACACCGACGAGGAACAACGCGGATTCCGAGAAGGCTGGGCGTGGCACGAGCAGTTACGCGAAACGGTCAAACAGTTAGTTGCAGACGCCGGCACGGTCGCGAACATCTGCTGCGGAAGCAACCGCCTCGGTGATATTCGAATCGACCTCACTAAAGAATACACGAATCGAGGGGGGACGGGGCAGACAGCAGCCACACACCTTGGCGACGGTCGCAATCTCCCCCTCCAAGACGGCGCCGTCGACGCCGTCATCACCGACCCGCCGTGGAAGATACCGTACGAGGAGCGTGTAGCCCTCTTTTCCGAAGCTGTCCGAGTAGCCCGCGAGACGGTTATCGTCAACGCATGGTGGATTCCGGTCCACCCCTTCGTCACACTCAATCGGATCATCCCGACGACTGCGAACGTGTCGGAGACTGATCTTGGCGGTCCAGGTGGGCTCTCGTTCCTCTCAGTATACGACGTCGATGGGCAGCAATCAAAACACAACTACTCCCTATCCGACCATTTCGAGATCGGCGGCCGGAAGGCGATGAGCGAAATCGTCACGGACTGTCTCCAACAGCACAATCACCCCAACATCGATCCACGAATCCGTACGACACCGAGCGCGTTTGCCTGTCAGCACTGTGGAACCGCGCCCAACGGATCAACCCGTATCGTCGGTAACGAAACGATTCATCACTGCCCAGAGTGCGGATTCCCGAACCGGTTTGAGGACCTCAAACCAGCCTGAGAAATTGAGTCAGTGCGACGGAAGTGAGCAATGACAGAGAGCAGTGACAACACCATCCGCGTCGTGGATCTGTTCTGCGGCGGCGGTGGTCTCAGCTGGGGGCTCGTCGAGGGCATCAAAGAGGAAGCCGTCGACGCCCCAGAGCCTACCAGAGAACTACTCGAGGACCGTATCGACTTGGTCGGGATCAACCACGACGAGAAGGCGCTGGAAACCCACGCTGCCAATCACTCGTGGGCCCGTCACTTCCACGACGAAGTGCAGAACGTCAAGCCGCGGGAGATATTCGACGACCCCAATCCCGATGTGAAGATCCTCAGCGGTGGCATCGAATGTACCCACTGGAGCGCGGCACGTGGCTCCAAACCCGCCGACAAGCAGAAGAGAATGCCGGCGTGGGACGTTCTGACGTTCATTCAGAAACTCCAGCCCGAGATCGTCCTCTTTGAGAACGTCAAGGAGTTCGCCAGCTGGGGACCGCTTGAGGCTGATGGAACCCCATCGCGGAACGGAGAAACGTTCAGCGCCTGGGTCGACAGCATCCACGCCCACGGGTACAGCGTCGACTGGAAAGTTCTCAACGCCGCAGACTACGGCGATGCGACCAGCCGTGAACGGCTGTTCATCGTCGCCCGTCGCGACGGCAAGCCCACGTTCCCCGACCCGACGCACTCCGAAGACGGACACGGCGACACCAAACCGTGGCGGACGGCCAGCGAAATCATCGACTGGGACGATCCCGGACAGAGCATCTGGGAGCGGGGCGTCTCCAACAACAAGAAACCGCTCAAGCACACGACGATGAGCCGGGTGGCAGAAGGGCTCCGACGGTACTGTGACGACTCGCTTGAACCGTTCGCCGACTTCCTGGACGGCATCACTCGCGACGAAGTTCGGGAGCTACAAGACCGACCAGTCCCGGCAGCCAACGCCGGCGAAGTGATGGAACAACGGTGTGAACCGTTTCTCGTCAAGTACTACGGCACCAGTACGGCCAAGCCCGTCGATTCCCCCCTCGATACCATTACTGCCGGTGGCGAAAAGTTCGCGCTCGCAACGCCCTACGTCCTCGGCCAGCATTCGAACTCAGTGGCACGGGCAGTCGATGAATCGCCCCTGCCCACCATCGCAACGAGAGGCGCGGTCAGTCTCCTGAACGCCGATCCGTTTATCCTCGGACAGCACAGCGGGGCCGCTCCGCGAAAAGCATCAGAGAAGCCCGTGAACACCGTTACGACAACCGGGGCCCTCCAGATGCTCAACCCAGATCCATTCGTCCTGCCGCGGAACGGACGGCAACGTGGACTCCACAGCAACCCTGGGTATAATCCGGGTGAAGAACCCCTTCACACTGTCACTGCGAAGAATCATGACGGACACCTGGTCGAGTCCTACCTCGTGCCCTTCTACAGCGAGCGCGCTGGCCAGCGCCCACGAACCCACGATCTCGACGATCCACTACCCACCGTCACGGCAACCGGCTCTCAGCCGGGTCTAATTCAGCCGTTCATCGACGAGTTCTACGGGCAGGGAAGCCCCAACCCGATCAACGAACCGCTCCCGACCGTCACCACCAAGGACCGATTCGCGCTCGTGATCCCCGAGTGCTACCCCTTCGGGATAGATATTCGATATCGGATGCTCAAACCGGAAGAACTCGCGGGTGCACAAGGCTTCCCCTCCGATTACGAGTTTGTCGGCAACAAGACTGAAACGACCGCACAGATCGGGAACGCAGTCCCCGTGTCATTGGCAAAAGCACTCTGCAAACACCTACTGACCAGTCACGATCCGACGCTGTTCTCGTTCACTGACAGTGACACTCCAAGCGCTGGAACCACACCGGGAGAAAATGCAGGGAATGGCAGAGCCAACTCGGACGACTAACGTGAAGGGGAGGAACAGCCTACCCCCTCACTTCATCCGGAAAGTACTTTGAATCAACAAGCGGGTGACGGCTGACATCCGAAAACACGTCCTCGAGTACAGGAAGAACCGCTTCGATATCAGCATCATCAGCTTCAGGAACCATTTCCTGAACACTCCTATCCAGCACCCCTCGCATATCAGCCCGCAGCATCTGAAGAACGTTGTTCAGGTCCTCATACCGGTATTTGTCGAGGAATTGAGCGACGCTATCATTGACCTCCGATTTTCCTACTAAACCGATGTAGCCAGGTCCTATGAGACCGCCGCCAACAGTGCGATCAATGCTATCCCCATCAGCTTGGAAGAACTTCGCCTCATACCCGCGAGGTTGAATATCTGATTTCACACGAATAGCACCAATGTCCACCAGCTCGTCGATATCCTCATACAAAGTCGATTCAGGGATGTCAGCGTCAGTTGATTCCTGAATTTCCTTTACCGTAAGGCCATCCCACAGGAACGGATTTGAGTCTGAATTCTCCCTCTCTATACCTCCCTCCACAAAGAGAGTAAACCAGATATGCGCCAACCTCGGCGACTCAAGCAGACGCCCGATTGCCACAAGGTCATCAGCGGTCGTGCCGAGCAAGTCAACTCGTTCGTTGCCGAGTCCATCTTCCATGCATCTCATTTTCCAGGGATCTCGGAAAACTGTTACGCACACCTTGACGCGCTTGGAGAAGTGCTGATAAGCACTGAAATTCCCGTTCTCGCCACCGCGAGTTGTCGTCCTTGCGAGGTTAGTGAACACATGGGAGAAATACACGACGCCAATGACTTGGAGAAAGAAACGTACGAACAGCAGGACGTCATCGAACGGGCCGGTCCGGTTGCTCTCATCAACAGCCGGATGACCAAAGACGAAGTGAAGCGAGACCTCGACCGGGTCGATCGGCTCCAGCAGGCTCTAGACGACGCCACCGTCGCCAACTTCTACCTGTATGGGCAGCTGCGGCGGGTCGGCGCACTCATCGAGATCGGCCACGATCCGCTGAACAACGGATTCATCGCGAGCAACGTCGAGGGATTCACCGTCGACGCGGTCAATCCCCGAAACAGCGACCAGGTCTTCGTCCGGTTCCAAGAGAACAAGGACAGCGACGGGGTTGAGTTCCAGTCTCGGTGTGGCATCGAGCCTGACGGTAATCACACAGAGGTGCTTCGCATTCCTGGTATCTCAGACGGCCGGGTCGTCGTTGACTTCGGCGCGTCCCACGGACGGCCACGAATCTGTATCTGGAACGAAGCACCGATCGGTTACGGCGATCCCGACGAGATCATCACGTTGTAATTGAGTCAGAGAGATACTTCTGTTCCCACTTCTGACGGGTCTCAATCTCACGCTCTCCGCGGTTGGAAATGGTATATTCGTTCGTTCGCCGGTCTTTCGAGGACTTGCTTACGAGTCCTTTCTCGACCAGTGTATCGAGGTTCGGATACAGGCGGCCATGGTGAATTTCGCCCTCGTAGTACGTCTCGAGTTCCTCCTTGAGCGCGAGACCATGGGGCTGATCCAACCCTGCAATTACATACAAAAGGTCACGTTGGAAGGCAGTCAGGTCGTACATCAATCCAACGTGAGTAACTCCTGATATATAGACCTTCTTCCGATGACAGCAAAATAGCGCCCCTACACCGATAGAACGGACGGGGCATTGTGGTCCTGCCACTGAAAGTGATATATGCCAGCGGAAGATGGATTCGTCCCAACACCGCCCGCAATCAGTGATGAAGTCGCGCTCTCACTGTTGAGTTGCATTCACAACAACGACGACAACGAAACAAATCTTCTCTACCCGGGGGCAGGGCGTGGCCCTCTCTTCGCAGCAGTCAAACGATACTGCAGTGTGAGAGGGAAGCCGCTTCCAGACGCTCACCTCGTCGAGGCAAATGAGAACCGGGCTGGATTTCTGGACCAGCGGTTCGGTAAATCCGAGCCACATACCCCGTCGCTTTCAGACGACTCACGTCGAGCCCACACACCCTCATATCCGCCAGGAGCAACGGCCGAGAAAACGCCAGTCCACGGAGACGTCACCATCAAAGAAACGAACTTCCTCACCGCTGACTTCGACACCAAGTTCGACTTCGCTATCGCGAACCCGCCGTACTCTCGATACAAAAACATCGACACGGGTCTTCGCGACCAATACCGGGAGCAGTACAACTCAACAGAGGGATCATTCCCACTGTATGCCCCCTTCACCGAAGCTATGATTAACCACCTGAAGGTCGGCGGTTGGATGTCAGTCATTCTTCCCGAACAGGCGCTCCTGCGGGACACATTTGCGCCGTTCAGGGACGTACTCCTTCGAGAAAATATCGTCCAGATCGCCGCATTACCGCGTGCTACATTCCCAGACCACAGTATCGAGACAATTCTTCTCACCCTACAGAAGACTAAGTCTCCGCTCTATGATTCGCACTTCTGGGTTGAAACGCTCTACAATTACAAATCGAAGTTGGAAGAATTGCTCATCCGTCTCGGCGTGTCTGAGTCCGAGGTGGGTGATCACATCAATGCGTATAACGAACGGGTTGACTACCTGAAAACACAGCTTGTGTGGAACCAGAAAAACGATGGAAAGGAAGGCGGCTACAACTCAGCAGTAGTCCCAACTGACCAAACTGAAAGCGAACAATCCGGCCTTGGGGCGTGGTCAGACGACTGACCCACAGGGTCAGTACAACCATGTCAGACGGTCAAAGCAACAGACCACGGACTGCAGAAGATCCGACCAAAGCCATCCTTTCAAAATCGGGACTGAATGAGAAGTACCTCTGCGATTACGTACTGAACGTCGCCAGTGGCTGTTCTCACGGATGTTCTTTCTGTTACGTCCCTTCCACCCCCAATATCCGAACGCGGGGTGAAATGCTCAAAGAACAGGTCGACGTCGACGATGGACAGGAAGAGTGGGGTGACTACGTGCTCTATCGCGACGATATCCCCGAACGGTTAGAAAGCAAACTCTCGAGAAAGCGTACGTGGCGAGAAACCGAAGGTGGGCAGGGGATTGTCGGAATCTCGTTCCATACAGACGCCTTCATGGATCCGCGAGCAGCAGATATCAGCAGCAAGACGATCCAGATCCTTGGCGACTACGAGAAGTACACTCGAGTCCTCACTCGGAATCCCAAGCTGGCAAACCACTACCAGCACTCATTCGAGCAAGCACGCGGCTACGTCACCATTGGGACCTCAGTCCCTACGCTCGACGAGGACGCAGTGAGCGCCATAGAGCAGAACGCGCCACCAGTAGAAAGCCGGCTCGACGGCCTGAAAGAATTCGCCGACGCCGGCTTCCCGACGTTCATCTCGCTCTCCCCAACATACCCGTCAATCGACAGCCGGGACCAGATGGAGACGCTGCTCAAAAAGGTGGCGACGGCTGATCCCGACGTCATCTTTCATGAGCCGATCAACCAACGCGGGGCCAACTTTCAGATGACCGTCGACGCGGCCTGGAACCACAGCCACGATGAGCTTGGCAGCCAATTAGCCAAGATTCGCGATCGGGACGCATGGCGGCGCTACTCGCTAAAACACCACGCGTGGGTTCAGGAATTAGGCGATAAGCATGATCTGCCAGTCCATCTCTGGCCCGACTCGCGACTGATGTCCATCGCAGACGGCGCCGTCGAAGCATGGCTTCGAAAATGGTACGACCGGCAGTCGCCAGAACCGTTCGCTGAACGGCCAACCCCAAGCACACCAATGCCCAAAATCCCCGACGAGGTCGGGTCGCTCTCACTCTGACGGGCGATCGTGAAGATTGTCCCGTACAGCATCTGCGTTTGCTTTAACTTGGCGTTCGCGAACGTCACGAATACTACTCCATGTTTTTGGACTGTATTCCCCAGACTCAAGGACAATGTAATCCAGGGCCTCCGGCAACGAGCAATCCAATCGGGTCATTAACTCCGCCGCCTTCTCAATGTAGTCACTCTGGTCCGTCGGTAGAGCCACATCGTAGAATTCGTGACTGTCTCGGTCGTATCGCGCAAAAAACATCGATTCACCACCCTGCTCGAGTTCTGCCTCGATGTGCGGTGGGAGACTCTCAAGTGCAGGCCGTGGGACCGGATATTTCTCATCAGCCATATCCGAGATAGAGTGTGGGTGAAGACGGGAGTGCTTCAGATCGGTAAAGCACATCAGATAGCCAGTTTCCGAGCCAAGTTGGTCACGCCCATCGAGAAGTTTCGCGACAGTGTCGTCGTCTAGTTGGTCTACGTCCGGGAAAACGCTGTGGACAAGCATCAGCTGAAGCGAATCGGTGCGAGAGGTACTGTCTGGGTCTGACGACGAATGTGACATTTGTTCTCACCCGTTATCAGAAAGAAAACCTGAAAGGAGATAATAGTATTCCCGGCGGATAATGTTGAGGTGCCGCAAATGAATTGGATAGACAGACGAATCCAAACAACATCGAAGTCAGCCGAATGATATAACATGTTCAAAATCAATCGTGAAATCGTGAGCCGCACACTCCCCAATCGCAAAGCCCTCAGTCTCTGTGGACTTGTAGCGCTTATCGCCCTCGCTGGATGTGGAGGGATGCTCGGCGGTGAGCAAGGAACAGCAACACCGACCCCCACGGATGAGAATGCAACAGACAATCGGTCAGCACCATCTGAAAAAGAACCGTTCCACAAACAGAACAAATCCTTCCAGTATATTCAACAGAGCAGTGAACAGGGCCCTACACTCACCTACAACTGGACCATCATCAACGCGACTGTTGACAAAGCGACTGTGTTCACTTCCACGCCAGATCAAGCCACTTCAATAACCGTGAATCAGAGTGCTGTTGGTGAAGAGACGGCAGTGAAATTCGGTTCCGTATATTCCACACTGAATATTGGACCGGCACTCGTTGACGGACACTCCTTAGAGAATGGAAACTCCTGGACGACAGATGAATCGGTAACGGTCACCATTGGGGAGAATCAGACGGTGAAAGGTGTAACATGTACGGAGGTTACCGCAGACCGCCCCGACGCAGAAGTGCCCTCAACATGGTGTGTGAATCCGTCTGAAACTTACCCATTCGCTCTGAGCTACGAACGCGGTTCCTACGAAATTCGGTTAGAGAATCTCGTGCTTCCCTAGTACGTCGGCGCTTTCTCCAGTCTGCTTATTAGTTGCGGATCAGCGGGCGAAGTGAGACAGTTACGATGACCCGAGAAGTCACACAACCAGAATCGAAGAGCGAAGCCGATGGGATGCTCGTCGCGTTCGTCGACGAACATAGCGAGAAAATCATGGCCGGCGACGTGGACAACACATCGCTCCTTCGCGAGCGTGTCGCAGACATACTCGTAGAATCTGGCTTCAATACCGACATCGCGCCTCTCGCGTTCGCAAAGACGCTTCCTGCCAGTTCTCGCGTCCAGAACGGCGGCGATAACGACATTTTTCTAGCCGAAGACATCTGCCACACTCGAATCGTCGATCGTGTCGTGGACCTGATCGTCAAGAACAACACCGCAATCGACTGGGGGCCCGACCAATGATCGACAAATTTTCTCCAGATCGATTCTACAAAGAGATGGTCGCACCACAGTTAGACGGGACCCTTCCTGTGTCCCAAGCGCCGCTGCCCGATCAAGTACCTGCCAGCGACGATGAATACACGGTGCAGGTGGCAGAGCGGTGTCTCGAACAGGCGCTTGGCGACCTCGGACATCACGAGGAGATCCGTCAGTCCATGGAAGCGTGGCAAGACGACACTGCTGGAAGCAACGACGACCCGGGCTACTGGCGAGACATGGTGTTCTCGCTAACGCCTCACGAGCGAAACTTCGGTGAAATCAACAGCGAAGACGGCGAGCAACTGCAGAAGGCAAACACAATCATCAGCTGGTTCGCCCACGCGTTTTCCGAAGACCAACTCAGCGACGTCGAGGACGAACTCCGGTCAGAATACAAAGAGGCGTGGATCGATCTCGCCACCGAACAACGGCGACTCCTCAACGGCAAAGAACTCCTCTCAGAGCCGCCAAACGAAATCAACGGCTGGGAGCGAATCCCAGCACCTGGGTTCGGTCTCGCCTACTACGGAACTGCAGAAGACGGAGCGTTGCAGGTCGTCTGCCTGTTCGAGATGGACGGCTACGTTCGCCTGTGGGCAATCGATCCTTTCGACTGGGCAACACACATCCGGCATCGCGTCGGTCTCGACACCGACGGCATGATGGAGTACCGCCAGCGAAGTCTCGGCAAGCCCGGTCCCGACTCGTGGGCAGAAGGGGCCTGGAAACTGGAATCTCATCTCAATTCTCATCCCGGAGACGGACGCTATCGGCCGTATCTGGCCACACTCGATGAATCCGGGCCCGGTGGTCGGACCCACATCAATCTGACTGCCGATATCAGCACCGACTACGACTCGATCCACGTCGACGACATTTCGCCGCCGGGCGACTGGACGCTGACCGAACACACGACATCGACCAGCAAGTATCCCTCCAGGACCAGCCGGACCGTCTGGGACCATCCGTTCTACGGCCAGCTTATAGTCGCCGTCACCTGGATGAACGGTACAGGTACCGGATCCGGGCAGACGCGACTTGCAAGTGGTGTTGTCCCGGACGCATATCCACTGGTCAAACGGGTCAGCCAAGACCGCGCCTACGACGCTGCAGTACAGTTCATGATCGAGCATCCCGGTCCTGACAACGATATCGTCGCCGCCGCACGTCGGATCGCAGAACAGCAAGATGCGGTTGCTAACGACGACAGCGAATGGCACAGGGTCGAGCAGGAAGCAACGCTCGTCGCCATCGAGCTGCGGGACCAGAACTACAAGCCAGAAACGATCCATCGAGTCATCAAGGCCGGCAACGCACTCGGCGGGACTGGCGACCAGAATATCCCCACACTCGCCCCACTCGTAGAAGCAGGCGTTCCCCATCCCGAGATGAGTTCTCGAATGCAGGAACAGACGGAAGACAACGCAAATCGCTCCCGGACAGAGGCAGAAACCGACCAACAATCGACACTCGCCGGATTCTGAAAGATGAGCAACGACACGCCTTCTTCTAGCGGCGGCCAGCATTCGCTTACCGACTGGGGAGACAGTAGCCAGTCCTCCAGTTCGGAAGAAGAAACAGTAACGCCCGGAATTACCGCAAGCCGGGCTGAAGAGGAAGACCGACAATCGAACGACGGCCACAAAGAGCGTGCAATCAGCCCGCGGTGGCACGACGAAGCCGACGAACACGATCCAACGTTCAGCATAAAACAGCGCGGAGCCCCCTTCCTCAACGAGCAGCGCAGAGAGACTGCAGTCTCTCAAGCAGCGCAGTAGGGAGGGGAGGAGCGCGTCGCATCCCTCGACAATCACAGTTCTCTGCACTCGGCCAATTCCCCACTACATAATAAAAGAATTTAACTACATAGAAATCGTTGAAACGAGTATGGAGGTGCGTCGCACACTGCCGGTCAAACTCGACGTGGCCGACAGCGACAGAGACGCACTTCTCGACACAATCTCCCAATACAAACACATCGCCAACGAGACCAGCGACCACTGCTGGAACGAGAACGATTACAAGCAAACAGCGAAGTACGCTGTCAAAGACGAGCTGTACCACGACCTGAAAGCAGACCACGACCTTACCGCGAATCTCGTCCAGCAAGCCATCTTCCAGGCCGTCGAAGCCATCAAGTCTGGTGTTGCACGCCTCGAAAAGAACGAGGACACCAGTCAACCTGAGTTCACCGCCGACACCGCTCGGTACGACAAACGCGCCGCCACCTTCCACGACGACCACGTGTCCCTGTCCACCGTGGATGGACGTATCGAAGCTGACTACGTGCTGCCAGCAGACGAGACCGACACGCCGTTCGAGGAGTACCTCAACGGTGACGACTGGGAGTTTCGTACCAGTACACTCCACTATAAGCCGTTCGAGGGCGAGTTCTGGCTCCACATCGGATTCAAACGCATTGAGGAAGAGACCGATAGCACCTACACTGACGCCGCTGTCCCCGAGAACAGGACAGTTCTCGGGATCGACCTCGGCGTCGAAACTCTCGCTGTCGCGTCAACCGGCACGTTCTGGACAGGTGACGAACTTGACCACTGGCACCGCGAATTCCAACAGCGCCGGGCTGATCTCCAGCAAGCCGGCACACAGGAAGCTCACCGCACGCTCCAGCGCGTCAGCACGAAAGAAACGGCGTACTACAAGCAGTACCTCCACATCGTCGCCAACGAGATCGTCGAAGAAGCGGTCGAACACGACTGTTCAGTGATCGCGTTCGAAGACCTGACCGACATCCGAAAGCGGGCGCAGGGAGCGACGTGGCATCACCGCTGGCGCTTTAACCGTCTGTACGAGTACGTCGAGTACAAGGCCAAGGCCTACGGCATCGACGTCGAAGAACTGGAGCGAAGTCCGCAGGCGAAGACGGTGCCAGCCTACTACACCTCACAACGATGCAGCAGTTGTGGGTTCACCCACGAGGATAACCGCCCTACGCAAGAACACTTCGAGTGCCAGAAGTGCGGCTACGAGAACCACGCCGACTACAACGCCGCCAAGAACGTAGCGGTGCGTTGGTGTCGGCGGTTACTCCGTCGCAACCAGACTGGCGGCGACGGAGGCGCACCCGTAAACGTTGCGCTGAATGGCGGGACGATGAACGTGAACGTGTAAGCACCGAAGCCCCTTCGACGGGGAGACGGGCTTCTCCGTGCCACGTACTGTGGCCCGAACGGGAGTCCACGTCAAAGCCCCACCCTCAACGAGCGAACCCCCTGTGGGTGAGCGAAGTAGGGTGGGGTAGTTTACCAATCCCCTCGCCGACTCGCTGCTCCCGGTCGGGCGGATCGCGATTGTCCTACAAGCTGGTGACGGCGTCGAAAAAGGGTACGGACAGGACGGGACCCTCTCGCCCGGCGTGTATCTCCGTGGCAAAGACTCCTACACCGACCGGCCACCAACACCAGTCACTGTCAGCGACACACAGCTGCAGTTCGGAGCCGAATGGTGCCTCCACACCGCTCGCGAGATCGTCTCGGACCCGTCAGACGTGGTCTGCATTTCCAAAGAACACGGCGGGAGTCTCAACATCGGACTATCGAGCCAGTCAAAAGCACAGATCGCCCACGTTGGCTCAATTGGAGCCGGAACCAACACTAGCAGCGAAGAGAAATACGACTTCCAGCTGATCCGTACGTTCAACACGCCGAAGGATCTCTACATTCAAACTGAGGAACCACGGCTGGACATCTCAGATCTGCGCCCCGGTTCTCTAGAAGAGTTCTCCATCTCTTATTGACACTTGCAGAGAATGTATATTTACCATATGGTTTATTTACAGAATCAAAATAAGTCCCATATAGGCCGAAAATTTGGCTGTCCAATAGTATCAAAGAATATAGAAGAACCGGATAATGTTGGACTCTAGTTATAGGTTTAAAACAGTTGGTTGCGAAACGGCAGAGGATACCAAGGGATGAAGCAAATCGGTCACGCTGGAATGGCCCTCGCATGGGCGGCCCCGCTCACTATCATACTCGGTATTGCGGCTAGCCCCCTGCTGGCTGCTGGCGCTACCGTAATTGCGCTATCAGTAGCGTCACTTCCAGACACTATCGACTTTTCAACGGAGTTGATCACACACCGTGGCGGCACACACACGGTGTGGTTTGGTTTCATCGTCGCCATCATCGCCGGACTCGTTGTAACAGCAGGCCTCTCAGTCGCAACCGACTCAGCGGCCACAATTCCAGACAGTGACAGTGTCACAGCGGTCCTGTCCGCGCTTCCCAGTCCTGTAGCTGGGGGGACCATTGCAGCGGCGAGCGCATTCCTTGGAGTCGCATCGCACCTGTTTGCAGATGCACTTACCGTGGGCCGCGGATCAAACCTGATCCGTCCGCTTTGGCCTATTAGCAACCGCGAACTGTACTACGGGTTCACAAAATACGACAACTACTGGTGGAACTACGGCCTGTTCGCGGCCGGAGTTCTCTGCCAGATCGTCGTTTTCGCCATCCTGATCCAGACCACTCAGCCGCTCCAATCATGACCCAAACCAACGTTGACACACCGGCAGTTTCAGGCCTGACCGAACCGGTTCGTGTTCAATTCCAAGATGAACTGTCTCAGTCGGACGTACGCGAAAGGCTGGAAGCCGCCGATCCAGCCCAAGCAGCCAACGAGCTTGCACTCCGAGAAACAACCACTCAATCCCTGCAACAAGCACGAGACGCCCTGCTTGACGCCCTCACAGTCGATCAAGGCCACGCCCAGATCCAAATCAACAACTTGGTTCGAGGACTCGGCCTAGTCCGCGGCCAATGTATGCTTAATCTCCAACCAGAGGCCAGTAGATCTCAACAGCACTTGGTTTTCACGTCTGAAGGAGTCCCAGTAATTCACGAAAAGCCAGGTAACTTCCCGTTCGTACCTGGATCTGACACGCTGGAGGTGCTTCTCAAAGCGCGCCGTCCAACACTTCTCCCCCGCCAAAAATTCGACTTTAATGTGGTAGGACTCTAGTTTCAGTACTGGCACATCCTCTCAGCTAAAAATATTTAGCCAAGGTGAAAATCCGGTTTGTGGTTTGTGAGTCTGCGGGTGAGGTGGACAATCTGTCCGTAGGTCTCACCAATGTCAGAAAGCGAAAGCAATAGCGATCCGCCTACAGAGTTCGCTGACCCCGGCATCGACAGCAATCCAGAACAGGACGGCACACAGGCCGAATTCAATCAGTCCGGCGAACTCACGAAGAAAGAACAGATCAGAATGTCGCTCGAGGACCATGGCGTCGACATCCCCAGACAGCGGGGCGAAAGCCAAGTCGAACAGGAGAAAGCCTCTGAGTTTGGCGTCGACGATCGATCCACCGACAGTGGCCCCACTGGCGAAGAGACCGAACAGCAATCTCTCTTCGCGAGCAGCGACGACCAACAGCTGACGCTGGGTGGCGAACAGGCCAGCCAGCAGTTCATGTTCGACGACTAGCCCATCCAGCGTCCCGCGTCGAACTCGATCTCTGTCTTCTAGACAGAATATGAATCAATTCTGATAGACCGGACAGTTTAAATAGGACCTTCTGCCGAAGTATGCTTGAACCGATGGCTCCCAACCCCAACTCATCCCAATCTCCCATCTCAGAATTTGCACAGTCTACCGGCACTCACCAGGATCAGGACAGCCCCAACCAGCAGACCTGCCCCACCTGCCAAGAATCCGTCTCAACTGAAGTCGCTCAGTGCCCCAACTGCGGGCACACAATCAATCCCTCGGTCACTGCGCGCTGGAGTGCCACGACCGACTCCAACAGCTGGACGCTCGACCGGGTTGTCTTCGCGATTGTCCCGGCCCAGTCCAAGCATGTTGCACTCCCGCAGGCGACGGGGCTCTTTAAGTCCAAACTGGGTAGCAGTCGCGATCTCCCCACGTCCGGGGACAACTACGACCTCATCGATAACGTTGATCTCGCAGACACCGTCCAGAACGCCTGGGGCAACCTGCCCGGAGCCGCCCCACTCACCTCTGAAGACGGGCAGGCAATCCTCGCCACCATCCAGTCACAACTGGATACACCCAACACGTCCTCGTACGCGTCCGCAAAGCGGCCCCACCTCTACGGCAAGTACGGTCAAGAACTCGACGTCGACACCGTCGCGACCTACGCCGATGCCGACCTCGTGGACGGCAAGCGATACTGGATCGTCCCCGCACTCGCCTACGTCATCAAGCAATCCGGATCTGCCCCCGACGACACAGAAGACCTCTTCTGCACCGACTGTGGCCAGAAAACGCCTCACACATTCGAAGGGCGAGAAGGACGGCCAACATGGGCAGACGATATCCACCACAACGGCGATATCAAGTCCAGTGGCCCCCCTCTCGAAACGCTCCACTATCTCGAAGACACTCCCGGGCGGCCCGTCTGGCAATGCTGGGAGTGTGACAGCGGCCAGTTCGGGCCCGAGCCCGAACACCTCGACAGCCAGAACATCGAAGACAAACACGATCGGGACGTAGATACGCAGGTCCCGGACGGGACAGAAATCCCCGACGAGATCAACGAGCCCGAAATCACAGCCGACGACTTCCCCAAGGTCGAGCGCGGGTCCGAAGACGCCCACGAATACCACCTCCAGCAGCTGGAAGATCGTGGCCAGAACGTTCCGACTACCACCTCGCGCGACAGCGACTCGTAGTCGGACTCTGTGGTACTTCTTTTCTGTCCGTTCCCCCGTACCAAGGCCGGCGGTTTTGTGGCACAGCAAGTAGAGTGCCATGAGCGACGAGACCGACAGCAACCAACCACCAAGTTCCGCCCCACCAGACAAAGACGAGTTCGTTGAACAGGGAATACTGTGGCCCGACGGCGCCGAGTGGATCTGGCACGAGCCAACCAACTCCCCCCAGTACATTCTCGCTATCGAGGAAGTCCACAGCCACCACTTCGCGCTCGTCCTCGGCGACCCTGACGGAACCTTCAGTCACGTCGAAACGTTCCACGATTCAGACGACCAGTTCCTCCGATACCCGCCGGGTGAGAGCGATGTCTGAATCCCAACGAGCAGATACCCACGGGAGGGAAAGTAGCGAAACCGTCTCCCGACCAATCCCACCGTGGGTCTTCGACGAGAAAGAGGCTCTGGACACGATCAGCGACCAGCACAAACAGGCGCAGGAGTCTGGCGAAATCTTCGCTGGTAACCAGAATCAGCCCGAAAAATCAATGGAATCCGCGCGGCGTCTCCGCTGAATCCTCCGTCTCAGCCCCATCGCTAGTCGCGCCTTCGGCGGTTGCACTCGCTGCATCGCCAGTCGAACGTTGCGTCCCGCCATCGTCATCACTCGGTTGGGTCTGCTGTTCCTGCCCCTCAGTACTTTCCTCAGTCCCCGGCGGCTGGCGCTGCACTTCAACATTCAAGCCCGACAGTTGGTCTTCGATCAACCCACCAGCTTCCGACGGATCCGGAACGTAGCTCCAATCCAACGTCGACATATGGCCCGCAGATGCCGAGAAAAACATCACATCACCGATTCCAACCATCCGTTCGAGCGGATTCTGGTTCCAATCCATCGCCTGCAAATTCCGAATCGGGATAAAATCCGGGTCTCGGCCGATGATTCCCGTCTTCTTATAAACCCCCTGTGTCGTCACGACATACTGCGTGAAGCGTCTCCGAAGCTCCATGTATCCGAGTAGCAGAATCGAGAGGGCCAGAAGAATCGCGAGATAGAACTGGATCGAATGGCCAAAAACCGTCGTCCCAGCAAGCGGCCCCTCTGAAATTACATACGAGGTGATCAGCGACACGACAACAGTCGCAATTCCCTCTGGCACAAGCACGAACGGACTCGGATGACCAGAATACAATACTTGATCCGCCGAATCTACCTCTAACCAGCTTGGAGGGCTGTCCATGGCGGAATTATTCGCCCATTTAAGTAAAAATCCACTTGTTTTTTCAGCTAGATGATGGCGGGAAGCAACAGCAGCCAAAATTCCAACCGCCTGGTCTGGCTGTCTCGCGCGCGTGTTGAGGCTCTGCATCTGGCGCAGACCGACAATGGTACCGCCAGACTACAACCCAGACGGCCCGAGCGGACCAGACCAACCTGTCGAAGAGTTGTTAAACCAGTTGTCGCCATCACAAATTCTCGTCCTGAAGACCCTCGCCTACGAAGGCTGGCTCTCCCGCAATCAACTAAAAAAAGAGACTCGACTACCCGAACGAACAGTCAAGCGCGCTCTCAGCACTCTAGAAGATCATTCGCTCATTACAAAGATAACACACGGTGAAGATGGCCGAAAAGCAAATTACAATATTTCTCCCGTAGTCGAGTTGCCGCCCAAATTCGGGCCTGGTGTTGATTACAGCGATCCAAACCAAGATCAAAACACGGATGATATATGACATATCCCGCCAAGCCCGATATCGATACTGAAAAAACACAATCTATAGTGCCGTTCTTGCCGGTTTTTCTCCGCGTGAGATTATCAGAAGTTGAATCAGTTTCCATAGATTTTTGTCAGTTCGAGAAATAGCGCGCAGCATGGATGGACCCCCATCTGTCCGCTCTGTCCTCCACACACGGAAATGTCCCCATCAAAAATCGAAAACGGCCCCCTCTATTGAACCGGGGTGGTATCAGTGAGTCGCGATCTGAATGATATCAACGCCTCATCTCGGAGCGAGATGGTCTGCCCCGAATGTTGGGAACGGGGACTTGCCGCACACCAGCGTCGAGTTCAGGCGTACGATTCAGACAAAGACAAAATCATCCATGCTTCGGGTTGCCGAACCGAAGGGTGTAAGCATCACTACAAAAATGGCGAGGCAATCCCTGCAAAGGTCATCGAGATGCAGCTGGGGGCTGGACGGAGTTTCAACCCCAAAGAAATCGTTGCCCGAACCAGTCTCAAAACAGTCGGTGTCATAATTGGCATCTCCCTGTTTGGTGTTGCCCTCCTGATCGCTGTTACCGGCCTCCCATTCCTCGGCGGTCCTAGTGGGAGTAGTGGGGTCGCCTCAGCAGAGACCAACGTCTCGAAAGCAGACGGATCTATCTCAGAAGTCGGTGGTGGCCCTAACTGGACGATCTACAAATACGGCGATCAATACGTCGTCGCTGGCGAGAATAGTAACGGCGAAACAGTCTATCTCAACGCCAATGGCGTAGTCGTCGACAGCGTCCACTTCTTCGATACTGAACAAGATGCTAGAAAGGCCATCGGACAGTGGGAACAAATTGTAGTCGAAAACCCCAACACGACAATCGATCCAGACGCGCGCAACATCTCCAGTCCAGAATTGGACTCTCCTTGGTCTGTTTTCAAAGTCAATAGTAGTGCGTACGTCGTGGCAGCTGAGAACTCAGAAGGAAACGTCGTATTCCTCCATCCAGACGGGTCAGTAAGCGTCGAACCGTACTTCTATGACACGCAGCTAGCCGCAGAGGAAGCGCTCATCGAATGGAATCTCGATAATCTCCCCTCCAGTGAATTCAAGGAAACAACTGCGTCTGAGGTCGAAAATGTCCTGAACGACGGCACCACTGCCCCGATCAGCGGTGGCGGTGGCGGCGGAGGAGGTGGCGGTGGTGGTTCAGACCCGATCGACGGGAACGAATCAGAAGGCTCGTACAACGTCACAGAAGTCAAAGGCAGCGTCACTGGCCCCTCCGGAGACGCACTCACGAACGCCAAAGTGATCCTGGACAGCGGCGAAAAGGAAACCACTACGGACCAATCCGGTGCCTACTCCTTCGACAGTGTCGAGAGCGGAACACACACGCTCTCTGTCATCCCAACCGATCTCGAGTCGACAGCAGCGCCCCGATCTGCAAAATTTGAGGTCGGAGACAGCGGCAATATCGAACTGGAGAAAGCCCCATCCAGCGCGATTTACTTCACTGACAGTGACGGCGACGTTGCCAGAAACGAGATCGACTGGACTGCTCCAGAGGCACAACAGATCAAAGCTCTCGGAAACGGATCGCGAATTAACTCCAACATCACGTTCGCGAACAACCTCAACGCCAACGACGTGACAATTAGCCTCTCAAGCGTCGCCACTTCCTCAGAACGGGAAATACAATTCAACGCTAGTTCCCCCCTCGACTTCACCGCACGCGGGAATACACAACCGCGCAATCCGGTACTGACGCTCTACGGTGACAGCAAAGCATCTGACAAGATGTTGACCGGGAACTCGACCGAGGCCACTCACACACTGGAGGGTAACCAGCCAATCGAAAACCCAAAAGTGACGCTTGAAGGATTCCAGGAAGTCTCATCTCTCAAGCAACAGCAAGCGGCCAGCGGCAACAGTCAGACGTTCACAGTCGGTGGGAACCTCCCGACAATCAACCACCAACTCCAGCTCATCGGGGATACTGAGTCGCGCAGCATCAGTACCTCGAAGTCACAGAACTCATTTACCCACAACGTCCGCGGCAACCTCCGTCCACAGGATGTCCAATTCCAGGTGACCGGTCAAGAAAACACGAACAACCGGAGGGTCACAGGAGAGATCAAGGACGGCGAATTGACCGTCCAGGTCAACGGTAATCAGCCAGCAGAGAATGTCCAACTCCAATTGAATGGACAGTCGTGGACCGGGACAGTCACCACAGAACACTTCAGCGGCAGTGCTGGTCAGTGTTATTGGGACTGCGGGAATGCTAAGATTCAGACGATCATGCCTGCGCCGCCCGACGGTTCAACCCGTGAGTATATTCTCGACGTCGAAGGCGATTGGCACGACGCGAACTACGATGGAGGCCAGACGTTCGCGCTCAGGAAGCAGGTCGAGCCCTACCAGAAGTACATAGACATCATGGATGGGTATTACGTAGATAGAAACTATTCGACGATCGATTCTTGGGCTACGACCTCTAGCTACGGCGGCTCTACCGGCACGGAACCACCAATTGATGCCCGGAAGGAAGTCACTGTCTCCCGGCCAGAACACCCAGATAATCCAAATAACGGGATGTTGGAAGGCTCATTCACTGGGGCCTCCTATGATGACCTTGACATTTCCGTAGAGGTTATCCAGAAACAGAAAACGCGGGACGTCAGTGTCTCTGGCCCTGGCATCTCCGGGACCTACAACGATAATGTCGGCGGCTCCGGGTCCAGCACAGTCAACATCGGCTCTCTTTCCCCAGGGACGCACACGTTCGACATCCAGACCTCCGGTGAACAAGGTGTCAACTACGAGTTGACGTTCCAAGAACGGTCTGTGACGGAAAACGTGCGCGTAAAAGCAGATGGGAATACCCGGTGTTCGGAGAACACGGTTCCGGGGTCGACAACCTGTACGGTAGACTCAAGCAATGTCTCCCCGAGCAGCACGCTATCGTTCTCATCGAACGGCCCGACCCCGGAAGTATCGATGAGCTATACTGCACGAGCTGGTGTGGGTTCCGGAACTGTCGATATGGGCGGTCAGACGTTCAATTACGACCAACGTAACAACGGGATGGGCGTGCTGACGTCGGGCGATACCTACGAAATGTCGACGAAGGCCTTCTCGCCCGGACAGAAGGAACTCACCGTCCAGTCGCAGTCAGTTGATGGGATGAATCCCACGCTGAAGGCTGTTGTCGAATACAAAGAGCGGACGGCAACGAAGAACGTCCGCTTGATGCACGATGGGAGTACGATCTGCCAGAAGCCCAACGCTCTCACTGGATCGACCAGTTGTGACATCGCAGACTCGACGCTGGTCGGCGGCGACAACATCACGATCAAAGCCAACGGCCTGCCAGTGAAATATGAACTCGGGTATGGCGCGACCGCCAAGGTCGGTGATGCCACGATCAGCATTGACGGCACCGAGTTCTCGTACCCAGAAGACTTCGGCAAGTCAGAACCACTTGGAGAAGGTGAGAAGGCGACCATCGAACTGGATAGCCTCACGCTGGGCGAGCACACACTCGATATGTCCACCATCGAAACAAACGGAATCAAAATCGATGGAGAGGCGCAACTCTCCTATGTTGGCGATATTCTGACCTCCTACAAGCCCAGCGTCATGGTCATCAACCCCAATGGAACGACGTACGAACACCCGGTCCCTGCCTCACAACTCGATAACGAACGGCTGACCGAGAACGTCACCATCAGCCTTCCGCAGCGGTACTTCGACAAAGGCGGGAACGAGGTTGTCGTCAAAACTGCCGACGGCTCGTTCGTCCGAGCCGACCTGGAGGCGACCGGGCTACAATACCAAGCGAACCGCTTCAGACGGGAGGGAGAAGCAGAGTAGGTCTCTACCGACAAGCCAAACAAAGTTCTAGTCAAGGACACGAGGTTTTGCGATTCACGGCGACACTACACAGAACAGTTCCACAGAAGTACACTCAATAACCGCAAATGATCAAAGCAACAATCAACGTCCTTGCGATCGAGACTGGCGAAGTGCCCCCCGGCCCAATGGCCTCAATGCACACCATCGAGCAGTACAGAGAAACCTATGGTGGGTCGCTCAGAACCTGGGTCGAGACAGTCCGAGGAGAATCGTGCAAGTGTACCGCATCGCTCTGCGATAACGTGATCGAGGTCGGACATGGAGAATCTAAAATCAAAATCTGGATTTACCAGCCAGAGACGGTAAAGGAAAAGCTTCAGGCTATCTGCCAAGACTTTCGCGGCCTAAACAGAAATATCCAGCCGACCACAACAAAGGCGACAGCGACAGCCCTTCACGATGCCGAAGGTAACCGGGCAGGCGCCTGCTTCACCTGCGGTGAGTGTGGGACATATCACAGCTACGACGAAGAGGGAGAAAAGTGGTCTGTCACAGGTGAAATAGATGAAAAGCCGATCTACGAATACGCTACTGGCGGCTTCCCAGTCGAACAGCCCGTGAGTAACCTTCCAAAACACCAATGATGAAACCAGGCTCCCCAGCCGTCAGCGTTCGTGCTATCGAAGCCGGGGATTCACCCCAGGACTGCAATGACCAGCCATCGGACAAGATCAAACGGTTCAGAGCAGTGTATGGTGGGTCGCTCAGGCAATGGGTCAACGTAATCCGTGGAAGATCGTGCGAACGTATAGAAGGTCCTTGTGACGGCGTGGACAATATTGGCCACGGGAACTCAAAGATCAAAGTTGAGATCAGATTCCCTAGACACGCAGTCGAAGAGCTGCGAGCTGTATATCAAGACCTACGAGGACAAGACCGGAATCTTGCAGATGTCCCAAAAGAAGTCGCAACAATAGCTCTACACGACGCTGAGGGGAATCGGGCAACGGCATATTTCAAGTGTGGTGACTGCGGCCAAGTGTATTACCACAAGCGCGAAGGCGAAACATGGTCTCTATCCGGCGTTGACGGTGGAAGACCGGCCTATAGATCTGCAATCGGCGATTTCCCAATCCGGCCGGGGGTACTCTAGCCCACAGTAGCCTTTTTTCAGGAAGCCCCTACCTCAAGGAGCGCCAAAGGCAGCGAAAAGCCCCTCTCCAGCACGCTACATTCTGTACTCAATCACGGTTTTGCGGATTTCAGGTCCTCTAAGCCGGATATAGCAGACCCTCCAAATTGCGACAGTAGTTGAGCCCGGTCGTCTCAATGCATATGGCTTGAGCAGGTCAGGGTGATCCCAAAGAGATCAGTGACGAATAGAGGGAGTGGCCACCTCACCGAGTGCGGCTACCGGTGGGAGATCGAGAGCGGCTACAAATCGATTAAACGATTCATGACCGGCACTACCTCGAAAAATTTCGGCCTCCGATTCTTCTACTTCGCGTTCGCGTGTCTGCTGTACTCGATCTGGCGGGCGGTCGATCTGCTGGTGCAGATGCAGTTGACCGGTGAGTACGAACATTCGCCCATTGTGACAGCCGACAACACGCTGACGCTGGTGAAGAAGGAAACCGGAATCGGATAGTAACGGGACTCTCTCCTTGAGAGCAGGGCGTCTGAGTGGCAACACTATCCAGAGTCTCGGAAATCCGCTGGAATAGTTGCCTGTGGAACAAGAGCGACCGTTCAGAAAGCGATCTGACACAGATTCCGCTCATCGATTCG
>NZ_FOCX01000032.1 GCF_900110215.1 Halorientalis persicus | reverse complement strand
TCCGGGAAATAACGCTCATAGCCGGCGTTTACAACGTGGAGCAGGCAATTGAACGCTGAAACGCCGAAATTCGCCGGATTCAATTGAGCCGTTTGAACCGGAACTCGACGGTCGGCTGTTTGTCGGGGTCTTTGACCGTCTCGAAGAACTTCTCCATGGCCTCGTCGCGGTCCTCGGGGTGGGCGTAGTCGAAGATGTACTCGCCGACCATCTCGGCCGGTTCGTAGCCGAGGATGTGTTCCGCCGACGGCGAGAGGTACTCGAAGCGGGCGTCGGGGCTGATGATCGAGATGACGTCCGTCGAGTGTTCGATGAGTTTGCTGAACCGCTTCTGAGTCTGCTCGACGGCCTGTTTCGCGCGGTACTGGTCGACGAGGTTGACGATCCGGTTTGCCAGCACCGTGTACTGCCCCTCGTCGGGTTCCTTCTGGAGGTAGTCGGTGACGCCGGCCGAGATCGCCTTGCTCGCGATCTCCTCGCCGCCCTTGCCGGTAAAGAGGATGAACGGGAGATCGGGGTACTCCTTGCGGACGGCCTCAAGAAACTCCAGGCCGTCGGTCCGGGGCATCTCGTAGTCGCTGACGATACAGCTCACGTCGGCCTCCTGGAGGTACTCCAGGCCCGCCTCGGCGCTGGTCCGGGTGGTCACGTCGATGTCCCGGCGTTCGAGCATCGTCTTCGACAGCGACAGCATATCGGGGTCGTCGTCGACGTGGAGGATCGAGACCTGGCCGTGGCTCCCCTCGTCGGTCCCGTCGGTGGTGATCGCGGCGTCGGCCAGTGGCCCGGGTGAGAGCCCGGTCGAGGGATCCTCAGTCATGCGCCTCCAGTATCGCCTCGAAGTACGGCACCATCACGTCCATCGCCTGCTGCCAGTGCCGATCCGTGTGCATATCGTGTAGTTCGACCGCCAGTGCGTACCGGGCCGCTTCCGGTCCGAACCCGGACTGGCCGTATCGGGGCTTTTGCGGGTACTCCTCGTCGTGCATCGCCGCGCGGAGTTCGATCACCTGGGCCCGCTGGATCGGCGTCCAGTAGTCCCGGCCGGTCTTGTGATTGCGCCAGGCCGTCGTCGACAGTTCGGCGTAGCGAGGATCCATACCGACGATAGAGGCCCGTTCGCGGAACTTCTCGCGGACGGGCTCCCAGTCGGCAGCCGCGAGGTCGTCGTCGTCGATCTCGCCGTCGGCCATGTGATCGACCTCCACGTCGTCTTTGGCCCACAGCGCGTCGACGTAGGCCGTCGCCGCGTGTGTGGCGGTCTCGGGGTCGACGTGTTGAAACTGGAGCGCGTCGACGGTCCCGAACGCCTCGATGGCCTCGTCGCGCCGTTTCCGGTCGTGGGCCTGAAACCCCAGACAGATCTGTTCGGCCATGTGCTGGGCCGTCTCCTGCTCGGTCCAGTCCCGGGTCTCGGGATCACGCATCGGTTCTCACTCCGGATTCCCCCACCGTCCGTGACGGGCCGCGACGGCGTGGCGCTGTCGCGTCGAGACGATGACCGACAGCGCGGCCGGCCGAGAGCCCGACAGATTCGACCGTCGCTCCCGATTTCCGGACATTCGTGTACGATTGTCTCGTCGCTCCAACCATTAATATCTCGGCGTGTTTCGAAATTCGATTCGCCGAACTGTCCGTCGGGCCGGCAGGCTACCGGCCGTCGGCGTCGTCGCCACGGAGCGTCATACAAACGCTCTCCAGGCGGGCGATCAACTCGCCGTCGGGTCCGGTCACGTCACACTCGACCAGCCCGACCGTCCGGCCGTCGTGGGTGATCGTCGCCTCCGCGGTCAGGCGCTGGTCCCACACCGGCCGCAGGAACTTCACGTCGAGTTCCAGCGTCGTGAACGACTCCTCGGGGCCGAGTGCGCTCCCGTAGGCATAGCCCATCGCGGCGTCACCCAGATCACAGAGGACGCCGCCGTGGAGCGTCCCCATCGGATTGGCGTGTTCCGGCCCGGGCTGGAGGCTCAGCACCGCCCGTCCCGGCTCGGCATCTTCGAGTTCGAAGCCCAGCAGTTGTCCGATCGGCGGGCCGAAGTCGGCCAGTGCCGCCATCGTCGCGGCCTGTCCCTCGCCCTTCGGTGGCTCGCCGCCCTCGTCGGTGAACTGCGCGATCGATCGCTGTAACTCGGCGTGATCGGCCGCCAGCGTCTCCAGGGTCTCGGCCACGGCCTCCTCGTCGCCGCCCAGTCGCTCGTACACGTCCGCAGGCAGTGTCACCGTCGTCTCTCGTTCGTCCGTCATATCGTCCGGTTCACACCGGGGGGTGCTAAGCTGTGTGTTCGTGGGCGCACAGGGCAGCATGACGGTCGACCGCTGCCATCCGAGTGCGCTTCACTTCCGCCCCGGTACGCGAACGCTTAACCGGCGGTAGTGGGTATCCCGGGTAATGGCAGCGACCGACGAGGTCGGACACGTCGAGCACCCCCTGTTGACCGAGGGGTTGCTGGAAGACCGGCAGTACCAGGTCGAACTCGCCGAGGCCGCCGTCGCGGACCATACCCTGGTCTGTCTCCCGACGGGTCTGGGCAAGACCACGGTGAGCCTGCTGGTCACCGCCGACCGCCTCCACGAGGTCGGCGGGACGGCGCTCTTTCTCGCGCCGACCAAACCCCTCGTGACCCAGCACGCCGAGTTCTACCGCGAAGCCCTGGAGATTCCCGACGAGGAGATCGTCGTCTTCACCGGCGAGGTCAGGCCCGACGACCGATCCGACCTCTGGGACGACGCCCGCATCGTCATCGCCACCCCGCAGGTCGTCGAGAACGACCTCGTGGGCAACCGCATCTCCCTTGCCGACGTGACCCATCTGACCTTCGACGAGTGTCACCGCGCCAGCGGCGACTACGCCTACAACTACATCGCCGAGCGCTACCACGCCGACGCCGACGACCCGCTGGTGACGGCGATGAGTGCCTCCCCCGGCGGCGACGAGGAGGCGATCCTGCAGGTCTGTGAGAACCTCGGGCTCCGGGAGGTCGAGGTGATGACAGAGGACGACGCGGACGTGGCCGAGTACACCCACGAGACCGACCTCACCTGGAAACGCGTCGAGTTGCCCGAGGCAGTGATCGAGATTCGGGACGCGCTCAACGACGTGATCTCGGACCGGCTGGGGAAGCTCAAAGAGCTCGGGGTGACCAACAAGACCAGCCCGGACCTCTCGGAGAAGGAACTCGTCCGCATCCAGTCGAAACTCCGGGAGCTGATGAACAACGACCAGTCAGAGGGGTACGAGGGGATGAGCCTCCACGCCGAGATCCGGAAGCTCAACACCGCGGTCAACTACGTCGAAACCCAGAGCGTGGAGTCGCTCCGCAGATATTTCGAGCGGCTGAAACAGGCCGCCCGCGCCTCCGGGGCCTCCAAGGCCGACCAGCGGCTGGTCTCGGACCCGAAAGTCCGCGAGGCGATGCGCCGGGCCGAGGACTACGACGACCTCCACCCGAAGTTCAGGCAGGCCCGCATCCTGCTGGCCGAGACCCTCGGGCTCAACGACGGCGAGCGCGTCATCGTCTTCACCGAATCGCGGGACACCGCCGAGACGCTCGTCGAGTTCCTCGGCGACCACTTCGAGACCCGAAAGTTCGTCGGGCAAAGCGACACCGAGGGCAGCGACGGGATGACTCAGACCGAACAGCAGGAGACCCTGGACGCGTTCCGGGCCGGCGAGTTCGAGGTGCTGGTCTCGACCTCGGTCGCCGAGGAGGGGCTGGACGTGCCCGAGGTCGACCTCGTACTGTTCTACGAACCCGTCCCAACCGCGATCCGCTCGATCCAGCGGAAGGGCCGGACCGGTCGCCAGACCGAGGGGCGCGTGATCGTCCTGCTGGCCGAGGACACCCGCGACGAGGCCTACTTCTGGAAGTCCCGGAACGACGAGAAGCGCATGGAACAGGAGTTGCGCGATCTCAAGTCCGTCGCCGGGGAGATCGAGTCCGAACTCCACGGGACGAAACTCGACGACTACGCCGACGCCGGTAGCGAGACCGACACGTCCGCCGGTGGAGACGAAACCGAGGGGTCGAACGAAGACGGTGACACCGCAGTTGAAACGGAGCGCGGCGAGGGGAGTGATCGGGCGACAGCGGCACAGACGGCGGGCCAGTCCGGGCTCTCGGCCTTCGCCGCCGACGGGACGAACCGGTCGGCCGGCGGAGACGAAACGGGGGGGTCCGACGGGAGTGGCGACGCCGAAGCGTCGGCCGGCGGAGACGAAACGGGGGGGTCCGACGGGAGTGGCGACGCCGAAGCGTCGGCCGGCGGAGACGAAACGGAGGGGTCGGCGGGCGGTGACAGTGGCGGCGACGCCGACGAGGGCGTCGTCGCCGAGGCCGAACCCGACGGCGAGGCGGTCGAGATCGTGGCCGACCAGCGGGAACTGGACTCGACCATCGCGCGGGACCTCTCGACCCGCGACGGGATCGAGACGCGCCTGGAGACGCTGGCGGTCGGCGACTACGTTCTCTCGGATCGGGTCGTGGTCGAGCGGAAAACGGTGGGTGACTTTCTGGACACGCTCACCGGCGGGGACCGCTCGATGTTCGAGCAGGTCGGCGACGCCACCCGCCACTACGCCCGTCCGGTCGTGATCGTCGAGGGTTCGGACCTCTACGGCGAGCGCAACGTCCACCCCAACGCCGTCCGCGGGGCGCTGTCCTCGCTCGTCGTGGACTTCGGCGCGAGCGTCCTCCGGACCGACGACGAGGACGACACCGCCGACCTCATGGAAGTGATCGCCACCCGGGAGCAAGAGCAGGAGGATCGGGAGGTGAGCGTCCACGGCGAGAAACAGTCCAAGACGCTGGCCGAACAACAGGAGTACGTCGTCGCCGCTATCGCGGAGGTCGGCCCGGTCACCGCGCGGTCGCTGCTGGCTCACTTCGGGACCGTCGAGGCAGTCATGACCGCGAACGAGGACGACCTCCAAGAAGTCGAGGGCGTCGGTGCGGTGACCGCCGAGCGCATCCGGGAGATCGTCGGGAGCGACTACGAGGGGTAGGCGGCCACCTGGACCGCCCGGGGACGATGCCTACCGATCCGCTCGTTTGACGGCCGCGAGCGCGTCGGCGGCCTCCTCGACGGCCGCGAGATAGGCGCGCGTCCGTTCGAGGTCGTCGCTGGCCTCGGCCTGTCGGGTCAGCCGGACGATGGTCCCTTCGAGTGAGTCGCGTGCGCCCGCGAGCGCGCTCGACCCACCTCCGCCGGACGGCGTCGGGTCCGGCGCAGTGGCCTGTGCGGTGTTCGCGGACTGGCCCTCCGTTTCGACTGCGTCCGCGACCGACGGGTCGATGCTCGTGGTCCAGTCCGCCGGGGAGGTGTCCGTGGTCGACGGAGCGGGTCCGGCGTCGGCGTGTCCGTCGGCCGCCCCCGCAGTGGCGGTGCCACCGGCGTCGACTCGCCCGTTTCCGGATGCTCGGGGCGTCTCGGCGTCGCTCGTGGTGTCTGGCTCGGGCGTGCTGGCGGGCTCGGTTTCGCCACCGGCCGTGTCGGCGGTCGCACCGTCGGCGGACTGCGTATCGGCGGCTGGGGTGTCCGCGGGTTGGTCGGCGTCGGCTGGCTGCTCGGCGTCACCCTGCTGGTCGTCGGCCTCGCTGACGACCTCCTGGCAGGTCGAACAGAACTCCTGGCCCTCGTAGCGGAAGATGGGGTCGCCACAGGTGCCACAGTGGGCGTTGGTCATCGTCGCGCCCTTCAGGAGGAGGTCGCTCATGCGCTCGGTCGCTTCGCGATCGTCCTCGTCGCGCCCGTACTTCTCGCGCAACTTCTCGCGTTCGGCTTCCTTGTCGAAGTCGCTCATACACGGGTAGAGACGGTCGGGCCGAAAATGGCTTGCGGGGCGTAGCTGAGAAGTGGAGCCGGACGCCGCGACGACACGTCGGCAGTGACGCGCGGACCAAAAAGAAGAGTTTAATTCGCCGGGGCTGGGATTTCAAGCCGATATGACGAAAGTTAGCATAGTGGGCGCGGCGGGTACGGTCGGTGCCGCAGCGGGGTACAACATCGCCCTGCGCGACATCGCGGACGAACTCGTCTACGTCGACATCCCGGACCAGGAGGACGTCACCATCGGGCAGGCAGCGGACACGAACCACGGGGTGGCCTACGACTCCAACACGGCGATCCGGCAGGGGACCTACGAGGACACTGCCGGCTCCGACGTGGTCGTCATCACGGCGGGCCTGCCACGCTCGCCGGGCCAGACCCGGATCGATCTGGCCGACGACAACGCCCCGATCATGGACGATATCATCAGCCAGCTCGAGGACCACTCCGAGGACTTCGTCTCGATCACCACCTCGAACCCCGTCGACCTGCTGAACCGCCACCAGTACGAGGTCGGCGACCGCGACCGCCATCAGGTGATCGGCTTCGGCGGTCGACTCGACTCCGCCCGGTTCCGCTACGTCCTCTCGGAGCGCTTCGACGAACCCGTCGGGAACGTCGAGGCCACGATCCTCGGCGAACACGGCGACGCGCAGGTCCCCGTGTTCTCGAAGGTCCGTGTCAACGGCACCGACCCCGAGTTCAGCGAGGACGAACAGGAACAGATCCTCGAAGAGCTCCAGGAGAGCGCCATGGACGTCATCGAGCGCAAGGGCGCGACCGAGTGGGGTCCCGCCACCGGCGTCGCACACATGGTCGAGGCCATCCTTCACGACACCGGCGAGGTCCTGCCCGCCTCGATCAAGCTCGACGGCGAGTACGGCTACGAGGACACCGCCTTCGGCGTGCCCTGCAAGCTCGGCGCGAACGGCGTCGAGGAGGTCGTCGACTGGGACCTGACCGCCCACGAGGAGGAACTGCTCGACGAGGCCGCCGACAAGCTCTCCGAGCAGTACGAGAAGATCGCCTGATCCGCCGGCACCGGGGAAACAGCGGCCCCGGTTCCCTCGAACTCGATTTCTTTCGACTCCGGTCGCCAGTCGTGACTTCGACGAACCGTCCGCTGCCCGCTCGTCGTGTCTATTACTTCCCGATCAGTAGTCGGTCCCGACGCCCGCGTCGTCGCGATACCGCATCTCCACTGACTCCTCGTCACCGCCCGCACGGACGAGTTCGTCGATAGCCGAGTCCCCGACATCTTCTCCCACGAGCGCGGCCCACTCGTCGATGTGGGAGTGGTCGCTGTGTGGCATGGTCCTCAGGGGAGTCAATACTCGGCCATTTGTATAACCGTTGCGGCGCTCCCGGACGAATCGAGGAACTCGGACCGGACCGAGCCGAATCGGGTTACGGTGTCTCGGTCACTCGCCGACACCGCCGAGCCTCGCGGCCAGTCGGTACAGCAGGTAGATGGCGACGCCGAACAGGACCAGTTCGATGAGGTACAGTTCGACGAGTTCGAGCGTGGAGAGTTCGGTCAGCAGTACCGCCTCGGTGAACTGGAGGAACGCGAGGGCAAAGCCGATGAAAAGCGCCGGGAGAAAGAGTATCACGACCCCCAGAAGGACGGTAGTGAACTGACCGAGGTCGTCGGAACTGTCCATCGACGACGTGAGCTGCCGTCGGAAGCGTCAAAAAGCCACGGTCCGGCCGGCGGCGAGGTCGGGCTGGTGGTCTGGAGACGGCGAGCGCGTCGAGAGGCGGGAGCTCAATCGTGCCAGTTCTCGGGCACCTGGATCGTGTACCGCCCGTCTTCCTGCAGGGCGATGATGTACTCCTCGCGGTCGTACAGCTCCATCAGGTTGAGTTCGTACTGGCCGGGGCTGAGGACCTTGATGCTCTCGAACTGGTCGTTGAGTTCCTCCCGGAGTTCGCTGAGGTCCGGGCGGTCCTCGCTGGGTTCGCTGGCGACGCGACCGCCGGCATCGCCGGCCGGGTCGGGCGTGGCGCTCGGACCGGTCGCGTCGGATTCGACGTTCTCGGTCGCTGTCGTGTCGTCGGTCGCAGGTGTCTCGGTGCCCGTGGGCGAGTCACTGCCCGCAGGGATCTCGTCGGGGTTGACGACTTCGCTCCGGGCGTCGGCCTGTGCCGCGTCCTCCCGGGACGCAGGGGCGTCGGCCGGCGTTCGGTCCGGCGCCGGAGCCGGCTCCGACGGGATGGAGTCGGCCGGGGCAGGGTCCCGGCTCGACGGATCGTCGTCGGGCGCGCCTGCGGACTGTGACCCCGAACTGCCGACCAGGTCGCGGACGGTCGCGGCCGCGTTCCCGACGGTGCGGGCCACGGAGCTATCGGGTGTCGGTGGGTCCGGTGGCTCGGCGGACGGCTCCGGTTCCGCGGGCACGTCCTCGGTCGAGGCGTGGAACTGGAACTTGTTCCCGCCACAGTCGGGACAGCCCGACAGCATCTCCTTGGAGCCGTCGTCGAACACCTGGCCACAGTTCGTACACTGGTGGGGCATTATTTCCGTGAGACCAGGGCGCTGATCAGCGTCTCGTCCTTGTGGAGCGTCTCGATCTGGTTGGCCGGCCCGATAACGGTCAGCTTCTTCGTCTCGTTGTTGCCCATCAGGCGATTGAGCAGGCCCGAGTCCGTGCTCCCGGACTGGGGATAGGTCTCGATCTCGATCCCGTTGAACTCGTCGGGACTGATCTCGGTCATCGTGACCTCGATGAGCCGTGACTCCTCGTCGGGCGAGAGTCCCTCCTCGAGGATGACGATGTTCCCCTCGTGGACGCCGTCGAGGATCATCCGGATCTTCTCCATCGAGGTCATGTTCTCCATGCGCTCGCCGCTGATGAGGTCGATCTGTACGCCGTCGTCGCCGTCGCCGGCTTTTTTGACTTCAGGCATCCGTTATCACCCGAAGTACTCCGCGATCTTGTCGTAGACCTCGTCCATGTTGTCGCCCTCCAGCGCCGACAGCGGCAGCGTCTCGTGCTGTGGGAAGGCGTTCTCGATGCGACGGACGTTCGAGTCCTCGAGGTCGGTCTTGTTCGCGAGGATCAGGACGGGGAGGTCCTGACTCTCGATGATGCCAACGAGCATGGTGTTCACCTGCGTGAACGGGTCTTCCGTCGAGTCCAGCACGTAGAGAACGCCGTCGACGTCCTCGCGGAGCCAGTGCATGGCCTCGGCGACGCCCTCGGTAGCCTCTCGGGAGCGCCGGACGGCGTCGTCTTTCTCCATGTCGTGTTCGAGGAACTCGGTGTAGTCGACCTTCGTCGTCACACCGGGCGTGTCGACCACGTCGATGGTGACCGACTTGCCGTTGCGCTCGATCTCGACGTTCTCCTTCCTGCGTGCGCGGCGTGTTTCGTGTGGAATGTGACTCTCCGGGCCGATAGCGTCACCTGTCCAGTCGCGAGCGATGCGGTTCGCCAGCGTCGTCTTCCCGGCGTTTGGTGGACCGTAGATACCGATTCGCTTCGGGTCCTGCGCCGAGAACAACGACGAAATACTGTCTCGGATGTCCGTGATCAGTCCCATCCTGGGCCTCCCGCTCTCTCCGTGAGAGAGCTTCTGCGGGTACTTCCCGACCGAATTTACTTAAGTGTACGTCAGACATACATAAATATTCCGATAGTATCCGGTGGAACGGTTTTCGGTCCGTGCGAGCGTATCCGGACGAAACAGGGAGACGGGACGGGGACGGCCGAGAGAAGACGGGATGGACGCAGGAGGATGCCCGTAACGGAGCAGAGGGAGTGGGACAGGGACCGATCGGAGTAGACACCCGGAGTGACGGGTCGGTCGGATGGCAGCGGGGAACAGCCGGGACGAAAAGCGCGGCACAGACAGGGCCGACTGGATGGACCCGAAACGATGGGCGGTGGTGTCGATGAGAGGGATCCACACGGTAGTCGACACCACGATTCGAGCGGGAAACCGGACGGGACCGGCCGGAACGGCAGCCCCCCACCCCTTCGTTTCAGGTGGAACGTCAGGAACGACGGGGCGGGGGTGAGAACCGGATCGCAGTCGGGAACGCAGGGTACCACACGGGAGCGCGCCTCTAGTCCTGGTTTCCGCTAGTCTAGCGGTTTTCCCTAGGACTAGCCACACAACATACTAGCTCCACTAGAAGAACAGGTGTTTCGAAGTTCTACGGGTTTGGTTTTTGTAGTGGTAACTTAACCGTTTCCCTCTCTAGACAGGGGGGTCCCCCCACCCCTTCCCGCGCCGTTCCACCCGAAACGAAGGGGTGGGGGGGTTCCCACCCACCCCATCCTTTCCTGTCGAACCCCTCTTGCCCTCTCACTTTCTCCGTCGGTTTTCGATCGCGATGCAGTTCGGTCCACTCCCCAGTCGTGGTTCGTCTCCAACCAGCGTCCCGGTGCGAATCACTCACTTGACTATCCCAGCCCGGACGTTTCCCGTCGAACCGTCCCACTCCCTCGCCCCCGAACCCCTTCCCTTCGTGTCCGGACCGCGTCGACCCCCGATCCCATCGCTCCGGCCATACGTGTTCTACCGTTTGTACACACATGACATGGAATGAACACACATGGCATGGAACGTTCTCGATCGGCCTAACGCGCGCCCACAATCAATAACGCCGCCACGGCTGGGCCGGGATCGGTCGGAGACGTTCACTCAGCCTGGCCACCGTCACGTTTCGGCTACCGATCCCGACCACGGCAGGGCTGGTTCACTCCGCTTCACCCGAAACCGGGGTGTTTCCCGACTCGTCACACTCGTGTCGCTCTCGCCAGGCGTCGAGACCGGCGACTATCCGGTCTGATACCGTCCGCAATAGACCCATACTGTGACCGCCCGAGCCCTCAACGATCGAAATATTTAATAGGTCGTCAACCACGGGTTCTTGTGGTTCAACTGGACGTCCCCGAAGCGCCCGATTTCCGCGGAGAACGGATCTTCGTCGACTCATGGGCTGTTTCTGGGACGCAAGGTGTCTCTCTCCACCCGAAACAGAGGGGTACGTTTATGACAGGAAGCGGGAACGAATCCGACGGACCGGACACGGGAGCGGGGAAGCCAGACGGGCGAGACGCGTCCGGTGAGCAGGCACCGCTCGACGACACGGGCGGCGAGAGCCGACCCAGTGTCGACGTCGAGGCGGCCGACGCCGACTCGTCGCTGGACGATGTGGTGCTCGACGATGTCGACGAGGACGAGGACCTCGACGAGGCCTCGCGTGGGCTGTTCGACGACCTGCTCAGCGGCGCACCGATCTTCGAGAACAAGGAAGTGTTGCGCCCGTCGTACACGCCGCGGGAGCTTCCCCACCGACAGGAACAGATCAACAACATGGCGACGATCCTCGTCTCCGCGCTCCGGGGCGATACGCCCTCGAACATCCTCATCTACGGGAAGACCGGGACCGGCAAGACCGCGAGCGCGAAGTTCGTCAGCGAGGAACTCGAAACCACCTCACAGAAGTACGAAGTCCCCTGTGAGGTCCAGTACATCAACTGTGAGGTCACCGACACTCAGTACCGGGTCCTCGCACAGCTGGCCAACAAGTTCATCGACAAGAACCGCGAGGTGATCGACGACCGTATCGCCGAACTGGAAGGGCTCCGCGAACGGGCCGAAGACAACCCCTCCGTGCTCGAATCGACTGACGGGAGCGCACTCGAAACCGGGGTATCGGTGGGGTCGGGGTCCGGTATCGACGCAGTCGACACGCTCGACGAACTGGACGCCCTGATCGAGGACCTGGACGACGACCGCGCGGAGTTCGAGGAGGTCCCCATGACCGGGTGGCCGACCGACCGCGTGTACAACAGCTTCTTCGAGGCCGTCGACTACCACGAGCGCGTGGTCGTCATCATGCTCGACGAGATCGACAAACTCGTCGAGAAGAGCGGCGACGACACGCTCTATAACCTCTCGCGGATGAACTCCGAACTCGACAACTCGCGGGTGTCGATCATGGGGATCAGCAACGACCTGAAGTTCACCGACTTCCTCGACCCCCGCGTCAAGTCGAGTCTCGGCGAGGAGGAGATCGTCTTCCCGCCGTACGACGCCAACCAGCTCCGGGACATCCTCCAGCACCGCGCCGACGACGCCTTCGAGGAGGGTGCGCTGTCGGACGACGTGATCCCGCTGTGTGCGGCCTTCGCCGCACAGGAACACGGGGACGCACGCCGCGCGCTCGACCTCCTGCGGACGGCGGGCGAACTCGCCGAGCGCGGCCAGACCGAACGCGTCGAGGAGGACCACGTCCGGCGCGCCCAGGAGAAGATCGAACTCGACCGGGTGGTCGAGGTCGTCCGTACCCTGCCCACGCAGTCGAAACTGGTCCTGTTCGCCATCATCCTGCTCGAAAAGAACGGCGTCCACAACATCAACACGGGCGAAGTGTACAACATCTACAAGCGGCTCTGTGAGGAGATCGACGCCGACACGCTCACCCAGCGCCGCGTGACCGACCTCATTTCGGAACTGGATATGCTGGGCATCGTCAACGCCGTCGTCGTCTCCAAGGGCCGCTACGGCCGCACGAAGGAGATCAGCCTCTCGGTACCCATCGACGAGACCGAGGCGGTCCTGCTCAGCGACTCACGCCTCGGCGACATCGAGGATGTCCAGCCGTTCGTGCAGGCCCGCTTCGACAACTGAGCGGCGAGAGAACGAGTTTTCAGGTCGCCGCGGTGACGGCGTCGGTGGTCCCGACCGGACCCGTCTGGAAGTTGAGGCGGAGCCAGCCCAGCCCGGGCATCCGGAATTCGGCGGTGCCGATCACCCACTCGGGCCTGACGGGTCTGGAGACGCCCTGCACCTGATCGTACTGCTTGTTCGACCGGGGATTGTCACCACGGGTGATGAACGCGTCGTGTTCCGCGGGACAGTGCTTGAGGTCGGCACACGAGTCCACGTCCTTCGGCAGGTGTTCGGGGTCGGCCCTGTCGTACCAGTTCTCGCCTTCCTCGACGTAGAACTGGGCGCGGTGTATCACTGGTGTCCGCCGGTCGTTTCCGTTCGGTTCGTAGACGATCACGTCCCCGGGACGGTCGAACTTCCGGAAGTCGCTCTCGTTGCTGCTGTAGACGGTGGCGACGCCGGTGCTCGCGACGGCCCGATCGCTGGGGAAGCGGTCTTCTTCCATCACGAACACGAGGTCCCCGACGCCGATGTTCGGTTGCATACTCCCGCTCTCGATGGCGACCATGGGCGGCCAGACGCCACTGATTGCGAACAGCAAGACGCCGATACCGACGACGGCCAGGACGCTCGTGGCGAAATCGTCGAGGAACGACCCGGCGCGCTCGTCAGTGGTCGGGGGATTCGGCCCCCGCTGTCCCCCCTCGTCGCTACGCTCGGTCATTGCTACCCGGTTGTGCCGAACCACGCTTCAACTTTCTGCCTCTCGATGATTGCCGGCGGGTATCGGGTCCGATACGCTTTAGCTTCGCCACCCGTTCTGTGGATCCGTGCCGCTGGAGACGCCCGCCCGCATCGTCAACGAACTCGCCCAGCGCGGGTACAACGCCGACCGCGAGGCCGTCACCGTGCTCGCGAACGCCGACGACCCGGCCCGCGCGATCGAGCGCGCCCTGGACGCCGCCCCCGACGACGCGATCAAGCTCTCGGCCGACCACGTCGAATCGGCCCTGGCCGAGTCCGAGCCCTCCGAGCCGTCGACCGCCGCGACGACCGCGGGCGACTCCGCAACCGAAACGACGGGCTCCGACCACGGAGGCTCCGGGAACCCCGCCGGATCGGGTGCGACGACCGCCGCCACCACGGAGACGGACCCCTCCGCTTCGAGTGGAACGGACCCCACCACGTCCACCGAATCCGGTGATGCCGTTCCACCTGAAACGGAGGGGTCTGCGGACGCGGCGGCTGCCACGGACGCGCCGGGCGGCTCGGGAGTGGCAACGGACGCCACAGGGGGGACCGACCGCCGGACGACGACCGAGCCGGTGGCGACCGGCGAGCGGTCAATCGACACCGATCTGCACGACGTCGAGATCGAGGGGGACATGACCGGCCAGTCGACGGGGACCGGCGAGTACAGCGACTTCGTGGCCGTGTTTCGCGACCGCTACGAACGGCTCAGTCGGCAGTTGCGCGGTCGGATCAACCATCGTCCGACGAACACGCTCTCCTCGATGGCCGGCGGAAGCGAGGCGGCCATCGTGGGGATGGTCTCGGACATCCGCTCGACGGCCAGCGGGCACTGGCTGATCGAACTCGAGGACACGAACGGGGTCTACCCCTGTCTCGTGATGAAAGACCGGGACACCGCCGAGCAGGTCGAGGAGTTGCTCCACGACGAGGTGATCGCCGTCGAGGGGACCCTCTCGGACGACAACAGCGACGGCGACGGCATCCTGTTCGTCGACGACCTCTACTTCCCGGAGATCCCCCGGACCCACCAGCCCTCGACGGCCGACCGCGAGGTCAGCGCAGCCCTCGTCAGCGACGTGCACGTCGGCAGTCAGGAGTTCATGGCCGACGCCTGGTCGCGCTTCGCCGACTGGCTCCACACCGAGGAGGCCGACGCCGTCGAGTACCTGCTGATCGCGGGCGACATGGTCGAGGGCGTCGGCGTCTACCCCGATCAGGACGAGGAACTGGACATCGTGGACATCTACGACCAGTACCGGGCGTTCTCGGAGTTTCTGAAGGAGGTACCGGGCGATATGGAGATCGTCATGATTCCGGGCAACCACGACGCCGTCCGCCTCGCGGAGCCCCAACCCGGATTCGACGAGGAACTCCGGGACATCATGTCGGCCCACGACTGCCGGATCACCTCCAACCCCTCGACGGTCACCGTCGAGGGCGTCTCCGTCCTGATGTACCACGGCGTCTCGCTGGACGAGGTGATCGCCGAGTTGCCCGACGAGAAGGCCAACTACGACGAACCGCACAAGGCGATGTACCAGCTCCTGAAGAAACGCCACGTCGCGCCCCAGTTCGGCGGCCACACGCGGCTGGCTCCCGAGGAGCGGGATTATCTCGTGATCGAGGAGACGCCGGACGTGTTCCACGCCGGCCACGTCCACAAGTTCGGCTACGGCAAGTACCACAACGTCCTCACGATCAACTCGGGCTGCTGGCAGGAACAGACCGCCTTCCAGGAGAGCGTCAACATCGACCCCGACACCGCGATGGCCCCCATCGTCGACCTCGATACGCTCGACCTGACGATCCGGAAGTTCGCCTGAGAACGGCCGATCCGGTCGCAGTCACCCGTCCAGTCGGTACTTGACCGTCGGTGTGCCCTCGAAGAGGGGGCCCGATCCGACGCGAGTGAAGCCGGCGTCGGCGGCGGCGGACTGGACCACCTCGTCGGGTTCGGGGACGAGCAACTCGACGGACATTCCCTCGCCACGAGCGAACCGGACGGGCTCTTCGAGCAGGCGGTCACAGACCGCGGGTTCACCCTCCAGTTGTGTGACGTGGATGGTCTTCGCGCGGGCATCGTAGCTGACGAAGCCGACGATATCGTCGTCGCGTTCGGCCACCCGGACCGTCCGGTCGTGGACGAGGTTGCGCATCACGTCGCTCGGGGCGTCGGTCAGTTCCGACAGCCGGCCGGCGTCGGCCTCCACGGCGTCACGGACGTCCATGTTCGTGCATGGCGCTCTCGGGGGAAAATAGTTGCTCCGCCCCGCGCGTCGAAACCGGGCGCTGGACCCGTCCTCGTCGCTAATGAACACAGTTATCCCGGGGGCTGGTCAACGCCTGCTTATGAGCAACGCACGCACGCCAGTGGCGGTGATCGTATGCGCGTAGTCGCGAAGTTCGGCGGGACGAGTCTGGGGAACGGTGACCGGGTCAACCGCGCCGCGGACTCGATCACGGCCGCGGTCGAGGCCGGCCACGAGGTCGCCGTCGTCGCCAGCGCGATGGGGTCGACGACGGACTTCCTGCTCGACGAGATCCAGTACGAGGCCGACGAGGCCGACCGAGCGGAAATCGTCAGCATGGGTGAGCGCACCTCCGTCCGAATGCTGAAGGGCGCGCTCTCCTCGCGGGGCGTCAACGCCGTCTTCCTCGAACCGGGCAGTGACGACTGGCCGGTCATCACCGACGAACACGGTGAGGTCGACGTGGCCGAGACCACCCGCCGCGCGAAGGCCCTGGCCGAGCAGATGCACAACGACGACGTCGTCCCCGTAATCACGGGCTTTCTCGCCGAGGACCACGCCGGCAACGTGACGACGCTGGGCCGCGGTGGCTCCGATACCAGCGCCGTCATGCTCGGGAAGTACATGGACGCCGACGAGGTCGTCATCGTCACCGACGTGGAAGGCGTCATGACCGGCGATCCCCGCGTCGTCGAGGGCGCACGCAACGTCGGCGAGATCACCGTCGACGAACTCCGTAACCTCTCTTTCCGCGGTGCCGAGGTCGTCGCCCCGAGCGCCCTGACCTACAAGGGCGAGGACATGAGCGTCCGGGTCGTCCACTACCAGCACGGCGACATCATGACCGGCGGGACCTCCATCGAGGGACAGTTCGAGAACCTCATCGATATGCAGGAGGACAAACTGTCCTGTCTGACCGTGGCCGGCCGCGCGGTCCGGAACGAACCGGGCATCCTCTCGAAGTTGTCGACGGCGCTGTCCGACGCCGGCATCAACATCGACGCCGTCTCCTCGGGGATGGACTCGATCACGTTCTACATCGACGAGGAACACGCCGAGGAAGCCGAGACGCTGCTGCACGACGAGGTCGTCGAGTCCGGCACCCTCTCGTCGGTCACCGTCGACGACCCCTACGCCGTCATCCGGGTCACCGGCGGCGAACTCCAGACCGAACCCGGCATCGTCAACCGGATCGTCGCCCCCCTCGCGGACGAGCACATCAACGTGCAGGACGTGATCACCAGCGCCACCTCCGTCGCCGTCTTCGTCGACTGGGAGAACGGTGAAGCGGCGCTGTCCCACATCCAGACCGTCTTCGACGACTGACCGGCCCGTCACAATTCCTGTCCGGTCGTTTGTCACTCGTATTGACACCAAAAGACATTCGTATCCGCTGGATAGTTTCTCGGGTATCCGCCCTGAACGAAACGTGCAATCGGGTGGGACGAACAGATGACCACGACACGACAGCACGCGGCCGCCCTGGCCCTCTGTGCGCTCGCGCTCGCGAGCGTCGCGGTAGTCGCCACGGCACCGGCCGCGGCACAGACCGACGACGGCGTATCGAACACGACCGACGCGACGAACGCGACCGGGGAACTGTCCCTGGACGCCTCGTTCGCGGCCTCGACGTGGCCCTCCAGCGACGTGACGATCTCCGAGACGTACAATCCACTGACGCTGACCGCCAACCGGTCCAACTACACCGTGACGGTGCAGAGCGAAGCACTCGATTCCTCCACGCTCGCGGACGTGTTCGCGGACGAACTGGCGACCGACGACCCGGCCGTCGCCGACTTCGGTGAGACCGAGGGCGGCGTGTTTCGGATGCGCGTGCTGGACCGGAACGCGACGATCCTGGCGAACTTCACGACCGCCGTGACCCAGCCCTACGCCTTCGAGTTCGAGGCGGGGAACGCGACCGCGACCGCGACGACCGAGATCGTCCGCTGTGAGTGTGTCGGCGCTGGCTTCCTCGATCGGGGCAGCGAGGGCGCGACGTTCACGACCGGGCAGTCGGGTGTCGTCACGCTCCCCATCGGCCTCAAACACGTCGATACGGCGACAGTCACCATCGACGGCGACGACGTGGACATCACCGCGACCGTCGTGGACGGGAACGACGACGACCGCGTCACGCTCGCGGCGAACACGCACCTGCTGGCCCGCAACGCGCCGTTCGACGACCACGCGCTCCCGTACTGGACCGAGCGCGGCCTGTGGGTCACCGACGATGCGGACCGCGTCGAGTCGGTCGACGTCGACGAAGCCCCGGGCGGTGACTACCCCCTCCCCGTCGGCGAGTACGACCTGACGATCAGCGCCGACGACGAGACGCTCGCGACCTCGGAGCTGACGGTCACGGACCCCTCGATCGCGGGCGTCGATGCCCGCGTCGGGCCCGCCGACACGCTCGCGAACGCGACGGCCGCCAGCCTGCGAACCGCCGCCGCGGACGGGACGCTCGCCGCCGACGAGGCCGTCTCGAACGGCTCGGCGCTGGTCTACGAAATCGAGAGTGCGAGCCTGTTCGGCCCGCTCTGGACCGCGGCGAGCGGGGACGAGAGCCAGGACCGCTTCGCGCAAGCCTTCCTCGATACCGTCACCGACCGGAACGACTCCGCGATCCCCGGTGACGTGGTGACCGTCGACATCGCCGGCCCGTCGGACGCACGCGTCGACCTCCTGAACACGTCCCGCGACGGCGGGCTGGTCGTCGCGCCCGACCGGGCCAACGCCACGCTGTACGTCGGCGTCCGGACGGATCGGCTCGCCGTCGCCAACGGCACGGCCCTGGGCAGTGGCGAGACGTTCACGGCCAGCGTCGGCGTCTACGATCGGACCGCCAGCGAGGCAGTGCAGTTCGCCGACGGGGCGGACGACGAGTCCGGGACCCCGGCGCCACCGTCCCCGGAACCGCCCGCCACGCCGGAGCGGGGGACCAGTCCGTCCCCGGACGCAGGTGACACCCCGTCGCCCGAAACCGCGGCACCCCCTGCCGACGATCCGACCGAGCAGTCACCCGACGCGACGACTGCCACCGGTCCCGGCTTCGGCGTCGCCGCTGTCGTGGCCGCCCTGCTGGCCGTGAGTTCGCTCGCAGTCGGCCGCCGCCGGGACTGAGACCCCTCGTCGCCGGCCGCCCGAACGGTCATTCTTTCTGTCAGTCTAAATGATACCACAAGACATTCGTATCGGCACGGATATTTTCGCGTCAGTTCACTTCGAGTAGAAGTGGGGGAGACGAATGAAGACGACACGACAGCGACTTGCCGCCCTGACCCTCTGTCTGCTTGCGCTGGCGAGCGTGACGGTCGCCATCGCACCGGCCGCGGGCCAGACGGCGGGCAACGACGATGGAGCATCGAACGTGACCGAACTGGACGCTTCTTTCGAGTACGATAGCGTAGACGGGTGCAACCCCCATGTCGAGGGCGAGTGGAACTCGCTCACGCTGACCGCGAACGCCGAGGCCTACGCCGTGACGTTCCATGCCGACGGACTCGACGCCGAAGAACTCGTCAACATCTTCGACGATGGGCTGGACGCGGCGGAACCAGACATTTCGGCCGTCGAGCGCGTGGACGACGAGACCGTTCGGCTGCGGGTCCGGAGTCGCAACGCTACCCTCCCGGCGAACTTCTCGAACGTCGACACCGGCGATTACGAGTTCGTCTTCGAGGCCGGCGAGAACGCGACTGCGACAGCCACTGTGACTAAGGCCGAGGTCTCGTGCGTCCGCGCGGAGTTCCTCCGGGGTGGGTCCTACGAGTCCGGCCGATCGGGCGTCGTCACGGTCCCGATCTGGCTCGACGAAACCGACGAGGCCCGAGTCTCGATCACCGGGAGCGATCTCTCCCTCTCGGCCGATATCGTAGACGGGAACGACGACGGGATCGTCACTCTGGATCTGAACACCCACCTCGTCGGTCGCGACGCGCCCGACGACGGGCACGGACGTTCGTACTGGACTCGGCAGGGGCTGACCGTCCGTGACTCGGCGGACTCGATCGGCGATATCGCGCTCGACGACGTACCGGGCGGCGACGACCCGCTCCCGACCGGCGAGTACGAACTGGCCGTCGACCGTGAGCGGATCGACTACACGCTCGCCACGGCTCCGCTGTCGATAACCGACACTGCCGCCGCGGACTTCGAGTCCTGGATGGGGCCGGCGGACACGCTCGCGAACGCGACGGCAGGTGACCTCCGCCGGGCCATCGCGAACGGCACGCTCGTCGACAACGAGAGCGTCTCGAACGGCTCGGCGCTGGTCTACGAGATCCAGAGTGCCAGCGTCTTCGGTCCGCTCGAAGCCGCCGTGAGTCAGTACGATGGGTCTGATCGGTACGCACAGGCGTTCTTCGACATCGCCGCCGACCGGGAACTCTCGACTGTCCCCGGGAATCCGGTCACGTTCGACATCGCCGCCGATTCGGGGGCACGGATCGACCTGCGGGAGACCTATCGGAACGACGGACTGGTGTTCGCCCCGGACCGCGACAATCGAACGCTCTACGTCGGCCTCCGGACTGATCGACTTACCGTTCGGAACGGGACGGCCGTCGGGAGCGGACAGGAGTTCGAGGCGAACCTCACCATCAACGGCGAGATCAGCCGGCAACCGGTGACGTTCCGCGGCGTGAACGCGACGCTCGCTCTCCCGTCGACGCCACAGACGCCGGTTGCACCGACACCGGACGACACGGCCACCGAGCGGGACCGGGCCCCGACCCCCGACACACCGGGTTCGACCACGGTCGGTGGAGCCACGGTCGAGACACCCACCTCGGCCACTGTCGACTCGACCGGAGAATCACCCGACGCGACCACGGCGGTGACCGGTCCCGGCTTCGGCGTCGCTGGCGTCCTCTTCGCCGTGCTGGCGCTGTCCGGGCTCGCGGCGGGCCGGAACCGCGATTGATCGACTGTCCGAACTCAGCGGCCCTTCCGCAGTCGCTTGCCGATCTTCGCGGGCAGGTCGGCTTCGTCGACGGCCTCCACGACGGCGTCGATGTCGTACTCGACGCGGCGTTCCTCGACGGTCATCGAATCGAGGTCGAGGATCGCGTAGGCCGCTCGTGGGTCCTCGTCGCGGGGCTGGCCGACGCTGCCGGGGTTCATGACGATTCCCTCCTCGTAGACCTCGTGGGCTTGGACGTGCGTGTGGCCCATGATCAGCACGTCCTCCTCGTCGAGGAGCGCGGGTTCGAACAGGCCGGGGTAGGTGTAGCGGTCGGGGTCGTCGGGGTGGCCGTGGACGACCTTCACGCGGGCGTCGTGTTCGTGGCGTTCGTCGGGGAGGCTCCGGAGCCACTCGATCTGTTGCTGGGAGAGGTGCTCGCTGGCGTACCTGACGCCGGCGTCGGCCATGCTGTTGAACCCGAAGCCGGTCTCCGTGGCCACCGCGCGGTCGTGGTTGCCCATGACTGTGGGGGCCCCAAGCTCTCGGACGCGGTCGACGCACTCGGCGGGCCAGGGGCCGTAGCCGACGACATCGCCGGCACAGAGGTACCCGTCGACCGGCGGCAGATCGGCAAGCACCGCCTCGAAGGCCACGAGATTCGCGTGAATGTCGGAGACGACGGCGAGTCGCATGATCGGGTGGAGCGGTTCGAGGGTGGTAAGTGTTCGTCCGCCGCTACTCGCCGTTCTCGATCGCAGTCTCGATCCCCTCGTCGTCCCGCACGACACCCGCGGCACAGACGGCGTGTTCGAACTCGTGGTCGTACACTTCGCCGGCGACCGCTTCGGGCGTCTCGCCGTCGAGGGCGAAGGCGGTCGGACTGTCCTCCTCGTAGGTGGCTACGAGCGTGGGCTCCTCGACCTGTTCGACCAGCAGGGCGTCCTTGCGGACGGTGCCGATGTAGCTCTCCTCGCCCACGACACCGGCGATCCGCGGCGTGTCGTAGTCGTCTTTCTCGTAGTCCAGCGCGAGCAGGGACTCGGCCAGCGCGTCCCGGGCGGGGTAGCCCAGGTCGATCTTCTCGGTGATGGGATCGACGTGGCTGCCGTTCCCGACGACGACAGCGCCGTCGACCTCGCGGACGCAGTTGTACGAGATGTAGGGATTGTCCGTCTCGGGGGCGTCCTCGGTCGGGCCGACGGTCAGGGTGGCCCCGCCCTCGCGGGCGACGATCCGGCGGTTCGGGAACGATCGGGAGGAGACCCGATACGCCGCCCGGTCCGGTGCGACGACGACGAATCTACCGACGTACATACTCCGTTCTCCCGCGCTCGCCGGAAAGTAGGTGTCGATCCCCGACGGGACTCAGACGTAGGAATAAAAGAGGCCCACGACGGTCCCGAACGCCAGGTGGCCGACGAGGCTCATCGCGTCGAGGTTGGGTAGCGGCGGGGCCATCGGGAACCCGACGGCGGTCAACCAGAGCGGCATCACGATGGCCGCCGCGACGATCCAGAGGACGGCCCCGTAGAGGAGCCCCGCACCGACCAGCTGGAGCGGTGCGTCCGTGTCTTTCGACAGCGGCGTCAGCGTCACCAGCGCGGCAAAGCCCACGCCGAAGACGGCGCTGAGCGACATATGGACGACCCAGCCCGCGAGGCCACCGCTCAGTCCGAACAGCGCCGGGATCCCTGCCTCGATCACCGGCGGCACCAACACCGAGAACAGGACCCCCATCACGGCACCACCGGCGAGGCCCGCGGCGGCTCCGGACACCCACTCCCGCCGCTTTCTGTACACACGACCGCGCTCTACTGTCGTCTTGGCTTCCTGTGCCATGTGGCTTCCTGCCACGACGGCCCGCTTATCACCCGCTGATCGTTCACAACTGTGGAGTTGTGGTAAGGTGAGCCATCCACACGTGCGCGGCGCGCGCCAGAGCGGAAAGCGGCGTGGAACGGGCGGACCCGGCAGTCACGTTCCGCGTAACTGTGGCCTACTCGGTGGCCGCCGGACAAAGTACATGACGCTCGATGCCCTACGTCCGGACGTGTCAGAGGGATACGCGCCGGAGGAAGTCCCGCTCTATCGGGACCTTGACACCCGAGACGAGCAGTACGAGCGGGCACAGGACAGTGCCGAACCGTTCTTCGCGGTCGAGCAGTACGAGGAGGGCTACGCCGTGACCTACGACCTCCTCCCGGCGGGCTTTCAACTCGCCGAACCGGCCCGGCAGGAACTGGACGAACGGCTCACCCGCGCCGTCGAGGGGATCGTCGGCGACGCCGACCGGCCGACGACGGAAGTGAGCCGCACGGTCGGGGACTCGCTGGGCAACGTCTCCTTTTTCGGCCGCGAGGACAGCGCTCGCGAGGTCGCCGCGGTGATCTCGACCATCGTCCTCGACGAGAACAACTGGGTGACCGGCCAGCCACCGGACGCGACCGGCCCCGATCCCCGACGGAACGACTGACCTGAAAAATCCGGTAACACCGGTGTCACCCGCTAACACCGGCGTCCGCGATTCTTTATCTGCCTGGCGCGGGTAGGATTGATCGAGATCCCAATGTCCGAAAAGGCAGACTACGCCGCCGACACCGAGATCGACGAATCGCTCGACCAGCTCCCCGACGACGAGACCGTCGAGGAAGCCGTCCAGAACCTCGAAGCCAACGGGTTCGAGGTGGTCGTGGTCGACTCGGCCGAGGCGGCACTGGCGACGCTCAAGGGCCACATCCCCGACGGCGCGTCGGTGATGAACGGCCACTCCACGACACTCGAAGAGATCGGCTTCGACGAGTACCTGACCGAGGGCGATCACGAGTGGGAGGCCCTGCCCAACGAGATCTGGAGTATCGACGACGACGCGGAACGGCAGGCCGCCCGCCGCGAGGCCCAGACCGCCGACCACTTCCTCGGAAGTGTCAACGCCATCGCGAAGACGGGCGAACTCGTCGCCGCCGACCGCTCGGGCAGCCGCATCGGTGCCTACCCCTTCGCCGCCGCCAACGTCACCATCGTCAGCGGTGTCAACAAGATCGTCGAGGATCTGGACGCCGCCCTCGACCGGCTGGAGTCGGTCGCCTACCCCCTGGAGAACGAACGCGCCAAGGAGGCCTACGGCGTCGAGAGCGCCATCGCCAAACAGCTGATCTTCCGGCAGGAACTCGAAGACGGTCGCACGACGGTCGTCCTGATCCGCGACCAGCTCGGCTACTGAGCGCTGCTGTCCCGCTCTCCCGTTCCGCACACCGCCGTAGCGGCCCGTCCCACCGCTGTTTCAGGGCCGTACCGCATCCGCCAGCACCGCCCACGCCAGTCCGGTGAGCGCGATGTCGCGGATCATCACGTCCGCGAACAGGCCGCCACGCGTGAGCGCGACGATCGCGAGGTACCCCGTCGTGACCGTCAGCGAGACGGCAGCGATGGTCGCTCCGACGGCGACGAACCGATCGGCCAGCAGTCCCAGTCCGACGGCGATCTCTGGTGGCCCGTTCAACAGCATGAACAGCCGCGGCGAGACGACGAGCCACGGCGCGAGCCAGTCGACGACGTAGACCGCCCACGCCTCGGGCGCGAGGAGTTTGTGGACGCCGGCGACCACGAGCATCGCGCCCAGCCCCGCGCGGGCCAGCGTCGGGGCCGGCGGGAGCAGGGCCGCGAGGCGCGACTGGAGTCGGTCGGTGACGGGAGGCGACATATCCCACCCTTGGGACCGGTCACGGAAAACCCCGGGACTCCGGACGAAGCGGTTTTCCCCGCGGCGACGCTTCATCCGGCCATGGACGAAGCCGCCGTCGCCGACCTCATCGAATCGGAACTCCCGGATGCGACCGCCGAGGTCACGACACCCCGTGACCCCGACGACGACAAACACTACGCCGTCACCGTGGTCTCGCCCGCCTTCGAGGGCGAGACCCTGGTCGACCAGCACCAACTGGTCCACGACGCGCTCGGGGACCACCTCACGCGGGACATCCACGCCATCGAACTGGAGACGTACATCCCCGACGAGTACGAGGGCTAGGAGAATCTGTTTACTCCCTGGCTATCACTAGCACAACCCATTTACTCCTCGCCGACCTGCGTTCGCCCATGAGCTTCGATCCGGAACCGGACCTGTCGCCCGAGGAAGTACAGGAGCGCGTCGACGAGACTATCGAAGACAACGAGGTCGCGCTGTTCATGAAGGGCACCGAGCTGATGCCCCAGTGTGGCTACTCCCGGAAGGCGTTGAACCTGCTCCAGCAACACCGCGAGGACGTGGAGACGGTGAACGTGCTGGACGCGCTGGACGAACACCGCGAGGCACTGGAACGGCACAGCGACCGCGAGACGATCCCCCAGACCTTCGTCGACGGCGAGTTCGTCGGCGGGAGCGACATCCTCGAACAACTCCACGAGCGCGGCGAACTCGAAGCGAAACTGTCGACGTGAGTCGGACCGGGTGATCCCGGCCGACCGACGATTCGCTCCGCCGCCGTCGCGCGAGCTATCGGTCCGTGGAAGCGTAAGGACGGACAGCGTTCGCTACGTGTGTGAGCGTGTGAAAACGAAATCGCCGCTCGCGGGGAGCGGCGGGGAAACCCGTCTTACTGCCGGACGAGGTTCGTCGCGCGGGGGCCCTTGTCGGCCTGTTCGATGTCGAACTCGACGTCCTGCCCTTCCTCGAGGTCGGGGCCGCCGACGTCTTCCATGTGGAAGAACACGTCCTCGTCGTCGTCCACCGCGTCGTCGTCAGTCGAAATGAAACCGTAACCGCCTGTGTCGTTGAAGAAATCAACCGTACCGTTTGCCATTACGAACATACGTAGGACCGACCGGGGGATAACCCTTCCGAGGGTCGAGGTAACACGCGCCTCGCTGTCGCTCGGACGGAGCCGGACCTGCCGGTCGGTGAACGATTGGTGTCCGAGGAGTGTCGGAGGTCTGTCGATACCGGAGGCAGGTATTTACGGAGTGATCACGTGGTGGTGGACGCATCGCTATGAAACCGTGCCAACGCTGTCAGACGGTCATCGACGAGTACATTCTGGATAAACAACTCGACGGCCTGCGAGAGCTCACAGTCGACGACTTCAACGTCTGTGCGGACTGCGTCACCATCGTCACGGATGCGTGCGTGAAGTGCGGCGGCGCGGTGTACGTTCCCCGCGGTGAGTCGGGCACCCCCGACTACTGTCCGGCCTGCCGATCCGACCTGATCGAGACCACCGGGCACGATCCCGGCTGGACTCGTGACACGATCTCCTCCTGATCGAGACCGGCCGGTCGATCAGTGCAGCGTTCCCTCGCGCACGTCGTCGTCGTAGGCGAACAGCGCGTACCCGACCTCGGCGGCGGTGTGGCCGGTCTCGGCGGCGATCTCCCGGATCGGCCCGATCATCGTCACGTAGTCGCCGGCGTCGAAGGACTCCTTGCGGCCCTCGAGGTAGTCCAGCCGAGACAGCGTCGCCCAGACGCGCGTGTCGACGACCGCGTGTCGCTCCGGGTCGAGCGCGGCCAGCACGCAGGAGGCCGTCGGTGCTTTGAACCCCGACAGTCCAGTCAACAGGTGGATCTTCGAGAAGTCGCCCTCGACCGAGAGGACGTTGGCGGTCACTTCCTGGCACCGATCCGTCGGGTTCGTTTCGACGTGGTAGGCGCTCCGGGTCGAGGACTCGTAGGCGATGTCGTACAGCTGGTCGCGGGTGAGATAGCCCTGTGCGCGGTAGCTGTCGCCGAACGCCGCCAGTCGCTCCGGCAGGACCCCCTGTGTCTGTTCGTAGTAGTCCAGATACTCCTCGACGAGCGCCGTCAGGTCCATACCGGAGTGTGTGGCGGGTTCCTGTTGGTTCTTTTCGGTTCCATGCGCCTGTCCGAGGCCTCCCTGCGGTCGGCCTCGTTACATTTCGACTTCGTTCCCACACTCCGGACAGGTCAACTCCACGCCGTCGGCCGTGATCTCCACGATGTGGTACTCCGCGCCACACTCCTGGCAGGGGAGTGCCGAGCGCGTCTCGCCCGCGTCCTGCGGTGCGCCCATCGCGACCGCACGGACTCGCTCGTCGCCGTCGTTGCGTCCCTCCTGATACTCGCCGGGGGCGAAACGGACGATCTCGTTTGCGCCGACCTCGATCTCGTCGTCTTTCGTCTGGAAGGTCGCCGTTCCCTCCATCACCAGGAACACCTCTTCCTGGTTCATGTGGGTGTGCAGGCCGCCCGAGAACGAGTCACCGGGTGCCAGTTCGTAGTAGTTCAGCGCCATATCCGCCAGGTTCAGCGGCTCGGTGGCGTGTTTCTGCACGTCGGCGACTCGCGGGTGGTTCTCCATGTCCTCCAGTGAAACGTGGTCCATCGCGGGGGAAGACACGGACGGACCCGACATATTCCTTGCCCCGGCACGTCACCTACTCGACGGATCGAATCAGGCCCAGGAGGTCGTCCCGGTACCGACCGGGGTCGATTTCGGGTCGCTCGGCATCGGAAAGCGAGTCGAGCAGGTCGGCCAGGCCGCGCGTGGGGTAGACACCGCCGGCGATGCGGAACGACCCGCCCCGGGACCAGACGGCGATCCAGCCCTCAACGTCCAGTCGTGTCCCGTCCAGCGGGTAGGACGCGGTGACTTTCGTCAGCGTCGCCCGGTCGCCGGTGTCGGTCCGGACGCGTTGTCGACGCCCGCTGTCGACGTTCTCGAACCCGCGGGTCCGGAGATCCTCCAGGAACGATTCGCGGGACTCCCGGACGACCGGGCCGCGCATCGACGCCGGGCCGATCCCGGGGGCCAGCGGCGGGCGAAAGGAGAGCGCGGTGGCGAAGAAAAACCGCCAGAAGCCGCCCGTGTCGTCGGCGGCCACGTCGACGAGTGTCCCCTCGCCGCCGGGGTCGAGGTGGTCCGCGACGCCCGCCCGGTCCAGTGCCGCCCGGAGGTCGGCGTCGTCGTACACCAGCGTGTGGCCCCTGACGGTCGCCGTCGGGGTCCGGAAGACGGCGTCCTCGCTTCGACTCCGCAACTCCCACGGGCCGCGCTCCAGCGCGGCCGCGTCGACCGCCGGGTACTGGTCGGTCATGGGGAACTGGTAGGGCTACTGTCGGTTCCCCGTTTCGGTCGTGCCAACTCCTAACACGGTGCCCGCGAATCCGTGCGCTTTTCGCGGTCACGGGGCTACGACGGCTGTGTCTACCCTTCGTTCCGTCGCGCCGTTCCTCCTGCTGGCGACGCTGTGGGGTCTCTCCTTTCCGGCCATTTCCGTCGGCCTCGACGCGCTGCCGCCGGTGCTGTTCGCGGCCTTTCGCTACGACGTGGCCGCCGTCATCCTCCTGAGTGCGGTGGCAGTCCGTGCCACGGGCTGGTCCTGGCTTCCGTCGACCCGTGCCGACTCCGTGGCGGTCGCCGGCGGCGGCCTGTTTTTGATCGCGGGCAACGGCTTTCTCTTTCTCGGCCAACAGACCGTCCCCAGCGGCGTCGCGGCGATCATCCAGGGACTCGTCCCCATCGCCACGGTGCTGTGGGCGCTGGTCCTGCTCCCCGAAGAGCGCGTCTCCGCCGTCGGGGCGGTCGGGATCGTCGTCGGCTTTCTCGGCGTGGCGCTGGTGATCCGCCCGGATCCGGCGAACCTGCTGACGGCCGACCTCGTCGGCAAACTCCTGATCTGTGTGCAGGTCACCTTCGTCGCGCTGGGCGGCGTCGTCGTCCAGCGGGCCGACGCCGACATCGGCGGGACCACGCTGGCCGGCTGGTCGATGGCCGTCGGTGGTGTCGTCCTCCACACCGCCAGTCTGGGCCTCGGTGAACCGCTCACCGTCCCCGTCGGCCTCGCACTGGCGGCCGTCGCCTACCTGGGCGTGTTCGCGACCGCTATCGCCTTCTTCCTGTACTTCCGGTTGCTGGCCCGCTACGGCGCGACGGAGACGAGCCTGGTCGGGTACGTCGTCCCGGTGGTCGCGACGCTGGCGGGCGTCGTCTTGCTGGACGAACGGATCACCGTCGCCTCGCTGGTCGGCTTCGCCGTGATCTTCGTCGGCTTCCTCCTGTTGAAGCGGTCGGCGATCCGGCAGTTGCTGGCCTAGCCCGCCGTGTCGCCGCCGTCGCTCTCGTCGCCGCCGGACTCGGCGGCGGCCTCCAGCACGGTCTGGCGCTCGGGGAAGTACGCCGGGGCGTCGTGCTCTTTCTCGAAATCGAGGACGCGTTTCAGCGCGGCTCGACCGCCGTCGGCGTCGGCGAGGTCGGCCGCCAGTTCCGTGTAGCCGACCGCGAGGTCCTGGAAGGCCGACATACGGGCCTGCTTGGCCGCGGCGACGGTCTGGCGCTCTTCGAGGTCGGCCTCGATGTCCTCGATGGCGTCGAGGTCGGCCCCCTCGCCCGACCCGGGCGTGACGGGCCCCTCCACGGTCTCCGTGTGTTCGCCGAGGCGCTCCCGGAGGTCGGCCATCTCCGCGTCGAGGTCCGAGAGCAAGTCGTCGATCTCGTCCTCCATGGTCTCGACCTGCCCCCACAGCAGGCGCGCCTGGGTCTCGCAGTACTCGACGAACTCCGCGACCGTCAACTCCGCGTCACCCTCGGCCATGTCCACCCATTCGCCTCCCGGCCGAAGTCAGTTTCCCACGCCGGAGGGGAAGGTCCATTTCCGTCGAGTTCCTCCGCCCGGTATGGGCGAACGCCTCCGGGGGGAGGTCCTCCACGTCGTCAGTCCCGCCGAACTGGACGACTACGACCTCGACGACGACGTTCGGGGCCTGGCCGAGTCGCGCTACCTGCTGGTCTGTTGGAAGGGCGGGTCGCCCTCCATCTTCCAGCGCCTGAAGCTGATCCTCGCGCGCTCGACGCTCGAACCCGTGACGTTGATCGCCGACGACGGGGTCGAAGAAGGCCAGATCATCACGGCGACCGTCGAGAAGACCGACACCGCCGGCGTCTACGACGTGACCGAGATCGAGACTGAGCGCGAGTAGTCAGAGTCGGTCGATCACGTCCTCGGCGAACCGCCGGAGGTCGGCCTCCGGGTTCTCACCCGCCGGCGACACGAGCACGTGATCCACGCCCAGTTCCTCCAGCCGCCGGAAGTACTCCCGGAACCACGCCGTCCCCGCACGGTACCCCTGGTGGACGTGTTCGGGGCCCGCCTCGGGATCGTCGGCCAGTTCCGTCTGGACCGCCATCGCGTACGGTTTCTCGCCAGCGGCGGCCCGCCAGTCGTCGAGGTAGGTCTCCAGCGTCGATTCGGGCAGGTGGTAGAACAGCCAGCCGTCGCCGTGCTCGGCGATCCACTCGACCTCCTGGCGGGCGTGCCCCGTCGGCAGGAGTGGCACGGTTCCCGTGGTCGGCTCCGGCACGAGATCGAGGCCGCCGTCGAGTTCGCCCCAGCGACCCTCGGCCTCCGGAAAGTCCTCGCGCCAGACGGTCCGCATGAGGTCGACGGCCTCCCGGAAGCGTGCGCCCCGGTCCTCGCGGTCCACGCCGAAGGCGTCGAACTCGGGGTCGCGGTCGCCGGTGGCGATCCCGAGGACGAGCCGCCCCTCGGAGAGCCGGTCGACCGTGGCGGCGCTTTTCGCGACGTTCAGCGGGTGCCGAAGCGGGAGGACGACGCTGGCGGTGCCGAGCGCGATGTCGTCGGTCCGGGCGGCGACCTGACTCAGCCACGGCCACACGTCGAAGGTCTGGCCTGCGTCGCCAAAGCGGGGCCAGTACAGCGGCACGTCCCGCGCCCACAGCCCGTCGAAGCCGACCGATTCGGCGTGGGCCGCCAGTTCGAGTTCCCGATCGACCGGCGGGCGGGACTCCCGGTTGTCCGTGAGGGGAAAGCCGGTCCCGAAGGTCAGCCCGTCGCCGTCGAACAGCCGCCGATACCCGGCGTTCTCGTGGTCCGCCGTCACTGTCCGCGTTGCGGGCCCGAGGGACATGGGGGCTGTGGTTCAGAGATAGCGGGTCACGATCCCGGGTGTCCCGCGGTCCAGCGCCGCCGCGGCCGCGTCCAGCATCGCGCCGCCGTCGAGGACGTGCCATCGGTCGCGGTAGGCGGCCAGCAGCGGCCGCTCGCCGTAGTCTTTCGCCCAGTCTCCGGGCCACACGCGCCCGACGGCTTCGAGGTAGACGAACTCGGTCCCGTCGAGCGTGATCGAAAGCGGTGCGGACGCGACCAGCCCGGCCGGCAGATCGTCCCGCGCCACGAGCGTCGCGCAGTGGCCCCGGGGCATCACCAGCCCCGTCCGACAGTCCAACGCCGGGCGCGAGAGCAGTGCCGACAGGAGGACCGCCTTGTCATCGCAGTCGCCCTCCCCGTCGACCAGCGTCTCGGCGGGGTGGCGGATGTACTCCTGGTGTCCAGTCGAGGCCGCGTCGGTGGCGTAGGGCAGCGACGCGGTCAGCGACTGGGCCGCGCGGACGCCGGCGGCCCGCGAGCCGGCCCGATCCAGCAGACGGGCCGCGAGATCGTCGAGGAACTCGGCCGTCCGCGCCGCGGCGGTGGCGGTGGGCACCGCGGCGTCCCGGTCACGCGCCGTCCGGTAGGCCGCCGCCGGAATCCCGTACCGGACGGTCGCCGATTCGCCGTCGATCCGAACGGTGACCGACTCCCGGATCGTGCGGTCGGTGTCGGTCGACGACTGGCCGAGGACGCGATCGACACAGCCACCCAGCCCGGCGAGCGCCCCGGACCCGACTGCGCCGAGCAGTCGCCGGCGCGTGGGGGCGGCCCCCGCCGAGTCGTCTCCCCGGCCGTCGTCTCGCCGCGACCTTCCTGAAACCATGGTGTGGGGGTACTCGACGCGGGGTGCCGAACGCGAAAAACGACTGCTATGACCCGTACAACGAGAGACGTTGACGAACGGTGAGAGGGGTCCGTGGACGGCCCGACGGCCAACCGACACTCCCCGACCCGTCAACCGAAGTGTTCAATGTGGTAGACTGGCGAAAGAGACGAAATGACACGGAACCGGTCACGCACGGAGGGGCGGCTATGAGCGCCGATACGGAGGACGTCGAGCTGGTCGACGCGGCGGTCGTCGAGAACCTCGGGCGGGTCGCCCTGTTCGCGGCGCTGATGGGCGCGTTCGCCTACGTCAGCTTCCCGAACCCGATCTCGCCCGCACCGGTCACACTGCAGGTACTCGCGGTCTTCCTCGCTGGCATCTTCCTCGGCCCGGTCTGGGGCGGCGTGTCCATGGTGCTGTACCTCACCGCCGGCGCACTCGGTGCGCCCGTGTTCAGCGGTGTGAGTGCCGGCCTGGGCCCGCTCTTCGGCCGGACGGCGGGCTACCTCTGGTCGTACCCCGTCGCCGCGTTCGTCGTCGGCGCGCTCGTCCACGGCGGGCTCTCGGTCGGTGACCCCCGCGATGCCGGCCTCGTCCGGCTCGTCGGGTCGATGGTCGCCGGCACGGCCGTCGTCTACGCCATGGGTGTCGTGGGCCTGATGCTCGTCCTCGGTCTCGGGCCGGTCGCGGCGTTCGTGGCCGGCGCGGCCGCGTTCATCCCCGCCGAGGCGTTCAAGATCGCCGCCGCCGTCGGCATCGTTCGCAGCGACGCGTTCGTCGCCGAATGATCGAGACCCGCGATCTGGTCGCCAGCCGAGGCGAAACCCGTGTCCTCGACGGCCTCGACCTCACCATCGCGGACGGCGAGTTCGTCCTGCTGGTCGGGCCGAACGGAGCCGGCAAGACCACGCTGGTCCGGCAGTTCAACGGCCTCGAAGACCCCGACAGCGGCGCGGTGCTGGTCGACGGTCAGCCGGTGCAGGAGGATCTCGTCGCCGCCCGCACCGCCGTCGGGATGGTGTTCCAAGACCCCCGCGACCAGTTCGTCGCGGCGACCGTCCGCGCGGACGTGGCGTTCGGCCCCGAGAACCTCGGGCTCGCCCACGACGAGATCGACCGCCGGGTCGAGGCCGCCCTGGAGACGGTCGGGATGGCCGGCCGGGGCGAGGAACGGATCGACCGACTCTCGGGGGGCGAGCAGGCCCGGGTCGCTATCGCCGGCGCGCTCGCGATGGCCCCCGCACATCTGGTGCTGGACGAACCGCTCGCCAGTCTCGACCTGCCGGCCCGTCGGGCCGTCTGTGACCGCCTCGAAGCGCTCCACGAGGACGGCACCGGTATCGTCCTCGTCACCCACGACCTGCGGGACGTGGCCGAACTGGCCGACCGAATCGTCGTCATCTCGGACGGTCGGGTGGCTCTCGACGGCGACCCCGACGCTGTCCGGGACCGGCTCGAAGCGTTCGACGTGCGCCCATGCTGAGCTACGAGCCGGGGACGACGTTCGCCCACGCGCTGGACCCGCGGACGAAACTCGCCTTCCAGGCGGGCTTTGCCGTTGCCGCGTTCGCGTACACGACGCCCCGAGGCCTCGCGATCCTGTCGGCCCTGGCGCTGGCCGCACTCGCGGCGGCCCGGCGCTCCCCGCTCGCGGCGGCGTACGACTTTCGCTTTGCCGCTCCCATCCTGCTGGCGGCGCCACTCCTCGAGGGACTGGTGCTGGGGCCGCCCTGGTTCTCGCTCGCGCAGGCGCGGTTCCCGGCGCTGGCGAGCTATCGCGTCGTCCTCCTCCTGCTGGTCAGCGCCGCGTACGTCTACACCACGTCCGCCCGGGACTCGCGGGCGGCGATCCAGTGGCTCGTCCCCGGCCGGCCGGGCCGCTTTCTCGGCCTCGGCGTCGCCGTCGTCTTCCGGTTCCTGCCGGTGCTGGTCGCGGACCTGCGACGTGCGCGGGCGGCGATGCAGGCTCGCCTCGGGACAGACCGGTCGCTCGCCGAGCGCATCCGCATCGTCACTACCGCGGGCCTCCGCCGGGTCGACGCCCGTGCCGACGCCCTCGCCCTCGCCCTCCAGGCCCGCTGTGTCGCCTGGAACCCGACACTGCCGCGACTCGCACTCTCCCGCCGGGACGCGCCCGTCCTCGTGCTGGCGCTGGCGCTCGCGGTGTCGCCGTTGCTGTGACTGCGGTCAAATCGCAATGTTCAGGAGCGTTCACCGGTGAGCGGTGGTGTGTCCCGGACGGCGCAGTACGCTGGCTACGTCGCGCTCGTCGTGACGCCGCTGGCCCTGCTGGCCGGCGCGTTCGTCGCGCCGCCCGCGCTCACGACCGGGCGTGCCACGCTGGGTGGCGGGGTCGTCCTCGTCGGCGGGTTAGCCGCCGTCACCGAACGCGAGCGGGCCCTCGACGCCTCGACGGCCTCGGGGTTCGACCGCCGTGACGCTCGCGACGCCGCCGCCGTGGTCGCCGGCGCGATCGCCGCCTACCTCCTGAGCGTCCACGCCGGTCTCGGACCGGTCGTCGGCTCGGCGGCGGTCGGCCTCGCTGCTGGCCTCGCCCCCACGGACGGTGACGTTGCGGCCTACTGCGGTTCCTTCGTGGGAATGGCCTCCCCGGCGGTGTTCCCGGGCGTCGCCCCCCTCGCGCTCGCGGCGGGTGTCTCCGGCCTCGCGTTCGTCGCGGCCCGCGACGCCTTCGGCGGCGTCGGCGGCAAACTCGGCACGCTCGCACTCTTTGGCTGTGCCACGACGGTCGCGCTGACCGGCTTCGAGTACGCCAGCGGGACCGCGCTCCCGTGGACGATGGCCCCGGAAATCGTCGCCGTCGCGGTCGTCGGTGCGGTCGTCACCGTCCTCCTGAGCGTCCGGCTCGGTCTCGGGGCCGTCGTCGGCTCCGCGGCGGTCGGACTGGTCGCTGGGCTCGCGTTCCCCGCGCTCCTGCCCGCCGCGGGAGCGACGCTCGCGACCGTCGCGTTCTGTGCTTCCTTCGTCGGGATGTCCTCGACGGAGCGACTTGCCGACGAGCGACAGGTCGCGGTCGCCGGCGTTCTCTGTGGCCTGGTGTTCGTGTTCGTCTCGCCGGCCTTCGTCGGTGCCGGCGGCAAACTCGGCACCGTCGCCTTCGTCTCCGCGGTCAGCACTGTCGGACTGGCCGAACTGTACGAGAGACTGCGTCGACGCCTGCGGTAGCCGCTCTCAGAGCAACTGCAAAAGAACGCTCACCGCCAACGAGAGGACGAGCAGGTAGACGAGCAACACGACCGCGTTGCGTCGCGGCGCGCCAGGAGCCATCCCCGGCGGTCGACGCCCTGCAATCCCGGCATCCGGACACATCACTCCGTCCCGTCCGCCGTCGTCTCGGACACGTCGTCGGTTGTCTCCTCGGCCTTTGCGGCGTCGCGGAGTTCGTCTTCGATTTCCTGGCGTCCCTTCTTGAACTCGCCGAGTGCCTGTCCCGAAGACCGCGCCAGGGCGGGCAGTTTGTTCGCACCGAACAGCAACACGGCGATGCCGAGGATGACGAGTGGTTCCGGTCAACCGGGGACCCCCACGAACAGTTGGATGGTGTCCATGACACTGCTGGGGGGCTGAAGGTATCAGTATGACAGCCCTACGAGACAGCCGACTGTCGGTTCTCCGACCGGGCTACGAGAACTCGAAGGACTCGATGCAGTGTTGACACCGGTCGGCGTCGATCGGCAAGTGTTCGGTCTCGTCCTCCCGGTCTCCGTCGTCCGGCGAGTACTGACAGTCGGTCTTGTGCCACTTTCCGCTCGATGACTGGACGTATTCCATGTGAACTACCCGTTGTGTTCGACGTGTTCGCTGTCCCACCCGGCGCGAGCCCGGCGGGTCCGGCAGCCGTGGTCGATCTCCCCCTCGTCGGAGCCATCGCGGTCACGTTCGACTTCCAGCCCCGTCGGGCCGTCCGGGCCAGCGATGGCCGCGAGACAGTCCCGCTGGAAGCCAGCGAAATCCTGCATGGTTGTATGCTGACAATCGTGGTCATAATTAGATTGGTGGTCGGTTCGGCTGGCTGGACCGTGCCGTCCCGGCTCCGCGTCCGGTCCGGCGTGGCCGATCACGGCTTGTCGGTCCCGTGGACCCACTCCAGGGCGGCCTGCAGCCCCTCCTCGTCCCGGATCTCGCGGAACCGGGTCGCCGTCTCGCTCTCCATCGTGAGCGTCCCCAGCGCTTCGTCGAGGCGACCGTACCGCCGATAGCCCTGGGTCTCCTGGACGTCGTTGACCATGTCTTTGACCAGCGCGACCGCGGCGCTGGGCGTCTTGCGGATGTGGTCGATCTCCTCGTCGACGGCCGCGCCCAGGTCGCCGTCGGGGACGACGCGGTTGACCAGCCCCATCCGCTGGGCCTCCTCGGCGTCGACGGTCTTGCCGGTGTAGAGCAACTCCCGGGCGTGTTTCAGCGAGTCGACGACGAACGGCAGGACGAACTTCGGCGGCGGTTCGCCGAAGTGCATATCCGGATAGCCGAACTCCGAGCGCTCGGTCGCGAAGGTCAGGTCACAGGCCAGCGCGAGGTTGCACCCGCCGGCCAGCGCCGGGCCGTCGACGGCCCCGATCACGGGCAGTCGCGCGGAGAAGATCGCCTCCAGGTGGGTTCGCTGGTCGCGGATGCGGTCGTCCACCGACCGTTCGGGCTCGTTCGCGCCGATGTCGTAGCCCGCCGAGAACGCCTCGCCGTAGCCCGCGACCACGACGACTCGCACGTCCTCGTCGGCGCCGGCCCTGTCGAGCGCGTCCGCGAACTCCCCGAGTAGCGTCTCGTTCAGCGCGTTCATAGCGTCGGGCCGGTCGAGGCGGACGTGGGCCGCCGCTCCGTCGCGTTCGTACTCGACCGTGCTGTATGTTGGCATACCCCTCTCCTCGCGCGGCCAACGGATAATTCTATTGCGGCTGTCGCCCGGGACCGGCCACTCGAGGCAGTTCCGTCCTGCTGTTTCGGCCGTCGTTCTGACCGGAGTAGATAAATCCTATGGGTCCCTAGACGGCGGTGTTCAGATAAGATTGAAAAGTGAGGCGGGAGCGGTTTTTAGTGCTCTATGCCAAAAACCGACCGCCTCAACGGCTGTTTAGACCAGATCGAGTTAGAGTTTGTGGAGCGAGAAGCGACACCGCGACTGCTGATGAAACTCAGTATTCAGTTACATCTGGCTGGTCTATCGCTATCGAATACTGTTTCGTTTCTTGAGGTATTCGGTGTCCACCGCGCACGATCCACCGTTCATAACTGGGTTCACAAGGCCGATCTACAGCCCCAAGACGGACGCCAACCGGATCACGTTGCGGTTGACGAAACTGTGATCCAACTCAATGACGAGCGCTACTGGCTGT
>NZ_FOCX01000093.1 GCF_900110215.1 Halorientalis persicus | reverse complement strand
TCTGGCGCAGCGACCGCGAGCACGCCGAGGGCTGGCAGGGGCCACACGGCGACGGTCGCCGAGTCGATCACACTCCCTCTCGTCCCACGTCCACTAACCATCCCAGTCGGAGTGAGCGTGGCAGTTCCACTCCCAGTCCCAGTCCCTTCCCCACGGGCATGGCTGACTCCCCTATCGAGTCCTCCCCACTTGCACCCGTCCACCGAACCCGACCACGCACACACTGCCCTGCCATCACACCCGACGATCACGTGGGGACACATAGCGGACAGTCTGTCTATGCTGGAAGCGAGTCCCCCTCTGTCTCCACTACCCACTGTCTCTCCATACCCCGAGTCCAACTCCTCCCCCTCTCGGTACCACCGCCGTCTCTCTTCCCGCCACCAAGAGCGATTTGTCCACCCACCCGTCCCCGACGCCAGCACCAGCCATTCGGGATCGCGCGCAACGACCATCGGGAGTGAGCACGATGGAGCGCAGTCCGCGCTCGACCGAGCGAACTTGAGAGCGAGGGACGTAGCGCGTGACTGCCACCGTTCCAGTCGGGTGCCCGGATCACCAGCACAAGAACGACCCTCCTCCCTCACTCGTGTGCCCCGCCCGCCGCTGCCACCGCCTCCTCGATCTCGAGGGCCGGTTGGTACACCAGGATCTCGTCGGTGGGCATCTCCCCCGTGCTCTTGCTCACGGGGAAGTTCGACTCGTCCGTGCAGAATTCGAGCAGGCACGTCAGCCCACAGAAGTGCAACTCCCCGTCGACGGCGCTGCCCTTCCAGTCCGCTGGTGCGAGTCGCTCTATCTGTGACGGTTCCTCGCAGTCTGTGTTCCGGCACTCGTCGTACATGGCTGTGTTGTCCTCACTTGACCTGCCAGAGACAAATCCCTGACCACCGACCCTGTCGTGGCTCCGGTTGCGAAGCCGACCGACTTTCTCGAGTCCGTCTGTCCATCCACCCTGTGTGCTATTGCCGGCGCTGTTTGTCATCGCGCTCGTCAGGGGACCACTCGATCGTCGACTGTTCTGGTGTGCCCACGTCGACGCGTCATGCTACCCGGCGGTCCTCCTCTGTCTCTGTTGCGAGGGCCCCCTCCGTTCGATGGCTTCGACGTCGTCATCTCCATCTCTCGGCGCCGCCGCCAGCTGCCCGACTGTCTCTCTGCTCTAGTCCAGCCACCCGAGTCTCGGCTGTCCGCTGTCCTGGTGTGGCGACGGCTCCCTACGTCTCCGACCGACGCCACCCGGTGCTGCACGGTTGGACCTCCTCGTTGACAGCGCCGGCGCTGCCCGGCGCGTCTGTGTGTCATATTCTGTATGTACTCCGGCCCCGAAGTCTGCTACCTGTCTGTGCCCCGGCCCGACCTCCCCCACTCTCTCTTCGATCTCCTGCACACCTCCCCGTATCGCCCGTATCGGTCCCCTTTACTTGGGACTGCAAACCACCGATACGCCCGGGTTTCTCACCCCTCTCACGGAATTAAAATGACGGAACCGAGCGCTAAGTTGATTTGAGTGGGCCGAACAAACCATATGGAATCAGATATTAAGACAGATGACGACAGAACCTACACTCAAACCGCCGAGAAACCGGTTTTCAGATATTGGCTTAGTGAGATGCATCTTTGAGTTATTGATTGTTTCTTTATCATAGTAAGTAGAGATAGCCGAAAACGGCGAAAAGAACCCCGTTCGGCCCATTTTCTGGGCCGTGAAATTCATGTAAACCCACCCCAATACGGGCTGTAGCGAGAGGATTAGCATCTCATGGCGCAGATTTCGCATTTACCAATTCGAAATATGGGTTTTGAAAATACCGTTGTGTGAAAGAACGGGCCGAACAAGGGTGAAACGTCTAAAATCGGACCTTACTTGAGTTCACAATTGAAAGAAACTCTGAAACGCCAAAAAGAATGGGCCGAACAGGGGTCAACGTATAGATTTCTGTTTTAGAGGACGTGGAATGTACTCTATGCACTCTCTACCGCCCGAAAAAACGGGCCGAACAAGGGTCAGCGTATAGATTTCTGTTTTGAGGGCTCGGAATATTTGCTATACGCCCTCTCCTGCCTGAAAGTACGGGCCGAACAGGGGTCTACCCATAAAATCCTGCTTGGAATGAGAGAAACATATTCATTTGGCTATATTGTCTGCTAATGGGCTGTAACAGACTAGAAACGGCTGATCTTTGAATAGCGGACGACTCCTTCTAGATCACGCAACGTTGGCATTGGTGATACCGGCTTCAATAGGTTTCTTCGCCTTTCTCTCTATATATTTCTTCTATATTCTGGGCAAATCATTTCTACTTATGGAATGTGATAGGTATGTGGCGGATTCCATTGGTGCGTTTGAGAATCGGGTCAGAATGACTCCTCTGATGGTGGCTGATTGCCAGTCTCGATCCGGGTAATAGGACAGGAGAAGGTAGGAGGTTTAGCTATCCGTTTCGGCTCTCAAGTTCGGTCCACATGTCTTCGTCCCAGTTGATGGAGTGGTAGATCGAGTATGGGCAGACGTCTTTGCCAATGCAGTAGCGTTGCATTGACTCGTGGTCACAGCCACGTGGGAGTGGGACTTGCTCGGATCCATCGTCACTTCGCACCCCACCATGCTCTAGTTCGTATCG
>NZ_FOCX01000055.1 GCF_900110215.1 Halorientalis persicus | reverse complement strand
AACCTCAGTCGGCGGCCGGGCGAGACGCTCGAGCAGTACGAGACGCGTCTGGCCGAACAGCGCGTTCACCAGGACGACCACGAGACGGCCAAGCGGGCCGACTTCCTCAACGTGGACCGAGCGGCCTCCTCGCGCGAGACGCTCGCTGCCGATGACTTCGAGGACACCGTCGTGGTCGATGGCGCGGACACGGACCACGAGCCAGTCGCAGAGGCTGTCTCGGGCGACGGTGGCGACGTGCAGACGTTCACCGAGCGCGCCGAGGCGGCCGGTGAGTTCTACACGCCCATCGAGGAAGCCAGTCGCGACGAAGCGTGGACGGATCCGCGTGCAGACCTCGATGGCGAGGCACTGGCGGAACTCAACGCGGCGGCGCTGGAGATGGCCGACGAGGTGCCGGGCCACTCGCGCGTCGAACTGGCCCGGCGCGGGGCGCGTCGCATCAAGCGCGGTGCGGACCCGCGGTGGGCGGTCATCGAGGCAGCGAAGGCACTCAAGGACGGTCGTGACGGGATTCGCGCCCTCGAAAGCCTCGAGACGTGGATGGCGGGCTACTCGATGACGGTGGACGTGGAAGTGACGGTCGATCACCTCTTCGACCCGATGAGCGACTCGCAGTACCAGGTCGCAATGGTCACCGACACGTCGACGAGTCAGACCTACAAGTTCACCATCTGGCGGGACTCGATCCGCTTCCGGCGGACGGGGCAGCAGTTCACGCTGGGGACCGACCAGGAGTGCGACAACACCATCCCCCGACTCCGTGAAGGGGATGTCATCCGGGCGTACAACCTGGAGGTCGGTGCGTACAGCGGCCAGCCCACCCTCGCGCTCACCCAAGAGCGCAACGGTGACATCACCATCGTCGAACGCGGGGATGGGCCCGAGCGGAGCAACCACCCGTCGGTCGAGGACGGCATCGAAGGGCAGTCGCCCAAGGCGTGCCAGTCGCCGTCGGAAACGTCGGGCATCGTCTCCAAGAACGAGGCGGCGTACCACAACTCGCTGGAGGCGTGGACGAACGTCGAGTACGACATCGGCGCCATCGGCGACTACAGCGGTGGCGAGGAGAGCGTGCCGATGAAGAACGTCTTCCCGCTCTCGTCGATCCCCGAAGACGCAGAGGGCTACGAGGAGCCCGAAGAGTGGATTCTCGAAGCGCGAGAGCGAGAGAGCGCAGACAGCCAGTCCGAGAGCGACAACTAAGCGCAGTCGGGCTCTCGGGCGGGTTCTTTTTTTGGCTGCCACGGCGGGCCGAGCGCAGACACCGCGAATCGTTCGCCACTGGGGCGTCGACGGAGCGCTGCGCTCGACGGGCACCGCCGTCTCGCGAGCGGTCCATCGTACTCGGCCGGCCGCGGCCGGTGGCCGCGGACCGACCTGCGTGCGATCCCAGCCGACGCCATCCACTCACCTCGTCGCCACAGCGCCCCTCCTCGCCCACGACGCACAGCAGCGTAATTTCTCGATTCCAGACTAAGACGAGATGTTCGACCACCAGTCGCCAAGACGCAACTCGATCAAGCACCGTTCGCCAGACACCTGCAGCCAGTGCGGCACCACGCTCGCCGACGCCGAGATCCCGGTGTCGGTCGACAAATCACACGCGTTCGCCTGTCCGGACTGCGTCAGCGACCTCCGAGCAGCGGTGCCAGCCTACGTGGTCGTCCACGCTGTCGAGCCAGTCAGCGACAGCGGGCTCGGTCCCAGTACCGACGATGCCGATCTCGGCACCGGCAGCACGGACGACGACACGGCGGAAGCCCCGGTCGCTCCCGTGCTGTTCGCCGACGACGCCTAGGCCAGCGGCGCTCGTTTTGCTTGCAGACCGCAGGCCGACGCCCCGGCACCGGCCACTCACCGCCACCGGGTCGCCCTCGCCCACCCCGCTCGCTCACCAGGGCTCGCTTCCTCTCGGGCGACCCGAAAGCGGATTCGGACCGACACCGGGACGATTCCCGGCCACTGCGCCTCCAAACAGCCCAGCCAGTGTTCGTCCAAGTGCCTGCCACAGAGGCGGTGCGTCCAGACGCTCCACCGTGCCGGGCGTCCAGCGGATGCCGGGCGCGGTCCTGGTTCAGCTGTGCTGGGAGATGCACTCGACTGGAACGGTGGCAGTCACGCGCTACAGCCCTCGCTCTCAGAGTCGCTCGGTCGAGCGCGGACTGCGCTCCATCGTGCCGGCGTAGCGGGCGCGATCCCGACAGCAGTCCATGCTCAAGGTGTTCGCCACGGGAGCGGTGCGTCCGCACGCTCCACCGTGCCGGGCGTCCGGCGGATGCCGGGCGCGGTCCGCTCTCAGTGGTTGGAACAGTAGCCATCGGCCGCTTTCGACCGCCATCTCGCCACTGTTCCTGTCTGGTCGGCCGAACCGGGCTCTGTTCTAGAGAGCGCGCCCCCTCGTTTCTCGCCTACAGGGGGAGTGAGGTATTCCGCGATGAACGACCGTCATACTCCCGAACTGAACGATAGCAGAGCATCCAAACAGCACCTCGACGACCGCGCCGTCGCGCCGAACCCCGAGCAGGCACCGAGCTACCGCACGCCCGACGACGAGCGGTGGTCCTGATGCACTCGCAACTCACCTACGGCCTGCTGGTCGCCAGCACCGGCCTGTTCGCCTGCTGTATCGTCCTCGTGGCTGGAGGCGTCGCCTGATCCACCAGACGAGCAGTGAGCCGCATCGTGGCGGTGGTACTGCATTTCTTGCCCACGGGAGGAGTGGAGGATTCGTCGGCCTGTTCCCCCAGACAGGTCAGACGCTGCTCCCGATCGATCACCAGTCGATTCGAGTTCGGACTGTCCATCAACCAGGTGGCCAGTCCATCCGCAGCGTCACTCGAATCCTCCCTCACTCTTGTCACCGATCCGACCCGATCCACCCCGACCCACTCACCGCGACCCGTCTCGATCCGATCGCGCTCAGCCAGCCGTCGGAATCCGAGCCCACCTGTCACCGCCAGCCACACCGAATCACCTGTCGGTGGCGGGGCCCGCGGGTCGGCAGGACGGTGTTTCCAGCCACGCCGGCTCGTCAGGACTCGTCACAGTGACCGTCCGTCGCGTCGGCTCACTGCCAACCCCATCGGGCGCCGTCACCAGTTTCCGTACGCCCTGCGGTCCTTTTTTTATGGCATTTTCACGAACAGGCGCGCCGCCTCTCGTCCGCCCAACCGCCGGTGTCCGGCCGGGGCGCATCTGCCATCGGTCTTGCAGTGAGCCTTCCAGCGGCGTTTATCGAGTGCGGGAGAAGTGGAGTGTTCGAGAATGTCCACGACTCATCCGCGTACCGATCTCACGGAGGACCGCCCCCGCGTCGCCATCCTCGGCACGCGGGACGTGACTCCTAAGCGCGTCCAGCACGCATCGCTCTCGCACATCGACTTCGATTCCAGTCGCCCCCAGTTCGGGCTCGAAGACGCCTACAATCCGGTTTTCGGACTCATCGACCACATCCTCGATACTCAGTTCGAGATGCCCGGGGCAATCCTCACTGTCGGTGGCCAGCGCGGGGTGCCCGCAGCGGCCAGCCACGTCGGCCAGGTTCTCGGCGTCGACGTCCGTCGGCGGCCGGCTCGCGAAGACCTCGGCAGTAGCACTCGCGAGGACCTCACTGGCTACGAGGTCCTCCGGGCGGCTGATCGAGCAGTTGTCATCGCAGTGACTGACGAGGCGTATGATCCAGAACGGGGACTGGCAGAGAGCGATCAGCCGTTCGGCGAGGTCGACTACGGCGGCCAGTTGGCCAGCTGGGCGCACCGACTGTTCGATCCCCAGCATCGCACCGTCGTCACGCTCTGACGAGCGTTCAGCGTTGTTTGTTGCTTTCGAGAGGAGTGGAAGAGATGGTTGGTGCGAACGTCGCTCCGGTGCAGGCCCGTCGGGCCATGCGGTCGTCGCGATGCGACGGCGAGGCGGCGTCGATGAGCGGGCCGGCAGCAACGGCGTTTGTCGGTCTCAAGAGGAGTGGAAGTCCTGTCGAGATGGTCGGTGACACAGAGAGTTGTGCGGTTCAGAACAGTGATCAAACAGACTGCAGTTCGCAGTTCGCAGTTCGCAGTTCGCGGTTCCAAGCAAGTGATTCCCATGTCTGTCACGGAAGAAGCGGAGACGATCGTCGAACAGTTCAACAACCACGGTGCCGAGATCGAGCAGGCCGATGTCCAGTCGCGACTCGTGGAACTCGTCGAGGAGTACAAGGTCCCGCTGGAGGAGGCAGTCAACTCCGTCGAGAGTCAGCTCTTCGAGGAAACGCCTGTGGCCGAAGGTGAGTACTACGGCGACAGTGAGAGCGAGCTCCTCGAGATGGGCAATCTCGCCCAGTACGGCGACGAGTACTGGGGCGACGCTCGCGTCCAGGTCGTCGAGCTGTGGGAGCCCAACTCCGATGCGGTCGGCCAGGTCGGGCTCGTCGGTGACGAGACCGGCACGGCGAAGTTCACCGCCTGGGCCAAGTCCGATCTCCCCACGCTGGAGGAAGGTGAATCGTACCTCCTCGAAAACGTCGTCACGGACGAGTACCGTGGCAACTACTCGTTCAAGCTCAACGGCGCGACGGACGTGACGCACCTCGACGAGACGGTCGAAGTCGGCGATCAGTCCGTCAGCATCGACGGGATGCTGGTCGACATTCAGGACGGCAGTGGCCTCATCCGGCGCTGTTCCGAGGACGACTGTTCCCGGACGCTCCGGAACGGGCGCTGTTCCGAACACGGCGAGGTCGAAGGCGAGTTCGACATGCGCATCAAGGGCGTCATCGACGACGGTCAGACCGCCTACGACGTGGTCGTCGGCCGCGAACTGACCGAAGAACTCGGTGGCATCAGCGTCTCAGAGGCCAAGCAGATCGCCATGGACAGCCTGGACACGGAGGTCATCAGCGACCAGCTGGAAGCGAAGCTCATCGGTCGCTACGTCGAAGTCGAGGCCGCGCCGATCGGTGACACGCACGTCGCCAACGAAATCAGCATCGCCGACCCGAGCGGGCTCGAAGACGCCCTCGAGCGCGCCGAAGCGATGCAGGCCCAGCAGTCCTGAGCACAGTTAGACAGCCACACGCAACCGTCGTTTCTTTCCAACGAGGTAATTGAAATGTCCGAATCCGACAGTCCTGAGTTCAGTCGTACCGCTACCAAACGCGTCCTGCCCAGCGAGTTCGTCCGCGCCAGTCACCAGTTCCAAGAGGGTTCCAGCGAGCGAGATCCGAACTACCTGCTGCTGCCGTCGGGTGACAAGGCCAACCGGGTCGTCATGGTCGGGACGGTGACCAACACCGAAGACGTGGCCACCGACAGCGACAGCGAGTACTGGCAGGCCGAGATCGTCTCCCCGATCGGCGAGACGGTCTACGCCTACGCCGGGCAGTACCAGCCAGAGGCCCAGTCGGTCATCCAGGCCGAACTCGAGCCGCCGGCGTACGTGATGGTCATCGGGAAGCCCCGGACCTACGAAGACGACGACGGCGAGATCCACGTCTCCGTGACGCCGGAAACGATCAAAGAAGTCGATGCCGACCTGCGCGACCAGTGGCTGGTCGACGCCTGCAACGAGACCATGGACCGGATCGAATCGTTCGATCCCGAAGACGACGAGTACGACGCCATGGCCGCCGACCACCACGGCGCCGATCACTCCGACATCGTGGACGCAGTCGTCGAAACGCTGGACGGCGAAGTCGAAAGCCCCATCGACGCCGGCGCGGAGAGCGAAGAGGCCGAAGACGAGAGCGAGGAGGCCGAAGAGGAGAGCCTGGAAGAGAAGGGGATCAACGAACTCCGCCACATCGCCTCCGAAGTCGATGGCGTCGAGCCGACCGGAGACGCAGACACGCTCATCGAGAAGATCCGAAGCGCGGCCTGACGGGGCGGCCTTCGGCCCTCTTTTTTTGCCAGGTGGACGGGCCAGTGCAACACTGCCTCTTGTTGCTCATCACGGGGCGGTGCGTCCGAACGCTCCATCGTGCCGGGCGTCCGATGGATGCCGGGCGCGATCCCAGACGACACGTTGGGGGCGAGGGCACTCGCCACGGAAGCGGTGCGTCCAGACGCTCCACCGTGCCGGGCGTCCAGTCGGTGCCGGGCGCGGTCCGAGTCGGTGTGCCCGCAGGTGAGTCCGCTGAGGTGGCCGGCAGCCCCTCCTCGCTTCCAAGAGAAAGCCCGGGAAGGGAGCCACTAGAACCCGACCTCCGCAACCGCCTCCTCGATCTCCCGTTCTTTCTGGCACCGCTCGCGCTGCTTGGCCAGCTGCCGCGTCACCGCATCTGCTTGATCTTGCTGATTCTCCGATTCCACTGATGGACATTGAATTGTTCTCTGCATCGAACTCACCAGCGAGGCGCGTCTCGGCGCGCCTTCGAGGCGCGACCACCGGGAGCGCCGAGACGCGCCGACGGCGATGCTCCTGTCCAGAGCGCGCGCGAAGCTCTGCTGGAGGCTCCGACCAGCAGAGTAGGCGTCGGCGTGTCCGGCCCGCAGGGGCGCAACCGCCACGCCTACCTGCTGGCGGTCCGGCACGGGCCGAGGAGCCGGAAGCATGAGGAGTCGCGAGCGTCTCGGAGCCTCTCGAACGCCCGTCACAGAGCGGTCCGGTCGGACGCTCCATCGTGCCGGCGTAGCGGGCGCGATCTAGCCGCACCCGCTACAGCAACCGCACTTCCCGCCTTTTCCCGCCTGCCAACCCCCCTCTCCAGCCAGCCAACCAGCTGACCACTCGTCCACTCACCCAACCGAGCGCCAGACCAACTAACCAGTCGACAACACGGGCTCTCCGAACCTCTGTCGAGAAACAGACAGAGGTTCTCCGAACAAAGCAGACCTGACTGGTCAGGACTCACGAGACAAGTAACCACTCTCTTGAGTCGGCCATCTCTCTGGAGAAGCGAATCAAGGGGCAGGCAGGGGGGCTGTGGGGAGGCGAACTCCTAGCCGCACTAGCCGGCGGAGTCTGGCGGCTAGAGTGGAGTTGCTGTCTGGCGGGGCAGTGGGGCTGTCCCGTTCCGAGGAGGCCGTGGGGCGGTCCCTGTGTATGTGTGTAATCTTCCATATGCTTTAGCCATGAAATAGTGTTGGGAAGGCAGGATCCAGTGAAGCAGCGTGTGGCGTCGCGTGTTTGTCCCTCGCGGGGGAGTGAACCATGACACAGATTCCGACGTCGCTGGACGACATGCCCCAACTCGTCGCACAGACAATCGACCAGATCCTCGCCCGGCATCCCACCTGGTTCGTGACGCACCAGCGCGATTCGCGTGGCGCCGAGAAGGCCGCCGTCTCCCGAATCGTCTTCAACAGTCCCGGGAGCCATCCTGCCGTGATCATCGAGTCAGCTGAGAGCGGCCACCGCGTGTTCCACCTCAACGGAGACGGGACGGCTCACACCTACATGGAAACGGAGTCACTCCCAGTCGCGGCCAAGGCCGTCCTGCTGATCCTCGACGATGCGCTCGTCGTTCCGACACCGCCGTCGGCGGAACCCGAAGCCTGAGCCAGACTCGCCGCTCAGATCGTCTCGCACGCTATTTCTCGCCACCGAAGGTCGTAGAGTATTCCACCAATGGCTGGTTCGAATCAGATCCACTCGACAGACGCTCGGAGTCGCACAGACACCGCACAGGACACGGAGACGGAGAGAGACATCACCGATCCTGTCGAAGCAGCACGCCAAGCCCTCTCGCTCGGCGACACTGAAGACCGGTCCACGGCTGAGTCAGGATTCGGGAGCGGCACGAACGGGGCAGCGGAACACACGGGTGCAGTCGAGGCAGCGACGGACCCGAAGACGCCAGTCCCGCGGACGGTCGACCGTCTCGATCCTGTCCACATTCCCTGTTCCTGGTCCCGCCACAGGGCGATGCAGTACATGACGGCCGCGCTCCTCGAGATTTCGGAGCATCCCAGAGTCATCGGCGAGTACTTCGCCCCGCTCAGTTCCACCTGCCAAGTGTATCATCTCAACGACCGCTACTACGTCGACGGTGTCCCCGACGAACCCGGTGTCCAGTACATTGAGCGGAGCTTTCTCGACAACGGCGAACACAACCACTACCTCGACTTCGAGGCGGCTCGCAACCACTATGCCTACTACATTTGCACCGGCGCTCGTCTCGATCACGAACGCGACGGCGTCGGCAATGCGCCCGCTCAGGACACCATCTTCATCGACCACGAAGACAACCTCTCCTCGCTGATGTAGCGGCTCTCCGCCATCCGCCCCTTTTCGCCGCCTGCTCTCCCCATCTGCCACGAGGCAACACACCGGCTCAAACAGAGTTGCCACGAGGCAGATCCCGCTGCTTCGGCCCTCATTCGCCACGACCGACGACAGACAGAATCGCGGTATCGGGAGTGTCGTTCTCCCCCTCCACCGTTTCCGAAGCTATCCGGCAGACGGCCACACCGCCGGCTGCCAGACACACCATTCATGAGCCAGAACCGACGCCTCAGCGACTTTGGTACCACGACCGCCGGATCACCAGCAAGTTCAGCCCCATCGATCATGCACCGCGAACCAGTCACGCAAGAGCCCGTTGACGACAATCGCTACGGCCTCCAGGGCGGGCAGTGCCAGCAGCACGGCCTCACGCTTCGCTCGCTGCACTGCAAGGCCGAGTCCGAACTGTACCATACCGAGCGGCGCTACCTCGGCTACACGCGGTGGGTTGGGTCTGGCGACGTCGCCGGCTACATCGAGGAACACGGAACGCGAGTGTGGGAGATACCGGACTCCTACAGCTCGTTCTACGAGGAGTTCGACCGCTGGTGCCACCGCGCTCACGGCACGCTCACCCAGTACGGCTACGGCATCAGCGCCCGTGCCGTCGAGATCGCGCTCCGGGCCGTCGCCGGCAAAGGCCGATACACCGCTGCTGACTACGACCTCGTCGTCTGTGATGATGCGCCGGCACTCCTGCTTGGGCCAACCGGGACGGTCCTCATCAAGCCCCATCCGATCAATCGCCCCGCACTCGACAGCCAGCGGGCCGCACAGGACGTGCAGGTCCCTGGCGGCACAATCACTGTCGAAGAAGACCAGCCCGAAGTCCTCGCCGGCATCGAGCGTGTAGCAGCGTTGTTCGCCGACCATCTGGACATCGAGATCACCGGGCATCAGAGCCCCTCTCGCTCCGGGACCAGCGACCACACCTTCGCCGTCAGTGAGTTCACTGCCGATGGGCGGACCGTCTCGACACTCAACATCGAAGCCTCGACGCTCGCGACGGTCGGAGAACTCGCCCAGGAGCCAACCGCAGTCCCAGTTCATGACGGCGGCGTCGTCGACGCCTACGTCGGGGACGACCAGTACTACGCCGACTGGGACGGTCCCGCGGAGGATGCAACCGTCGGCGCTGTCGACGAGTACGGCCGCCTCCTCGTCGGCTGGCAGTTCGAGTGGCGCTCCACATCCTCTCGAAGCCCCAGTCGGGACCAGGCCTGCGTTCGCACCTACTTCCTCCGGTTTAAGATGGGACCGACGCCGGAGTTCCAACTCGATTCCCAGTACACCGACCTCGAGACGACACCTGTTCCGGACGACGCTGGCCGAGACGGCTAGCGGGGCACTTGCTCAAGAACAGCGGACACGGTGGTGTGTGTGCCGGCCCTGTCGCCACCGCCCATCGTTTGTCTCGCGCTGGGCTCCGACTCATGACCCCTCACGTTGTCCACGGTCTTCGTGTTGACAGTACCGGACAGAGTATCGGCATCGTCGGCTCTCGGTCCTTCGCGTTCGAGCTATGCCCCGCTCGTGCGCTCGAAACAGTCGGGCAAGCACTCGTTGAGGCAGACTGGCCAGTCAGCAAGATCGTGTCCGGCGGCGCTGAGGGGGCCGACGCCGCCGCACGCGCTTTCGCCGACTACTTCGAGATTCCCTACACCGAGTGCGAACCGAACTTTGACCAGTTCGACGAAGCATGGCAGGCCTTCCACGCTCGCAACTCCGAGATCGTCCGAGCCAGCGACCGCCTGCTCGCGCTCTGGGATGGTGACTCCACTGGCACTCTCGATACGATCGCGAAGGCCCGCGGCCACCTGGGTGACCCTGCGGTCCACATCCACGGGATCGGCGACGGCACCATCCCGCCGCTGTCGGACTTGCCCGTCCGAGACCTCTAGCCAGTCGGCCGCCACGACATCACCCTCTCACTCGAAGTCCTCGTCTTCCCAGATTGCCTCCACGTCGGCAGCTGTCTTCTCGCCGTCGACGACATCCGCGAGGTCTTCGATATACTCCGCGGCGACCACCATCATCACCCCACCGTAGCTCATTTGCTTGTGGCCAGCCCGCATTCTCGCCGCAGCATCGCGTGCTTCGGCGGCCGTAAACGCTGCATCGTCGCCTTCGGCGGTGATGAGCACCGCGTTTTGGGTGTCCGTGATACTCGCGGAGATCGACGGCGGGTCATCCTGCAGGACCTTCGCGAGGACCTGCTGCTGGAACGCAGTCAGGTCGTCGCCCTCGCTTCCAGCCTCGCCCATGCTGACCGGCTTCACGTGGCCGCGATTTGTCTTCTGCGATCCAGTGGACAGAACATGAGTCCGACAGACACTGCGCCGCTTCGCGACGGTACCGACGACAAGCCTAGCCGCCTGCCCGACCTGCCCGACGACGATACCAAACCCGACAAGCACGGCAACCTCCCGAAACCGTGTCTCCACTGTCGCCGCGACCCAGCCATCGGTGATCCAGTCCAGACCACCAACCGCAGTCTCGATGCGGTCGACGACCGCGTCCAAATCGAACCGGTCTGTGACGGCCACGACAGAGACAGCGCCCACTGGCTTGTCTGGCGCTGTCTCGCCTACGGCAACGTCGCCTTCCTCGCCGACGCCCTCACGCGCGGCGTCGTCAGCCAGAGCGCCGCTTTTGACGCCATCGACGCCGGCCCGGACGACGCGTATCCGTTCGTCCCCGCCGACGCCGAGCATGATCCAGAGGCCACTCGGGCCGACCTCCTGACCACGCTCGAAGACAACGGCCTCATCCCCTGACTTCGCTCCGCTCAGACACAGCACCAACCAGCCCCACGGCGGCCCTTGTTCGGGTGGGCCGCCGGGGCGCGATACTCCATCGGGAATTCGGTGAGCGACACACCGCGTTTCCGGTGAATTCCCAGCAGGGCATCGACGGGCGGCCCGCCTCTCTCTGGCGTAATTTGTCGGGGGCAGGCCGAAGTGGCCCCTGTGGGCGGGAGAGGACGGGGCTGGAGGTGACTACGCATGCAACGCACACTGCCACGAGAGCGAGCGCGGGAGCGGGACCGCGATGTCCCGACGCCCGAGCAGATGGCCGAGCCCCGTGTGGACGGCGTCCACGAGGACCTCAGCCGCGACGTCGGCCCGGACGCGGAACCGCCGCTGACGGCGGAGACGCGCTGTGGCTGGCCGATTGACGAGCCCTTTGCGGACGGGCAGCCCGTCGCAGTCGACGTCTTCCGCGGGACGCGCCGCGTCGCCACCATCACCGTTCGCCAGGAGTCGGCGGGCTCGATTCGCCACTACGTGTCGCTCGAGCCCTCACGCGTCGTCCTCGAAGACGACGTGGTCGAAGAAGTCGTCTCCGCACTGTCGCTGTCGACCCAGCGGCTCATCGAGTTCGCCGACTGACGGCCGGCGCATCCCTTCGCTACTCCACCGCTCGGCACCGCTTCCGCCAGCAACCGCGGGCCGGCCGCCCGGCACCGGCCACTCGCCGCAACCGGGACTCCCTCGCCCACCCGTCCTCTCGGGAGTCCCGAAAGCGGACTCGGGCCGACACCGGGCGGGCTCCCGGCCCTACCCTCCAGACAGCCTCACACCGCCCAGCAACCACACCCACTGGTCCGCCGAACAGGCAACAGACAGCAAGCCGAACAGGCGAAAACCAGCAGACCGACCAACAGGCGAAAAACCAGCAGATCGGCCAACAAGCAACAGAACGCTTAACCAACATCAAACAACTTAACCAACACTCGAAGAACACCGAACCAAGCACGGAGCGGTTCGAGTCAGATCAATGAAATCCGACGGGGCTTTCGACGCAAAGTGTGGGGGAAGCGATCCACAGCTGGTTCGGGCGGCTCCAGTTTGCCGGTGGCTCAAACGAGCGAGGTGTCTCTGGAGGCGAATCCGTATCGCTACCCAAGCGAAAACGCGAGGAACACCCAGTACAGGGCTGACTGCGAGATGGGGCAGTGCCCGGCGGTGTATGTATGCGTGTGTTTAATTTCCTATACTATGGCGGTGTTTTCAACACTGTGGCAATAGGACGATCTTGTTTTCTCGCTCGCAGAGGCCCGACGATGTTCTCTCACCGCTGTCCGCGATGTTCCGAACCGGTCGGAAAGCCGCAGATGCTTTGCGACCTCTGTGCAACACTCGCGGATTGCACGCCAGCAGACCAGTGTGGGCACAGTCTTTGCTCCAATTGCCAAGAGGTCGGCCACGACAACGCTCGCGGTACCAAACCAGCAGCGCCGGTGGCCGTCGACAGCGAGACGTATCACGGCGGCCGGATCGATCCACGCCGGCACTAGTTCCGAGTTGGTCAAGATTCGCTCCGAGTACACGATTTCGACGCACCGGATGTCGCGGTCGTCTAGAAGAAAATATCGAAGAAGCTCGCAACAGCGAACAGCCCAGCGATGATCCCAAGGACGGTCAGCAGAGCCCCCCAAAGGAACGTCCCGTCAACAAGCAGTTCGGCCACCATCAACACGACACCGACAACAAGCAACAAGCCCGCAACGAGCAATTGGAGGCCCCCTTCCACAAGTTCTCCCAGATCGAGTTCGAACACGTCGAGTAGCTCGTCCATACGCGTGGGTGTCCAGCCAGTGACAAAAAGCCAATGCTAAAGAGAGTATCTGTCTCTCGCCTTCTGCTGTCTCTCGCGCCACTTCCGCCAGCAAACGCAGGCCGGCCGCCCGGCACCGGCCACTCGCCGCAACCGGGACTCCCTCGCCCACCCATCCTCTCGGGAGTCCCGAAAGCGGACTCGGGCCGACACCGGGCGGGCTCCCGGCCCTATCCTCCAGACAGCCTCGCACCGCCCAGCAACCGCACCACTAGTCCGCCGAACAGGCGATAACCAACAGACCGGCCAACAGGCGAAAACCAGCAGGCCAACCAACAGGCGACACCAAACAGACCAGCCAACAGGCGAAAACGAACACCAAACAAACGACATCAGAACAGACAAGCCAACCAGTCGAACCGGAAACAGACCGACCAAGCGAGCCGAGCCAGAACTAGCTCTCTGGACTGCGTCCCAGTGCTTGTGGTGTGCAGGGAAGCGATCGGCGTTCGGAACTCTCCGTCGCCGGTCCAAACCGACGCTGGAACGGGCCGATGGGTCTCTGGAGGCGAATCCGTATCGCTTCCCAGAACGAAAACCAACTGGACGGAAACGAAGCCGCGGAGTGGGCGAAGGAAGTCTGCTGGAGTTGTGGAGTGTGTTTGTATGTTAATTTACTTATGATATGGCCGTGTATCGAATAGTAGGTGTAGACGCGGTTGGTTTCTCTCCTGCGAGCGGCCCAGACAGTTCCCATGTCCAGTGAATGTTCACCCCGCCCGCGATGGGGCGGGGCTTCGCCCGTCCTCGCAAACGGACGTTCCTGCTTCGACGACACGGCTTGCAGGCACGTCACCGGCGTTTGCCTCGGTGCCCGCAG
>NZ_FOCX01000026.1 GCF_900110215.1 Halorientalis persicus | reverse complement strand
CTCAGTATTCAGCTACACCTGGCTGGACTTTCGCTTTCGAATACTGTTTCGTTTCTTGAGGTATTCGGTGTCCAACGCGCACGATCCACCGTTCATAACTGGGTTCATAAGGCCGATCTACAGCCCCAAGACGGACGCCAGCCGGATCACGTTGCGGTTGACGAGACTGTGATCCAGCTCGACGACGAGCGCTACTGGCTGTACGCCGCCGTCGATCCTGATACGAACGAATTACTCCACACAAAGCTTGAACCGGTGAGAACCAACGCGTTCACTCACGCGTTTTTCGCTGAACTCCGCGAGAAACACGATGTCGACGACGCCGTGTTTCTCGTCGATGGTGCAGCACCGCTGAAAGACGCCTGCCAGCGACACGGCCTCGATTTCAGATACGAACGCCACGGAAATCGGAATTCCGTTGAACGTGTCTTTCGTGAGGTAAAACGACGCACCTCTTCGTTCTCAAACTGTTTTAGCAACGCCGAACGAGACACAGCTGACGACTGGCTTCGATCGTTCGCCTTCGCATGGAATCAGCTAATCTGAACACTACCTGGTGACCTCTCCCGAAGTGTCTTACTGCGTTCTCGTGTAAGTGAAGGTATGGCTCAAGCCGACACTGGCGATTCAGACTCAGCACGGCGTGAAATTCAGCTGGTACAAGAGAACGATGGCCGGTGGTCCGCTATCGACAAAGGGGTTGGTGTGGCGAGTCACGGAGAAACACGATCTGAAGCGCTCGTAAACCTAGACGAGGCCGTAGCACTGCATACCGGAGAGATCGGGGAACCGGTCACGGACGCCGACTTGCATGATTTAGGGCTTGACCCCGAAGAGGTCTCCGCCGAACCACAGGAACCCGAATCACCCTGGTTTTCCGAGTAGCTGTGCCGGCGCCGAGAACTTGTCGTCGCACTGAGCGAGATGGGGTATCAGCCCGTCGACCGTGCCGGAATGCATCTGAAACTCCGGTACATTCACCCAGAGACCGGTGAGATCCGGAACGTCACGATTCCAATGGGGAAAGAAGTCAGTGGCGATACACTCCGGAACATCGCGGACCAGTGCGGTGCGAACGACTTTCAGTCGTGGTGTGCTTGGATCGACGAGATCCTCTGATCCCCCCTTCGCCGAACTCGGTCCGACGCTCGTACTCACGACGCATCTACAGGCGGGGCAAGCCGAGTGCCTCGGGGTTGACCCCGAAGCGATTCACAACAATGGTTCGGCCCGCGAGAATGTGTCAGGCACTGTTATTGTAGTGGTGGTAGTTGCGCTGCTTCTCGTATTGATACTGAGTTGTACTTCAGCACCGGGCTTGAGTCCGAGCCCTGGTTCAAGCTCAGCCGTATTTAATTTCAGAGTAACTTGTTCGCCGTCTTCAAGAATAGCATCATCGTCTTCCAGTGACTCGGTCGTAAATGTGGTTTTACTGGCGCTCCCTTCAGCATATGTGAGCTGCTGTACCGTCGTTGCACTTGTGTACGTTACAACAGCGTCGGTCAGGTCAACATCTCCCGCACCGGGTGCACTCTGTACTGTAACACTCACCTGCGAGAGACTCTCTCTTGCAGGTCGAATTTCAGCAGTCCCTGTCTCGTCGACAAGCCACCACATCCCACTGTCACCGTCAGGGTCCTCAAAAAGGAGATCGCTATTGCAGTCCATTTCATCCACGATCTTAGCTGAGATTGGTGGTTCTGACGTGGTAATGACGTAATCCTCACCATCAGGGTCCAAATGAGTTACTCTAATTTCGCCCGCTGATGTCTCCTCAAATTTGAGTTGGTCATAATCGGGGCCATCAGCATAAGAGTCGGCAAATGGTTCTTCAGAACGCACCCCATCCAGCACAAGATGGAATGGCGGTGAGCAACCGGCTGTTGCCCCGCCCCCAAACAGGAACACTGTGCCAAATTCTACAATTATTTCCTCGCGGTACTCCTCTCTTCCACTCTCGTACTCGTCAAGTTGGCTACTATCGAGGACAAGCCGGTTGTTTGCTTCCGTGACTTTCCCATACTTGCTCATAACAGTAACACGGTCTGAAACCTGGGCAGAGGACGCTTCCCCAGTTTCCTCAGACTGGCTTTGTAAGAACCCCGCGGTTGAGAGAAGCACACCGCCAGCAATACTCGCGACTAGTACCATCGCTATGAACACTATCAATGTTCCAATCCCGACTTGACCACGCTCTACACTTCTCAAAAGCCGCCGCCATAGGGCCATTAACCCATAACCTATCACAGAAGGTGTTAATACTGGCGTCGTGATTTTCAGTTCCAAAAATAAATTGGTTTCTAAGGACCTGAGAGTGGTTTGCCATGGCAACGGCATTTTCTCGCCCGCAGTGGAGGTAGCCTGTTCACTTCCAGGTGATGAGCATGACAACGAACCAAACTCCATCCGAAAGCGAGATCGCGTTCAGTGCATCGGTCGAGTCGCTGATCAGCCCCAACGGCACTGTCGGCTTCTGTGGCCTGACCCGCTCGGGCGAGTATCCTGACGCCGTCACAGCCAGTGGCGACCGCTTCGATACCAGCCAGTGTTTCAAAGACGCCATTCAGGTCCTCCCCGTGCCGGGCAACGGCGACCTGCTGGCCGTCAACGAATTCGTCGCTGACGACGCCGAGGCGACCATCGATCAAGAGGCTATCCGCAACGTCGACGGGCTGGACGTCGAACAACTCGAGCAGGCCGCCGGCCACGACCTCGACGACATCACCAGCACCGCAAACGCCAGCCGGCACATCCCGGTTGCCGACCACAAAGACATCATCGACCGTCGCCGTCTCGCCCTCCGAACGCTCGGATTCAACTGCCGCTTCCGATGGCAGATCGCCACGACCTCCTACGAGGCCGGCGACATGCAGGCGTTCCTCGAACGGCTCGTCGTCGCCGCACAGAAAGAAGGTGCAGACGATCCGTCGCCGTTCGGCTGGATCCACTACCACGACTGGGGCGGCGAAGGCCGGATCACGACCGTCTTCCCCGACAAGCAGTACACCGTCGAAGTCGACGACGAGGGAAGCGTCCTCCCCGGCGACGGTGACGCCCTCATCGACCAGTTCGGGACTGTCGGCGAGGACCAAGCCGGGCAGATGACTGCCGCCGACGACGGCGGCGAAATCACTGTCTACTACGGCTCCCAGATCGGCTACGACTACCGCGGGTCGTCCACCATCTGGGCCCGGCCGGTCGTCTACATTCCCGCTGTCGACACAACCATGCCCGTGCCCGGGAAAGACGCTCGCTTCTCCCGAAAGCACGTCGGGGAGTTCATGAGTGAGTCCCACGAGCGCAGCGCCAACCGGACGCCCCCGACCGAGTGGCACAGCGAGATTCTCGAAGAGCTGGACAGCTTCGCCACGCAACTCAGTAGCGACCTGGCCCGGGCGCGGATGCTCACGCTCAAGTTCAACACGCTGCCGTTCTCCGTGACGGACTTCTACGAGTATCTGGGCTTCTCCGGGTCAATCGCCGAGCAGGCGGCCGACCGGGCGACGGCACTGGCGAACCCGAGCGGCCAGCCGACCCTGTGGAACCTCCAGATTTCACTCAAGATCGCACTGCTGAAAGCCTACGGCGGCGAGCGTGGCAGCAGTCGCTTCCAAGAACTCGCCGAAGTCGCCGGGAAACTCGTTCGCCAGCCCAAACAGCAACTCCGCGTCGCGATCAAAGCCTACCAGCGCGATGCCGACAGTGACGACGAGGAGGACGATGCCGAGATCCTTCCCGACAGCCAGCAGACGCTGGGCGACACGCTGGACGACCTGGAAGACTTCGACGACATGGAGGGCTTCGACCTGAGCGACATCGCGGCCGGCCAAGCCCAACAGGTCCAAGAAACCGTGGATCGCCAGATCGACGCGTTCGTCTCCGAAGACGACATCGAAGACGCGGAAGCCAGTGACGGCGACGACGGCGATGCCGAGACCGCCGACAGTGATGCGGATGGGGGCGATGATACCGACGACGTTTCTCGCGAGGCGGGGGACACAGACGCGCCCACGGCCGACATGACGACCGCCGACGACTGAGCGGCCCACTGCCCCCACAGGAGAAATCATGAGTACACAACACCACCAGACTGCCGAGCAGGAGACGCTGAGCCACCTCGCCAATCGCCTTCTCGCCGCCGAAGGCGGGTCGGTCCCGCTCGAAACGCTCGCGATGACCGCCGCCGACGAGTTCGGCATCGACGCCGACATCGAGCAGCTAGTCAACGAGCGAGCCGGCGACGTGTACGGCATCTCTCGCTCGGACGACAACGGGAAAGTCATCACAAGCGTCGATCCTGTCGGGGACGAACCCGATGCAGTCGCCGCCCACTTCGAGACAGCTGACTTCGCCGACCTCAACGGCGTCACCGAAGACATCGCATCAGTCCTGCAGGGACTCGGCTACAGTTCGTTCGAGGACCTTTCCGAAGCCGATCCAGAAGCCCTCCAGAAAGAGATCGAGCAAGAACTCGAAGAACGGGCCGATCCCATCGACTACGAGGCTCTCCAAGACGAAATTCCGGCCCAGTGGCAGGCAGAACTCGAGAACGTCGATGCGATACTGGACGCGCTCACGCACGCCGGCTTCTCGACCTACCGCGATCTGGCATTCACGGACACTCAGGACCTCGCAGACGCCGCCGACGATCATATCTCGCAGTATCTCCCCCCAAGCCCGCTGACGAATCTGGACAGCGTCTCGAACACTCAGCGTGACCGGCTCCAAGAAGAATGCCTGGAGTCGTTCCGCAAAATCGCCGACGCGCCGATCGAAGAACTAGCCGAAGCCGGCGCGACCATCAACGAAGCCCGTGCCGAAGTCATCAAGGAAGAAGCCGCCGAGAAAGCGTTCTGTGTCGATCTCGAGGATGCCGACCAGATTTCGACTGCTGCCGAAGCGTTCGTGACCGACGTGGACGCCGAACAGACGAGCGCGATCATCGCCGAAGCCACGTCCGCGATCCCGACTGCCCCTCGCCTCATCAAGCAACACAAGCAACGGTACGAGTCACGGACGAACGAGGCTGGGAGTGGGACCGCTCGCGTCGTCGACGTGGACAGCGTGGACGCCGACGTGCCCGATCCGCGGTATCAAGCTATCGCAGAGTGTGACATCACCGACGCCGACAGCGTCTACTACTCGGAGATCGGCCAGCACGCTGACGACCCCGAACAGACTGGGCTGCCGGTCAACGCTACCGACGACCACCCGTCGATCCCCAAGCCCGAAACCCATCCCGACGCCGGTGACGATGCCCTCCCGGTCGCGGACGGCGAAGTCATCCCGCCTGCCGTCCCGGTCGAGCCGCGTCTCCAGGTCCAGATGGACGTCCTCATCGCGAACAAACTGGCGCGTGGGCTGGTTCCCGTCTGTATCGAAGGCCCGCGCGGTGCCGGGAAGAACTATCTCATCAAGTATCTCGCCTACAAGACGAACAATGGCTACCGCTCCATCGACGCCGACCGGACCACCACGCCGGACGACCTATTCGGGCCGCTGACGCCCGATGAAAACGGAGTGATCGAACCGCGAAGCGGTCCCGTCAAGCAAGCACTCCTGAACGGGGAGTGGCTGGTCATCAACGAGTTCCCCACGATGCGGGCAGGTGCAGCGATGGCGATGCACCGCCTCCTCAACGAAGGAAAGCTCCTGATCAAGAGCCACGGCCAGCTGGTCGAGCCACATCCACAAGCGCGGATCATCGTGACGATGAACCCGCCGACGCGTGAGTACCGCGATTCCGAGCCGATGAACTCGGCGACGCGGGAACGGTTCCGTCGCTTCCAGCATCAGTATCCCCAGGATGTCAAAACGGAAACCGAAGCAGTCGCTCGACAGGCCAACCGGAACTGGCAGACGGCCTCACGGGAGACGCTCCGCCAACTCGTCGAGATGGCTCACAAGACGCGGGAAAACGAGTCCTGGCCGACGGTCTCGACCCGATCGCTGATGACCGTCTGCGAACACATCGATGACGGGGCGAGTCCCCGGGCGGCGATGAAAAACGTCCTCTGGGCCGTGGCAGAACCGAACCAGAATCCCGACGCCGCACACCAGACGCTCCGAAATATCGTTGACTGAACGACTAAACAGACCAATGCAACTTGACGAAGCCCGAGAAATCGCGGCGAGCCACGGAGTCGAAGAGGGCGCGCAGTTTGAATGGTTCCGGATGGGGGACGAAGACGGTGACAAGGTTGGCGACATCACTGTCACTGACCTCAAGTGTAGCGGCGCGGGCATCCGGAATGTCGAGTTTGTGATTGAAGCGAACGGCAAAACCAAGGAGAAGAGTATGTCGATTCGGAATGTCGCCCGCTCACTCCAGTCCGGTTGGTGGCAGGAGATCGAAAAGTGACTGGCTGTCGGCCGTCTCAACAGAAGTTTCTCGCTTCCAGGGCAGTGAAGCATGACCTTCATCATCCCCGAGAACTCCAAGCAAGAAGCCGAGATCGAAGCCGTCCACAACGAACTTGCGACAGAATACGGCCGCGACAACGTCCTCGTGACCGAAGTGGAGAACCAGATCATCTCCCTCACCGGCGATGGGATCGGGCTCATTGATCCGGTCAGCATCGAATCCCATTCCGAAGTACTTCCGGCCTAGTGCTGCTTCAGTTCTGAACTGCTAGAATTAATCAAGAGGCGTTGTGTCCTGTGAATCTAGCGATTCACGCCTGAAGCGGCACTAGTCCTCCCACTACGAACTACGGTCTATCCACGTCTCACGCGCTCAGTTTTTCGCTGGCGGAGTAGCCGAGCCAGATCCACTCGCCCAGAGCCATGTCACTTGCACCAGACACTTTCACACCCGACGAAGCCGCACACGTCCGGACCAGCAGTGTTCGCGAGCAACGGCTTGCGGACACTGTTACCGGACTCCTGCCGCCTCATCTCGAGGCACGTGTCGACCTGCGCGTCCTGCCGAGTGTCGATACAGGCTTCATCATGCCCGCGACAGCGGACGCACTCACGAGCGACGCCGGCCTTGACGCCGACGCCGCTGCCCACCTCGCCGACAGCATCGACGGCGACTACCTGATCGCCGTTACCGGCCAGCCAGCCGATACGTCGTCGCTCCCGATTTCCGACCAAGCCACTGTCGATCGTGCCTACCAACACGGCATCGTCCTCCACGAACTGCTGCACCTCCTGCTCACGAACGTTAGCGGCCAGACCGAGATCATCGAGCAAGAGATCGACAGCGAGGCCCAGCGCGAGAAAGCCCACGAGCTACTGAATATCGGCGAAGACGGCGTCATCGAGGCCGAAGCCCGCCGGGCCGATGCCTTCACCGACCAAGCAACGACGCAGTTGACGCTCATTCGCCGAATCGTCAGCCAGCCGCTCTCCGACGTCGAACATGGGGCCGAATTCTCCTTCTGGGATGCGGTCACGGGCGCGCTATACGACTACGCGATTTTCCCGGGGTCCGAAACCTACACTGGCGTCGGCCCCGTTCTCGCCGACCCCGACGACGACCGAATCACCTTCGCCTCCGACGCAGACGAAGACGCCTTCCTCTCGATCCACGAGCCGCTCAAGCAACTCGCCGCCGATCTCCACGGTCTTCGGAACGAACAGCAAGACAGTATCCGACTCTACGGCAAGGAAGCCTCCATTCAGCGCGCTCGCCGACTCACTGAGTTCTGGACGGCCCACATGGCGCCGTTCTTCGAGAGCGAAGACAGGAACGAGTCTTCACCGGATTCGCCACAAGAGTCAGGTGAAGAGGCTCAGAGTACCGACGCAGACAATCAGGACAGTCACGATAAAGACCAGCAAGCCCAACAGGAGCAACAGAGCCAGCAGGGACCGCAGGAGCAACAGGAGCAGCAAGGACAGCAAAACAGCGCCCAACCGGACAGCGAGGACAACACCGACCAATCAGACAGCAAAGCAGGTCCTGATCAGCCCGCCGGCCAACCTGACCCAGAAGCAGTCACGACCGAGCGGCAGGAAACCGACGAGACGCCGCTTCAGTCGATCACCGACCATCCCGACATCGACCCACAAGAGCCCGAGCCGGACGACGTCGACACCGAGCCCAACCAGCCGTCCACGTCGGACCCCGAGCAAGCCGACGAAAACACAGACGAATCGCAGGCAACCGACTCTCAGGAAGCGAGGAGTGGTGCAGACGACCAACCGGGAGCCGACGAACCGGAAACAAGCGGAGACACCGAAGCAAACCAAGAGAACACATCTCCCGAAGCAGACACCAGTGACGATAGTGCCGGAGATCATGGAAGCGAACAGACGCAGGGCGAGAGCCAAGACGACAGCGAAGACGCTAGCGGTACCACAGCCAGCGCCGAAGACGGACCCGCTTCGGAAGACCCAGCGGCAAGCAGTGGTTCCAGCGGCGATACCCGACCCAATATAAACCCCGGGTCAAGCGATGGGAGCTCAGGAATCAGTAGCGGCCAGTCTGCACTGGGCGACTTCGCATTGGGGCAAAACGACGAGAACGACGCGGACAGCGACATAAGCCGCTCCGGCGAAGAAGAGGAGCAGAGTGGGGACAATAGCATCGACGCTGACAGCGACGAGCGTAGCGACGAGACAGACGGTTCTGAAGCCGACGCCGGAAGTCCAAGCGAAGATGCAGATGGTGAGTCCGGTGACGACGAGACACCCCACGTGCAAAGTGAAAACGCTGACACGAATTCTGAATCGGATACTGATGGCGAGCCGGATCAGCCCGACGACTCAGAAGCAGATGACACCGACGCCACTCCAAGCGAAGGCGAGGAAACCAGTCAGTCTGACTCCGACGGGCAGAACGGCAGTCGTTCCGAACCAAGTGCGCCCTCAATCGATCCTGAGATTGACGCGGACGCCCTCGAGTCCGATGCAGAGAAAGCTCGCGAAGAAATCGACCAGACGACACCCAACACAGACGCCGTCAACAACGAGCTAGACCAGATCAACGACCTGCTGGAAGACACTGACGACGATCCCACTGGGGAGCAATCGCCAGGCGGTCAGGGCGCGGGCAGTGGCTCGCTCACTTCGATCACGACGCCAGAAACGGGCCAGACTGAGCCAACAACACAGAACAGCGTCGCTGACCAGCAGACGTGGGCTACCATCGAAGCCGAATCCGAACAGGTAGCCGACACGCTGGCGAACGTCCTCGCGATGGACAAGCAGAGCGACGTCATCCCCGGTCAAACCAGCGGGCGAGTCGATCCCGCACAGGGTTACAAGCTCTCCTACGGTGATCCGCGTGCCTTCGAGCGGAAAACGCCCGGCGACGAGAAAGAATACGCGCTCGTGTTGGTACTAGACCGCTCTGGATCGATGGGCGGGTACCGGAGCAACGAGATCGAGCCAGCTGTCCAGGCGGTCGCGACGTTCGCCGCCGCAGCCGAAGACCTCGGCATCAACGTCGCCGTCATCGACTTCTATCGAGACGAAGCCCGCCTCATCAAGCCGTTCAGCGTCGATGTTGAGTATGTCCAAGACGCACTGCTCACGACCGAGACCGGCGGTGGGACACCGCTTTCGGACGCTCTTGAGTTGGCGAAAGCGCTCGTTCGCCGCCAGCAACAGGAGCCGCTCATCATCACCATGACCGACGGCCAGCCTGCCAGTCCCGGCGCCGTCGCAGAGCAACTCGGCGAACCCCCCGTCTGTTCGCTCACACTCGCCACGACCAGCGCCCGAAATCGTGCGCCCCCCGGAGCAGCAGAGTTGGAAGGCAAGTGGACAGCCTCTCGAACCGTCTTCAACAAAGAGAACCTGACCGAGAAGCTCGACACCCTCGCGTCGCTACTGACGGGCATCTAGACGAGAAATCAGTCGTTTGTCGCCCCCTACCGAGACAGAGCGATGCTCCTGTTCCAGTTCGGATCCCTCCGACCACGGCAGCACTCACCGCCTGAACCGAAAGAACGGCCCGGAGACTACAGCCACGGCGACGTCTGCCCACGATGCGAAGCGGCCCACCTCATCGACGTGAAGCGCACTGGCGAGTGGCACCTCGTCTGCGAGCAGTGCCGATACCGCCCGGCATCCGACAGCGAGAACTCCGAGAATGTCTGACCAATTGCAGATCGACATTCGACCGCCGTATCTCGATGATGCGTGGGCACTCTGTCACACGTCTCTCAACGGCGAGTGGTTCCATGTCGACTCGCACAGTGAGGCCGTTGAAACACTGCAAGATCGTCTCACCGAGTTCACGGAGACCGGTTCCAGTCCGGACGAAGAGCAAATCGCAATCGATTGCCATCCAGACTACAGCAGTGCCCTCACGACGAGTGAATTGCTCGGAAGCGGCTTGAGCCAGTTCGGTATCACAAGCGGCGGCCAGTTCGATAGCTCACACTGGTATGAGCACCAAACAGAGTACGAGCAGTGGGTGTCGAAGCTAGCGGCGAAAGATGCTGAGGAGAAAAGTTCGATTCTGCACGTTGCGCTGTCGGAACCAGATCGAGAAGACCGTGGATCAAATCCGTGGGAGTGGACACGGGCCGTCTGGATCCAACCACAGGCAAGTGGTTCAGGATACAACGTTGTCCTCCACGACGCCAGCAACTACGCCTGGGCGATCCAAGACAACTGGCAGACCAGCGGCGTCGTCCGAATCCTGCAAGGCGACTGGCCGATGACACACACGGAGGGGGTACCTGCACCAACCGCCGTCCCGCGCTACCAGCTGAACGTTCGGCGAGCCGACGAGCATACACCGCCAAGCCACCTCGAGTGGCCCGGCATCGACAGCGCCGAGACTGCGACACTGCTTTCCGATCCAGACGGAACTCCATTCGACTCGGACTTCGAGTACTGCCAGAACGTGCCCTCGGAAGTCAACGGCTGGGAGTATACGCCGACACGACTCACCGGCCACGAACGATGGGAACAGTCCGACGGGCACGCATACGTCAAAATCCTCCACCATCACACGGATTTTTCATGGGTTGAGGTCGGCGACGACAGACTCGGCGGCGTCCGTGGTCGCTTCCCACCCGACTCGCTCCCGGGGAAAGTCCAAGCCGAGTACAGCGATGCAGAAGCGCGGTCGGTCGCCATCGACTGGATGAAAACACACGATCCCGAACTCTGGTCCCATCCCGGGCACCACGAGTGCCTGCATCAACCGCCAGAGGAGTGGACTCTCGCAAAGGAGCCACGCGTCGTTCAGGACGACGGACAGCCGGGAACACTTCGAGTCACCTACGAGCAGAGTATCAACGAGCGGTACACGCGTCGGTTGGTTCTTAGCGGGCCTGTCGGCCAAGACGAGTACACGATCCAGTACGAGATCCACGTCCCAAGCGAGACTCGGTGGGGCGGAGAGACAGACTGCGCCTACGTTGACGAAGATCCGGTTGCACTCCCCGCTCGGCAATCCTGCCAGCGCACGTACGAGCGGTTGGTGGAACTAGCCGAATCGCTCCACTCCAAGCCACTCACCGGAACGGCTCGGCGACGCGTTTCAGCGTGGGAAACGGACGACAGACGCTTTTCTGGTCCACGAGGAGCGGCGACACCAGACTCGTTTGAGCCAGCGCGCTCATCAAGAGACACCCCGTGAGAATGGCGAGAAGCCCCGTCTCGCTACTCCAACAACTGAGGCAGCAGTCCAAACCACCCCCGAGCAGAGCCCCTCTCGCCGCGTGGGAATCGCAACAAGACTGAATTGCAGAGCATGAAATACCCGACACATGGCCACCACTGAAGACGGTTCAACAGCAGGAGAAGACTTCTCTCAACAGATTTTCGCTGGCAAAGAACTCCCAGAAGACGAACTCTGGGATGTACTAACCAACAATCTCAAGCAGGTAATGGAGTCGACCGGCGCCGCGATGCGGATTCTCGATCTGGATTTCAACGTCGTTGTGGAAAACGAGCAAATGAAGCAACTCGGCGGCGTCGACGCAGAAAATAGCGCGACCGTGAAATGCTACGACCAGTTCTGCAATCCGGAAGTCTGCGGGACTGGCAACTGCACTCTCAAACAGATCGTCGACGAAGGCAAGGACGAAATCCGCGTCGAAGTCGAGAAAGAAAGCTACGACGGGCGGGTCATCCCTACGGAATTGGTTGTCCGGCCCATTCACGACCCGGAAGGCGATATTGTTGCCATCAGCGAGACATTCCGCGATATCTCCGATCAGAAAGCCGCAAGCCAAAGCATCAAATCCGCCGTTGACGAACTCAAAGCGTCGTCTGAAGAAGTCGCTGACAACTCACAGGAGATTAGCCAGCAGGCCAACAGGCAACTGGACTCGATCACGAACGTCTCGAAAGAAGTCGCATCACTGAGTGCAACAGTCGAAGAAATCGCGGCCACAGCAGACGAGGTCAAAACAACGAGCGAGCAGGCTCGAGAAAAGGCCGAAGCCGGGAAAGAAGACGCTGAGGAGACCATCGAGATCATGGCCGGTATCGAGGACGCCGCTGCCGAAGCAACAGACGACGTTCGAGAACTCAACGACCGGATTCAAGAGATCAACGAACTCGTCGACGTGATCAACGACATCGCCGACCAGACAAACCTGCTGGCACTGAATGCCTCCATCGAAGCCGCCCGTGCTGGCGAAGCCGGCGACGGGTTCGCCGTCGTTGCCGACGAAGTCAAATCACTCGCCGAAGAGTCCCAACAACGAGCCTCCGAAATCGAAGAAATCGTCGCACACGTCCGTGAAAGCACCACCGACACGGTTTCCAGTCTCGAAGAAACCAACAGGGTGGTCCAGGACGGCGCTGAGAAAGTCCGGAATTCCGGGGAAACATTCAAAGACATCTCCAAAGTAGTTGAAGCAGTCTCAGACGGCGTCGCCGAAGTCGCAGACGCGACCGACGACCAAGCCGCAAGCACCGAAGAAATCGCTAGCATGATCGACGAAACGGCCGAAGACTTCGAAGATGTGGCCAGCGAAGCCGAAGCAATTGCAGCCGCCAACGAACAGCAAACCGCGAAAATCCAAGAGATCAGCCAAGACGTCGACGCGATGAACGAACTCGACGTCCAGAGCAACCTCTAGACCAACCACCAGTCAGCAAGCGAACACCGTTTCTCGCAACCGAGAGAGCAGAGTATTCCCATGGCAAACGCCCTCCACACCACTCGTGGCACGACCGACATCGCCCTCATCGCCTGTGGCAGTAGCAAGCAGGATCTTGACGACGGTGAAACAGTCCCAGCGAAGGACCTCTACAACTCGTCGTATGCCTCCCTCAAGCAGGAATTCTCAGAAGAATTGTGCGACGATCAGCTGATCCTCTCCGGAGAACATGGCGTCGTTGAGCCGAACGAGCCGCTCACGACGTATGATGCCTCACTCCGGCCCCAGGACGACAGCTACATCGGGGATGAAGCGGTCGCTGAGTGGGCTGATCAGGTCTGCGTGGAACTGGCGACGCAACTCCACGAACGCGAGCCTGTCGGCACCATCGTCGTTCTCGCTACGTCGCACTACCTGCCAGAGCAAGTCCGATCCGTGCTTTCAGAATATCGGACAGTCTACCCGTTTGAGGAACACGATTTCGACGGGATTGGCGACCAGATGGGCTGGCTTCGAAAAACAATCGACGCCAACGAATCCCTCCCGCCTTTCCACACAACCACTAGATGATGTCACGATGAATCAGGTCATCGACGATCTGTGGCTGACACATCACCAGTATATCGCGGACAACGAAGTGACCGAATTCGATGCGGTCGTTTCCATCTGCCGGTTTAACACCGCTGATAAAGTAGATTGCGAGTACTATCACCAGTATCTTCTCTCAGACTCCCCAGACGAACATGGCTCGGAAAACAACGAACTTGAATTTTCATATGATCTGTTTGCAGAGGCTGTGGAGACCACTCTTGAGCATATGCGTGCTGGGAGAAAGACATTGGTCCACTGCGAGAGCGGAGTGTGTCGGTCGGTGAATGCATCTATTGCGGTTATCATGGAATTGGAAGACCTCTCCTACGACGAAGCCGCCGATATTATCAGGAACTGTCACGACACAATGATTTTCACACCCGCATGGTTCCAAGAATTCGCCGAGAGATACGCCAGCACCAACGAGTAGTCGTCTGAGTCAGGTCTGTTTCTCGCCAGCAGCAGGAGTGCAATGTCCATCAATCAGTCACCCGAAAACCACGAGGTTGTCTTCGTCTACAACGACCGAACCGGCGAGTACCGGAGCCTCGGCAGCGGCTGGGACTCCTTCGAAGCAGCCATCGACCACGCCGACGCCGAAGGCTACATCGACACCGAGCAAGGCGAGTTCCGCGTCGGCGTCGAGGTCGGGGGGGCCTAAGCCCGACAGAACGTCCCATTCGCTGTAGCACCGACAGGAGGGGACACATCGCACAGAAGACACGGTCGTAGCCCCTCACCACCAGTCGTTTCTCGCCACCTAGAACGTGAAGCATATGCCAGAAAATTCCAAGTCGGTCCAACAAGACATGACAGACCAGAGCGACCAAGCCACAGCACCGGACCAGCAACTCTGTCGGGAAATCTCTGTGATCGTGGAGATCAATGCCGACTCACTCCGGCATCTCGAGAAAATCGTCAGCCCCGACCACGGACGGTCAGTGAAAGAAGTCCTCGAACTCCAAACCTTCGGCGACGTGGAGGTCATCGCCGCCACGCATCCCCACGTTCCGAAGCCGGCAGACATCTGCAAAGTCCCCCACTTCGGCCACAGTGCGTCCTGTGACGATCCGTGTGACGGACCCGGCGTCTACCGGTTGTTCGAAGTTGCTGCCGTGGTCGAACCGGATGCAACAACCGACATTTTCGGTCGCTACACCATCGGCGGCCACATCGAGATCGACGTCTGCGGCCTCCGACATGAGCCTAAGCCAGTCACCGCGCTCCCCGAGTTCACCGACGACAACGACGTGCCGCCGGTCGGGCGGTTTGGCCGCGACTACGAGCCTGACGCCACCGACAACACAGACGAATCCGACGCCCGCCGCGACCGGCTCGGCGTCGGTGCATCGATCGATCGAAACAGCACGCTGTCCGAACACCACTCATGACCGATTCAGACCAGGCCACCGGCCTCGCCCAGATCGCCATCACGAACCTCGAACTGCCAGCAGACGAAGCCGACCACGTCCACCTCGCCGACGAACTCGAAGCAGAGATCAGTCTGCTGCTCGAAGACTACAACGAACACGTCAGTCGCTACAGTGAGATCGAAAATCCGGTCACAGAGGACACGACCGTCAGTGTCGATATTCGAGAGGGAAACGATGAGTAACAGCCAGCAGGCTACCGCACCAGCTGCCGAGCCGTCGCTCGATCCAGTACCAGAGACGACCACCGTCGTAAGTCCCAATCGCCCACTGACCAGGAACGCACGAGACGCACTCAAGCCCTACGGCATTCGGTCCCGCGACGACCCGCGAGAACCGGGCCGGCAGACTGTCATCGAACTCGAGCGTCGGCCACCGACCAGCCTTCGCGAGCAGCACGAACTCACGGTCGACGAGCCCCCCGTTGCAGAGTTCGACACGGGACAAGAGACTGTGCAGATATATCCCGACCGAGTACTCGCCGGCGCCGTGGAAGCATCGCTCGATCCTGCCGACGCGCTTGAGCAGGCAAAGCAGCGCGACGACTGGGACCAGACCCAGGACAATACCTAAAACTAGAACTCTCCAAGAGATACCCAACACACTCACAGATGCCAGAGCAAGATCCACCGGATGTCGTCGCGCACCATCTTGTAGCAAACGAAGGGAATCCTGCCCGATTCTTTCTCAAGAACAGCCAACTCACGATTCCAACAGAGCCGTACTCTAGTGGGACTCCAGAAACAACTACTGCAGAAGTATCGTCTTTCGACGCCGTAATCGAACAGGCCAGTGTCGAAGACGGTGGTCTCAATGTCTCCAGTTTTGGTGGAGTCCACCTCCCTGCAACCGAATGGGAGCGAGTAGGCCTTTCTAGACATCAAGAACACGATGCAGTCGATCCACACGACCCGTTCACCGATATGAATCGGAGACTCGAAGTCTGGGCAAGTCGCGAAGACAACCTCTTCGAGGCGTCCGATGATGACTATAGATTCGACCATCTTGAGCCACTCCCAGACGATTCGCCGTTACTCACAGAGTGGAACGATCAGATCGATGATGAGCCAGATCGACCCCCGGTCCCAATCGAATATCCGACACTCACTCTGTATGTTACACACGGGGAAAATGCAGAAACGGACGCCAGAGGTTTCGATCGGATCCAGGTCGGAACAATTGTCCGTATCGAACCACTTGATGACCTTTCAGAATGGCCATCAGAACCGGACTACGAAAAACGTGAACTAGACATATCTCTCCCATCTCGACATCCATCAATTGACTTCGGAGAGCTAGACCCACTCATCTGGTCAGACGACATTCTTGAGGCGGTTTTCACAATCAACCGACACGCGAAACGCCTTGACATTGAAGCCGATGACGCATATCAAGCCAACGCCGGAGCTGAAGCCCGAGCCTACTCCATTCAGAAAAAAGCGCTATACTCAGTGAAAACCATCGCAATCCACCGGCTTGTCAAGCAGGAGCCAGACAAAGTCAACGTGACACTACACGACCTCGGAGAAACAACGATGTTCTGTTTTGATTTTGGTGAGTTTTCGTTCCACCAACCACGCGAAGCAGTCGTCGATGACCTCTTCGATACAGTCGGGCTGGATCCATCTGAACTAGAACCGCAGTCGATTGACTTCGAGCCATCCACGAACACAGATGACCTCCCCAAAACACTCCCCGAAGCATTGGCCACTCTCAAACAAGTCGGGCTCAACGCCAACAGCCACCTAGATTCAACATCCGTCGAAGACTACAACTTCGGATATCACGTCTCAACGACGTTTGACGCCCTCAAATGAACTGAAAAAATGGCACGCGGCACAATCGACACATACGAGATTGGCGATGCCAGTATTACCGTCGAATTCGACACCGGCGGCCCCGTCGGTGCGACAGAAGTCGTCTTCATCAACGGTGACGACTACAGTGTGACACGCTGGTTCTACTACGACGAGTTTCACGAGCAGTACGCTCGGAATTTCGCCGAGAAAATCGTCACTGACAGCGAATACAGACAGAAGTCACTCGACGGCACTGCCGACTGGGCACAGGTTAGCGACCTGTACGACGAAGCCTCGCGGCGCGTCCACCAACTGTTCCGGGATCACAAACTACTGGGCTACCGCCACGGCAACGACACAGAAAAACAACGATACGAGACAGCGACGACAGAACAGGAGCGAATCTGCAAGTCGCTGTTCGAGGAAATCAAATCCCGAATCCGAGACGGTGAGAACGTCGCCAGTCTCTCAAACTACATTGACGACCGCGTCGAAACAGCAAAGCAGATTGCGACCACACTTGATCCCGAAGCGGCCCACACTCTCGAAGTCGGTATGCGCGTTCTGGATACTGGGGATACTACGACATTCAGGCCAGAGGACACCGCAAGCGTTGCCGTCGTCGTCGCGCTCCCACCTGACTCCGCCGACGCCCACTACGTCACCGACACCGACACCGTCGCCGACTACAACGAGAACTATCCGGACGACGCTTCCGTCGCAACCGTCGCCTTCGAGTCTGATCTCCCAGAGGCGGATGAATGGGACGACGATCCCGAACGGCTCCAAGAAATCGCCTCTGGAGACGCAATCCGAACATACACATATCCTGCCCCCCGTCTCGTGCCAGTCGACGTCGCAGAACGACTGAAAGACCCTCCCTGAGTACAGGTTCCACTGTTTCTCGCCAGCGGGCGACGCGAGCCATGAGCAGTACCAATCCACAGCAGACGGCAGACAGCGAGCAGGTTCACGTGAAATTCTATCCACAGGTCTGGGACAACGGATACGCGCTCACCGGGGATGCCTTCGAGTTCACAGTCCCCCGGGACGACGCAATCGACGAAGACGGCGAACTACTCGAAGACAACACCGCAGAGTCTGACCAGTTACGAAACCACCAAAACGCACCGAAAAAGGCTCGAAAGTGGCAGGGGCCGTTCTTTGTCACGCTCGAAGAGATCGAGTGACCCATGATCGAACTCGACGGCTACGAGGAAATCGGACCACCAGAGGAAACTGTCCAGTCCGAGCATCTCTCGAAACCAGAACCAAGCTCAGATCCCGTGGACATCTGGGAGATCAGCCGCGTTCTCGATACCTCTGGCGTCGGCGGTGGAAAAGACCGCGCTGTCCTCTTCTCTGGAGGGGATGACTCGCTCGCCCTCACCCATCTCGCCATGGAGAACGACATGGCGGATTTCGTTATCCATCTTGCAACGAACTCATCGCTGCCGGCAAATATCGACTACGTGCGGGAAATATGTAAGAAGTTCAACTGGCCCTTCTTCATCATCTCCTCGCCGATGCCGTTCGACCTGTTCGCCTACCGGTACGCGTTCCCCGGTCCAAGCCTCCACCGGCAGGCCTATATCTACTTCAAGGGGCGGCAACTGGGCTACTTCAGCCGGCATCGGGCCGGCGGCGTGAAGTACTTCTCTGGCGTCCGTCGCCTCGAATCCGATCGCCGTATGGAAAACATCGAAGCCGAAGTCCAGTACGAAGATCCTTCAAACGGTGGCAACTTCCGCGGTTGGTGGCTCTCACCACTCATCGACAAATCCGATGAGTGGGTCGCCAAGTATCGCGGCCGTCACAACCTCCCGCGTAACCCCGTCGCCCGAAAGATCCACCGCAGTGGCGACTGCTTCTGTCTCGCCTACGGCCATCGCGACGAGGAACTCGTCAACCTCCAAGCAAAATTCCCAGACCACGCCGAATGGTTACTGAATACGGAGCAGCGCGTGCAAGAATACCGCGGTCGCGTCTATCTGCTGGAAGACGAACATCCCGACATCTACGAAGAGGTGAGTTCGCTTCGGAAACAGACCAAGCCCAACCCGATGCGACTCACCGTCCTCAAAAACGAGTATCCCGGCATCTTCGACAGCATCGCTGCAGTCGACAAAGAGCAGGCCATCCAGCGAGGACGACTCGATGAAACCTGCTACATCGGTCACGGCGGAATGTCTCATACCGACCTGCGGGAACGGATTGCCGACGCGGACAGCTGCCAGCAAACACTCTGCGAAACGTGCCAAGGCCGGGCCAGCCAAGTCGCGGCTTCGGTCAAGCGCCGCCAACAGGAGGCTGCGGCCGCTCTCGAAGAGAACACAATCCAGCAGACGATCACGCCCGAAACCGAGACAGACAGCCGCCAACAGCACTGCGAACCGCAGACTCTCGGCAGTACCAGCGAAGAATCTGTCGCTAGTCGAACCACGCAGGTCACACTCGACGACGCCAGTCGATGAATGGCGATCCCCTAGTCGCACAAAGTCCAGTTTCTCGCCTCCAGACGAGCGCGAGTACCATGAGCGACACCGACACTGCACAGCGTGCAGAAGACCTCCCAGACGACATCGGCCCACTCCACCAAACAAGCGGTTTCGCCGAACCGGCGAAAACTCCCGAACACGGCGACCTCGAGATCGGTCTCAAAAACGGGGACGGCTACCTCAAACTCGTTCCCTTCCCCGACAGCGAGGTGATGGAGTTCACGATTCCCCGAGATGCAGTCACCGAATTCGTCGCCAAGCGAAGCGAGCAGCATCCACTCCCCACCGTTCCAGACGGCTTCGGCGGCAAACGGGCAGCACCAGATGCGTGGAACGGTGGGCACGTCCGACACACAGGCGGAGGGCTGTACTGCCGGATCTGGCGACAGCAAATCGACAACGGAACGCTAGAGGTCGCCTACAGTGTGCCCGGTTGCATGGGCGTGACACTCGGCCAGTACGATACCGGAAACGCCTGGGGGGGAGAAATCGACAGCATTCAGGTTGCCGAGCAAACGGACGACGCCTGCGCGGATGCCGCGTGCCGACTGATGCGCGCCGTCGACGAAGGTGTCTACGACGCTCAGATCGAGTGAGCACCCATTCAGAGGCATCAGTACCACACTCAGACGCCCCCTGTTTTTCGCCTGCGAAAGGCCCGCACACCATGGCTACATTCCAAGCAGCAACTGCGTCAAATCGACCCGAAATCGACGCTGACCAGATCGACGAGTTGAACAAAGTCATCAGCCATTTCGACTTCTCTGGCGCCCACGAGTCTCTCACCGTCCTCGCTCACGAGGACGAAGCCAGCGACGGCAAAGCCGTTCTCGAACTCCACGGCTACGCTCACTTCCAGCCCCAGAAGATCAAAGAGTCGTATATCGACCGGGAACCAGACCTCGAAGACGAGTCCACCTACGAGTTCCTTGAAAGCATCGCGCCATTCCTCGAGGAAAAGCTCGTCATCCAAACTATCGGACGCGAAAAGTGTCGGTTCCCCTTCCTCGCTTCTGTATATGCTGTCTGGCCCGACGGTCACATCGAACACACCACGCTCGACAGTAATCCAGAGCGGCAGACAAGCAGGGCAAATGAAGCAGACTAACTAGTTGGCAGTCTGGTCAGGCGTTCTGGGCCCACTCAAGGCCCTCATCAAACTCGGAGAAGCCTTTGGTCTCACACTCTTCAGCCTGATTCCGCTGAGCAATCGCCATCCGAGCAAGCCCATCAGCGACGTATGCGGTTCGAGCAATCCCAGTCTCGTTTGCCAACTCGGTCCACTCCTGTTCAACGTGTTCTAGAGTATTCGATGCCCCAGCCGTGTCCACTTCCTCAATATGGATGACAACGCCATCCATATCCGGAGATCCAGCCCGCTCACGGAAATGGTCCTCTCCCGCTTCCAGTTCCCCAGACTCAAGCGCCTCGTCAAGGTCAGCGATCGTCCAAATTCCAACTCCAGCCTGTTCCTCGTAGGTGACACTACTACTCAGTTGTTCGGGCATCAAAGCGTACCAACACAGGAAACTACTTCAAACTGGCCCTCAGTTCATCCTCTGTTACAGAAGATTCGGGAACCAGCCAAGAAGCGGCCATCTGTGGCACCGATGAAGAGCCACAGACAGTCGTGCGTGGATGATGAATCAGTTTCGGCGGCGTTGGCGGTCTGCTCAGCGATAAACTGAGCATCCGGATGTTGACCGGTGGATATCAAAGTCTTTGTGCAAATTTTCGTCACGGTGCCCATCAAATCATATACTGCGATTATCTCAAGACAGTATTAACTTCCCAAGACCCGGCCAAGCGACCTCTAGAGCAAAGGACAGATGCCTAGTTCTATTGTGTTGGGAACGCTAGATATTCGTAGACGGGCTCACCCATGAAAACAGCAGAGTCCCAGCCACAGACCACGACAAGCGACCAGGACGCTAGCCAAAGAGAGACGGCATCAGGTCCGAATTCAGGACCAGATGGGACTCGCAGCGAGCCAATCGTCTCAAGGCTCCCAGACGGACACGCGCCAGTCGATTTTGCTGCTGCACGGGAGACGGAGACAGAGCTCTGGCAACACACTCTCGAGACCAGGTACGAGATCAGGCAGGGGAACCGCCCCGACCTCTTCGTCGTCGTTCCGCCGACCGAACCCGACGACACACCAACCGCCCACAACTGCTCACTCTCTCGCTCGCCAGATGCCGCCCACGGCGAAGCGCAACACACGGACGGGCAACAGTGGACCGCTGGCCATGGTTGGTGCAGCTGTCTCATGTTCCAGTCAGAAGGAATCTGCGCGCACCTCATCGCGATCCGGCAACAAGCCGCGCTTCGATCACTCGATATCCCTGAGTATCAACCTGATTGATCGAGCGCAAACGAACGTCAAGAACGGGACCCCTTCTCGCCAAGTGCAATCCGTTTTCTCGCTCCCTGAAGGCTGAGGTTTTTCTCTATGGTCTCTTTTCGAGAACTCGAAGAAGATGCATCAGTTTCCGAATCGTCTCAGGACAACGCAACAGCAACAGAACACACGGAAGAGGGAGAGAGTCATCATCTCGATACTGACTCCTGTCCCGACTGTAGCGGTGCTCTCCGCGTAGTTGACGGCGACGTCTGTTGCGAAGAGTGTGGACGCCTCATCGAAGGTGGGTCCTCACTCGAATACAATCCCGAATACGCAGAGCCAGACGGTGAAATACAGCCCAAAGACGCCCGAGAAACGACAACGAAGAGTCGACACGACGACGGACTCACAACGGTAATCGGACAGTCAACAAACGTCGTCCCCAGTCACAAACAAGCTCGGCTCACTCGCCTACGAAAGCACCACCGGAAAGCGCAACTCGACAGCGAGGATACTGCACTCGCCTCCGCTCACGGCGAAGTCAATCGCCTCATCTCCGCGCTAGACCTACCGTCCAACTACCGGGAGCAGGCGGGGCAACTGCTCAGAGACTGCGAGAGCCGCGGCTTCCTCCCAAATTACGGGATCGACACAATCGCCGCCGTCGTCGTCTACGCGACGATCAGGCTCAACCGCCTGCCACGCACACTCGTCGAAGTTGCCTCAGAAGCTCAGGTCTCACTGGACCAAGTTCGCAGGGCCTACCGGGCAGTCGTCGAAGACACAGAACTCCCCATCCCACCACGCCGGCCACGGGAGTTCATCCCGCCTCTCACATCGAAGCTCGACGTCGAACACTCTGTTGAGCATCGGGCAATCGAGATCGCTGATGCCGCATTCGATGTCGGCTACAGTTCTGGGAAAGATCCCGAAGTGATGGCGGCTACCTGCCTCTTGCTCGCAGCAAGAGAAGACACTGCCGGCACTCACATTCCAGTGGTAGAATTAGCTGAGGCCACCTCCACAACAGGACGAGGAATCCTCAAACGAGTGGAGGAAATCCACGAATCCGACGTTTTCGAGCCAGCAGCCCAGTAGCGAAGTTCGCGGTTGTGAAGTTCTGTTCCGCTAGACGACTCCACATTTCTCGCTCCCGAATGGCCCGAGATATGCAATTCCCGATGGGAACCATTCGGCAAATTCTCGCCGCTCACGGCATCGACTCGATAGACGACCTCGAAGTCAACGATCCAGTCACGGTCTCACCGCCGGCATTCGAGGACCTCACCATCGAGCGGATCGGTGACGATCTCGTCGCAGTCGGCCACTACTACATCCAGCGTGGCGACCAGATGTGCGATCCCGAGATCACGTTCAAAGAGACAGACGATAGGTGGCGGCCCGTCGAATATATCCACCATCCACTCGGGAAGCAACGCTTCGACGAATCGGGACTGATGGAAGTCCAGCAGTTCATCAGTAGTTGGGACAGCCGTCTCGAAAAGCAGGGTTTCGTCCGAGCCGCCGAGCAAGACGCCAACAGCGGAGAGGAACAGTCATGAGTAGTCTGAGCAAGGCACCGTCTCAGAACAAGTCACCGCGCCCGGTCGACCTCCGAATCCAACTTGGTGACTACTTCAAGTTCCCCTTCCGCGAGCGAGTTCTCGACAGCGAATCCAATACGACAGCCGCTATCTACTTCCTGCGGTCACACGTCGAAGAAATCGCCGCCGCGTACGATATCAATCCAAGCGGGAAAACCAAACGCCACCTGTACGATGCCATTCGAGAGGAAATCGGTCGCCCTCCACAGGACGGCAAGCCCTTCTCACAAGACGATCTGCTTGCGCTCGTCTACGACCTCGGGCTGACCCCGCGGCGAGAACCTGCCCTTGTGACCGAGTTATACGACCTGTCAGGGGCACCCGTCGGCGGGAAACATTTGTATACGCTTCTAGAAGCCGCCTACGTTGACGTAATTCTCGGTGGAAACGACGGGCAGCGGATGTTCTGGCCGAGTCGAATCCAGCCAGTCCACGAGGCCACCGGCTCCTACCGAGATGCCTGCTCAGAGTATATCGTTGACAGCTCGTTCAAAGACGAGTCGATCAACAACACCGACGCGCTGGATACGGCCGCCGACCTCGGAGCCGACGCCGTCGTCCTGGCCGACGTCTGGCACGACATGAAAGCCACCGTCGACGCACTCGTTGACGGCGTTGCCCACTTCGAATCCCACGAGTACGACGGCGAGGTGATCCTCCCACTGCAACCGCCATTCGGCGAGTGTGCCGACCGGCTACTCGACCACGGCATCTCGGATTTCGCCTTCGCCATCGGCGGGCTCAAAAACGAGAACACAGATCAGCCGAAGCTCAGCGCCGCTCGCGAAGTCCGGGCCGTCATCGGTGACGACGCCCACCTGCACGGGCTCGGATTTGGCCTCACGCCGCCACTCGCGACCGCAATCCGCGACGATCCCGACCTGCTGGATTCACTGGACTACAGCACCCCAATCCGCGACTTCGATACGTCGGTGAAGGCTGGCGACGAACGACTGTCGGTTGTCGCCGCCCAAGCCAGTAGCCGACTCATCGAGGACGTTCGCCTCGTCACTCCATTCGCTCAAGACGCGACCACACAGCAACACCTGGGCGCGTTCGGCGACGACTAGCCAGTTTGTCGCTCACAGGAGAAACAGATGACCGCAAACCAAGACTCAGCAACAGTGGCAGCTGCCAGGTCCACGCCCACCGTTTCGCTCGAAATTGAACAGGCGCGACAGCGGCCGCCACGCGTGACGGAACTCTCGTTTTCGCATCCGAAAAACTACCTCGGCGTCCCGCTAGCCGTCGTCGGGTCCGGCCAGACCGGCGCACTCGTGCGACAGCATCTCGTGAGCCTCCCCGGGCGGGCGAAACAGGGCGCTATCGAACTCGGACTGCTCACACCAGACGGTGCCTGCACTCCACTTGGTGATCACGTCGTCGCCGCCGGCGTCAAGATCCACGGCAGCGCAGAAGCCGCCCTCACCACGTTCGACGGCCTTCACGGATCGCCCAAACGGTTCTGTAATGTCTTCCCAGCGTGGCAAGACACCGCCCAGCGCGTCTTCGCGACCTACGAGCCTGCAGAGTTCATCATTTCCACCCTCCGAAACTACGACCGGCCACTGACACTTCCAGAACTCGTCGAAACGCTCGCCGAAAAAGACGAGCAACGGACAGCACGACTCTTTCTCCGGGCTGACAGCAACAGCAACCGGCAAGCCGTCGAAGACGTCGACCTCACGGACTGCTCGAACTACCGGGGCGAACCTATCTCACAGCTGAAAGGCTGTCTGTTCCACACCGGCATCGTCACCGAACGTGGGGCCGACACGGAAACGATCGACCCAGCAACCGATCACTGGGCACTCGAGCAACCGTTCAGAGCACAGACGGGCGACAACAGAGGTGACGGACGATGATGTGGCGGGAGATGAAAGAACGGATGGAGATCATCGCGAAGAATCCCATCCGGGTATTCGCCGCCTCCTACTGGCCGCGATACGGGTACCCATACAAGCTCCAACACTGCGAGAAAGCCACCGACGGCGTGCGAGACTCCTGCTACGAACTCATCATCGACTCGAACTTCGAGGACCCCTCAGTGTCCAACGAAGACGTGATCAAAGCCGCCGAGAAATTCGACGCCGACATCATCATCCCGAAAGACTTTGTCGGCCAGCCGACGCGAACTCTCGAATCCACCAAAGAGTTCCTCCCGCTAGTCCGAGAAGCAGACACGCACGCGAAGGTCTGGGCACCGATCCAACCACCGTATGCAGACCACTACGCCGCACACGCCGACTTCTACTCAGAGTTTTCTCACTTCGCACTCGGCGGTCTCCAGCAGTTCGAATCCACGCAAGAGCAGATCGACGCCATCGAAGCTTTCCGAGAAGTTGCCGGCGAACACGTCCACGTCCACGGCTTCGGCGTCGGAACAAGCCTCGAGATGGTCAAAGCTCTCCGCCGAGATCGGCCCTTCCTTGATTCGATCGACATCTCAACCGCAGAGCGGGCCCTCAAGAACTCGGTCATCCCAGACAAATCGTGGAAGCAGACGCCGTTTTACATTCCACAGGGGACCGACTCAACGACCGTCCGGTCCAACTTCGCCTCTGCCGTCCTGATCATGCTGAACTACATGCTCGGTCCGCAGGTTGACGACGACGTCGTCTCAGCCTACCACGATCAGACCACACTCGGCGAAGTCCAGCAGATGGTCGACAGCACTCAAACAGGAACACAAGCCACCAGCAAGCGAGGTAAAGCAGTAGAAGAGTGAATTATCAATTTATGGACTGCATTCAATTAGCGAACATCAGAAGGAGAATTAAGGCAACATGACTAAAAGAGCTAATAGCAGATCCAAAGCAATGACTGACGGCGGAGAGACCAACAACAGTACCAAGCCGGACTATGAGGTGATTGCGGGTGAAAAACCGGCGCGAGACGGCTCCCGGCGACTCGTTCCGTCGGGTGAAGGCGCCACTCCATACAAAAGGAATATGCGCTACCGCGACGAGCTAGCTGGAATTACTCTTAAAGCCGGTACCAGACCAAGCGAGGATTCGATATCATTCGTCGCACTCCATCCACACAATCCCAAACGATCAGGGCGGGCAGTCTTACACGACTGGTTGGCCCGGATTGGCGTCAACGAAACCAAAGAAGAAACAGATCCCCTCCACGCCGCAGACACCAATGAGCCGCCCGAAGGATACGAGAAAGAAACAACAGAAGACTACCGAAACACAAGACCAGAAGACCCACGTGGAGATGGAGTATACAAGCGAGATTCAGCGTCTAGTCCTCTCACTGACGAAATTGCAGATGCCGTCACTCGTGCTGGTGGACGTCTCCCTTGCGAGTTTAGCGCCAGAGTGCAAAACGAAGGATACGCTCGATTCCGTGATTGGACAGTCTATGCGCCTGGTCACAATCCTTACCATGTCGCTGCAGCTGTCACTGACCTTTTGCGAGATAGCGACGGAGTCAATCAAGTCGACGTGACCGTTGCAGATCAGACAGCCGAAGACCTAGCCAAACGACTCAGGTCAACCCGGTTCGGGTATATTTTCGATAGCGATGAGGAAGAATTAGTCGACCGAGCCATCCAAGAACTTCGGTGGGAATCAGGACTCGGAGAATGGCAACAACGCAAACTCGAGATTAATGCTAGCCCTGCCCGCCAACGCATCGAGCACGCAGATCTTGAAGATGAAACAGGCAGAAAGTCCACCGAACAGGCCGTAAAAAAGATTGGATCACACCCAGGAGATGCGTGGGATCACCACACAGTCCATATCCACATTGCAGAGGAAGCCACAAACAAACATTGGGCATGACTCAGACCCAAAGAGTATCAAGATGAACACGAAAAACCTGTGAACACTGCCGCAAACATCTTCTCATGCCCGATAGCCAAATCACCAGAGACCCCTACGCTCCCGACGAAGAACTAGAGAGCCTAATCAACAACGAACTCGCAGATGTCAGAGTTTCTTACACATCAGACACAGAAATCGATCTCCCAGCAGGCCTAACAGCCCAGCAGCGCGACTATGAAATGACACTCAAAGACGATGGTGATGAGTTTGTACTCTCGGGGACCGAAACAGCCAGTGGTATTGGTATGTTCCTGTCTCTGGAAGGACATTTAGGCTTCGCAGCAGGTATCATCCTCAGCCACGCTCTCATCCTTGGTCAGCCAACGCAGATATATACTGATGAAGGAATGTCTAGCGATCCAGTTTTCGACGAATACCAAGACCTCACGGCAGAATGGTACCAGCCAGCAGCAGTCGACAACGGACTACCAGAAGCCAGACTCTCTCAGCGAACAGCTGATCTCAAGGCGACAAAAATCTCACTTAACGAGATTGAACGGTATGCGCGGCACTGGTTGTCGCTTGAATGACCCGTCGAGCGGCCGCGCTTTTTCGCGCTGAAGACACGGGTGTTGGCGGCCCAAGCATCGCGCTCCCAGAACATCCCAACCAACCGCACTGGAGCAGTTTCTCGCTGGCTGGAGAACAGACCATGGCATTCCGATACGGATGCGTAAGCGCTCTCACAGCCATCGATGCTGGAACAGAAGACGAGGTGACGGTCTCTCATCCACCGTCATCAATCGCTCCTGGCGACCATCTCTTTCACCGGACGGTCACAGACACTCGCAAGCGACAGCTGGAGACCGGCCAGACGACGAGTTGCCTCCGCGAGGTCCGCGCGGAATACCGACGGCACGTCGTCGACACGGTCGCATACGACGGCTCCAACACCACCATTCGCTTCGAGCATCGCCTCCCAGAAACCGAGTCCATGATCAAAGACTTGCACGGGCCCGGCCACGAGTGGCGAACCAGTCCACCACCGGAAATGCCGGACTTCCCGCGATCCGCAGCCGAGTGTGGCGACGAGCCGGATTGGATATTCTCGCGCTGGGAACCACCGCGGACCAACGTGCCAACCGCACCAGCCGCCAAGGCCCTCGATTTCCACCATCTCGAAGGCGAGGGGGCACTCCGCACGGTTAACCAGTTCCTCGCGGGCGGGCCAGACGGCCGCGTCGATCACCGACTACTCGGCGTCGACGGCTTCCGCCACGCCTTCGGGGCCGTCTATGACGGGCATCTCATTTCCGTCGCTGTTCTCGAGCATGGACACAATCGCGAGATCGCCGACTACAATCAGACACGATATCTCACTCGGCTCGCAAACCATCCAAATCGGCCACCGAACACGTCCAGTTGGATGCTCGGTCGAATCCGAGGCTGGCTCCGCCACAATACCGAGATTAGTCGGCTCATCGCGCTCGCAGGCGTCGACGGAAACCGAGGTATCTGCTACGCCGGTGCAGGTTTCGAACACACCAAGACGCTTTCACTGGACAGCGGGGAAACGAGCGTCGACGAAAACTGGACCAAGCGCCGCTGGGAAGCGTCAATCTGAGTCCACAAGCATATCTCCGGCCAGCCAGTAGGTCAAAATCCGGGGTGAAACTCCCCGGAGTCACACGCTCCTTTGGAGCTCATCCATCCGTACGACCGGTGTAGGCAGGCCGCATTTTGACTCTCGTTCTCGCTAGTGAAAATGGTTTTGCTATCCTGCCGAAAAATGCCAGACAGAAAGTGGATGATACCCGGAACCAGATTCTCGATTTTGAAAATCTCTTTCGTCAAATCAGAACCCAGTCATTAACCAACAACCCCGATTGTAGGTTAACAGCATTCTGGCTGGCATCCTGCTGCCATTCCTCTGACTGCTTTTTCGCCCGCGAGATGCCCAGCGACAATGCACAGCGACACACTCGACTTTTACTGGACAGTTTCGTCAGGATCGCAACGAAAAGCGCTCCGGGCTCTTTCGCAGGCAGATACCACCGAGTCCGTGATCGTCAACAGCGAGCTTGACGCCAGTCGGTTTCCAGAGCCAGAACACCTGATGGTATCGTTCGCATCCAAAATGAACGAGCCGTGGCCTGGACCGGAGTGGATTCTCGATTCGGGCGGCTACTCGACCCTCTCCCAGACCGGATCCTACGACAGCACGGTGACCGAGCATCTTGATTTCGTCGCCGAACACGACGACTGCATCAGTCGGTTTGCGCTCCGAGACTGGGCGTGCGAGCCATCACTTTTGTCCGAATATGGTCGGACAGTCAGCACACACCAGGAGTGGACCACGCGGGACCACATCCTGCAGTTAGAAGCCTACGAGACGCGCGATATTGATGCTGAGCCCATGGCCGTCGTCCAAGGCTACGACATCCGTGACTACCTCGAACACATTGACGAGTTAGCCGACTACGGGCTCATCACCGACTACGTCGGGCTTGGATCCGTCTGTCGCCGCGGCCAAGATGCCGAGATCAAGAACACTATCCTCCGAGTACGGGAAGCGCTCCCCGAGCGTGTTTCGCTCCACGGGTTTGGAGTCAAGCAGTCCGTTCTCGAATCACCAGCCGTCCGAAACGCACTGGATTCTGTCGATTCCAACGCTTGGGAGCAGAACCTCTACACCGACGCGACGACAACCGCTCACGACGGGCCAGAGTGGCGCGACGAGTGGCTGGCATATCGCAAGCCCGGATTCCCACGATGCTCGTGGGAGAACTACCTCATCACATACCTAGACTACCGAAATCGCCTCACCAACCTGCTGGATCGGCCCCACGACAGCACAGATCGGGCCGGCTCGAACGTCTCCGTGACCAGTCTTGCCGACTGGGGAGCAAACAACCGAGACAGAGCAGCCGCCGACTACCAGCTCCTCGAGTGTGTCTGCGGGCGGCAGATCGATCCGGGGGCGCCCAGTCCCGATCCACGGACGAGAGGCTGTCGGCACTGTCGGACGGCCGCACTCTCCCACTGGGACGCGGTACGCGACCGCCGAGAGCGAGCAATCGGCACTCATCCTGCAACCTCCTCCCGGTCGCTCCCGACCGGACCAAAAGCAGAGCAAACAAGCGCATCGGCCGGCCAACCGGCCGCGTCGGAATCTAGGACAACACAGACGACGCTCCCGAATCAGTGACCAACCGGCAACTGAGCAGTATTTTTCGCCATCAGGGGGAGTGGAGTGTTCAGCAATGACTGACAGAGAGCAGTACTACTGGAGCGGCAGCAACGGCGTCCTCACCCACACGAAGTTCGGCGAGGACATGGCCAATCCCTTCTTCGACACCGAAGAAGAGGCCAAGAACTTCCTCGAACGCAAGGCCGAGGCCCACGGCGAAGAGCGGTACAAAGGAATGGTCCTGCGGAAGACGGGCAACGACAAGGTTCTCGAAGCCACGCAGGTCCTCACCGATCAGGCCGGCCTCAGCGACTGGGGGAACAAGGCTGTCTCCGATGACTGACGGACTCGTCCCCTACTCGGTGATCGTCCGTGGCGAACAGCCGACACAGGGCACGTTCCGGGAGCTGGTCGCCGAATTTAGCGGGGCCAGTGTCAAGTCCGAAACCGACGTGCCTGTCGAAGCGGCCGCTGTCCGCTACGGGATCGAGGTCATCGGCGATAAATACGACCAGAGTAGATTCCGAGAGAAAATCGCCGAGTTCGACGGCGCATCGGTCACCAGCACCGGCTACGATACCGAGTCGGAGCAACCCATCAACTTCCCAGACATCGTCGAATCGTTCGAGTTGGCCATGCGGGCCCACGAAGGCATCCCGGACGATGCTGTCGAAGAAGTCATCGGCACTGTCGAAGATGCCTGCGCGACCAATGAGCAACAGCTGATGTGGCAACAGGACTACAGCGAGTTCGTCGCCGTTCTCGACGGCGTTCTCGACAGCATCGACGGCAACGGCTACAGCGAACAGGTCGAACGACTAGACTCCCTGCGAGAAAAACTAGAACCGATCCATGCCTGACAACAACGCAACAAACTCAAATTCGGAAGATGAGTCGTTGCACTGTCCAAATTGCGGAGCAGTAGCATTGGAACTCCCCGTATTCAGTGTCAACAAAGGCAGCGCTCGCCCGGTTGATCGCAGCGTCGATCTCTCCCCCGACACTGCGAGCTACAAGTTCACTGGCTACGAGCAGGCCAGAGAACGGCCGCTCTTCGCAGAAGGCGGCGTGTATCTGTACTGCCAAGAATGTTCGACGCTGCTCGTCCACGAAGGCAGGAGTCTCACAATTGCCAGTGCCCAGCACGACGTCGACGAGCCGTTCAGTGGGCTCGCCCCAGTTCCGATCAGCGCCCTTCAGACGCTGATCGAAGCAGCAGACGGCACCAACGGCAGTCCCGATGCAGAGCAGGTCGAAACCGCGCTCCAGACAATCAAACCAATCCTCGACGACTGGCGCAACCGTCGCCTCAAGTGACCATGCCTCAATCAATCACCCATCCAGACATCCCCGAAAGTGCAGACATCGAGATCGACCTTGGACCATTCAGGGAAGCCGTCCTTCCCGGCCCGTGGCGACTCATCACCAGAACTGACGAGATGACCGAAGTACGGGCCGACGACCTCGAAGACAACTCGCACTGGTCAGATCACGGCACGCGTGTCGGACGCGTCTACGAAGCCCACGGGGATTGGCAAGTGAGCCTTTCCGATCCCTTCAACGGGCAAGAGACCCACGACTCAATCGAATCATTCGGCCACCGCAGAACAGCCGAACTCGTTCTCCTCGGGATGCTCACTCGGCGAACAGAAGCCGTCCCACCGATCCCGGTTCGCGACGACGAGTAACCAATCGCCGCCGCCGATCCTCAGCAGCCACTAGCACAGCTCTCCGATTGTCATCGACTCTCACCACCACAACCAGCGCCACAAACACAGACATGACCATCAGAACTGGAAACCACTACACCATCGAGACGTTCGCGAAGTTCATGCGCCGACTCGATTTCGACGTCCAAGATCGATTCGAACACGCCCCGAATCTAGACCACGAAGACGCCCTCAAATCGATCAATCAAGGACGAAAAGACAGAGGCAAACCGCCACTCGACTCACTCTCGGACGCTTCTAACCGTGAACTCAAGGAGTACCTCGACGCCAACGGCCTCCCCCACGACGTCAACCAGACCATCCAGCAGATACTCGAAGCCGACGACCGTGAGTGGGTCCACCTCTACGACGGGATGGTTCACGATATCATCGAACTTCATCCCGAGGACGGGACACCCGAAAGCAGAGCCCTCTACGACCGGATCGATGCACTTGGCCGGCTCTCCTTCGACAACCGCTACAACGTCATCGAAGACATCGTCCACTGGGAAGCAGAGCAGAAAATGGGCGCTGCCGAAGAATGGGATCCCGAACCGCTGATCACGGACCTCGCAGAACGCGACTCGACAGAACTGCTGCACTACTGGGCAGAAACGGTCGGCGAATGGGTCCTCTCTCGCGAGGACTTCACCGCACCGTGTACGTTCTCGCGGGTCGAGTGGCTCGCCGCACAACTCGGAAAGGTCATCGACGGCAGAGAAACCGACTATGGCTTCGTCGTCTCGGTCGACGTCGATCGGGACCTCATCCGAGCGAACCAATCCAGAGCCACCGCCTAGAGACTTTCCCAACCAGAAACCGATAAGAGGACCAGACAAAACAACTCCACCATCGCAGAGAAATCGCGCAATAGCAGCGGTTCAGAATACCCAGCCAGTGCCAGGGGAGCTTGGGCGGTCCAAGCACCCGATTTGTAATCGGGAGTTCCGGGGTTCAAATCCCCGCCCTGGCTTCCGTCGAAAACACAGGGCCGCCGCCCATCACAGACATACATTTTTCGCCTGCGAGGGGCGTGAGCAATGTCAGAAACAGACGACAAAGAACCAGACTGGGAAGAGAAATCGCCCGTCGCTATCGGCGACGGTGGCTACTTTCGCGATCCAGACACCGGCGATGTGCTGTACCTGCTAGAAATCGACCGGTGCCGGCCTGATACGGAGTACCTCACTATCGCCGCACTAGAACCGGACACGCAAGACGTTCGTGTGTTGCAGATCCACGACAGCTGCACAGTCCCGGTCACTGACGAGAACCCCTCCCTCGCAACTCCAACGTCCCTGTTGGAAGCAAACGCGGAGAATCCCTTTCTCGCCCACCTGCAAGGCAGACGGTGACTCACTCACCCCACTCACGTCAACCAATGCCCACACACAGCGTTGAACAGCCCGTCAAAACGACAATCAGCATCGAAGAAGACGACGGTGTCGATGCGATCTTCATCGGCTGTTCGGATGTCCCGCAGCTCATGATCGGTTATCGCACCGGATGGGAATCCGAACTGCAAGTCCGAGTCTATCCGGCGGGTGCCTGGGCACCTACTCTAACGAGAAGTACCGTCTCGCTAGAATCCGAACCAGAGCCCCATCTCGAACCAGAAGATCGGACAGTAATCACAGACACAGACAGCGGTGTGACCGTCTCGCTCGGAGGGCAACGGTGCGACGCCCACATCGACATCGCGTGGCCAAACGGCCAGATGCTCCCGCAAGTCGAAATCCGCGACAGCAGCGACGACGACGACCAGCCAGCCCTCAAAAAACACGTCGAGATCATCAAACGACCTGCAAAGCAGTAACCACTCAAGAAAGCCAATGCCACTGTACGACACCTCCCTCGTGACCGCCCTCGCACGACACGCTAACTGTTCGCTCAAGATCGAAACCTACGGCGAAGCTGTTGAAGACGGAGACGATGAAACCGTCCAGAACGCAACAGTCGAATGCATCGACCACGGCGAAGTAATCGTCGACGCTGAAGCCGAGTGCCAACTGCCGTTCCACTTTCAAGATCACACTGAGGACCGCGCCACAGAAGGTGGCTCAGAGTCCGAAGAGGCTCCCTCAGAAAACGTTCTCGTGACAGCCCAAGCACCGATGAACATCCTCCGAGGCGGTGCCAACAGCCTCAGTGAAGCTTTAGAAGACGAACTCGAGAAACGGATGTCTCCCGAACGGCGTGCTGCCTTCTTCGATGATGCCAATTTCGTCGTCAGTCCCCTCGAAGACGCAGCCGACCCCTCATCGCCAGCAGAAGTCGATCCGCTCGGCTACTACGTCTGTGGCAACGGAACTGCCCACGGTCCCTACAACAGTGAAGACCGAGCATACCGCAGAGCAGCCAGACGATCGGAGAACAACGAGACAGAATACACGGTCGAACGTGGCGCCGTCATCGCAGATGCCTGCCTCGTGGATGGTCTCTCTGTGAGAGATCCTGGTGAGTGTCCAAGCAATCCAGGTGAAGACGAATGATACTCCGACTCCTCTCAATCATTCGCCAATATCTTCTCTCAGTACATCTCTCAAGAACTCTTGACAAACTCGCAGAAAAGACATACCCGGACCATCCTGTCGACCCAGTTCTGCTGTTTGCTGGCGATCTGCCAGAATACCCAGACTTCGTTCCAGCAGAATTCGGAGTATACGAGAAACACGGCAGCATCGGGTCACACGACATCGTTCGCTACCAACCACGTTCTTGGCGATATGACGATGGAACGTTCATTCTACGCGAACAGATCGATATCGGCAACAGCGAATCTGAAGTTCGAGAATTCACAATCAAAATCAGCCCATCAGACTACGTTGCTCACCGCGTCGTATACGCGGCTGCCGACTGGGAAGAGATCCCTCTCCAATCCAATCTGAGTAGCTCCACAGCAGAACGGCAGAATCCAAGCACTAGCTAGATTCTGGACCAACACAGCACCAGAGAAAGCAATTCATGGCATCAAGTCAGATTTCGCTTCCAATCGGCGGTATCAATGACCAGTGCGGACTCTGTGGCACTCCTCTTTTCGAGACAGACGATGTCGGACTCTTCGGCCTGAATGGTCTCACCTGCGTCGACTGTTATCTCAATTTCGCCCGCTACAGCCCCTCCTGGGGCTCAATAAAACTCGAAAATGGCCAGAATCTTGGCGTCCACACTGTCGCAGGCCATCCACAGAGCCCCTACTACGACGGAGACAGTGTCGGAATCGTCATCCTCGATCCCGAGTGGACCTACGAACACACGCCAGACCACACTGCATCGATCTTCTCCGGTCTGACTCAAAACGAGCGAGAATTCGTCTATCGGCTAGCCGCAGATACGTGGAGCGACGATATTGCCACAATCCCCGTTCCAGAAGACGCATGGGAGGCCATCCGAGATTTCCATCACCGAGGAGACAACACTCTATCGCCATATCTGACCGCTCGCGAGAGTCTCGTCCCTCCATTCGCTGTCACACCAAACAGGATATACGCTACGGAAATCCGTGGCGACAATGATCAGGACGCCATCGTCTCTCGGCTCAAATCCTGCGGGAAGAACAACGACAACACGACAACTAATTCCTCGCTTAGCGAATTCGAAGTCGAATCCTCCACAACAACAGAGAACAGCACCGACGAGACTGAAAAACAAGAGAGCACGGATAAGCAACGAACTGGTCAAAGCAATCTAGGAAGTTTCGGTTGATTTCCAAAGCGTCCAGAAGAAACCAGACAGTGGTTTGATATTCTAGAGGATGATACACTACACTCATGTATCGAGCCGGCCATCTGGGCATGGCGCTCATCTGGACATTGCCAGCGCTTCTCCTTGGATACTTAACCGCAGGTGTAGCAGCAACGATTCTCCTCTCCGTGACTGCAGTCGCAGTAGCGTCACTCCCAGACTGGGACCAGCGGATTCCAATTGTCTCCCACCGGGGATTCAGCCATACGATCTGGTTCGCAGGTCTCATCACCGCCATCACGACAGCTGGAGCACTCACGTTTTGGCCCCAGATCGCCTCGCTGCTCTTTGAACATGAGCCGTATCCAGAGACAGTCCAAAGTCTCGCTACGATCCAACCACAAATCGCAGCAGGACTCATTGGAAGTACTGTTCTGCTAAGTCTCCTCAGCCACATTTTCGCTGACAGTCTGACTGTTGGCTCTGGCAAATACGGTATACAACCAGTATGGCCCCTCTCGCGTCGTGAACTGCGATTTGGATACTGCCGCGCCGATTCCACAGTCTGGAACTACGGACTCCTTCTTACAGGCAGCCTTCTATACGGGCTCTTTCTATGGATTCTTGTAAACTGATCTACTGGAACCGGAAAATGGCAACCACATGACGCCCCGAACATTTTTGGTTTTCACATAAGAATAGCTAGATGTTAGTGGTTCACATGGGAGAGTCCCCGCCCAGCCAGACAGAGAGGAAGGACCCGCTGCCCCAGATCACTACCCAAGACTGGAACCAACCAGACAAACCTGTTACATTCGAGGGCACGAGAAAAATCAGCCCTGGTCAAATCGTAGCAGAGACCACCCGCGAACTCAACGTAGCTAGCCACCTCGACAGTGGTCCAAGTGACAGAAACTCTAGCGGAAACAGCAGCCTATCAAAAAAAGAGCAAGCAGCTGTCGATTGGCTGCAGTTTCTTCAGAATGGTTGCCACGGAGAGGTGCCAATTCTAACCGCTGATATCGGACTCAAAGCACTCAGTGGCAGAATTGCATTTGAGGCTAATTTCAAACACAGTGATAAAACGCTCTATGTATTCGCCGGTGATTCAAACGAACTCTACTTCATGCGTGATGGGTCACGTTTCGCTTCAAAAGCAGAACCGGCCACTCTCGAAGTCAACGCCGAACACACTCAGGTGACAGTAGTACCGGATGGCATGGTTGAGAGAACGATAATCTGAGCCAGGTGACGTAACAAGTTCGAAGAAGACACGGGAAGGGGTCACCAATTCGGAGAGCTCCCCCATCAGAACACCCACTTTCCTAGTTTTTGGCAGATTGAAACCGGGAGCTACATGGCTAATATTACCCGAATCCGTGCGAATTCAGATGAACACTTAAGTAATCTCAATTTGAATATACTAGTGACGGACATGCCCCGACGCGATCCCCCCAGCGACGGTACGCCGTCGAACAGATCTAGTCGCGAACATTCCTCCCGTGCCCCCGACGCAGACCAGAGTGCCGGCGAGACAGCATCTCAGGCATCCCCAGACGGGCAGACCTGCCCACAGTGTTGGCGCAACCTTGGCCCGCTCACCGAGCAGTGTCCCTACTGCAAGGCCGACGTCTCCTCAGCTGACTTCCCCGCCGACAAAATCCCAACGGGGAACACGACGACCTGGACATTCGATCGGATCATCTTCGTCGCTGTGCCAGCCCCCAGTTCGCCCGTCGCTCTCGCGAAGGCCAAAGGCGTCTTCCGGCAGCGCGATGGCTTTGAGGGCAGCATCCGCGATCATGAGCTGAAGTCCTTCAGGCTCGTCGACGAGTTCGACAAGGTCCCGGTCACCAAGATGGCCGATGACTGGGACCAGGTGCCCGCATACACGCCCGCCACGGACCCAGAGGGGCAGACCGTTCTGGACCGGTTTGCGGACACGCCGTGGACACACATCTCCCTCGACGGCGGCCGCCGCCCGCCGCTCTACGACGAGCATGGGACGGCAATCCTCTCCAGTGAGGACTTCGAGGCGTTCCGAGACACCGTCACTGGTGAGAGTGACTACTACCTCGTGAGCGCACTCGCATACATTCCAGAGACGCACTCCGAACGCGATGGAGATATCCGTGAGTTCGAGTGTCGGGAATGTGGCTCCGTCCAGCCCCACGACTGCGATGGCACAGTCGGCGTCCCGCCGGCGCTTCGCGACTACAATCGCAACGGCGATCCGGTCGCCAACGCTCGAAACACCCCCAAGTCGACAGTGCCCGATCGGGTGATCGGGCCGTTCGTCTGGCGCTGCCTCGAGTGTCGGACGCCCCGCACCGGTCCGAAGTGTGAAAGCGTCCTCGAATCGCCAGATCCCGAACCCGCAGATGTGGACGCGCCGCCGGAGTCGGAGACCGAGACATCGACGCCGTCGCTCACGGCGGAGATGCTCCCGAAACCAGCACGTGGTCCCGACGCGGAACACGAGTACTACATGGAGCAGCTGCAGGAACGTGGCGTCCTCCCATCGCCCCAGTCCGCTACTCAGACCCCCGCACAGGATACGCATGACGAGTGATCGCGAGATCGATCCGGAGCCGTGTCTCCACTGCGGGACGAAGACGATCCAACGCGTGAGCGGGCATCCGTACTGCTCGATGGACTGTCTCAACAGCCGGCGTCGCGAGCAATCCCAGCGGACGTATCGCTGTCCGTATCCAGAGTGTGGCTGGTCGACGTCGTACTACCCAGAGTCAGCCCTCTCAAAAAAAGAGGCCTACGACGCGATCGACACGCACCGCAACGATCATGCTGAATCGAGAGCCTCCACGCGGCCCGTCGAGTAACAGAGCAAACGCCAAGCCATTTTTCGCCCCCAAAGGACAGCGATGAGGAAACGAACCGCCCCGGTCACCACCACAGACAAGATGCATTCCCCTGCCAATGACCTGCCCAACAACGGCAGCGAGGCAACCAGACACCATGGAAGCCAAACAACTCCCATTCGAAGACGGCGACAGAATCGCCCTCGTAGAAGACGAGATCGAAATGAGCGTCAACATCGGAGACGAAAGAGTCAGATTCAGCGAGGGGACCGCCCCTGCTGGCGTCTCTCTGCTCTCCGACGACCTCAAACCAAAGTCCGAGCAGAGATCATATCCGCTCGAAAAGCTGGAAGAACTCAAGCAGAGCGGCTGGGAAACCATCGAGTAGCATCAGAGGCCGATTTTTCTCGTGCGGATCCAGTGAACAGCGGCGTTTTTTCGCTACTGCAAAAATGAGTGCCACATCAGGCCCATCACGACGTTTGTCGGTTGGCGACGAGTGTCCAACCTGCGGTCGCACCGTAACTGAGACTGCAGCAGGCGGATTGCTTGCCTACTGCTGGTGGTGCAACGACCGATGTATGAAGTCAGGAGGTAGCTACACCAATGAGTAACAATTCTCAGCCAGATCCAGAATGGGAAGTCGGCATCCGAGCTTGGGGCCCTGATGACGAGCCCGGCGAGGCCCGATGGGATCACTTCCACCCGAACGCTCCCGACAAAGAGACAGCCAAAGAGCGCGCCGTCGAAGAAGCAAAGTCCGGCCTCTACTCGCTCATCGGACGGCAGGACGGATACGAAGTATACCAAGTAGCCGGGCCATTCGAGCCAGACCCCACCACTCCAGACGGTGACCAAACGTGACGAACACGAGAGGAAATCGTTCACTCCAAGCCTCAGAAAAACGGTTGTGGGGGATGCTGATTGTCGGCTGGTTGCTAACACTTCTCGGCCTGATTCAAAAAGAAACAGCTCTCCAAATTGTAGGCATGAGCATCATGCTCACTGCGATTTGGATGGGCGACACCACTCCACCAAACACAGACATCCAACAGAGAGAGCAACAATGACCAATACAGAACAGGTTGACAATTCTGAAGACAAGACCAGTCAGCAAAGGGGAGAAACTGAACGAGTGACCCCGTATGTCTCCGAGCGCGAAGGCTGTCACTTCCACATGAAGTGGGACGATGAAGAAACAGCGAAGGATCAAGCGGACTCCCGCGCCGAGCGGAAGGGGCATGAGACGTTCACCTACACGGAGGTGACTTACGTTGCCCAGTGAGTCTCCTGCGGACGGCACTGAACACGTGGATTCTCTCGGCTATCCCCGAAAAGACCTAGAAACTCTCCTTAACACAGCAGAGGCTCAATATCGGAAGAACGTCAAGAAACATGGAGCAGGGAAAAACTGGCTCGGTCCTAGTGCACCCGAAGCCCGCTGGCATATTTGGAAGGCATGTGACGAACTCTTTCAGGCTCGTGACTACGCTCACGAGGGCGAATATGATCAAGCTACTCAGCACATCGCAGACGCACTGAACCATATGCTCATGGCAATGGAGCGGACCCGTCACAAGCAGTCAGAAGACGCGGACGGTGAACGGGAGGATGAGCAATGACAGAAACAAAAGAGACCGAGGAGCAAAAGGAAGTCAATGAGCTGTTTAGGATCGGTGCTGACGAGTTCCAGACTGTCGACTCTATCGAAGAAGCGCACGAGCTTCTCGATAGGCTAGAGCGTGGAAAAGTCATGTTGAAATCCGTCGTTCAGGGCGACGGTATGATGGCCGGGCGCTGCGACGAGCTTCGGCCATCCAGATACGGCGACAAGTTCCAGGTACAGCCGCCACTCATCGGGCAGTGTCACCATTCAAACGCCAAGGATCTTGCCCAAGACATCTACGAAAAACAACTGGAGGTGAAACTGGTCGAATGGGAAGATCGCATCCCGTCCAGTGAGAGAGGTGAGTCGGCGTGACCGAGGCAGATCCAGTTTGGGAAACGACCGACCGCAGCCGGCTTCGGAAGTCAATGGACACACTGTTTCCACAGGATCACAACAGCCAGTGCCGTGTTTGCGGGGAGCCAACTGTCGACGGCCGATGGAACTACTGCTCGAAGCGGTGTCGCGAGATCGCCGAGGCCGTCCAGAAGATGTTCGTCTGGGATGTGGTCCGTGAGCAAGTCCTCGAACGTGACGACCACACCTGCCAAAAATGCGGCCTGAGCTACGACATGGCTCAGCGAGCGTACTGGCAGATTGAGGAACGGATTGACGAGTTGAAAGAGCCGCTCCACCCAGAAAAGAGCGACCACCCCGCAGCCAGCTACGACCGCTGGCGACGCGCCGGGAAAGAACTTCATCGACGGTACGGTTGGATCAACTTCTCCAATGGCGCATTCCACGTCGACCACATCACTCCGATCTCAGAAGGTGGACACCCGTTCGACGAACAGAACCTCCAGACCCTCTGTCGCCGGTGTCACCGCGAAAAGACCGCCGAAGAGAACAGTGAGCCCAACCGTCCAGCGCAGGCAGTCACGCTAGACGACTATCTCGAAACTGGCGAAAGCGAATCGGCTGCACCGGGAAGTACGAATACCGAAAAAGGAGATCAGCAATGACAGACACAGATAGGTCCAAAGAGTCCGAGAACAAGACGAACAACGGAACAGTTCGCTACGGCGTTCCGTTGCAGACAGCCTACGCGCTGGCGTCCTCGTTCCGTGACAGTGATCGGCCCACGCACGAGGTGTTCTGCATCCTCGCAGACCTCCACGGCGACATCCCCGGAGAGTGGATGGTGAAGCCCGATATGATGATCGACGAATGTCCCGAATGTGGATCCACGCACGTCGACCACGAGTCAGATACGCAGTACTGTCGGGCATGCGCTGCTCATTGGCCGTTCAACCAGCCAGACCGCGCATTCTATCCACACCGGAGGTCAGTGGCATGACAGAAAGACCAAGCCAAAGTACGGCAGGCGAAGAAAAAGACTCAGAGCGAACAGAAAACAATGGTGAGCCAAGCTCTTCGCCTCTCCGAATCAAGTTCGACAGCGTGCATATCCAACCGATCCTTGACCAGGAGAAGACAGTGACAGCCCGCCTTGGATCGAAGTACCAGTCCGTCCACACTGGCGATACGATCGTCCTCTGCGACGAAACAGGCGAGGAAGTCGGCCGTGCTACAGTCGACCTGATCGGCGAACACGACGCCGCCTACTTCGCTCGCGTCGCTGGCGAGGCCCACTACGAAGGTCACCGCTCATACCGAAAGGTAGGCCAGTTCCTTGACCAAATGCGCCAGTACTACCCAGAAAAAGAGATAGGGCCCGAAACCGAAGTTGTCGCAATCTCGTGGACAAACGTGACCGTAGCCGACGAGTATGATGGCGGTCGGGAAGCCTGGCGCGACGGCCGAACTGAAGCTCACGAGTCCACCACCTCCCCTCACAACCCAGATAATAACCATGTCTGACACAAAGCAAAATCAAGGAACTCAGCCGGGCAAGCTACCATCGAGATACAATGTGATCACAGAAGCGTTCGCTAAAGCACCACATTATATCTATCAA
>NZ_FOCX01000028.1 GCF_900110215.1 Halorientalis persicus | reverse complement strand
ACTTATTCAACGTCGATGGATGTGGGAGATCGTCGGGCTCAAGTCCAATAATCTCCAGAATTGGTCGCATCACCTCCAGCCGGTCGATGGTCATCTTGTAGGTCTCATCGAGGAAAATCCGTAGCCCGTGGAGGGAAATCATCGCGTACTCTGCGAAGCTGCCGCCGCCTTCCGGGGCGGCAGCTTCATCGGGATTGTCGCAATAACTTTTTGCCAGCGACACCATCTCCTCGGTGAAGCGGGTGGTGATGTTCATCCAAACTACCACTCACCCGCTTCAACTCCTTTGATTTACCGACCTACACCGACGCTGTCTAGTGATTCAATAGAGCCGTTGAATCACTAGACGGCGTCGGGATAGGTCGCTAAATCGAAGGAGTTGAAGCGGGAGACTTCAGTTATCTATGACCCAAATCTCCCGCTTCACTAGCGAAATCGTCCCGATTTCTCAAAGAGTTACTGGCGATGGAGACGAATCCGCCGCCCCGGAAGGTGGCGGCGGATTCGCCGACTATGCCTTCGTTTCCCTCCATTGTCTCCCGATTTACCTCGACACGTCCTACCGAATGACGATTGATCTGCTGAAGGAGATGCCACAAATAACCGGGGAGATCGGCCTTGAGGCGGCCGATCTCTCCTCCCCGTCCACGTTGTGTAAAGCGTTCGACCGGATCAGTATGAGCGTCTGCCGAGTGCTGCTGCGCCAGTCGGGGCAGTTGCACGACCCCTCGAAACATGGCGCGATCGACGCGACATTCTACGAACGCTCAGCAGCGAGCCGCCACTACTGCCAGCGAATAAGCTACCGCGTGCAGAAGCTGAAGGTCACGAAACTCGTCGATACAGACACGCAAGCCGTCCTTGACGTGCATTGCTCGACCACCCGTGAAGGAAGTGATGCCGACCTCTGTGCGCAGATCGCCCGCCGGAACGCGGGCGATCTGCGGTCTCTTGCCGCCGACAAGGGATACGACAAGCAATCGCTCCGCGAATCCCTTCGTGACCTCGGGATTCGCCCGCTCATCAAACATCGCGTCTTCGCACCCTATGATCACGCGCACAACGCCAGAATCGACGAACAGCGCTACAATCAGCGCTCGATGACCAAGACCGTGAACTCGGCTGTGAAGCGCTCGCTCGGCTTCGCCGTGCGAGCGCGTTCCTGGTTCCGTGAGTTCCGAGAAATCGCGCTGATGTGTGTCGTCTATAACATCAAGAGAGCTGTGAAACAGTGAATTCCACCGCTATATGGCGATTCAACACAGCCGTCTCACCGGAGTGAGGAATCGAATACGGCGCACTCTTACTCTACAACAGAACGGCCCACTCCTGAACTGCATTCTCTTGCTCATAGAATCATCGAGAATACTTCCAATCGCGTGGTTATGGCTTGCAGAACACAACTCTCGCGAGGCTCCCAGCAGTCATGGCGCCGAACACAAACACGAATACGGACGGTCTGCGGACCTCGATTGACCTATCGAAGCCTCTCTGGTATCCAGTGCGTTGAGAATCTCTCAGCTGTTAGATCAGCAGCCGAGAGATGCGCGATGTGCCCATCGAGCGGGGCAACCATGTTCGACTCAACCCCGTCGGTGATGAGTAGCCCCCGAATCTCGATATCCTGGTCGGTAAGATAACCATCCTGCTGGGCGAACTCGATGTACTCCAGCAGTTCCTCTAGACCGCTCTTGAACGTCTGTGGACTGTCACTATATTTTATTTCGGCTAAGATGACCGATACCGGTATCTCTCGCCGAGGGGAATCATACACCTCGAAAACGATATCGGGGCGTCCACTGAACAGCGAATGCCGCGTATCGTCCCCAAGAAAAGCATCTACCAGTTCTTCATGACGGCGCTGGATGTGCCGGATACGTTCGACGTAGTCCTCCTCGACTCCATCCAGTTCAGAGAGTGGAACGTGGAAGGAGAGTTCCCCACTTCGGTCGTGGTACACATCGACCGTGTGCTGGTCGCCCTCTAGTGTCGCGAGCGGGTTTGACCCAGACTCAATCGGATGCAGTCGGAACCCCTCGTCGCTGAACCCTCTGAGAAGTCGGAAAATGCAGAACAGTTCGAACAGCCGCGGCAAGCGCTCCGGGACGACGAGAGTGTCCGATAGCAACTCGGAGATATCATCGTCATCATAGGCCCCGGCCAACAACCGGCGGTATCGATCGTAGTAGGTGTAGGCGTCGGTATATAGTGACTGGCGGGCTGTCCGAGCCGTATTGAGCATCCGTCGGTTGATCTCGATATTGTCCCCGTCACGGATGCGGTTGAGATGGACATTTCTGGCGTAGATTCGATCGAATTTGGTGATGCGCTCGGTCGGCCAAGCATTCGTCCGCCACTCATAGTCGATATTCGACAGGTCATCCTGGACTGTCGAGTGAATAACCCAGAGTAGTTTCTTCAGAACGAGATTTTCCGGGATATCGTACTCGGTATACGGTGTCTTGCAGGCAAATTGAGTTCGGTCGCCCGCAGCCTCGGAATACCGAAGCCTGGTCGTCGCCTGCCAGTCGATGCCGCCGCGCACCTCACCCTGCGTGACCTCTCGCTCGCGCTGATTGGCGGTCTTGACTCGGCGGAGCCGTCCCTGGAGGGCTTCAACGAACTCGACGATATCGTCGCTAAGGCAGAAGTGGATGCGTTTGAGCCGATTGAGGTTCTCGATCCCTAACCCCGAGATATCGAGCGCCCGGGTGACTGATCGCTCGTTGATGGTCCCGTTCCGGAGATAGGTGATCAATTCCTCTTGGACGGCATCTGTCAAGGCCGCTCGACTGAGCTTACTCATCGCTCCGTGGCGGCAGGTCGAAGAAGTCCTCTGCCTTCCGTTCGAGTCGCTCGCCCTCGAGGGTTAAGTCGACTGGGCCTTCTTCGGTCGGAACGTCTTCGTCCGTGAGCGCGTCGACAAGACCTCGTTGCTCCTGAGGTGCCATCCCTTCGAGCTGTGGGAAGACCAGCGCGATGACCGCGTCCGTCAGAGCTGGCCCCGGATCCTCAAGCGTTGCCGGACCGGCCGCTGCGAGATATCCGAGGATATCCCGGACGATTGACGGACCGATTGTCTGGTGGTTATTAACCTTGTACCAGACCACGGCTAGCTGTTTGTAACTCGCTTCCAGTGGTTCCCGGAGAGTCTCGTCCTCGGCAATCCATCCCGCTGCATAGTTTTCGTCGGACTCGGGATCAAGAAGCGAGACGCGAACTTCCCCATCCTCGGCCAGTGGGGGAACGCCGACGTGTATGAAGTTGAAGCGACGCATAAACGCATAGGAGAGTTCATAGAGCGAGGTCTTGTCGTAGGTGTTCATCGTTGCAAGTAGCCGCCACGACGGGGTCACCGGGAACGTATCCGGATCAGTGATGATCGATTCCAGACGGGCGTCATTTTCTGCGTCACTACTATCAAGCGAGGCGATCTCGATAGGCGACTCTCGCTCGTAGGGGAGCTGGACCGAATCACCTGAGAGGACCGAAAACAGCTGACCGAAGGCTTTGTCGATATCTGAGCGGTTGATCTCGTCGATGACAAGCCACTCGTTGCGGATGGCGCCGTCCTTCCGGAAGCAGTCCAGAAAGATACGTGGCTGGAAAACGAGTTCGTCACCTTCAGCCGATCGGTTCGGGACATAACCACCAATCGTATCAAAGGTCGTCCATTCGGCGGTGGCAGTGGTGAAGCGGTGGCCATCGACGATATCGCCGTGTTTGTCGACAACCTGCTTGCAGATGTGTTTGGCCAGCTTGGTCTTCCCCGTCCCGGGCGGCCCGGTGAAGATGATGTGCTGCCCGGAATTCAATGAGGCTTCGATTTGGCGCTTGAGTTCTGCCTTAGATTCGAAGTAGAGCCCCTCCGGGAACTTAATCGCCATCGTTGGGGGCGAGAGGCGGTCTCGAAGCCCTTCGATTTGCGTGTCGATATCGCCAGTCGACTGAATCGCCTTGAATTGCGTTTCCGACAGCGGGAACAAGGCCCCTCGCGCGTTGTTCCGGAGTACCCGAGAGTCTTCTAACTCTTCGATGTCGGTTATGGTTTCCCAGGAGATAGGTGCCAGTGAGTTCTCGAATCGGAGCGTGAGCCCCTCGACTGGCTCGTCGCGGAATTCCGGTTCTTCCTCATGGAGCCCCTCGACCACGACACCCTCACCGACGATCTGCTGTACCGGCGAGGAGTGATAGAACAACACCCGGTCCCCCGACCGGGCGGTTTCATATGATTCGAAGAGGCGTCGCTTTCGTCCGGCCTCGTTGTAAGCTGTATAGAATATCTCTTCTCCAGGTTCCACGCCGTCGAGGTCCCAGAGATCTTGATTGGCAGTTGCCCAGTAGTATTTTCGTTCACGGCCTCGAGCCAGCTCCAGGATGGTGTTGTACTCCTGTTCGCTGAGTTCAGTGATGACGTAACTATTGTCTGACTCCAGTACCGGGCTATCCTCAAGCTCCGGCACGGTCTGCAGGCGACTCCAGTCGACCCCGTCTAATGTCTCATCCCAGGCGAGAGTGATGCCTTCGACGGGCTCGTCTCCATCGTTGGGCACCTCCTCGTGCAGTCCTTCAGTGACGTGACCTCGACCGACGATGGCCTGAGCGGGAGCATTCCGATAAATCAGAATCTCGTCGCCTGGTCGAGCCCGTTCGTAGACCGACTGGTTCCGGCGTTGCGTTCCGGCGTTCGTATTCCTCGTGTAGAACGCCTCACCGCCTTCATGATACCAGTCCTCGGACGCGGAATTGATCCAGAAATAATGGGTCTTGGTCCCTCGGGTAACGATGGTCTGAAAATCGGCGTCCGAGATCTCAATGATTGAGTGTTGTAAGGAAAACGACGTTTCGAGTTCGCCCCGGATGTCGTTCACAGCGACTGGATGAATCTCCTCATAATCCTCGATAGACGCAAAGCAGTGGATCTCATCGTCGCGTTCCTCGCGCTCGATGTCTGTGACTCGCGCCGTCGCATAAAGATCGCCGTCTTCGAGATAGACCACACGAGCCGTCTCGGCTTCCCAGAGGAGTCGGGTCCCGGGATTGCCCAGCTTGAAATGATACTGCGACGTCAGGTCGTCTTCCCACTTGTCATCCCCTGTTTGGAGAATAAAGCAACCACTTGGGGACTGGTCTGTAGCCTGGCAGTCGTCTGGTAGGGTTGCTACTGGTGGGTCGGTTACCGTCTCCTCGAGGGCGCCTAATGCCGGAATCAGGTCCGGGTCACGCTCAGCTAACTGCCAGCGGATGCCCTCGAATGCCTCGGTCCCGATGAGCGTCTTTCGTGCAGAAAGTCCGGTCTCGAGTCCCCAATTACTGACGTCTCGATCGAACTCTGATTCGGGAACCACCCCCCATTCCACCGGCCAAGCGTGAACATGTCCGGTATCCGGCCCCTCGACCCGCTCGTCGATGACCTCCGGGCAGTAGTGATATCCACCCTGTTTGGTCACACCGATACCGAGAATGTCGCTCCCGTCCTTCGCGATGACTAGCTGTCCGGGCTGCATCTCCTTGCCGAACCGCCGGAGGTAGTCACCGACTTCGTCTCCATCCCACTGCTCGGCGGCAGTTTCGAGTTCTGCTCCCGAGAATTCGTCGAGTGGGCCTGTATCCCAGCCGATAGAGCAGATTCCCAGTTCCTGCCATACGGGCCAGAGCCGCTCCGGTTCGGGTTTCTCAACATTGGACCGCCCTGCATTGATCTGCCAGACTGTCCGGTCGTCGAAGTTCTCTGGGAGCGGTGAATTCTCTGGACTGACCTCCGCTCGTACCCAGTAACAGAAATAGTCCAGCTGTCGGAGATGGGAATCGAATCCGAACTCTTCGCGAATCGTGTGAAACTGCGCGGTACTGTCGAGATATTCTTCGGTACTGGCCGAGAGGCGGATGTCGAAACAGGCATCGAACACCTTCTCAGTCTGCTGGTTGACGATTGGGAATCGCGTCGGACGGAGCAGACAGAGGAGGGCCGTGAGCGTTGCCCCGCCGACGTTATCTAGATCGAGATCGAGGAGGCGCTTCGCTGCCGAATCGACTGTATCTGGGTCTGCCTCTTCATCGAGAAGTATCTCAAAAATATCGAGTAGCGTCTCTGCAGACGTCCCCTTGACTGAAGCATCGTAAGGGATGCCACCAACAATTCCAGTATTGTCCGATACCAGGTTTGCTGCGCGTTCCAGCTCCTCTTCGGAGCCATCAGTTTCGAAGTACTGAGCCTGAGTTGCCTCCCCACCGATAGCTGAGGAGGTCAGAGTCGTCGACTTGAGTGCTGTGAGCTCTGCATCCCCAAACACGCCTTCCGATTGGTACGCCTCCAGAAGGGCCCGGACAGCCTCTGCAGTCCGGTCGAAGGTTTCTTTGACACTCTCCCACTCCACTGCCTGGCGATACCGCTTGACACTGAATTTCGTGTAGTACCAGCGATCAGCATCGATATCCAGAGTAGTATCCGCATATCGAGTTGTCATCTACATTCGGTCGCGAAGGGCAGGCGGGAAAACTTTCCGGATAAACCTGTATCATTACCCTCAGCGCCATTTTAGATGGCGTTCGTTTCAGTACTGTTGGACAAAGCACGCTTGTATTGCCGATGATGGACATGGAGATTCAACTGTTGGCTTGTCTCTGAGAATGGGACTCGTCGTCCGGAATTGCAGAGATCTGTTTTGTTCAGTAACGGTATTTAGCGACCATTTGGCAGCATAGTAATGCTCGACCAGAGGTCATAGTGGCGTTGTGTTGTTGAGCGCCTGTTCCAATAGCTCCAAGAACTCCTCCTCATAGTTCTCCTCAACGTGATTCACGTTCCAAAGACCAGATTCCCGAATCTCTCGACTCTGACTGTACCGACCGAGCCACTCATCTCCTCGTTGGTCAATTGGACGCTTACCGAAATTGCTGAGGAGAGCGATAGCGTTCTGTTCAAGGGTTGCTCGGTTACTGTCGGCACTCGGTTTGTCGTCGAGGTTCACCCAGAGGAACGGCTGTTCTCGGATGTAGGTGCTCACACGTCGTTCGAGGATGTACTCCTCGTCACGGACCACTGACCGCTCGCGGTTAATGCTCGACCAGCGTTTGTCCCAGTCGGGGTAGTCGTCTTGGAGTTCGTGTTTCTCGATAATCGCCTCCCCGACGCGCTTGCGATACACAGAGCCGCGGTGAGCACCTCCGTGAGGATGGTTGGAACTCCCGCTGCCTGTTCCGTAGTGTTGTTTCAGTCTGTCCCAGAGAGAGGTGCTGCTTCCTTCAGACACAGCATGCGTCCCGACGCGAGTAACACGTGCTCGGTCGGTTGATGCACGTGTTTCCCCCGGTTCAAGGAAAAAGTAGACACCCCGATCGGGCCAGTCCATGTACCCAGTGCAATTCTTGAGTTTTCGAGTTCCGCCGACTCGTTGCTCTAGATCGTCAAGCAAGCTATAGAAACGGTCGAGATCGTCTCGACGAGTCATTCTTACAGGATTGCTCTCATTCACGCACAAAGAGTTTCACCACTCGGTGAGACGACACCGAGTAGGATACCGGATGAACGTTCTCGTACTCTCACCCTGTTCCAAAGACAAACGATACGACCCTGTTCTTGACTGTGAGGGTGTGGACGAGCATTCGCGCGAGAAATTACTGCAAGCACATCCGGAATCCGCTACGACTGCGGCAGAGATGTATACCGGCAATGAACACCAGCATATCAAGACCGCGGTCGACCATCTCCGCAGTAGTGCCGACGTCGACTGGTATATCATTTCTGCAGGATTCGGGTTGCTACATAGCGAGACAGAGATCCCGTCCTATGAGTGCGGTTTCAGCGATATCGAATCCGTTCGAACACGGGCCGAGCGAGCAGGATACGATATTGACAACCTAACAAACGACGAGACGATTCAGATGGTCGGACGGGAGAAGGACATTCCTCAGGAGTTCCGGAAGGTACTGGGTCAAGAGTACGACTTGCTGTTTGTCGTCTTGAGTGAGCCGTATCTCCTGTCAGTGGCGGATGCTCTTACCCAGATTCCAGAGCAAATGGTAGCATTCGCGTTGGCCTCGAAGGGGAGTAAGCAGTTTATTGGTGATTGTACCTGGATTCCAGCTACGGAAACGGAACGTCGAGCCCTCGAAACGACGTGGATGGAAATTCGTGGGAAGCGGTTTCTTGAGATAGTGAAACAGCTGTCTGAGGATGACCTGGAACAGATGAGGTATGATGGAAGCAGCCAGGATTTTCCGAGACCCGACTAACAACCAAGCCACCATCAAGATTAGGTCAGTAGCCATCTGACAATTACAAAAGAGTAGCGCCGACTATGCGAAAGTTCAGGGCACCGGTCAAGATCGTTCTCTTCCTCAGCTCTTACGTACCGCTATTCTTCATTATGGCGTTGAAGTTCGGGAAGATTCCCCCACTCTTGATCGCGGGTTACAAAATCCCCCTTATCGACCTCCCCTACATCGATTTCCGACTATACATCTCGTATCTGTCCATCGGAATTTTGGTGCTCTGTGTATTGTTCACCGCCCTTTTGTACCGAATGGTCACGGTTCATTCCAGCCGTGCTACTACTCAAGAGCCAGTCGACAAGTATCAGAAGCGGAGTGAACTGCTTTCGACGTACCTACTGGTCTATGTTTTTGTCTTCGCGGGTCTGAATTTCACGACTCTGCTTGACCTTGGTATCTTCCTAGTGTTTTTCGTCATCTTGGGAGTGCTCCAAATCAATTCGGAAATACTGCATGTCAACCCGATGTTGGGGATACGCGGCTATCAGGTGTACGAGGTGACGAGTGACGAGCAGGTGATATTGGTAATCAGTAAGTCCTCACTTGAGGAAAAAATGATACTACCGGAGACAAAAACGGCAGATAATCCCCGAAAGAAAATCGAGGTCGTCTCCCTCGGTCGAACCACATACCTCGCACCATAATATGTCTGGGAAACTAAACGCGGCTGAAAAACTCAAGGAAGCCCGGGAGTTTGCGGAGGGGCGGACGGAAGCTGAGTTCTTGCTCGTTAGGAAGCAGGGGGACTCCCCAGAGGTAGGGAAGCTTCAGCTTGGACATCTTGTTCAACAGGAAATCGCAAAAACCGTCTCAGACGCTCTCACCGAACAGATTAACAACCTTCGTGACGGGCGAACCCGAGCACGGCCCCTGGATGTTGCAAACACGATTAGCGAGGAATCGGTCATACAGTGTGTTAGAATAGAGAACCTGCCCGACTCCGAGCTATTTGAGATTCTGAACTCCAGAGATAATGACGGGACGACGACGTACTCGGAAGATCCTGAGCCGAATTTTCAACTCATCCGTATCAGTGAACCGGACGGGAAGGTTCTGATCGGGGTTCAAAACTACAGTAACGCGAAATTGGTCGACACGACAAACGAACTCACACTCTGGTATCAAAACGAGGAGTACGAGCGCTTTCAGGGGGATTTATTGGTCATTCGCCCGAACCTCAACGCCATCTGCTACGATGGGTGGGTGTTCATTATTACCCCAAAGTCGTTCGAGAGTATGTTCGACATGCGTGAGGAGTACAGAAAGCGAGCGGAGGAAGCCATCGAGGCGTTCGAGGATGCCGGGATTACCTTTGCTGACCGTGAGACCACGACCGCATGGATGCTGAGCCATATCAATATGCTTCGAGGGATGTACGAAATCTATGATAACGATATTCACGAAGAGGCCACCCCAGACAAAATCGAGGCGATGATTCAAAAATACAATTTGGATACCCGTTTCTCGCTCGATTACGCTCGTCGGGACGGCCAAATCGAATTGGGCGTAGACGAGTACCAGCATACTTGGAAATTGATCAAGTTACTAGCGGCGAAGTATGCTGAGGACGACATTATGGGTGAACAGTGGGAAATTGATAGCGGACAGCGCCTCTAATCGAGAGTGGGCGGACGATATAACGTCATTAGAGCGGAGGTGAACTATGTCCCATCGAAATCGCTCCGTGTGGCGGGAGTGTCCAGAGTGCGGTGAAAAGCAGAAGGTGAAACAAGGAGGCTGGGCGACGTGCCGAAACTGCGGCGAGAACTTCCGCGCATAGGCAACAGCGAACACGGTGGAATCTGCTGGTCAACCCAATTTATTGTCCATCCTCCAGTTCCCGGTAGTATGAGCGTCTTCCTCATCCAAACGAATGGCCGCGAAATCAGCGAGGATGCGAAACCAGAGTATATCCGCGGTGCTATGGGCCCGACATTCGTTGATGAGCCGCTTCGACATCACCGATATTTCAACGCAAATCCCTACTGGAAACGTGAGGGATACGAACGTCGCGATGCATGGGAAACTGCGACCGGGGGAGATACCGCGCTTCTGTATTGTTCATCCTCCGTAAACGATCACCCGACCTGTCTCAGCCATATTCTGCCGATCGAGAACAAACAAATCGACTCAAAAGGCGCGCTCTTGGAGTTTGAGACGTCGATAGAGATTAAACCCAAAATCAACTACCAAGACATTCAGCGGCTCGTTGACCAAGGAGAGTTCTCCGAGAAGATGAGTTATTGTGGGCAGCAGGGGTTCAATTTTACCCAGGTCGCACCTTCAGACCTCGACAAAGTCAACGATCTCACGACTCAGGTATGAACGAAGACGAGGTACGGCAGGCGGTCTCTGTTGCGCTTGAGAAGGTCAATGACGAGGATGCTGACTTACTGAGGTTCGATATTAACGAGAGGAGCATTACTCATCGGCTCGGAATGTACCTACAGGAAGCTGTTGAGGATCATTGGGACGTAGATGTTGAGTACAATCGTGTCGGTGGTGATGAAACCAAAGAGGTTCCAGAGGAATTGCTAACAAGCGGAAGCCAGGGACGAGTAGTACCGGACGTTATTCTACATCAACGAGGCTCCGGAGAGCATAATATCCTTGTAGTCGAAGCGAAGAAATCGGGGAATCCAAGCGGCGGTGACCGCCAGAAGATACGAGCATATATGCAACACTTAGATTATGACTATGGGCTGTTTGTGAGGTTTGAGACAGGGCAAGATTTCGATGACCCCGGGTATTCCTGTGAGTGGCAATGTCGGTGAGTTTAGTGAGGATGTGTTTGGGATCGATTGATGACTACTGGTCCTCCACATAGGCCTCAATATCCAATTTCTCTCGAGCATTCACCCTACAGATTTCATAGATGCAGTCGTCCTTGGATTCATATGACTGCGCTTGGTTGCCCGCACCTATTGGGGCCAGATGACTCCATTCGGGAAGCGTACCGATTTCTTTGAATCTCGAGATAACCGTTGGATCAGTACTCGAGGTCGTGGCTGCGCGCGCAGCGACCGGAGGGAGCGAGCACGGAGCGGTGGGCGGGGCGGCGGGGCTTGGGTCGGTCCGGCACTCACCAGAAAAAGAAGGGCATCGGCCCCTACTCTTCCCACCAGCGGTCGTCGCGCTCTGGGAAGACGATCATACTGTCGTAGGTGACTGCGAGGGAACACCGCCCCTGGTACCAGTTCTTCTTGAGCGCGCGCATCCGCACCCGTTCACCCTCTCGGACGAATTTTGGCTCTGAAGCCGTCCAGGACGTGAACTTGATTTTCCCAGTGTCGTCTGCGATGAGACCGACTTGGGCTATGGCTGAATCGCTCGGAGGCCAGAGTTTCACGATCTCGCCTTCGATGCTCACCTCATCCGTCTGCACGTCCGGGACGTCCTCAATCGGGCAGATCGCGCCGGGGGCCGCCTTGAGCGCGTCCATCGTGTCGAACACTGCTTTGGTGATGTCCTGCCCCTTGGCGACCCGCTTTGCGAGCGCCCGCGAGACGGCCGCCCGACTGTGACCGGTGCGAAGCCGCTGTGCCATCCGGTCTGCTTCCTGGTTCACCTTCGCCAGCTCCATCCGGGAGAGGCGTTCGCGCGGATCCGTCCGCTCGGGGGTGCGTTCCTTCCGCTTGCGCTGCCGCCGTTCGGTGACCACCTCGCGAGTTCGCTTCGCCCGGCCCTCCTGGGTGCCGAGTTCCGCCTGGGCGCTGATGTGCTCCAGTTCGGCTTCCCGGGCACGAATCTTCTCTTCCTGCGCGAGGGGCAGGTGCGAGAAGTCCTGGACGATCCCGTCGGGGTGGTTGGAATCCACCTTCGCCTGCGTTTCCTGCTGGACCGTCGCCCGGAACTCCGGCTGGTCGTCGACGACCTCGAAGCCGTCCTCGTCGACGTCGGCCTCTTCGGTTCGTTCGAATGCCTGTTCATCCACCGTAACGACCTTGCGACTCGAGTTGTTACTTGACATTGGTCTCACCAGAGACCTGAAGGCGCTTGCGCGCCGCCACCGCGATGTCCCAAGCATCGCGGTTTTCCGACGTGTCGACGTCCAATAGCACCGACTGCGCGCTCTCGCTCGCGCCTTCGCGAGCGCCCTACCGGGCGCGAGCGAGAGCGCGCCCGAGTGCGGCGATCCCAACCAGCACCGCGCGCCGACCCGCCCGGAGCGAGCGGCCAGCGGAGAAAGCGTGGGGGGTGAGCAGCCACGCCGCGCAACCCCCCGCGCTTTCCCGCTGGCGTCGAGGGCACATTCATTTTAGCCCGGCAGCCCGCCCGCTACTGCAGGCAGGCAGCCCGGAATGGTCGGTCGCGAGCGACGCGGAGGGCGGCAGCGGCGAGCGGGGCGGGCCGTGTCGTACCCACTGTCCAGCCGGCCGCGACACTCGGTGACCCAGCTACCGTCCTGGCGGACTCAGAAAGGGCGAGGCCGCCTCGGCCGTCCCCCGACCCCGTAAGCACCGCAGGGACGAGGAGCGCAGCGGTGGTCGCGGGATGCCGAGCGGCCGAGGGCTTTCGGGTGTCGTCGCCGGCGCTGGCTGTTCGGCATCGTTACTCGGAGGCCGGTTACTCTTCGAGACGGCGGAGCAATTGTGTGACGTACGGACTGTTCTCCCAGCTCCGATGCGGGCTAATCGTCGTGATCAGCGCCCGAGCCTCTTCGGGGCTCAGATGGCCGTTCCGAGCGTAGTCGACGATGAGCCGCGGCGTCGGGACGATCCGTGGCCCCTGCAGCACGGCGTGGATGAGCGGGAAGTTCGTCCCGCCGAACTCGTCGGTGAGAACCCCATCGACATCGAGCGCGTTCGCGAGGACGATACCGTCGGTTTCGCCGTCGTCGAGCCCGAACGTCGGCCGCGAGTCTGGTGTATCCTCGCGCTCGTACGGGTCCGTGACCGTATAGTAGCTGCGGGCTGCGAGGACGTTACTCGCGGCTGCCCCGTGGATGTCCTGGTACTGCGTGATGTCACGGAGTTCCGCGACCACTTCTGGTGGTACGAACACCTCACACGAGGTGAGCAGATACTGGAACGGGTCCGGAGTGTCAGTGTCGACGGTCGCGTCGGCTCTGGGAACCGCGAGACTGACGAGTGCACTGGTGTCGGCGACGACCGTACGCAGTCGCCGGCCGCTCATTGCTCGTCGTCGGCTGCGGTCTCGACCGCCGTCGCGTCGCCATCGTAGACGTCGACGTCGTCGGGGGCAGCAAGATCGAGTGGTTCATCCTCGAGATCTGCTTTGAGAAGCCGGAGACGCTGGGCAGTCTCGGCGCCGACCAACTGCTTGACCGTCTCGAACTCAAGCTGGTCGTCGTAGTACTTCGTGGCGACAAGTTCCTGGAACGTCTCGCTGTCGGCCGTGTCTTCGATGTATTCCCGAATCGCCTCGACAAGCAGATCCGTCCGATCCTTGTCGAAGAGCTCTGCGATCGCATCCAGCCGGTCGACGAGATACTCCGGCGACTGGAAATGGACCCGTCGCGGATCGTCGCTTGCGCTCATTCTATGTGCAAGTTATGCACATAGAGTGATAACCGTTTCGGCGTTTGCACAGAGCTTGCACATCGGTCTCCTGACGGGGTCGTCCCGCCAGTCTCAGTCGGAGTCCTGTGCGTTCAGTTCCTCGAGGAACCAGCTGGCGGCGGTCCCGATCCGAACGCCGTCGACGTTGCGCATCTCAAGGCCGTTCGTGGCGGTCCGAAACGGCTCGTCGTCGACGAGGATGCGGTGGATGACTGTCCGGACCGACTCCGTTCCGTACCTGTCAGCGAGAGCCGCGACCGCCGTATCGAAATGCGCATCCTCGTGCTCGGCTCGCGGGTTCTGCGCTCGGTGGATCACGAGGTCAACCACATCATCGACCGATGCGTGGTCGGGATTCCCGGTTTGCTCACGGACGTTATAGTGGGGCTCAGCATCAGGCATTGCGAGTCACTCCGTGGCGTTGTCTGTATCGGTCGTCGTCGGGTCGGTTGCTCGTTGCTGGCGGATTGCAGCCAGCGTCTCCTCAAGCGTACCCACACTCTCGATCGACGCGAGCTCGTCGGTAATCTCGTCGATGAGTGCGGCTCGCTCGACGGCAGTCTCGTCGCCGGCGGTCGTGTCGATCGATGTGACGCGAAGCGCCCGCGTTTCGTGCCAGCCACAGTCCCAACAGTCTCGGGTCACCTCGATCTGCTCGTCCTCTTCCGCTGCGAGGACGGCGTCGGACACCGACGTCGAAAGCGGCCGGTCCGGTCCGACCTCGAGGGTGACTGGGGACCCGCACGCGGGGCAGTCCATAGTCATCCTGAGGAGCGCCCGTCTGTTGAAGATAGCGGAGCGACGGGACAGCGACACAACCAACGCTGCTGGGGCGTGGGGTGGGACAGCTACGGACAACTGTGACCCTCCCCCCTGGTCGCCGTTCAACTCGTGTCGACGATCGCTCGGCGGATCACTCAGGGACGATGTGCGCCTCGAGGTCGCGCGTCCAGTACGTTGCTGGCCCATTTGGACTACACCGCGCACAGACCTGTATCGGGCCTTCGAGATGACCGAGTTCGATCCGAAACCGTGTCAGCGCTGCGAGCGCGTCGACGACGAGGCCACAGCTGTCACAGGCGTAGTGATCACGCTCGTCAGGATCCGGCGTCTCCTGAATCGCACAGTCGACGCAAATCGGGTGGCTGATCCGTTCCTCTTTCCCCCACGTGTAGGCGATCCCGGTCTCTGTCCCGGGTGGCGCCTCGCAGAAGGCACAGCCCGCCAGCGTCTGTTGCATCATTCGTCCGCCTCGCCGGTGTCGCGGGCGGCCGTCCAGCCCGTGTGGAAGACGGCGAGCTGCTGCATCGATTCGAACGCCGTGCCGCTGGGCTCGTGAACGAGGAGCCGCTGGTCGACGACCGGTGTGACCGTCCCGGTATCGAGTAGCTCTCGAATCAGCTGGCGGGCCGTCTCGTCGTCGAGATCCGCCGTCGATGGTGACCGCGCATCCCGATCCTGAGCGAGCAATTCCGCTTCGAACCGTTCGTGATCGTCTGCCGTATCGTCGTATCTATCCGGACCAGACATACGAATCAGGGGCAGCGCACGAACCGCCCCGCACCCCATTCTGGGGCAGAAAAACAGTTCCTACAGCCACCCACTCCCTGTCACTACGTCGACCTGCTCCTTCACCCTCCACGCCCCACGCCATCGTCCGGGTGGCAGCCTACTCTCGCTTGGCCTGCGGCCTGGCATCTCGGCCCCGTTGGCCGCGAACTCAACTTTGGGCGGCCACCCCCACCATATATCGGTTGATTTTTCGGCTGTCAGGTACCCTCAAATCGCAAGACGGCGCTACCTGACAGCCGATTTCAGTGCCGACCGAAAAAACACAGACTCCCGGAACAGCTGTCTAGTGCTCCCGTCTGGCGATTTTCCCATATTGGGAGGGGGTGAAGCCTGTCGGGTGTCAGGTAGCGTCGCTGGGGGTGTCAGGTAGATCGGGCAGCGTAGCTGAGTCGCTATGGTTACACCGTCTACCTGAATAACAGATACGCTCTACTGATCGAAAGAGACGAGCTCCCTCGCTCGATCCAGCGGGGATCGGTCGTCAGCAGGGTCTTCTTCCGTCTGCTGTTCGGAATCCTGAGTCAATACATCGTCTTCGAGAGCGGATTCCAAGTGGTCACGTTCCGATCGAACCGTTTCGAGTTCTCTCTGTAGACGCTCTAGCTCAGCCTCTAGGGTGTCGATCCGGTGGGTCTTTTCGTCTAACTCTGCTTCGAGCTGATCCACTTTCGCCGATAAGAGCCGATTCTTCTCGCGAAGATGAGCTTGATCGAGTTGCGAAGCTGGGCTATCTGCCGAGGCCGTATCACTACTCGCGTCCTCTTCGTTCTGGTCCTCGGTATCGGGCCCTTCTTCCGGTGAGATCGGATCGCGTCCGTGTCTTAATCCGGCGTCCTCGATAGCTTCTAGCGTCTCGTTGTAGGTTTCGTAGCCGGGGAATCCCTCGTAGGATCCATCCTCTCCCTCACGATCGACAAACGCGTCCTCTGGACAGATCTCGAGCGCGACAGCTGCTTTCCGAACGGCCCAGAAGGGCATCTGGTCGTAGGTTCCGCCGTCGACGCGGTCTGACCCGGCCTCTGGAACCCACACCGGAATGTCGTAGCCGGCGTTCCGCAGTTCATCGACGGCAGCCCAGTAGTCCTCTCCGTCGAGGTCCGCATCGGCGTCGGATATAATCCCCGTCGCGAGCGCTATCAGCTTCGTCGGCCCGCCCCCGGCGTTTACCTTCGAATCGCCGAAGGTGTTGGCCTGTTCGTCGACGAAACAGGACTGGCCGCTCTCGCTGTGGCGCCAACACGGGTCGAACTGCGGCCGCGGCTGGTTTGGATCCGTATCGTAGGCATCGCTCGCGTAGTGGCGGGCGATCTCGGTGATGTCGATGTTCTCGACGGCTTCGTAGACGTCTTCTTTGAACGGCGTAATGGGCCGTCCTTCGAGGGTGCCATCGAGTTCTGCCAGCCGCTCCTTACGTCGTTGGAGCGCCGCCTCACGCTGACGCTGGCGCTCCCGTTTGCGCTCACGCTCCCCTTCGACCCATTCCTCCAGCGTTGCCCGCCACCCGTCGTGGTCCTCGTAGAGATCAGGCCAGAGCGTCGCGACCAGCGAGTCGACGCAGTCCGTGTGCTCAACCTGTGTGAACTCGTCAGCCCAGCTGACCGCCTGCTCGATGAGGGTATCATCGACGGTCTCGAACGGACGGAGTTCGTAGCGGACGTCGTCGGTCGCGATAGGCGTGACGACGGCATCGTGGTCGGCGTGAATCGACAACGGCGGCTTGTACTGACGATTCTTGTTATTCACCCAGTCGGGCTGGATGACATCGCCGGCGCCGTCGATGCGCTTGTTCACACGGGTCTCTGCCTCCTGGAGCCACGCGTTCGAGCGGTCGAGGAACTCATCGAATACCCGTTCGAGCGCATCTGGATCATCGCTGAAGTGGTCCGCAATAGGGAGTGTGGCCTCCGGGGCCCCGAAGACGTACGCGCCCCCGACAGAGTCCAGCGCATACACCGCATCCCGCGTGCCGTAGAGCGTAGCATACTCCTCGATGTAGGCGTCGAGCGAACGCTCGACGAGTGCCTGCGTCTCGCCATCCAAGTTGCCACGCTGAGGCTTGATGTCGTCAGCGAGGTCGATATCGCCCCAAGCGGGAACCGCTCGGAAGTCGGCATACCCAGGGGTCGGGGGCTCATCCTGCCAGACGGTCGTCTCCTCAGACTCGTCGTAGCGACAGGGTTCCCACCGCTGGAAGGCGGTCGGTGTCTTGTAGGTGGTGACAGCATAGAGGGTCCGTTCGAGGCGGTCGTGGATCTCATCGTAGTCACGTTCTAGGTGGGCAACCCGCCCGCGCTGCGGATACCCGGCCTTGATCGCATCAACGTCGTCGTGGTCGCGTTTGATGTACCATCCGACGAAGTCGTTCAGCCCGATAGTCGGGTAGTCCTTAACGGTCGCCAGCGCCTCGTAGACGGGTTTGGCACGACGGTAGTGCTCACTGATGGCTGATTCGGAGAGTGTCATCTTGCGTGCTCCTGCACGGGAGCGAAACGACTACGCACTGGCATCGCTCGATTCCTCCTGGTCGCCGGCGTCGCTCAGTTGGATCCCAATGTAACAGCGTCGGGTTTCTTCATCTACCCACTTCCTCTTCCGGTCGAAGTCAGCATACTCACGGAATGCTGGCGTGAACCGGGGTTTCTTTTTTCGCTCATACTCACGATCCTCGACATATTCTTCGTATGCTTCGTAGACATATGCGATCGGGACGAACTCCTCATCACACTCGGTGATCCTATCGCGCACGAAGGCCTCAATTCCAAACGGATCTTCCTCGGTATCCGTCGGTTCAATCCCTGCTGGGTGAAGTTCACTACCTTGAATCGCCTCAACGAGTACTGAGAGATCTTGGGCCGTATCCGATGCCGGCTTGTAGAGCTGAAGATCCGGTTCGTCGTCGCTGGTGAGAATACTAATTGCATACGAATTCTCCGCATAGTCCGGAACGGGCAGGTCGGTACTGGGAACGAACGGGCGCTTGACAGGCACCCACTCCGCTTCGAATGCCTCGCGGGACTCGTAGGACTCGGGGAGTTCTCCCGGCCTGAAGACGGTGTAGGTCTCGCTCTCTGCGTCGTAGCTGTACGTCGCCGGGAACTGGTCTTTCGACACGGCGTCGAAAGAGTCGATCCGGGCGTGCTGGTCCCCGGCACTATCCTCGAGGACGAACGCCCCATCTCGCTCGAACCAGCGGGTGTGGCGACTGCCGCCAGTGGCTGGCCGGACAGCTGTCACCCCATCCGCTGCTCGCGCACCGCCGTTGAATGTGACATTGTGGTTCATCGTATACAGCCGCGTCTCACCGGATGAGAGCTGATTTCGCGGCTCACGGAGGATCTTCGCGAGCCGGTCGGCAATCTCGGCAGCCGGTTGATCGTCGTGGTCTGCGACGACGAACAGCGGGATTCGCTCCTGTTCCTGGGCCTTCCGGAGGTTCGAGAGGACCTTCGCCGGCCGGACGTGGGTGGTGGTTTCGACCTCCACCTGGAGCTCCCTGTCGAGATCCGGATGCGTCGCGATGGCGTCGGGGCGGGACTCCCCGTTCTGATCGAGGACCTCCACGGAGAACCCCGCAGTTGCGAGCGACTGCTCGACCGTTTCAAGGACTGCATCGTGGTGCTCGCCCCCGCCGGTCGGTGACGTCGACGTGTCGGGCGTGGCTGCCTGCTCACCCTCATCCGTGAGCCGACACTGAACCGACGATCCCCCGTCTGGGAGATCGACCTCGATAAGCGAGGATGCCTCCCGCACCTCCGGAAGCGTCTCGTAGCCCTGCACCTCGATGGTGTCCTCCTCGATTCGCGAGAGCAGTTCCTCATCGACTTCCTCGACGGAGACCCAGCCGTTCGTCTCGCGGACGTCGTTCGACAGCTGGACAGCGCGAATCGCACGGGCCATCGCCACTTCGAGCGGCAACTCGTCAGCGTTCTCCAAGGCGACGTCAGTGGCCGCGTCACGACTCTCGACAGTCGTCCCGCCGGCAACACCATACTCTTCACGAGTATGCTCGTGAACAGCCCCCAGGGCGTCTTGGAACCGCTCTTCCTGCGCCCCAGTCAGAGGCTGCTCGCTATCAGGATGCCCAGGCGGAATCGGGAGCGGCTCGATACTGAACGGATCCGGACCGGTTTCGCCGAACTCTGGGCTCGGGAGCTGTGCGATCCACTCGCCACGCGGGAGGGAACTGATCCGATTCTTGAACTCGACGGGATCCATCGCCTCGTGTGAGAGTGCCTCGGCGATGTCGGCGTCGACGGCGATCTTTCCGACAAGCGGACTGCCGATGTTGTTCAGGACGTTCAGGTAGACCTCGCGGTTGCCGGCCTCCTTCATCTGCTCGGGGAACTGTGTCACGAGTTCGATGGACAGCCGGAACTCCCGCCCCTTTTCGAGCAGCGTCGTCAGCGTATCCGAGACAACGACCGACGACGCTTCGTCGATGAGCAGGTTCGCCACGTAGTCGTCTGGCTTGCGGGCCAGCTCGTCGCCGTCGCGACGCTTGACGGCGTCGTAAAGCTGCGTCAGAATGACGCCGGTCATCACACGGGCGGCCTCGTCGCGGAGATCGCCGAGGTCGAAGATGACCACCTTGTCCTCGTCGAGAAGGTCGCGGAAGTCGAACTGCGACTGGGTATTGTTGAAGATCCGCCGGAGGTGGGCGTCCTGCGTGATGTAGTCCATGCGGTTGCTGATGCCGCTCACGACGTTCGAGAACGTCGCTGGGTTCGAGCGCAGGTGTCGCTCCAGTTTCTCGGCGACTTGCGGGTCGCTGGCTCGCGGTGCATCTTCTGGAGTCGAGTCCGGCGGCCCGGCGGCATGGAACTGGGTCACCGCCTGCTCGAACTGGTCGTGGGTGAAGTAGTTCGTATCCTGCCGGAAATGGCCGTTTTCGAGGCCGTACTCCTCGTCGTACATCGCCTTGATGAGGTACTTGATGAGCGTCGGCGAGGCGATAGCATCCTCGTACCGCTCCGGCCCCATCACGAGTTTGATGAGCTCCTCGTAGTGGTCGGCCTTGTCCTGGATCGCGTCGACGCGACGAACCCCATCTTCCAGCGCCGGCGTAATGTCGAAGAACGCGAAGCCAGGCAGGATGTCAGGCACCGAGAAGTGGAGGACGTTCTCCTCGAGGTCGTCGGTGCCGAAGCGGTTCGCGTGAGCCCGCATATAGTTCTCGGGGAGATTCCCGCCCTTGGAGTCGATGAGGAACACTGGGCCCGTGGTATGGTCGTACAGGGAGAGCGCGTCGTTGATCAGCGCGACCGATTTGCCGGCGCCGCTCTTCGCGAACCGGCCGACGTGGAACGGCAGCAAATGCGGAGGAATCCGCATCGGCTCCGACGTGGGCGTGCCGTCCTCCCCGAGACCGCGGCCGATCGCCATCCCCGAGTCCGTGAACGCATCCATGTGGTCCTGCGCCGGGAGTGGCAGGGGCGTCCGGCTCTCGGGTTCGGCGTCGGACCCCCGTCCACCCTCAGTCGTGAGGTCAGTCGCCGGCGGAACGACCACGAAGTTCGCCAACTCAGCCGGCCCGAGAACGAGATCGGGGCGGGTTTTCCGCCAGTCGCTCTTGATAGCTAACGTAGCGTTGAGTACCCGGTCGGCGTGCTTCTTGGCTCGCCGCCCCTTTCGAAGCCCACGGCGGATGCGCTTCGGTCGGAGCCGATAGTGCGGCCCGTTCAGGTGGTCAAACACGGACCCAATATCGTCGAGACGATGGTCAACCCGCTCTCGTTGTCGGTCGGAAGTCACGAGCGAAAGCGCCCGCATATTCACCGTGAACGTGTGCTGTGGCTCCTTCTCGTCGATAGCCTCGACTCGCTCCCGCCCACCGATGTCGAGATACCGACGCTGTCGCCCGGTGTTCGACGGGCTCTGTGGTTCGTTCTCCGTGTTTCCGAGGAGTTCTCCGAAGAACCAGTCGACGACTCGGTCTTCCCCTTCCCGGAGCTTTCGCTGGCGCTCTCGTGCCTCGTGCGTCCAGTCCGATTTCCGCTGAAAGAGTACCTGGAACGCGATCGGGTGTTCGGCCCGGGTCAGCTGATCGATGAGTGACGCGAGTGGGGCCCGAGCGTGAACGTCATCGTCGTCTTCCGTATCCGTGAATTGGGGTAGTGTCGTCATCCAGTCTTCCCGCCGGGTAGCCTGCCCGTGCCAGCTGATTCCGAGTGGGGTCGTCTCATCGACGGTCGGTTGCGTATGAGCCGGCTGGTGATCGGCATCGAGTTCGGAGTTGGACGGACCAGTCGCTGTGGACTCGCCACTCGAATCAGCCTCGAACAAGACTTCGTCCTCGTCTAGCGACGTGGAGCTCTCCGACAGCACACTTCCGCCGTCACCGACCGGTTCCTCCCCCGATGAATCGAAGAGAGTCACAGGCTCTGAATCCGAATTCGGGTCTCCGGAGGATTCCTCAGCTGTCCTGGAATTTATTCCGTGGCTATCGTCACTCCCGGCACTGTGGTCCTGAGATGGGTCTGCTGTCGATGGGAGTAGCTTCGCTTCCAAGTCAAGGGTGACCCGCTCGAACGTGACGGTCGGTGGATACAGCGTCCGGAGGCGTTCCTCGAAGGCATCCAACCGGCGGTCGACTCCGTAATAGAACTCGACCGGCTCGTCTGCCCCCTCACTCACTGCGAGGAACTCGAACACCGGTGGCGGATCGCCGAAGGGACCGATACTTTCGAGAAATCCGTCGTTGCCAGCGTCAAGGCCGTGGAGGCCGGCCAGCTGACGGACGACGGTCTCCGGCGCGAGATCGCTTCGGGAGGGAGTGATCCGGATGTACTCGTCGCCGTTAGCCACTGCCGGGAGTTCTGACGGGGTCTGCTCAGTCATCCTCCTGAGAAGTAGTGCCAGTTTGTTCACCGCCGTCGGCACGCGTGCCGGCGGGTCGGCTATCTGGATTCGTCACGCTCGTCGTCGGTTCGGGCTCGAGCTCGGCCACGTCCGCAGCGCCGCCGTCGATGACGTGGGCCTCGTAATCGCTCGCCCGAATTCGGAGTGGGAACCAGCCCTCCTGGTCGATGCCGACCAGCGCTTCCGAGTAGCCGTCCTCGTCCTCTCCGGCCTTCGCGGAGGTGACCCAGTTCACCTGCCGTTCGCTGAGATCGAACCACTTGGCAATCTTCTCTTTCTCCTCGTTGACGCGGTGGAGGACGGTCAGCGAACAGAGGTTTGCGATGGTGCGTGCCTCCGGCGTCAGCGCGAATTCGCCCCCCGTTTGCGTGATGAATTCGAGGCTCAGATCGAAATGGCGGCTGTGCCGGACGGCCGTCTCCAGGAAATCCAGCGAGACGGCGTCGTTCATCAGGTAGTGCGCCTCATCGATACAGAAGACGACGCGCTTGTCGGTCTGCTTGACCCGCTCGTAGACGCTGTTGAACAGCACCTGCATCATCAGGCTGGTCTCCGCCCGGCCACGGGTACCCTCCTCCTGATGGAGATCGAGGTAGATGACCTTCGAATCGAGATCGAACTCCGAGGGGCGAGCAAGGTTCTCGAGTTCACCACCCTCGCGGAACGACGGGCGGAGATCCTTGAGTAGCGACTGGGCATCGGACTGGACGGCTTCCTGCTCCCCATCCGTAACGTACCCGTACTCCTCGGGGTCTTCGACCATCTCTTCGAGGACCGTGATGACGTCGTGGATGGTGGGCGAGTCCCGGGTATGTGTCTCTGGATCGCGGGTGATCCCGCGCTTCTCGTAGGCTTCCTGGACGGACCGCCGGAGCGTCTGGTTGCGCTCGCCGAGTGGATGGTCTGCGACGTGCTCGAAGAACGTCGCGAAGAAGGTCATCACCCAGTTGATCTGTTCGCCCCACGGGTCGATGTCGTCGACCTCCTGCAGGACGTGATCGGGCGTCGGTTTGATTTCCAGCGGGTTCAGCCCCCGCCGGCCACCGACCGTGATGCGCTCGCCATCGAGTGCCTCGTTGACGCCGGCGAACCCCCGCATCGGGTCGAGCATAATGACGACCGTATCCTCATCGAACATCGCCCGCCGCACCAACCGGAGCTTGGTCGCGAACGATTTGCCCGCGCCGAGCCGGCCGATAACCATCATACAGTAGCCGGTTTGCCGCTTGAAGCGGTCGAGGATGAGCGGACTCGAATTCAGCGCGTACGTTCCGTACTCGATGCCGGGTTCCGCAAACGCACCGGAAACGAAGGGGAACATCGCGCCGACCGCCCCGCCGAGCATCGGCGTCTTGCTGTCGAGCGTCTCGTTGAACTGATCCAGGGCGATCGGGCTCGCTGAGGTGAACGTCTTCAGCTGAGACCACCGAGGCGTCACCGGGGTCAGATTCGCAGGCGCTTGTCGGGCTGTCGTCGACACCGACTCGGCGTCGATGTTCTCGCGGTCGTCGCCCCTGACCGTGAGATACATCGAGACGTCGAACGCCTGCATCGTCGTGTTCCGGAGGACATCGTACATCTCCTGGTGGTCCTCGAGGTCTTTCTCGACGCCCCGGGCGCTCGCACGGTGTTTCTCGGTCAGGTACTCGTAGTCGGCTTCGAGATCCTCGATCTTGTTCTCCAGCGAATCCAGCGTCTCTCGCGTGTCACGAGGATCGATGTGGATGCTGACATCCGTCTGCTGGGTCTCGGCGGCCGCGTACAGCTTTTCGAGGAAGCCATCCATCGGCGCATCGGGGTACTCGCCGACCCACAGGCTCTGTGCCCACTGGGTGTCAGTCCGGAGGGCGCTGGGTGTTCGCTCAATACTCGACGGTGAGACGACGGTCTGATGGATCTCGGGGATCCCGTCGACCGCTTCACCGTCGGCCTCGTAGTCCACGGTGAACTGGGACTCGCCGTCATCTTGTCCCTGCTCGTCGGCGGTCGCCTCGTCGTCAGTTTCCGAACTGTCCGAGCTGGTGAAGGGCAGCAGGTTTCCAATCATTGGTTCAGGGCTTTGATCGGCTGGGGCTGGTGGTGTTCGAATACCGATTCGTTGGTCTCTGCATCTTCGATATTCGAAGTCGACGATGCTCTCAGCCAAACCGCATTAATCTCATAGTCATGGCGTTGTTGGGGTGAGTTATGGAGGTCTGCCGTACTGTCCGGGTCAAGCTGGAGGTGACTGAGGGCCAGGCAGACCTGCTGCACGAAACGATCGACGAGTTCCTGTGGGCAGCCAACTACGTCGTCGACGCGGCGTGGGACGGGGAGTGGGCTGAAACCCGCTCTACTGTACTCCACGACGAGACCTATGATGACGTTCGTGCTCGGACACGCCTCCACAGTAATCACGTGCAATCCGCTCGTGATCGCGCTGTTGACGCGCTCAAAAGCGTCGTCGCCAAGTGGTCGAAGGGTAAATCCGCATCTCTGCCGACCTTCACCACCCCATTTTGTGAATATAATCAGCGAAACGCGACGTTCCACGACGATCACGCCTCGCTGAGTACTGTTGATGGGCGCATCACCGTCGGGTACGTTCTGCCCGACGAAAGCCGTGATACGCCCCACTCTGAGTACCTGCACTCCGATGATTGGGAGACGACTAGCGCCACCCTTCATCATCGCCGTGGTGATTTCTACCTTCACGTCCGAACAAAGGCGGACGTGGACGTCCCCGACAAACTCGAGAACGGAACGGTTCTCGGCGTTGATCTCGGGGTCGAGAACATCGCCGTCACCTCGACTGGCGTGTTCTGGTCCGGCAACGAATTGAACCACTGGTATAATGAATACGCTCAGCGTCGGAACTCGCTCCAACAGTGTGGTTCGCGATATGCCCACGAAAATATCCAAGCAGTCGGCCGACGGGAGACCGGTCGCTTCAAACAATCCCTTCATCGTGTCGCGAATGGCATTATTGAAGAGGCCGTCAGTACCGGCTGCACGGTGATCGCCTTCGAGGATTTGACCGGTATCCGAAATCGATTGCCCAACGCCAGGGAATTCCACGAGTGGGCGTTCAATCGACTTTACGAGTACGTCTCCTACAAGGCTGAAGAACGAGGCATCACCGTCAAAAAGGTCAACCCAAAGAATACCTCGCGCCGATGTTCCTCGTGTGGATGCTCGCGCGAGGGTAATCGCCCGTCGCAGGATACCTTTCGGTGTCAATCCTGTGGGTACGAGAACCATGCGGACTACAACGCGGCTAAGAACGTCGGGTATCGGCTCCTTCGCAACCAAAATGGGGGCGAAGGAGGCGCACCCGTAGGCGTGCGCTTGAACACCGGAATGATGACCGCGAACGGCATTCAATCCGTACCGGATTCGGTTCGAGCGGGAATTCATGGTGAAATCCACTCCACTGGGTAGCCTACGATTTGTTGATGACGGGGGACGTGCGGAGCACCTGTTCGGGGTCGCCGTACTCGATTTCCGTACCGCTCCAGTATTCCGCGATAAGGCGGGTGAGTTCGGCCGCATCGACGGGGCGCGTGTCACACCCCTCGATGCCACGCAGGCCGCGCTCGACCCGCCGGCGCCGCTCGTCCAGTTCCTCGAGCATCGCGGCTCGCTCTTCCTCTTCGGGCGGCGCCGTGACAATCTGGACTAGGATGCCCAGTACGGGGATCCCAGCGAGCTTTTCGAGGAGGCTGGCCCGTTCGTACCGGACTTCCTCGGGTCGCACCGGGATCAGGACGTAGTGGTCGCGAATGGTCATCTGACGCTGCGCCAGTTCCCGGTCGTACCAGTCGACGTAGTGCTCGATGAGCGCCTGGAGTTTCTCGTTGGATTTGACGTCCGGATCGCTCAACCGGTCCTCGTAGCGGCCGACGTACTCGTCGGCTGGGAACGCCTGCGTCGTCGAGTAAATCTGGATCGGGAACTCGACGGTCGTGTTGACGAAGTCCTGGAAGGCCTCTGCCTTTTGGGCCCATTCCTCGTCAGTCGCGAGCGCCATGGTCGGCGGCGACACCTGCACCGCGCCGACGAGGGCCCGGTCCGTCCGCTCAATGGCGTCGTGGCGTGGGTAGACGCGCTCGACGTGGGTGTACTCCTTCGCTTCCTCGTGGGCGATCTCTGTCTCGCTGCGATGGAAGTTCACGAACAGACCGAGCCAGTCGAGACTGTTGGTGTAGCCGGGCGTGAGGTAGACGAACAGCCCACCGAAAGCGATCGCAATCGCTGCGAGTGGGATTGTGAGGGCAGACACCGGAATGCCGCGGACCGTAAGCGACGGTGGGATAACGACCTGCGTCACCAGGACTACCAGGACACCGGGAAGGCCCGCAACGGCGAGGTCCGTCAGGGAGTACTTCCCGAGGAACTGGGTGTCGGTACCGAGCGACTTCGGAATTCGTTTCGCGGGGTCAGTTGCGGAGCTCATGGGTTGTTAGTGGATATAGCGTGGCGGTTCGTCAGTCGAATCGCGGGATCGATCCTTGGTTTCAGGATCTCTGAACTGATCCTGATTGCTACGGTCGTACGCGTCCCCTCCAGAGTCTGTACTGCTGGTCTCCGATGCGGAACTCCCTCCTCCCCCTCCGAGATTCCCTCCACTATTTCCACCGTTCCCATTCTCGGGATTCCGGAGGCGGGACCCAACATTGTTCAATCGCTGACCGGCTGAATGTGCTCGCGAATCTCCCGAATCGAACACATATTGGCCACTCTGGGTGATTGCGGGTTCATCCCGAAGTCCTCTCACAAAGTTCCGACTGCCCTGTTTGCCTGTGTTGATTCCCTGCTTAACCCGACGGGCACGATTTTTGGCCCGTTGAGCGGAGAAGTGATGGGCCATCCGGTCGCCGATGAAAAACAGCGCTCCAGCCTGCCAGAAGAGTACTAGCGGCGACACGAGAGCTAAGAAGGGAATCACCAATGCTGAGATCCATGTTCCGATCCCACCGAGCGTCGGCCCAGCACTGGTTCCGAGCAAATCACCCAGCCGGAAGAGGAGGGCCACAGGGACCGTCATAAAGAGGAAGGGAACGTAGAAACTGGCGAGCTTCTTCATAAACTTCGAGACGAGCTTGAACGGGCCCACACCTGGAATCCAGAGAACGATCAGCAGAGGCATCAGGAGGACATAGAGATAGAGTGCGTGCTGTCTAACCAGGTAGATGAGGGCAATTAGTAGGAAGAGGATGATATCGACTGCCCAGCTCAGGACGAGTCCGATAAGACCGATGGCACTGAAGGACAGGGTCTGAAACCAACTGATATTGGATAGACTCGGGGTCAGGAACCCACTCAACGCATCGATGAACCGGAGCGAAAGCGCAGCCATCCACCACCATGAGAGGATTCCCAAGAGGCCAGCAAAGGCCCGCTTCTTGAGCTTGGATCGATGGTAGCTGCTGAAGAGATGACTGGTCGACTCGAAGAAAATGACCAATCCAATCGACAGGCCATAGAGAGTGAGTGAGAGCGGGATGATCGTGCCCCAGTAGTAATCATAGATGTTGGGCCAAGGTCCGTTGGTGGGTCGACTAAATGTTGACTCGGGATGGGGAGTTCCAACAACTAATCGGGCAAGCGAATCTCCGAGGCTCCGGATGGTTTCAATCGGACTGAACAGGGCCCGCAGTAGCTGCCGGAAAGCCTCGATGATAATATCGACTAATGCTCCTCCTCCTCCGGAACTGCCGCTTTGCGCAAGCGCTGGTTGGGTTGCTAACAACAGCAATATCACAGAAGCACAGACGAACGTCGAAACCCTCCTGAGTCTATGACGCATCGGTCCCACCTCCGTCAGTGAGCTCTGCTGCGATTTCGGAGCAGGTGTACGTATCTGAAGTGCCGACCCCTGACCGCTCACCGCTGAGAGTTACCTCTATCTCTTGTTCCAGCGGAGAGCCGACTACTGTTCCCACGACAGCCGTGAACTCCACCGTCTGGTCGTCACAGGTCCGCTCCGTCGAATCGTCGTCTGTGAATACAACTGGTGGAGTGTTACCCACAATATCAATGGCCTCACCCGGGCCGATGATGTTCTCTACTGGATCTTCGGGAGTGATGAACTGTGGAATTCCCTTCTTGTCGTTGAGTTCCGCATTGGCCGCTTCGTTAGGTGCATCTCGATAGACGATCTGATAGGGCCACGTTGGCGCAGTTCCCGTGTTCTCGATGGTTAACGCGAGATTTCCTTGGTTTGCTCCATCTTGATAATGGGATGCTTCGGTAAGTTGGAGATTTGGCCGCATCTCCAGCTCTCTGCTTTGAGAGGAATCTTCTCTGACTGCGGTCAGCTCGTACGTACCAGGACTGTAGTGTTCATAGTCTCCCAGTCCAGGCTGGATATCCATTACTCGGAGTCGAACCGTCGTGGCGCCTTCTGCCACGTCGGCTTGGGTGTAGAGACTTCCATCAGGGGCGATGAGATTGAGACGGCTGACGCCGTGGTCCTGACTAAGTGTCACAACGATTTCGGGGCCATCAAAACGGCTCTCTTCGAACACCGAATCCTCAGACGGTGACGAGGTCGTAGCTGGCGAATCGGAGTTGTTCCCTTGGTTTCCATTTCCAGCACAACCTGCTAATCCACCCACTATCGCCGTCCCGGACCACGCCAAGAGACGCCGTCGGCTAACGCACTGTTCCGACTCAGAGTCGTGAGATTTGAGGTGTTTTCCCAACATCATAGGGACCTCCATGGGGGCCAAATCCGCCACCCGGTGATTCGGTCGATGAAGAAAACCGCAAGGAGGAACAGCGAGACGGGCACGCCAATCCGGAACAGCGTCGACACTATCTGGAGCACTGAGCCTTGCAGCAGCACGGTGTCCGAGTCGCCGGTATAGCCCGGGGGATTGAGCCACCAGTGACCCGGTTCGTATCGGGCCGACACACCGCCTGGGGGCCGTTCGATCGTCGTCGTGACGGTTCCGTTTCCGGTTGTGTTGACCCGTTGCCCGTTGACGACGACGTAGCCGTCCCGTTCGTCGGTATTGATTGGTGCGCCGGTATTCGCGTTCTGGAGGATAACCCGGACGGTGACGGTGTCTTCAGTTTGGTTCACCACCTCCACGGTGAGGTTGCTCTCGTAGATCTGAATTCGAGCGAACTCATCGGCGGGCCGTTCTGCCTCGACACCTCTGACGAGGCCCCAAGCACGGACGGTCTCGGGCTGTTCGTCAGCCGTGGCCCGCGTCGCGATGCCGTAGCTGGCCGTGTACGGCTCCGTGAGGACATCCAGATGAACGTTCGACGGGAGCGTCGGCGGCGACGTCGACGTGCCGTACACGTCCAGTATCGTCACGTTCCGGCGGGGCGATGGCGTCGGCCCCGTCTCGATGGGGTAGGCGTTCACCTGGAGTGGATGGAGCGGTGAGTGAGCGGTCCGCTGTCCATCGTCCGAGCTGTAGACCAGCGTATCCCAGTCCTTGTCTCGGGCCGAGTAGAACCGCCAGACACCTCGGACGTCACCGTTTGGCAACTGGTAGCCGAGCCACGGCTGGTTCTTGTAGACGACGAGGCCGAGGTCGCCGTTCGGATACTCGGCGATGAAGCCGGAGACCGCGAGGTCGTACTTCGTGACCTCGATGGAATCGGTCACCGTGACGTTCTCGGTCGGGTACGAAACGGAGCTCTCCCAGTTGGTACAGTCGCCCTCGTCGTTGTGGGCGGTACAGGTCTCGACCTCCTTCCGAAGGCGAACCGAGATGTTCGCCTGGAGCGTGAGCTGGTGGTCCTCGCCGGCGTATCCATCCAAGGAGTACGACAGCGCCGGCGTGTGAGAGCCACCAGCCGTGGTCTCCTCGTCGCCGTCGACGAGGAGTTTCGTCTCCTCGATCTGGTGGCTCTCGAGACTCCAGTAGACGCGCCGGTCACCGGAAGTGTCGTCTGGCGGCACCGCCACCCGGTAGTCGACGGTTCCGCGGAGCGTTCCATCTGGGGCGACGTAGAGCGGCTGTCGCGACGGCGACAGGCGTGCTCGTGTGGACGGCTGGACGGCGAACACCTCGGTATAGGCTTCCTTGATGAACTGGCCGCTGGAGAGGTCGGCATCGGGCGGATGGATCGACACGGAGCTGTTGGTCGCCGGGAACTCCTGGTGATCACCCCGGTTCCATCGCTCGACCGCCCGCGGGGGTGAATCAAACGGGACATCGGTTCCCTTGCCGAGCTGCTCGACCGCCGACCCGTTACTCAGATTCGCGCCGTCGGTCGCACCGTCCTGATCCCCCGACCACAGTTTGTGAAAGGTCTCCTCCGGGACGCCGTGGTCGGTACTGTTCGGGGGATGGGCGACCGCTGGAACGGCGGCTGTCGATGCGACGAGGACGGCGGACATGACGAGTGCGAATCCTGGTGCGTGGTTAGAATCCACAACTCGTGCCACCGACCACGATGTTGTTCAGGATGAACTGGACGATCTCCGTCCCGAGCGGCGCGACGATCACGCCCCACAGCAGACCCTGATTCCGGACCGACTTCATCTCCTTCTTCCAGTCCGACCGGCGGGTGAACGGGATCGCCACCGTCGCGCCGAGCGCGAGGACACCGCCGATGAGCGGGCCGCCGAACTGGATGATGGTGAAGATGTTCTGGATGGTGTCGGCCATATTGGAATCACAGAAGGCGCTCCCAGGGTCCGACTGCGCGGCCGCCGTCCCCACGAACAGGATCAGCGGGAGGAGCGCCAGCAGAATCGGGCCGATGGACCTGTGGATAATTCGAATGACGGACATCGATTCCTCAGTACTGGCCGGCGTCTCGCCGGAGGGGACCTGAGCACACATCGTTTGTGGGGACGGATAGCACGACCAAAAGAAGTCAGAAAATTTGAATGAGTTTGGAGGTCTCCAAAGTTTTCCAAGTCCTCTAGAGAAGTTCTCATTCTACTGGGATATATGCGACCGCATAGCCTGGGTCGAACTAATGTCAGACGCCGATACAGCGACCAGCGCCGGCAGCTCCGGCTCGGATGTTAGCGACGATGTCGCGCGGATCAATATGCGAATCCCGCAAGGCAAATACGAGTGGTTGCAGGAAGAACTCGATTCGTTCACAAGTGATACAGGCAGATTCCAGTACCTCATCCAGTTCTATTCCGACCACAAAGAAGACGACACCGACTGTTCCTGACCGCCGGCGGAAGCGGCTTAAACCATCAGCGGAGCAACGATAAGAAGCGGACAATCCTCGCCCTCGAAGTAGTACTGCTTCACCGTCGTCGCGTCGTCGAACTCGTCGGCATCCTCGGGAAGGGTAATAGTGCGGGCGCTGCCGTGTTCGTGGATCGAGTAGATGCCGAGTTCCGAGAGGTCCTCGCACTCGGCGGGATCCAGTTCTCTACTGACCGCCTCTAACCATGCTTCGACTGACACGGAGGGCCGCTCGTCCGAGTCAGTTTCAGAGAGGTTACTGCGGGGACTCGCTTGTGCCATGATACATTTGCACATACTTGCGCCATATGCACTAAATATTGACGGCCAACACATTTCTTTAATTCTGATTATATGAGTAATGTAGTGTGTGTCTGACGCAGACCAAGTATGCGTCAAGAACAGCTACTGAGCGGCTTCAAGGCAGGCTCGGATATCAGCACCTGTCGGGATAGTCAGAATTGCGAGGGGAACGGCCACTAACGACCACCCAACCGGGTCCAGCTGAGGGAGTGGATACGTTGAGAGATAGCCGGCAATACCCAGGGCGACGAGTGGGGTATAGAAGAGGGTCGGAGCCAACGACCCGACCCTGATCGCAAGCGTGGGAGCGGTCGGTTCGTAGACCGCGTCGACGTAGGGGCCTCGGCGATTGATGCCGAACGAGACCGAGTCCGCATAGAGACTGTGGACTGCGTAGTGAGCCGACTCGTGAAGCACCCAGGCGACGCCACAAGCTACCAGATAGCCACCGAAGACCAAGACCGACTCGTGTAGCATCGTAGCTCAGACCCGCACGTTTCGAATTGGACGAACCTCGTAGTTAAGCCTGCAGGCTGGCTCGGGGCGAACACAATCTTAACCAACAGCACAGCAGGCTTCCGGTGGAGTGTTGGTTAAGGCTCTGACGATTTGTCGACGCCACCGGCGGTCACTCGATCTCGATAACCTCGCCGTCGCCGTCTTGGAGCTGTTCCCGGATTTCAGCTAGCAGTTCCTGGCCCTCGTCGTAGAGTTCACGGCCGTCCTCAAGCGACACCTCATCCGCATCGAGCTGGTCGATGATCTCCTCGACGCGGTCCATCCGGCGTTTGATGTCGGGGTCCTTCGCCATCTTTCTACAGCATGGAATTCCGGCCTTCAGGCCGAGAGGGAATGCGGCAGGATGCTGACCAGCCGTTACTCGGTGGCTGAGCCGGAATCCAGCTCCCGTTGCGCGTGGAGTAGCATCCCTCGCCACGTCAGTCCGTATCGTTTCTTCGTCTCTTTCAGAGACTCGTACTGGTTCTCCTCTACTTCAATATTGATGTTCTTCATGTCTCATAGTTTGTGTCCGATGGTGTTAACTGTGACTAACATTTTTGTTATATTGTGTCCGAGACGGTGACGAAGACGCTACAGGCCACGCTCGCCACGCCCACTACGGGCAAAGAGCAACGCCTCCAGCGACTCTTGGACACCTACCGTGACGCACTCCACGACGCATTCGACGCCGGGGCTGACACGATGGCCGCCGTCAACGACATCGTGACGCCCTACGACCTGCCCTACCAAGCCAAGGACGCGCTCAAGTCCTACGTCCCGCAACTCCACGACACCTACGATGCCGAGGAGTTGGACGACGAGCATCCGGTTCGGCTCGTCAATCGGGCGGCCACGTTCGACCACTCGGAGAACCGCGACTACGGCTTCGTGTGGCAGGTTCCACAGCCCGGTCGTGGGACGAACTTCTGGATTCCGCTTCGGATCAACCCCGAACAGGAATCGCTCTGGTTCGACCTGCTGAACGGCGACGCGACGGCGGGCGAACTTCGGTTACAGCGCCACCGAACGTCGTGGGAGTTGCATGTCACCGTCGAATACTCGGTCGAAGTACCGCCTGAGTCGGATGACCCGACGTACATCGGCTTCGACATCGGCGAGAGCGCGTTGATTACGGGCTGTGCCCTCAAACGCGACACACCACGGAAACCGATGCTCGTCAGCGGCAGTCGAGCGCGACGCCTCCGCAAGGAGATGCACACGACGCTCAAGCGACTGCAAGAGCGTGACGCCGCCGAGTGGCGGATTGACGAGCGATTCGACCACTACCAGAACGCCCTCACCGATATTATCGAGAAGGTGTCTCGGGAGGCCGTCGAATATGCCCGACAGTTCGAGAATCCGGTTATCGTCCTCGAAGACTTGTCGTACATCCGCGAGCATCTCGACTACGGCACGTGGATGAACCGCCGCCTCCACAGCTGGGCATTCGCCCGCCTACAGGGTCGAATCGAAAATAAGGCGACCGAGGCAGGCATTCGCGTCGAATTCGTCAATGCGGCGTACACCTCACAGACGTGCCACGCCTGCAGCCGGCTCGGTCGGCGGACCGAACAAGCGGAGTTCATGTGTCCACATGACGACTGCCACATCTCGGAGTTCCAAGCAGATATCAACGCGGCGGCGAATATCGCCAGTCGCGCTAACCCGTGGGGAGAGAGCGTCCGTTGGGAACCCGGACGCGATGACTCGCCTCGGGATGGGAGCGCCTGTGACAGCGCCACAGTCCACCGCGAGACGAGTCCGAGTCCCGGACAGATGACGCTCGCGGCCTACTCGGACTGAAACCTGCCAGCCCGGATTCCCCTTGGAGGGGAAGCCCCGCCGTCACGGCGGGGAGGATGTCACCTCAGATCACTCCTAACCAGAGGGCGGTGATGAGCAACAGTAGTAGGAGGAGGACAGCAATCGCGGCCTTGTAGTAGACCGGCGGAAGCCCCTCAGGAGCCGTCGCCTCCTCGACTGCCTCGGCCAGTTCCTGTTCGTGTTCGTGCTCCTGCTCGAAGGTCTCGTAGGCGGCCTCCAGCTGTTGCTCCAGCGGCTCGATCTCACTGGCGAGGAAGTCATTCCGGGACTTCGCGATGTACTCGCCGGCGGCGGTCGGCGTGATCGCGGCCATATCCGCCACCCGATCCGCGATCAGCCGGTCGTCAGTATGGCCGATGGCAGTCACGATCGGCGTATTCGCAGTGAAGATCGCTTCCGCGACACGCTCGGTGTTGAACGCCTGGAGGTTCGAATCGCTCCCGCCACCGCGGCCGACGATGATCGCATCGACGTCCTCTGACCTGTCCAGATGGTGAATCCCGTTCGCGATGGACGTCGGTGCCTCCGACCCCTGGACGGTCGCATCCTTGACCAGGATATCGACGGTAGGGTCCTGCTCGTGGATCGCGCTCTGGATGTCGTAGCGAGCGTCGCCCCGGAGCGAGGTCACGACACCGACCCGCTCTGGGAACGCCGGCGGACGTTGTTTCTGCTCGTCGTCGAACCAGCCACGCTCTTCGAGTTCGCTTCGCAACCGCTCGACGGCGACCGCTTGGTCGCCGTCGCCGACGACGATCACCTCCCACGGCTTGAGGTCGATTTTCCCGCCCTCAGTCCAGTAATCGATATCACCCTCGAGGATGACTTCGGTCCCGTCCTCGAGCTCGGCGTCCATGTTCCGGTAGCGGTTCGCCCAGATCATACAGGGGAGCTCAGCGTCACCGTCGGTGAGCGTGAAGTAGAGCGCCGTACTGTTTTGGTGGAGGTCGGTGACTTCGCCGATGCACCGGACACCGTCGAGGGCAGGCGCATCCTCGACGACCGACGCAATCCGGTCGTTCAGCTGTGACACGCTGAGGACCTCTCCCGCGTCAGGCTCGACTGCCTGCCGTTCAGCATCCGGTGCGTCCGCCATACACGCTTCTAACCTTTGATTGGCAGTTCCAAAAAGATGCTTCACGGATTCCCCAAGCGGATGTTGTTAGGATGTCTGACGAAAATTGATACTGTTTGAGAAGATTGGTTCGGTTATGAAATCCAGGACAGTTACTGTTGACGCTGTTGGTCAATGTGAGGCAGTGCCAGATTTAGCGACTGTAGAGGCATTTGCAATTGGTGAAGGTGAGTCCGCTAGTGATGCCCGAGCTATAGCGAAAGATCGAGCATCCACCATCCGGGAGTCGATAACTGACATCTCGACGGACCAAATCAGAACTGTCGACCTCCAGGTTCAGGATACGGACGAGATGTTTGATCCCGTCACTGACGCTCCATTCCAAGCAACCGAGCGACTCCACATCGATTGTCTTCCAGAAAACGCCGAATCGGTTGTGGTCGATATAACAAACGCCGGCGGACAGATACAGACCGTACGGTTTCATCTCCATGAGAACAAGCGTCGAGAACTTCAGGACAAAGCCATTAACTCGGCGATGGAACGCGCTCGCGAGAAAGCTGAACAAATGGCTGCTGCCGAGGGTCTCGCTGTGGCAGAGATACAAGAAGCGGCGACGACAGACGTGAGTACTGGGTTTGAAAGTATTGTCGACGAGGCGCTGGATTCCAGTCCCGACACGGATCTTCATCCAGCACCAATTACTGTCTCTGAGGGTATCGAAGCCGTGTATGAACTCAGTGAGGAGTGATCTGAGGAGATAGACGAGGTTGCAGATGGGTTGTTCGTTGGAACGCTCAAGGATGCCGGTGATAAGGCACTGATACAGGAACACAATATCGTGAACATCGTCTCACTAACACATGGTGAGCCAGATGGTGGGTTTTCCTCTGATCTGCCGGTCGAAAATGTCCCTATGAAAGATGGACCTCGTAACGACCAGCAGAAATTCGATCGAGCTGTCACCCATGTTCTGTCTTGTCTCAAGACTGGGGACAATATTCTCGTTCATTGTTCGGCGGGAGCCTCACGTAGTCCAGCGGTGGCGGCGACTGCACTCGCACTCTACGATGAAATCAGATTGGAAGCAGCGTTCGAGCAGGTCTCGAAACACCGGAACGCCGTCGACCCACACGAAGCAGTAGTCCGACAGGCGGCACGCGTCTACACCCAGCACCGTGAGTAAGCTAACCACCGGCATTTCAGTTAGGCTCCTCAAGGAAACTGTATGCAAGTCGGTCTGATTTCCGACATCCACGCGAACCTGCCAGCCCTCGAAGCCGTCCTGGATGATATGCCACCTGTCGACGACATTATCTGCGCTGGCGACATCGTCGGATACAATCCCTGGCCACGTGAGTGTCTCGAGCGGGTTCGAACTGTCAGTTCACTCATCGTACAGGGCAACCACGACCGCAACGTCGAGACGCCGCATCGTTACGAACACAATGACATGGCGCACGCCGAGCTCGAATTCGCCCAACAGGAGCTGAGTGACAGTCAGCGAAAGTGGCTTTCTGATCTCCCAGAACGAACGGAATTCGCAGGCGATACCTATCGATTGGTGCATAGCCATCCGGATCCAAACCGGCTCAGCTCCTACGTCCGTCCCGCACAGTTCCCGAAGATGCGACCCTATCTGGACGACCACGTTGGGATCGTGCTTGGTCACACCCATATCCAGCACAAAGCTACGATCGACGGCCGGCTCATCGTGAATCCAGGGAGTGTCGGCCAGCCACGAGACGGCGATGAGCGTGCTGCGTACGCGACTCTCGATACTGCCGCTGACGAAGTCGAACTTCGCCGCGTGGAATACGATATCAACCGGGTGATTTCCCGTGTTGAGGAGTGTGGGCTGCCCACTAAAACCGGGACGCGACTTCTCGACGGTTCGTGAAGCTATCTCGGATGCCGAGTTGGCCTATCTACGCAGCTTTGCACGTCAGTTTTATATCCGTTTACCCGGAACACCGCTGTATGGGTCTTCCTGGTCCCGGTTTGGGGTTTCATAGACCAGAACAGCACCGCCCCGTGAGATAGGGATGCGTCTCTCAGTCAGGAAATCCGATTCCGGATAGCTGGCTGATATCGCATCTTGGATATCTTGCGGGCGTCGCCGGCGCACTTGCGCCGTTGGGTGTCTGTTCTGGTCATCGACACCCAACCATGACCGCACGAAAGTCTCACTCTGCCGGGGACACGGAGCACCAGCACACGTCCAGTGCCGCCTCAAGGTTCTGGCAGGACTGCGACCAGTATCACGACTTGGCGGAGAATTTCGCTCAAGATATCGCAGTTGTACACCCGGACAGCTGGTCGGGCCGCCATCCGGGTTGTCCCGGAGACACCGAGTGTTGCGGGTGCTGTCGTACCGGTGTTGTATACTACGAATACATCCCGAAATCACGACACAGTGAGGACGAGTGGCTCTGATGGTAATGCCGATAGCTTCGGTCACGCGAAACCGGTGGAGTAGATAGTCACTGACGCGGAATCGGTTGTCAAAGCAATCTTCAGGTATAGGATTCACCACCCAGCAGTACGCAGAGCATAGACAGTTTTTCTCAGCGTCTCGGATGTCCGGAAGGGTGGAGCGAGTTCCAAGACCACGGGGCCATTATAGCCCGATGAATCTAGAGTGTCCACCATTCTCCCCAGATCATGTTGGCCGTCCTGTGGCGGGAGATGTTGTATCTCCCCGGGTGGCTCCTCAAGACCGCGCAGAACATCATCGCCAATCCCGTACTTGTCCCGGATGCTCTGGAGACGATTAGTTTCCGTAATGGGTAGCGACCCGTGAAGGTGGACGTGTGCTGGGCACCCAACTGCATCCAGCATGGCGAGCGGGTTCGGTGCGTGACCGAGGTCGATAGTAAACTGTACCGACGGCACCTCAACGTCTTCTGGTTGCTCGCGTTGTAAATCAGCCGTTGCCTTCTCGAACTTCGCGATGTCCGATTCTTCGGTCAGGAGATATTCGAAGGGCCCTCGCGGACAGACGTTCTCGATCGTCAGGACCGGAACGCTGTCAAGATTCTCGTTGCTCTCAAGTCGATATTGAGCGTTTCCGAACGTCGCGACAAGCTGTTTTCGTCTTCGCTGTAGATCCGCGTTCTCGCTCGCGTAGGTTCGTGGTGGATGGAAAACAAATACTGATGGGTCACAGTAGGGGTAACGACTCACACCGCCGTCATCCGGGCCTTGAGCCGAATCCTGATCTTGGAATCCGAGTTGTGCATCGAGGACCTTGTCAGCGCAGGCCTTCGCTCCCGACGAGCTACAGCCACTGAGCAAAGGGGTGCAGTGGACCGATTCGACATCGAGATCATATTGCGATGCACGTTCCACAGCGGATTCGTTGTGCAGTTCTTCATTCAGGAACGATCCGAGTGGTCCATGTCCCCTCGGTGGGTCTGGCGTGAAAAGCTCGATACTGAGATCCATGTTGGCGATCGTATTGAGGTACTCCTGACGAACGGGGTTCTCGCTGGATAGAATGCGACGCGGGACAGAGACACGGATTGGTCGTCCCATCAATGGAATATCGAGTTGTGGAGCCGATAAGTAGGTTTCCCAGCCACGATCGTTTGTGGAGGAAAAGAAAAAATGTGGAGAGGCTACCGAACCATTACGTCGCCTGCCCCGATAGTTCGGCTATGACGGTTCCCATATTGCTCTCGGCATCTCCTGACTATTTTAGTCACGCTGCGAGCCTTGCGGACGGAATCGAAGCAACGCTCTTGTGAAGCACGTTGTTGATTTTTAGAGGACGGCGTCGAGAGCATATTTGAGTGCTTCGTCACCTGGTTTTCTGTAGAGTTCGCGGCGGAGCTGAAAGGCTTTGAGATACGGCGTTAGCTTGTCTTTTGACACTCCTCGGTGGGGCGAGAGCCACCGTCGCGTCAGCGACGCGTGGCTCTCGCAGGTGTTGACGTGGATGTCGCCGTCAGCGTATTCTCCGTCACTGTGGACGACGTATTTGCGGGTGAAAGCGTCGTCTTCTTCGAGCGGATCGTAGGCCCGAAATCCGTCCGTATAGACGGTCAGCGACTCCTTGTTGTGGTCCGCAAGCAGG
>NZ_FOCX01000074.1 GCF_900110215.1 Halorientalis persicus | reverse complement strand
CACGTCGTCAACTTCGAAGACCGGGCGCGGCTCCGCCAGCTGCTCACTGACCGGCGGATGGAACTGCTTGAGGAGGTGATGGAACAGCCACCCGAGAGCATCCGCGCGCTGGCTGACCACCTCGACCGCGACGTTCACGACGTTCACGACGATCTCCACCTGCTGGCCGAGTACGATATCATCCACTTCGAAGAGGACGGGCGCGCGAAGAAGCCGTATGTCCCCTACGACACGGTCCGAATCGAAGTTGAGTTCGGCCTCCCTCGTGGCGAAGGGTCAGAGTCGGCCGCATCGGCGTGAATCGCGTTGGACCCGGTTTCGGTGCGACTGATGCCGGTTGCGCGTCGATATTTTCTTGATCCTCGTTCTGCACACGTCCACCGGAAACGCTGTGTGCAATTTCCGCCGCTCGCGAGAGTCGCCGGACCCGGCTGCCACCACGATTACGACGACGGCCCAACCCGGCCAGGGGTACGAGGAAGGCTCAGTGATCGGCCAACGTCACATTCAGCTGCGTGTGTGCAAAACCCGAGTGCTCAGTGTAGATGCAAATCTACCGCCGGGGCTGATTAGCAACAACCGTTTTCGTCGGGGTTCCACTCGCACGCATCGCCAGTTGTGAGATCGTTTTCATCCATATACGCTGAGAGACAGGCGTAGTTACAGAAGTACAGCGGCGACCCACAGTCGTCGTCACAATCACGGACACAGATGGGGTCATGATCGAAGATTCGCGATTCACAGTACACGCACGTCTCGTCTACGTCAGGTGTTGAAACAGTCGTGGACATACCCGCGTGAAGGGGTTTGTCACGGAAAACGTTTCATAAGGATCGATGAGTTACTCTGCTGTCTCTACCGGTTCATGGTTCTGTACATTACCCGGATCTCCGCCGCTTTCCGGACGTCATCTCGATGAATCAGCCAGTCAGTAGAACTGCGATTCGATTACCAGTCCCCTAGAGTAGACCGCTTTGGCTGCACTAATTTCAATGTTCGGGGCGGAGTCAATAACGACCGTGGTTCAGTTGACCGTGTGGATCTGGGCCGTCGCCCTCATCGTTGGCGTCTTCGCGGCTCACTGGGGAGCCGAGCGGTTCGCGAAACCACTGCAGAAACTCCGTCGCCAGTGGGGGATTACTGCGGCGGCTGGCGGTGCAGTCGTCGGACTTGCAGCGGCCAGTCCCGAAATCGGGATTAACGTCGTAAGCGCAGCACGTGGCGTCTCGGACATTGGGCTTGGGGTGATGTTCGGCTCGAACATCGTCGCGATTCCGGTGATGGTGACCACCGCCTACTTCGCTTCCCGAACCCACGTGGCAGAGGACGTTGATGAATCTGGAGACTCACAGCCAGACGCGTCCGCCCTCTCTCACCATCACACGGCAGAGGAACACCATGGACACCTCCGTGAGAACTTTCTGCAAGTTGATCGAGAGGCCGCCACCGTACTGGCACTTTCGTATCTGGGGATACTGGTTCTGGTTGCCGTCCTGACGCTCCCGGCACCGTGGCGCGGCCTCCAGCCAGTCGATGCTGGCGTGATGGCACTTGCGTATCTCGCCTTCATCGGACAGGCCGTGTTTCGCGGGCGAGAGGAGGGTCAAGACGTCTCGTGGGAGATGCGAGAGATCAGGCTCGCCGTCGCTGGCCTCGCCGTGCTCGCGGGCGGGACGTATCATGCGGTGCGTGCAACCGAGAACATCGCCGCGGCATTCGGCATCTCGAATCTCCTCGGCGGGCTATTCATCACTGCTCTCGTTGCGGCATCACCGGAAATCTTTGCAACGTGGAGCGTCGTGAGAAGCGGACAGGTCACGGCTGGAACGACCAGTGTCCTCGGCGACCACGCCGTCACAATGACCGTCGCGTTCGTCCCACTTGCACTCGCCACGGTTCCGGTCGAGAACTTCCAGCTCTACTGGGTGAACCTCGTCTTCGTTGCTATGATGCCCGCGGCCTATGCGACTCTTCTCCACTTCGGCACTGCCGAACATGGCTTCAGACGGTGGCAAGTGGCCGTTCTGGACGGGATTTACGTTCTCTACGTTGCAGTTATCGCCTTCTGGGTGCTCAACCCTCTGTGAATTTGGATGTGGGCGATCGACTGGGCGTTCGGTCTCTCACTCAATCAACCCATAGTTCCGGAAGTAGAACGCTACAATTGCATGATTTCCCCCTCTATCGGCGCAAGCCCATCCTCCCGTCGCTATTCGCCGCTTTTGATGCTTGCGACAACACCTGCAATCCCAGCAGTAGAGATCAGCCTGCAACCGGGCCACCTGCAACTACGTTTCCAACACTATCCATTTCCGACTCGAAAGAAAACGAGCAGCTATGCCCAGCGATTCCGACTCGAACGGTGTCCGCGTCTGGCTCGTCGAGCGGACGTACTCCGACGACGAGCAGAACCTCATCATCCTCACCTACGCGACCCCGGACGGTGAACGATACTTCCGGAAAGAACGGGCGCTCACTTCCTTCACCGACGTCCGCGACACGACGGCCGCCGTCGACGCCGACCCGGACAATCTCGGCTCGGTCAACGACGCCGATCTGCAGGAGCAGTACGCCGCCGAGGCCCAGCGAATGCAGGAGAAACACGACCCCGACGACGTGATCTGACTCCAGTCGACACGATGGCAGCACCGAGCCCACGTGTTATATTCAGCCGCCCTCTACGCGTGGGTATGCGCGAACTCGTCTTCGCCCTGGAATACGAGCCGGGGTGCAACCGGGTGGCGGACGCCCTCGCCGACCACCCCGACGCCCGCGTCCGCTCGCTCTCGCTGCATGCCACTGCGGAGCAGCTCTGGCGAGTCGACCACGCGACCGGCACTCCGGACGCACTCGACGCCATCGAGGACGCCTTTCTCACCAGCGACTACTACGCCGACTGTCTGGCTACCGAAGACTGCGGCGCCACACAGACCACCCGCGTCCTCGACCGCACGGACGACACGCTCGTCCTGTACTCCGACTGGGAGCGCACCCCCTCCTGCGCGTCCGTCCCCCACATCGCCCGCGACCATCTCGGCGAGAGCGTGTTGTTCGAGACCCGTCACGAGGGCCGCCACTACACGTGGCGACTCATCCACTCCGGAGAGGGCGACGTGGCCGCGTTCTTCGACGCCCTCGAAGTCGCCGTCGGGGACTGCGCCCGGATGGAGATGCTCCGAACCGCGGACACGACTGCGTCGGTGGGGGGAAGCGACGAGACACAAAGTGGTCTGTCGCCGGAGCAGGAAGCCGCACTCCGGGCAGCCGTCGAACACGGGTACTACGAGTCCCCACGCGAAGTCGACGTCGGCGAACTGGCCGAGCATCTCGACGTGCCGCGGTCGACGCTCACCTACCGACTCCGCCGGGCGGAGGAACACTTGGCGAAGCAGCACGTCGCCGACGAACGGTTGCCCGAAGATCCCTCGGCAACACGCTGACCTTCGATTTGGAATATTCCAACAAAGGCTTATCGAACTGACGCCCCTACCGTGACGTGATGACAGAGAATCCGGACGCAGCGGGGGAGACGAGCGGAGGCGGGCAGCGACGGGAGCTGACCGCCCACCTCGTCGTCCCCGAGATGGACTGTCCGTCCTGCGCCCAGAAAGTCGACAAGAGCCTCCAGCGCGTCGACGGCGTCGTTGACGCCACGCTCCAGCCGACCACCGGTACGGCCAACGTCACGTACGACCCAGACCGCATCAGCGAGGCCGATGTGGTCGACGCAATCGAAGGCGCCGGCTACGAGGTTGTCAGAGGGTCGGATTCTGACGACGATGAGCCAGAGGATGCGGCCGGTGGCACCGACATCGCGCCACCGTCGGAGGTCTGGACGAGTCCCCGCGCGAAGAAGACGTGGCTCGGCGCGGCGTTCGTCACGCTCGGCCTCCTCTTCGAATTCCTCCTCATCGGACAGAACGTCACGGTGGCGAGCGTCCTCGACTACTCGCTCCACATCGCCGACGTCCTGTTCCTCGGCGCTGTCGCCGCCAGCGGCATCCCCGTCGTCCGCAGCGGGTACTACTCCGCGAAGAACCGAAGCCTCGACATCGACCTGCTGATGGGGACGGCGATCATCGCGGCGACCGGTATCGGCTACTTCGTCGAGGCGGCGACGCTGGCCGTCCTGTTCAGCATCGCCGAGCTGCTCGAGGACTACGCGATGGACAGGGCGCGGGACTCCCTGCGCGAGCTGATGGAGCTGTCGCCCGACGAGGCCACCGTCGTGCGCGACGGTGAGGAAGTGACTGTTCCCGCCGAGGAGGTCGACGTTGGCGAGACCGTCGTCGTCCGCCCCGGCGACAAGATTCCGCTCGACGGGACGGTCACCGAAGGCGAGAGTGCAGTCGACCAGTCGCCGATCACGGGCGAGAGCGTCCCCGTCGACAAGACTGCCGGCGACGAGGTGTACGCCGGCGCGATCAACGAAGAGGGGTACCTCGAGGTTGAGGTGACGTCGACGGCGGGCGACTCGACGCTCTCGCGCATCATCGAGATGGTGCAGGGCGCACAGGCGAAGAAGACCGACAAAGAACAGTTCGTTGACCGCTTCTCGGGCTACTACACGCCGGTCGTGGTCGTGCTGGCAATCCTGACCGCCGCCATTCCACCGTTGGTCATCGCCGATCCCGTGTCGGTGGACGTGGCCGGGTACGGGTTCACCTTCGCCGGCGACTGGCAGACGTGGTTCATCCGCGGGCTCACGTTGCTGGTGATCGCCTGCCCGTGCGCGTTCGTCATCTCCACACCCGTCTCGGTGGTGTCAGGAATCACTAGTGCCGCGAAGAACGGCGTCCTGATCAAGGGCGGCAACTACCTCGAAGCGATGGGCGAGGTCGACGCCGTCGCCCTCGACAAGACCGGGACGCTCACGAAGGGCGAACTCGCCGTCACCGACGTCGTTCCGGTCGGTGATACCACGGAGGGCGATCTGCTCCGTCGCGCAGCCGGGTTGGAACGTCGGAGCGAACACCCCATCGCCGCAGCTATTCTCGCCCGCGCTGAGGAGGCGAGCGTGGGCGATTTCCCCGACCCGACTGGCTTCGAGAGCCTCACCGGGAAGGGCATCCGCGGGGAGATCGACGGCGAGACGTACTACGCGGGCAAGCCGGCGCTCTTCGAGGAGTTGGGCTTCGATCTCTCTCGGGCACGCCGCGAGACGGACGGCGGCGTTGTGGCGGAAGACGCGAGTTCGGCCGACGACGGGGCGTTCGCCGAGGACGCGCTCGCCTCACTGGAGCGTGAGGGCAAGACGGTCGTCCTCGTCGGGACGGAGTCGGAGTTGCTGGGTGCGATCGCCATCGCCGACGAGGTGCGCCCGGCCTCGAAGCGGGCCGTCGAACGCCTGCACGAGCTGGGCGTCGAGCGCGTAGTGATGCTGACCGGCGACAACGAGGGCACCGCCCGCGCCATCGCCGAGCAAGTCGGCGTCGACGAGTACCGCGCCGAACTCCTCCCCGAGGACAAGGTCGACGCTGTCGAGGAGTTACAGGCGGAGTATGGTGAGGTGGCGATGGTTGGCGACGGTATCAACGACGCGCCCGCGCTGGCGACCGCGGAGGTCGGCATCGCGATGGGAGCCGCCGGCACCGACACCGCACTCGAGACCGCCGACATCGCGCTGATGGGCGACGATGTCGGGAAACTGCCGTATCTCTACGAACTGTCGCACACGGCCAACGGGGTCATCCGGCAGAACATCTGGACGAGCCTCGGCGTGAAGGCGCTGCTTGCCGTCGGCGTGCCGATTGGGCTCGTCAGCGTCGCCGTCGCTGTCGTCGTCGGCGACATGGGGATGAGTCTCGGCGTCACCGGGAACGCGATGCGGCTGTCACGAATCGAGCCCGACCAGTAATATTGCTGTATTCACATGAATCGCGGTACTGAAGACGATACCCCTTCTCTGCACTCGGTCAAGCGTGAGCGTTGGCCCCGCCGATTGCCTGTTCTTACCCGAAGGGAGATGTCCAGTGACCGATACGCGCGTTGTATCAAGCGCTCGGCTGTGTTGCACCTGACCAAGACTGGAAGACGGAGAGCCAGCGTACGATCCAGAAAAGTAGCTGAGATGGCAGAGAAGCACCGGTTAGAAGGTGTGTTTAGAGAACTGGAAGCAGCAGATCAATCAAAACCATTTGAAACGTATTTTCCCACGTAGCGTTAATTTTACGCGATCTTAGGCCAGCTATGCGATAAGAATTAACCGTCGTGAAGTCGTGCCGTTCGAACAGCATGTCTACTGCGGACTCGCGATCTGCAGTCTCTGAGGAAATCTGCAGCTATATCGACCA
>NZ_FOCX01000036.1 GCF_900110215.1 Halorientalis persicus | reverse complement strand
AGTATTGCTCGTCGTTGAGTCGGATCACGGTCTCGTCAACCGCAACGTGATCCGGACTGCATCCAGCTTCGGGCTGTAGATCTGCCTTGTGAACCCAATTATGCACGGTGGATCGCGCTCGCTCGACACCGAATATATCAAGAACCGAAACGGTATTCGAAAGAGAGAGTCCAGCAAGATGCAACTGAATACCGAGCTTCATCAGCAGTCGCGGTGTCGCCTCGCGTTCAACAAACTCTAAGTCGATCTGGTCGATACTTCCGCCGAGGCGTGTGTTTTCGGGCATAGGCACTCAGAAAACACATCGCCTCACTCTTCATCCTTATCTGAACACCGCCGTTTACCGCAACCGATATCGATATTCTATTTCTGGGTTATCACTTCACGAACGCTTCCTCGATGGCAGACTTCAGCGCATCACGTGCGTCGGCGTCGGGTTCTCCAGGGTACTCCTCTTCGACGAGGTCGGACAGCCGGTAGTCGTAGTAGCCCCGGCCGACGTGTTCGATGTAGCCGTGCGTCCGGAGGGTGCGGTTGTGGGCGTACGCGCTGGTTCGGTCGCCGTCGCCGCCGCCGGCGAAGTGGGCGTCGAGGGGTTTGGCGGGCCCTTCCTTGCGGTAGTACCGCAACATTCCGCAGGTCTTGGGCGGCATCGCGTCGATGGCCGTGCGCAACTGTTCGACGAGTTCCTCGCCTTCGGGCGGTATCTCGCCGGGCCAGGGCTCGGTGCCGATGGAGACCGCTTCGCCCGACTCGTCGTCGATCGTCGCGTTCCCGCCACCGACCGCTGCCATCGCTGCCGCCACGTCGCCGTCGTCGGCGTCGTCGCCCTCACCGTTCCGGCTGACGGCCTCGTCCCCACTGGCGTCCTCGCCGGGTGGCCCCTCGAACAACGACGTAGGGGCCGTCGCCGGGTCCGACTCGGCGTCGGGACCGTCGCCAGGTGCTGCTGTCGCACCACCGTCGGCCGTCGCCGTACCGTCGCCGTCGGTTGCCGCGCCATCCCCGCCGTCCGCGTCTGTCGCACCGAAATCGGGCATCGGCTGGAGATCGGCGTCATCATCGCCGGCCGCGTCAGCCGCCGCTTCCTCGGCGCTGGCCTCACCGGCGGCTCTCTCTGTTGTATCGTCCACCGACGGGTCGTCGGTCGCCAGTTGCCGTTGCTCGCGCATCCGCTCTTGTTCCGTTCGGCCGGGGTTGACGCCCTTCACGGTGTCCAACAGGGCGTCGACGAACTGGTCGGCCATCCGTGACATATCCCGGGCGTCCTGTAACTCCTTTTCCAGTTCGGCGATCCGGGAGTTCTTCTCGTTCAGTTCCTCGCGGAGTTCCTGAATGCGGTCCTCGGTGCGCTGTTTCTCCTCGCTGATCTCCTCCAGCTCGGAGACGAGATCCGAGCTGACCGATTTGAGGTCGGGCCGATCCACGTCGTCCAGTCCGGGGGTCGCCCCGGCGTCGAAGGTCTGCTTGCGGTGGAACTGGACGCGCTGGACGCGCTCGGTCCAGTCGTTCATCATGAACGCCTCGCCGTCGTCCAAGTCCTCGACGGCCTCGGCGTACTCGCTGCCCAGAATCCGGCTCACGACCTTGGTGTCGTTGTTCCAGGTCAGACGGTGCCAGACCAGCCAGTCACACTGCGTGATGAAGTCTTTCTTCACGTCGGCCGGCCGCTGGCTGATCCCGACCATCCCGAGGCCGTGTTTCCGGCCGCGTTTGGCGACCTTGATCAGCATCTTCCCCGCTTCGGTCATCCCTCCCTTCTCGGGGATCCACTCGTGAACCTCCTCGACGAGCATCAAGAAGGGTTGTTTCAGCTTCTTCTCCTTGGCGAACAGCTGTTTCGAGACCTCCGTGAGGAGGGTCTCGGCCTCGTCCTCGTCGAGGAACGAGGACACGTCGAGGATGATGGGGACGTTCTGTTCCAGCGCCAGCGAGGCGATCTTGCCGGCGTGTTCGGTCGTCACCTGAATGTCACACTCATCGTCGGCCCCGACGTGGAGGATCTCGTACTCCTCTTTGAGCCCGTAGTACTCTCCGTCGATGTCGACGATGAGGATGCCAAAGCCGGCGTCGAGCAGGTTCTCGGCGATGACGCTGGCCGTGTTGGACTTCCCGCTGCCACTCTTGCCGGTGACGAACCCGCGGCCGGTCAGGATTTCGACGACCGGCAGATCGACCGACTGCTCGGGCGTGGTGCCAGTCGGCGGGCCGTCGCTCAACTCGGCGACAGTAATGGTCTCTTTCTCGTCTCCCATCGCTTGTCGGGTACTCACACCGAGACGACATAATCCTCCGTCAGCCAGCCGTCAGACGCGAGTTGCACCGGCGATACGGGCCGAACCCATATTAGCGAGGGGTGTGAAGAAGGCACATACCGAAACCGTTCACAATGCGCCGTCACGAGACCACCGTCGAGGACGAGACCGTCTACGTCGAGACCGACGACGGGCGGGTAGAGGTCGGCGCGCTCGACCGGATCGTCGACGCCGTGGGCGGCCACGCCTGGACCATCGAGTACTCCGACTGGGAGAAAGAGTACTACGACGACCTCGACACCTCCGACGAGGGTATGATCGTCGACGTGGTAGACATGACCGAAGCGCTCACCCATGGCGAGTCGTTCGTGGAGATGCTCCGCACCCATCCGTCGGAGCTAACCCCCTCGACAGTTGGGGAGGGAGACAGCGAGGCCGAGACGGGCGACGAGACCGACCTCTCGCCGCGGATGGGGCTGTTCGTCGGGAAACTGCTGGAGAACTTAGAGAGCGGGCTGGACTGAGGCGAGTGCGATGCGGTTCGGCGGGCGATCAGAGGACCCGGAACACGCGAATCGTGTCCCGTTCAGTGGGTTCGCGGATCAGTTGGGCGAACCCCCTGTCCGAGAAGACCGCCTTCCAGTCGCGGTGGTACAGCGGGAACTCGTCGTCGACGTAGCTCACGTCGGTCTCGCCGCGACCGCGGTTCGGGCTGTTGCCCTCGTTCTCGGCAGTCACGAGCAGATCCGTGGTGAGCCGCTGGAACTCGTCGAATACCCACACGTCCTCCGGGTGGACGTGTTGCAGCGTCTCGACGGTGTAAATCGCGTCGAACGCCCCGTCCTCGAACTCGGGAAGCAGATCTTCGAGCGCGCCGGTGTGGAACGTCCCCGTCTCGGCCAGTCGCGGGTAGTGATCGGCCATCACGTCGAAGGCGTCCTCGTTGATGTCGACGCCGGCGAGGTTCTCGAAACCGTTCCGGCGGAGGTGTTCGAGGTGGCGACCACAGCCACAGCCGACTTCGAGGATTTTGGCGTCGTCGGTGCAGTAGTGTGAGAGTACGTCGGCGAGCGTCTCGCTCACCTCGTTCGGGCCGATCTCGGCGTAGTAGGTGGGCGAGTACTTTTCGGACCGGTCGACCCAGTCCTGGCGTACGTCCTCCGGGTCCATGTGTCGACGCTGGCGGGGGCCGGTAATCAATGCGTGGACTTCGTCGCGAGTTCGTCGCACCGACAGAACTGTCGAACGCGTCGCCAGACACACTCAGATGTCCCGTTTGCCGTACTCCGTGGCGAATTCACGGCCCGAGCAGTCGGCCCTCTCCAGGCCGAACAGTCTGAAATTGACCTCGTCGAACGGGACGCCCCACACCCCGAAATCAGGCGGGAACTCGGCGTTCGCGGCTAGCGTCGCGAACGCTTGCTCTTTGTCCTCGATCTCGTAGATTTCGCCGGTGATGACGACGCTCCGCCAGACCGCTTCGTGATCGCTGTTCTGCTCGTACACCGTGAGGCAGACGTTCGGATTCGATTCGATGGCCGATGTCTTCCGACTGTTCGATCCGCCACCCCACTGCATTGGGAATATCATTCGCTCCGCATCGTAGCCAAACGAGATGGGGATCGCGTACGGCCGGTTCCCGTCGACCATCGCGAGGACGCCGATCCCGTTCCGAACGAGTATCTCGTCGACTTCCTCGTCGGACAGATCTCTCATTGTCCGTATGAATAGCTTCAATCGCCTAAATGCTGGGGTCCCCCGTAGGACGACCGGTACCTGAGAGTGTTACTCGAACTCGCCCAGCGACGTCTGGCCCCGCGATCCCAGCGTCTCCTCGCCGGTGTCCTCGCGCTCTGTCCGCCCGTCCTCGAACTCGCCCAGCGAGTGGTTCTCCCGGCGACCGGCCCCTGCGTCACCGGCCGACGCACCCTCGAATCCGTCCAGGCTCGCCTGCTGGGCGTCCGAAAAGTCCAGATTCGAGACGCGGACCCCGACCTTCCGCACCTCGTCGTCGCGAAACTCCGTCAGGAGATCGAGGGCAACCTCTTCGACTAGATCGGCGTCCTCGACGGGGCCCGGAAGTGACTTGGCGCGGGTGTGCACGTCGAACGGCGGCGTGACGACCTTGATCCCGATGGTCCGATAAAGAGCGTCCTTGCTGCTCGCGCGTTCGGCCACGTCGCCGGCCAGCGCCCGGACGCGTTCGCGCTTGTGTTCGCCGTCGTCGGTCGCCTCGGTAAAGGCCGACTCCCGGGAGAGGCTCTTTGGCTTCCCGACGGGTTCCACGGGCCTGTCGTCCTCGCCGCGGGCGTACGACCAGATTTCGCGGCCGCGCTCGCCAAAGCGGTCTTCGAGTCGCTCCGGATCGGTGTCGGCGAGGTCACCAGCGGTCTCGACGCCCATCGACCGGAGTTCGCGGGCTGTGACGGGACCGACGTTGTGGACTTCCGCCACGTCCAGCGCCGCGAGGAAGTCGCGAACGTCGCCGGGTTCGACGACCACGAGCCCGTCGGGTTTGTCGTGGTCGCTGGCGATCTTGGCCGCGCTCATCGTCGGCGCGACCCCGACGCTGGCGACGACGCCCACCTCGTCTTCGATCCGGTCTTTGAGTTCCTGCCCGAACTCTCGCGCCGATTCCCAGTCGACGGTCCCGGTCACGTCGAGATAGGCCTCGTCGATGCTGACCTCCCGGACCGTGTCGGCGGTGTCGTGTAGGATCTCCTTGACTTCGCTGGCGACGGATTCGTAGTAGTCCAGATCGACCGTGCGGTAGAAGCCCGCCACCTCGGGGTCGATCTCCGGGTCGTCGACGGCGTCGACCTTCCTGGGGAGCAGGTCCAGGGCCTGCGAGATGGCCATGGCGCTCTCGACGCCGAACTCGCGGGCCTCGTAGCTCGCCGTGGCGACCGCGCCGTGGGTCTCCCCGGACTCGTAGCCCATCCCGACCACGAGGGGTTCCCCTTCGAGGGCGGGCTCGCGAAGACGCTCACAGGCCGCGTAGAAGCAATCCATGTCGACGTGGCAGATCACCTGCTCCGGCGAGCCGTCGTCGACACCCGGCAGCCGCCCGTCCATGCCGCCGGCTTCGACCCGGTTCCACCTAAGTCTCTCGCCGTGTGGAAGGGTGGACCGCCGGAGTCACCGATTCTCCGGCCCGGCCGTCAATCGCGGCGTCGCGCCGTCGAGTCGGTCGCGGTTGTCCTCGATGGCCAGTCGCACCTCGTCGCTCACACCGGGGAGAAACCCCACGGCGACGACCGCCTCGACGGGGTGGGCCTCCAGCTGACTGCGCGCCTCGAACAGCCGTCCGTAGCCGGCAGAGCCCCACTCCACGTCGCTGGCAAAGACCATCTCCCTGAAAGTCCGGCCGTAGTTGGCCTCGGCCTTCCGTGAGAGCGTGTCCAGCCGCTGGGTGATCACCGACCCCTCGCGGTATGTCCCCAGCAGGAGGTCTGTCAGCGGATAGGCCGTGTCGGCCTCGATGGGCGGTGCGTACGCGCCGGGAATCCGCCGGAGGTCGGGACCGTTACCCCCGTTCCCGGTGTTCGAACTGTCGTCGCCGTCTCCGCTGGTCACCTCGTAGGCGAGAAACCGGGGGATGCCGCCCTCGTAGAGGTGGGCGACGACGGCCGGTTCGACGCCGCCGCCCAGTGGCGGGGCGGTCCCGATCTGGACGACCGCGGTCAGCGCGCTCATCGCTCGTCGAGCAACGCGCCGGGGTTCATGATCCCAGCGGGGTCGAGGCGGTCTTTGGCCGCGTGGAGCGCGTCGCGGAACTCGTCGGGCGACTCCGTCTCGTACCACTCCCGATGCGTCCGGCCGACGGCGTGGTGGTGGGTGATGGTCCCACCGTACTCCTCGATGACATCGGAGGCCGTCGCCTTGATCTCGCGCCACTGTTCGAGTTCCCGGCCCACGTCGGCCGGGGCCAGCAGGGTGTAGTACGGCGCTGGCCCGTCGGGGTAGACGTGAGTGAACCGACAGGAGAGAAAGCCCGCACCGCACTCGTCCTCCATCGTCGCGGTCACCTGTTCGGTAATCTCCTCGTGCAGCCGGTCGAACTGGTCCCACGTGACGGCCGTCTCGAACGTGTCGACGATGACGCCCAGGCTCACCAGCGCGTTGAATTTGTAGGGTGCCTCGAAGAAGGCCGACCGCCAGTCGCCTTCCTCGTCGTCGCGGTCGCCGCCGCTGGCCTCGTCGCCGCCCGCCGTCGCGTCGTCCTCGCGGTGCGGTCCCTCGTAGCTCGGATCGCCCGAGACCGTTCCCCCGTGGTCCTCGGCGATTTCGAGGGCGCGGGCGAGGTCGTCGTCGACGGGGTGGTCGGTCGACTCGAAGCCCAGCACGAGGACGTGACTGCCGTCCATCGCGACCTCGTTCATCATGGCCTCTCTGCTATCCAGCAGGCGGCAGTTCGCGGGGTAGAGCCGCGCCTGCACGATCTCGCGGGTCGCGTCGACCGCCGCGCCGAAGTCCGAGAAGCGGACGGTCGCCCGAGCGCGATAGGGCGGGCGTGGCTGGACGCGGAGCCAGCCCTCGGTGATGACGCCCAGCGCACCCTCAGACCCCAGTACCAGTCGGTCGGGGTCGGGACCGGCACCCGACGCGGGTAATCGGCGCGACTCGAACTCGCCCGAGGGGGTCAGCATCCGCACGTTCTCGACGAAGTCGTCGATGTGGGTGTAGACGGTGGCGAAGTGGCCGCCGGCGCGGGTGGCGATCCAGCCCCCGAGCGTCGAGAACTCGTAGGACTGGGGATAGTGCCTGAGCTGGAGACCGTGTTCGCGGAGCTGGTCGTTGATCTGTGGCCCGGTCGCGCCAGCCTGAATCTTCGCCGTGCGAGAGTGCTCGTCGACTTCCAGTACCTGATCCAGCTCCCGGAGGTCCAGCGAGAGCACGCCGGCGTAGCCGGACCCGTCGCCGTCGGGATCGCACTCGACGCCGGCGACGACGCTCGTCCCGCCGCCGTAGGGGACGACCGCGATCCGCTCGTCGGTCGCCCAGTCCAGAATCGCGCGGATCTCGTCTTCCCCTGTGGGTTCGGCCACCACGTCCGGGGCGGACGAGAAGTCGCCGTGGAACCCGCGGACGAGGTCGCGGTAGCCACTGCCGTAGGTGTGGCGAATCCGGTCTTCGGTGGCGGTCGAGCAAACTTCCGTGAGGTGATCCGGAACCGTCACCGACGACTCGGGGATCTCCACGTCCGAGAGGGCGGGCGGGTCCAGACGAGGGCGCTCGGGGAAGCCGAGCATGGTCTCCATCCGAGTCGCGAGTTCGTCGCGCTCGGCCTCGCCCGGGAACTTCTCGGCGTAGCCCCAGCCCCAGAAACTCAGGTCACTGTCGGACATCACCGTACCTGGGGCCAACCGTCTCAAAAGTGTTGGGCCGAAGTGCTGGGTCGCCGTATCAGGGTAGGGGTACCAGAAAAACGGATCCCGGAACGCGCGTCGGCTGGCCAGCCGTCTGCCGGGAGTCCTGATCGTTCGCCGATGCCAATTCCCGAGCGGTTACGACGGTCGTTCCCGTCGAGAACCCCCAGCGAATCGGGGTTCTACTATCATGTTAGGGAGTGACACACATAACTCTTTCGCCGATCAGTCGCGTACGTACCTGCCGGTCACTGCTGCACCGCCGATCCCGTAGAGGAAGCCGGCGGCGTGGGCGAAGACGTTCGTGACCGCCCCGCCCTCGACGATATCGGGCGGGAACAGGACCGAGACGAAGCTTACCAGCAAGACGACGACCAGGACGGTCTGGGCGAGCTGGACCAGTTCGAGCCGCGAGCGGGGGCGGGAGAACATCGTCTTCCGGGTCGTCCCCCGATGGATTCCCACCAGACAGGCACCCCAACCGACGGCGAAGAGGCCGCCGACGGGGAGTGTCACGTCACCGACGTAGATGAGGTACACCTCGAACAGGAGCAAGAGCCAGATCGCGAGTCCGGTGTAGCCCGCCACGCGGTAGTCGTAGAGTCGGTTCAGCGCCGAAAGCAGGGCGACGAAGACGAAGCCGGCGAAGGCCGCACCGACGCCGGAAAAGCCGCGGCTCACCGGTTCGATGCCGGGATAGAGCAGGCCGATGACGGCGTAGCTGGTCAGACTCACTGCCACCGGCAAGACGAGCAGGTAGCCGGCATAGGTGACGCGGAACCACCGGCGATGGCCGACCTGCACGCAGAGTCCGTAGGCGACCAGCGCCGCGGCGACGAACCCCGCGACGTTGCCCAGCAGGTGCATCAGATCCAGGTGGACAAAGGCGCTGGTGTACAGCGAGACTGGATCGACGGACTCGTGGTGAAAGGCCATGCGCGTGCGGATCGCCGGCGGAAACACGACGTGGATCCAGACGAGCAGGGCTGGGACGGCACCGATCAGTCCGAGGTCGCGGAGGGCCGTCCGATACCGGTCGACGCTGGCGGCACCCATCGGCTCGATGCAGGGGCCCCAGCGGCGAATAAGTCCCGGTTCCGGTGACTGCCCTCTTCCCGGCCCGGAGACCGGACTCCCTGTCAGTGTGGCACCTGTCCGCGCGGCCCGGGCACGATTTTTGTCCGCGCGGTGACTGGCCACACGTATGGGACTGGACGAGGACGCACTGGAGTACCACCGGACCGATCCCCCCGGGAAGATCGAGATGGAGACCACCAAGCCGACCAACACCCAGCGCGACCTGAGCCTCGCGTACTCGCCGGGTGTCGCCGCCCCCTGTCGCGAGATCAGCGACGACGCCGGCGAAGCCTACACCTACACCGCCAAGGGCAACCTCGTCGGCGTCGTCTCGAACGGCTCCGCCGTGCTCGGCCTGGGCGACATCGGCGCGCAGGCCTCCAAACCCGTGATGGAGGGGAAAGGCGTTCTGTTCAAGCGGTTCGCCGACATCGACGTGTTCGACGTGGAGTACGACTTCGAAGAGCCCGACAAGTTCGTCGAGGCCGTCGCCGGCATGGAGCCCACCTTCGGCGGGATCAATCTCGAGGATATCAAAGCGCCGGAGTGTTTCGAGATCGAAAAGCGCCTCCGCGAGCGGATGTCGATCCCCGTCTTCCACGACGATCAACACGGGACTGCCATCATCACCGGTGCGGCACTGCTGAACGCGACCCACATCCTCGACAAGGACATCGAGGACCTGTCGATCACTTTCGCGGGCGCGGGAGCCGCCGCGACCGCGACCGCTCGCTTTTACGTCTCGCTGGGCGTGCCACACGAGCAGATCACCATGGCGGACGAACACGGGATCATCACGACCGGACGCGACGACCTCGACGAGTTCGTCGGACCGTTCGCCAGCCCACCCGAGGAGAGCGGCGACCTCGCGGACGCGATGGCCGGCGCGGACGTGTTCGTCGGCCTCTCGGTCGGCGGCATCGTCTCCCAGGAGATGGTGCGGTCGATGGCCGACGACCCCGTCGTCTTCGCGATGGCCAACCCCGATCCCGAGATCGACTACGCGTCGGCCAAGGCGGCCCGCGACGACACCGTCATCGTCGCCACCGGCCGCTCGGACTTCCCGAACCAGGTCAACAACGTGCTCGGATTCCCCTTCATCTTCCGGGGGGCACTCGACGCCCGCGCGACCGAGATCAACGAGGAGATGAAAGTCGCCGCGGCCGAAGCCATCGCCCGCCTGGCACGGACGGACGTGCCCGACGCCGTCCGGAAGGCCTACGACGACGAACCGCTCCAGTTCGGCCCCGACTACATCATCCCGAAGCCACTGGACTCCAGAGTGCTGTTCGAGGTGGCGACCGCCGTCGCCAGGGCCGCTATGGAGAGCGGTGCGGCTCGACGCGACCTCGATCTGGATGCCTACCGCGAACGGCTCGAAGCCAGACTCGGCAAATCCCGCGAGATGATGCGGGTCGTCCTCAACCGCGCACAGAACGATCCCAAGCGCGTGGTGCTTGCCGACGGGGACGACGAGAAGATCGTCCGTGCGGCCCGCCAGCTGTCGGCCGAGGGCATCGCGGAACCGATCCTGATCGGCGACCGCGAGGCGATCTGGCGCTCGATCGACGACCTCGGACTCGACCTCAACCCGGTGGTCGTCGATCCCGAGGAGGACCAGCTCGACCCGTACGCCGAACGGCTGTACGAGCTCCGGAAACGCAACGGCATCACCCGGAAGGAGGCCGCCGAACTCGTCGAGAACGACGACTACCTCGCCAGTGTCATGGTCGAGATGGGCGACGCCGACGTGATGCTGTCCGGCCTGACCCACAACTACCCGTCGGCACTCAAGCCGCCCCTGCAAGTCGTCGGGACCGCCGACGACGCCGACTACGCGGCGGGCGTCTATATGCTCACCTTCAAGAACCGCGTCGTGTTCGTCGCCGACGCCACCGTCAACCAGGACCCCGACGCAAACGTGCTCGAAGAGGTGACCCGCCACACCGCGGATCTCGCGCGCCGGTTCGACGTCGACCCCCGCGCCGCCCTGCTCTCCTACTCGGACTTCGGATCGGTCGACAACGAGGGCACGCGCAAGCCCCGCGAGGCCGCCCAACGCCTCCGGGCCGATCCGGACGTGGACTTCCCCGTGGACGGGGAGATGCAGGCCGACACCGCCGTCGTCGAGGACCTGCTGACCGAGGACTACGAGTTCTCGGATCTGGACGGGCCCGCGAACGTCCTCGTCTTTCCCAATCTGGAGGCCGGCAACATCGGCTACAAACTCCTCCAGCGACTCGGCGGTGCGGAAGCCATCGGCCCGATGCTCGTCGGCATGGACGAGCCCGTCCACGTGCTCCAGCGTGGTGACGAGGTGAACGACATCGTGAACCTGGCGGCGGTGGCGGTGGTCGACGCTCAGGAGAACGAGTACTGAGTTCCCGGATCAAAATTCGTTGAGTCGGGACTGCCCACTGGATGCCCCGTCGCTGCGCCCATTCTCCTGCCTGTCACCGCCTCGTCGTGACAGGCTCGCACGTCGTCGGATCTCCGGGTCGGACAGGGCTTCCGCTGCCCGATCCGCCAGCCGTCCGAACACCTCCCGGGCGCGCTCCCGGCGCGCTTCGAGTTCGACGACCGGGCGGGGGTAGTCCTCGCCGATCCGAACGTCACACTCGTCTTGCACTGCGAGCGGTGCCTTCTCTGGCTGGTCGAGGTGTTCCGTCGGGAACTCCCGGAGTTCCGGGACGTACTGCCGGACGAACTCCCCCTCCGGGTCGTTCTCCCGGACCTGCTTGCGCGGGTTGTAGATTCGGACCGGACTGACGCCGGTCAGCGCCGACTGGGACTGCCACTGCGTGTAGTTGATCGCCGCGTCCGCGTCGATCAGGTGCCGGTAGAAGTGGTCCGCGCCGACCTTCCACCAGCACTGGAGAATGTACGTGTAGAATGTGGCGCACATCGCCCGCATACGGAAGTTGAGCCAGCCCGTCTGCCGGAGCGCACGCATCGACGCGTCCACCAGCGGGTACCCCGTTCGGCCGTCCTTCCACGCCGCGACCAGTTCCGGGTCGTGCCGGTCCCGGAAGAGTCCGGTGTAGACCGGGTTGACGGCCCGCTCCATCCAGCCCGGCCAGTCGGCGAGTTTCTGGTTGTAGTGGCGGTTCCAGAACAGCCGGCTCGTGAACATCTCCCTCGCGGTCCCTGCGCGTGCGTTCTCGTGGACGTACCGGTACACCTGTCTCGGCGTGAGACAGCCGACGGCCAGGTACGGCGAGAGCCGACTGCTGTTGCGTTCCGCCTTCGCGGGCGGGGAGATACTCCCCGGATAGTCGGCGATCGCGTCCGCGAACGCGGTCAGTCGCTCCCGGCCGGCCGACGCGCCGCCCTCGGGTACGCCCGTCTTCTCGGACTCGACGCCGTACTCGCGTTCGACCGCAGCGACGCTAGTCTCGCTTTCTATTGGGTTGTCGGGAAGCCGTCCCGGCGGCTGCGTGGGGTCCCGCTCGAAGTACGCCTCCGCCTGCTCGCTCCAGTCGTACTCGTCGCGGCCGCGGTCGGTCCAGTCGATCCCGTCGTCGGCAAACACCCGGACGTCCGAACGGTCGAACAGTCGTTCGTCCCGCTCGCGACCGTACCGCCCGGTGACGCTCCGGTTGACGTAGATCCGGTCGACCGGCAGGTCGTCGAGGACGTCCTCGGGATCGCCGTGACAAAGCGCCAGATCGCTCCCGTGGTCGCGGTACAGTCGACGAAGGTCGTCGACGGACTCGTCGACGAACTGCAGCCTGGCGTCACAGGCCATCCCGCTCCGGTAGAACTGGGGATCGACGACGTAGATCGGACACGGATGCCCGTCCGCGACGGCCGCGTCGAGGGCGGCGTTGTCCCGGACCCGGAGGTCGTCGCGGTGCCAGACCGCGATCCGAGGCTCGCTCATCGACCGTGCTAGGGGCTTGCGATCCCTTAATCCCAGCCTCCTGTCGTCCGAGGTCCGTGGAACAGCCATTTCAGCGATGCCCCGTAACCCCCTGTATGACCGACGAGCAGAACGTCCTCGGGATGGCGCTAGAGACCTGCAGCAACGACCCAAAGACCGGCTTCGAGCGGGACGGCTGCTGTCGGCCCCATCCCGCCGACGGCGGCCGCCACGAGATCTGTGCCGTCGTGACCGAGGAGTTCCTGGAGTTCAGCAAACAGCGCGGGAACGACCTGATCACTCCGCGGCCGGAGTTGAACTTCCCCGGCCTCGAACCCGGTGATCGGTGGTGTCTCTGCGTGGGTCGCTGGCTCGAACCCGAGGAGGAAGGCGTCGCGCCGCCCGTGGTGCTGGAAGCGACGAGCGATGCGGTACTGGAGGACGTCATGTTCACCACGCTCAACGAACACGAGTTCGACGGGTAACACCGCGTTGGCCCCGTCGGCTTCGTGGTGCCGTCGTCCGGTTTCGAGCCGTCGTGGCAGTGTGCAGGTTTTTCCGGTCGCCACTCCTCTCGATTCCCGAATGCCCGCGTCGACAGAATCCACCGAAGAAGTCCTCGAGGAACACCTCCCGAGTGACGAATCCGTCCAGGGTCACTACCGAGGGACGAACAACAGCGGCTGGACCCGGACCGTGGCCGTCACGGATCGCCGAATCATGGAAATCACACAGTCTCGCGGCTCGACCGAGGAGAACGTCGATGCCGACAGCGCCTTGCTTACGGGTGAGAACGTGACTGGCGTCCATTACGGGCGCGCCGAAGCGGAGGAGCCCGCGACCGGGCAGCGCCTCCTCGGAGGACTGATCGGACTCATCGGCGTCCTCCTCTCACTGTTCGGGTTCGTCCAGTTGACCGACGCCGCCAGCGAGGGCGGGATCGGACTGTTGCTGTTCGGGATCGTCCTCGCGGCGATCGGGTACTACATCATCCAGAACGCCGAAGACGCCGAATCTGGCGACGTTACGCTCTCCATAGAACGCGCGAACGTCCCGGACAAACACTACCAGTTGCCACGGGGTCACGTCGAGGTGCCACGCGAAGCGTCGAAGGTCGTCGGGAGTCGGCACGCCGACTGACGACACTCCGGAACACCTCTTCGATTACTGGCGCAGTAAACGAGAACCGAAGATTCCTCTCGGATATCGGTTCGTCAGGAAGTGGGGTCGGAGAGATTTGAACTCCCGATCGACTGATATCTCCGGTCGCGCCTCGGAACTCCAGAGGGTCATCAGCGCGGGCGGTGATCAGCCGTCCGCTCAGTATATCAGTCTGGAGTTTCGTCACCGGGCGCGGTGCCTCTGGAGTCAGTCGCCATGCCGGACTTGGCCACGACCCCGCATTACCTGCTTGGATCAGTCTCCCTAAAGGGATTTCGATTCGATCAGTCCCGGTCGGTGTCGGACCAGTCACAGTCCTGGCACTTCCGGCCCGTGACGAACTCGGTGACGGAGGGCATATATCCCACTTCGAGGACGTTGCCGCCACACTCGGGGCAGTCACGGTCAGCGTCCTCGATCGCTTCTGCGTCCATCACGCTCTCGCCTTCGATGAGCTCGGCCAGTTTGCCGGGCGTGACCATCCGGCCCTGAACGACGCGGTTATCGGCCATACCCACACTGGTGGGGTCTCCTCCCTAAGCCTTCCCTTCGACGCGAGCTTACAGCCACGGGGCGTGGTCCTCTTCGGCCACCGTGTCGGCACTCGCTGGACCGACCGACTCGTACTCGTCGTCGGCCTGGGATCGATCGGTGCCGTCTTCGGAGTCGTCACCCGACCGGAAGTCCGCGACCGAGTCCTGGGGATCGAACGCGAACAGGAAGGTCATCCCCAGCACGGCCAGGGCCAGCGGCGCGTCGCCAGGGACGAGACCGAACAGGCCCAGCGGGAGGACCCCGAGGGCGACGGCGCTCCCGAACCGGAACCGGTCGATGTCGACGATGTCGCGGAGCCACGGCCCGAACAGGGCCAGGTGGAGCGCGAAGGCGACGGCGACGAGCGCCGCGGCGGCGGCCCGGAGCATTAGTCCGGGGTCGAACTGGACGGCCACCTGTGCGCCCGAGGGATCGAGGCTGGCGACCAGTCCGAGCGCGATGATGATCGCCGGCCGTGGCAGGTAGTCACCGATCCGGGCGCTGGCGGTCTGGGCGGCCACGGCGAGGATGACGAGGCCAGCGAACCGCTCGAACACCGCGAGGTCGATGAACGCAGCGATGGTCGGAGCCAGCGCGGCCTCGACGACTGCGCCAGTGACGACGACGCTCCCCACGAGCAGGACGGATTTCGCCTGCTCGCGTGGGGAGCCGTCCATGTCGGCCAGGATGACCGCGACGGTCGCGCTCCCGCCGAAGATCAGCAGGCCGACCTCCAGAATTCCCGTGGGCTCGGAGAGTGCGCCGGCCAGGACGAGCGCCGGGAAGATACCATCCAGTAGCGGGAGACACATGACGGTCGCGAGCAGTCGCGTCGCACCGCCCACGCGCTGCTCGATCCGGAGCGCGACCGGGTGCTGAGACTGGCTCATTCAGTGCAAACGGCCCTCTCCCGTGGCCATCGGGTGGTCTGCACGATATACCGGGGCGCGTCGACGCGGTCCGCCGTCGTCGCCCACCGTGGCCGATTTCCCCGCCAGATTGAATGTGCGACCGTCGCAGAATGTATTGTCGCCATCCGCTGGCGACGGTTCGCTCGCGACACGCACGTTCGATTGGCTGGCGGAGTCCATACTCGAAACAAGTATTGACGGAGCCATAAGCGTTGTGTGGTATACGGCCCCACACCGCGAGAATCGTCCAGTCCTGATGCCGGGAACTGAGCTTTCGTATCACTTCTCGCCCGCTACTGGGACGAACACACAGTTCTGGCCAGTCGCGCACCTGGTCCGGGACGAGTCGGCCAGTGTCAACCGACCACGGGGACGGGCCGTCTCGCAACGTTTTTCCCCGGCCCGGTTCCACGATTTACATGGCGAACGACAACGAGTTCTTCTCGGAGAAACTCCGGGTTCCAGAGGCGCTGACGTTCGACGACGTACTCCTCCGACCCAAGGAGAGTCGCGTCGAACCGGACGAGGCAGACACGACGACCCGCGTGTCGAAAAACGTCGAGCTCACCGTACCGGTCCTCTCGGCCGCGATGGACACCGTCACCGAGAGCGACATGGCTATCGCGATGGCTCGGCAGGGCGGACTGGGAGTCCTCCACCAGAACATGACTGTCGACGAGATGGTGACCGAGGTCGAGCGCATCAAACGCGCCGACGAACTCATCATCCGGGACGTGGTCACGGCCAGCCCCGACCAGACGGTCCGGGAGGTCGACGAGATGATGGAGCAAGCCGGTGTCTCGGGCGCACCCGTCGTCGACGAGGACGACGAAGTGCTGGGCATCATCTCGGGCACCGACATCCGGCCGTACCTGGAGGTCGGCGACCGCGACGAGGTCAGCGAAGCCATGACCGACGAGGTCATCACGGCCCCCGAGGACGTGACCGCCCGCGAGGCGCTGGAGCTGATGTACGACCACAAGATCGAGCGTGTCCCCATCGTCGACGAGGCGGACCGCCTCGTCGGACTGGTGACGATGCAGGGGATCCTCCAGCGCCGCCAGTACGACGACGCCGCCCGCGACGAGAACGGTAAACTCCGGTCCGGCGTCGCCGTCGGTCCACACGACACCGAGCGCGCGACCGCCGCCGACGAGGCCGGTGCGGACGTCATCTTCATCGACTGCGCTCACGCCCACAACCGCAACGTCGTCGAGAGCGCCCGAGATATCAAAGATCGCGTCGAGGCCGACGTGGTCGTCGGCAACATCGGCACCCGCGAGGCCGCCGAAGCCGTCGTCGACTTCGCCGACGGCGTCAAGGTCGGGATCGGTCCCGGTTCGATCTGTACCACTCGCGTCGTCACGGGTGCGGGGATGCCCCAGATCACGGCCGTCGCGCAGGTCGCCGACGTGGCCAGCCGGCACGACGTGCCCGTCATCGCCGACGGCGGCATCCGCTACTCCGGCGACGCCATCAAGGCCATCGCGGCCGGTGCCGACGCCGTGATGCTCGGGTCGTACTTCGCCGGCACCGCCGAAGCGCCGGGTCGGGTCATCACCATGAACGGGAAGAAGTACAAGCAGTACCGTGGCATGGGGTCGGTCGGTGCGATGAAATCCGGCGGCGGTGAACGCTATCTCAAGGAAGACGACGAAGACGACGATCTCGTCCCCGAAGGCGTCGAGGCCGCCACGCCGTACCAGGGCCCGCTCGAAGACGAACTCCACCAGCTCGTCGGCGGGATGCAGAGCGGCATGGGCTACGTCGGTGCCGAGACCATCCCAGAATTCAAAGAGCGTGCCGAGTTCGTCCGCGTCTCCTCGGCCGGCCAACAGGAGAGCCACCCCCACGACGTGGTCATCACCGACGAAGCACCCAATTACAGCCCCGGGGAGTAACCCGAGCTAGCGGCTCACTCGCCTTTCTCGGGATGGCCGATCTCCAGGTTGGAGTCACAGACCAGTTCCTGTGCGCCCGATTCGGGAAACCGAGGCGCGACCGTCACGCTGGTGCTTTCCTGGGGCATCTCCACGTAGTCCCAGCCCGCTGCCGTCTCGCCGGGTGCCAGCGTTTCTGATGGGAGTTCTCTGCCGATGTGTGTCGGCGCGACGTCGCCCCCGGTGCTCGCCGAGTGGCTGGTCCCCACCGCTGATCCCCGGGACGTTACCGGCGATATCGCCGTCGATCTTGGTCTTGGCCTGCTCCTGTTTGTCCTCGACGTTGTCGATCCACTTCAGGATGTTCTGGTAGTAGATGTACCTGAGCGTGGCCGCCGTCTTGTCGGGGGCGTTGCGGTAGCGCTGTTTCCCGCCGGGCCCCCGGATGATCTCCTCTTTGTGACGCCGGAGGTTGTTTTTGAGTTCCCGATAGTGTTCACCCTGTGCGACTGCGGTGGTGTCCGTCTCCACCGACGCGACGTTGTTCCGGACGTAGTTCCTGGCGTCCCGCAGGACGTAACTGATCAACCAGCTCTTCAGTGCACCCCTGTCGCCGTCGAACAGCTTTCCGACCGGAATGTCCGAGTCGGTCTCGACCGAGCTCAGCTCGTTCCTGAAGTCGCTTCGATAGATGACGTCGTCGGTCGTGATCGAATTCCGCACGTGGTTCTCGAACTTGGTTACGAGGTCACCGTCGGGGCCGACACCCCACAGCGCGTCGAGTGCCTGGTCGGGCGCTCGTTCGAAGTTGTCCGGGCCATGAAACAGAGCCAGACCCCCTTCATGTACCGATCCGCGTACCGTTCGTTCTTGCCGAACACCGACTTCTGGACCCCGAACATCGCCTGATTCGTCAGGAATTCGATGTCCTTGGTCGAGAGGATCTTGTCGAAGGAGACCCCGCTGGTACCGCCGGTGAAACTCTGCAGGTAGGCCTTCGAGTACGCGAGCAGGTAGTACCGGGCAGCCATCTTCCGGCCCAGCCCGTTGTAGAGCCCGTCGGCCGTGAACGTCTCGGGGTGGAAAAAGCCCATATTGAGCCGTTTCTGGTACAGCTGGGTCTTCTCGTGGAGGTCGAACGCCGTCGTCGGAACGGTGATAGTGATCGATCTGGTCTCTTCGGTCTGCAGGTTTCCTCGCCGATAGACCGAGACCTCGATGTCCTTTATCGTCGCTCGCACCGTCCCCGGCTCCACGTCGTCGCCGGAGTTCTCCTTGCCGACCGTCAGATCCACTCGTTCGATCGCGTCCCGGATGCTACTCTGGGTATCGAGACCGTGTCGCTCAGAGGTCTTTCCCCTCGATTTCACAGGCCGGACTGCAGTACGTGTTCGCTGCGGCGTTCGAGCTCGGGTGTGCACTGAACGTCTCTGTACAGCTGCCACAGGAGTAGGTCTCGAACTCCGACATCACGCTATCCTCTACGAGGCCGACAGAAGAAGCCTTCGGACAGTCACGACACATGTCCCGGACCGGACCCGGGTTCGGCACCCAGTGAGCGATATGACGGCCCGATCGGCAGGCTCGCCGATGCAGTGCCACCGGAGATCACCGTCTCCGCGCTCGGGCCGACGTTGCTCCCGGTCTCAGTAGTGGACTTCGTCCTGAACTCGGTGCCATCGGTCTCAGTCTCGGGCCCGTCCTCGCGGTTTCGATCGACGCGACCCTCTCCCGGTGTCTGTAACGGCGGCTACAGGCTCTGGGCATCGTCGCTCGCTTCGGAACGCAAGCCCGTTCTCGCACTCTGGTGTCTCGGGGATGCAAAGACTCCCGTCCTCGTCGTCTCGCCCCCGACAGCGACGGCTGCTTTCCCTTCGCCGACACGCTAGACGCCAACGAGCCGGTGTACTGCGCCGGAGTTGCCCTCGGGTCCGCCCGACCCGGTCGTCAGGACGTACAACCGGCCCTCGGCGTCCCGCCCGAACGCCAGCAGGTTCGGTCCTGGAGGGTCGCCGCTGGCCGTCTGTAACGCCACACGTGACAGGTTCCACAGTCCGTCACCGTCGGGTTCGCTCGCCGTGAAAATCGTCCCCTCGGACTGGTAGTCGCCGAAGACGTACCGATCCGTCAGCGGCCCGATCCCACCGGTGTAGTAGTACCCGCCGATGACGGAGATTCCGCTCACGCCGTCGCCCTGGTGGGCGTACTCGACGATCGGTCCCTGCAATGGCGTCCCGTCGTCGGTCTCGGTCGGACAGCTGTCGGGGGGCGATCCCGGATCCGCCGTACTGAAACAGTGTGCCCCTTCCCGGACGTTCCAGCCGTAGTTTCCGCCCCGTTCGACGATGCTGACTTCCTCGAATCTGTTCTGTCCCACGTCCGCGACGAACAACCGCCCGTCGGTGAACGAGAACCGCCACGGGTTGCGAAAGCCCCACGCGTAGTGTTCGTTCAGCCCCTCGCGGCCGACCAACGGATTGTCGTCGGGAATCCCGTAGGCCCGTCCGTTCCCGCCAGCACCCTCCCGCACGTCGATGCGGAGGATGCTCCCCAGCAGGTTCTCCGTCACGTCCTGCCCGTTCCCGCCGTCGTTGCGGTCGTACCAGTCCGAGGTGTGGCCCCGACCTACGTCGTTCCCACCGCCACCGTCGCCAACACCGACGTAGAGGTACCCGTCCGGACCGAACGTGATCGAGCCGGCGTTGTGGTTGGACTGCGGTTCCGCGATCTCCAGGACGATCCGCTCGCTCGACCGATCCACCTGCAGCTCCTCGTCGACCGCGAACGACGAGAGGACGAACGTGTGACTGTACCCGTCGGGCATCCCCGGCCGGAGGGGCGCGCTGTACCGGACGAACAGTCGTCGGCGCTCGGCGAAGTTCGGCCCGACTGCGATCCCGAGCAACCCACGCTCGTCGTATCCCTGGTTCAGCGTCACCATCCGATCCCGCAGATCGAGGACTGGCTCTGCCCCCTGCCCGTCGGCCTCGACCAGAAACACCTGGCCCGTCTGATCGGCGATCAGGAACTGTCCCTCGCCCACCGTCTCCATCCCCAGCGGTGCCGTGAACCCCGTCGCCACCGGCTCGGTCCCGACTGACTCCGACGGCTGTGTCCCGCTCTCCAGAAGCGAACACCCAGCCAGCGCCCCGCCGACCGCGACCGCGCCCGCACGGAGGAAGTCCCGTCTGCGTGTCATGGCCTCGGCTAGGAGCGGATCCCTGATAGACGTTCGTGCTCCGGCCACCGTGCCCAAAAAGTGGGGCCGAAAGGGAGTGCGCGACAGTAGTCGCACACGTCGACCGACTCCGTCGGTCGGGATTTGAACTACGCCAGGCTGTTCCCTCGCTTCGCTCGGACTCCAGCCAGTCTCGTTCAAACCCCTTCGGTCACACACCCGGCGCTCACGGATTGTGACCGCCGTGAGGAACGGGCCGAACGGGATTTGAACCACGTCCACTTCGGTCGCGATGCTCCCTCGTGGCCTACTTCAAATCCTTTCTCACGTGATTCGGCGTCGCTCGGAGTGAGCGACGCCAAGAATAACGGGCCGAAAGGGATTTGAACCACGGTCGGACGTGCTCGCTTCGCTGCGCACGACCTTCCTGATTCAAATCCTTTCGGTCGAACACCCGGCGCTCACGAATTGTGAGCGCCGGGAGAGACGGGCCGAAAGGGATTTGAACCCTTGACCGACGGCTTAAGAGGCCGTCGCTCTGCCGGACTGAGCTATCGGCCCTCTCGGCGACTGAACGTAACGGGGTGGTATTGAAATACGTTTCCTTTCCCGCGTCGGGCGGTTTCCTGATCCCCTCAGCTCGAAGACGTGACGGGACGGTGTGTTATAAGTAGCTCCCGGACCGAGCGCCTGTACCATGAGCAGCGCCATTACGATGGCCTCGATGTCTACGTATGCGATTCTTGGCTGTGGAAGTGTGGGGCACGCGGTCGCTGAAGAACTGGAAACGGAAGGCAAGGACGTTCTCATCCTCGACAAGGACGAAGGCCGCGTCGAGGCGCTCCGCGATCAGGACCTCGACGCACGCACCGCCGACATCCGCGAATCGACGACCGCAGAGGCGATCGACGACCGCGACGTCCTTCTGATCCTCTCCTCGGACGTGGAAGCCAACATGGACGCCGTCCAGAACGTCCGCGACCGCGGCGGCGAGCAGTTCATCGTGGCCCGCGCTTCCGACCCCGTCTCCGCCGACGAACTCACCGAAGCCGGCGCCGACGTGGTCATCAACCCCTCGTCCGTCATCGCCGACTCGGCACTCCGGGCACTGGAAACCGGCGAACTGGAGTACAAGGCCACCCAGCTCGCCGAGACCATCGCCGACACCGACGAGCGCATGGCCATCCTCATCCATCGAAGCCCCGACCCCGACTCCATCGCCAGCGCCGCCGCCCTCCAGTTGATCGCCGACAGTCTCGACGTCGACGCGGACATCATCTATCAGGGCGAGATCGGTCACCAGGAGAATCGCGCGTTCGTCAACCTGCTCGGGATCGAACTCCAGCAGCGGACCGACGTGGACCTCGACGACTACGACACCTTCGCCATGGTCGATCACGCCAAGGGCGGTGAACCCGAGGTCGAACACGACGTGGACGTGGTCATCGACCACTTCGAGCCCGAACACGACCACGAGGCTGATTTCATCGACGTGCGCCCCAACGTCTCGGCCACCTCGACCATCCTCACGAAGTACATTCAGGAACTCGACCTGAGCCTCGATCAGAACGTCGCGACCGCCCTCCTCTATGGCATCCGGGCCGAAACGCTCGATTTCAAACGCGACACCACGCCCGCCGATCTGACCGCCGCCGCCTACCTCTATCCGTTCGCCGACCACGACACGCTCGAACAGGTCGAATCACCCTCGATGTCTCCCGAGACCCTCGACGTACTGGCCGAAGCCATCCGCAACCGCGAGGTCAAGGGCTCACATCTCATCTCCAACGCCGGCTTCATCCGCGACCGCGACGCCCTCTCACAGGCCGCCCAGCACCTCCTGAACCTGGAGGGGATCACCACGACCGCCGTGTTCGCGCTGGCCGACGACACGATCTATCTGGCCGCGCGCTCGAAGGACATCCGGATGGACATCGGTGCGGTGCTCGAAGACGCCTTCGACGAGATCGGCGAGACCGCCGGCCACTCGACCGACGCCAGCGCGGAGATTCCGCTCGGTATCTTCACCGGCATCGAGACCAACGAGGACAACCGCGACACGCTGCTGGAACTCACGGAACAGGCCGTCAAACAGAAGCTCTTCCAGGCGATGGGTGTCGACGGCAGTGAAAGCGGTAGTAACGGTAGCTAGAGCACGTCAGGCGGTAATCTCTTTTTCCTCTTCTTCCTCGGGCGTACGGAGCCGTTCGATGATGTCGCTGACCAGCACGACATCGCCGACCGCCTGCACCCAGTCGTACGGGAGGATGACGCCGCGGTTGCCCCGGGCGCGCTCGCCGAACAGGTCGTGGTTGACCTCGTGCAGGGCCAGCCCGGTGACCTGCACGTCGTCCAGATCGAGCCGCACGTCTTCGACTTCGCCGACGAAGACACCGTTGCTCGAATATACTTCTCGCCCCACCAGCGCGGTAATTTCCTGCGTTGGTCCGTCCATACGAACCCCCAACACAGCCTCCCTCTTAACTTTTGGCAGGTGTCTGACGTACGTCAGCCGAAGGGATGCCAGAACCTGCCGTTCGCGCCGTGACCGATGAACATACGACGTTTGAGTCCCGATTGGTTATACTGCGTGTCCGACCGATCGCCCTCCCGCACGGATCTGTACTACGCCGTCGAGACCGCGCTGATCGCCCCCGGTATCGTCAGCCACGAGGCCGCCCACCTGCTGGCCTGCCGACTGACCGGCGTCGAAGTGCTGAGAGCGTCGGTACTGAACCCCTTCGCCGCCGACGCGTATCTCGACCACGAGCGCGTCACGTCGTTTCCAGCAGATCTGCTGATCGCAGTCGCCCCGCTCCTGTGCAACACCCCGCTCGCGTTCGCCGCGTTCGTCCTGGCACCGGCCGTCGGGACGCCGCTCCTGTCGATTCCGCTGTACTGGCTCGGCGTCTGCTTCGCACTGACGGCGTTCCCGAGCGTCGGCGACACCGAGACGCTGTTCCAGACGGCCGGTGACCTCCCCGGGCCACTCCGCCCCGTCGGCTATTTGCTCGCCACGCCGGTCCGTGCGTTCACCGCCGTTCCCGGGTCCGCTGGCGTCGCGGGATTCGTCTTGTTCCTGTTTCTGTTCGGACTGACTCGACCCTGATTCGGCCCCAGATCACTCCGCCGGCTCCGGCGGTGTCGCAGGTTGCTCGTCCGCGATGACGGCACCATCCGGGAGCTCGGGGTCCGGCTTTCGACCCAGTGTGAGCAGTCGCTCGGTGAGCGTGAGTTCCTCCGTGCCCGGGCTGGGCTTGCGAATCTCCTCGAACTCGACGGCCACGCTGTCGGTGTCCTCGGCGATCCGGACGGCACAGAGCTGGTAGGAAGGGTAAAACACCGGCGGGAGGACGCCGATCACACCGTCGCGGCGGTGGAGGCGCTTGAGCCACGTCCCGCTGTTGACGAGCAGTCCGCCGTCGACCTCCGAGAGTGCCGGTCGGTGGGTGTGTCCGTAACAGTAGATCGCGGTCTCGTCGTCCGCGTCGAAACGGTCGCGTGCGGCCTGCTCGTACGGTTCTTCGGCGTCGACGGTGAGTGTGGTCTCGAAGACACCGAACCGGTCGATGGTCTTGCGAACGTCCCGACGGAGAAAGTACAGCGGGATACCGACGAGCAAGAGGAGGCCGGCGATAGCCACGTTGACCGCGAGCAGGAACCAGAGCGCCGTTCCAGCGGCTCCGAACTGGCCGAGAAAGGTCGTCCCCCACTCGACCGGCCAGGACCAGATGTCCGCTACCGAGAGCCCAGCGATAACTGCGAGGACCGCGCTGACGTTGAACAGCAGCAGGAAAGGGACGAGCGCGTACCGCAGGAGTGGATTCATCTCGCGGTAGAAGTACTTCGAGAGTAGCCACACCGGCATCCGTTCGGTCGGCGTGACGGCCTGGACGTCTTTCAGCCAGTTGTACCGACCCCGATCCGAGAGCTGCCCGGCGCGACTGGTGACGAGCGTGTTGTAGTAGTACCCGAGCGGCGAGGCGTTGGGATTGCCCCAGTCCTCGATCCGATTGTTCGGGTCCTGCTGGTGGCCGTGCTCGAAGTACACGACGCGGTCGCCGATCTGTCTGGTGAACGAGTCATCCTGTACCAGAGTCACGTTGTACGCCGCGAATCGCTCGACGTACTCGTCGTAGGCCGCGAGTTCGTGATCGTGGTTGCCGGGCAACAACGTAATCGTGATATTCTCGCCAGTCGTGCGTAACTGCTCGAACAGTCGGGGATACGTGTCGGTGAGGTAGTCGAACTTGTCCGTCCCCTCGACGCTGGTAATCTCCCAGAGCCCGAACGCGTCGCCGTTGATTATCAGTTCCGCGTTCTCGTCGGTCCGCTCCAGTCGCTCCAGGAATTCGAGGAGTTCGGGTAGCGCCTCGAGCTCTCTCAGTTGCTCGTCGCCGCCGACGTGGAGGTCGCTGATCACGTAGTACACGCGGTCGTCGGCGTCCGTCGACACTGTCACCCTGTCATGCCCCGGTCGTCAAAGGCTTTGTTCTTTCGAGGGTCCGATCGACCGGAGCGGAGAGCTGCCCTCACGTCCCCTTGCGGCGACGGTTCGCCAGGTATCCCGCGACGATGAGGGCCGCCAGCGAGGCACCCAGTCCAAATCCGGGGCCGGTTCCCGTCGTGGACGTGGCCCCCGCAGTCGAGGTGCCGCCGCTTGTCGCGAAGCCGTCCGTGGTCCGCATAGCCGTCGTCGCCGAAGCGGTCGAACCCGGGGTCGTCGCGATCGGGTCAGGACCGGTCCCCGGTGTCTCGGTCTGGTTACCGCTGCTGTCGCCCACCTGACCGGGTCGATCCGTGTTCGGTGTCGACGGCCCAGTTCCGGGTGTCGCTGTGGGCGTGGGGGTCTTCGGTGTCTCCGTGACGTTCTCTTCGGTCCCGTTTTCCGCGGACCCGGCGGGCGAGACCGTCACTAGCACGGTATCGGTGTCGTAGTTGCTGCTCTCGTCCCAGACCCGGACCGTCACCGTGTGCTCGCCGGGGCTGTCGAAGGTGTGTGTAGTCGTCGCACTGGCCCGCTCGTAGCGCCCGTCGTCGTCGATGTCCCACTGGATCGTCCCGACCGCGTCGTCGTCCGTCGAGTTCGTGCCGTCGAAGGTGACGGACTCGCCGACATCGACCGACCGATCCGGCCCGGCATCGGCCGTCGGAGGTGTCTCGTCCCGCTGTTCGACCGGCCCACCGCTGTCGGTGATGCCAGTTATCGTCACGGTGATCGTTCCCTGGGCCGTCCCACCGTTCCCATCCGTCACGGTGTAGGTGAAACTGTCCGTGTCAGTCTCACCGTTGCCGAGCGATTCGAACTGTCCGTTCGGATCGTACGTCCAGCTTCCGTCGGCGTTGGCGGTTACTTCCGCCCCGCTAGAGAGTGCCACTGGCGTTCCGGAACTGAACGTCGCTCCGTCGATCTGAGCGAGTGTGAGGGAGTCACCGTCCACGTCGCTCGCCAGATTCAGGAGGTCGGTGCTGTCACCGTCTGCGATCGAAAGCGGCGTGTCTTCGTCGGTCGTCCCGGTGTCGTCACTGGCCGTCGGCGCGTCGTTGACCGGGTTGACGGTGATGCTCAGCTTCGCCGTGTCGGTGCCGCCGTTGCCGTCGCTCACTTCGTAGGTGATACTCACGTCCCCGGTCTCGTCGGTCCCGGGATCGAACTGGATCTGGTCGTTGCTCGCGCCAGTGATCGTGGCTGTCCCGTGGTTCGGACCGTTCGTGATCGCGGTCGCGTCGAGCGTATCACCGTCCGGATCGGCGTCGTTGGCCACCACGTCGACGGTGACACTCGTGTCTTCGTCGGTGCTGTCGGAATCGTCACTCGCCGACGGTGCGCCGTTCAGGACGCTACTGGATTTCGTGGTCGCCGCACCACCGAAGAAGTTGAACGCGTCCGCCTGATTGCTGGTCACGACGATCGTAATCTCGGTGAGCGTCTTGGTCGAGTCGGCCGACACCGGGTAGCCCCAGATCGCAGGATCCGCTTCGGTCTGGTAGCCACTGGCCCATCGGTCCATCCCGTCTCTGAGGAAGTAGTAGTCCGACGGGGACGGATCGGAGTACCAGTCGGGGACGGTGAACGTGTTCGACGTTTCGGACGATCCGTCCTGGTAATCGAGCGTGATCTTGAACTCGGCCGGGTTGCCGACACCGGCACCGCCGGCCGACGCGATGACGTGCACCGTTTCGTACTGCCCGTCCGTGACGTCGGCCGTCTGGCTCCCCGTCCCGGGTATCTGCCACGCGTTGGAACCTGCGGTGTGGAAGTCCGCGAGATCGAATCGCGGGTGTTCCGCCGTCGCGGCGAAGACACCGTCGTCCGGCACGCCCCGGTCGGCGGATCGCCCGTTGTCCGTCGCGACCGACGACGAGACGAGCGCCCGCCCCCCGCCGTCGAAGTCTCCCGTGGCATCGGAGCCGTACACTACGTCGGAGTTGTAAATACTCGAAAAGTCCAGTTGTGCAGTGTTTGCCGCCACCCCGACGCCCGAGAACGCAACCACGCCGGAGAGTAGCGACCCGACGGTCAATAGCGTCTATGCCACCGCGCGGAGTTTCGCCGCACTCGTCGTCACGGGTCCACCCCTGGAGCCTTCCTCGGGGCGTTAGCGCTCGCGAACGTCTCGATGCTCATAATACAGAATTCGTTTTCTCAATTATAACTACACAGACGATATCAGCCCTCGATTTATCGACCTCGCCGGGGTGTTCGTGCCCGACAGCGGGGAGACAGCGGCGGCTACCGCGGCGCGATCAACTCGACCGGATGCGGGACTCCCCGCTCGTAGAGCACGTCCAGTTGCTCCTGACAGGACGTGCCGCTGGCGACGAGCCGTTCGTCCTCAACCGCTCCGAGGTCGTCGTGGAGGTGTTTGCCAACGTCCATACTGACCTCGTAGTACTCGGACTTGTAGCCGAAACTCCCGGCCATCCCGCAACACTCCACGTCGGAAGTCCGGACGCTGTAGCCCAGGTCCGACAGGACGGTCTCGGTGTACTCGTCGACGCCCATGGTGCGTTGCTGGCAGTGGCTGTGGTAGGCGACGCCGGCGTCGCCGTCGTCGCCAGGCACGTCCAGCGCGTCCCCGTCGGCTCCGTTGTCAAGCAGACCGAAGACGTACTCCATCACGTCGTAGGTGTTCTCGGCCAGGCGCTCGGCCGACCGCTCGGGCAGGAGGTGCTCGTAGTCGCGCCGGAACATCGCCAGATCGCTGGGTTCGATCACCACCACGTCCCGGCCGTCGTCGATGTGTGTCACCAGCGCGCCGTGGACCGCCTCTGCCTGCTCCCGGGCCGTCTCGATCATTCCCTGGGAGAAGGGGGCGCGCCCGCTCTCGGGCACCGCTGGAATGTGAACGCGGACGCCGAGGGATTCGAGGACCCGCACGGCCGCTTTGCCCCGGCCCGGGTCGAAGTAGTCGGTGTACACGTCGGGATACAGCACCACGTCGCGGTCGGGATCGGTCACCTGCGCACCGCGGGCCCCGTACCACTCCCGCAGGGTCTCGTCGGCGAACTCGGGGAGATCCCGGCGCGGATCGACACCGAACGCCTGCTCCAGCACCCACTTCCCGGGCCTGCTCCCCGCGACGGCGTTGCTCAGGCCGGGCGCGAGCGAGCCGACCTTCGCGAGCGTCTCGACGTTTCCGAACAGCCGCTTCTGGAGGTCCAGCCCTGCCGGTTCTTCGTCGGGCGTCAGCCCCTCGACGAGGAACTCGAAGTCGTCGCCCTCGCCCTGGTGGTTGATCCGGTCGCGGACGACCGTGTTGACCCAGGGGATGTCGATCTCGACCGGACATTTCGGCTCACAGCGCGAGCACCCGGTACAGAGGTCGTTCATCTCGTCTGCACTCTGGAGGTCGTGGACGCCGGCCTCCCACCCGGTGCCGATGCCGCCGGTGTAGGTCTCGCCGCCGAACCCGTGGCCGCCGACCGCCTGGAAGTTCGAGCAGGCGTTCGAGCAGGCCCCACATCGGATGCAGTACAGCGTCTCCCGGAGGTCGTCGTCCTCGCGCATCCCCATCCGGCCGTTGTCGAGCAAGACGAGGTGGAACTCCCGGTCGTCGGCGGATCGCATCTCGTCGGCCTCGAAGTCCGGAATCGGTGTGTCGACCGGCGGCGTCAACAGCGAGACGTAGGACGTGATGTCCTGCCCCGTTCCCGTGCGGGCGATGAGTTCCGTGAACGGCTGGAGGTCCGCGAGGCTGGGGACGAGTTTCTCGATGCCCGCGACGGCGACGTGGGTGTCCGGCGTCACCGCCGTCTTCCGGGCGTTGCCCTCGTTGGTGACGAGCATCAGCGTCCCCGACTCGGCGACGACGAAGTTCGCGCCGGTCATGCCTACGTCGGCCTCGCGGATGTGTTTCCCGACGCGCTCGCGGGCGAACTCGGTGAGTTCGTTCGGGTCGCCCGACAGATCCTCGTCGAGGTCGAACTCGCTGTTGAACAGGTCGGCGATGTCCTCGGGCGAGCGGTGCATCGCCGGCCCGATCAGGTGGGATGGCGCTTCGTCGGCGAGCTGGATGACGTACTCCCCGAGGTCGGTCTCGACCACCTCGTAACCCCCGGCTTCGAGGTGGTCGTTCACGTCGATCTCCTCGGTCGTCATCGACTTGCTCTTGACGAGTTTCTCCGCGTCGCGGTCGGCCATAATCGACTCGACGATCCGGTTGGCATCGTCGGCGGTCTGGGCGACGTGGACCTGCCCGCCGTTCGCCTCGACGGCTTCGGTCACCTCGTCGATCAGGTCGGGGAGGTTCGCGATGGCCGACTCCTTGATCTCGCGGGCCGCGTCCCGGAGGTCCTCGTAGTCGTCGAACCGCTGGATCGCGTAGTCCGAAAGCTGGTTGACGGTGCGGGTGTTCTGGGCGACTGCGTCGCCCTCCGTCGCCATGAGCCGCCGGAGTCGCTCGGCGGTGTCGCGACGGGAACTCATCGGTCCTCCAGCACGACCACGTGTGTTTCAGAGGGGCCGTGAACGCCCTGGACGAGCGTGCCCATGTCGGCGGTCGCACTCGGACCAGTGGCCAGAATCTGGGTGTCCATCCCGGCCGCGAAGTCCTCGCCGAGGCGTTCGTAGGCCGTCGGCATATCCGGGACGACATCGCTGGCGGCGACCACGGCGACGTGGCGGGGCGTGTACAGACTGACCAGTTCGTCACCGGCCCCGCCCGACGGGATCGTCACGGTGCCGTAATCGGCGATACCCAGCGCTGCGGGTGTCACGCCCGTCGCGGCGGATTCGAGCGCCGACGGCGACGGATCGGTGTCGACGGGCTCGGAGAGAGACACGTCGTCGTAGGGCAACGCGGTCCCCACGGCTGGGTCTTCGATAGCCTCGGCCAGCGCGGCGTCTGCGTCCGCGGCGGTGGTCCGATGGACCGCGCCCGGGACGGACGACTCGAACGTCGAGAGCGACTCGGAACTCATGTCACGTGGTGTCTGGTACCAGGTACCTAATTGCTTTGCCCTCGCACGACGGCGGTGTTTAGTTTAGAGTGAAGAGTGAGGCGGACGAATTTGTTGGTGCTCTATGCCAGAAATTGCCCGCCTCAGTGGTGGTAGCGGCTGGCTGGAGTTAGATTTTGTGGAGCGCGAGCGGACACCGCGTCGGCTGATGAAGCTCGGTATTCGACTGCATCTCGCGGGACTCTCGCTTTCGAATACCGTCTCGGAGCTTGAGAAGTTCGGTGTCCAACGCAGTCGCAAAGCCGTGCATGATTGGATTCAGAAAGCCGATCTACAGCCCACCAGCGGTGCGTGCCCGAATCACGTTGCGCTCGACGAGACCGTGATTCGGATCAACGACGAACAGTTCTGGCTGTACACCGCCGTCGAGCCGGAAACAAACAGAATCCTCCATTCACGGCTGCTACCGGCCCGAACAACCGCCCTGACAGAACGGTTCTTGCGCGAACTGAAGCAAAAACACGACGTGGCTGAGTCGCTCTTTTTGGTCGATGGCGCGCCATGGCTCCAAAC
>NZ_FOCX01000030.1 GCF_900110215.1 Halorientalis persicus | reverse complement strand
GATGTGGGAGATCGTCGGGCTCAAGTCCAATAATCTCCAGAATTGGTCGCATCACCTCCAGCCGGTCGATGGTCATCTTGTAGGTCTCATCGAGGAAAATCCGTAGCCCGTGGAGGGAAATCATCGCGTACTCTGCGAAGCTGCCGCCGCCTTCCGGGGCGGCAGCTTCATCGGGATTGTCGCAATAACTTTTTGCCAGCGACACCATCTCCTCGGTGAAGCGGGTGGTGATGTTCATCCAAACTACCACTCACCCGCTTCAACTCCTTTGATTTACCGACCTACACCGACGCTGTCTAGTGATTCAATAGAGCCGAGAAATCCAAATCGTCCAGGCTCCTGGGTTCGAGACCGGGGGCTTCTCGATCGACGACCTGTGCTCCGGCATCAATGTCGTTCATGGACCGAACGCGGCAGGAAAAACGACGCTCGCTGAGTCGCTCGAATGGCTTTGCTGGCCCGAGACCGCCGACGAACGTGCGTCCCTCGTGGGGCAGCTCTCACTGAATGGTGAAGCCTGGCGGGTCGAAGTCGACAATGGGCGCACGAGCTACCAACGTGACGGCCAGGAGGCGAACGGTCCGAGCCTCCCTCCGGCCGATCAACGCGACCGCTACCGTCTCTCCCTCCACGATCTCCTCCAGCGAGACAACAACAACGAATCGTTCGCCGAGATAATCGAGCGAGAATCAGCTGGTGGCTACGATCTCTCCGCAGCATACGACGAGCTCGGATATTCAGATTCCCCGAGTCGGGCCAACAGGAACGTCGTCCAGAACGCCAAGGGAGCGATTCAGGAGTTGCGTGAGGCGCGGAACGACGTATCCGAACTGCGCCAAGAGCAAAACGAGCTCTCCCGGTTACGTAGTGAACTGGAGGCAGCCCGTCGAGCACAGGAACGCTCCGAACTGCTCGAGCAGGCGATCGACTACGCACAGGCGAGAAACGAGCTGAAGCAGGCTGAATCGAGACTCGACGAGTTCCCCGATATCTTAGATCAGGTCGACGGGGACGAAATCGAGCGTGTTCGATCCCTCGAAGATGACATCGACGAATGGACCGACAAAAAAGACCAGGCCGAGAAAACGAAAACGGACGCTCAGGAACGGCTCGATGAGGCTGACCTTCCTGAAGAGGGCCTTCCGACAGGCCGTATCGACCATCTGAAAGAGCTTCGCGATGACTTCGATTCTGCGGAGGACCGGAAACGCGATCTCAAGGGAGAGTTGGCTGACGCAAAACGGCAGCGAGAAACTGCCCGAGAGGACATTCCTCTAGATGTCGATACCGAGGACCTCGTTGGCTTGGAACCCGTCACGTGGAAGACCGTCTCGAAGTTCGCACGAGAGGCCGAGGAACTCCAGTCCGAGCGTGAAACCCGGGAGGCCGTCCAGCGACTACTGGAGGATGGGGAACATCCTGAGCCAGATCTACCCACGCTTCAACGTGCGAGTCAGTCGCTGGAGGAGTGGCTGGCTGCGTCCGTTTCTACGGAGTCGAACGACGGTTCAGAGGCATTCCGTATCGCCACGTTCTCGGCCATTTCCCTCGCCTCGACGGCCGTCGCGCTGGGGCTCCTGGTGCATCCACTGCTGTTCTCAATCCTGGTCATCGCCGCTGGCATCTTCTGGTATGGGCTGCGCGCCCGCTCACAGGCTGCAGACGGAGGGAATTCACGAGAACCGCACCGTGAGTCGTTCGAGAAAACTGGTCTGAAGCCGCCAGAGACGTGGTCCGAGGATGCGGTTCGGTCCCGTCTGATTGGACTGTACGACGCAATCGCAGAGCACAAACTAGCCGAGCGACGGTCCGAATGGCGCGATAGCCTGGCGACGGATTCGGGCACGCTCGAACAGAAGGAGCAGGATCTGGAGGAAACACGTGCCAAACTTCAAGACCAGCTGGGCGCCGCGCCAGATGCGTCCGATGTCGAACTCGCCGTGATCTCCAAGCGAGTACTCGACTGGCAGGAAGCCCACGATGAGGTTGAAGGGAGTCAAGAGAGCATCGAAACCGTCGACGAGCAGATCGAAACCGCCCGTGAAGACCTCCAAGCGAAACTCGACCCCTACGGCTACGACGACGTCCAGAGTTCCGGCGAGGCGACCGAGGCAATCCGGAACCTCGAGAACCGCGAACAGAAACGCGAAACCGCACAGCGGGACCTCGACCAAGCTACCGGGACGATTCAGGAAGCGACCGAGAAGATAGATGCGCTGGAGGACGAACGCGACGAAATCTTTGCGGATCTGGAGCTCAACTCCGACGACCACGATCGGTTGGAGGAATTCTGTGAGCAGATTGAAGCATACGACTCGGCTGCGGAGGCTGTACGAGAGGCCGAAATCAGGGCGAACACGGAGGCCGAAGAACTCGAAAGCTACCCAGAATTCGAACCGGACCTCAAGGAGCAGGAGATTGCTGACCTCAGAGAGGACCTTCGTGAGGCGGAACGAACTGCCGAAGATTTCGACGACCTGCAGTCACGGATTGCCGATATCAAGGCGGAGATCAGGCAAGCGAAGTCCGACGACCAAGTTGAAACGGCGCTCGCAGAGCGTGACCGGGCGCTCGATGACCTGCAAGACCAACTCGAGGACGACTGTGCTGCGATGGTCGGCGACATCCTGGTGGATCACGTTCAGGAGGCGACCATGGAGACCAGTCGCCCGGACGTCTTTGAGCGTGCTCGTGAAATCTTGGCGACGATCACTCGTGGCCGGTATCGGTTGGACTTCGACGAGAATGAAGCCGAGTTCCGTGCGTTCGATGAATCGAAACAGAAGGGACTCGCGCTCGACGAGCTTTCGAGCGGTACTCGGGTGCAGGTTCTGCTCGCCGTTCGGATCGCCTTCGTCGAACAGCAGGAACAGGGCGTCCGGATCCCACTTTTCCTCGACGAGACCCTCGCCAATACCGACGACCGCAGGGCGAAGACCATTATCGAGTCGACGATCGAACTGGCCCGAAACGGTCGGCAGATCTTCTATTTTACTGCACAGGGCGACGAAGTAGCGAAGTGGACTGCTGCACTGGAGAGCACGAATGGCGTCAACCACGAAATCATCGACCTTGCAACGGTCCGCGATGCCGACGACTCCGTCTATATCCCTGATCTGGAATCTATCGAATCATTCACTCCGAAGCCCCCCAGTCTCGACGGGCATGACCACGCCACGTATGGTGACGAACTCAAGGTGGACTCGTTCAATCCGCACCGTGGCGCGGGGACGGCGCACCTGTGGTACCTGGTCGACGATGTCGAAACTCTCCATCAACTCCTGGAGCTCGGGATCGAGCACTGGGGGCAGTTGAATAACCTCCTTCAGTGGGGTAACGGAGACCTCTCCTCCGTTGATTCCGACAAGATAACGATAGTGAAGGAAAATGCTGCGGCGCTGAACGAGTTCGTCGACGCTTGGAACGTTGGTCGTGGCGAGCCCGTTGATCGAGAGGTTCTCGAAGCCTCTGGCGCCGTGAGCAGCAACTTCATCGACGAGGTTAGTGACCTTGCTGAGTCAGTCAATGGCGATGGCAGAAAGGTCGTTGAGGGCTTGCACAACGAAATAAGCGGGTTCTACAGCAGTAAGGCGAATAAGCTGGAGACGTATCTTGAAGAAAACGGGTACATCGAACCTCGTGAGACATTGGGTTATGGCCAGATTCGTGTCCGTGTCATCGAGCGCTACGTCGACGAAGGCGTCTCTCGCGACGAGGCCAAAGATAGGACCGATGAACTGCTAGCACGCCTGGGTGAAACCTGAGTCTCTCGGACTGTTGGACCCTCATAACCTATCAGAATTGGTGTGCTACATAATCCGCTCGTAACATCAGAACTTCAGCTGAGGTAGTTGTTGATGGACTCTTCACTCAAGACGGGAACTCGCTTCGCCATCAGCGGGTTCAACTCACGCTTTAACGCTCAAACGATTCAAATTGCTCCCAGATCTCTTCACTGATCTGCTTCCTCACCGATTCAATCTCATCAGGTGACCACTCAACGGCCCATGCGTCATCGAGCGTCGTGAACATGAGTGAAACCCGGACGCTACGGCCAGTCTCCTGTTGGTTCAACGCAATCGCATAGGCTTTCATCTGATTCTCGTAATACTCCGCGTCAGCTTCCAGTTCCTCAGGTGTGACATCACCTGTCTTGTAGTCGATAATATGGTACGCGTCAGGCGTGATGATCAGGTGGTCTATGAACCCCGATATCTCCCCGCGCTCGAATTCCGCAGTAACATACAGCTCGTCGTACTGGTGCTCGACATCGACGTCCGTGGTTTGCTCGTCAACGTAGTCTATCCCGCGCTGGGCATGGGTACTCACGCGGTTCTGGAGTTCGGGTGAGAGTGAGACCGTAGCCCCCTCGTCAACAAGCGTTTGTTCCATCAGATGTGGCCAGTGAGTTTCCGGCGGCCGCAGTTCGCAGAGTCGATGCACCATCTCGCCGAATACGCTCGCGTCGACGCCGTCCGTTTCGACACCTGCTTCCTCTGTTGAGCGGCCGTCCGATTCGGCTTCTCCGGTTGTTGGGTCCTCTTCACCGTGTCGACTCTCCGGACTCGTCTCGCTATCGTCGGTCTCTTCGACGTAGATGGTCCCCGTGTCTTCGTCGAACTGGAGTTCGCCATACTCCCCGTAGAGTGACGCAAGGTCAGTCGCCGAAAACCGAAAGCTGACATCTGGCTTGGGCGGCCGCGGCGACAGTTCAACGTCGGGGTCGATATCGGGCTCAGGTTGCACCTGTTCGGCTGGCGGTGTCGGGAGCGACACGGTGTACGCGCCGTCACCGTACGTACGCCGGGTATGGGTATCGGAATCGAGGGCAGTGCACACGTCCTCGGTGAGGAGTTCTGGTTGCACCCAGTCGCGCCAACTTGAAGCTGACTCAGGGTCCGGCTCCTCGATATCCGTCATCGTTGGTTCCTCGGTCTCTCCAGCTGACTCGTGGAGGCCGCTCAGGAGTAGATGGTCTCGTGCCCGTGTGCAGGCCACGTAGAGCACGCGTTTCTCTTCGGCGCGTTCTTCGGCGCGCCGGCGCTCACGAATCGTGTCACGGGCGATCGTATCCACCATCTCGAACGGATCGTCCGGGCTTGGTGCCTTCATCCCGACTGCGTACTGGCCACCAATCTGTTCGAACTCGACCTTCCCGCCGCCCAGGGCCGCTTCATCCTTGAACTCGCGACCGATCCCCGGGACGACGACGAATGGGAATTCCATTCCCTTGGCGTCGTGGATCGTTAGGATCTGGACGCCCTCGCCGGTTGTGTCAGCTTCGCTCTCCCGGCCGCCGAGCTCAATGCGGCGTTCGATCCGACTCACAAGTGTCGTAAGACTCCGAACGTCATCGTCGCTCCATCCGCGGAGCTGTTCGCGGAACTTCTCCACGTTCGCCATCGCCTGCTGTGGGCGTTCGTCGGCGCTGACACTCACCAAGTAACCTGTATCCTCGAGGATCCGCGTCAGATACGCGGCCCACGACCCGTCGAATCCAGCGGGTTCCTCGTCGCCAAGCCCAGCTAAGTGACGCCACTCTTGGAGATACTCGTAGGCATCTTGGAGTTCCTGATGCTCACTCGTCGCGAGTGCGTCCCACATAGAGTCGTCATGGAGTTTCAACTGAGCGAGCGTGTCGTCGGTGAGCCCGAAGAGCGGCGACCGAAGCGCTGCGTAGAGTGCGCGTTCGTCACTTGGATCGGCGAGCGCCCGGAAGAGGTTCAACAGCGCGGTGATTTCCGTCGATTCGTAGAAGCCGATCCCAGACGCGACCGAATAGGGCACATCCGCCTCTTCTAACGCTCGTTCGTACTTTTTGAGGTGGGTTCGGCTACGGATGAGGATAGCAATATCGCTCGGTTCGATATCCCGTGGCTCCGGTGGTTCGTCACTCTCCTCTGTCCCCTCTCGGTCATTCAGTCCGCTTTCGGTAGTGGGTTCACTCTCGCTACTATCGTCATCCGTTTCGTCCTCCCCGGGGTAGACCTGAAGTGGTTCAGCCAGTATCTGGGAGAGACGGGCGGCGAGCGCCATCGCCTCCAATTCTGTGTCGTGTTCCGGCTCGGCTGTCGCGAAGTCCGCGTAATGATCGCAGTGGTGCTCTCGGAGATCGGCATCGTTCGGCACCGTGAGGTACTCCAGAGTACCGAGATCCGCTGGATCGTCGCGATCGGCGGTCAGGGATTGGGGGGCCGCTTCGTAGGGCTCACCGTCTTCGTCGAAGATGGCCTCGAAGAGCTCGTTGATCGACTCCAGCACCGTGGGGAGCGTTCGGAAGTTCGTCGAGAGTTGGTCATCGTCCTCGCTCTCTGTATCCGTGTTTCGAGCGTCTTGGGACACCTGCTCGAGAGTGGTGGCCGTTTCGCGGAACTGCGTGACGTCAGCGTTCCGGAAGCGATAGATGCTCTGTTTGACGTCGCCGACGACGAACACGTTCTGGGCATCGAACGTTTCCCCGTCGCTGGCCGTCAGGAGCTTGATGAGGTCCCACTGGCGTGGGTCAGTATCCTGGAACTCGTCGACCATCACGTACTCGAACTGGTCCCGTAACTCTTCGCGAATGTCGGCGTTCCCCGGTGCTTGGAGAAAGTCAACGGTGTAGGAAATCTGGTCGGTGAAGTCGACAGCGTTCTGCCGATCTTTCCGTTCCTCGTACTCGGCAGCCGCGATTTGGGTCAGCTCTGCGAGCGCTTGGACGAACGGGAAGCTGTTCGATTCGATCTCTAGATCCACGTTGACGGCGTACTCCTCGGGCTGGAGCGTCTCGACCAGTGTCTCGAACGCGCTGTCAAACTCTGCCTTTCGGGGATGGTCTCCCCACCGCGTGTTGGCCCCCGTATAGCCTGCGTAGCGTTCCCCATCACCTTTGGTGAGATGCATACTGAGTTCCGCAATCGTCGACTGTTTGGATCGGGATGGGACCCCATCATCGAATCCGGGTTCGAGTCGATCCACGACCCCCTCCGCACGCTGCCAGGTCTGTCCACCGGTCTCGATATCTGGTGGGGTTTCAACGAACTCTCGCAGGGTAGCCGCGGCCGCGACGAAGTCGGGGTGGGCCAGCCGCTCGGCGGCTTCATCCGGATCGATCGGATGCAAGACCGACTCGACGAAGGAGATGTATTCCTCCTCTGTGGCGTCCGCCCACCGGTCCGCCCACTCAAGACTCTCCGGTCGCTCGCCCAGCAGATCGGTCAGGACGTCTTGGAGCTGGCTCCGTGAGAACCGCCGAGCCAGCGTTTGCGTTGCCTCGTGGTTCTCGTATTCTTCGAGGACGGCACCAACCGTATCGTGAATCAGTGCGGTCGTCTCGTTTTCGTCTAGCGTATCGAAGCCAGGATCCACGGCGTCAATCGTCAGCGCGTGTTCGCGCAGGAGGCGAGCACAGAACCCGTGGAGCGTGTGGATGTACCCTTGCTCGAGTTCATCCGCAACCGTACGCCAGGCATCGAATTCCTCGACATCGAGAGACTCAATGCGGTCCGTGATTTCCGTTCTGACGCTCTCCTCGAGATCGTTTGCTGCCCGTTCGGTGAACGTCGTCGTAAGGATGTGCTCAGGTAGCAGCTGGGCCTCACCAGTCCCGCCGTCGGTTTGTTCCGCGAGCGACTGTTCGATCATCTCCAGGTATCGGGCGGTCAGCGTGGTGGTCTTGCCCGTTCCTGCCCCGGCTGTGAGGGTTACATTCCGGTCAAGGGCATCGACAGCCCGTTGCTGCTCATCGGTCAGGTCCTCATAGGAGACCATCGTTACTCCACCCCCACGACGTCTTCGAGATCGTGACCTCTGGCTTTCAGCGGCACGTATGCTGACTCACCTGTGTCGTCGATTGCTTCGATAACCTCCTTCCGCTGGTGCGAGCGGACGTCACAGACGTGTGCGTAGTCACAGTATCGACATCCGGCGTCCGATGGATCGAGGACTGTCGGATGGAAGCGACCCTCTGTGATTCCCGAGGCGAGTTCTCCGAGGCGTTGTGGGGTTGTCTCCTCAATGAACCGTCGGAACGCCTCGTGTGTCTCGAAGTATGGGTAGGAGTGACGGAGTAGCGGCGTATCGACGCCGTCACTCCCGTGATAGACTGCCATCTCCTGTGAGGTGAGGAGTCCGCTGCGAGAATTGACTGAACTCGGAGGCGAGACCTGGTAGTACGCGCCACCGACTACTTCGACATCGTCGAGTGCCTCTTCGGCCATCAACGCGTACAGCTGCAGTTGGAATTTCAGCCCGCTCAGCGCCTCACTTTCGCTGGGGATTGAGCTTCCAGTTTTGTAATCCCGAACAACAACCTGTGTTGGGTCTGTTCCAGGGACCGTCTCGACGCGGTCGATGAGTCCATGAATGGGGACCGAGCCGTGTGGTGTCTCAATCTCTGCGGGGTCGTCGCTGAGTGGCGTGCCTGCGTCGTAGGGATTACCGATCCGGCCTTCGAACCACGTCGGTCGAGCAGTCGTCTTTGCGGGCTCGTCCGCCTCGTGGTCGAGGAAGCGATAGAATAGCCCTCGCGCAACAGGACGACCGTCCTGCGTCTCATGTGGTCCATAGTATGGATTGGTGTCCGGAGTTCCGAGTCCCGCGAGTACGGAGGTCAGCCATTCTTCTTGGAACGCTGTCTGGGCGCGGTCGTCGAATGCTTCGTCAAGCCGGCTGAGGGCAATGTCGAGGAGCTGTTGTTGTCGCGTTTCGAAGTCGCCACCTGGGTGAACTGGATCGCTGCCCCCTGACTGTAACGACAGGTAGTAGTGTTCGAGCACGTCGTGGATGTACGAGCCGCGGTCGCTCGCGTCGGGTTCCCGGGTTAAGCGATCCGGTGCTTCGATGCCGAGAACACGGCGCATGTAATACTTGAACCCACACGCAGCATATGTCTCCAACCGACTCGGACTGTACGGCTCGCGGTCGAGCGTATCGTGAATCTGGGAGACGGTCTCTTCTGTGAGCTGGCCATCGTAGGGCGTCAGTTCGGGACCTGCTCGTGCCGCGGCACAAACAATACCAGCCTGAACACGGGCCTGTTGGGTGGTGCTAAACGAACCAGCTTCGACTGCTTCAGTGAGTAGGTCGTGGACTCGTGCTTCGGATGTCTCGGGAAGCACGTCGCCGACTGCCCGCTGCACGTCTTCTTGGCAGCCTGGCTCGCTGTCAGCTGGCTCAATCGTCACCTCCGAGAGATCGACAAGCCGCCGAAATTCGGTCAGGATATCTGCTTCGACGTGCGGTTCACCACTAACACTCTGCTGGGGGATGGAGAGATGAACTGATGCTGTACTCCCGAGGAGTACGCTCAAGTGATACCGTGCCTCTGCAGAGACATCTGTCTGCTCGAAGTCGGGATGAGACTCGTAGATGGGTCGTGTGAAAGCGGTTCGCTCCGGATCTGAGGGGAAATGTGTCGTCGTCACCCCGAGAACGTATACCTGTTCAAACTCCCGAAGGGTGGCTTCGGCGAGACTACAGACAACGACGCTCTCCTCGGGTGGCCGTGTGTTCTGCTGGATCGAGACGCCATGGAGCGCGCGCTCAAGCCGATCAACGCTATCACCGATTTCGGGGCCCGCCAACGGTGTTGTAAGGGCGAGGGTCTCAAGGATCCGGTCGAGACGGTCACGAGCACGCAGTTCACGGTCCCGAAGTGGAGATGAGAGTTCTTGTTCACCTTCTAGTGCGGCTGAGACGCCGAGACGCTCAAGGAGGGCATCGAGTTGGCCGGGGAGTTCCTCGAGTGATACCTCTGACAGAGCGGCTGCATCCCGAGTCAGGGAGGTAACCGTTGCCGCGAGACTGTCGTCAACGTGTTCGAGAGTCGATTCAAGCCGATTTGTCTCTGCCCTAGCTGCCACCCGGGCGAGTTTGTGGTAATCGAGGTTCTCTCCCGTTTGCGTAATGGTGACTAGTGGGTTCGTGAGGAGATCGAGGAGTGTGTCGATGCTACGAGGTTCCTGTGCGAGTTGGCAGACTGTCTGGACGACATCGCCGAGGGCTGTTTCGGAAAGAGGAATCTCGGTTTGTAGATTGAACGGGAGTTCGTACATCTCGAAAGCTTCCCGTACTTGGTCAGCGTATTGAACCGGACTCGTGAGGACGACACCGATATCGTCGGCCGACGTTCCTGTCGCGATGCGACTCCGGATATCTCGGGCGACGGTTCGGATCTCGTCGGGAACAGTTTCCGGTTCGGTGAGCGTCAGATCCAGCGCTCCCCCGTTGATGTCGCTGGTTGACGGCGACTGGCGGGGATGCCGATAGAGACTGCGAGTGATGCGCCGTCGCGCTTCGAGAGTTGACGAGGCAGGCTCATCGTGGTGCTGTCGAACGAAGTCCAGGTCGGAATACGTCTCTAGCGCTTGTTTGGCGCCTCTATCAACACCAGGGGCCGAGTCTTCGTCTATCTGCTTGGGGAGGAGAGCGATCGCCGGCCAGGTGTCGACGATTCGTTCGAGGAAGTCTACTTCTAGAACGTCGAATCGCGTGAACCCACTGAGAACAACGGCCTCGACTGAGGGGAATACGTCTGTGAGCGATGTTTCTGCCGTCGTGGCGTGGTGCATTCGCTCGGTACGGTATGTTTCCGGGAGTTCATCAGCAAGGAGTGTCTGTCGGGCAGATTCGATCTCTTCCGCCAGTTCGGCGACGTAGTCCGCGCGGTCGCCCACACCCTCCTGTTCGAGACGCTGCCGCATTGCGTCCGGTGAGAGCAGTCCAGCGAACTCCAGTTCGGTGAAAAGCGTCTCGGCTTCTTGGACGAGCCCTGCTCTGGGAAACTGGTCGCCGGTGTTGAGTGGATTCGTAGATGATGAGATCCCTTCAACACCAAGCTCGACGAGTCGGAAGAGGAGCGGTCGGTCAACGTGAGTTACCCGGCCCTTGTACTGATCCTGTTCATAGCACTGTGAAGCAAGATCATCCAACGTGTCGACACGGAGTCCTGCTGAGGGGCCAAACTCCATCCAGCGATCTTTCGTTGCGTCTTCAGGGTGTTCCGGCTGACCAACGTAGAGAATACTTTCTGGCTGTGTTCCCACGCTCTCACTAAGAATATCGAACGCCTGTGATTCAAGCTCAGGTAAATCAGACCCAGTAAGTAACAGCCGGCGAGACATACTCCATCCGTTACCCGAGCGAGGCATTAATGTTCGGGAGTAACTGGAAACGACTACAATACTGAAAATCTGCGATAGGCAGGAATCAGATATCCACTCGTAACGACTATTACGGCAAGATCATCTCCAGACGTAATCCACGCCGGAAGCTCGATCTATCTCCGAGCCTGTTAACCAACATTGCGCTTGAATCCCTCTCACTGTTGGTTAATCGGCTCAATCTCTCGCGATCATCCCTACCGGTCTTTGATCTCTACCCACGACCGTGATCCGGTGATACTGGAATCCCGTCTGCAGATCGGAGAGACTGTAGCGGTTACCGAGCGAATACACGCCTCATCAACGTCATTGACAGCTTTGACACCCAAGCCTTCCAGCAACCAAACTAATCGGATTCTCCGCTGAGAGTTGCGTGTTGCAGTTCTCACAGTGGACTTCGTCGGTTACACCCGCACCGATAGCATACGGAGCACGCATCACGGCGGTTCGACCGTTGTCGGCTACAGTGAATTCGATTTCCCCGCGCTCATACGTCACAAGCGTGAACGCAGTGGGCTTAGTGTTCACCTCAATCGAGTGCCGACGATAGATTTCCTGTCGCTTCTGAGCGTACCCCTGTTCCTTCTCCTGCAGAAGCTCCTCCAACTCCGCTTCGAGATCTTCTTTTTCGGCTTTGAGCTCTTGGCGTTTCTCAAGTGCCTCTACACGTTGTTGCTGTGAGTCTGCACCGTCGACATCCGACGATAACTTCTGGAGACGGTTCGAGAGAGAATCTATCTCGGTTCGGTGGTCGTTAATTCGCTGCTCCTGAAGCTGCCGGTACTCTTCAAACTCTGAATCAGCAGCACGAGATGCTGACTGGCGAATCTCGTCGATCTCCTCTTGGACCCCTCCCACAGCAGCTTCCTGTCCGGCAACGATTGCGTCTGCTATCTTCTCGGGAGCATCGGTCACGTCGCTCTGGTCACTCCCTACAGTTACCTCGTCACGCCAACCGGATTTTGGGCTGAAAAACTCCTCAACAAGTATCTCTGTTACACCGGGGAGTTGGTCCTTCGATTCAACGTCGATCGTCACTGCTTCCAAGAACTGGGTCTGGTACTCGCTGACGGTCTCGACGTCAATGCGTACGAACACGCAGATGGCTGTCCGGTCATAGTACGGACTGAATGCTGCATCTTCGACTTCTACATCACTTTCTACAATCCATGGCGGATCCCGATAGTCGCCGTCAGTCATCGAGTCCGTCAGGGCGAGTTGCCCGACAGTAGCCATCGCTGCCGCCTCATCGAGTAGCTGTTGTGTGAATTCGCTCTCCGGCGTGAGTACGTAAACAGAGTCCTCTGTCTCGTCTCGACGTTCACCATCCAGGGCAATCTCGAACTCGTGACGGTCGCTAAAATCGACATCCACGTGGCTGGGTAATCGTACCTCCCACCAGCTTCCGTTCTCACGGATTGCTGCACCGAGATCGTTTAGATACTCCCGGGTGAATGCTTCCAGCGCGGATTGCGTCACCGCGTGAGTCACATCAGTCATCGTCCGCCCCCAGATCGAAACTCTCGAAGACGCCGCTGTTGAATTCTTCCACCTTCTGTGAGAGGTTCTGTTGCTCCTCAAGGTCGATCGCCATTGAGTCGAAGTCGTTCTCGAGCTCAACCTCAGAGTCGGCATTGGTGAGCCGTTCGAAAATCTCGTCTTCGAAGCTCTTTCCGGAGTCCTCGAGCCGGGTAAGAATCGTGCTCAGTTCTCCGACCGTCTGTTGGAAGAGATCGATCTTGTGGTAGAGACGTTCCAGTACGTATTCCTCGATAGTGCCTTTCAGGCCCATGTTGAAGACGTAGACCTTGCGCTTCTGGCCGATCCGGTGAATCCGTCCGATCCGTTGCTCGACCTTCATCGGGTTCCACGGCAGATCGTAGTTTACCATAATATTGCAGAACTGGAGGTTGCGACCCTCGTTCATCGCGTCCGTAGATACGAGGACACCACCTTCCTCTCGGAACTGATCCACGATGTCCTCCTTTTCTTGGCTTGAGTGGCCTCCGTGGAACGCGTGAGTGGTATACCCCCGATCGTCTAATGCTTGCAGGACCTGGCGCTGGGTCGCCCGGAACTGCGTGAACACGATAACGCGCCCCATATCGACGGTCTCACGGACTTCCTCGACGATATCGAACAGCCGCTCCTGTTTTGTGACCGTGTCAATCGCGTCGATCTTGTCGAGGATCGTTTCGAGTTCGTCTCGGTGCGTTAGCTCGTTCTGTTCCTCGAGCTGTTTGAGGATCGTTTGTTCCAGCGCTGCCGGGCTGCTGACAACCTCTTTCTGGAGCAGCATCAGCACCAGCTTCTGGCCGCTGTCCTGGCTGTACGCGCTTCGCACGTACTCCGTTACCGCCTCGTAGAGCTCTTTCTCCGCTGCGCTCGGCTCGAAGGTCCGCGTGTCGATAATACGGTCCGTGAAGTCGATGTCCGTTTCCTCACGGCGATTTCGGATCATCACCTGCCCCAACCGTCGCTGTAGCTCGTCCCGGTTCACGAGCGTCTCCTGGCCATTGTCGACGAAGTAGTGATGGAACGTGTCCCGACTGCCGAACAAGCCGGGCCGCAGCAAGGAGACGATGTTGTAGAGGTCGGTAAGCTCGTTCTGGATGGGCGTGGCTGTGAGGAAAAACGCGTAATCGTAGGTGAGCTCGTCGATGAGGTCGTAGCGATCGGTCTCCTCGTTTTTCACGTAGTGAGCCTCGTCCATAACGAGGACGTCCCAGTCACGAGCGAGTACGGTCGCGCGGTGTCGGTCGCTCTTGGCGGTATCGATGCTGGCGATGATGTAGTTGTGGGCATCGAATCCCTGGAACTCATCATCGTAGTTGCAGACGAACTCGAGCCCAAACTTCTCGAGGAGTTCCCCTTGCCACTGTTTGGCCAGCTGGGCCGGGGTGAGGATCAGCACCGAGTCGTCGGTCTCGCGATAGTGCATCTCCTTCAGGATCATACCGACCTCGATCGTCTTTCCGAGGCCGACCTCGTCAGCGAGGAGTGCCTTCCCGTCCATCTCAAAGAGGGCCCTGTGGGCAGCGTCGACCTGATGTTCGAGGAGTTTGACCTCCTCCTCGTCGACGCGGGAGAGTGAACGAAGTTCTGTGTCGGGCTGTCCTGCAAGAAGACGATTCGCGACGACGGTCTGCCGGTGGAAGGGAAAATCTGCAATTCCTGAGGAATAGGAGTCTACAAGATTCTCCGGGTCATCGTGCGTGACCTCGATGTCGACGAGATTTTGTTCTTCCATGCGCGGCAAGCTAAGTCTGGGATGGATATTTGGAGCACATACTTAATTTACTTCTCTTGTCCAATTGACTGACTATTTGAGGAGTCAATATGCTCCTTTACATCGGCTAACTCGTCCCGAAACGAGTGATATCGGCTAAGAAGCTCACGATACGAATTGGCCCCGGTTATCGTTCCTTTTCCAGTCCGAAATAGCATGACTGTCGGCTCATCGTCTTTCTTATATATCAGCCCCGGAAACTGTTCTGGCTCATATTCTACGCTCTCCAGCCCAAAGCCAAGAGAAATAACCGATAAGTCCAGTTCTTCATCGAGCTCAAACTTCCCTACGATATTTTGCACGAGTATTTCACTTGCCTCTTTATTTATTTGAACCCCGAGGCTTTCGAGCTTCTTTAGAAATACATCTGCTCCTTCTAATAGATCCTGTGGACTCTTTGCGCCCACAATGGCTAACTTTCCACTTCTCGGAGTGAGAATACTGATATTATGTTCCGGGGGTCGGAATATCAGGCTTGAGTATGTCTCCGGGTGGTATGAGGTATGTTCTAAATCGTCTGCTAACTCTTCTAGATCCAATTCGCGTTCTAAACGAAGAGATCCAACAATGTTTACTACTTCAATACCTGCCTGATTTAGCTGTTGGAGAGGAACTCCATTTTCTATTTCCGTAATTCGGACATTCGTCATAGATATATCCAGAGCTCAGGAGCAGCGCCCTCGGCAACGTTATTCATCGGTGAGGTCATAAATATGATTGCGACTTCGTGCATATTCAAACACCCTGAAATTCAGCCAGTACGTAGAGAGGGTGCGAAATATGGGGAAATCGTATTCAGTGTCACATTCCTGCCCCCGCCGAGTTCCAATACCTCGATCAGCTATTCGTGAACTCCGCCAGCGAAGTATCGACACCAATCATTCGTAGATACGTTTCGTCGCCGGTTGCTTCAGCCAGCCCCTCGCAGAGGTCGGTGAGTTCATCGCTATCCCACCGTTCGAGATATTCACTGGTTGATTTGCCCTGTTCGTATCGGTAGCGTAAGAAGTGAGCTTTATCTAGATTAGTGAGATCATCATTACCTTCCTGAACCTTATTTTGAACGTATGCCTGACGCTTTTCATTATCCCAAGTACCTAAGATGAGATCGTTACCGTCCATTGAGTACAAGTGCATATCTCTGAGTTCATCTGGGATCGCATTGGTCCCTCGACAGAGTTTATTCAGATCGTTATAAGTGGGATTTCGCTCACTAAGAAGATCCAGGAAAACGTCGACCTCTCCGAGATCAGTCTCCCCCTGAATAATGCCATAGATTTCGTCGACAACTTCTTTTGCAGACATGATCTCTCGCTCCTTTCGAACTTCACCGTGGTGTTTCGAATATTCCGAGAAGCATTCTCCCATCTCTACGACACCGATATCGCCTTCAGATAGATCTCGCTCTGTCTCGAGCTGCTCCCGCGTAATTTGGGCTGTACGTGCGATATTGCGCCTAAGCGTGTTCCAACTGATCGGTTCTCGATCTGTTGCAGGTCGTGCTACAACGATGATGTCAAATGAGACTGCTTCGCCCTTTGTGAGCTTCTGAAGATCAGCTGTGACTGGATATGTTGCGGTAACCACGAACCCGGAATCGCAGAGTGCTTCGAGCAGTTCGCCCCACGACTCGGAATCGCTGTGATGATAAGTGAATGTCAGAACTCCATCTTCCTTTAGTGCCGAATGAACGACATCAAAGGCTTCCCGCAGCTCTGTTTCGAACTCTTGAGCCCCTTTGTCTTGAGCGGGATTGGCAACGATCTCGGATCTTGGGGTCATATCCGGGCCGAAACAGTCGTATTCGTCTTCCAGCAGTATCTTCTGCCACACGTAAAAGAAGTCTGATAGCTCCGAGTATAGGACGTTGTCATAATATGGGGGATCAGTAATTACCGCGTCATACTCATTCTCTTCATTGATGTTCCGCAAGTCGTCACAGATTACGGTCGTGTCTTCGCCGAGGGATTTGTCAAATCCAGGTGTTTCGATGGTTTCGCCGTCTTCGATATATCGATCAGTCGGTGAGTGCGCATATTCGACTGCTCTTTTTATTAATTCGAACTTGCGGTAGAACGGTCCAGTCCCGTGTTTTAGGCCCCATACGTTGTTTTCTAGTGGTCTCTGAGGTGGATCGAATGAATTTGATTTGAATATATTTGTTGCTCCATTATGGACATAATTATAACCAACCATCATATTGTTCCGGTTGAGACAACCTGTCAAAGCCAAGAGAAGATATTCTTTGATATTTTGTTCCTCAATTCCATCTATTTCTTTCAGTATTTTGCTTAGCGAGAGAAGCTGCCGTTCATTATACATATCTGACCACATTTCATATCCGAATTTTTTGATATCATGTGCTCCCGGTGCTGAGCCTTCAAACTTCGTAGAGGAAGTATACCACCCGTCCGGAATTTCCGTATCGGGAATATATCTGTGCAGATCCTCTCGAGTTTGCCATTCTTTTTCAGCTTCATGAAAGAGAGATTTATCTTCACTGCTGGCAGATTTATACCCTTTTATTTTTGCTTTTTCAATATTCGACTTACTATCACAGGTAGAGCAGTAATATTCAATTGCATATAGACGTTGTCTGACACCATCCTGCTCATGAATTGCATCTCTAATGCCGTATTTTTGACCACAATCCGGACAGGTGTAGTTCCCACCTCGAGTTACGTTTCCATCTTTGGGGACGAATTCGTAATTACAGTGATTACATTCACACTCATTTTGCCAATCATCGACGAGTGTGACTCGGTTACACTCTGGACAGTAGACATTGTACTTCCCTTTGTTCTCGTACCGGCCCCTCCCCACTCGGTAATCCTCAAAAAGCGAGACGGTTTCATCGCAGGAGACGCAATCGATCTCTTTCACCCAAAAATAATACATAACGTCGGTCTCGTGGTCACCGTTCGGACACGACGTTTTGTAGTACTGCTTGATTTCGCTCTCGACAGAATCTTTGATTTCCTGAAATGCGTCTTCGAGTACTTCAGGATCGGTCTTGTGGGCCTCCATCTCCTTTTTACTAATAAACCACGCTACTGGGTTGATGTCGTAGCCAGTAGACTCAACCCCAAACCGGGAGGCTTCACCGAGTGATGTCCCACCACCCATGAACGGGTCAAGAACCTTCTTATCACTTACTCGAACGTCCTTGGAGTAGAGGTCCCATATGGCCTCAGGATTCGAGAGATCGATCTCTCTGATGGATTCCCGAATGTCGTCACTTTCAGTGAACATGTCGAGGTTTCCGTTCGCACCAGGATCCCGAACATCGAACTCCGTCTCTTCATCTAACAACGTATACAGACAGATAGCGCGGAAAACTGACCCTGCTCGGCGGGCCCACCACTTATGCATACAATAGATGGGGCGATAATATTCCCGTGCACCCCCGGTCGTTTCTTTAGATGCGATCTCGTTCACTCGCTCAATAGGAAATCCCCGCTCAATCGGAAGCTCCGTCCGCTCACTCGAGTCTGGCCCTTGCTGTTCCTGAGACATCGTAGATATGTACCCGAAAACAAGAGAGCCACATAAAGCTACTCGAACGCACGCATTCCGAAGTGATAGAACCTCATCAGCGACGTATTCCGCTTCGCGTATTGCTAATCCTCGCTACGATAGCCGAAGATACGTCCAAAGTGGAACTTGGATGATCGGCTTCGAGCCGTCCGTATTCACGGTGACCCCACCATCCAGCGCTGACCGTGCATTTGTAAGCACAATCCCGAATGCTGGTTCGGCGTCGAACGCAGCTTTCTCGTCATCACTGAGCTCACCTCCGTACCCGTCTTGCTCTACGTATGCTCGCCTCTGCTCGGTGAAGGTGTCCGTCACCGGACTATACATCTGCTCATCGACTCGGTCTCGTTCGCTCTCGTAGGCATTGCTCTCGAGGAACTCCTGTAATGCATCGAAATCAGGTGTGTCTTGACTCATCTGGAGTTCGTCCAGAGCCCGGTTGTGAGACCACAGTATCGGAATGGGAGTACCGCGAACTTTGGGCACGAAGTCGACTGCACCCTTTGATCCCGCCCAGAACTTGACTACTCCACGCTTCGGATCGTGGGGATGGTTGAGGGTGCTGGACAGCCGGACCGTGTGATCGAACGCGACCGCCTTGGCCAGCGCCTCGTCCAAGCCGGGCTCACGCCGGAGGACGTCATTGAGATCGTTCCGACAGAACGCGTTCGTGATTCCCGGATCCCGCAGGTAAAATCGGAGCTTCCGTGGTCGCTGATTGTCGTATTCCTGTGCTGCCGATAGCAAGTGGAGTCGTGAGAGGGCGCTGAGATACTTATCTCGGAGAGTCCGGCGGTCGACATCGAGCACCTCGGTCAGCTCGTCGAAGCGCACGTCCCCGGTCGGGTGTTCGTGAGCAGCGAGGCCACAAAACCGCTCCAAGCCGAGCGCGTCCTTTACCCCTCCAAGGCTCGTCGCTGCATGGAGGAGATCGTCTCTGAAGTCGTCGAGTAGCTCCCGTTGGTGAGCTTCGAGGTCGACATCGTCCCGTCCACGGAGCACGTCGACAAATCGCTCCTCGTCAATCGAGACGCCGTCACCGGCGATTCTGAGCGTCAGCATCCCCCCGCTCGTACAGTAATTCGCGATCTCCCGGCGGACCGTCGACGGGTCAGCAATTGCGTCGCTATTTTGGGCTTCGACCTCGGCTACGAATCGGTTAGCGTCTCCCGCCTCGACAGCCTCCAGTAACGCCTTTCGAATCGCGCCCTCATCGAACCGCTCGGCCGCTGGTGCGAGTTCGATGTCACGGTATCGCATCTTGAGGAAATCGGCGAAGTCCATGGGATACAGCTCACGCGTCTCGCCGCGGATCCCTTCATTCACTTCTGCAAGGTCGGTCTCCTCGAATCGCTCCCGTACGACACCTCTCGAAAGCGCCGTGAACACGATCCGGCGGTCATCGTGTTCGGCGATCAAGTCTGTAAGGAGGCGCTCCCAGCGACCGACATCTTGATTCCCGCGTTTGTTTGGGCGCTCAACCGTATGGAGATCATCTAACAGGATGTAGTGCGGGGATGACTGGGAGTGCCCCAGGACGTGCGTCTCGAAGTGATCCACGGCTGCCCGGAGTTGGGCTTCCGGCTGAAGTTGGAAGACCGGATCATCGCGAAGGGGGATATACAGCACGCTCGATGGGGATACGAGGTGCTCTTGAGCCTGTTCACGCCTGTCTGCATCTCGAACGAACTTCTCTACGAAATCCGGGTCAATATGCGCAGAGGCCAGTTGCTCGAGGAGGGCGGTTTTTCCCGCCCCGTCAGGGCCGGTTATGGGAATCAACCGCCGTTGGTGCTGATGCAGCTCGTCGTATATTTGGTAGAAGATGTCCTGGAGCGATGAATAGTCGCCAGTCAGACTCGCCTCTTGACCGCGCTCCCACCACGGATTGTATTCCTCAAGCCGCTGAATGAGGGTGTGCCCAGAAGAGAATGACTCCGAGTCGAATGCCATGGAATCTGTCTCAATTCCACAATTAATCTACATAGGTATGTTTCTTTGTATCCCCCTAGCTCACGTTCTTCCATCTATACACGTTGTTTTATGGTAGCCCCCCGATATTTCCCAATTAATGAGTAGCGGGACGCCGAAATTCGAGGACTACGACCGCGAGGAGGCAGAGGAATTCAGAGGGTTCATCGTAAATTCGAGCGCGTCTGCGACTGACTTTATAAACCGCACCTCTAGCCCAGACGCATTACGATATCTCGTCGAAGACGCGGAAATCGACAGGCGCGTCTCTGGAAATCGTGACGAGGTTCGACAGGCCCTTCTAACCTCAAATGTCACCCCGTTCGAGGTCAAACAGACCGTCGCCCAACGGAATTACAATCTGGGCGAGACACTCGTCCCGGAGACAGTCAAGAAAAACGCCCTCACCGCTATCGAAGTCGGGAAGCCAATCGTTCTCTACGGTCCGACCGGCACCGGAAAGACCTATTTCGCAAAGCAGCTCGCACTGGAGGCGTGCATCGACTACTCCATCCACACCGCGACGCCAACATGGACTCCTGCGGACATTACCGGCAGTATCCAGCCGGAGACGAAAGACGGCGAGATTGAGTATCATCGGCGAGCAGGCTGCGTCTCACAGGGCATCCAGAAAGCAAACGAGTATCAGGACAATTGGGGCGTCATTATCGACGAAATCACCCGGGCAGACATCTCCCAGGTATTCGGGCCACTGTACACCGCTATCGAGGACGAAGATCAGGTTATCTTCCGCAATGACGACGGGGATCCGCTCACGCTCAACGACAACGTCAAGATCATCTGTACGATGAATATGTCGGACCGGACAGTGAACGAACTCGACAATGCGATCACTCGTCGCTTCGCGATGATAGAACTCAGCCGCTACGGTGACGAGGAGCGGGCCTCCCTGTTCGACCGCTGGATCGGAGAACTCGGCTCCGATGTGGATATTGACCGCGACAAGCTTCAGGAACTCTTCGAGAGCCACCATCAGGGGATCAACGAGGGAACAACTACCAGCGGTGAGGACGGAATTATGGAGTTCGGGCCGATGCACTACGAGGACGTCACCCAGTTCCTCAAGCACGCCTGTGGAGACGGCGGTCAGTACAGAGGTGAGGAAGATGTCGCAGTCGGGCAGGCCTTCGCCACGTACATTGCGCCTCGCATCCTGAACACGGCGGCACTGCCCCAGATCAATCGCCTCGCGAGTCACTACGAGACGCTCGACAATCAGTTCGAAGCGTTCGACCTTAGCCCCGCTATGGACCTCGCGAACCAGCAGGCGGAGGCTGAGGAACGCGAGATGGGCGTCAGCGCCTATGAGTAACGCTGTCCGCTACGACTACGGTACCTCCCTCTGCTCCGTCCAGGAGAATCGAAAGCTCATCATCGAGGACTGCGATCCGGATACGATCAATAACGAACTTCGGGCGGCGAACTTCGTTCGCGAGGGGAGCAAATTTGTCAAGAAGCGCCCCCGACTACGGACTCGATCCGGACGAAATTCCGAGTCGGATGCGCTACAAGTCCTTTCAGTACGTCTCGTGGATGACACACTCCACGTCGAGCCCTCAGACGTCGTCGGAATTGTGAGGCTCGTCCCGGGGATGAGCGTCCAGGTCGAACCCAAGGTCGACTGGGAGCACGTCATTCAGATGCTCCTTACGGTCTACGACATCGACAGGACGCAGTCTCATTACGGAGTACCGCTCGACGAGCTGGTGTCAAGCGGCGTTGAATCCGCTCGCATTATCGCCATCCTGGCGATCAACTACGTTCATGGTGTCCGAACGATCCGCCGTGAGGGATTCATTCGGGATCTCAATATTCGTCGCCGGGACGGGTTCGAAGGACTAGGTTCAATCGACGTCGAGCAGACGCTGATGAATCACGCAACGGGGAATCCGGCTCCGACCTGGATCGAAACACAGGTCGAGTACGCTAACCCTGTGAATTCGGCAGTTCATATGGCTGGAAAGCTGCTCCTCAGGCTGCTCCAGCAGGATCAGAACGGCCATCAGCACCCTCGTCAGGATGTGCTCCTCTCCATGGTTCATCAGGAGGTTGAACGAATGGAGGAGCTGGGTATCCAGAGTAGTCAGAAGGAAATCGGGGGATATCGTCGCCTCTCCCTCCGGGATCTCCCTCGACAACGTCATTACTACCGTCGAGCGTTCCACACTAGTCAATCGATTCTTTCGTCGACGTTGCTCGGCCAGGCTGGGGGTGGCCCGGAGGAACTCCTCGTCGACTATGCGCTGAGCATGAATAAATTGTTCCAGGATTACTCCAATCGGGTCCTTAACCGAAAAGTGGAATCCCTACGCCAGATTGACTACCTGGATCAGCTATCGGAGGTCAAATGCAAGCCTGAGCCGCCGATTTATCCCTTCGCTGGGAACTCTGAAGCTCGCCACCAACCTGATCACCTCCTCACAGACGGAGACCAAACGCTCGCCGTGCTAGACTCCAAGTACTATCAAGCGGGCAAGAATCCAGCTAACGAGTCTGCATCCCGGTCGAGGATGTTCGCGTACGCCTATCTCACGGAGACTGACCGGATGGCTTTCCTCTGCCCGCAGTATCGCAATGTTCGACTTCCCGTACAACACACTGGGGCAGAAATAGAGGTCGTCTCACCTGACGGAGACTTCACTTGCGAGGACTACGAGGAGGTCATCCGAAAGTACATCTTGGAGACGCTCGCGATTACGTATCCTGAACTCCACGTTTTCGAGGCGACTGCCGATGCACACCTCAGCCTTAGTGGTGTCTCAGAGGACGCCCTCTCGGAGGTTCACGATACGAACGGCCCCTTCAGCATCAGCAATCCCGCTACGTTCGCTGACCGGGTCATCGCGGCGATTGCATTCGCGTCCTACGGACCAAACAAACCGGAACTAGAAAATCAGGGGCAGTGGACGAAGTCCCGAATCAAAGAGGCGTGCACAAAGAGCGATGAGGAAGACCATCCAAAATACCCGCAACACGAGACGACGTGTATCCCGATATACGATCCTGACGGGAACGACGACCACGGGACTGTGACCCTACACTTCCTCAGATCGGACCAAGAGGGCACCTCGGTAAGCACAGAAGGCCCATTCCCCCTGATGTGAATCGATGACGGGTGCTACACGCGAAACGGCGCAACGAGCCATCCGGAATCCCGTTTCTTGATTTGCCGACCAAAAATTGGCTCCAAGGAGTGGAACTCATCATCGATCTCTACGTCGAACGAGTCACCGGCACCTTGGATATCACCGTCGACGACGAACTGAATCGCTGGTAACGGGCGCTGGCTGTTGAGATAATCCATCTCTTGCCGCATCGCAGAAACCAGCTGATCGCGGAGGTCCTCATCTTCGGTAAGGACTTCTTCGAGACCTGCTACGCAGATCTCGTCGGGGAGATCTCGGTTCTTGAGCTTCGTCACGAACTCCTCGACAGGAACTCGATACTCGGCGGACTCTCGCTCACCACTCACGATGATGTTGTACATGCCCGCCACTGCGTCGATATCACTCATGTCATCACGAACGTCTCACAGGAGTGTGAAATACGTTAGTCTCTGAGGATCTGACGGAACGTCTCGTCCCCAGTGATGTCCGCAAGTTCGGATGCTACGTCCATCATTTCTCCTGTGACCTCCAATTCGCGGCTCTCTTCCCTGGGTTTGGTCTCCTCATCAGCAGCGTATCGGAGGAGCTGTACCCGTTCGAGAGCAGAGAGTTCGTCAGGGGCTTTCGCTTGGAGGTAAGCCATCCGCTGCTCATCGTGCCACCGCAATAACGTGAAGCCATCTGTGGTGTCGAAAAACGCCCGTTCCTGGAGGTCCTTTGGGCTGACTCCAGTTCCCCGACACAAACGGTTCACATCGTTAAACGTGGGCTCTCCCATCGACAAGAGGCTCAGGTAGATTTCGTCGGGGGAGACACCATCATCACCAGCGATGATGTCGTACATCCCGGCGACAACGTCAGTCGCGGACATAACGGATCCCTCACGATGGACCTTGCCGTGGTGTTTGGAATATTCTCGGAAACACCGTCCGAGTTTGACGACGCTGATATCGCCTTCGGAGATGGTTTGTCCCTCCTGAATCTCCTCCTCCGTTCGCTGCGCGGTCCTGTACATCTGTCGTCGAAGCGCAGCCCAGCTGATCGGGTCGCGATCCGTCATCGGTCGTGCGACCACGATCACGCTGAAGGAGAGTTCGTCGCCCATTACGAACTCGCTGAGATTGGCCGAGATCGGATACGTCGCAGTCACGTCAAATCCTTCGTCGCACAGAGACTCGAGGAGCGCCCCCCAGGACTCGATTCCACTGTGCCGATACGTGAACGTGAGTACGCCGTCGTCCTTCAGCACGTCCCGCATCCGGGAGAACGATTGCTTGAGCTCCCTCTCGAAGGTAGCTCCGTCCTTGTCGATAGCCGGGTTCGAGACGATGCTCTCTTCGCGAGGCGTCGTTTCGGGGGTAAAGCAGGAGTATTCATCCGAGAGAAGCAGCCGTTGCCAGACGTAGAAGAAGTCTGAGACCTCCGAATAGACGACGTTGTCGTAGTACGGGGGATCAGTGATGATGGCGTCATACTCCGATTCAAGCTCAACGTCCCGGACATCGCCCTGGTGGAGTGTGTATTCGCCACCGACCGGGTTCTCAAACGAATCCGTCTGTTTGAGTTCTCCATCTTCGAGGTACCGCTCCGTGGGCTGATGGGCGAACTCGACGCCGTTGACGATTTTCTCCCACGTATTCTTGAACGTGCCTCGCCCAGCTCTCGTTCCCCAGACGTTGTTTTCCGCATATTCGACCTGGGGTTGGTAGGAGTTCTGTCTGAAGATCCCCTCTATTTTCGTCCCGGAGATATTGTAGAGAGCGAAGTTATTCTGGAACATCAGAGAGTCGCTGAAAGCGAGGAGGAGATACTCCTTGACGGTCTGATCTTCGACGTCATCGATGGCAGAGAGCAGCGTCGAAAGACAGTAGATCTGGCGATCGTTGAACATGTCCGACCACGTCTCGTAGCCGTGGCGGAAGACATCGTTTCCATTTATACCGGACGCTGCCGTGATCGCACCTTCAGGGATTTCACTCTGAGGGATATACGCATCTAACTCCTCTGCAGAGTGCCACTCCTCGCTAGCACGATCGAACTGAGTCCGGTCTTTGTCAGTTGCCGCAGTGAAGCCCTTGAACGTCGCTCGATCCTTGCCTTCGTCCTCACACTCCGTACAGTAGTATTCGATCGCGTAGAGGTCCTCGGCGTATGACTGTCCGTCGGCGATCGCATCGACGATTGGATACTGCAGACCGCACGACGGGCATCCGTAGTTACCGCCTCGAGAGACTGGACCGTTCGCCGGGATGTACTCGTAGCCACATTCCATACAAACGGACTCGGTTTGGTAGTCGTCAGTTAGAAAAACGGATTCACAATCCGGGCAGTAGACGTTGTATTTGTCGTCGTCCTCGTAGCGACCGTTGGCGACGCGGTAATCTTTGAACAGTGGAACCGTCTCGCCACAGGAAGTGCAGTCTAGCTTCCGTACCCAGAGCGCATACACGACGTCAGCAACGTGGTTCTCGTCGTGAGGACAGGTAGTCTCATAGTGAGACTGGAGTTCGTCTGCGACGGTTGCTCGAACATCGTCGAAGGCCTGTTGCAGCTCGTCGGCATCGACCTCGTGAGCTTCAAGGCTCTTTTTTGAGATGAACCACGCGACAGGATTCAAGTCGACACCGGTTACGGCCGCCCCGAATCGGATGGCCTCCATGAGGCTCGTCCCACCGCCCATGAACGGGTCAAGGACGGTCTTCCCGTCAACGCGAACGTCTTTCGGATACAGCTCCCAGAGCGCGTCGGGCTCGGTGAGACTGACCGACTCGATGAGTTGAGCGAGGTCCTCAGTGGTGGTGTCTTCTGTATCGCCGTCGCCGAAATCGGAAAGGTTCAGATTTTCCTGGTCTGCATTATGGATTTCGACAGCACTAGGATCGTCAACTAACGAGTACAGCGAGATCGCCCTGAACACGCTCCCGAGCCGTCTAGCCCACCACTTGTGCATCGTGGACAGCGGTCGGTAGTACATCTTAGCGCGGCCCTCGCGGTCAGCAAGGTCGTTCACCTGCTCGATGGGGAACCCCCGCTCGATAGGGAGCGTATCCCGCGAGTTCGCGTCCGGGTCAGACATGATAGCTGGTGGTTCCGTCTTCGTATTTGAAGCTGCGCGTCATTCGAACTGGATGGTGATGTCGATGCTTGTGGCAGACTCAGGGATGTTCTCCAGAATGTCGGCGACGATCTCGTGAGATTGTCCGAGTTCGAGTTGCAGATCCGTATGGGCCTGTTGGAACTCAGCGACCCCTTGGAGACCGCCAGGCACTGCGCCCTCACCATCGGTATTGAATGAAATCGAGCCGTACGAGACGGAGCCAGATTCGTGTGATTCGTTCCACTCCTGGCGCATCTCTGCCGGACTGTCGCCTTGGTATTCGAAGGTCCAGCCCTCCTCCGGCGGGATGCGGAACCCAGCGCCGGGGAACCAGTCTGCAGGATCCTCTGAGCCAGTCGCGCCGACAACGTAGTGTGGGTCCTCCATTCCGAGGTTTGCGAGCAGGAAGTGTTTGACCGCCGCCTCGGGCTGTCCCGCAGCGCATTCACTCTGAATCGACTGTACCTGGAAGGTGGCTTCCTCATCGAGGTCGCCAATATAGTTCAGAATCCGGTCGCCAATGTCCTCGGGAACCATCGGCGCGAGGACGACGGACGTGGGGTCACGATCACCGAGGGTACTGACGTAGTCGCCTCCAGTTTTGAGCTTGTATCCATCCGCCAGGAGCGCACTTACCGCGCTTCGGAATGCGGACTCGGTATCGTCTTGCGGGAGGTAGACCTCAGCGTCATTCCGGATGGTCGTAAGAACCTGACTGGTATCGGCTTCGCCGGCGGCATCAACCGTCTCCTCGATACGGTCACGAATCTCGTTTGCTCCGAGCGTCTCAGCGTCCGAGACGTCTCGGAGCGTCGCGTCAGAGCGAACTTTGTCGAGGATTTCACTGCCGCTGACGAGGACGTAGTGATCCTCGTTTGCCAGCCGCCCGGCAGCCATCTTGACGGCGTCTTCCGGGTCTTGGTCGTGAATCCACACGTCGGTCCGCTGGCGAAGATCGAGTTCGAACGATCCCAGGTCGACTTCCTTCGTTCCGGCGCCGAAGCGCCCCCGAAGTTCGGATTCGACCTCCTCAGTCGACCACTTCTCGACGTCGCTCTCCAGAACGAGCACCGTGTCCTGATTCAGCCCGCGGAGTTCGTCCTTGAACCCGCTACCATCGTGGGCGAGGATCGGCTTGTCTCCGAGCCCATCTTCGACGGCGTTGACGACCGCCTGCGCGCTCCCCGGAATGGGATACGTCGGGTCCATCAGGAACTGCTCGTAGATATCGTCGATGGTCGTCTCGGAGCGGTTGTCGAGGCGATCGCGGACGATGTCCCAGACGTGACGCTGGAGGTCGAAGGGATCTGCCTCCGCTGCTGCGGCGATGTTGCTGGCGTTCAGAACGGGTTCGGTGGCGACAAAGTTCTCCAGCGACATCTCGGCCGCGTAGTCGAACTCGTTGAGGAGGTCGTCGCCGTCGATGATTTCCCCGTAGGCGCTCTCCAAGCGTTCGAGGAGGTCGTCTTCGTACTCATCGTGGAGCTTTGCGATCTCTTCACGAATCTCCTCTGCAAGGTTCTCGTCCGCCTTGCGGATCTCTGCGCCGATGACCTCCTTGGCCTTCCCGAGGAACTTCTCCTGCTGCGAGGTGGGCGAGATGGTCTTGCCGTTCTTGGGCTGGACGAACACGAGCGTGTTCCGCCACTGTCGACCGGCAGGCTGATTCTTGATGATCTCACCAACGCTGTCAGCATCCCAGGGCCCGTTTTTCACGACGGTTTTGATGTTCTGACTATCAGGGACGTTCTCGAGTTCGCCGTCGACGTTGAAGCCGACCGCGTGTGCACCCGAACCGAATAGCGTTTCGACGGTGTCACCAACGAGCTCGATCGCGTCTTCATCGTCGACGTCTCGAGCGGCGTTCTTTACGAGCGAGCGCGGGTTCTCATCCTCACGGATAACGTAGCGGTCGTCGGAGCGCCAGAGGTGGTAGACTTCGCCTTGGAGACGTTCGAGGTCGACGATGATGTCGTTGATGCGGTCGCCGGCGTGGTAGGTCCCGATAACGATGTCGGAGGTGGTCGCGCCCTCAGCGAGCCCCGGCGTGAGCGAGTAGATGAGAACAGTGCTGAGGATGGGTCGGCCGTAGGTGATATCGGCGTCGGCGAGGCGTTCCCGGATGTCGTCGTAACACCGGTCGGGGCGGGAGTGTTCGACGTTGATGCGGGTGAGTTCGTCGTTGTACTCGACGGCGTCAACCTCACCGTGCGTGAGAAGGTCAGTATCTTGGTACTGATCGACGAGTACCTTCGCGAACAGATACAGCATCCCCCGAGTCGCCCCCGACTCAGTCTCCGCGAAGTAGCGGGTTTTCAGCGAATCGATGAGGATCGGGTGGAACGGGTAGGTGTCGTACATCTCCTCCCGGAGGCCATCCGGAAGGTCGACATAATCAGTGTCCGCGTAGGCTTCGATGTACTGGTCGACGAGCGTGCGCATCGCCGAGCGGTCGTGGATAGAGTCGACGAGACGGTGACGGAGAACGTCCCGAATGTCGACCTGGTTGGACATATTAACCTGCACACGCTCGGGCTCGCGAGACAGGATATCGTGGACGTCAGACCCCTCACGAAGCACGGAGACGAATGCGAACAGCTCCGTGTTGGGACGGGACGTCGTCTCGAAGAGCGCTTGCAGGAACCCGCGGTTCGCGTCTTTCCGGCGACCGCTGAGCGAGCCGAACCAGTCCTCGAGTTCGTCCATGAAGAACGCGACGGTACGATCGCCGACCGCGTCCTGGATGACGTCGATGCTCGGGTAGCCACCCTCCTCGTCGTACTCTTCCTCATCCGGTTCGTAATCCAGCTGTTCGAACAGTGGCTCCCAGAGGTACTCGTACTGCTCCTTCTGGAGGGAGACGACGACCGGGAGCGCGTCGTCAGGGAGCGCTTCTCCAAGCCCCTCGATACGACCATCAGCCCAGTCGCCCACCACGTCGGGCGAGTTGAAGCAGTGGTACAGCGCGACCATCTGGTGGGACTTCCCGGTCCCGTACGGACCGTACATCTCGTGGAGGCGGTTGTTGTCCTCGCCCCGACGAGTGTCTCGGAGTCGCTTCAGGGAGTCCTCCAGCCCACCGGTCAGCAGCGTCCGGTTGAAGAATCGCTCTGCGTCGGATTCCAGCGTATCGGCCTCGCTGTCGACATCATAGAGGCGGATCTGACCCTTGATGAGGCTATCCCCCTCGGTGAGCTCTGGACTGAGCGTCAGCACGTCGTCGATTGTGGTATCGAGAGTTCCTTCCGCGCTCATGTATACCCGACACGATGGCCGACCATCTTATTAAAGTATGTATCGTAAGATCCTCTCAGGTTCTATTATTTCTGTTTAGGTAGTTCGGAATTGGCTTTTAGAGTATTAAACACAAGGTAATGTTTTTCACTTCACTGCGGGTGGGTGTTGGAACTCGAACTAGTGACTCAGCCGGCGAAGAAAGGAACTCTACTAAAGATCTACTCGTCGGTGAATTCGTCCCAATTGGTGTTGTGGACACCAAGCATATTCAGATATGTCTCGTCTCCCGTCGCCTCGGCGAGACCCTCACAGAGTTCCTGAAGATCGTCGGTATTCCAGCGCTCTAAGTACTCCTTGGTCGATTTGTCCTCTTCGTAACGGTAACGCAGGAAGTGAGCTTTGTCTAAGACAGTCAGATCACCATTCTCGCCGGTGACCTTATCTTGGACGTAGGCCTGACGCTTTTGATCCCTCCAGTCGCCGATGATGAAGTCGTTACCCTCCATCCGGAAGAGGGCCTTCTCACGCATCTCTTCTTCTGAGGCCTCACTCCGCCGGAGAAGTTTGTTGAAGTCGTTATAGCTAGGCGAACGATTCCGTTGTAACGCCAGGAAGATGTCCTGCTCGCCGAGGGCGTTGTCTTGGATGATCCCGTAAATTTCCTGGACAGCTTCCTTGGCAGTCATGATGTCACCACTTCGGCGGACCTCTCCGTGATGTTTGGAGTATTCCGAGAAGCAAGCACCCATCTCAACGACACCGATGTCACCTTCAGAAAGATCCCGGTGTTCCTCAAGGCTCTCTTGGATCTCCTCAAGACGATTGAGAATTTCAATACGGAGACGACGCCAACTGATTGGTGTCCGTTCCTCGGTCGGCCGGGCTACAATAACAATGTCGAACGAGACGGCTTCGCCACCAATGAATTTCATCAAGTCCGAATTGATTGGGTAAGTCGCCGTCACTTCGAAATCATTGTTACAGAGTGATTCAAGGAGTTCACCCCAGGATTCTTCGTCACTATGATGATACGTGAACGCGAGTGTTCCATCATCTTTGAGTGCTCGGTTGATAACCTCTAGTGCTTGACCCATCTCATGCTCGAAGTCCTCTGCAGTCTTGTCGAGGTAGGGGTTTGTGACGATAGATTCTGCTCGTGGCGTCTTGTCGAGGTCAAAGCCGGGGTATTCTTCTTCAAGTAGGATTTTTTGCCAAACGTAGAAGTAATCAGCAACCTCGGAATAGATGATATTATCATAATATGGTGGATCAGTTATTACAGCGTCAAACTCGTCTTCAGCGGTGATATTTCGCATATCGTCCTGATATACCTCCGAATTTAGGCCAATTGGTTGGGCGAATTCATCTGTTTCAACACTTTCGCCATTGTTGACGTAGCGATCAGTTGGTGCGTTTGCGTACTCAACCCCCCTCTTGACCATATCCCAACTGGATGTGAACGTGCCACGGCCAAATTTAGTGCCCCAAACGTTGTTCTCAACAGGATAGGTTGCAGGGTCAAATGTATTTGTGCGGAAGAAATCACCTATTTTGTTGTACGCTGTGTCATATGAGACCATCATAGTGTTTGTCCGAAGAGCGTCTGTAAATGCGAGCAGAAGGTACTCTTGAGCTGCTTGGCTTTGGAGAGTTGAAATCCGTTTTAGCAGCTTCGAAAAGCTAAGAAGTTGACGTTCATTAAACATTTCTTCCCACCTTTCATAGCCATATCGGAATACATCGTTTCCACTAATTGAGGAGGCTGCTGTAATAGCTCCTTCAGGGATTGCTTCATCTGGAACATATTCGTGAAGATCGGTTCGTGTCTCCCACTCTCGTTTTGCTTCTTCGAAGATCGCTTTGTCGGCGGCTCCAGCCTTTTTATACCCTTTGTGTTCGCTCTTTCTTCGGCCCTGCTGATCACAATCCTCACAGTAATATTCAACAGCATAAAGCCGAGTATCTGGTTTTCCTTGATCCGCAATACCGTCGATGATAGACTCCTTCTGTCCACAGTCTGGACAATTATAATAGCCACCCCGAGTCACGTTCCCCTCTTTTGGATTCCATTCATTACCGCATTCATTACATTCGCTCTCTTCCTGCCAATCCTCAACGAGCGTAACCGTACCACAGTCTGGACAGAGAACATTATATTTATCATCGTTCTCAAAGCGCCCCTTCGCCACACGGTAGTCCTTAAAGAGTGGAACTGTGTGACCACAGGAAACACAATCAAGCTCCATTACCCAGAAGTTGTACATAACATCGGCGTCGTGGTCGCCATTCGGACAAGGAGTTTGGTAGTATTGGAGAATATCGTCAGCGACATCTTCTTTAACCTCCTCAAATGCCGCTTCTAACTCTGCCACATCGGTCTGGCCAGCATCAAGTTCCTTCTTGGTAACGAACCACGCAACTGGATTTAGGTCTACACCGACGGAGTCAACGCCGAATCGGGAGGCTTCTACAAGCGAAGTCCCACCACCCATAAACGGATCGAGGATTTTCTTATTCTTGATACGGATGTCTTTCGGATAGAAATCCCACAGCGATTCAGGATCATCCATCGAGACATCGCCAATAGCATTAATGAGATCTTCTTTACTTAGTCCATTACTGCCCAGCGTCTTGTTTTCGCCAGGCTCGTATACCTCAACATCGTCAAGAGTCGTGTTTTCGTCAAGGAGCGAATAGAGCGTAATCGCACGGAAAAGACATCCTGGCCTCCGAGCCCACCACTTGTGCATCGTATAGACAGGGCGATACCATTGTTTTGCTCGGCCCTCCTTCTCAGCGATCTCGTTTACTCGCTCAATCGGGAAGCCACGCTCAATAGGAAGCTCAGGACGACCCTCCGACCGCTTAGATTGTTCCTGCTCAGACATGAGTCAGCCTTACGAAGGCTTTCCGCAGGAGCCATATAAAAATACGTAACTGCCGTCTCAAAGTTCCTCTCCGAAATACCTATTTCATCAACTGAGGACTATTGCTCACGGACAGGTGTTCGCACTACGTGGATTTACCAATTGATCCGACGCAAAACGACGCGTCACCACAAGAACTCATTCGAGATCTCCCCTCGCAGGCTGCCCGTCGTCGCGTCCTTCAAGCGGCTGATATCCCCATCGATGTCGACGACAGGAGTTTCGCCGACACACTCGACGAACTCTCCCAGATCGAACTCCGACGGGCGGCGTCACAGCTCCGCTTTGCAGGTGACCAGACAGTCTACTACTACAAGATCGATGGTCTGCGCCAGGTTTCACCGGACGGAGCGACTGGCCAAGTCGGTGACGTAGGTTCTCCAGGTGCGTATGGACCCGAAGTCCAGACAGCCATCAGAGACCACGACCGTATCTACGTTGTCTGCAACGTCCCCGACACTGGGTCACAGACCCAACTGACGATCTCGAAGGAAACCCGACCGACGACGGTCGCGACGTTCAAACCGAGGACCCAGCTCCTCGCCGTTCGGGCTTCCGACGACGGTACCGCTGACGCAACCCTCCAGGCAGTGCTAAGTTATCTTGGCCTGGATGACGCAACCCGAATTTCGTTTCTCGACACCGGATTCCGTGGACGGTTCGAAGACGCCTGTGTTGATGGATATTCGACGCTTCGGTTGAGGAATACGAACCCACGAGACAGTTCGCGAGAGATTGAGGTCCGGTCAAAGGACCCAGAAGCTGGGACCGTAACCGACGTTCGCACTGACGCGATTGTCGAGGACCTTCTCCAGCGTGGTGACACGGAACTCAACGCGGCATCGGGACTCGTCACCGTCCCGACTGACGTCCGCTCGATGGAACACGGCGAACCGCTACATCCGCGAGTAACAATTGGATTTCCGGACGGGTGGGTAGCCTTCGAACAGTTTGTTCCTGAGCAGATACTGATTGAGTTCGACGATTTAGTCCGAGATTCACTCTGAGATCGATCCAAGATCAGATCCCTGCTACACACGATAGGATTCCTAATTTGGTTTGACTCTCCTCAACAAAGCTCCAGTCAGAAGCTCATGAGGCCCGCGGCTACAACTCCGATCAAAAGGGAATCCGGTTCCAGAGCTCACGACTCCTCTCTCCGTGTTATCAACCCAGGGTCCGGGAGAGAAAAGCGAAAAATCGCTCAGCGATTTCTCGACCGAATTCACCAACATCTGTAGTATTCACCCCGGTCGGTAGCTCCAACATCGCTAAACTATACCCGTTCTTCACGGAGTAGTCATTCTCGACAGCACCATCGTTGTCTGGATAGACCAGCACACCCGGCGCATCATAGGCTGTCTGGTACGCTACGACCTGATAGACGTCGTTATTCTTGACTTTGGTCTTCCACTTGGCGTCCCCGACCAATACTGGCTCACCGTGGCGTTTGACTACGAAATCAGGTCGCATACGAATCGACGGATTTCCTCTGAGTAGATTGTCGGTTCGAGCCTGCCCTTCTACGCTCCAGCCATCTCGTTCGTCCACGGTTTCTCGTGCTGATCTCTCCACTACCTTTTCGAACACGTCATTCATTCCGATCAACAGGGAGTACGATGCACCCTCACCGGCGACGATGTCTTCGATGTAGATGTGTTTCAGCACGAGGCGAGACAAGGCCAGAACCTTCTCATAGTAATCAGTAAGGCGAGTCAGTTCGATCCGTTCGGCTTCCTCGATCGAAACTTCGCGGAGCGTCACTCGTCGTCTGAGCCGCGATTCGTATTCGCGTAATTCGCCAGCGATCTCGGTGCTATCCACCAGCGACGACAGCGTGTTCGCAACGCAGAGAATCGTCTGGTTTAGCGTGGTATCGTAGGTGAATTCGTCGTAATCGCACTCGAAATCCGTCTTACCGGGACCTCCTGCAAGCTGTCTCTGGACGTTCAATCTGCCCCGGAGATACTCTTCTGTTCCTTCTACATCGACGTACTCTCTCCTAAGGCCCTGAGACAGAACTGCTTCTAGTTCTTCGAGAAACAGGGCTGCTACCGTGTCCACAAAATTCGTCCCGCTTTCGAGTTCCGTTTCGTGTGAGAGGTGGGTTGGTTCTGTCCCGTTTGCGTATCGTAGCAGCGTGACTAGGTTCGGCTCTCCGATTTTCGGTTGTATCTCAATAGTGGGTCCATCGGGGAGGGCAACGACTCCGACTCGATGATCCGTGTGCAGTACGACCTGTTTGCCTCGTCTGTACTCCACTCGTAATCCATCGACCTGTGATTCGATCATCTCGATATCGTCATCGGACAGGTCGATTGGGTCTGATTCGTCGTACTCGGACAGTTCTATCAGGTCAGTCGTTGTCACTCCACTTCACCATCCTCGCCAACGAGTTCGGAAAGCGCAGCACGGAGAGCGTCGGAATCGAAATCGGCGATCCGCTGTTCCTTCCAGTTGAATAGGCTCTCACCCCCGCCATCGAATATGTGCTCTTTGAGCCGCTCCATGTCTCCAAAGTAGTACTCATCGAGCAGAGGGAGTATCTCGTTCTTCCAGGACTCTACGAGACGCTCGTCCGTGGTCCCACCGATGAGGTAGGAGTGACCAACCTGTTTGCCTTTCCCGAGGTTCCCACTGTCCCGGATACGTTCGTTGATAGCACTGAGTGCGAGGATGGAGAGAGCACCGAGGTCTTCTCCCTCTTCGACTGACGCCTTGGTTTTGACGTCCTGTTCACCATCGAAGCCAAGCTCGTCGTAGAGAACTTCGTAGTTCGGCGGGAAGTGTCGAAACCGGAATCGCCGACGTATCGCGGCATCGACGAGGGCGATTGACCGATCGGCCGTGTTCATCGTCCCGATGATGTAGAGGTTCGGGGGCACTACGAGCCGGTCCTCTGAATGTGGCAGCTCATCTCTCATCTCGTTCGGCTCGCCGAGTCGCTTGTCGTTCTCGATGAGGGTGATCGTCTCACCGAAGATCTTCGGGATGTTTCCCCGGTTCACTTCGTCGATGATGAGGATGTATCTGGGGGCATCTGCTTTCGAGTCGGCGTCTTCGTAGGCCTCGACGGCGTCCTCAGCCATCTCCTTGAACACGCCAGCCTCGGGTTCGTACACGAGGTCGCCGTCACGGGTTTTCGCCGTTATCCCCTCGATGAAGTCTTCATACGAAAACGTCGGATGGAACGTTACCATCCGAAGGCGGTCCTCGACAGCGTCGTCGAAGTGGTCTTGCTCGTCCAGCCCCCGGTCTATCCACCACTTGGCGAAGTTGAGCGCTCCATAGGTCTTCCCGGTTCCTGGCGGGCCGTGGAAAACGATCTGTTTCTTGCGCTGAAGATGTTTTTCGACGGTCTCGAACCACAGTAACTCGTCGTACTCGGCGGAGTCCGGTTCTTCGATCAGTTCTTCGTTCCACCTCCAGAACGTGTCCAACCGTTCTCTGTACGCTTCGACCACGCTCTGGATCGATATTTCGTCTTCAGACTCGAACGACTCGTCATCGTATTCCTTTCGAGGGACGTCGCTCCCGTTATCGATCCCGTATTCAATCTCGTTGGGATAGAAATAGATGTACAGTTGATATGCCGATTTGTGATCTCCGAGAACGCTCGGATACAGAACAGCCCACGAGCAAGTACTCGGGATGTTGGTTGCGCCCTGGTAGGTGACGTAGTGAGTAGACAGTTGGTCAGCGTCTATTTCGTTTCGTAGATAATCGAGCAAATCCTCGATATACGCCTCTACACGGTCTTTGGCATAGTTGTAATAAATCTGAGCGAGGATCTTATAGTCGTCCCACGAGTTCATGATGTTCTTCTCGTGGTTTGCATTCTCTTGTGCGGCGATTTCGTCGATATCTACGGATGCATCGTCAAGGATGGCATCGAGCACATCGTACCGGATTTTGGCTATTTTCTGGCGTCCTTCGTACGCCTCAAGCTGTTCTCTGAGAAATGCCTGTGGTAGCGTGCGAATTTCGTCGAGGAACACAGAGGTTTCGTCCTTGAATTCCTCTAACCGGCTAGTGTGTCTGAAGAGGTATCTGAGAATGAAGTTGTATCTACATTCCGCCGAGTGCGTTACAGTACCTACGAACTCTTGAGCGTCTTGGAGCGTGGCGTCAGCGAGTTTCTCGCTCAAAACGTCCGTCTGGATTGTTGAACAGTAGTCCCGATAGAGCTCGTATCTTTTCCCGACAGAGAGATCGCCGAGATCGGGACCGTGCAACCCAGTGAAGTAACGAATGAGCGTCTCAAAGCCTTCCTCGTCGTATAGTACATATTGGTCGGGGTCGGAAGTCGTCAAGAGAGCACTAATGACCGGGAGATCTATATCTTGATTCGTCCTGAATCGCTCGATGCGATCTTCGAGTGAACTCTCATCTTCGAATAGCGCTACCAGGTCCTCGACGAAATTTCCAGCGTCGTCAGCTACCTTCTCCTCCAGGTTATCGAAGTCTTCCTCGGACAGAATTGGGTGATCATCTCCCGTTGCTTCTCTCAGTTCCGATGTGTATTCCGATACCGTGTCCGCAGTCAGGTCCCGTTGATTGAGCCACGAATGGCCGCTATTCAGTACCTCTCGATTCCAATTCCCCTGGTCCGCATCAGCTGTTTTGAAATCGAGGTACGTATCGGCAGCCGCGTGGAGGGCCCCTTCGTCAAGATCGAATTCCCCTACTGAAACCACATTAACCATATCCTCGGTATTAACAGAACGGGCAAAATAACCTTGTCCCAGTTGAGAGCGCTCAATTCACAACAGCAGACACTCCCCTTCATATTGATATCGTATTTCACTCTCCTCTATTACACCAACTCTGGCGAGGGCACAGTCACTGTTCAGAGCATCCTCGCTTCAAAGGGCTTGGAGTATCCCATTGTGATCCTCGCGGACATGAATGTCGGTCGATTTCCGCTGTCGTCCGGACACAGTCCCACCATCTGCTATCAGGATACCGTCAGCCTTCGCCAGTGGAAACTGTACACTGAGATCGACGACTATGCCCATTCACACGTGTATCACTAATGGCGCTACGACGTGCTCTGGAAATGTCTCCTACGAGAGTACGACAAGAGCCCCGTCGTCTTGCCGCTAGAGGTCGAGACGGCGAGTGGGTCATGATCTTAGGGATCGCGGGGCTTGTTCACGTAACGGTCGACACGGCGGAGATTATCGACTACAAGACGGATCGTACCCGGCAGGCAGAGCCGGAGTACTGCAAACAACTGAGTGTCTACTACCACGTGCTCTCTGAGTGGTTTGATGGCAGGCGTGTGGAGATAGTGATCATTTATACTGGTGAGGGAGAACAGACGGCGATCGAGCCACTGTTACTTGATAAACTGGGCGCTGTCATGCGTGAGAAAGGCTCAATTGAATCCGGCGAATTTCGGCGTTTCAGCGTTCAATTGCCTGCTCCACGTTGTAAACGCCGGCTATGAGCGTTATTTCCCGGAACTGGCGGAACCAGTCACGCGCTCGGACGGCGGAGCCGTGCGAGCGCTTGATTGAGGAGTTGACGGACTCGGTCTGTGATCGCTGACCATAGAGCTCGTCGTCTATTCGCGCGTTGTGTGCGTGATCGTAAGGAGCGAAGACACGGTGCTTGATCAGCGGACGAATCCCGGCGTTTCGGAGCTCCTCGCGGAAGCTCATGTCATCATAGCCTTTGTCAGCGGCCAGGCTTCGAAGGTC
>NZ_FOCX01000088.1 GCF_900110215.1 Halorientalis persicus | reverse complement strand
CTCGGTTCGCAGACTCGTGAGCGGCAGCGCTGCGCGGCGGGCTGATTTTCATTCGGTACGCGGGGTGTGGTCGACGTGGCAGCCTCGTGAGTCGGGGCTGGGCGTTGGTTTCGGTGTGATCGACGGTCGAAGATTCGCGCCAGTTTAGGAATTATCGGCTACATTCCCAACTCGTGCCGAATCGTGGAAGTTGAGACTACAGCAGGTATAGCGGGCCTGTAATGCGTGGAATCGGCCGAACCGAAAAGGAGAACCTGCTTCAGATCGCTTTCTGAACGACCGTTCCTGTTTTGCAGGCAACTATTCCAGCGAATTTCCGAGACTCTGGATAGTGTCGCCACTCAGATGCCGCGCTCCCACGGAGAGAGTCCCGTTACTATCCGATCCCCGTTTCCTTCTTCACCAGCGTCAGCGTGTTATCAGCCGTCACGATCGGCGAGTGATCGTATTCACCGGTCAACTGCACCTGTACCAGCAGGTCCACAGCCCGCCAAATCGAGTACAGCAGACACGCGAACGCGAAGTAGAAGAACCGCAGGCCGAAATGCTTCGATGTCGTCGCGCCCATGAACCGCTTGATCGATTTGTAGCCGCTCTCGATCTCCCAACGGTAGCCATACTCCGAGAGAAGGCCACTCTTCCGATTCGTCATGAACACCGAATATTGCTGATGATCGGTGTGTTCGGAGTTCTCTTTCCGCCGGTAGATCAATGTCGTCGAGTGCCACTCGTTGTCGCCCAAATGCAGTTTTCGATCGGTCTCGTAGCGGTCCTTTCCCTTCTTGAGCAGCCGTTTCGCTTGCGCTTTCTCGCTGGTCTGCATCCGCTTCGGCACGACGTAGGACAGCCCGCGTTGACTCAGCATCTCCAGGATGTGCTGACTGTCGAACTCCCGGTCCATCAGCACATTATCGACGTGAACGAGGGCCTCTGCCGAGTCCAAGAGGTCCTCGACGATCTCCTTGCGTGTGTCGCCTTTCCGCACCGGGCGTGCATCCAGCACGATTGGGACAGCATTCCCGACCAGCTGGACGCTGGCCCACTGGTAAGCGTACTCGTCGGTGTTCTCCTTCGTCCCGATAATTTCGTCCTCATACCCGGCGCGGTCACCGGTGAACGGGTCGGACTCGGTAATGTCGATCGCGACGATGCCGGCTCGGAAGAACTCCTCCGTGTCTGCGACCCGATCCAAGAGTCGACTCACCGCCTGTCGGTACATTTCACGTATCTGTTCTATGGGGAGGTCGCGTACATGCTCGCGATGGGCGTGGCCGAGTGGTGTCCGATCTCGATTGGACTCGTGAATGAAGCTCCGAGCGCCCTCATTGGCGGCAAGGTTCTCCCGAAGTCCGAGATAGGTCTGGAGGTCCCAGTAGGCGTTCTCGTGGATCTCACAGCCCTCACCACGGTTCAATGAGAACGCTGGGAACACAACCCGGCTTACGTGCTCAGTGACTGTCTCAGCTTGCTCTAATACGGTCTGATCATCGGGGTCCGATTCTTCATTCTCATCATGGTGTCTGGGGCTCTGCCGTTCTGGCTCGCGCGGGACTGTGACGCCCGCGTTTTGGGCTTTGATGAGGATCGTTCGCGCCGCGGTCTCGACAGTATCTTGGAGTTCAGCAGTGAACCGTTTGTGCCAACTGCGCCAGAGTGTCGACTGATTCGGCACCGAGTCCAGCCCGATCTGTTCGCAGAAATCGGGATGCTTGGTGAGGTATTCGACGAGCGCGGTTTCGTGGTCCCAGCCATGGCATTCTTTCAGCAGGAATAGGCGAAACAGCGTCTCCATCTCGTAGCTCGTTGACCCCGCGTACCGGTCGTGGGCATCGAACTGGACGTATGCAAGCGGCACTGCGTGGACGAATGGATCAACGGCATCATGATCGTCATGCTGGAACCATGTTTCCGCAACAAGGCGAACATCCGATTCCAGCGCTGGGAGGGATGAGCGATCGAATAGCGGGCTCGACTCGTACATGGGCCAGTCGGCGTAGGATCGCTGGGCGATCTGCTGGAAGACAGTACGACGAGACCCACGTGTCAGGGCCACGGCGAGATGGTGCCAACGACATGCCCAAGTATTCGTCTAACTGCTCAGTGCAGGCAAACTGCCGAACATTTTTAACGATTGAGGGCATTTGTTTATGTATGCGAGCTGCCCGAAAAACCCCCTTCGGTGAAGTCCCCGACCTCTACGACGGCATTGCAGGGCTTGCTGCCCTCCTCGTACTTGCATGGGCGATTCTCTACGCTATGCAACCGGTACTCGGCGTGTTGGTCGCCCTAACGATTCTGTCCGTCTACGCCGTTGCTCGCACCGGCGACTACGAACACACCACTGTCGTCGCCGGTCTCTGGCTACTCGTGTTTGCAAGTCTGTTCTCGCTTGGCTTCCCTGGTGTGTTCCTCGGGGGTATTCTCGCACTCATCGCCTACGGCCTGTACCGCACATTGTAAACGGGGTTAGATGGGTGAGCAGACGACCGAAAGAGAATACCCCACTTCGGTGCTGTTGGGAGTCTTTATACCTGATTCGTTCCCACAACAACTGTTAGGTAAGCGCACTCACTGAGCGCTTGATACAGGGGGCCGCGTATCGGTCAGTACCGGTAACCGTCTGACCACCAAAGATATGGCCAGTCATAACGAATTCATGGTATGAAGTATCGCTGGCTTGCCGGTCAATTGCTAGCGGTTCTGGTCACGGGTTATATCGTGTTTGGTGAGCCAATAGCGGGTGTTGATCCCGTCTACACTGTCGGGATCATTGCTGTAGCAGTATTTACCAGAATTATCTCATACTACGCATACAAAGGATACCGTTCTCAGCACAATCCGACCGTTGAGTCCAAACCATAGAACGCTATTTTGTCAGATACACTGAACAGTCAGAGATTGTGTTTGGTT
>NZ_FOCX01000043.1 GCF_900110215.1 Halorientalis persicus | reverse complement strand
TATCTATCAATCTTTGTAATTCAAAGAGGCTTCCCGTAGCCCTCTGTTTATCATATAGAAATAATAATATCTCATATGTTTAAGATAGTTGCACTCTTTGTAGTTCTTTGATTCCGAAAAACTTACCTTTTTATGTATTCAATCCATATTTACGTATGGCAAAAGTGCATATGGATGCCCCCAACGAGTGGGTAGAGGAAGCTGACGAACGTGATCTGTCGCTTACCGAATATACTAAACGTATGATCCGTGCTGGACGTCGGCAATTCGGCCACGACTATGCGCCGAACGAAACTCCAGCGACTCCAAGCACACTCAAACTAGACGATGGTTCAAGTTCCGAAATCGAAACTCAGCTTAAAGGTTGGATTCACGCGAATCTCTCTACTGATGATGCACAGGACGTAGATGATCTCGTTGGCCTTCTCGAAGACGATTTTACCGGCCTCATGAGCGAACTAATGGAGGAAAAAAAGGCACGGTACGAACCCTCAGAAGACGGGTATCTCAAACTCTCCATCGATGACTAAATACGGTAATCTCAATTTTGACGAGCAGTGGTACAATCAGCCGCTAGAGAAGTTCCTCGAACACAAACAGAACGTCGATGACGTGACAGACAAACGATTCAACGCCATTCACAACATCGTCGTTGAATCGCCCGACAGCACCGACTGGGAAGCGTGGGATGAGTTCGTTGACTGGCGCGACGAGATGACCCTTGCCGATGCACGAGCGTTCAAACAACAACTCGAAGACGCTGGACAAGGGTCTCGAAGTGTAGAAACCAAGTTACGAATGGTCCAGTCGTTCTTGAAGGAGTTGCTGGAACGCGACGTGATCGAATCGAACCCAGTCGCCTACGTCTGTGATGAAACAGGTTTCGACCACGACGACCCCGATAAAATCGACCGTACGGTTGATGACATTGGGGAATACCTGCGAGCCATTACAAACCTCCAGCAGCGGGCGATGGGCGTCACATTTGGGAAGACAGGTATCCGAAAAGGAGAGAATTACAATATCGACCTCGCATTCCTGAATCTGGATCACGACATCTACGACGACGTTCTCGAACAGCACGACGTGACGCTCGTTGACGAGATTGCCGACCACCCCGATACCCTCTATATACCGAGCGAGCCGACAATAGGAGAGACATTCCAAGGCGAGAAGCGACGGCTCGGGAACAAACGGAAACGTGGCACAAAAATCCCAATTGACGGCGAGCTGAAGAAGGCACTGCTCGACTGGCTCGCTGTCCGACCGGAGACGAGTTATCCACATCCACTGTGGGTGAAACCCAGAGGAGAGCCAACCCGAATTGGAGAAACGAATCCGAATGTGAAGTTGACGAACTATTGGGCTGAAGAAACCGGCCTCGTCGACGACGGCGATACAGGAGCGTTCACACCGCACTGGTTCAGAACGTTTTTTACCACAAATATGCTGCCTGGTGGTCATCACGAAGACAGCCTTGACCCAACGCTAGTTAAGTACATCCGAGGGGACAAAGGGACAGCAACAGCGGAAGACGGGACGGATATTATGGACGTGTATAAACAGGATTGGGGCGACCAAGTGCGCGAACGGTACCTCGACGCCATCTACCAGTTCGGCATCTATGACTGACTCCAGCGACGACCACGACGACCGCGCCGACTGGCCGACGCCCGGCCCGAACGAACCAGTCCCGGCATGGGACGAGTACGACCAGCTCAAAGAGGCCATCCACGACTACCTCGATCACGAGCCAGACAACCCGCAGTGGAACGACATCTGGCGGGCGCTCGCTGCAATGATGGGCGAGTACCAGCGGGATGCCTTCGTCGACGCCTTCGACCTCGCAGAGCCCGCTGAGACGCCGTGTGTTCGCCGTCTCATCACAGGCGAGGGTAGCTGCACCTGTCAGCAAAAACGCGACTGGAAGCAACGTGAGCTCGAAACAATCGGCGCTCGTGACGACCCGCCACACGCCCCGCCGTATCGAGACCACAGCACGCTCTGGCTCGACGAGTCCGGCGACCCCGCCGTCTACGGGATGCACGTCTATCCCGGCAACGTCGAGATGGTCACGCCGTCGAAGACCGCCGATCCCGACCAGCAGCAGCGCAACGGGTGGATGGACATCACGCGCTGGGCGCGAGAGTGGGGCCTCGAAGTCGGCTTTCTCCCGCTCTCCTGGTACAACCTCGGCTCGACCGTCCACGTCGTGTTCTACCCGCCCGAACGATTCCGGTCGAATTTAGAGTGATGTCATAACGATTTCAGAGTGGAGCCATTCTAATATCAGACAAATTCAGCTACTCTGGTCAAGCTGGACTCAGCGAGAGGACCAGCTAGAGTATCACAGCGACACCAACACACTCATTCATCAAGTGAGTCGAATAGCTCTCGGTTCTCGTTGACAAATTCTTGAACACGGCGGCGAAGCTCTTCCGAACCCCCGTCTTCTGAATCTACGAGACTCATACTAATCTGTACCCTATCTGGACGCTTGAATCTTTGCACATCTCGCTATTGCAGTCTCTCACGGTCGATCTCACCCTCTGCTAACCAGTCTGCGAGTTCTTCGACATCGTAGCGGCGAACTCGTTTCAGTACTTTCTCCACTTCATCTTTGTCGGTAACAGCCGGTTCAGCACCACGGCTTTCGAGATAGAACGCAGTTACGGTCCACGACGTTCGTTTGTTAGCGTCTTCGAACAGATGTGCTGTGAGCACGTTCCGAAGCAACGCTGCTGCCCGAAGAAAAGTCCCATCGTACTCCTCGACCTCTTCCAGAATATTCCGTAGCTCAAGGCGTGGCGCTGCGACGGCTGCGCCAGTGTATTTCAGGTCATATACGTCTTCGATCTCGTCGTGAATCGTGATTATCTCATCCGGTGTCGGGAGATCAGGATCATTAGTCATAGCTTCAGTCTGATATCATAACGATTTCAAACAGATATTGTAACGATGTCTTTCAGAACTCATCTAGCCCTCGCTCGACAAGCATATTGATTGCCGCATTACGGCTCATCCCGAGTCGATCCGCAACTTCGTCTACGTCGTCGAGGAGTTCGGTGGGCATCCGTTGAGTCAACTGCATCCGCTCGGTTCCGTTGTTCTCATCACTCTCATCTTGTGCTTGCTCTTGTGCTTCCTCGGTAATCTTCCGTCGGCCCATATTGATATCACTCTGATTGTGTTCCGATAGTATTGTGATTACGATTCGACTTCTGGCTCCGCATAGTCAATCGCTTCGGCCAGTGACGCCGTCACCTCATCTCCCAGACCCTGGGCATACTGGTAGGCAGCCAACCCAATCAACTCCGCACAGGCAGCCGTTGCGACGGCTGGTATTCCCTTGGACCGCTCGTGGATCACGTCGAGCGCGTCATTTGTGAATGGCGCAGGTGACAGCGCCGCAATTTCTTCAGGCTCCATCTCATCGATTTGCTCTTCTTCAGCTGCGATGCGGCGCTTAACCAGCCGACCGATTCTATCGCGATCGAACGGTTCGAGTTCGAGTTGGAACGACACTCGGCGCTGAAAGGCTCGCCCATCGCTTCCGAGGTCGCCGATGGCGTCCCACTGACTGCTCATCCCGGTCAGAATGACTTGCACTTCATCAAGGTCATTCAAAAACTGGATGACATGCAGTGTGTCCGGGTCGTTCAGTCCGAACTCGTCAATCCCGATCAGGAACGGATCGCCATCATACTCTGAGAGAGAATCTCGGATCTTCTGTTCTGTCAACTTCGTTGACGAGGACTTCCCGACATCCATCTGGTCCGCAACGATCGCCGCCAGCTCATAGGGTGTCACATTGTGTTCCCCAATGTACGCCGTCTCATACCACTCTTCGTAGTCATCGAGTAGCGTTCGAAGGAGCGTTGTCTTCCCCGCGCCGGAGTACCGTGAGTGGATGAGTATCGGCCCGGTGTAGTTGCGAATCGCTGCCGTCACGTCAGCAATGTCGTCAGCGTTCGGCAGAACGTACTCATCAGGAGTTGCCGGATGAGCGAACGGATTTCGTTCCCACCCGAGATGGTTCAGGTACGTCCGTAACTCGTCGTCGGTCGCTTCGGCGATCTGTTTGATACGGTCCATGAGTTCAGTCCTCACCCAGACCGATTTCGGTCTGATATCAGACTGGATGTGTTCTGGTATAATAATCCCCCGTCAGACTTCCGCATGACAGTTGGAGGCCCAGTGAAACCTCTGTGACAGAGAGAATCCTTGCTGAAGACAGAGAAGTATATGTCGTCTACACTACTGTGTTACCAACTAGCATGCAAGATATAGAGCATGAAGTCAGCAGTCGGCCATCTTGCAAGCCACAGTGATTTTTTATCTGCTTGTAATCAATTATAACTGTGACAAACAACTACCCGTCAGATTGGGATTCGCGTAGAAAAAAGGTTTACTCAAGGGATGACCATGAGTGTCAGAACTGTGGTATAGGCGGGGAGCAGAATAGTAATATTGAGCTTCATGCTCATCATATTGTCCCAGTTTCTAAGGGGGGAAGTCATGATATGAGCAATCTTGTGACTGTTTGTGATCAGTGTCATAGCTCTATACATAACGATAATGAGGAGTCACGAAATACAGTCACAAATAGTGAGATTGTTGATGGCCTGAATCCTGAAGATCACGAGGGTATAGAAAGGGCGATAGTCGAAATATCAATTCTTGAGCAGGAGAAAAATGAAACAGTCAAGAAGCTAAATAATAGTTTAGAAATGGTGGGAGAATATGTTGAAAAAGCCTTCAAATACGTTGATGAACCTGGAAGTAATATGCCTGATAAGCTTGCTTCTGCCTATATACGGAGGTATCAGGAATGCAGAGAGGCATTATCTGAATTCAGATCTTTTCCGATACAAGCTAAAGACATTATCAACAATTATGACTTTAATCCGGAGGCCGAAGAAGCTATGAGAGATTATATCAGAGCTCACCGGAATCAGGCCGAAAAGATGGAGGAAGTCTTGGACGTGCTTGAGAGTATTGCGTCAATAGATAATGAATGTGTTATTCTTAATGTGGCTTCACCAAACAGTATTGAGTGGGAAGTGAACCTCCAGGTTGCTTTTGACGATATGAAAGAGGCAAATCAACAGGCTCGTGATGCAGGTGATCAGATGAAAGAGAGTGTTAGAACCGACCTCAGTTGGTTTTAAGGGCGCTGCACTGAAACGCCAAACACATTATACTCATAGTGGTTTTTTGAGACCAACAGTGACCGATATACCCTCTATATCTTGCACGCCTTTCCTAACAGACGCGATAGACATCACCGACTTTCTCGCCAGTGACGACTTGTCTGATAAGTCGGAAACGATTCGCCGAACACCCCGTCTTCCGAGTGAAAATTCAGCCGCATAGCGGCCAGTATACATACGTCGTTAGAAACTTCACGTAGGAAAGTACAGTAGTCTGCATGCGCCTGGAAGCGACGAATCACGAAGATCGAACGAAGGTCTGGATGACCGACGACGAGGTCGAAGAACTTCGTCGAGCGACCGCGAGCTATCGTGACGATATCATCATTCAACTCGGGGCGTTCGTCGGCCTGCGTGCGTTCGAGATGCCACAGATCCAGCCCCGGCACATCAAACAGACCGACACCGGCACGTATCGACTGCGCGTCCCTGAGGGGAAGGACACGACCGGGAACGGCGGAAAACCTCGCGATGCGTTCCTCCCCGACGACGTCGAGCGTGATCTCCGCCAGTACCAGCGCAACGAGAACATCGCCCCGAAAGACCCCTTCATCGATCTGACCGAGCGTGGTGTGCGAGCAGCGGTGAAGCGAACCGCCGAGGTCGCTGCGGAAGCGACGGGCGACCAGGATTTCGAGCTCGTGTCGAGTCACGATCTCCGTCGACGGTTTGCGCAGCGACTCCTCGTCGAGAAAGAGATCAACCCGCGCGTCGTGATGCAGGTCGGCGGGTGGGACAGCTTCCAGGCGATCGAGCCCTACCTGAATGCACCGACGCCCGAGGTCGTCGACGACGCCTTCCAGGAAGCGAGACTGTCGTAGCGCTCAGAACAGACAAAATAGAGTGTCGAGTAGAATCTGATTAGCGCGATAAGCATGACCACAATTGGCAGTGCGTCGCAAAACTACAATAATCTTATAATACCGATAAAGATTCACAGTCCCTACCAATCTGTGTATTATCAATACTAGAGTATATGATTACTATTGGCAACCGGGATCGAAATGAAGAAAGTGAAAATTCACTGGGGAGCCCCCTCCCCAAGAGTTTCTGGAAGCTCTATTTGAAATCGGCCCGAGTGGGACGACAGATATTTCGGATCATATTGGATGTGACCGCCGGGCTACCTGTCTGAAATTAAAGCCTCTCGAAGAGGAAGGAAAATCGAAAAAAGTTTAAAATTCTTTCCTGTTGGAACTGGTTGAATAGCAATCTACTCGTCGCGCGAGATCATTCCAACTCTATTGCTTTACTAGCTGCGTCAAGCGGATCAGTGTAGAATACGAGCTGAAGTTGATCAAGGAGTTCATCAGGTATCTTTGCTAGATCTTCTTTGTTCCTCGCAGGTAGTAGCACTGTCTTTGCCCCCGAATCAGCAGCTAACTGGAGCTTATCGACTAGGGGGGTAACAGCGACCAGCTCACCCACTAAACTCATGTCACCATCGCATCCTCAAGAGTGACCTTAGAGGAGAATACAGGACCGGGCAGCAATATATAGCTAAACACTAAGTTGGCGTGTTGGTTACATTCGGTAACAAGATGCTTTATCTCCCTCCGCTTGTCGATAACGCTAACCGGACGGTTGAAGAACGCGTTGAAGAAATCAAGAACAAAGAGGATCACACGCCGCTCGATTCAGTCATGAAGCCTCTACAAAAGGAACGTGAGAACAAATGAAAGATATCGGAAACCGGGTCATCGACAATAACGCGGGTCTCTTAGAAGAGGACAAAGAGGGTAGTGTACTTGATGTGTTTGAACACTACCTGACTAAAGCAATCGAGGAAGATCGTGAGAACAGTTTCCGGATGGATATCGGAACTGGATTTCTCTTCTTTTCGGGCTTTGAAGCAGTCTCTGGGAAGTTTAAGGAATTAATTGAGGCTGACACCGTCAGTAAAATAGACGACGCGGAGTGGGGGACTGAGGCACCCATACGAGTGGTAATGGGGCCTGAAACCTCGAACCGGACCAAGTCGATCCTCCTCTCTCTAGTCACCGACCAGGTTATTGAATACGATGACGAAGCAATCGAAGTCCTCAAGCAGTTTATTAAGAGCGGGCTGGTGGATTTCCGGGTGATTACTGAGCGGAACTTTCACCCGAAGCTGTACAGCTTTTACCTTCGCTCTGAGGTGCCAGACGACGTCTGGGCAGGCTCAGCTAACTTCAGTAAAGGGGGGCTCCAGAATAACATCGAGCTCTCGGTGCAGATGCAGACTGGGAACCAAGACCGAGAGTTATTCCGGGAGTGGTTCGACAAGCTGTGGGAACAAGGGGAAGAGGATCTTGACGTATTGGAGGTTCTTGAGAAGGTTCAACAGAGCGACTACGTATACCAGCCACCGTCTGTCTTCTTTGCGAAGCTCATTCGCTACCTCGACCGAGACTACTTGTTAGACAGCAGTGTCTCATCTGATGGCTCACCCCTTCTGGAGTACCAGAATTTAACGTATAACATCGTGATGGAACGACTCCAGCGGTATGGAGGATACATTCTCTCGAACAGTGTCGGTACTGGCAAGACATACGTCGCGGCTCAAACTGCAGCAACATACCACCGACGGTCGCCGAATAAAGAGATCCTGGTAGTAGCACCCTCTAACGTGACTGACGAGTGGGAAGAGGTCTTCGAGGAATTCGATATCGATTCTGCAACAGAATTCCTTTCGATGGGAATGCTTCAGAAACAACCACTCGAAGAAGCAACCGAGGGTGATCGGGTTTTTGATTATCGAGATTACACTGACCGGTTCAGTCTGATTATCGTTGATGAGGCTCACAACTTCCGGAATGACAGTAATCGTCGGAACAATCTGGAAGACATCATTCGGCAGAACAGCGACTCCGATGTCCTCCTGACGAGCGCGACACCGATCAACATCAGCCCCGAAGATCTGTTCTCGTTAATCGACTTGTTCTACCGGGCAGGACGGGTACAGCAATTTGAGAGGGCTGGTCTAAAATCACACTACGAGAACACCAGACAACAGTTGAATAAGTTGGATAAGTACGACGACCTCAGCAACAGCCTCATTCAGGACATCAAAAAGATCGAGAACGAACTGTCCATCAAAATCACGTGGCGCATTATCCAGGAAGAGTTCAAAGACGATCTGCGTGAGCTAGCGGGAGACGATGTTGAATACGACGATCCCGAAATCACAGAGGAAGAGTATGACTACCCCCACCGGTACCAGAGTGAGGTATTCGAGGAGATCGTCCCCTTCCTTGATCAACTTAATTACGAACCTTCGAAGCTCTGGGACGGTCAGGGGTACCAAGACTTCGATAATCTGATCTTCCGACATAAGTGGCGGTTGTACAAGCGTCTCGAAAGTAGCCTCAAGGCATTCCACGACAGCATCGACAATCTTCACAAACGGTTCATCCTATACTACGAGTCAATCAAGAGAGACACGGCGATTTCGGAAAATGACGTTGCCTCACTTTCTACTAGTATTGACCCACAAGAAGCTGCTAATGCGACAGACTTCGAACGACTGGAGACCGTCGTTACCACCTATCGTTCCTTGGATTCAGATGTTCAGGAGACGGTGCTCAGTAATCTCAAAACAGATATCAATCTTATTGATCAGATGTTAGACCGGATCACGTCTTCGTTCGGTCACACTTCCACTGTTCCCTATCCTGATGACCACAAAGTTTCGAGACTCAGGTCAATCATCGAGGACAAATTAACTGACGAAAAACCGGTTGTCATCTTCTCTCAATACAGTGACACAGTTGAGTATCTGTATCACAGCCTTTCTGGGGAATTCAAAGGAGTTCGACGTATTCATGGAGGGGTATCTGCGGATAAGGAGGAGTTCGTCTCCTCCTTCAACCGGGGAAAGTTCGATGTCATAATCACCACAGATATGTTGGCGGAAGGGGTGAACATTCCGCGTGCGGACGTCATCGTGAATTTCGACCTCCCGTACAATCCTATCACGCTAATTCAGCGAACAGGCCGAGCGCTACGCATTACGAACCCGAAGAAGGTTGAGGTCCACAACTTCCGGCCAGCAGATTCCATCGACCGAGAACTCGAACTGTACGAAAAGTTGGACGCTCGGCTGGACACCATACTCGACATCGTGGGTCTGGACTTCATCGTCTGGCTGATGGACGAGAAGAAGATCGAGCAATTGCACGAAGAGGAGCGAGAAGAATATATCGAAAGCCTGGATGAGTATAACGAAACGATGGCCTCCTCGAACCCAAGTGAGATTGCGCCGGAACAGGCCCCACCGGAGGAAACCCGAACAGATCGCATCCTCCGGCGGGCTATTGATACATACAATTTGACTACTGATGACGTCTCAGCAGTCTCATCATCGATAAGACGGCCAATCTACACCGTTCTGGAATCCCCTGACAGTCAGGAACAGGAAACAGCTGATAGTGACGCTGAGGTTCGGGAAACGGTACTATCTGACTTCGCTATTCTCGGGGAGACGGGAGGCGACCCCTCAATCTGGACACCGTTGCATCGGAGTGTGAAAGCCGGTTCAAACGAAGACGGTCTCACCGACGGTGATAAGGAGACCATCGAAAAGATTCGAGAAGAACGGCAGGAACAGTACAACCGCGAGAGAGTTACAGCAGGTCAATTAGGCCGTGCTGCCTCACAGTTAGTTGACCAGGTAGAAGAGGTAATGGGCGTAGTTTCTGACCCTGAGATGAAAGAGACGCTTTCAGCGATTCGTGAGCGACTGGAAGCGGACACGTACACGGTCCCCCAACGGAACACCCTGGAAGACAGTCTGTCGTCAATCCAAGAAGAGGACTATGGCTGGATGTCGAACCCAGATAACGAGATCCGAAGCTCATCAGAATGGCAAACAATTATTCAAATGTCGGAGAAAGGGATGAGTAAGTCTGGAGAAAGCGAGGTGAAGGCGGTTATCAAATACCATGACCATGACTGATACTACGAACTACCCGAGGACGTTGGACGCTACGCCACAGGGCGACGGAACTGACGGCTATGGCTACGAGTACCTGGCCAATGCTGGATACTTCGAAGAGCCTACGTCGGACACCTTAACGTACGACTCAAACCATGACGTCAAGTACCGATTCAGTATTGAGGGCTCTGTGCGGATCGCGTACTTCGAATTCCCGATGGATGATGTCCCTCAGGATACGCCGAAGAAGATCGCACAGGAACTGAAGCGGAGAACTCGCTTACAGTACTTCTGGTTCTTCGACCCAAAAACCAATCGGGTTCAGGTATTCCGTGCGTCCCGTGGGAACTTCCAGTTCATCTACAATCCCGACATCCACACGGGTACGACGGCGGAAAGTAAGCTCGATAAGCTGGAACAGGTTTCCGAAGACATCAACGTCCTCTTCGACTACAAGGACGTCGTTGATCGTTTCTACCGAGAGTTGTGGGACCACCGATCCGACCTCGCAAGCTCTCTCACCACTGAGAGCGGATACACGCTCAGCAAGCAAGAGGAGCTTCTGTCCGCTCAGCGAATCATCGACCGCCTGATTTTCCTCTACTTCCTCGTTGAACGTGGCGTTGTCATCCCGGTGAACGACTCCAAGGAGATGGTTCCAGGGAAGACAGATCGCGTGTTCAATACGCTTGTAGACGAGCACGACGACTTCTGGACGCTCCTCCGGACTGTCTTCTTCGACCGGCTGAACTCCCGAGACGCCGATGACGTCAAATTCACCGGGTCTTACTGGCTCAACGTCCCATACCTGAACGGTGGGCTCTTCCAGCCGGAGGACCTCACCACGACGGACGGGACCACCGTCTCTGAGGGCGAGGAACTTGTCGTTGAGGACTTTGACTGGGAAGCACTAATCAGCGAACTTAACGAGTACAATTGGCTCCTGGATGGGCTGGAGGGGACAGACGAAGATGAATCGGACACTGTAGGAAACCTCACCCCGGCCGTCTTAGGGTACATCTACGAGAAGTTCGTCATCTCGGTGAGTAAAGTCGGCGATGACGTCCGGCTCAGTGATTTAGACCCTTCCGAGAGAAATGACCTGCTTTCCGAGGGTAACAGCGAGGTCGGTGCGTACTATACCGGGGAGGACATAACCGACTTCAAAGCCCGCCGAGCGCTGTGGGAAGGCTTACTGGAGAAGATCGACGAAGACCTCAACGAAGGAAAAGAACCTAGAGCCCTCAACCCTGACGACCTGTACCGGCCTGGTGAGAATCAAATCGAGTCAATCGAATCTGACCAGAAGGACGGATTTGACGTCCTCTACGAGGAGTACGAAACCTCCCCAGAAGTCTTGGAGTATCTGGACTCGAAGTTACAGGAGTTGAAGGTGTGTGACCCCGCAGTTGGGAGCGGCTCATTTGCTCTCGCAGTAGCGAACACTCTGTTCGAGTGGCGGTCGATGTGCCGACCTAACACTGATGAGTACGTACTCCGACGCCAAATCATTGCTCAGAACATCTTCGGTGTGGATATCCTAGAAGGGGCAACGGAGATCTGTAAACTCCGGCTTTGGCTGTGGCTGATCAGCGCGACTCCAGTAGATACGACCGAAGGTGCAACCGTAGACGAACGTGACGAAATCCCACCCTTGCCGGATATCACGTTCAACATCCGAACCGGAAACAGCCTCCTCGGATTTACTGAAACCGCTGCAGTAACCGGCGAGCAGCACACCTTGGGTTCTTCCACGATGGAGGACCAACTACGCCAGTACGGGGAGGATGTTCGTGACTACAGGGAATCCAGTGACCCCGAGAAGGAGACGAAGCGTGACCTCGAACGTCGGCATGACGATCTGAAAGAAGACCTCGATGAGTGGTACGCAGGAGCACAGAGCGACTCGAACAACAATCGGCTCACAATGGCTGATCATGTTGACGACGTGAGTGCAGCGTGGGACAGTCTAAATGCGGCCCCGCAATCCTCCACAACGCTCAGCATCAAAATCCCGGATGGGATACCTGAATCCATCGACGGATATCTGGAGAGTCAAGGGTTCACCACGTACAAATACAAAGCACGGTTGGACAGCCCGGCACTCAACAAGCAGGGTGTTGAGAAGATCTTCAATCAACTTCGAGAACACTTCTCAGACCCAGACGATTGGAGTGTTCTCATCGAACGGGAGTACGCCGGACAAGACTTCCGAGAAGACAAGTTGGATGCGTGCCACTGGCCGCTCGAATTCCCGCTCGTATTCATGAAATACGGTGGGTTCGACGTCATCATCAGCAATCCACCTTACGGTGCATCAATTGGAACAGAGGAAGAGCCCCTACTGAAAAGTGATGTAAATTACGAATGTCAAGGTGCAAGCGATTCCTGCGAATGGTTCTATGAACGCGCCCTTGATCTTGTCCACAAACAAGGAGCGATTTCTTACATTGTCAATAAGAGTATCGCATTTTATAGTTCTTGGTCAGACATACGGAGAAAGATAATCTCTGAAACTGAATTCAAGCATATATATAACGTAGGATTAGGATTTGTAGGGGTAGATCTTGAGACAGTCGCAATAATTCACACACTTGATGAAGACACAACTAATCAGACACCTACGGTCCACCGAAGTAGGGACCTACGGAGTACAACTGCGAATCAACCTGAGTTTGTAGGTTGGGCCAGTCAATCTGCGATGAAAGAGTCTGAGACGATTATCCTGCATCCGTTTACTGAAGAAGATGACCGTATCGTGTCGGACTTCGAGTCTTGTACCGACTTTACTGAGTATTGGCATCAGAGACCTTTCCGTGGTGTATATATTCTCGGAGATGACCAGAAAAATATCGTGGAGGGGGAAACTCCCTTTATTGATGACAATCCGGCATTACAACGGTACCATCTTGATTCGGATGGGGTCAGGTATATTGATCTAGATAATTTAACGGAGTCCAATCGGAAGAGCGCGGAAAAGACCCGTCAACCTAGATTATTGTTCAAAGTACTGAGAGGGAGTCGCGTAGTCGTGTATATGGATGAAACCGGTCGGTTCGCTAGTACTGGGGATATCGTTAATGCTCCTGTGGAAACTACGGATTCACCCTATACGATGTCAAGCTTGTTTGCAGTGCTTAACTGCCCGGTTGTTTCATATTACGTTCATCGGATGGTCTATAATGAATCCACCGAGACTGCAAGGAATCTAGATGCTCCTTACATTGAGAATATACCGATACCACCGATATCTGACGAACGGAGCGAGACACTATCAGCGGTTGCCAACTACACATTATTCTTGAATCAATACTGTAGTGATTCAAGCCCGGAGAATGGTGCAAACGAGCTCGCAGAATTCTTTGTTAGGCTAGCTGATGCCTTGACTACAAGCCTATATTTCGACTTACAAGATGATACTGCAGAGATGTGGGATACTTTGGAGGGCAACATCCAAAACATAAATTATACACAGTGGGCTGACGATCGGTTTTCGACTGGACCTTACCCCGAGGCAGAAACTGAACGTATCTATGATATTGTGATGGGAGTGTATTCCAGTATAAATACATCTAAGATGCGAAATCTAATCTCGGATGTTGAAAATAGTCCAATAGCAAGGAGGATTGATGAAGTACTGAATAGGTGACGGCAGCACGTTCGAGACAAACCAGGACAAAATTGAGCCCCCAAACAACGAGAAACATTTAAGATAGGAGGAAGACCCTTTTCGACCCGATAATATGTTAAAAGATGATCATCTGTATGCGAGTTTACCGTTCCCTACGTAGTTAACTTCGTTAGTGTAACTAAGATATTAATTTGTGCGCTCATACCTTCCGAACTTCTGATAGAGCCGAGAAGCAGTCAATAATCATCTTCTGAAGAGTGTTCTTCTAATGTCGTCGTGGGTACAAGATCACCGTGCCGGAAATCAATAGGAAGAACCTCGCCCGTTGACCGTCTTTTTACGCGGTAGAGGTACTGATCACGGTCACGCCCTGTCTCGGTGTTCAGATCATCCTGCAAGCGGTCAGTGACGATGCATTTGACGCCGTGGTACCGGACGTCGGGGTCGTCTTCACCTACGTACACGGTTACTTCATCCCCTTTCCCGTACGGTTCAGAAGCTGGTTGAGGAGGATTCATTGCGTAGTTATCGATTGTCGTCAATCATTAGTCAGCCCTGGCGATGGTTGACTGTGACGATCTCTCTGGGTAGCTGTTTCTGAAACGTCTTGGAAACTTGATTGGGCTGCATCAGGTCCTGGAGATAGACCAAGACGAACAACGGTGACTGTACGATGCTCCGTGCGGCCAAGGACCTGATAGAGGAGGTGTATGATGACACAGAGTGAAACTGAGTTCGGGACGTGGCGAGACAAGCTTATCAAGGTCAACGACCCCACGGACGAGCCGCTTCACTACGAGCTTGTCTCGCCCGCTGGTGAACGCCGGCTTCGAGAATTCGTCACCACGACATCGGCTGACGACCGAGATACTGATGCATCCGATCCACCGCTTTTCGAGGTCGACCCGCAAGCGGCGACGCAAAAACGGCGCTACCGCTACCGAGGGCCCGACGATGTTAACCTCTGGTGTGCCCTTGCGTTCGAGATTGTAGCGATCCGTGGCCAGCAGGTGGACACGGGCGAGAACGGTAACTATACGTTCCTGGTCGGGTTCAGGCTCTCGGCTGACGACGAGGATAACAACGCTATAAGGGGGTCCGAACGCCTCGCCGATCGCGTCACTGTCGACCTTGGGGATATCGAGGAGGACTACCGACCGGTCAGGGAGTTCCGCGTGGCTGGCCTACCCGACCAGCGTGAAGCCAACAAGGAGTTCCTTCGACTTGACAGAGGCCGGTGGGGCTTAGACCCCGAACACGGCCTCCTGCTTGAAGGACCGCCTGTCACGGGGAAAACGGAACCCGTCATGGAAGTTTGCCGCGAACAGTACGGCTCTGTTCCTGTCGAGATTTCGGGCCCCTGAGATCTTGAGCCGGCGGGTCGGCGAGTCCGAGCGCATTCTCCGGGAGCGGTTTGAGCAGGCGCGGGACAATCTGTCACGGATCCTCTACACCGACGAACTTGACGCGATTGCGCGGTCCCGCGGGAAGTCGACACAGGAGTATAGCGCTCAGATTGTCGCCCAGCTATTGGTCTTGCTTGACGGCGTCGACACGAAACGGAATGAGCGTCCGGTCAGGGTCATCGCATCCACAAACATGGCGGAACTCAGCGACGAGGCACTTCGTCGTCCCGGTCGTCTGGGTCGAACCGTGTCGTTCGGATCACTTGTTGATGATGAGTCGATTGCGGTTTTGCACCACTACCTTGAGCGGATACACCGTAACCAGGCAAGCGTCCGCGACGAAAACAAGCGAGCGCCTTTAGGGCGGCTGCCCAACCAGCTTACACGGTTCGTGACTCACGGCAAGCTAGATGCCCACGAAGAGCAGGAAGGAATCGATGACGTCCACCGATTCCTCTCTCACCGAACGGGTGCGGAATTAGAACAACTGGTGCAGCAGGCAACGCGACGTGCCGACGAGGCGATAGACTCCGAGGAGACCCCGGTTCTTACGCTCAGACACCTGTTTGACTCGGCAAGTGATGGGACGAGTGGGGAACTCATTACGCGGCCGACGATATCCAGGACCGTTCACCGTTCGCTGACTCACAAGTCTTCCATGTCACCTCCGGTGAAGGCGAAGCCAAAATCAGAGCGGCATTCGAAGTGTTCCTCCAAGACCACGACGAGTACGAGCAGGGATTGTTCCGTCGTCTGATACTGGATGAAAAGCTGTTCACCACGGAGCCGGATTCCATCTGGAGTCATGTCTGGGAGCGCTTCCAGCCGGCGAAAGGCTACCCCGTCTGCGTCTATCTGGACGGATACGAGCAACTCGTCCGAACGAAGGAACACTCAGCCACCGCCAGTGCAGTATTCGAGGCAGTCTGCGAACGACTCGTCGCCGATCCTGATTCTGCGTCGCCTCCCGTTCTGTTTGGCTGCACCAAGAACGAAGACACCCCATCACCCCACCTGGAGATGTTCACGTCCTGAACTGGGCTATAGCTCACGCTTGTACAATTAACTAATAGCTTCGACAACTTGATGTCTGTCAGTATTGGGGTGACCGATACGGTGGGGTATTCACCGGAAACCTGATGATGGATCTACTGGTATTGGAGACGGATAGCGAACCACCCAATGACAACTCGAAGGTCATCTAAATGATTGTTGATCAGATCGTTAAGCCTGATTTTGAGGCGCTTGAGAGCGCTCTTTCAGAATCGCAGGGTTTGGATAAAGTTCTCGTAGTTTTTGCGACGTGCTCTGTTGAGTGGCGGGGGAACAGAAATGGGTCAATCGGGACTGGTCAACGAATTATTCTCTGCAAGCCAGATGGTGCCATCTCAGTCCATCGGCCAAACTGGGCCCGAGCGATCGCCCGGCAGGGAGTGAATAGCACCCTGGAACTATACCCACTGGAGACTGGTTTTCTCCTCTATGCGAGCAAATCGAAGGGAAAGCACACGATCCATATCCATCTCCAAGAAGTACCGCTGGTTGTCGTTTATAGTGCTACTGACAAAGCAGAGCCAGAGCACAGAGAGACAGAGGAGGAAATGCACGCGTTCATCCAATCCAACCCGGAAACGCTGGAGGACGGTTTACGGATACTTCATCACGAACATCCGATCGATGTGGGCACGATTGATTTCGTGGGTGCTGACAGAAGTGGGAATCGGGTCATCATCGAAGTGAAGACTCAGTATGCAAAGCTCTCTCACGTGGATCAGTTACAGCGGTACGTGAAACACTACAATCGGACAGACAACGCATCAGTACGGGGGCTTCTGGTAGCGCCAGAATTCGGAGAGAAGACCAAACGCGAACTCCGGGAAAGTGGGCTTGAAAAATGCCGGCTGAACGAGTTTCAACATCAAGATTTGGGGCCCAATCAATCATCGTTCGAGAGATGGCAATAAGCCAGATGTCCTGAGATACGTGTCCTGCCCTTGCATGGATCCTTGGCAGGAGACACACCACATGGCCTTTGATCGGGAGTTGGCATGATAGACCAGTGTGATTGAACCCAAGGGGATCATACGTAGATGACGAATTGTGAGGTGCTCCAGCTGACCATTCTTAGTTGAGTAGAAAATGAATCCTGATCCCGAATAATAGCGTGTATCTGTGTTTATTTCTTTATCAGGGTGCTTCTCGGAATAAGAGCGAAAACGTAGTGGTTCAGACGATTCAACGAGAAGACGGGTGACTTATATGCTCAGTCGTCCCCGCAGAAAGTGTGCTCCTGAGCGGGCGGTCGCTGTGCTGTGATCTGAACCGAGTTCTGATTTGCGCCGGTTGGAAGGCCCAGTCTCTCCAATGACCGGCAATCCGTTTCACAACACGCTTGACTGGGCGTTACAGGGCAAGTACGCCCGTGTCGTCGCAGCTGGACGAACCTACAAGGGATGGGTTGAGCGCGTTCATCACGATCGAGGCAGCGTCGTGATGCACAACGTGACTGCCGACGACACAGAGGAACTCGGCAGCGTCTTCATCCGCACGCCAGATATCGTCGAGGTCATCAAACCAAAGAAACGGGTCGAATGGCGGGATGTCGACGAACTCCAGCCGTTCCCTGATCACAACCTCGATTTCGAACCGAAGGATGAGATCATTCGCGCCTGCTATCGCAACCAGTACGCCGAGAGCTTCCCCGTCGTTCGAGAGGATGGAACAATCATCAACGGTCACAAACGCATCAAGGCTGCCCGTGTTGCTGGACTCGACCATCATCCCGTCGAAGTGCTCACCGTGACCGACGACCAGGCCGCCGAGTTGTTTGCCGTCGCCCATCGGAGCCAACTCGAAAACGCGACTGACGACGACCTGAACGAACCCGAAGACCAGGACTCGAGCGAAGACAGCTCCACCGACTCTAACCAGGGTGACTATTCGTCTTTAGCTAAGACCAGTAGTAATATTTCACTAGATGATTATGCCTGGTGATAGTAGATGAAGAAATCTAACGACTGAAACGCTCTTGCAGCTGAAAGTAGCTGATGCAGAACCTTTGGAAACCGTCTTTTCGTCCCGTAGAAGTCGTGTTCTGACGAGATCTACTCTCAAATCGACGCGATCCAGTATTACTCTGAGTATTAGCTAAAGACGAATGCCAGGGTGACTAATCGGCGCGCTGAACACCCTGATTTTGAACCGCTGTCTGTTCTATTGCTGCGCCAAAACTAACTGTCATATCCCTCGATGTTGGCTCATCACAGAGCAATCTCGCCACTCGAATCCAGGGGTCTATCCACGGAAGTTCCCTCCGTAGCGGGTCGCCCTCCAAGCCAGGCCCGTAGAATGTCCCCCCCACAGGATCATCGGGGTCAGCTGTTCTCGCTACATCGTCAACAGTCGCAAGCACGACCTCGTAGAGAACGTCACGAGCTGTTGCGAGATCATCGTCGACCGCAGCGGGACAGATGTTACTCCCTCGTTCTTCTTCAGTCGCAAACGGCAATGCGAATCGGTAGGTCCCGTTATCGGTCTCCCGAACCAAATCCAGCGCCACCAGCGCATCGAGATTCCCGTCCTTGCGGAGTGACCGGCTACTCACACCGGCTTTCTCGGCTAGTTCTGTCTTCGAGAGTGGCTGTGCTGACCGCAACAGCGCCGCCACCGTCAACGAAACTGTTGGTGTCGCATCGGGGAGCAATTGGTCAGCGTCAAGATGTGACAGTGCCACCCGAACCTCGTCAAGCCGGATGTCTCGCGGTCGTGACTCCAATCCCAGCCGGTTCAGCGCTTCCGACACTGCCCACGGATCGCTCGCCAGTGTCTGGCAGAGCGTCACTGCCTCCTGAGTTTTCTCCAATCCTTTGTGTTCTCCAAGACGGCTCATCACAGCCACGTAATCCGAGCGGTCAACCTCCCGCAGCGGCACCTGGACCGCGATCTCCGGTGCGTCCTCACGAACCGGCAGCGGGTCAGAGAGCTGTTCTTCCAACGCTTCCCTTACCCGGCTTGCGTCAGGACTGCGAACCACCAGCGACCCAATGTACTCACCCAATGGGTCAACTGCATCGACTTTCGGTGAGAGTGCAGTTTGCAGTTTCGTTGGCCGATCCTCGAACAGCTGCCGATAGGTCGCGTAATGACCGTATGACGACTGGATCGACGCAGCAATGCTCATCGTCTTGGCGATCTCAGAGATATCGCTCTCGTTGAGTCCACTCGGAACACGGACTTCCCGGATCAAGTCGACGCCGGCGACGTCGAGCAGGTGAGCGATAGTCCCGGCGAGACCGTGTGCCGAGCGCATGATCTGGCTTCTAAACTGGTTACGGTCCTCGTACTCGCCGTTTCGCAGATCCGTTGTCATTCCGGCCAACTTCTGGCCCCACTCGACGATTTCATCACGAAGTACCTGTGGATCATCTTCGGCTTCACTGGAGATACAGCCAATACATCGGGCTGACCGGAGAATGAACGCCGAAGGATCGAGATCATCCAGGCGATTGACTGGGAGAACCTGATCGAACAATCGTGGTGACGCCAAACTCAATGCAACACTCGTTATGTACTGAAGGGGCGTCGTCGCTCGAATTGCTACCAGTGCTTCGTCACGGTCGGCATCGTAGCTCACACCTCTCACGTGGAGGTCTTTAATCGACTCTGAGCGGCTATCAGGTACGTCACTCTCAGCCACCGAGATCTCCCCAGCTGTGGCAACCGACACTGTGGCATCATGCTGAGCGCGACTAAGAAACCGAGTGCGGTAGGGTGCAGTTGCAGGACGGGTTAGAGTAGCAGTGTCGTCTGCGGTCGCGGTCGGCAGTTGCTGTCCAGGCGGTCCCCCCTGACCCCTCTTGCATGCGGGCTTACACGGCCTCTTGTGGAAGCTTCCGGTTTCTTCAAACAGACGATCGAGTTTAGACTGTCGGCCAATCTCGGCGTCGAGACGGTCTAACAACACCGAACCAGATTCGCGGAGTGAAACATGGTTGCCAGTACCGATAGAGTAGCGATCAATCAGACCGAGTCCAGCAAGTTTGTTGAGATACTGGCAGACCGTCGATGCATCACGACGCACCAAGTCGGGCAATGATGCCTGTGGGACTGTCTGGGTGGGTTCATCGGCCAGTTCCCGCAGAATTTTGACGGGTCCACCCTCTGGGTCAAGCGTCCTGGGAGCCTCAGTAGCCACGTCTTCAGCTGGATGATCCCCATCACACCCAGTATCCAGACAGCTATCAAAGTCCAGCGGCAGGTCAGAGCGGTGATTGTCGGCCAGCCAGCGAGCCGTACGTCCGGTGCAGATAAGATACACGTCGCACCGCGTGTCCAGAATCGAGAGCAATTCGAGGGTGTTCTCACGCTGTTGGCGGGGACGCTCAGCGAATATCGTCTTATCAAGACTGGCTGCAATGGTCGGTGTACGGTCAGCAGCATCCAGCAGTGCGAGTGGTCCGTCGACAAGATCGCCGCCGAGAGCTTCTTCGAGCGTCGGATATGTCCCGTCGATGGTCGCCTGTCCTTGCCCGAGTGCGGCAGTGTAGTCGAGCGCGTCTTGGTGTGCATCATGTTCAGGTGGGCGATCCAGCCAACAGACGAGTTGTGCGTAGCGGCCATCGCGAGCAGTGACTCCTGCTTCGTAGAGAATCGAAAGCCAGTCAGAACGGTATGAGTCGGCTAGAAGATGACGGACAGCCTTTTTGAGATGTTGCTGGAATCGGTCAGCAGTTGCGATGGATTGCAAGAGCTTCGACGGTGGCTGTGAACCCACATTGACGGTAATAGCGTCAAGTCGGTCCTGCCCGCAGAGCGAGAGGTTCATGATCCACCCCCAAACCAGACTATGTTCCATCCAATATCTTTCCGCCCGTCGTATCGGACATAGAGTGCCCATCGTAGCCCCTCAAGTTTGCCAGCAGAGCGGGTAACCTTCGGTTTGACCGCCGCTGGCCAGTCACGCTCACAAGTTGGCGAAGAACAGGAGCAGCCAATATAGACGGTGTTCGCACATCCTTCGTCGCTAGCACAGGCGAAGGCGGGCAGGTCTTCACCGCAGTCATCACGAGCGAGGCCATCTTCGCCAGGGAGATCGAGTTCAGGAAGACGGGTATCAAGTGTCGATTTGGTCAACTCACGCTCGATCACATCACCCGGTGAGGGACCAGGCTCACCGTAGCCCGATCGGGAGAGTTCCTTGATATGCAGTTCGCCATAGTCATCTGTATAACCGTAGATAATAGAGAGGTGGTCTGCGAGACCGTAACCGTCGAAATTCTCGACGCTCACGGCTCACCACCTCGGATTTCAGTAGAAGCAGCCTGTGGAGTCGGGGAGAGTAAACCCCTAATACCTAGGACGACGAGTCCTAGGTGGACATAGCCGGGCCAAGGCAGTCCACCTAGGAGATGGGGGCGTCGGTTCTGCCCCCTGGAACTCGCCGCACTGAGCGTCAGCTCTAGGCGTCACCTCCGTCGTCGGTGTCGAGATAAGTTACTTTCTTGGCCTCAAATTCTACGAGTGCTTCCCGCCCTTCAATGGTGAGTGCCTGGCGATGCTCCTTCGGGATGACGAGCCGTCCTTTCTCGTCAACCTTCTTCGAGAACGAGATCGTCGGACTTTCTGACCCACTCATCTGTTCAAAATAGTGAACTCGTTTCAGTATTAAGTGTTTGGGACAGCAAAATGGAGTGAATTCAAAGAACTGTAAAGAGTGTATCTATCAA
>NZ_FOCX01000034.1 GCF_900110215.1 Halorientalis persicus | reverse complement strand
GAATCCACAGACAGCGGTGAACTGCTCAAGGTGTTCATTACATCCAACAAGGGGGAGTGTGAGCTGATCCACGAGAAGGAAGGACAATGTGTGACCTCTGTTAGAGTAGAGAGCAGACTCGCACGCATCACACTGGATAGGCGGATGACTATGGAAGTCGTCCGTCTGTTGCTGGGAGGAATCTGCTGGAGGCATACTGAGTGTGTAGCTTGGAATTTAGTTGCCACACGGGTAAGTTATGGGAACAAATTGTCGTCTCCAGTACCCCTGGAACTGGGAGAGGCCGATATTCTCCAGGCGATTTATTCGACCTGGGCTTCGTACTCTTCCCAAAGCGTGTCGATGTCTGTGCCGGTCTCCGCAGAGATATGGCGCAGCAACTGCGCTCTGTTTTCGAACCGACGGAGTTGGCCCTCTAGGCTCATAGTAGGACGTAATCAATCCTACAGAAATAAATCACGGAGGTGCATTCTCCTGGTTAGCAAAACAAGACCTATCAGCTCCTTAGCCACCTACTCCGCGAGTGTGGGAGATGGTTGGTCGATGGCTGTGTATTCCCGATCTCGGCTGGATCCGTCTGCTTCGAGAAAGTTGTATTGACCCATCTTTGACATATACGTCCGAACGGTTCGCTTGGTCCGTGGATCATCGACGTCCTTGGAATAGCGGTCATGGATCTCGCTCGGCCCGAGTGGGCCATGCTCGCGAACGATGTCGTAGACGACCCGCTGGTGCGGAGTGAGTGAATCGAGGCTCTTCTGCTTGATCTGGGCCCGGGCGTCCTCGGCGGCGTCCAGGAGGATATCGTCGGTGATCTGTTCATAGTTCTCGCGGTCGGCCTTGCTGGCCGCCGTTCGGAGGATGCCGATTGCGAGGCGGGCGTCGCCGGCGGCTGCGTCGGCGATTCGGTAGAGCTGGTTGTCGGTGATGACGTCCTCGTCGAGCCCCCACTTTGCCCGAGCACTCAGGATGTCGTACAGCTGCTCATCATGGTACTTGTCCATCTGGACGTGTTCACTCGAACGAAGCCGACTCACGAGACGGTCGTCGACACGGCTGAACAATTCCTCTTCCTTGTTGGCGATGCAGATGATCGCGAACTGTGGCAGGCTGTGGAGGTCGTAAATGACGCTTGGGTCTTCGAACTGGTCGACCTTGTCAAGGATGATGACGGTTCGCGGGCCGTCGTATTGCTGGAGGCGATCGACGAGTTCGTCGTGGGGCGTCGACTGCCGGTGGATGTCGATGGTCGCGCCGAGGTCGTCGAGGATTTGGTAGAGCGTCCGAAATCGGGTGTAGTTACGCCAACAGTTGGCGTAGGTGGCTTCGACGCCGAGAACCTCTTCGCGAAGGCGCTCGGTGACGAACTGCGAGATACACGTTTTTCCGGTCCCGCTGGGCCCGGTGACGATGGCGGTATCTGCGGGTTCTTCGTTGGTGATGGGTTCGAGGACGCTTGAAAGGTGGTTGACTTCGGCGTCGCGATGCTCGACTTCTCGAGGGACGAACCCGGCACGGAGGACACGAGCATCGCGGATCATCTGTAACTGGCTGGTTTTACGGGCAAGTTATAAAAACGTAATCGGGTCATTTCCGGAAATGACATGGTTGTACCTGGAGACCGGTATTCACCGTGTCGCCATCATGCGATTTTGTATGCGGAAATCGTGGATTTCCGGAAATTTCCGGAAAGTGGATTCTCTTCTTCGACAGTACTCCTAAAGAGTCAAGTAGCACATATCCGACTGAATAGCTAGACTCTCGCGAATGTCTGATACCGAAACAAGCCCTGATGCGGAATCTACGCACCGGTACTCTGTTGGCCGACAAGTTCTAGACCGGAATAAGGATGGGCAGACGAGTATGGTGATAGTCCATCAACCTGGTACGGTTGCCAGTGAGTGGGATGTCCCCGGAACTGGGCAAACAGTCGCAGATTTTAACGATGCCTACCGCCCAGATGCTCTGGTCAGTATTGTGGTTTTTGAGCAGGCACTTTCCGATGAACTCCCGGACTGGAATTCGATTGACGGCGCAGATCTCTGGGAAGCTGTTCAAGACACGTCAGTGGATCACTATGCTTACCCAGAACCCCGCCTCATTCGTGCGACAGCGAGCTTGCCGTCGAACATTGAGACGTATCATGAACTCATCTGCTACCAGTACGCCCGATTGATTCAACTGGCTGCTGACGTGACTCACGAAGGCTTTCTGTGGAAACGGTATAGCCAGCTGAAAGACGGTGAGTATGAGATGGCCTCTATTACGAAGGAGGACAAGTACCAGCTCCAGGAAGATTTCGGCGTTTGCGTGTACTGCAAAACAGAAGCGAAAACGACGTTTGACCATGTCATTCCGACTGGTGATGGCGGAGCGGATACGATCAGCAACCAGGTTCCTGCTTGCCAATCCTGTAACTCCTCGAAAGGAGATGCAGATGTCATTGAGTGGTGCAAGGAGCGCGGGGAACCTGTTCCACGAATCGTCTGGGGAAAGTACCTCAAGCAGTACCGTGACCAGCTATTGGACGATGGTACACTGGCTGAGGAACTGACGCAGGACGACCGTGAACGTTGGGATGGGGTCGAAATTCAGCGAACCGTTACCGACAGGATCCGAAAACGGTACGCAAACTGATACTGTGGCCTTTTACGCCTCACGCGCTGTTCTTGTTATTGCTGTGCGGACCGTGTCCTGTGGGTTAAACTGGCCGCTCTTTTGTAGAATAGCGGAACGGCCCGATAACGAAACATCCAATAGTTGAATTGGCGGGTTCTCGAGCCAGAGTGAGTGAGCGAAGATGGTCTAGAGTTCATACAGAACGGAGATAGCGCTAACTCACAAATATTCGATCAGCTGGCGAATGTTGTAGCAGAGTTCTAAGTACTGAGTTCGCTTTGGTCGTCTACACTAGATCACCATTACGGTGGTCGCAGATCTCGCCAGCGAAAATCCTCGATAGCCCCGTCGTCGAGTTGGACTCTGAAAAGCACTGAATCCCGATCGTCGCCAGTCATCTGACCAGCGTTGTCTTCGATTACACCGACAACGGTTCCCTCAACCCCGTGAAGGCGATCATGATCGGGATCAGTCTCGTCCGGGATATCAACGCGCACCCTGTCTCCTTCAGAGTACCGTCGCATATGGGTGTCTTGCAAATTGGGTGGGGGTGAGTTAGGACTGTCTGTCTTCCACTATCACTGGGTCGTAATTCTGGACTGCGGTGCAGGATGGGGAAAGCAGGCAAACAAGAGTTGAATCAAACACCCAGCCTGCGGCAGGAGATGTCGATCCTGATCTCGGGGCTTTTGGGCACTAGCCTCAGGCGGCCGTTCCGATAGCCGGTCAAACCCGCCGCTTCAACGTTTGCCAGTATTCCGTGCGTTGACGCGGGGGAGAGAGTCAAAGACGGTCATTCGGCTTGTCTACTGTTATGTCCGCTGCTAGTCCGACAACCCAATCGGCTGGGATTACTTTTGTACGCTCTTGGGTAAGCGATTGTTGGTGGCGTCATAGCGCAGTTTCGAGAATAGTTTTGAGTGCTTTGTCGCCGGGTTTGCGACGGACGCGTTTCCGAAGCTGTAGTGCTCTGAGGTAGCGTGTAAGATTGTCTTTGGAGACGCCTCGATGCGGCGAGAGCCACCGTCGCGCCAGCGACGCGTGGCTCTCGCAGGTGTTCACGTGGACGTCTCCATCGGCGTATTCGCCATCGCCGTGGACGACGTACTGTCGGTCGAAAGCGTCGTCCTCGTCAAGTGGCTCGTAGGCTCGAAAGCCGTCGGTGTAGACACTCAGCGACTCCTGCTGGCGGTCGTCCAGCAGGAGTCGTATCATCGATTCCTCGGCGGCTTTCGCCGGGTGAAGATACGTCTCGCCAGTACCACGATCAGCGAGGATGAACACTGGTGGCTTATCCTCGTGATACGTTCCACGACCACGCGTGGACAGGCCACGCGAGCGCGACCGCCCGTCGCGCTCGCGGCCCTTCTTCCCTGCGTTCACGTACAGCTCATCTATCTCGACCGGTCCTTCCAGTGTGATCCGAGGCGCGTCCAGCGCCCGGAGGAAGCGCTGGACGCGCCGATACACCGTCTTGAACGATACCTCGATCTCCACGTCCAGTTGCCGGATGCTCGTATTGAACCGGATATATGCGTAGACAGCGAGAAACCACTTCCTGAGTGCCACTGCCGAGTGTTCGAAGACCGTGCCGGTCTTGTCGTTGAATGTCCGTCCGCAATCCTTACACAGATATCGCTGGAACACTCGATAGCTGCCGTACCGAATCACGGATTCGGCACGGCAGCGCGGGCAATAGACGCCGTCACGCCAGCGAATCTGTGCCAGCAGATTCGCGGCCCGGTGCTCTGAGACGAATGTCTTGAGTGGAATCATGCTTCGTCGGGTGGTGCGTCCGCGCCACCCTTGCCCGCTGTGACTTCCAGCTACTGCTGAGAACTGACCAACAATCCTCTACACAAGAGCGTATTCTATTATTGGTTGATGATACCCCAACACAAAAGTCTCGCATCGGCTGACCCGGCTCCAGCAAGTGTAGATTGGTAGTCTGGGTTGTCATCAATGAACTCATCTAAGTACTCCTGCAACTCTTGGAGGAACACTTCTGTATCCCAATCTGGGAGTGCTTTATTTTCTACCCTGAAGCGTTCACGGAGCTCTGCGTCTTCATCTGTATTGGCCAGTCGAACATTGTCGAGGCGCTCGTGTAATCGGTTCGCCCACTCTCCGACTGTAATTGGCTCTCCGTCTGGTCCCGTCACTGTGCGCTCCACATCCATGAGCCGGAATTCAAGATACTGTAGTATCTTCTCTTGCTCGACAGAGATCTGCTCACCTTGCTTGAAAGCGCCGCCGACTTGCCCAGCCCGGATTGCTTCAAGCCGATCGTTGAGGACGGCCTCGATACTCTCTTTTGCGTCTTGGATGTCTTCTGTGTCAAGGGTTGAATCTACTGTTTGGGTGGACGGCCCAATTCCAAGCTGACGGATCTTCGTGATATTTTCGACATTCCCATCGCCGGTAGTGTGGTATAGTGCTCGCTGAACCCGGCCTAATGGGGGCGAACTTCCGTCTTCGAACCACTGGTGTGCTAAGCCAAACAAACCTGGCTCGATATCTTCTGGATCATTCTCATATACGGTGTAGAGTTCGTCTCGATCTCCAGGTGGGGTATCGAAATAGTCTGCTGCATATTCGAAGTCTTCCGTTTCGAGCCCAAACTCCTCTACCAGTTGTCGGCGTAGCTCTAACCGTTCGAGGGCAACTCGCTCGTCACTCCCTGCGTTCCGAAGGAGCGGATTCGTGCTCACGTCGTCCAGATCATTATAATCCGACATCGATCGCGACCGACGCAGCGAATCTTCGATCTGGTCGATTTCGACTTCACCGATGGTCTTGTCCGTCTCGATGCCAGCCTCTTCGAGAGCCTTGTTCTCGTCGGGGTCAAGGATATTGTTCTCCTTACCGACAATTAGGGCAATATCGTTGATTTTTGCTTGTAGCCGTTCCAAGAGCTTGATTGCGGCCTCGATATCACCGTCTGGGAAGAAATTGTGGACAAATTTGTCGGCTGTGCTCCCAATCCGGTCAACGCGCCCGACTCGTTGGACGATTCGCATTGGATTCCATGGGAGATCGTAGTTTACAACCACGCTGATGTCCTGAAGATTGACCCCTTCACTGAGCGTGTCCGTCGCCACGACGTACTGTAGCTCTTGTTCATCGGTTTCTTTTAGAGTGCTTTGATAACCCGAAGCCTCCGGCGCGAATCGTTTAATAATATCCTGCTTATTCTCGTCACCACCTTTGACGACCGCACTATTGCTGGCAGTGACTTTGCTACTCTCGCGTCGGAGAGATTCATAAACATAGTCCGCTGTCGCACGGTATTGGGTAAACACGAGTATCTTCTTATCGTAGGAATCGATAACCTCGCAGAGTTCGTCGATTTTGGGGTCACGAAACCGCTTGAGGCTGAAGACGGCGTCGTAGAAATCTTGGGTCTTCTCGATCACATTGTCTAAGGACTGGCCGGGATAGATACGGGGATTTATCTCGTCATCTGGCATATCTGGGATACCTGAGAGGCCATTCTGACCCAACCATTGGTTGATTGTTACACTCAGATCGCCTAATTCACCAGGCTGTTCAGCAACCTGGCTGATGAACATCGCTAAGAAGTATGCCAGTAGCGTGAGGTCTTCTTGAACGTAGGTGATGAGATCGCCGATAGTCGCATCTTCGAGCTCATCCATCTCTCCAGATTCGTCAGCTCGAACAGCACCGGAATCAAAGCCGAACTCCTCAAGTGCCTCTTCGATTTGATGAGCTTCCTCTTCACTACCGACAAATTCAGCGAGAGTTACTGGCGCATCCTCGTCGCCGTTGGTGCCTGCCTGAATGGCCCGTAATCGTTCAATATGCTGGTCTTGTGGAAGCTCCTCCAACGCACGGAGGAGATTCGTCTCACTCTCATAGACTGTCCTAATCGATTGGACGAAGGCGTACGTCGATGATTCCAGCCGCTTCAAGAGATTCAGCTTGAACAGTGCTTTAAGCGTACTTCCAGCTTGAGGGTTCTGGACAGTTATGTGTGGGAGATGAAGGGCGTCTATGACTTCCGGTAGGTTATCGTAGACGGGCCGGTACGCGGGTGGCAGTTGGTACTCTTCACGCGTTACTTTCGGTGGTTTGAAACTTATATCGATATCGTCACTTTCCAATATACTGTCTTTGACATGCTTACGCGATCGCAGCACCATCACTTCATTCAAGATCTGGGAAATTTCCTCGGAGAGGTTGGTCAGCTGCTCGTTAATTTGATCTAGTCGCGCTCCCGTAGCTTCCTCTTTCCCAGAAACAATATCCTTCCGTTCAGCAGACAGATCGACATACTCCTCGAAGGCGTTGAAATTGAGGTTGGCCTTGTTTCGTATCTCGTTTTCATCGGTGAAGAGGCTAATTAGATTCTGAAGATCTTTCGCAGAATTGTTTATCGGGGTAGCTGTGAGCATAATCATCGTCTTCCCCCGAAGTTCCCGCAAATTGGCGTGCCGTCGGGTCCCTTTATAATCGTCCTCATCGTCGGGATTGGGGCGCCACTTCCCGTGATTTCGGAAGCGGTGGGCTTCGTCAATAAGAACTACGTCCCACTGTTTGCGGAGTTGCTGGACCCTCTCATAAGAGAGATTCTGGAACTTGCTGATGCTCATCACTTCCAAATGCTTCCCGTCGACTTCCAGATTGAAATACGGATTCCCGTCTTCGTCAGTAGCATCTTGGAGCAGGTCGATCCATTGATCAGTGAGGTTTGCGGGTACAACCAGAAGGCAGCGTTTGTTGTCTAGTCGGTAATCACGGAGCAGTTCTCCGCCGATGAACGATTTCCCCAAACCAACTGAGTCGGATATGATGCAGCCATTGTAATTGCCGAGTTTCTGGCGAGCACTTTCGTAACCAACCGCTTGGAAGTGATAGAGTGGGCTATCCAGGCGTTCATCTATATTCCCATCTAAGAAGTCGTACGCAATCAGTTTGTACAACTCAAACGGTTCTATGCGAGTGCCGAAGGTCTCTGAGAGGGTATCTTGGGACGTTTTCCAATCGCAGTAGGTGTCATTATTCTCGATAATGTCCAAGATATCCTTGCTAAATGGCTCTGCGTTGGCCCACTGGCTATCGTACCATTCATCAAAGGCGGAGACATCCGCCTGATCATCACTGACAAGATTGAGCTCAATATTTCGCGTATGTCCGGAGCGGGTGAAGTTCGATGAGCCAACTACAGTGAGCGGATCGTCGCTGTCTGGATAGCTGCCGTCCCCATTTCGCTGAGTATGGAAACTGGCACCCTTGGCGTGGAAATATCCCTCTTGCGTAAGGCGGACCCGGACATCGATGAGGCCCCGTTCAATGTACTCACGGAGCTTATCAACCTGTTCGAGTTGGGGGCCGTTGAGTTTTGAGAGATCTTCATCGAGACGCTGACAATATGCTTCCCTAAGCGACATTCCTTCTTCTAATTCCTCTGCTGTCGGTTGGTCCGTCTCATTACCCATCAGAATACGGAATGGTGCTGTTTGATCAGCAGTTGAGACCGGGAGGTGGTCGAGGGAGTCTTTAACGAGATTGAATCCGGAGAGATAGAAATAGCCGGTTGCAATCCTTATCTCTTCACTCTGGGGGAGAACGTCCTCGAAGATATCCGCGAGGGTTTGTCCCCGGTTATCGATCAACCGCTTGATGTCACGGGGCATTTGTGTATTGGTATGGTTGTGGGTACATAAGTAAGTGTAGCGTGGTTTATTGTGGACCCTACTTTGGACTGCGATTTTCGTATCGTACTAATATGCTTAGTGGCAGATGAGGCCGTTATATCGAGTGTTATATATTAAATAATCTATTTAAAATGTCCCATATTTAAGTAAGACCCAGTACGATACGGAGTTGCACACCCAATTTTATACCCTTGTGATGTCACGTCGCAGTTAATGAGTACCCGACGGCGTAAAATTACTGCTCAGGACATCGCCGATTGGACGGATCTTGAGGAGATAATGGAGACCCTCCGACACCGCGGTCTTCGAGAGGTAAGCCTTGAGGATCAGCTCAGCGACGATCAAAATGACGCTTTGGGGGAAAGCGATTACCGCTTTTTACAGCTGGCAGAAGGGAACTTCCTGATCGTTATCGAAGCCGAATCTAGTAAGTCACCGTCTGACTACCGAAATGTACTTAGCCCAACACTTAGAACCGCATTAGTGGTTCAGGAGTTTGGACGGTTTACATTCATCTCACGAAAGCGTAGCTTCGGTCCGGAGGGTCAAAGAGACTATCAACAATATTCTTTTGAGCGATCACAATTTACCGGGGATGGGAAAAAATATTCTACACTTGACAAACTGAACGATATTGAGGGCGATGATGCGACTTCCATTCAGAACCTCTATGATACTCGTGAGGTCGTCAAGGAATTTTACAGTGAATTCGAATCCATTCGTTCTGATCTAATTAGAGAAGTTACTGGAGTAGACGCTGAGAAGGAGGGAGAAGCAAAAGAACAGTTTGTTCAAGTTTTATTCAACCGACTAATTTTCCTACATTTCATTCAAGAAAAAGGGCTTCTTAATGGTGATACGCAGTATCTCAAAAACAGACATCAAGAGGCGGTGACTCAAGATGAAAGTACTTTTGAGGTGTTCTATGAGCCCTTGTTCTTCAAAGTGTTAGCAGAAGATGAAGAGAACTATGACGAAAATGCTGATATTGATGTGTCTTTCATTGAGGGCGACGATTTACCCTATTTGAACGGCGGGCTATTCTCGAAAAGTCCAGTTGAATCAAACAATCCAGACATCAGGCTTGGTGAAGATCCCAAGCAAGAGAACGACCACTACTGGCGCATTCTCGACTTTCTTGACGATTGGAACTGGCACGTCGATGAGCGTCTGGACATCGTCGAACCGAAGAACCTCTCTCCAGAGATACTTGGCCACATCTTCGAGCAGACGGTCAATCAGAAGGAGATGGGGGCGTACTACACTCCAGAAGAGATCACGGATTATATGGCCCGGAAGGCCATTCACCCCCGGATTTTGGAAGATCTCAACTCCCGAATCGATAATCAATACGGATCGATTCAACAGGCTCTTGATCACGGTGAGGAGGTTGAAACACTCTACGAGGAGGTATTACTGAATCTTAAGATTCTGGATCCTGCAGTTGGTAGTGGGGCCTTCCTCTTGGCTGCAGAGAAGGTGTTACTTGATGTATATTTAGAATGCTTTGATAAGCTACGTGACCGATACTCTGATCACACACCTCCAAGCGATGCTATCCAAGCGGTACTAAACTGCCCTTATCGGAATGAAGAGCTGTTCGCCAAACGAACAATAATCCAGAACAATCTGTATGGTGTCGATATTGATGACGGAGCAGTCGAGATCTGTAAACTCCGGTTGTGGCTTTCGACTGTTGCCCAGATTGAGCAGGACCCGGAGCAGGTAGAACCACTCCCCAACATCGACTTCAATATTCGTGATGGAAATACACTTATTGGATTTATTGATACAGTCGAAGGAACTCCGGATGGCAACAGCACTATTACTAGTTTCAGCGATGAAAGCGTAGATGATTATGTCACAGAAGTAGCTGATCTAATTGAACGACAACAGGGGGCCACCGGTTCTGAGGCAGTTGCCATCCGAGAAGAGATCGAGGATTTGATGGACGAATATCGACCGGAACTAAACGAGCGAATTCAGGATCGGTTTGAGCGAGCTGGACTTGATAATGTTACACTTGATGAGGTAGAAGGTCACAATCCTTTCCACTGGGTTATTGAGTTTGCGAAGGTCTATCGTGACGGATGGTTTGACGTGATTGTTGGCAATCCTCCGTGGGACCGAATTCGGCAAACAAGGGACGATTTCTATAGTGACTACATTGAATCATTCCAGAATATGATGCCTGACGAGCAGGAACGAAGGATTGACGACCTGCTCAATGAACGGCCCGAGCTTGAGGACCAGTTTGAGGCATTTCAGACGGAAAAGAAACGTTTGGGCGAATACTTTCATAAAAGTCGGGATTATGAACTTCAGGATCCTGAAGTGGCGGGGAGAAAGCGATCTACTGAAAACGACCTCTCAGCACTGTTCTTAGAACGGATTTACAAACTTGCCGGCCCTGAAACCTACATCTCCCAGATCCTTCCAGGTAATATCTTCACTGGCTTAGCGACAAAGGATCTACGGGATGCGTTACTAAACGAAAAGACAGTTGATTCAATCATAGGGTTCAAAAACACCGGGATTTTTGCTAACATTCATCAGCAGTATAAATTTGCTGTCGTCGTATTCAAAAACTCTGGTGAGACAGATGCTCTCAAGGGAATATTTGGTCAACCGAGTTTGAAAATTCTTCGAGAGCTACAGGAAGGAAACGAAAGCCGCATTCTCGAAATTCCTCGAGAGGTTTTGGCTGATTATTCCCCGATTGCAGGTATCTTCCCTATCGTGAAGACACAAGAACAGGTCGAAGCGTTAAACACGATTGTCCAGCATCCCCCGGTTTCTGAACCAGATGATGAGAGTTGGTATGCGAACCCGTATCGGGAGTTAGATCGAACCCAGGATTCTGACCGATTCATCCAAGATCAAAACGAGGGGGACTACCCTGTTCTTGGAGGAAGTAATGTCTACCTCTTCTCTTATGACGACTCAATATACAATATTGACCCTCCCGAATTCTGGTCGGTGGAGGGAACCTCGAATCAAAGTGCAAAGCAGCGAATCCGAGAAAAAGGCGTTCGTAATCTCAAATCTGCCCTGTTTGACTTGGTTGATAACTCACCCGAAGTCAGAGAGCAATTTGAAGTCACGGCAACCGGCTCAATGAAGGGTACTGTCAACGATTTATTGCAGGCCTCTAGAGGTAGTGAACTTTCCGAATCTGATGTGAAACTTGACTGTACAGAGTATCGGATCGTGTATCGAGACGTTGCTCAACCGACAGACGAACGTACTATGATAGCATCTGTTATTCCGCCAGGCTATGTCTGCCACAACAAACTCCATACGGTTCGTCCTTTTGAAATTGATCCAGAAATTGACCATCTAACCGAAGAACCTCTTCACGGAGTATATGAGCGGATCTTCACTGATCGCGAATTATTCGCCGCTGTTGGCATGCTGAATAGTATACCGTTCGATTATTTAATGCGTACGAAAATTGATAAGAGTGTCGTGATGTACAAATTCCGCGAATCCCAAGTTCCCCATCTTACGGCCGGCGATGAATGGTTTGAAGAGATTTGGCGGCCCGCTGCAAAGCTGAATTGTTATGGCGAGTTGTTCGCAGAGATGCGAGAGCGACTTGGGGGGCTCGAAGCGGTCGATATTGGCGATATGGCGGAACGGAGAGATACTCAAGCAAGACTTGATGCTGCTGCATTCCATGCATATGGCTTTGGACCTGAGGAAACGGATTTCATTCTGAATGATTTCCATCGGGTTGGACAAGCTCGAATTATGAACGAGCCCTATTTTGAGCTAGTCAAAGAGCACTACGAAGCCTTCCAATAGGATGACTGAGAGCAACGGCTTTTTTATTAGAATAGCATTTGAGGAGCTCCGGGATGCCCTCGCTAAGGAAGAAACAACCGATGTGTGGGATGGAACGGACAATTATACCCAATCGATTGCAGTTCTAACAGATCGGCTTGATCCTGATCCTGCTGGCGAACTGAGCGACGATCTGGGTGACGGTGTGTTGAATTTCTCTATTGATGAACCGGAACCGAAGCGTTCTAGATTAATTCATGAGGTATTCAAGACGACGATTTTAGCAGAACAAAAAGTACTCGATGAGGTCTCCGTAGACACCCCGAATGATATCCCGAACTTGTGGTATGACGAACTCTCTTCGTCTACAGTTGATGAAATCACCCGGTTATTGGATTTTGAGGGACGTTCGGATCTTCCAGATTCATGGTCCGCTCACACGCTGGTTTCGGATCGTTTAGCGGAATATGCTGATACGAGTGGTTCTAATTCCTATGAAATTTGGTTCCCCTTGAACCTCATTCCTAAAGAAACGGGGGCGCTCCCAAATACACTCACTGTTGGAAAGACATTCATTGCTCCCGTCTCGTTTGATGATTGGCAAGATCGTCTTTCAGAAGCGGTATCGCAATCGAGCGTTGATGATATCAACGGTAGATATTCGACGTTATCGCAGTGTATTGACCGACAGGATAGGCCGCACCGGAGTACACACTCAATTTGGAAATTCGAATGTGACGCTACAAGTCTTGCACGGGCAAGCAGGAAATTTCGGGAAAGATTGGATTCCGTAATTGGACTCCTCAATTTTATAGATAGTAACGGTCCACGCTATATAATCGATCACAGTGAATTGGATGATCCCAGTCCATCAGATCAACGAACACTAGTAAAACCGCCGTTTTATTTGGTATTTTCAGACGAGGAATATATTAAATTTGGGTCTACTACATCTATGAATCGTCCTCCACTTCGACTGACTAATGATCATCAACAGTCAATCGAACGGTGGCTGGAGCCGGTGCAGCGTGAGGATATTGGTAGACCGGGGAAGAAGTACATTGAGAGTTTCCGTGCATTCCAATCAGCAGCGACGACAGAGGATCCTGAAAGAGAGTTCTTAGCCCTCTGGCAAGCGATTGAGTCAGTGGTTATGACTGAGGAGGGCGATAATTCAAAGGACGTACTCAGACGATGTAGGGCGTTTATCCAACAAAATTCGAGCGATAGTGAAAATTATGACACCCATGACGTTCTTGATCATAAACTATTCCGGGGGCGAATTAATCGATTGAAATCAAGACGGAATTCTCTCGTACATACGGGGGCAGATGTAACAATCATACAAAAAGATCTTGCACTTCTTCAATACGGGTATCGGATTGTACTGGATGGTGTTCGTGATTTGCTTGCCGAGGATCGAACACATGATGAAATTATTGGCGTACTTGATCATGGATATAAAGACCACTCCACAATTAGTGAAGCGATCTCTAATAAGAAAGATGACCGTGGCACCTTAGAGACGGAAATCTCTGAACTTGATGTAGAGCTTTCAGGACTCGAGTTTGTCGTGGAGTGGATTGGTGAGTAGAATTGTTCGTACAAGGATTATTAGCAACAAACGCTTATGACTTGGTGCGAACAGAGTACAACAAATGAGTGAAAAAGGATACACCGTAGAGGGTGGCCATCCAGATCTTCACAGTTTGGATGACGGTACTCAAGTTCGATACAAGTATAAAAGGGGTGAGTTTGCTGGAACGGTAATTGAAGCAGAGATTCGGGACGGTCACATAGTATATGAAGGTGAACAGTATTCTCCAACGGGAGCGGCTCGAGTAGCTCTCCGTAACGTAAGGGGCGAAGAATATGAAGTCAATGGCTGGGAGTGGTGGGAATATCGTGACGACGAAGGTAGATGGATTGAATTGAAAAATGTCCGTGCGTGACCAGTAATAAGGCATTGAAACCCTCTGCGCGTGTGGTTTTAAATAAGGTATTGTGTGTTAGTTATCCGAACCTGAGTTCGAAACACCCCCGATATAACCAATCCACCATTACCTTGTATGGCCAAATCATATCAGGGCGTATTGACCGTTAGTAATCAATCTATGTTGGCATCTGAGAAGGCCTCTACCAATTTTTCAAAAAATATAGAGGGGTGGGAAAGCCGGTCTGAACCATACGAAACCCCTATTGAGAATATGAACAAGACCCGTCTCGAATTGTGGATGATCAAAACGTGATTCCAATTGAGTCTGGATTGGTGATTCCAGACCTTATCGAATTGTCCATTGAGGTGCTTTGCTGATGGTCTCGATAGCTAATACTGTAGGGTCGGGGGATTTGGGAGTAGAATTGGATGTCACGGAGGTCGAAAAAGATCTTGATCTTCCATTTACTGAGTATGATCCCTCGAACTATCACGGACTCTACATTCGGCTGGTTGATGGAGGCCCACTCATCACACTCTATCGGAGTGGGAAATACATCATCAGTGGGTGCTCTACGTTCGAACAGTTGTACAAGACGAACGACGCGTTCCTCACGACACTGTCCGAGTTGGACATCGTAGATGCAGAGACTGAAACCGGATTCACGGTACAGAACGTCGTCTGTACGGCACAGCTGGACGACCCGGTCGATCTGAATACGCTCTCTATCGCGTTGGGCTTGGAATCCGTGGAATATGAGCCAGAACAGTTCCCCGGTCTCATCTATCGGCCCGCTGACCACCCGGCCGTTCTATTGGTTTTTGCCAACGGGAAAATAGTCATCACAGGGGCTTCTGACGTGGACACTGCCGAGGATGCGTTCAAGCATCTTCAGAAACAGGTGACGACCTACCTCGAACAATAATGTCTCTGCATTCTATGCGAAAACACGTCTCTCGCGGTTCGTAGAACGACGCTTCTGAACACCTGCTTGTCGAACTGGTTGTCGGAGGTGGTAGTAGTCGATGGGCTTCTCTCCAAGCCCGTCAGGTGTGATCGTCTTCAAAGCGCCCCTCATCCAAATATGACCTCAGACCCAGTGGATATTCTCGATGACCTGGCTGACCAGGTTGCCGAGGAATTCGAGGCGTACAGACAGCCGGACGAATTCAAAGGCGTATCGCTTGTCATCGACAACAACGATCCAGGACGGCCAACGTTGATCGTTCACGTCGATAGAGAGGACGCCGATACGCTGGCCGATGAAATCGAGGACTTCCTGCAAGAACGGGGGGCTCGAACTCAGCGTGAACGACACTCGGACACAGATGTCCGGGTGCTAGCGACCGTCGGCTGAGTTCTCGGTCCTCTCTGCTTTATTTTGATCCCTCTCGGTAAGCCACTCCTAAGCTGTCAGTCCCGCCAAGAGTGAAGTGAGACCGATATCTTGGTAAAGAGTGTTCGATGGATTCAACGCTTCTCACCGGCCCGAAACACGCCCGATTGGAACGACGGGCATTTCAGCGGGCTGATGACATCGCCACCGATTCGCTGGGGAGTATTCTCTACATAACGCGGAACGACGCTCGCCGGAGTATGGTTGGGGACCGCTGGGCCGCGTCCCACGAACCACTCCGTCTTCGTGCCGAAACGCTCGACGCGGTCGTTCGGGAGTGGTACGAGGAGCTCCACGGCCCAGTCCAGCCACTCTCCGGACAGCTGAACCGCCGACTGGCGGAGTACGCGCTCGACAGAACGACAGCCGAAACAGATGGCGCTCTCGCCGGCGAACCGGCCTCGGCCGCTCTCGCGGATTCGTTCAGTAGTCGTTTCTCACTCTTCGATGACGCCGGCGTCGGGACTGCCGACGCGCTCGTAGCGGAGTTCGCGGGCTCAGCCCTCGATGACCGTATCGCGGCGGCTACTGTCGACGCGTACCGCCACTATCAGGGCCTCCATGCTGACTACGTTGATGAGTGGGTCTGTACTCGGGGAGAGATGTTCGACGCCGTCGCGACGGCGGAGCAGTCACTATCGGCGCTCTCCCCGGAACTGGATGTCGTCGTTCTCTCCGGATATCACGAGTTTCGCCCTGTCGAACGCCGTCTCATCGAACGCCTTGTCGACGAACTTCCGATGATTGCACTGCTGCCGCTCCATCAGGATGGCCGGAGCGGAGTCGACGCCGTTGCAGAGGATGCCCTGGAAGTCTACGAGGCTCTTGACTTTGAGACAGTAGAACTCGAGCCCGTCGACGAGTCAGGGCGGGCCTTCGGAACGATTACCGAGGCGCTCTATCGCTCGGACCCGGACACTGTCCCTGCTCCAGACACTCTGCGATGGCGTGAACTACCGACGCCCGAGCGCGAGGTTCGCTTCGTCGCTCGTGAACTCCGGACTGAGTTGGCCAGTGGTCGCGACCCCGACGACCTGGCTGTCGTCGTCCCGGGGACCGAGGCTTATTCGGGGTACGTCGAGGACACGTTCGATACGTTCGACATCCCGCACGTCACGACCGCCGCCTCACAGCTGAACCGGACGTTCACCGGGAGCATTGTCCACGATCTCCTGAACCTCGCCGAACCGGATCCGCGGGCCGAGGACCTCACGTCCCTGTTAGCAAATCCACTGGTCGACGTCGTCGATACCGACCAAGCCAACGCCGTCACGGCAGCTGCTCGCCGGCGTGACACAGTTTCTGTGTCACCCCTGCTCGATGACGTCGACGGCGAGGAAGCGGGGCTGATCGAGGAGTTGCTGGCCACGCTGGAGACGCTCCGAACAGGTGATGTCGAGGATGCAACCGAGACGTTCCGTCGACTGTTGGACGACCGGTTCGACCTGGAGGCGGCGACGGAGGACTACGCCAGCGGCGCCGAACAAGCCGTCGAGCAGCGAGCCTACGACCTCGTGGATGAGGTACTCTCCTCGTTCGAGTCGCTGGCGGCGGTCAATAGCGATCTCTCCCCGTTGGCACTGTTCACCCGTGCGTTCGATGGCGTGCCCATTCGTGTTCCACAGCGCGCTGCTGGCGGCCACGTTGAGGTGATGGGACTGCTCGACGCCCGGATGCGCTCGTTCGAGAAGGTGTTCCTCGTGGGACTGACGAGCGAGCACTTCCCGGTAACGCCGGAACGCCCGGCCTTCTTCGAGGAGATGACCGACGCCCACCCACGATTCGACACCGGCGACGAGCGACTCCGGGGCCGCTATCTCTTCGCGACGCTGCTCGCGAACGTCGACGAACTCACGATCACCACACCAGAGACGGGCGACGACGAGTCCGCAGTCGTCCGGTCGCCGGTCCTCGACGAACTCCAGCGCGTGACTGGTATCGAGCCCGAAGACGGCGTCGACGACCGCGTGGGCTCCCGCGAGGACCTGCAGCGGCACGTCGCCGCTACGGCTGACCGGCGTGCTGCAGTCAGCCGCGCCGGCGACCGGGGCGATCTCTCCCCCGAGCAGACCAAGCGCACGGATCGGGGACTCCGCTGTGCGGCCAACAGGGGAACGGCTGGCCTCTCCGACCACGACGGCGTGTTGGACCCCGAGACCGTCGCGCAAGTCTATCCGCCGTCAGAGCGGGAACCCTACAGCGCGAGTCGTATCGAGCGATACGTCGAGTGTGGGTTCAAGTTCTACGCTGACGAAGTACTCGGAATCGAGGACCCTGACGATGTCGAGGTCGTCCCTACGCCCCTCGAAACTGGATCGTACGTCCACGACGTCCTCGAACGGTTCTTCGCGGATCTACAGGACGAAGCCGAAGACGGTGTCGATCTCACCGAGTTCGACCGGCACGACCTGGCGACGCACCTTCGCGAGATTGCCGTCGAAAAACTCCAAGACACTGACTTCGAGTACGACGGCCTGTTCTACGAGCGGTGGAAGGCGGAGCTGTTCGCAGGTCTCGGTGACGGCGAGAGCGCCCCGTACGAGGCCGGAATCAAACCTCACGACGCACCGGAACAGGGGTTGTTCGCTACGTTCCTCGACAACGAACTCTCCCGAGATGGCGCCGGCCGCCCACACCTATTCGAGGCCCCGTTCGGCGAGGGGCTTCCCGACTCGGATGGTGGTCCGTTCACGGTGGAGCGACCGGATGGTTCAACTGTCTCGATTCGTGGATACATCGACCGCGTCGACGTGAGCCGGGACGGCGAGCAACCGACGCTTACGCTCTACGACTACAAGACTGGGCGAGCACCGTATATGACGAAGACGACCGGCGGCACGAAGTTCCAGCTCCCCATCTATCTGCTTGCTGCCGCCGAGGTCGTCGACGGTGATCTGTTCGAGGAGGGCTCGCTCTCGGCGACGTACTATCAGGTACGACCGCCCAACGATCTCAAGGTTCCACGCGGTGTCGAGTCAAAGTTCGATTCCGAGGTTGAACTCCGTCGCTTCCTGAACGATGTCGTTCCGGAGTGGTTGGGCCAGATCGACGAGGCGGTCGCCAACGGACGGTTCCATACGACGCTCCTGTCCGCCCGCGGAGCGAACTGCCGATACTGTGACTACAGTCGGGCGTGCGATGTCCGCCACCACCGCAAGCGGGAGTTCGTCGACAAGGTTCACGAGGACGACGCCGCGTACGTTCCGCTCCGTGTTCGCGACGACGAGGACATCGAGGCGGTGATGAGCGATGACTGAACCCTCCGAGGAGATTCAGCTCACGGAGGAACAGGAGGATGCTCTCGTCCAAGGCCGGAACGTTGCGATCACTGCCGGCGCCGGGACGGGGAAGACGACGACGCTCACCGAGCGGTACGTGACGATACTGGCCGACAATCCGTCGCTCACCCCAGAGAATATCGTCACGATCACCTTCACGCGAAAGGCCGCTGCCGAACTGACCGAGCGCGTTCGGGGGGAGGTGTACGACCGGCTCGAGGCTGTTGATTCACCAGAGGCCTACCACCGCTGGCGAAACGTCCTCGATGACCTGGAGGACGGCTACGTCCACACGATTCACGCGTTCTGTACGCGGCTCTTGCGAGAACGGGCCGTCGAGGCTCCGGTCCCGCTCGGCTTCGACGTACTCGATGAAGACGGCGCTGCGACACTCCAACGCGAAGTCGTGACGGAGTTCCTCGAACGCAACCAGGACGATGACGACGTCGCGCTCCTCGCTCAGCTTTGGGGTCGTGACCAGCTGGTCGATGTACTCGCTGGGATACTCGATGAGCGCCCACAGAGCGAGGCCGTCCTTGAGGAGTGGCGTGGCGCCGAAGTCGACGACTACGTCGATATCTGCTGGGAGGTCGTTTGTGATCTCGACGTCGCCGACGCCCGACAGACGCTATATGCGGATGGACTCCTTGAGCAGCTACACACGGTCACGGGCCGTGTCGACTGCGAGGCCGCCATCGCCGACGAGGACGGCCTTCGGGCCTACCGGATCTTCACCGAGGTCGCGACGACACTCCCTGACGACCTCGAGGAAAGCGATCCCCGCGACTGTCAGCGGGCAATCCTTGATCTGTACGAGGCCTGTGAGAAGAAGAACGGCGGCCTGTACAGCAGTTCGGGGTACGTCGTCGGCGATCGGGACGAGTGGGATGAGTGCGGTGACGTCTACGACGACCTGAAGGACATCATCGACACGGTCATCGCTGCCGTCGAACCGCACGCTGATGCGGTCGAGACGACACCCGGTGATCTTGAAGCGAACGGCGCCCACTACGCGCTCGCCCTAATGCGCGTCTTTGACGATGTCCTCACAGCCTACACCGACGAGAAGGAGCGCCGCGATACGCTTGACTTCCCCGACGTGATCGAGACAACCCTCGAGTTCCTGCGAGCGAACGATGCCGTCGCGGAGCGGCTACGAGACCAGTTTGCGGCCGTGATGGTCGACGAATTCCAGGACACGGACCCGCGCCAATGGGAGTTAGTCAAGCTCCTCACGGGCGTCGACGAGCAGACGGCGTCGAACGTCTTCCTGGTCGGCGACGAGAAACAGAGCATCTACGGCTTCCGTGGGGCCGACGTGACGACGTTTGGGGCGGCGCGAGCGGAACTACAGTCTGTCAACGAGGCTCGTGGGGTCGACAACGTTCCCGACAGCGATGCCGAGAGTCCGACCGCGCTCGAACTCTCCGGGAACTTCCGGACGCTAGACGAGCCGCTGTCGTTCCTGAACGAGCTCTTCGAGTACCTATTCCAGCCGGAGAGTGACACCCACGAGCCCTACGAAGCGCCACCGCAGGCGCTGACCACACAGCGCGACCGGGTCGAAGACATCGAGGGACTCACTGGCAGCGTCGAGTATCTCGCTGTGCCCGACGACGCCGACACTGCTGCGGAACTCTTCGGCGATGACCATCCGGTCGCCGAAGGCGCGCTTGACCACACCATCGAGGCCGAGGCGCAAGCGCTCGCTGCTCGACTGACCCACCTGTTCGACGATCCACCGACCGTCCAAGACCCCGACACGGGTGATCATCGCGATGCTACGCCGGACGACACGGCAATCCTCCTCCGCCGGCGAACCCATCTGGATCGGTATCAGCGGGCCCTCGAGGAGTACGACATTCCCTATACTGTCGTCGGTGGTATCGGATTCTACGATACGCCCGAGGTCCAGGCGCTGACGAACCTACTTCGGGTACTTGGTGATCCACAGGACGATGTCTCTCTCTATGGGGTGCTTCGGTCGCCGCTGTTTGGCTTCACCGATGACCGCCTCGCACCGGCAGTTGCCGAGGCTGATTCAGTGTGGGACGCGCTGGCCGAGACGGACGATCCACAGCTCGCGGACGCGTTCGACCTCCTCACGACGTGGCGGACGCTTAGCGGCTGCGCGACGCCGTCTGAGGATGGCGTCCTCCCGTGGAACCGTCTGTTGTCCCGAGTGATTGACGACACGGGGTATCTGGCGAGTGTGAGTGCTGACGAACGCGGTCAGCAGGCCGTCGCGAACGTCGAGAAGTTCCGCGATCAGGTCCGCACTTGGAGCGAGAACGGTGTTCACACGGCTGCCGGGTTGCTCCACCGGATCGACCGCCAAGCCGAGATCGACCCCCGAGAAGGGGAGGCTGACATCCCCGGTGATGTTGAGGGTGTTCGGATAATGACGATTCACGCCGCGAAGGGACTCGAGTTCCCGATCGTCACCGTCCCCGATCTCGGAAGTGACCTCAATTTCGGGCGGTCCGTCGACGACCACGGCTATGTCCGCCTCGTCGAGGGGACGACTGATGCCCCACCGATTCCTGCAGTGGGTGCTCCCCACCCCAACGATGCGTTCTCAATCGAGAAGACCGCAGTTCACGAATATGCCGATCGCCGCTCGCTCCCGCAAGAGCGTGCAGAATCCAAACGACTGCTCTACGTGGCCTGTACCCGAACTCGGGACCATCTGCTGCTGTGTGGAACACACGACATCGGTATCGATGAATCTGGACATATCGAACTCGGTGAGCCAGATGACTTCGACGACGCCAGCCGATGGCGGGATTGGCTCCAGCCAATTCTGTTTGACGACCAAGAGTTAGTCGCTGAGGCGGTTCTGGAGGGAGCTACGGACGCTCGAATCGGTGATGCTTCATACACTATTCAGACGCCACCTCGGCCGGTTGAATGGCAGTCTGAGGCTCCCACGGAAGCGGTAGACCCTGCGATTACTGTCCCCTCTCCGCCGGAACGACAGGACGCAGTTCGCGTTGCCGCGACAACCCTCGTCAGTGCCGTTGCAGACTCTTCCGAGAACGGACACAGCTACACGTCGGGGCATGGGACAATCGGATTGAGTCCGACCACCTTCGGAACTGTTGTCCATCGGCTCAATGAGCTCCGTCCTCCACGGGATGAGTGGCCCTCGTTCATTCGTCAGCTGAGTCGTATGGAAGGTGAGGAACCGACCGATGACGACCTTCAAGCGGCGGTGGGCCATGCCCAGGATGCGATCCGGTTCGTCGATGAAACTGAGGCGGACCTCTCGCTTGAAGCCTCCTACGACGAGTACTCAGTTGTCGTTCGTCTTGATGACTCCCGCATAGTGGGTGATATCGACCGTCTTCTGGTCACTCCTGATGCGTACCATATCATCGACTACAAGACGAACGACCTGTCGTCGACGACGACCGATGCCCTCGCTGATCACTATCGGCCGCAAATGCTCGCCTATGCTCTCGCGCTCTTCCAGCACGATCCCGCACGCCAGGTTCGTGCTTCACTCCGGTTTACCGATGTCGGCGTCGAAGAACAGTTTGAGTGGCAACGGAGTGAACTGACTGATATCGAATCCGAACTTCGCTCTATGTTGGCTCTCGTCGCCTGAGCCGCTAACTCTATTGTGGATATTCCAGAGTAGTATACTATCTTGAAATAGAACAAATTCCCAGAATAGAATACTATTCGTACTATTCACCATAGAGTTAAGTCGAGAGGGGTTGATACTGCTGAATAGCATGAGTGGCTCAGATAGTACGAATAGTATAGATAGAACAAATAGTCCGAATAGCCCATATAGTTCGGTGCAGACCGATGGGAACTCTCGGGCTGTGTCGGTTTGTATGCTGAAGGGGGGTGTCGGCAAATCGACGATCGCTGTCAACCTCGCTCGACAGCTGGCCGCACAGGACCACGATGTACTCCTCATCGATCTTGATCCGAACGGCCACGCATCCGTCGGTTTAGGCTTTGACGACCAGTATCACAACACCGAGGAAACCATCGGTGACGTCTTCTTCGACGATGCTGACCCGACTTCTGTTGTCTATGATACCAGCTACGAGTTCGATATTCTCCCGTCCAGCGAGGATTTAGAACAGGTCGAGCGGGAGATCGTCGTGGGCGATGTGTTCCAACCCTCTGCGCTGCTCAAACGGGAAGTGGTAGACCCACTCCTCGGGGGAACGTACGATTACATCGTCACAGATTCGCCGGCGTACCGATCCCGACTCACGGACAACGCGCTGGTCGCGACGGCAAACTTGGTACTTCCGCTCGCCCCGGGAAACGAGGCGATGGCCGGCTTGGAGCGAACCATCGAGCGACAGATCTCCCCGCTTCGGCAGCATATGGACGTCGACGTCCTGTCGCTGGTTCCGAACATGTTGAGTGGCCGTATCGACCAGCAGACTCAAGATCGACAGCTCCTCGAACGTCTCAACTCGCACGATAACCTTCAGGATCGCATCCCGAATTTCGCGCGGATCACGGACTGGGAGGCTGTCGACGCCGGCGATCTCAAACCATCACCTGGCATCCGTGACCGTACCAGCATCACGAAGGCCTACGGCGAGCGCAAACCCCTGCTGGACTACGACCCTGACTGTGACCAGTTACAGTGTTTCGACGAGCTGTCGCACATCGTCGAGGCCGGGGAGGTGGTCCGCCATGGCTGAGGACGATCCGTTCGCCGACCTCGGGGAGACGCTTGAGGATGAACCGGATGACGAACCACAGGATACGGATGAGACGTCTGAATCGGAGACGACCGAGGAGACCTCTGCTCGGGACTCGGTTGAGCCGTGGGACCCGATGACCGATACTGCGTTCAGCTATGAAGCTGCCAAACAGCGCCCCTTCTATGCCCGTGAGGCTACGATCGAGGACTTCGATTCCTGGCTGAAGTACGAATTGGAGCGGGAACTCAACCAGCAGGGCTACCAGAACATCGTCGTTCGAGAGATGACTGATGCCCTCCTGCGAACTGTCGTAGAGGAAGACCTCGTGGACGAAGTGGTCGAACGGTTCGAGCAAGCCCGCGGGTCTGCCTCTTCAGAATCGACTGAATAGCGTGCTATTCTAAAATAGAATACTATTCTACAATAACTCAACAGCAGTCTCAGAAGTGTTGGATTCCTCCTCAGTACGGTGGACTCAGCCGGGACCGCCGGCTTACAGTAGTTCCGAACGACAAATTCTGTGCATAAGGCCTTGAAGCATCTATTACGACAGAGTGTGTTGATTGTTTGTCAGTCTCGTAGGAATCTCATAATTTGGCGTATGGCGGCTGGGGGAATGGGATACGTTCCAAGAACACTATCTCGGGCAGTACAGCGTGAAAGCGCAACAACGGGCGAGAGAAAAGGTTCTGTGATTGTAGACGATGGTTATGGAACCAAAGTGCGCTACAAACGGGGCGGGGTCGAACACAAGTCAAATGACAGTGGGTGATTTTATCCGACCTATGGCAGAAATCCAGGATACTCAAACAGACCTGTGCTCGACAAGGCACACGTCTGCGAGTATTCTGGTCCGCCTTGGATTTGAGAACGAGAGCGCGACTAAAGAAATCAATTCGTGGCTATCTTGCAGTTATTCGACCACCCTCCAGCGCCTCCACAGACTGAACGACTGGGGTGTTCTCAAATCTTCTGGCAAAGGGGGAGGGTATAACTGGACCCTCCAAACTGAGAATGTAGAGGCACGAACCGAAGCCGATTGTGTCGACATCAACGAAGTAATTCCGCTCATCACCGAAGTAGTGTCCGAGTTAGCAGAGCAACTGGAAACGCAACGCGAGCGTGGGTCACTTCCTGAGGCAGTTGTCGATTGGATTGAGGCAAGAAGTCTACCGTCGGATACAGATCGACAGGAATACGCATTCCGTGTTGCAATCTACCGACGGTACTTACAGAGCCTTCTCTACCGGCTCCACAGGCCCGAACATGAAAACACACTACCCGAGCTGAAGGCAGAATCTAATTGGCAAGGGCAGTTCTCTACTGCCTTCGAGGAGACAAGAGACTCGGGGTTCCAGGCTACTGCAATTGATGACCTCATCAGGCCAGCACCTACTTGGTTGGATAAAGTATTGCTCGCACTTCACGGGCCCCTGTATTCGGTCGACACACCTGCAACTGCATTCGCCAATATTTACGAATCGCTCGTATCACAGGACGCACGACGTGACTTAGGGCAATTCGCCACTCCCGAGTACGTTGGTGAATTCCTCGCTTCTTGGGCCGTACAGAATGCTGACGACTGTATCCTTGACCCAGGAATCGGCGCAGGACAACTAGCTTCTCAAGCACTGGATGAAAAATTGAAAAGGGGAGAAGAAGACCCCATTTCGGACATAACGGGCGTAGACATCGACGAGACAGCAGTTGCCATGTCGGCGGTGACCCTGAAGCTCGTCGACGGAGCAGGGAGCGGTGATATCCACAACAAAGACTTCATCGAATTCAGCCCTCGATCCTTCGAGGAAGACGGTTATTCTGTTACCGCCGTCGACGGCGTCATCGCTAATCCACCGTACTCTCGCCACCAGGCCGTCGACGACGACAAGAAGGCGCGGCTGAACGAGATTATCACCAAGGAATCTGATTACGACCTTTCGCTACGTACTCCACTCTACGGGTACTTCCTTATTCACGCAGCCCAGTTCTTGGAGTCGGGAGGGCGACTATCTGCGATCGTCCCCTCGAAGTTCCTCGATACGGAGTTCGGCCGTGATCTGAAACGTTTCCTCAAAGCAGAATTCGATATTCGGGGAATCATCCAGTTCGAAAACGGATTCGACATCTTCGACGGAGTGAAGACCAGTCCTGCAATCCTGCTCCTGGAGAAAGATGAATCAAAGATAGAGAGCCCGACGCAGATTCTCAGCCTATCGAGCTGGCCGACCAACACCAGCGCGCCAACTCTCCTATCCGCAACCTCGGAAGACCTCTCCGAGATCTCTCAGGCAACGGCTGTGTCCCAGGAGCTCCTGTCCCCTACTGAGCGCTGGAGCCACTACCACGAGGACGACGACCTCCTGGACGAAGCGGAGATGGCGAAGTTCGACGACATCGCAGACATCGGACGTGGAATAGCCACGGGAGATAACGACTATTTCTGCCTTTCACAGTCGGAGGTCGAAGAGTATGGAATCCCACGGGAGTACCGGACGCCGATAATCCGTTCTGCGCACGGTCTCAAGAAAATTGACCTGACAGAGAAAGATTGGACAGAGTGGCTGCAAGATGGCAAGAAGGTCTGGCTACTGTACTGCTACTCTGACGGCGAGCCAATCGAAAAGTCTGCTATCGAAGACGAGGGCGTACTCGATTATCTTAAACAAGGTGAAGAGGGCGACACTACTGATGGATACCTAGTCTCGGGGAGAGATCCGTGGTATAGAGTCGAGAAACAGACACCTGCCCCGATTCTGGCGAAATATATGAACCGAACGGGGTTCCTGTTTATGCGGAACCACGCGGGACTCCGAAGCCTCAACAATGTCCACAAGATCTCGGTTGAAGACGAGTACACCGAGAAGCAGTATGAGGCCTTGCTGGCTTACCTGAACAGCCGTGTGTTGGAGAAATACCTCACCAAGCACAGCATGGACTACGACGGGCTGAAGAAAATCGAAGTCGGGCAGCTAGAGGAAGCCCCCGTGATCGACCCGAAGAAAATTGACGACGAGTCGTTGGAGAATCTTAGCCAGTTATACGACGACTTGCGGCGTGTTCGCCGTCGGGATATGGACGACGAAGAGGTGCTCGACGAGATTCATCAGGAGTTGGAACCCGTTCTGAATTGGGCGGACGAATCACAGGAGTAGCGCTTCCTGCCAGAACCGAATCACCTCAGTCCAGAAGATCTACCCAGAGAGGGTTATGATGAACTGCGTACCAGAATCCCTGTAATTCTGATTTCTCTCGTTCATACCCAGGAACTAGGGATTGGACTACTTGCCAGAACTCGTCGCTGTGGCTTTGTTCGACGAGGTGAGCAACTTCGTGAGCAACCAAATACCGGAGATGCGGAATCGGCAGAAAAGCACAGCGAAGATTGAAATTGAGTGTATCGCCACTCGAACAGCTCGCCCATTTCGTCCGCTGTGACCGCACAGTGAGCGTCTCGTAACTTCTTCCCACTTCGGAGCAAAACTTCGCTGCTAGAGTTCGAACAGCCGTCTTGAGAGCATCTCGAAGCTTTCGCTGAAGATAACGAAGATATGATTCCTTCTCTGGTGTCACAATAGAAATCTCGCTACCGTCGACAGAGATCTCATAATTTCCGGTCTTCACTTGGAGGTCGTACGACCTGCCCCACAGCGTGAAGCTGCCGAGCAAGTCGTCGTACCTCTGCAGTAGTGAGGCGAGTTGGGACTGCTGGGACTCATATTGGGATTCAATCCAATCACGTTCAGACGCGACTATTCTATCGCCTCGTGTATTTGGTGGAACGACGACAGCTAACGTTCCATCAGGGTTCAGGGTTAATCGGGGATTGTCGACTTCCCGGCGTTGGACGGAGTATGGGACTCGATCGCCATTCGGCAACTCCACCGACTTTGGTCCCGTACTCACGGTACCGGATATGCAACTCCCGGGTACTTTTAACCTTACCTCCTGTATGACTAATCAATGGCCGACTCATCTGGAGAGGAAGTCGTCTTCACAATCGACAGTCGGCTCCTCGAGGAGCTAGGTGAAAATCTAGTCACCCGAAACCACGTCGCAGTTGGAGAATTAATCAAGAACGCCTACGACGCAGACGCCACTGAAGTGGTTCTCGAGTTCAAGAATGCAAAGGCTGACGACACCTCTGATAGCGAAATCGCTGTCATCGACGATGGAACAGGGATGACGCTGGAGGAGGTTAGAGACGACTTCATGCGAATTGCTACAACGAACAAACGGCGGAATCCGATATCAGAGAAATTCGGGCGTGAGAAAGCTGGAGACAAAGGTATTGGTAGGTTTGCTTGCCGGCGTCTCGCGCATATTCTCGACATCACGACTGTCGCCAAAATTGATGACGGCGTCTATCAACGAACGTCTTTGAATATCGACTGGCGTGACTACGAAGCAGACCAGGAAATCGAGGAGGTTTCGTTCCCTGTAAAAGTAGAAAATGTAACCGAGGAGGAAGAGCCGGGAATCTCTACAAAAACAGAACTCCGGCTTAAGAACCTACAAGAATCTTGGACAGAACGAGAGTTCAATACCCTCCGTAGAAACGTATCCGACTTGGCAGTTGTTCAAGCACAGGATCGTCCTGAGGGAGAAGTTCCTGATCCTGGTTTCGACATAAAATTCCGTGCGCCAGAATTCGATATGGGGGACGGTTCCCTATCCAAGCAAGTACACGATGCAGGATGGGGGTGCTTGGAAGGCGAGATTACTGAGGACGGAACAGTTTCGTTAGAACTCGAAGCTAAACTCATCGGTGAGCGTTCGTATTCATTCTCGTACGAAACAGAGGGGCTCGGAGGAACCTCCTTCAAAATATCATACATACCACTTGATAATAAAGAGCATTTCCGGGACGCTCAAACGCTCAGCTTGAAGCAGGCCAAAGAGATTTCTGAGAATCAAAGTGGGGTTCGAGTCTACAAAGGTGGTTTCAGAGTATTCTCCTATGGTGGGCCTGATGACGACTGGCTTGGGATTGACCGAAAACGGACCACTCACAATACACGCTCTCCAGACGAACGATTTGAGGGTATTCAAAGGGACTTAGAGTTACACCAAGATTTCAATAGAGTCCTTCTGTCGGGACCAAATAATCGGAACCTTGTCGGACGCGTGATGATTAGTTCTGATGCTGATTTGAGAATGGCTGCTAACCGAGAAGAGTTCCAAGAAAACGAACTAATTGATGATCTCCGTGAAATTGTTCGGCTAAGCCTCCAGTGGATGACTCTCCAGTGGAGCCACTACAAATCACAAAAATCAAAGAAAGAGTTAGAAGAAAAAACCGAGGAATTCCTCAGCGAGACGGGGGGAACAGACTCCACTGATTCAGAAAATACAGGCCTTGACCAGTTCAAAGGAGGTATCCAAGATCAGGAAGAAGAAGAGAAAGACAGTGAGCCGGTTGATAGTGCTATAGACTTGCTGGAAGGAGTAGCAAATACCGCGACAGAATCAGTGCCCGAAGAGGAGAGGCAAGTCTCTGATGAAGCAGTTGATACTGCCACAAAGGTAATCAAAAATACCATCGACCAGAAAGAGCAAGAAATCGATTTCTTCAGATCTGCCTTCTCTGTTAATCAAATTGTGTTCTCCTTCTCCCATGAGCTCAGATCTATGGTCAACGACCTCGGGAGTAGTGCATCCCGAATTGAGGCAGTCATTGATGATCTTCCCAAAGAGCATCAATCCCGCTTTGAGGATGTTATCGAAGATCTGCGAACAATGGAGGACAGGTTCGAGAGCCAGATGGAACTCTTTGGTATTTTCATGGAAACTGGTGATCGAAAGAATGCCGAAGAGCAGCAAGTCGAGAAAATCGTAAACGACGTTCTGGAAGCGACAGAGTATATCGCGGATTATTACAGCGTTGAATTCTCGACAGATGTGCCCGATCTCTTGTATACCCCACCGATGTATAAGTCAGAGCTCTATTCAGTATTAATTAATTTAGTTACTAATAGTATCAAGGCAGTTGGAACATCTACGGAAGACGAAAATAGAATCCACGTAGAGGGAGAGAAGACATCGGATGGAGTTCGAATCAGAGTCTGTGACAATGGCGTTGGTATCCCAGAAGATGCACAGGAAGACGCCTTTGAGCCGTTGATATCCGACCCTGCAGACAACATCTACGACGACTTATCGAAACAAATGCCGGAGCAACTATCCGAGCAGCTGGGTCGAGGAACTGGGTTGGGGTTGAGTATCGTTCGAAATATTGCAGAGAAGTACGATGGAGATGCTCAATTCGTGGAAGAAGACGACTGGACGACTTGTGTAGAGGTGGCGCTAAATGAGTGAATACACGATTTGGTGGATTGACGATTCGCCTGACCGGAAAGCAAACGGTGCTGACAGGATTGAGGAGCACGTAGAAGAACTCTCCACGGAATTTAATGAGCCAGAAGATGCGATTGATCGGTTAGACAACGGCGAAGATTTGGCAGGAATTGACCTAGTTCTCATTGACTGGAAGCTGAACGAAGATGGTGGTTTCTTTGGGAAAGGCCTCACAATGGCGGGCAAAGTCCGCGAAGAGCTCACTGACATTCCTGTCTACGGATTCAGTTCTGATACAGTTGGGAATAAAGAAGAATTTGAGGCAACGTATCCTTTCAGTGATTTACATACAAAAAACGGAGCAGAAGATCTGAAGGCAGATTTGGAAGCTTACGAATCTGTCCGGTCTGTTCGGGGAGAGGGTTTGCGTGATCTGATTGAAACCTTATCCCCTCCAGAAGACACCATTGCGGACTTGGAGAGCGCGATTCCGAGAGAGTACGTAAATGGGCTACGCCCGGACCCGCAATCTGACGGCGGAAGTGTTGTTGAGTTCGTGGATTGGGTCCGAACTCGATTCCTAGATACGCCTGGTCCATTGTGGAATGACGCTTGGACAGCGACAAAGATTGGGCTCAAAGAAGAGATCCTCGGCGACTATGCAGAAGATCTCAACGACACGAAGCACGGCAAGGCCATTTATGGAGGAATATTCTCACACCGAAAGTCGCGGCTTTGGTGGTCCTCAAGCGTGATTGACGCCGTTGTCACTATATCTCAGGAGAAAGAAATCGATTTCGGCGAACTCAAAACAGTCGGTGAAAACGTTTTAGGAGAGACTGAAGTGCCGAAATGCCGGGTTTGTGGTGGGGAACTACCTGACATCTTAGCCGCTGGAAAGAATGGCGAAGATGCTACGAACCCGGTTCATTTGGGCTGCAGTCATATCCACCACTCGCGGGAGGGGCCATTTGAGGACTATCGAGTTGCGAACGACCTTTGAATATGTCTGGTATGCCTCAACCTGATAGTTTGTTACCTGATGCCCCAGATTTATACAACCATTTGATATCACAACTAGATTATATGAAGGGATTCGATAACAAATTGGGACGTAATGCACATAATTTCGAACGCTCTTGTGAAGCACGTTGTTGATTTTCAGAGGGCGGCGTCGATAGCATGTTTGAGCGCGTCGTCACCTGGTTTTCTGTAGAGTTCGCGGCGGAGCTGAAAGGCTTTGAGATACGGCGTTAGCTTGTCTTTTGACACTCCTCGGTGGGGCGAGAGCCACCGTCGCGTCAGCGACGCGTGGCTCTCGCAGGTGTTGACGTGGATGTCGCCGTCAGCGTATTCTCCGTCACTGTGGACGACGTATTTGCGGGTGAAAGCGTCGTCTTCTTTGAGCGGATCGTAGGCCCGAAATCCGTCCGTATAGACGGTCAGCGACTCCTTGTTGTGGTCCGCAAGCAGGAGTCGAATCGTCGATTCATCGGCGGATTTCGCTGGTACGACGTACCGGTCGCCCGAACCACGATCGGCCAGCGTAAACACCGGCGGTTTGTCGCCGTCGTACGATCCTCGGCCACGCGTGGACAGGCCACGCGAGCGCGACTCCTGGTCGCGCTCGCGGCCTTTGAGGCCAGCAGAGACGTATACTTCGTCAATTTCGACCGGTCCAGACAGCGTGATCGAAGGCGCGTCGAGCGCTCTAGCGAAGCGCTC
>NZ_FOCX01000021.1 GCF_900110215.1 Halorientalis persicus | reverse complement strand
GAATTTCGGATCGATAGCCATTGATCTATCTCTGTAATTGTATCTGCCGAGCCTGTTCACTATCCGAGCGAGCCCTCCATCTCGAGTTCGATGAGGCGGTTGAGCTCGACCGCGTACTCGATGGGCAGTTCTTCGGTGATCGGCTCGATGAAGCCGGCGACGATCATCTGCTTTGCGTCGTCGTCGTCCAGCCCACGCGTCTCCAGGTAGAAGACGTCCTCGTCGCCGATCTTCCCGACGGTGGCTTCGTGGGCCACGTCGACCTTGTTCTCCTGGATCTCCATGTACGGCATCGTGTCCGACGTGGACTCGTTGTCGAACATCAGCGCGTCACACTCGACGCTCGTACTGGCGTTCTCCGCGCCGTCGGCCATGTGGACCAGGCCGCGATAGTTGGTGCGGCCGCCGTCCTTGCTGATGGACTTGGACTCGATGGTCGACTTCGTGTCCGGCGCGTTGTGGTAGACCTTCGCACCGGTGTCGATGTTCTGGCCTTCGCCGGCCATCGCGATCGTGATGTGGTTGTCCGTCGCGCCCGGCCCCTTCAGAATGGTCGAGGGGTACAGCATCGTCGCTTTCGACCCCATCGAACCGGACACCCACTCCATCGTCCCGTCGGCCTCGGTGATGGCGCGTTTGGTGTTGAGGTTGTAGGTGTTCTTCGACCAGTTCTGCACCGTCGAGTACTGGACGTGGGCGTTCTCCTTGACGAACACCTCGACGCCGCCGCTGTGGAGGTTGAACGCGGAGTACTTCGGCGCGGAACAGCCCTCGATGTAGTGGACTTCGGAGTTCTCCTCGGCGATGATGAGCGTGTGCTCGAACTGCCCCATCCCGTCGGAGTTCATCCGGAAGTACGCCTGAACAGGCATGTCGACCGTGGTGTCCTCGGGGACGTAGACGAAGGATCCGCCCGACCAGATAGCGCCGTGCAGCGCCGCGAACTTGTTGTCGCTCGGGGGCACGGCCTTGGTCATGAAGTACTCTTTGAGGATCTCTTCGTGCTCCTGGACGGCCTTGTCCATGTCACAGAAGATGACGCCTTTCTCCTCCCAGCGCTCCTGCATGTTCTGATAGACGATTTCGGACTCGTACTGGGCGCCCACGCCCGAAAGGGCGTTTTTCTCGGCTTCCGGAATGCCCAGTTTGTCGAAGGTGTCCTGAATCTCGTCGGGGAGGTCCTCCCAGTTTTCGGCGCCGCCGCGTGTCTCGATGTCCGGGCGGATGTACGGGACGATCTCGTCGACGTCGACCTCGCTCAGGTCGGGTGCGCCCGGCCAGTCGTCGGGCATCGGCATCTGCTTGAACTGCTCGAGTGCGCGGAGCCGCCGGTCGAGCATCCACTGCGGTTCGTCCTTGTCCTCGCTGATGACCCGAATGGTCTCCTCGTCGAGACCCTTCTCGGCCTCGAAGGCCGAGTTCTCCTCCTTCTTGAACTCGAAGCGCTTCTCGGTGTCGGTCTCCTTGAGATGGTCTTGATCTGAACTCATTGTTGGTGTATGTGGTTTGTTTCTCTAAACATATTAGCCTGTGCTAGCTCTGAACGGTTACGCGGCCTCCGCGACTTCTTCGCGCACCCAGTCGTACCCCTTGTCTTCGAGTTCTTCCGCCAGCGAGGCGTCGCCGGACTTGGCGATCCGGCCGTCGATCATCACGTGAACGTGGTCCGGTTCGACGTAGTCGAGGATCCGCTGGTAGTGGGTGATCTGGAGGACACCTGCACCCTCCTCGTCGCGCAACGCGTTGATTCCGTTCGAGACGTCCTGCAGGCGGTCGATGTCGAGCCCGGAGTCGATCTCGTCGAGCACGGCGATCGAGGGTTCCAGGATCGCAGCCTGGAGGACCTCGTTCTGTTTTTTCTCCCCGCCGGAGAAGCCGGCGTTGAGGTACCGCTGGGCGAAGCTCTCGTCCATGTCCAGCAGCTCCATCTTCTCCTGCAGGATCTCCTGGAACTCGGCGACACCGATGTCACCCTCTTCGGGGTCGCCTTCCATCGGCGAGGTGTCGTAGCCGGCCGCGTCTTCCTTGGTGTCACCACCCTCGGCCTCGGCTTCCTCCTCGTCGTCCTCCTCGAACAGTTCTTCGCGCTCTTCGAGTTTGGCGTTCAGGGCCGTCCGCAGGAAGTTGACCATCGTGACGCCCTCGATCTCGGCGGGGTACTGAAAGCCCAGGAAGATACCGAGCGCCGCGCGCTCGTTTGGCTCCAGGTCCAGAAGATTCCACGTCCGGAGGTCTTCGGGAACGTCCTCGTCGAGGTCCTCGAACTCCTCGTCTTCGAGGTGCAACAGGACTTCGCCCTCGGTCACTTCGTACGCCGGGTGGCCGGCGATGATCTTCGCGGTCGTCGATTTCCCGCTCCCGTTGGGACCCATCAGCGCGTGGATCTCACCGGATTCGACCTCCAGATCGACCCCGCGCAGGATCTGCTCACCGCCCTCCTCGGCAACTTCAGCGTGTAGGTTGGATATTTCGAGTGTTGCCATTGTTTAGGGACACCTAAGTCGTCCCAAACTGGGTGCGAGACGTTCATAATACTTTCGCATTCACCCAGGTAGGATTTCGTCAATGGAAAATTTGATTTCGTATTCTGGAAACCCGAATCCGCTGACTGCGACAGCGACCACCCCGTACCGGGCTGTTACTGCGGCCGGCCACGGCAGACACGACGACCATCGAATCCGACGGCCGGGGCCTGTTTTCGCCGATGAATGCGTGAAATGCCCACAACATTCATGCCCCGTAGCTGAATAGTTCTGATGGGAATGTTGCAGTTCAGCTGGCTCCTGTTGGTCCTCGTCTTCCCGCTTCTCGTCGCAATTCCGACGATTTTCGTGATCGTCCGGAACTTCGAGAATCCCCGCCTGTCGCCAGTCCCGCCTCTCGTGTTGATCGTCGCGGTGTCGCTGTGGTGTCTCAGCGACGCGGCCCGACTCGCAGTCACCGGTATCGAGGCGAAACGCGCGCTCTATCCCGGCTACTACCTGATGGGGACCGTCGTCGTGGTTTCGCTGTTCGTCTTCGCCGCCGACTACACGGAACGGACCGAGTGGCTGGAACCGAGCCGGCTCGGCCTCGTCACGTTCCCGGTATTGGTCTCGACCGGCCTCGAAGTGACGAATTTCGGCTCGTGGACGATCGAGTCGGCGACCACCGTCACCCGCAACGGCGTGATGGTCGCCGACGTGACCTGGGGACCACTGTTTTACCTCCACCACGGCCTGGCCTACTGCTTCGTCGCCGGAGCCGCGTTCATGTTTCTCACCTACGAGACGACCAACCGCCACTACCGTGGACAGGTTCGGTCCATCGTCGGCGCACTCACCATCCCGTGGTTCCTCAACGTGGCCTATCTCGCCGGTCTGACCACGTTCAACTACACGAGCATCGGCTTCGCCGCCGCCCTCCCGATCGGCGTGTTGATGGTCTTTCGCTACCGGATCCTCCGTCTCATCCCCGTCGCCCGGTCCTCGGTCGTCGAAGAGATGGATACCGGCTACCTCGTGTTGGACCGTGGCGACGCGGTGGTCGACGTCAACGACCGCGCCGCGGAGTTGCTCGGGATGGAACCCGAACGACTCCTCGGCTGTGACCGGGACTTCCTCGAAGCGACGTTCCCGGAGATCGCGACCGCCTTCGACGGCGGTGAGGGATTCGACACCATCACCCGGGAGGAAGACGGCGACGAGCGATACTACAACGTCGAAACGTCGGCTCTGGGCCCCGGCGACGACGGGACGGCACCGGACACCGGTTCGGTCGTCCTCTTTCAGGACGTGACCGCACAGATCGAGGCACGCCGACAGCTCCGCGATCAGAAAGAGCGCCTCGAAGAACAGAACGAGCGGTTGGAGGAGTTCGCCAGCATCCTCTCCCACGACCTCCGCAACCCACTCTCGGTCGCGGACGGACGACTCGAACTCGCCCGCGACGAGTACGACAGCGTCCACATGGAGAAAATCGCCGAGGCCCACGACCGAATGGACGAACTCATCTCGGACGCGCTCGCACTGGCCCGACAGGGACAGACGGTCCTGAACCGCGAGCCAGTGTCGCTCGACCGGATCTGTCGGTCCGCGTGGGAGAACGTCGACACGGGGTCGGCGACCCTCGAAATCGTCACGGACCGAACCGTCTCTGGCGACGACTCACAGCTCACCCAGCTGTTCGAGAATCTCTTTCGTAACGCCGTGGAACACGGCGGCCCGGACGTGACGGTCACCGTCGGCGATACCGACGGCGGCTTTTTCGTCGCCGACGACGGTCCCGGCATCCCCGCCGACCAACGTGACGCAGTCTTCGAGAAGGGGTTCACGACCAGCGACACCGGAACCGGGTTCGGACTCAACATCGTCGAGACCATCGCCGACGCCCACGGCTGGGAGACGACGGTCACCGATTCCGAGACGGGGGGCGTCCCCGCGAGTGAGACGAGCGGGGGCTCGGAAGACGAACGGTGTGCGTCTTCCGGTGCACGGTTCGAGTTCACCGGCGTCACCGACGCCCCCGACACCGATGTCGGGGTCGAGTCGGTCCCCGACGCTACATGAAGTTCCCGAGCCCGGTCTGTTCCTGCCCGCTTTTGACCTCGTCCCAGGTGATGTCCAGCGCCTCCAGAATCCGCTCTATCGGGCCTTTGAGCGTCTTGTCGAGCATCTTCTCCCAGTCGACCTCGAACTCCTCGGGGACCTGATCCTCGTACTCGAAACAGATCACGTCCGGGTCGCGCCGGAACTCGCCGTACAGCGGGTCCGTCGAGGGGTCAAGCCCGTGTTCGGCCTCGACCTTGTCCCAGAAGTCCGAGTGAACCCTGTCGAGGTAGAGTCGTTTCGGTTTCGACCCCGAGGAGAAGTTCGTCCCCAGCAGGAGATTGGCGTACTTCGCCCCCCGGACCTGCGCGGTGTCGGTGTCGTAGTTGTCCAGTTTCTTCCCGATGCCCCCCGGGATGGCGATCTCGTCCAGGCTGGCCTCCTCGTTCTCGAACTCCTGGATCACGTCGTGGACGTAGTCTTTGATGTCTTCCACGTCGGCCCCCGTCACGATGCGGTCGATCACTTCCTTCTGGACCTCCTTGGTGATCGGCGCGATGTCGCTACGCTGGTACTCGAAGCCCGTGATGTCGATATCGTCGACGTCTTTGCCCTCTTTCCAGACGATGTGCCCGGCGTAGCGTTTCTTCTTGCCCGCCTGGAAGAAGCGGCGGTAGAGCTTCTCGAACTCGATTTCGAACCGATGGAACTCCGCGTTGAGCTGTTCGAGTGCGAAGTCGTCGTAGGATTCGTTGATTACTTCTTCGAGTTCGAATCCCTTCTGGATCGTCGCGGCGATGGTCAGGAGTTCTTCATCGTCCATCTCTGGGTGTTTCTCGCGCATTTCGTCGGTGACCACGACCTCGCCTTCGACGTCGTCCGGGCCGACGCTCCCGAGTTCAAGCATGACGGAGTCCGTATCTCCGTATACGGCCTTGTATCCCTGTTCTTCGACGACCTCGTCGGTGTACTCGATGACATCTCGGCCAGTCGCCGTCACCGCCGCACCCATCTCCTTGTCGTACAGTCGGAATCGATCCCACCCCAGGACGCCGTAGAGTGACTGCCCGACGAACTGGAATTTACCGTTCCGGCCGGCCATGAGGGTGTTATTGTCTTCGACCGTGACGCAGTACACGCCGTCGTCGGCCGTGGAACGGTCGGCGCTACGATGCATACGGAGCGTATTCTTGCTGTCTTCGGTGACGTAGATTCGGTACGCGCCGCTGTCCTCGTTATAATTGGTAGTGAGTCCAAGATGTGCACAGAGCCGAAGCACGTCGTCGCGGAGTCGCTCGCTCGCGGTGCTGTACCGCCAGGAGTTGGTCTGCCAGTCCCCGTCACCAGCGATGAGCGTGTCGAGGAACAGGCGTTTCTGGCGTTGGCTGGTCTCGAAAACGAACTCCGGAATTCGCTTCTCGAAACTGTCAGCCCCGGCCGTCGATTCGAACCACTCGCCGAGCAGTCGGGACGTGAACTGGTACCCTTTTTCGTCGACGTACGGGTCGAACTCCATCCGGTCGAGGAGGTCACCGATGGTAGCGTGGTCACCCTGACCGCCGTCGGGAAGTGCATCCTGTGCGATATTGACCGTCGTAGAGCTACCGCGAAAGTTCTGACCGAACTGTTTGTCTGCCGAGGTGTAGACGTTGCCCTCGGTGATGTACCAAGCGAGCAGTTCGAGGAAGTCGTCGCCGTCGTAGAACCGCGGGATCCACTTCCGGTCGCGCTCACTGTGGACGTAGAACTCCGAACAGGCTTCGTCGAGGTACTCGCGGTGTTCCTCGAACTCGTCCGCGGAGAACACGTACCCGGTGTCGTCAATCTCCTGCCGAACGATCTTGTCGGGGTACCAGCCCACCTCCGCCGCGAGGGTGTGCCCATGAACGTCATTGTTCGTCCACACTTCGTAGTCACCGTCGAGTAGTTCTGTCAGGTCGACCGTTGCCAGTTCCTCACCATCCGGACCGTCCCAGTCGTGGGGGAGTTCGTAGTTCGTCGCGTCGTCCAGTTCGCCGGCTTCGACGAACCCGTACTCGTCGTCGGTGATCCCGTTCGTCTCGTTCTTCCGGACGAGCATCCGGTGATTCGGGGTCACACTGAAGTCGATCTTGCTCGTCTCGATGTCGACCAGTTCACCGCGGTAGTCGGGATAGGCGTGTGTCTCGACGACCGGTTTGACCTCCATTTCCACCGTCTCGGGGTCCAGCGAGTACACCTCGTCGCCGACGTCGAGGTCCCGGATATTGCGAACGCCATCGGGCGTCAGCACGTCGGTATCCGGTGTGAAACAGTTCATAATCACCTTGACAGCCGCCTGCTGACGGTCGAACTGCTCGTACTCGCTGGAGTCGGGATCGTGGTCGTTCCGCAGGGATTTCTTCTCCTCGCGTTCGGTCAGCAGTTCGTCGACCATCTCCCGGATGACCCCGTCGGGTTCCTTCCGGAAGTGCTGGCCGTTCGGGGCGCGGAAGGTATCGCCCTCGTAGGCATCGGGGTCGACCTTGGTCTCGGGGCTGGCGTTGATGGTGACCATGCACATCGGATAGAGGCTCTTCAGGTCCAGCACCGTCACCATCTCCCGGACGCCGGTGATCGGGTCGAAGACCGCGCCGCCCTCGTAGTCTTCGGCGTCGTGTTGGCCCTTCGAGGGGAGCGCGAAGTTGCCGTGGAGCTTGTGGAGGACGTACATATCGACGGCGTCGCCGGGCGTCGTGGCGTCTTCGAGTTTACAGCCGACGAAGGAGGCGACTTCCTGCCAGAAGGGGATGATCTCCTGTTGCTCGTTCAGTTCCACGCAGAGTTCCACGTCCCGGAGGTTGTACTCCAGCAGGCGCTCGGGGTCGTCCTCCCAGAGATCGCCGATATCGCCCGGATAGCGTTCCTTGCCCACGCCCAGTTCCTGCTCGCCGACCGCGTCCAGCCGGTAGGAGTCGAGTTCGGTGAACTTCGTGCGCTGATAGGCATACAGGAGGTCGAAGACGACCCGGCCCTTGATGTTCGGTCCCTGCCAGTTGTTGCGCCAGACCTCGTTCACGCGAGAGAGTCGTTCGATCGAGAGGTCGTAGTCGTGGTGGGGGCCCTGGAGTTCTTCGAGGCGATCGAGGAGGTAGGGAACGTCGAAATCGTCGCAGTTGTGGACGAGACAGTTATCCGCGACGAAATTGTGCGTCGTCGTTTCGATGTCGTACGTTGTTTCGGTCCCTGTGACAGTCACGTCTTCTACAGCTACGAATACGTATTCCTCCCACTGTTCGCTGGTGGTCTCGTGGCGTTTCAGGTTGATACCTCGTCGATGTTTATCTCGACCGATGCGCTTCTCGTGGCTACCCGTCTCAGCCTCGAACAACGCATAGGGAATGTTCTCGCTCTGACCGCTCTTCCCGCCTTCGAGCGCCTCGATCGCCTCGACCTTTTCGGGATGATTCATATGGGGAAGAATCGTCCGCTGCACCCGGTTCAGGTCACGCTCCGCGTCTGGGACACGAACGATGTTTTCGCGCTGCTGCGCGTATATCCCCAGACGGCGGAACAGTTTGGTGTACCACTCTCCGATCGAACGGTTTTCCGCGGCAACGACTACGGACGACGAGACACTCCCGTCCCCGTCGATGACGCCGGCGAGGAATCGAGCAACGTACTCCTCGGGGAGTTCGTACACCTGCGAGAGGTCGACGTCGCGTTCGTTCTTGTCACCCAGGGGTATTCCAAGCCCGTTGAACACGTGCAGCCTCGCCCAGTCGAGAACGTCCTGTTTGTAACAACCCTTTCCGTCGGGTTGGAGGGCGTTATCACCGGGGAACTGCTCGTGCAACTCCTCGCGGGTGTTGTAGAACCGAATCCCGTCATCAGTCGACATCGTCCCGTCCGTGAGGACGAGTCCGGCAAGGTAGACTTCGGTTTCGGAGATCTCGCGGTCCAGTTCGATACCGTTACGCCGATATTCACGACCACCATCCGGCAGTGGAACTTCGTATGTGTCCGCTGCGGTCCGACAACGTTCGGGAGTCCAAACGTCAGTTTTCGGATGATACAGTGTCTCTTTCGTCACTTCGAACTCGTCGGCGAGTTCGGTGACCGCTCCGTTCGGGAGTGCAGACTTGAATTCTTTTACTTGTGTTTTATCGATGAAACGCTGGTTCTCGGGCGGGACGAGTTCCGACAAGGCCGGAATGGTTGGAGAATCGATATTCAGTTTCCGAGGCTTGAGAACGTAGTCCCCCGGTTCCACGTCGTTACCTCGCTTCCAGTCGACCCGTTCGTCGTCACCGATCATGATCCGGTGGTCGCCAGACGAACGGAGCGACGTTCCGTCGGCGAGGTCGAACTCGAGAACCTCTTTCTCGCTTTCCCACTTGTTCGTCACTTCTGCCACTGCGGTCTGCTGTTGATCGTTGCCAACCACTTCGTCGCCAACCTGAACGTCCTGTATCTCTCGGACTGTCCCGTCAGCCATCGAAACCTCGCTGTCAGCCGGAAGACAGTTCCAGCCAGTGACGAGATCTGGATCGGTGTCTTGGACGACGTAGTCCACGAACGCTTCCAGCATCGCCTCTTCCTCCTCGAAGACACGCACGTCGGCCTCGAAGTCGTCCTCGATGGGGTCGTACTCCGCGAGGGCTTCGGGCGGGTCGATGCCCTCGTCGGCGTCGAGCAGCCACGTGATGTACTGGTCGTCGTAGGAGTCGTGGGAGGTGAGACAGACGATGGTTTCCTCGCCATCCTCGGGGAAGCCGTGGCGGTCGTCGACTTCGATGTCGAAGACGTTGACGCGGGGCTCGGCGCTGGCGTCGACGGCCTCGATCTCGTCGTGGGGGACCCGGATGGGCTCGTCCGCGGCCTCGCGACGGACGGGCACGCGCACGCCGCTGGTGATGTCCTTGTCGATCAACAGGCGGTTGGGAAAGAGGATGTCGGCCTCGTAGTGGTCGAACTCGTCGCGCATCTGGCCCACGTCACGGGGAGTCTGGCCGAAGATCTTGGTCAGGCGCTCGCCGCGGATGGATTCGTAGGGTTCGCCGTCCTCGTCTGTCTCCTCCCAGTCGGTGATCCGGTCGCGCTGGAGGTCCGCGTCGGTGAGCGAATCGGTCGGCGCGTAGAAGTAGGGCCTGAACTCGTAGACTTCGACGTGGACCTGTTTCTCGGCTTCGGGGGTGCGGCCGAAGAGGTGGACCACTGGGAACTCGTCGTCGCCCCGGCCCTCGACGGTGTAGTCGATCTGCGTGACCGCGAACGTCACGTACTCGTCGGCGTCGGGATAGCGGATGTCGTCGAGGTCGACGATCTCGAAGGCGTCGCCGCCGTTGCCGGCGACGGCCGCGGCTTCCGCGGCCGCGTCCCGGCCCTCGTCCTCGCCCGCATCACTCCCCGTTCCGTCCTCGAACGCAGAGAGACCTGTCTGTGTTCCGTCCCCGGTCTCGTCCATACTGTCCACCCGTTCGAGACCCCCGACTAAAATCCCGACGGTCCCTGCGTTTCGAGCCGCGACGGGAACACAAGGTATATGGCATGACACGTCATACCACATTTCGAAGCGACATGACGGACCGCGCAAACGGAAGTCGGTCGGAGTTGGACAGTGCCGAAACGGGACCGGACGGCCCCGAAGTCGAGACAATCGAGGCCTACGAGACCGACGATGGAGTGGTCCTCTACGACGCCCAGAACCCGCTGGCGTGGGTCCAGTCGAGTGCGGCGACGACGCTGGACGACGCGGTATAGGACAGTCACGGAACCCTTTTCTCGGCGGCTATCCGACGACGGAACAGTGAGCGACGACGACCAGCGCTGGCCTCACGAACCGGACGATCCGGGGAGTTCCGAGCATCTCGAACCCGACCCGGAGCCGGATCCGGACCCGGATCTGGGGCCCGACGTGCCGGCGGTCGACATCCCGGAGCCACCGGACCCCGACGCCGCCGACGTGCCTGAGGGACTGGCCGGGTCGTTCTGGAAACTCGTCGCGATCTTCAACCTCGCGCTTTTCGCGGTCGCGCTCGGCCCGATGCTCGCCGTCTTCCGGGGCGAGTGGGTCAACGGCGGGGCGGTGTTTTTCATGGGTGTCGCCGTCTTCTTCTACGGCTACGTGCGCTACCAGCGCGCCAAAGCGGCGTTCGTCGACGACGACTGACGATCGGCGGCGACCGAGCAGGTCCAGAACGGTTACCAGCCCCCGAGTCTTACCCCCGGGCAATGCGTACCGTCCACGACGGCTCCGGCACGCGACTGCTGCTGGTCAAACAGTCCGACGATTCGAGTCGCGTCCGCGACCCCGAAACCGGCGAGGAGCGGTACATCCCGAACGACGATCTGGAGTTCGTCGACGAATCCCCCCTCGAAACCGCCGCCCGCACCGTTCCGGACGCGGCGCGGACGATCCTCGGCGCGGTTCGCGACGACCGGGCACTCGGCCTGCTCTTCGAACTCGACCGGCGCGGCGCGGTCGCGGTCCGCGATCTGATGGGTGGCTACGACCTCTGTGAGAGCGATCTCCACGGTCTGCTCGGGGAGTTCCGCGCCGCCGGGCTGGTCGAGGAGGCGACCGTCGCCGGCGAGCGGGGCTATCGACTCACCGAGACGGCGGGCGAGGGGCTGGCTCACCTCCGGGACGAGCCAACCGAGTCCGGGGACGGGGCGAGCGAAGCCGGGGGTTAGTCCGTCGCGGCGTCGGCGAGGACCTCCCGCGTCGCCTCGTCGGGGTCTTTCCGTGTCACCGTCGACCGGTTCGTCGTGGCGTCTTTCGAGACCGTCACCAGATCGTCGGCCGCGCCGAACAGTTTCTCGTCGTGGCTGACGACGAGAATCTGTTCGACGCCGAGGTCGTGCATATGCCTGATCAGGTCGACGAGCCGTGAGACGTGACCCGAATCGAGGAACACGGTTGGTTCGTCGAGGATCAGCGGCGGCATCGGGGCGGCACCCTCGATCCCCTCGGCCAACAGCTGGTAGATCGCACAGCGTAGACTGAGGTTGAACAGCGCCCGCTCCCCGCCGGACAGCTGTTCGGGGTCGAGGGGCTGGCCGTCTTTCTGGTAGACCGTGAGTTCGTACTCCCCGTCGAGTTCGATCCGGGAGTAGGAATCGTTGCCGTAGATCAGGTCGAACGTCTCGTTGAGCATCCGTTCGAGGCTCTCGACGTTTCGTTGTCGCAACTCGGCGCGTAGCTGCCCGTACATCTCCTGCAGACGCTCGGTCTCGCCGTACAGCGAGTCCAGCCGTTCGACCGTGGCTTCGAGGTCGTCGTACCGGTCCCGCAGGTCCTCCAGCGCCTCGATTTCGGTTTTGACGCCACCGATCTCGTCGATCAGGTCGTCCCGTTCCGCCCGGAGTTCGTCGAGTTTCGGCTCGACCTTTTCGATGTACTCGACGGCGCGTTCTTTCTCTTCGCGGGCCTGCTCGACCGCCGACTCGTCGAACTCGGCGTCGAGTTCGTCCCGCTGGTCGCGTTTGTCCGCCAGTCGGTCACGTCGCTCGTCGTTCAACTCGGCCTTGTTGGTCCGTTGCTCGCGCAGGCGCTCGATCTCGTCCTCGCAGTCGCCGACGCGCTCGAACGTCTCCCGGATCGCTTCCAGCCGGTCGAGGCGCTCGCTGATCTCGCCGCGTTTCTCGTTACACTCGGCGACGGCCTCGCGTTCCGCTTCTGCCGCCGACTCGGCCTCGTCGGCTTTCTCGCGCTTTTGCTCGGCCTCGGCATCCAGGTCCTCGGCTTCGTCACGGAGCCGTTCGATCTTCTCGACGGTCTCGTCCAGTCCGTCTTCCTGTTCCTCGACCAGCTGTTCGACGTTGTCCAGATCGTTCCGGAGCGTCTGGAGTTCGTTCTCGCGGTCGACCAGATCGCTGGCCTCGGCGACCTCGTCTTCGAGGCGTTCGCGACGCTGTCGGACCGAGACGAGTTCGTCCTGCAGGTCGTCGATCCGTTCGCGGTGCTCGTCGATGGACTCGACGTGCGGGGAGTCCTCGACGGGCTGGCCACACTCGGGACACTTCCCCTGGTCCAGCAGCGCTTCGGCCTCTTCGAGGGTATCCTGAGCGTTTTTCAGTTCGGTTTCCAGTTCCGTCTCCCGCTCGCGGGCCTCGTTCAGTTCGTCCGCGAGTTCGTCCCAGTGGTCGCTGGCCTCGCCGGTCTCGACGGGCGCGCCCTCGAAGGCCTCGCGTTTGGCCTCGATGTCGGCTTCCAGTCGCTCGATCCGCTCGCGTCGCTCGGCGAGCTTCTCCCGCGTCGCCGCGAGTTCGCTCGCCAACTCCTCGGCCTCCTGGCGCCTGTCCGCCGCACGCGTCTCCAGATCCGCGGCGCTCTCGCGGAGCGATTCGGCCTCGCTCGTGTGTTCGCTGGCTGTGACGCGGTGGTCCTCGATGTCGTCGCGCAACTGCTCGTCCCGGGATTCGAGGTCCGTGATCGTCTCGTTGACCGTCGCTTCGTCGGGGTCGTCGAGGGCCGACTCGGCGAGCAGGTCGGCACGTTCGGCCTCGATCTCTTCGATCTCGGTTTTCAGCTCGCCGATCCGGTCGCCGAGGCGCTCGCGCTCGCGCTCGGTCTCCTCGATGGTCTCGGTCAACTCCTCGATCTCCGCTTTGAGTGACTGGAGCCGCTCGCGTTTCTCCTCGTGTTCTTCGAGGAGCGCCTCGGCCTCGTCGCGAGTTTTGACGGCCTCCTGTCGGTTCTCGTCGAACCGCTCGATCTCGGCTTCGAGTTCCTTGCGTTCGGTCTGGAGCGCGTTGAGCCGGCCGTGGAGGTCCTGGTCTTCCTTCCGTTCGATCTGGGTCGCGATGTCGTCGAGCAGTTCCCGCTTGCCGTCCCGAACGTGTTTGACGCCGAGTCGGGCGTTGCTGGCCCGTTCGCGGTAGTCCTCCAGCTTGCCGAGCTGGAGCAGGTCGTCGATCATGTCCTGACGGTCGGCGGGGGAGGCGTTGATGAGTTTGTTCACCTCGCCCTGACGGACGTACGCGCAGTTGACGAACGCTTCGTGGTCCATCCGGAGCAGTTCCGCGACGTGCCCGCGAACGGCGCGAGCGCCCTCGTAGGTCGCCTCGGGCGTCTCCAGCACGCACTTGGCCGTGGTCGCCCGGTCGTCGGTCACGCGCACCCGCCGCTCGACGTGGTAGGACCCGCCGCCGTGGGAGAACCACAACTCGACCGTGGCGTCTTCCGCCCCGATGGTCACGACCTCGTCCAGGGTCTCGTCGAGGGCGCGGGCCCCGTACAGCGCGAAGAAACAGGCCTCCAGCAACGAGGACTTTCCACTGCCGTTCAGGCCGTGGATGACCGTCACCCCGCTGTCGAGCGTCAGGTCCGCGTCCCCGTAGCACTTGAAATTCTCCAGTCTGACTCGCTCGAATCTCATTCGAAATCACCCAGCGAGGGTTGGTCGTTCACGTCGGTGTCGGAAGCAGCATCGGCAGCCGCCGACTGCTCCTCGCCCGCGTCACCGCCGTCGGTCTTCGTCGGTTCCTCGGCCGGCGTGGAGTCGGTAGCATCGTCGGTCGGCGTCGGTTCCTCGGCCGGCGTGGAGTCGGTAGCGTCGTCGGCCGGCGTCGGTTCCTCGGCCGATTCAGCGTCCGCGCTGTCGAGTTCGGCGGGGCGGAACGCATCTGCGTCGCCCTCGTCGAGGATCTCCCGGACGCGACGTTCCACCTCGTCGGTGACGTTCGAGTCGGCGGTCTTGCTCGCCCGGACGGTCTCGTCGATGTCGTGGGCCGCCTGGCTGAGTCCCATCTCGCGGATGCGCTCCGCGACGGCGTCGTCGGGGTCCGCGAAGTTCACGTCGATCTCGCCGCTGTCGGTGACCTCGCGGTGGTCGGTGACGCGAGCGACCAGCGCGCCTTCTTCGTCGGCGTACTCCTCGATACTGGCCGGTGCGACCGGCTCGCCCTCGCCCTCGACGTGGACGACGACGACCGCGTCGTCGAGGTCGTGCTGGCCGACGCGTTCCCGCACCCGCTCGACGCCCTCGCCCTCGCCGAGTTCGACCTCGACGAAGACGAACTCGCGGGTCGGGAGCCCGCGCCGCCTGATCGACACCTGCTCGTCGAACTCGACGATGTTGTACCCCCGATCCTCGCGCTCGTCGGCGCTCGCCCGCTCGGTCGACCCGCAGTAGGTGATCCAGGTGTCTTCGACCTGGGCTTTCTGGGGTTTGTGGTTGTCCCCGAGCAGGACGGCGTCGAAGTCGACAGTGGACTCCTGCAGGAGTCGCTCGGTGTCCCAGTCGGCGTATTCGAAGGGCTCGAACAGGCCGTGGGCCACGAGGGCGCTGTGGGCGGCGTCGTGGGATTCGAAGTCGTAGTCGAGGTCGTCACGCTGGGAGCGCGGCACGAAATCGAGCCCGTAGAACGCGGTGTCCCCGACGGTAACCGGCTCGTCGCCCAGTCGCGTCGCGAGCCCGAGCGACTCGAACAGGTCGAGCCACTGGGCGTCGCGTTTGGTCTCGTGGTTGCCGACGATGGCGAGGAAGGGCACGCCGGCGGCATCGAGGTCCCGCAGGACGGAGAGCGTGCCGAGGATATCGGGCAGGTCCGGCCGGCGGTCGTGAAAGAGGTCGCCGGCGTGGACGAGGGCGTCCACGTCGTCCTCGACCGCGTCCTCGGCGACCCGGCGGAAAGCGTCGAGGAAATCCTCGCGCCGCTCGGGCCGGTGGTACTGCCGATACCCGAGGTGGGTATCACCCGTATGTATCACCCGTGTCATTTCTCTCCTCTTGGACACCATCCCGTAAAGTGGTTCCGCGACCGGAGTGAAACTGGTCGGACCGAACCGCCCGCCGGAAGTCGGTCAGGACGTTCCGGGCCCGCCGACCACGACGGACGGCCGCGTGGTCACCTGCCTCCTCGGCCGTCTCGATGGCGTCGTCGAGACGGTCGAGCCCGTCGGCGTCGAGGAAGTCGACGGCGGTCGCGACGGATTCGACGGCGTCCTCGGCGGCCGTCACGACGGTCCGGTAGTCGTCGCCGCCGAACCACCCACCATCGGTCGGCGGCTCGGCTGACTGCGCTGCGAGACGCGAGAGGGCGCGCTTGACGGTGGCTGTATCGGGCACGCGACGGAGTGGTCGTGTGCCGGTACTTGAACGTTCGGACGACCGCCCGGTTACGGACGCCCGTGGCGCTCGACGCGCGGTCCGACTAGCGGGACTCGTCGATGGTCAGCGTGTAGATACGCTTGCGCGCGTCCGAGAAGGAAAACCGCGACTCGACGACGTCGACCTCCTCGAGTCGATTCAACCCGTAGCGAACGGTCCGGGGCGGCAACAGCGTCTCCTCGGCCAGTTGACTCTGGGTCAACGTATCGTTATACTCCAGGGTCTTCGCGACCAGTTTGGCACTGGGCGGGAGCTCTCGCACTGCGTCCCAGCCCCCGGCGTCGGCATCCGTTCCCGCGGACTCTGAGGCACTCATGTTACCCGTCAGTTGCACATACAGGCTAATAATATTTCCTGTTCTAAATTATTCTCATCAGTAATCACCCGTGGCCGGAATCGCCGGGCTTCGGGCTTGCTTCGGTGCTTGTGTCTACCCGAAGTCTCTTATTACTACATCCCCTAATCGGTGTCAATGACTGACACCGTGGACGACGTCGAGTTGCCCTACGACGAGGACGCTTCTCAGCAGGAGAAGATCAACGCCCTCCAGGAGCGGCTCGAAGTCCTCGAGTCCCAGAACGAGGAGATGCGGGACAAGTTGCTGGACGCCAACGCCGAGAACAACAAGTACCAGCAGAAACTCGAGCGGCTCACCCACGAGAACAAGAAGCTCAAGCAGTCCCCGCTGTTCGTCGCGACGGTGCAGGAACTCACCGACGAGGGCGTCATCATCAAACAGCACGGCAACAACCAGGAGGCCCTGACCGAGGTCACCGACGAGATGCGCGAGGACCTCGAACCCGACAGCCGGGTCGCGGTCAACAACTCCCTCTCCATCGTCAAGTCCCTGGACGACGAGACGGACGTTCGCGCCCGCGTCATGCAGGTCGACAAGAGCCCCGACGTGACCTACCAGGACATCGGCGGCATCGAAGAACAGATGGAGGAAGTCCGCGAGACTGTCGAGATGCCCCTGAAGAACCCCGGAATGTTCGAGGACGTGGGCATCGACCCGCCGAGTGGTGTCCTCCTCCACGGCCCGCCGGGCACGGGGAAGACGATGCTGGCCAAGGCTGTCGCCAACCAGACCGACGCCACATTCATCAAGATGGCCGGCTCCGAACTCGTCCACAAGTTCATCGGCGAGGGCGCGAAACTCGTCCGGGACCTGTTCGAGCTGGCCCGTCAGGAGGAGCCTGCCGTCGTCTTCATCGACGAGATCGACGCCATCGCCGCCAAGCGGACCGATTCCAAGACCTCCGGCGACGCCGAGGTCCAGCGGACGATGATGCAACTGCTCTCGGAGATGGACGGCTTCGAGGACCGTGGTGAGATCCGGATCATCGCCGCCACCAACCGCTTCGATATGCTCGACCGCGCCATCCTCCGCCCCGGCCGGTTCGACCGGCTCATCGAGGTCCCCAAGCCCGACGCCGAGGGTCGCGAACAGATCTTCCAGATCCACACCCGCGACATGAACGTCTCCGAGGACGTGGACTGGACGGCACTCGCCGAGATGGCCAGCGAGGCCTCCGGCGCGGACGTGAAAGCCATCTGTACCGAAGCCGGGATGTTCGCCATCCGCGACGACCGCACCGAGGTCCGCATGACGGACTTCGAGGAAGCCTGGGAGAAGATCCAGAAGGAGAGCGACGAGACCGAGGACGTCTCGAAGACGTTCGCATAGGACCGGTACTCCTTGTTTCGACTGTTCCCAGTCGACCCTTCGAGGACGCCCTGGTTTTCGAGGCTACTGATCACACGGCTGGCCGTCGACTGGCACCTGACGAGTCACGATCCATGATTGCATCCTCTCGATCGAGATGCAACCAGTAGCGAAATCGGGAGCCCACTGGCAGGTGATCAAAAGGCGAATCAGCGCGGCGCGGCCGTTACAGTACCGAGAAGATGAGGAACGGCACCACGAACAGCACCACGAACATCGCCACGAGGATGAGCGCGTAGCCAGCGACTGTCCCACCGATAGTGAACCACGACGGATGATCGAACTTCTCGACGAGGTCGGTCATGGTGGAGACATTCGGGGCGCGGAATTTAGTTGTACCGACTCGATTCAGGCCAGGATCTCGGCGATGCGGCGCGGCTCGCCCGACAGCGCCGGGTCCTCGGCGACGATCTTCAGAACCTCGTGGTCGGTCACGTCGGGATAGGACTTGCCGATGGCGTTCTCGATGAGGGACTTCTCCAGGCGGAACTCGGTGCCCTGGTACACCACGTCGACACCCTGTTCGTCGAAGGAAAGCGCCGTCATGCCGCGGCGGTACGCCGTCGCCGGTAAAAAACTGCGCGGTGTCACAACCGACGGATCGGGCCACCCGGCACGGCGATCCGCCCAGCGTCAGACGTTCGTCAGACGTTGCCCCCGAGTTTAATATCGGTCCCGACAGTTGTGCGGGTGTGCCGCTGCGCTCGGATCTCCTGGACGAACTGCAGATCCCGGACGGGACCACCGTCGAGGAACACGACCTCGTCACCGGCGGGGACGTGATCGTCGGCGGCCAGAGTACCGTCGAGTTCGGCGTCCGCGGGCACAACGTCATCGCGGGCGAGCGCGTCCACTTTGGCGGCGACATCGAGGCCGAAGGCGACTGTCGGCTCGATATGTGGAGCGACGTGGCCGGTAACGTCCTCGTCGGCGAGAACGCGTACATCGGCGAGCGCGTCCACGTCGGCGGCCAACTGATGGTCTCGGGCGACCTCGACATCGGCGACGACGTCGACATCGAGGAGGGCTTCGAGGCCAACGGCTGGATCGTCATCCGCAATCCGATGCCGACCATCGTCTTCCTTTTCGTGTACCTCTCGCATCTCCTCCGGCTCGGCGAGGAGGAGGCCGCCGACGAGGTCGTCTCCGAAGTGCTGAGCGAGGACGGGGTCGAGGGCGACCCGGTCCTGATCCCCCGGAACGGAAGCGTCAGCGACGACGCCTGGCGCGTCTCGACGCCGGCCACCGTCGGCGACGACTGCCGACTGCACGGCAACATCCGCGCCGAGCGGCTGGCCGTCGGCGAGGACACCGTCGTCTTCGGGAGTCTCCGCGCCAAATCCGACGTGCACGTCGGCGCTGGCACGGAGATCAAAGGCGACGTGACGACCCGGGACGGCACCGTCAGCGTCGGCCCGGACGTGACCGTCTGGGGCGACATCTCCGCGACCGACGTACAACTGCACGAGGACGCGACCGTCGAGGGATCTATCCGTGCGCGCGGAGAGATGACCATGTTGCAGTCGGACTCCGGAACTGGAGCGCCGGAGGACGAATCGGCGACCGACGGCCCGGCCGAGGAGGCCGCGGACGACGACGCCGAAAAAACGGGCGACGCGGACGAAGAGTCGGCCGACGGGGCCGACGACGAGCGTGTGACTGTGCCCGAGGAGGACGACGACGCGGAGACAGAGCGTGTGACTGCGGAGGACTCGGAGGGAGAGCGTGTGACTGCACCCGAAGACGGGTCCGACTCCGTCGACTCCGACGACGACTACCGCGAGAACGGCCACGAGGCCGGCCTCGCGGAATAAGTCGACCCTTTTGCGGCGAGTCAGTGACAGCCAACGAGCGCCGCCACAACCCCCGGAACCGAAAGCCCCTTCCACCCATCCCGGGTATCTCGGGGTATGCTTTCGGTCGCTCTCGCCGGCAAACCAAACGCCGGCAAGTCGACGTTCTACACGGCCGCGACCAGGGCCGACGTCGACGTCGGCAACTACCCCTTCACGACGATCGACGCCAACCGCGGCGTCAGCTACGTGCGGACGGACTGTCCCTGCCTGACCCGCGACGAGCGCTGTGGCGACGAACACTGCCGGGCGGGCAAACGCTACGTCCCCGTCGAACTGCTCGACGTGGCCGGCCTCGTCCCCGGTGCCCACGAGGGCAGAGGACTGGGCAACCAGTTTCTCGACGAACTCTCGAACGCCGACGCCATCCTCAACGTCGTGGACGCCTCCGGCGGCACCAACGAGGAGGGCGAACCCGTCGAGGTGGGCGAACACGATCCCGTCGAGGACGTGGACTTCGTGGAGGAGGAGATGGACCTCTGGCTGGCGAGCATCGTCGACCGCAACTGGGAGTCGGTCGAACGGCAGTCTCGCTCGCCGGACTTCAAGATCGACGAGGCGCTGGCGGAGATGCTCACGGGCGTCGGCGCGACGGAACTCGACGTGGCCCGGACCCTCCGGGAGCTCGACTATCCCGAGGACCCGATCCAGTGGACCGACGAGCACCGCGAGGCGCTGGCGAGTGAGATCCGCCAGCGCACCAAGCCCATCGTCGTCGTCGCGAACAAGGCCGACATCGCGCCGGAGGGCAACGTCGAGCGCCTCCGGGAGGCCGCCGAGTACGTCGTGCCCGCGACCGCCGACGGTGAGCTGGCGCTTCGCAACGGGGCCGAGGCGGGTATCGTCGACTACGACCCCGGCGACCCGGACTTCGAGATCGTCGGCGACGTGAGCGACGAGCAGGCCGAAGGGCTCGAACGGATCCGCGAGGTCATGCAGGAGTGGGGCGGCACCGGGGTCCAGCAGTCGCTGAACACCGCGGTGTACGACCTGCTCGATCACCTGACGGCCTATCCGGTTCAAAACGAGAGCAAGTGGACCGACGGCACCGGGAACGTCCTGCCCGACGCGTTCCTGCTCCCGGAAGGTTCGACGCCGACGGATCTCGCCTACGCCGTCCACTCCGACATCGGCGACGGGTACCTCCACGCGGTCGACGCAAAGGACGGCCGCAAGATCGGTGATGACCACGAACTCGAAGAGGGCGACGTCATCAAGATTGTCAGCTCCGCGAAGTAATCAGGCTTCGGCGATCTCGATTTTCCCGGCCGCTCGCTGCTGGCGAGAGGCAAGCGTGTCCAGCACGCGCTGGAGGTACTCCCTGTGGCTCACGTCGCCGAGAATGGCTGCCCGCGCCCAGTCGGCGTCGATCACATACGACGCCGTGGGCACGGCGGCCTCACCGGCGTAGATGTGGACCGTCAGTTGCGGTCGGCCCGCGCCGTCGCGGACCGCCAGCAGATACGCGCTCGCGACGGCCGCGACCCGCTCGGTCACGGCGTCTGGGTCGTCGGTGTCCGTGACACGATAGCCCAGCGACATCGCGTCGTCGGCGACGACCAGCGATTCGAGTTCCGCCTCGGTAACGTCCAGTGCTCTGGAGATTGCTTTTTGAAACGTCGGCATGTGACCCCTTCCCGTATGACACGAGAAGACCTGCTCCCCGGTAGGGGTGATGCCGGCTATGCCCCCTTATTTTTAAGAAAGTTGATTATTACCGACTGGAGGGGTCAGAAAGCAATTTCGGCGGGTGCGGGCGGCCGAGATTACCGAACTGCCGTGGCCGCGTCGTCCATGATCTCCAGTGCGTCTTTCAACGTCTCCACGTCCACCGCGTAGGAGATGCGCGCGTACCCCGCGCCGTGTTCGCCGAAGGCGTCGCCGGGGACGACCACGACGCCGCGGTCGATCACCTCGTCGACGAACCCGTCCGGCACCGTCGGCATCGCGTAGAACGCGCCTTCCGGGGTGGGACAGTCGAGACCGATATCGGCCAGCCCGTCCAGCAACACGTCGCGCCGTTCCTCGAAGGCCGCGACCATCTCGTCGACGGGGTCCTGAGGCCCCGACAGTGCGGCCTCGGCGGCGTGCTGGGAGGCGGCGGTCGCACAGGCCTGCCCGTACTGGTGGGCCCGGAGCATCCGCTCGACCCGGCGCTCGCTGGACGTGATCCAGCCGAGCCGCCAGCCCGTCATCGAGTAGGTCTTCGAGCACGCACCGACGACGGCGACGTTGTCCGTCTCGGCGAATTCGAGGGGAGAGCGGTGTTCTCCCTCGAAGACGATGTGTTCGTACACCTCGTCGGAGAGACAGAGCACGTCGTGTTCGTCGGCGATGCGAGCGAACTCCCGCATATCGTCGGGCGACTGCACCGCCCCAGTCGGATTCGCCGGGGAGTTGACGACGAAGACGGCGGTGTCGTCGGTGATCGCCTCCTCGACGGTGGCGGGGTCCATCGTCAGGTCCTCACGCAGGGGGATCGGTTTCGGCTCACCGCCCGCGATGTGGGTCAGGGCCTCGTAGGAGACGAAGCCGGGATCCGGATAGATCACTTCGTCGCCCGGGTCGACGTGGGCCTCCAGCGCGACGTGGAGGGCTTCGCTCCCGCCTGCGGTGGCGATGACGTTCTCGGGGTCGACCTGAAGGTCGTAGTCACGGTCGTACTTCGCCGAGATGGCGTCTCTGAGTTCCCGTGTCCCCTTGTTGGAGGTGTAGGAGTCGGCCTCACCTGCCTCGATGGCGTCGACGGCGGCCTGCCGGACGTGGTCGGGCGTGGGGAAGTCCGGCTGGCCCAGGCCGAGGTTGATCGCGTCCTCGCCGGCGGCCTCGAACACCTCGCGGATGCCCGAGATCGACACCTGCTCGATCCGGTCGGAAAACTCCGTCATACCCTACTCCCGGAGGCCGATCCCGATAATGGTAGCGGATTCGGGGGCCGTGGCAGGAGTGCCGGACCGTCAGTCCTGCCGGTACTCCTTGCGGAATCCGCGGAACTCCGTGCGGTGGGCTTCCTCGTCGGCGAGGACCGTCACCGCGATGTCTTCGGTCACCGGGTCGTTCGCGTCCTCGGCGGCGTCGATCAGTTTGCGGTAGGTCTCGATGGCGTCGTTCTCCGCGTCGAGGACGCCCTCGATCACGCTGAGTACGTCGGTCGAATCCTCGGGGGGTTGCAACGAGTGCTGGCGCGCCTCGAACTCCGCCGAGCCCGGCGGGCGCGAGTCCAGCTGTTTCAGCCGCTGGCCGAGCATCTCCGCGTGGTTCAGCTCCTCTTGGATGTCCGTCTGCAGGCTCGTTTTGACTTCCTCGGCACTCACACCGTCGAGCACGATGGAGTTCGTCATGTAGTTCATGACGGTCTCGATCTCGTCGCTGTACGCTTTCTGAAGGAGGTCGATTACCTCGTCGTTCGTCATGGTTCCCTCTTGGGTCGCCAGGTACTTAGACACGAACCAAGCGGACAGAAGGGCTGGCTCTCAGTCGGTCGCCTCGTCGAGATCCTCGATGTGCCCCCGCAAACGCTCCAGCGCCACGTCCGGGTTCATGTAGCCCTGATCGTACTCCTCGAAGACGGTCTCCGCTTCGGCCAGGAACCGATCTACGGCGTCGTCAGTGTCGGTCATGGAATATCGTCCACCCGGGAGCCGGGTGAAGGTTGCGAAGCGGCGGCGATCACTCCTCGCCCAGCGTCAGCGACGCCAGAATCAACACCATCCCGCTGGAGACGACGACGGCCTGGACGAGCGCCGCCGACAGCAGCGACGTGCCGAAGAGTCGGTAGATCAACCCCTCACAGATCGCGCCGACGCCGATGAACACGAACCCGACGGCGACGAAGCGCATCGGCTCGTTCCCGCTGCGCCGGTAGCCGTGGTAGGCCAGCGACGCGACCACGAGCGCCAGCACGAGCGTGACGAGTTTCACGAGGAGGACGGGGGCGTCGATCATGTGCGATCCCGGAGGTTCGACCAGAGGTCTGTGAAGTTGTCCGCGAGTTCGTCACGGGTCCTGACCGCCCCGTCGAGTTCGCCGTCGTCCATCTCGACGTGAAGCGCTTCGAGGGTCGTCTCGTACTTCCGGCGGTGGGCACCGTCGTCGTCGACGGTCGATCGCTCGTCGACGAGTTCGTAGTCCTGTAGCGTCGAGACACGACGGTAGATCGTCGCGAGGGAGGCGTCACAGATGTCGCTGAGGTCCTTGGCCGTCCGTGGCTCCTCGTCGGCCGCCAGCAGAATGCGCCGCGAGTAGTCGTCCGCGAGGATCTGAAGTACCTCGGGGATCGACGCGTTCTCGCCACCGTCCATGTCCCGATGGAGACCACCCAGAACCAAAGCGTCGGTGGTTCGTCGATCACCGACAACAGAAATGCACATTCCGAACAAGACTGCAAAGAGCCAGTCCGCTTTAGTCGGCTACCGACGAACGAGGGGTATGAACCGTTCTCGTATGCGCGTCCTGAAAGCGCTGACGGTGGGGGCCGGCACGTTCGTCCTCTTCGAGGTCGTCACCGGATTGATTCCGAATCCTCTCTACGTCCGCATGGTCCCGCGGACGGGACTGGACTACCTGTTCCTGACGCTGACTGCGGGCGCGCTCGCGCTCTACACGTACCAGCGGACGCCCGACGGCGGTGACGACGGGGCCGCGGCCGCCGGGACAGCGCTGGGCTTTCTCGCGTTCGGCTGTCCGATCTGTAACGCCATCCTGCTGGCGCTGTTCAGTAGTTCCGCCCTGATGACCTATCTCGACCCGCTTCGCCCCGTGATCGGCGCGGTGAGCGTCGTCGTCTTCGCTGGCCTGCTCTACGTTCGGTCCCGGCGGTCCTGTGCGGACTGTGCCACCCAGCCGTCGACGGGTTCGGGGGCCGACTGAGACCGATGTCGGACGCGGCTGCGGAGGGCGACGACGAGTCGGACGCACGGTGGCCGCTCGTGGCGGTCGGTGGCGCAGTGAGTCTCTGCTGTCTGTTCGCCGCGCCGGCGGCGACCGGAGCCGCGGGCGGTGCAGTCGCTGGCGGTGCGGCCGCGGCGCTGGGCGGCGGCGTCGTTCGCGTCGCCGTTTCGGCGCTGACGGTCGGGCTCGTCGCCGTCGTGTGGCGACACCGCACCGACGCGACCTGCTGTGAGCAGTGAGGTGGTCGGTCCGGTCGGTTCCGTGCCCGACTACTCGCCGCCGGTCGCGGACGGCATCGCACAGTAGCGCGGATCGCCGAGCCGGGAGAGATAGGCCACGAGGAGAAGGAGTCCGGCCAGCCGGAGGAGGTTCCCGTCGAAGGGGAGCGTCGAGAGCGCACCGACGAATCCGAGGGTGCCGAGGAGGCCGGCCCCACAGCTCGCACAGCCGGAGGCCAGGAGACCGGGGAGGACGCTGGACAGGCCGCGAGCGCTCACCTCGCCGGCGTGGCGAATGCGGCCGATCGCCGTCGTGATGGCAATGCCGGTCACGACGGCGTAAACGACGGTGAGTGCGAGCGCGAGCGTGCCGACCGAGGCGTACGTGTTCGCGGTGAGTGCGACGACCGCGTCGTCGAGGTAGCCCGGGCCCGCGGCGAGCATCTGCATCGAGTAGGTCGGGAACGAAGACAGGATCAACAGGGCGTAGGTCACGGCTGCGAACCCGACCGTGGCGAGCGTGCGCCCGGCCGAGGTGAACGGGTAGCCGACGGCCTCGACGAACCGCGTGGCGTGTGCCGCGACGGTCTCGTTCACGCGTCTTTCACCCTGTCGATCGCCGAATCGAACCGGTCGTACGGCTGTGCGCCGACGAGTTTCCCCGCCCTGTCGGCCTCGCGATTGTAGAGGACGAACGCCGGCGAGCCCCGGATCCCGAACTGTCTGGCCTGCTGGACGTCCGCGTCGATCTCCGCCTCGATCTCCGTGCCGTGCTCGTCCATGCACGTCCCGACCGCGTCCGCGTCGACACCCTCGACGCCGGCCGTAATCTCCAGCAGGTTCTCTCTGGACGCCCAGCCCGAGCCTTTCGTTCCCTGTGCGTCGAAGATCGCCGAGTGCCAGTCCAGGTAGCGGCCGGGGTCGGCGTCACGGACCTGTCGCCAGACACACCGGTCCATGATCGCAGCGGTCGTCGACGACTCGGAGAGATAGGGGTACTGGATGAACACGTAGCGGACGGTCCCCGGACGAACGTGGTTCTCGACGAGTTGCGGGAAGGTGTTCTGCTCGAACCGGCGACAGAACGGGCACTGGTAGTCGCTCCAGTAGTACACGTCGACCGGCGCGTCCATCGCGCCCAGGATCGGGTGCCCCCCGAGGTCGATCCCGAAGCCGGTCGTCGCGGTACTGCTGTGTAACTGCGCGCCGTTCGATTCGTTCGATTCGTTCGACGCCGATCCGTCGGCGCTGTCGCCCTCGAGACGTGACGCGCCGTAGACGATCCCCCCGCCGGCGACGACCGTCCCCATGCCAGCGAGCATGGCGCGGCGTGTCGTCGATGAATCCGGACCTGCCATACGTCGTTGTCGTGGCGGGGCTCACATAGACCGTCCGGCGATTTGCTGAGTCTGCAAAGACCGGCCACGCGGGCGGCTACGGCACCAGCCGTCGCGTTCCGGTCACTGGAAGCCGATGGGCTGGGCCTGAGAGCTCTCGTCGCCGGCCTGGCCCATCTGCTGGGCGAGTTGCTGGCGGGCCTGGGCGATCTCTTCGGCCTGGTCGACGAGTTTCTGCGTGTCGACGTCGATCCCCGCGACGGGAGCGATGGCGTCGAGCAAGAGGGTGCGCGCCGCCTCGGGATCGGGGAACTGGGCGTTGGACTGGACGACGAACCCGAGGCCGTCGACGTCGTCCTGTTCGGCCCGCGAGAGGAGGTTCCCGGTCGGGCCGCTGATGAGCCCGCTCTGTGGCGGGGCGGGGATGTCGTACTCGGCGAGCAGGTCGCCGGCGTCGCCGGTCGCGATGCCGTGGAGTTTCGGCGGCCCGTCCTTCTCTGCCGGGAGCCCGCTGAGATACAGCGGCAGGGCGTCCTGCTCGTCGATCCAGCCCGAGAGACAGGCCGCGAACTCCGTCGCGTCGCTGGGGGAGACGGGCACGTCGCTCTGGAGGGCGAGCAGGTCCCGCTCGTGATCGGCGTAGATCCGGACCGGCGGCTCGACGGCGGGGTCGCCCTCGTGGTAGACGGCCACGTCGGGCAGTCCCTCACACCGACAGGACGCGTAGTAACTCATGTCGAACGTGTCTACGAGGTGGTCGGTCGCGATTTTCCCGACGAGTCCGACGCCCGGGAGCCCCTCGATCAGGACCGGGGATTCCAGCGAGCGGTCGCCGTGGACTTCGACGTGTGCCATAGCGGAGCATGGGACGGGAGCGAATAAAAGTTCCTGGGGGTCGCCGTCTTGCGGTCGAGTGCCGGATCGACATCCAGAGGTCCCCGAGGGATGGACAGGAGTTCTCTCCGCGAGGAATTCCACGAATATTATGTGCATTTGTGTGGTAGTGACGGGTGATGATACTCGGGGAACGGGATCCGGAAGTGAAGGCGGGGGTACAGGACGTGGATCTGTCCGGACAGACAGTGCTTGTGACCGGGTCGACCAGCGGCGTCGGCCGGCAGGCCGCCACGGCGATGGGGCGACTCGGTGCCGACGTGATCGTCCACGGGCGCGACCGGGCGGCCGGCGAGAGCGCCGTCCGGGAACTAACCGATCTCGGGTCGGACGCCCAGTTCGTCTCGGCCGACTACACCGACCTGGAGGCGGTACGGGAGATGGCCGCCGAGGTCGAAGCGTCGGTCGACGAGATCGACGTGCTCTGTAACAACGCCGGCGGGCTGTTCGAGGACGGCGAGACGACCGAACTCGGCGTGGATCGGAACTTCCACATCAACCACCTCTCGCCGTTCCTGCTGACGACGGAACTGCTCGACACGCTCGCCCCGGACGCCCGCGTCGTCACGACCGCCTCCATCGGCCACCGCGTCTCCTCGTTGAACCTCGACGCCCTGATCGAACCGAGTCCGTTCTCGGAGTGGGCGGCCTACTGCCGGTCGAAGCTCGCGAACATCCACTTCGCGAACGAACTCGCGCGGCGACTGGACATCGCCGGGAGCGACGTGACCTCGAACTCGTTCCACCCCGGCATCATTCCGGGCAGCGAGTTCTCGCGGACGCTTCCGGGACCGATCCAGCAGTTCGGCGACCTGCTCGACGAGGTGCCCCTGACCGACTCGCCCGAGGACGGGGCCGCGACCATGACTTACCTCGCCGCGTCCGAGGACGTCGAGGGGACCACCGGCAAGTACTACGCGCGCTGTCGCGAGCGCCGCCCCGCACCCGACGCCCGCGACGAAACCGCCCAGCGCGACCTCTGGAAGCGCAGTGCGGACCTGCTGGGCATCGACGAACCGCTCGCCGAGTGCGCCTGAAAGGTTTTCCGTGCGAACGTGGACGTGTCGGTATGGGTACGAGCCGTGGCCCCGTCGCCGGGCCGTTCGTGGTCGTCCTCGCCGGGGTCGTGATCGGCGCGGTGCCGCTCCTGCTCGGTGACGTCCTCGCCATCTTCGGGGCCGACGGTGCCCCGACGGTCGGTCTCGGGATCGGCGGGGCACTCGTCGTCGTCGGCGTGGCCGCGTCTCTCCTGCCCTCGTTCACGACAGAACTCGGCGTCGTCGCCATCGTCCTCTCCCTTTTGTCCGTGTTCGGCGCACTCGGGGGCCTCCTCGTCGGCCTCCTGCTCGGCGTCGTCGGCGGGAGCCTCTGTGTCGCCTGGCAGCCGTCGGCCGGGTGACCGGGCCGACCGGGACGTGTCTCGGCCCGCGAGAGGGTTTTGTGTCTCGGACTCGTCCGTCCCGTATGGGCTCGATCACCCTCTTCACCACGTCGGAGTACGAACCGCAGGCGTTCGACGCCGTCCTGTTCCGGGACCAACTGGTCGTCTGTGTGCGAGCGGACGAGGATTCGGTCCGGCTGGTGCCACTCGACAAAGTCAACCACGTCGACGGTGACGCCGAGAGCGTCCTCGTCGAGACCGAGATCCCCGAGTCGTTCTACGGTGGAGCCGAGTACGGCTTCGCCGACGTCGAGCAGTTCCCCGACCTGCAGGCCCACCTCGAAGACATCGAGAGCGAAGCGTACTGACCGCCCGCTGGTCGAGTCGCTGGCTCTCACGGGCTTGGCCCGTTCGAGTCGCGGTCGAAGACCGCACACTCCCCGCTCGCTCGTTCGGAGACTCTCCCGCTGGTCGAGTCTCCCGAGTCGGGATGACCGACGTTTTTACTGCCGGGAGCGAACGGGCGGCCAATGGAGGTACTGGACCGCTACGAACCGCTGATCGACGACTTCGAGGCGTTCCGTGCGGCCTGTGAGCGCCCGCTGCCGTCGGTGGTTCGCGTCAACACGATCAAGACCGAGCCCGAGACCGCGCGGGCGGCCCTGGAAGCCGAGGGGATCGGCGTCGAACCCTGTGGGTGGCACGCCGGGCTGTTCAGACTGGACACCCAGCCAGGGGCGAACTGGCCGTACTACCACGGCTGGCTCCACGGGCAGGAGGAGGTCTCGGTCGTCCCGGCGACCGTTCTCGATCCCGACCCTGGCGACCGCGTGTGGGACGCCTGTGCTGCCCCGGGGAGCAAGACCACCCAGCTCTCGGCGCTGATGGACGACCGCGGCCTGCTGGTGGCCACCGACAACAACCTCGGGCGGATCTCCGCACTCCGGAGCAACGCCGAACGGCTCGGCGTCACCAACGTCGCCGTCACCCGCGAGGACGCGCGCAACCACTCGCTGAAACCCTGGGAGGCGAAGGCGTACGACGCCGCGCTGGTCGACGTGCCCTGTTCCTGTGAAGGCACCATCCGGAAGAACCCCGACACGCTGGACGAGTGGACGCTCGAACACGTCGAGGGCATCGCCGGCACGCAGAAGGGCATCCTCCGCCGCGCGGTCCAGACCGTCCGGGAGGGGGGCCACGTCGTCTACTCGACCTGCACGTTCGCCCCCGAGGAGAACGAGGCCGTCCTCGATCACGTCCTCGGCGCGGAGGACTGCCGGCTGGTCGAGTTCGACCTCCCCCTCGACCACGTGCCCGGAGTCACCGCGTTCGAGGGCGAGACCTTCGACGAATCGGTCCGGAAGGCCAAACGCATCTACCCCCACCACAACGACACGGGTGGGTTCTTCTGTGCGAAACTGGAGGTGACCGGATGAGCGACGATCGCGAACACGACGGCCAGACGTTCGTCCGCCTGCCGACCGATCCCGACGACCGGATCCACGAGGACCAGCCCACTCGCGATGAGGTACTGGACTGGTGGGACGAACGGTTCGGAATCGGCCGGGACTACCTGGCCGACTACACCTTCTGGGAGAAAGGGCGCGGGAAGGTGTGGGCCTTCCACGCCGACACCGAGTCGCCGGTTCGGGTCGAGGGGCTCGGCATGAGCGTCCTGCGGACCCGTGGCGACCACTGGAAACCGACGACCAACGCGGTCCAGCGGTTCGGTCACCGGGCCGAGCGGAACGTGATCGATCTCACTCGCGAGCAGGCGGAAGCGTTCGTCGCGGGCGAGGATCAGGAGGTCCCGTGGGACGGCGACTGGGGGTACCTGATCGCCACCCACGACATCGCCGGGGAGACCGAACCGCTCGGTGTCGGGCTCTATCTGCACGGCGAACTGCGCTCACAGATCCCGAAGGGGCGGCGGCGAGACCTCTGAGACCGGGCGGGTTCGGATCAGTACCCGGCGCGATACTCACCGTGTTTGACGCCGAGGAACAGACAGATCCCGCCGAAGACGGCCATCGATGGGAGAACCATCATCAGAACGGTCCGGGTACCCATCATCGGCGCGACGAGCAATGCGCCCACGCCGACGACGATCAACGCCGCGAACAGTGCCAGCGTCTTCGCGAGGTCGAACTCCATACGTGACCGATAGGAAGCGACGGAAATCAGGATTGTGCTTCCGGCGGGTCGGTCCGCAGGCCAAGGACCACCTCGGCGGTCAGTCGTCGCCGTCGTCGCCGCTGTCGGCTTTGGGCCGGACGAGGTCGGCAAGCGTCACCAGGATGCCCAGGACCCATCCGACGGGGACGGAGATGCCGAACCACATCCCGGCGAAGGCGATCCCTTCGAGGTCGTACCGGGTCCGGAGGTACGCGTTCACGTCGGCGAAGTCGAGGGGGTTCTCCAGGAGCCAGATTGCGAGGCTCTCGCTCCGCGGGAGGACGACCTCCGCGACCGTCGGCGAGTACAGCGCCGCGACGATCGGCGGGAGGAAGATCGCCGTCATCGCGAACGGCCAGGCGAACACGACCGTCGTCACCCGCCCGCCGATCACCCGGAAGCCGACCGCCAGCGCGGCGGCGATCACGGCGACGCCGGAGGCCGCCGCGACCGCGAAGAAGCCCTCCGTGAGCCCGTCGAACCGGACGTACGACGCCGCTGTCAGCCCACCCCAGAGGACGAGAAAGAGGGCGACGACGCCCACGGTACCGAGCCGGAGCGCCGCGCTGTCGAGCCGCCGGCTCTGGAAGCGCAGGATCACCCCGAACAAGACGAGTGGGTAGACGAGTCCGATGATCGGAATCCCGAGGTAGTACCAGGTGTTGTAGGTCAGTTTCTCCCGGGCCGTCTTCGGTTCCCACTTCCCGAGGACGGAACTCGAAGCGTTGCGCTGACGCGGAAAGAACAGCTCCATCCAGGTCTCGTGCATCCGCCGGAGATCGAAGCGGATATCGTCGACGACACCGCCGCCCGACGCGCGTCCCGCTGCCATGTGCGCCGGGTAACGACGCGGGGTGTATAATCATTCTGGCCTCGTCAGACGGGTGTCAGCAGGACTGCATTCCCGGCTGACGATCACCGCGACCGACCGCTCACCAGGCGTCGGGCGCGAAGTCGGGGTGGACCCGCCGATCCCGCGCCTCGATGGCGTCGATCCGGTCGATCTCCTCGGCATCGAGTTCGAGTCCGACGCTCTCCCAGTTGTCCTGGATGTGGGCCTCGCTCGTGGCCTTCGGGATGGCGGTGACGCCCTTCTCGCGGAGCCACGCCAGACTGACCTGCGCGGGGCTGGCGTCGTGAGCCTCCGCGATGTCGACGATCGTGTCGTTCTCGAACACCTGTCCGCGAGCCAGCGGCGAGTAGGCGACCAGTTCGAGGTCGGTGTCGGCGGCGAACTCGCGGAGGTCTTCCTGGGGCAGGAGGGGGTGCATCTCCACCTGGTTGGCGAACACGGGCATCTCGGCGTGTTCGCGGGCCTGTTTGACGTGGTCGGGCTCGAAGTTCGAGACGCCGAAGCGTTCGATCTTGCCCTCGTCGTACAGTTGGTTGAACGCCGAGATGGTCCCCTCGGGGTCGTACTCGCGGGCCGGCCAGTGGATATACAGCAGGTCGACGTAGTCGACGCCGAGTTTGTCGAGACTCGCCTCGGTGCTCTCGATCACGTCGTCGTGGGACAGTTCCGAGATCCACACCTTGGTCGCGAGGAACACGTCCTCGCGGTCCACGTCGGCCTCGGCGATGCCGCGGCCGACGGCGTCCTCGTTGCCGTAGGCCTGTGCGGTGTCGATGTGGCGATAGCCCGTCTCCAGTGCGGTCCGGACGCTCTCGGCACACTGGTCTTCGTCGTCGTTCTGCCAGGTTCCGAGACCGAGCATCGGCATCCCGCTGGCTCGCGGGACACTTTCGGAGTCGAGTTGGGGGGTCATAGTCACTGGAGGAATGGGTGCCGCGTGCAAAACCGTTGTGAAACCGGCGAGCGGCGTCAGCGCTCGAAGAACTTCGCGATCGCCTCGACGGGACTCGCAGGGTTCGATCCGGTGGTGTCGAACCGCTCTTTTGCGTAGTCGACCAGGATCGGGAAATCGCCGGTGTGGATGAGCTTCCCGATGGCGATCGGGCTCCCCTTGTTGGCCTTGGCCAGTGTCTCGTCCGGCGTCGCCCGAAGGTCCGCCATGAGCTGGTCGTACCGCTCGTTGGGGGCGAGATAGAGAAGCCTGGTCATCAGCAGGCGGTTGCGCATCTTGGGGGCGACTCGCTGGTGCCAGAGGTCCTCGTATATTTCCATGTTCGCCGCGGACGTGTCGGGTTCGGCCGGGGTGAGGCACCTGTCGGCAGTTGCGGCCGCGACGCGACCGGACTCCATGCACTTGTGGATGCCCTCGCCCCACAGCGGATCGAGGGTCGGGACGGTGTCGCCGATAGCCATGAAGTTGTCCGTACTCATCTCACCGGGCATCTGGATGTGGGCCGAACCCCGGTGCATCTTGCCTTCGAGTTTCGTCGCGTTCTGGAAGCGGGGGTCGGTGTCGAGCCAGTACTCGAGGTGGTCGTCGATGGTCATCCCCTCGTGACCTCGGGACTGGTACCGGTCGTTCTGGATGTAACAGAGTCCGACCTTGGCGGTGTCCTCGCCGGTGTGGAAGATCCATGAGTAGCCGCCCGGCGCGAGGTCGTGATCGAGGCGAAGCATCATCGCGTCGGTCAAGTCGGCGTACCGGTCGTGGTCCACCTCGAGACCCTCGAACTCGTACTCGATGCCGATGGCCTGGTTCCGTCGTTCCAGATCGCTCACACCCAGCGCACGGGCAAGCGGTGCGGACGGCCCCGTGGCGTCGACGACGATGTCGGCGTACACCTCCTCGTCACCGTTGTACTCGACGCCGACGATCTCGCCGCCGTCCATGATCGGGTTGGCGACGCGGGCGTCGAACCAGTACTCGGCCCCGTTCTCGCGGCCTCTCTCGACGAGCCACTGCTTGAAGTCGGCGAACTCGAGTACCGCGCCCGGTTGGTCCTGCACGTAGTGGTCGTTGGGCGACTCCAGAACGACGTTGTCGGTGTAGTTCATCACCACGTCGCTTGGCACGTTGAACGAGGCCATCATCGACGGGAACGTGCCGGCGGTCGACTTGTTGCTCTGGCGCGGGAACTCGTCTTCGGCCTCGGTTTCGAGCACGAGGACCTCGTAGCCCCGTGCCGCCAGGTCGCGGGCGCACTGTGCTCCAGCCGGTCCTGCACCGGCGACGACTACGTCGTAGTGATCAGTCATAGCGTCGTGTTGTGTACTGCAGATCCGTTCTCGTGGCGCTGTTCCCCACCGGATACCGAACCGTCTCGCCGTGCGCAGTACCGACACCCCGACTCCGTGACGGCGGCCCCCACCGCGTCATCCCCCGCGATGTTTTCGGACTGCGCACTCATTGTTCACCATTATCGCCTCATCTCGTAAAAAAGGACCCTCTCCGCGGCGAAAACAGCCGGCTCTCGCGGCGACGGGGTGGGCCGGTTAAAAGAGGCCGTAATTGAGAGGTAAAACGTTCATCAGGGGGCGAGTGTGAAAGAAAGGCATATGTTCGACGACCAGCCGGTACGAGGGGACCTCGACGAGCACGTCGAGAATATGCTCGACTTGCTCAACGATTACGACATCACACTCTCGAAGGGGACACCGGAGGACGCACGCCACCAGCTGACGGTCATGACGGACCTCTCGACGGGCGAGCCCGAGGAGGTCGACACCGTCGAGGACGTGGAGATCCCGCCGGCCGGGGACGGCGAGGAGCCCATCCCGGCCCGGGTCTACGCGCCGGCCGGCGACGGCCATCCGACGGTGACCTACTACCACGGCGGCGGCTTCGTCGCGGGTGACATCGACACCCACGACGAACTCTGCCGGATGCTAGCTAACCGCGCGGAGGCGGTGATCGTCTCCGTCGAGTACCGCAAGGCACCCGAAGCGGCGTGGCCGGAGCCGATCAAGGACGCCTACGCCGGCGCGCAGTGGACCGCCCGCAACGCCGACGAGCACGGGGCCGACACGGGCACCCACGTCGTCGCGGGCGACAGCGCCGGCGGGAACCTCAGCGCCGTCGTCTCGCTGATGGCCGCCGAACGCGGGATGCCGGACATCGACCGACAACTCCTGCTCTATCCCGCGACCACCTACATGGATCCGATGCCGTCCCGGGCACAGAACGGCGACGGCTACTTCCTGACCGCCCAGGATATGCTCTGGTTCGTCAAACACTACATCGACGACGAGATCGACGCCCACCACCCGTGGGCGTTCCCGCTGAACGCACGCCGGGACGAGCTCGCCGAGACACCGCCCGCCTACGTTCTGACCTGCGGGTACGACCCGCTCCGGGACGAGGGCCACGCCTACGCCCAGGAACTCGCCGAGGCCGGCGTCGACGTGGAGTACAGCAACCACGAGTCGATGATCCACGGTTTCCTCAACATGGAAGGTATCGTCGACCACACCTACGAGGGCGTCGAGGAAGTCGCCGAACAGATCCGTAAAGCCTGACAGCGGGGCGTTTTTGCCGGTGGCTCACTATCTGCCGCTATGGTCGAGTCCGGGGTCGTCGTCGCCGACACCGAAGGCAAGCGGGCCGACGCCCTCGCCGTCCGCCACGCCGTCTTCGTCGAGGGCCAGGGTATCGACGAGGACCGCGAACGCGACGGGCTGGACGGCCAGGCGACTCACGTGGTCGCCTACGACGACGGGGATGCAATCGGGGCCGCCCGGCTCCGCGAACCCGAGCCCGGAACGGGCAAAGTCGAACGCGTCGCCGTCCGCGAGAACCGACGCGGCGAGGGGTGGGGCCGGCGCGTGATGGCGACCGTCCACACCGCGGCTCGCGAACGCGACCTACCTCGACTCGTCTTGCACGCACAGGTCGCCGTCGAGGGGTTCTACCGGCGACTCGGCTACCGCACGGTGAGCGACGAGTTCGAGGAGGCAGGTATCCCCCACGTCGAGATGGTCCGTGCGCTGGACCGAGGCGGCGAGATTTAGCAGTTCGTGACCTCGACGTGTTCGGCGAGTGCGACCAGGTCGTCCAGAGCCGAGCACGGTTCGACGACCGTCGCCTCGGGGTCGTAGTCGACGAGCCCGAGCGCATCCAGTTTCGGGAGCGTCCGGTGGTGCAGGTCGACGACGACGCGGTCGCGGTCCTGCGCACCGTCGGGGCGCAGACAGACCTCGGTCGCCAGTTCCTGCACCGGGACGGTCCCCTCGGTCCCATGGAGTATCCGGATGACCGCCCGCCGACGCTCGCCGGCGAGCGCCTCGAGCGCGTCCGCGACCGGAACCTTCCCGAACTCCGAGAGCCCACGAGCGGACTGCTGGTCCATCGGTTCGGCCTTTGGACTACACTGCGAAAGTGTTACTGAGCGACTTTCGATCAGAGAGTGATCGAGAATCAGGAAGTGATCCAGTTCACAGTTCCCGGGTCCGGTCTGACGCGACGATCTCGTCGAGGAACTCCTCGACCCACTCGACGGCGGCGTCGGTGTCGTTGGTGACGACCGCCAGCAGGCGATCCATATCGTTGGAGACGGAGACGGCGACGCGGCCGCCACCGACCGCCGCGCCGTAGTTGTAGGCGTGTTCGGTCGCGTACACCGTCGTGGTGTCGGCCTCGACGATTGCGCCGAACTTCTCGGGGTAGTTGGCCAGTCCGGTCTCGACGACCTCCTCGGAGAGAACGAGGCGGGCGGGCACCGCCTCTTCGACAGTCAGTCGGTGGAACCCCTCGACGATGTAGGGGATGATCCGGTTGGAGTAGCCGTAGAACTCGCCGGCGGATCTGGCGAGGTCGACCATCTCCGTCAGCGGTTCGTGTGGCGCGTGATCTTCGGCGCGGTGGACCTCGGCTCCGTCGAGGAGTCGCATATCGAATCCAGCGTCACGGGGGAGATGTGAGAACAGTCCCTCGACCTCGGTGAGCGTCTCCAGCGTCCCGGCGACACGCTCGAACTCCACACAGCAGAGGTCTCCGAAGTTGGTCAGTTCGTAGACGGTCCCCTCGGAGGTGAGGATGCCCGCGTCTTCGAGTTCGCGGAACGCCCGGTCGACCGTCGGACGCGAAGCCCCCGTTCGCTCCTGGACGGCCTGCTTGTCGAACACGTCGTCACACAGACACCTGAACACGTCGTGGCGCTTATAAAAGAGGTGAAGAATCCCGGCGACGGAATCTTCGCTCATCACCCCACAACTCCGCCCTCACCGAGTAAAGTATTCCGGTCGTTTCGCTAACAAGCCCCCGGTAGCGCTGTTGATAGGCCGGTTTGCGGTGTCGGTCGTGGCATCAAGCGAGCACCTGTACCGCGTCGATCACGTCGTATGTGATTCACAATAGGTCGGGCGTCCAGCCGTCGACGGTGATCGCGACCGTGTGAGGCCGCGAAACGATCTCGGTTTTTTCATACCCCGTCGCCGAACACCGCGCATGGATTCGAAGGACGGTTCGACGGACCTCGGCATATCGTCATACGAGGAAGACCGGGATCTCTGGCTCGACGGGTTCGCGAGTCTGTTCGGGTTCGGGTGGCTGGCGGAGCGGTTACCCGCTGATCTGCCGCCGTCGTACCTGTACGCAGTGGTCACGGTCGTCGGCTCCAACGTCCTGACGATCACGTACAACCTGGCCAACGGCGTCCCGTTGATCTACCGGACGAACCCGTACTTCGTCCTCCAGCCGTTCGTGTTGTTCGCCGCGGTCTACGGTGCGCGGACCCTCCAGGCGGAGTACGACAGAGTGATGGCGGAGATGGCGATCGCCGAACGGGCCGACGACCCCGGGTCGTTGCTCGATCCAGTCCCGTCGTGGCTCCCGTGGGTGCTGTTCGGCGTCGGCGCGGCACTCCAGCTCACCCGGGCGGTCCTCGACATGGGCGGATGGGGCGTGACGGATATCTTCGCCAACTTCGTCCTGTTCCCGTTCGTCTTCCTCCCCATCGTCGTGCAGTTTTTCACGGTCTACGTCTCGATCGAGTTTCTCGCGCCGTGGCAGCTCTCGAAGTCGACGGTCGGGATTCACTTCCTCGATCCGGAGGGTGTCGGCGGGCTCCGACCGCTCGGTGAGTTGATCAAGAAGGCTTACTACTACGTCGTCGTCGGGCTTGTCGGGTACGCACTCATCACCTACGCACCCTTCGTCGACACGTCGTGGCGTGTGTCGGCGGCCGCTGGTGCGATCTTCACCGCGGTCTGGGTCGGCACCGTCGCCACCGTCGCGTTCGCGGTGTTCACGCTCCACCGGTTCATGCACCACGAGAAACGCTCAGAGATCCAGCGCCTGGAACGGGAGATCCGCGAGCGCATCGAGAACCCGTGGGACGTGAAAAACTACGAGATTCCGGACGAAGACCGCGAAGAAGTCGAAGACCTCCGCGAGCGGATCCAGCAGGTCAGCGCGACCAGCGAGTATCCGGCGACGTTCAGCATCTGGTCGCAGTTACTCCTCAGCATCGCGATCCCGAAGGCGATCCAGCTGGTCCTCGCGAGTGCCTGAGTCGGGGGTGGCGGGGCGGTCGCGGTGCAGTGGCTGTGCGGTCGCGGTGCGGAGCAAGGAAGTCGTACGGAGTTCGCGCCGGGGGCGCGAACTCCGCCTTTTTTGGTCGAGCTTTTTTGCGCGAGCGGTTCGCCGTAGGCGAACCCGAGTGGTTCGAAAGGCGCGAGGCGCCTTTCGTCATCACGAGAGAGCGAAGCTCTCTCGAACGACGGAAAAAAGGTCGTCTAGTAGAACTCCCGGACCAGGTCCATCGCGTCGTCGGGCGCGCCGTCGGGGATGTCGTGCATGGGCTCGCTCAGGCCTTCACGCTCGTCGAAGGGAACTGACCCTTCGTCCTGGTAGATGACGCCCTGGTACTCCTTGTCGGCGTCGAGGATGGCCGACTTGGCGTCGTCGTAGTCGGTGGGATCGTGGTCGGTCTCGCTGAGGTCGACGATGGTGTCCCGGAAGTAGTCGTAGGTGTCGACGTCGTTGAAGGTGACGCAGGGGCTGTAGACGTTGACGAAGCCGAAGCCGTCGTGTTCGATGGCTTTCTTGACGATCTCGGTGTGGCGCTGGGAGTCCGAGCTAAACGACTGGGCGATGAAGGTGCCGCCCGCGGCCAGCGCGAGTGCGAGGGGGTTGACCGGGGGCTGTTTGGGCCCGTCGGGTGAGGTCGAGGTCTCGAAGTCCTCTCGGCTGGTCGGCGAGGCCTGGCCCTTGGTGAGACCGTAGATGCGGTTGTCCATGACGACGTAGGTCATGTCGACGTTGCGGCGGACGGCGTGGATGAAGTGGCCCGCGCCGATGGAGTAGCCGTCGCCGTCCCCGCCGGCGACCATCACTTCGAGTTCGGGGTTGGACAGCTTCGTCCCGATGCCCACGGGCAGTGCGCGGCCGTGGACGCCGTGGAGCGCGTAGCTGTGCATATAGGTGCCGATCTTCCCGGAACACCCGATGCCGGCGACCACGAACGTGTTGTCCGGGTCGTTGCCGGTGTTCGCCAACGCTTTCATCATGCCGTTCATCGTCCCGAAGTCGCCGCAGCCGGGACACCACGTGGGCTGCTTGTCGGATTTGAAGTCCGTGAATCTGATCTCGGAGCTCATTATTCTGCCTCCACCTCGGTGGGTTCGCCGAGTTTCGCTTCGATTTCTTCTGCGAGTTCGTCGGCCTTGAATCGCACGCCGTTGTACTTGTTGACGCGCTTGACTCGTGTGAGTGTGTCGTGTTCGAGAAGGTCCGCGAACTGGCCCGTCGAGTTACACTCGACGACGATGACCTCGTCGGCGGCGTCGATCTCATCGGACAGGTCCGGACGGGGGTGGATGTACGGCACCGAGATGAACCGCACGTCGGTGCCCTCCTCCTCGAGGAAGCCCAGGGCCTCACGCATCGCGCCCTCGTTGGACCCCCACGAGATGACGAGGGTGTCCGCGTCGGGCTCACCGTACTCGCGGTAGTCCCATTCTTCCTCCTCGCGGGCGGTGTCGACTTTCTGCTGGCGCTTGTCGACCTGCTCGATGCGGATGTCCGTGTCTTCGGTCCGGCGACCGAGTTCGTCGTGTTCGAGCCCGGTCGTCATGTGTGCGCCGCCCTCGGTCCCGGGGAAAGCCCGCGGGCTGACGCCGTCGGCGTTCGGGAAGTGGGGCTGGAACTGCCCCTGTTCGTTCTGCCAGTCGGAGATCGAGTCCTCGTCGACGACCTTCCCGCGGTCGATCTCGACCTCGTCCATGTCGAAGGTCTCCGGTGGGAACGTCTGCTCGGACACCGACATGGCTAGGTCCGAGACCAGGAAGACCGGCGTCTGGTACTTCTCGGCGAGGTTGAACGCCTCGATCGTCTTCCAGAAACACTCCGAGATGTTCGTCGGCGCGACGACGAAGCGGGGCACCTCGCCGTGGCCGCCGTACAGGGCCATGTTGAGGTCGCCCTGTTCCTGTTTCGTCGGCATCCCGGTCGAGGGACCCGAGCGCTGCACGTCGGTGATGACCAGCGGCGTCTCACTGGTGGCGACGAGACCGAACGTCTCGGTCATCAGGTCGATCCCGGCACCGGAGGTGGCGGTCATCGCGCGTGCACCGGCCCGCGCCGCGCCCAGTGCCATGTTGATGGCCGCGAGTTCGTCCTCGGCCTGCACGACCTTCCCGCCGTAGGAGTCGAGACGGCCAGTCAGGTACTCCATGATGCTCGTCGCGGGCGTGATCGGGTACCCGGAGTAGAACCGACAGCCGGCGGCGATAGCTCCCATCCCGAGGGCCTCGTTGCCGTTCAGGAGAACGTAGTCGTTGTCGGTCGTCTCCATGTCGTAGTCGGTGTCGGCGTCGCACTCCTCGGCGACGTACTCCTGACCGAGTCGGGCGGCCTTCTTGTTGTTCTCGACGATGGCCTGTCCCTTGTCTTTGAACCGCTTCTCGAGGGACTCGTCGAGGTTCTCGATGGGGAAGTTCGTCACCTCACAGGCGGCCCCGAGCGCGACGATATTACGCATGATCGCGCCGCCGGCGTCCTCGGCCAGCGATTTGAGGGGCACGTCGAGCCCGATCATCTCGTCGGGGATCTCGACGTCCTGCATCGTGGTGCGTTCACCGTCGTAGATGATGACGCTCCCCTCGTGGAGTTCGTTCATGTTCTCGTCGATGGTTCGCTCGGTCAACGCGATGAGAATGTCGAGCCTGTCGACGACACTCTCTACCTGGTCGACCGAGGTACGGATCTTGTACGCCGTGTACCCACCACGGATACGCGACGCGAAGTCCTTGGAGGTGAAGACGTGGCGACCGGCACGGGACAGAGCCTGCGCGAAAATCTTGCCCGTCGAGTCGATCCCGTCGCCAGCTTCACCGCCGATGGCCCAGTTGAGGTCCGCGGGCATACTAGCGAGGGGCTACCCAGCCACGACGCAAAAGCCTTCTGCAATAGGTGTTCAACCCCGCAAATCGGTCAGTTAACTGACTGTCCGTCCAGTTCTCTTCGGATCGAAAGCACCTTTCGGCAAGGGCACCCAGAGGGGAAATATGGAAGACGAACCCCTCTCCGTCGCCACCGTCGAGTCGGTCGGTCAGGACGCCATCGCCATCGCGTTCGAGTCACCCGCGGACTTTGCCGCCCGCCCGGGCCAGTTCGTCAAGCTCGTGGCCGACGTGGACGGCGAGCGTGAGAGCCGCTTCTACACGATCTCCTCGTCCGACGTCGAGGACACCTTCGAGGTCACCGTCGAGATCGACCCCGACGGAGCGTTCGGGCCGATCCTCGCCGATCTCGAGGCCGGCGACGAACTCGTCGTCTCGGGCCCCTACGGCAACGCCTACTACGAGGACGAGCCGCGCGTGGTCGTCCTCGCTGGCGGTCCCGGTGTCGGTCCCGCGGTCGGTATCGCTCGCCGCGCGCTCGCGGACGGTAACGAGGCCGCCATCGTCTACCGCGACGACGACCCCATCCACGAGGACGCACTGGCCGATCTCGAAGCCGAGGGCGCGACGGTCCACGTCATCGACGCCGGCGACGACATGGTCGCGACCACGACGGACGTGGTGACTGGCGAGGCGGGCGAACAGGTGTTCGTCTACGGCTTCGCGGACTTCCTGGACGCCGCGACGGCCGCCATCGACGCAGCCGGTGGCGACCCCGACGCCGCAAAGGTCGAGAACTTCGGCTGAGAGAACGCGGGTGGGATTTAACCCCCACGGGTCGGTACTCCGGGTGATGAGTGTGTGTCGGCCGTCACGCCCGGCCGCCCGGGCCGGTGTACTCCTGCTGGTCGTGAGCGCGGTGACGGTACTGGCGAATCCGGGATTTCTCGGCCTGGTGACAGTCCAGGCTCAGGAGGGCACCAACGGGACGACCGCGAACACGACCGGCAACGGCTCCCAGTTGCAGACCGCCGATAGCGAGGGGGCAGACGGCGGCAGTGGAATCGTCGGGACCGTTCTCGGCCTTCTCGGTGGCCTGGTCGGTGCCCTCGGCGGCCTCGTGGGTGCCATCGCCGGGTTCCTTGACAGCCCCATCGGCCACGCGCTGGTCGGGATTCCACTGGGGCTCTACCTCGGCCTGAAGGCCATCGCACTGTATCTGGAGTACTACGAGTAGCCGAACTGGCGACCCGGCGCAACTGCCGGTGACCCCGCCCGACGTATCGGTCCGCGCCTCATATACCGCCGCCAGTGTGAAGTGTTACAAATATATAATTTATACCTGTTGCAACACACCACCAGTTGATAATTGTCGCCGAGTCCTTTTTCAGTGGCATCGAACGTTCAGGTGGAGATGGGACCACTATCGGATCGCGACGCGGGTGGTACAGCAACCGACACACGCTGGCCGTGGTCGCGAACTGCGGCGATCACACGGAACCAGAGCCATACGGGAGGTGTCCAAGCATGAGCCACATCGACGACGGACGCACGGAACCGGACGTGACTGACCGAGAAGCGTACTTCGTAGGCGGCGGGATCGCGTCGCTGGCGGGCGCGGCGTTCCTCGTACGGGACGGCGGTATGCCGGGCGAGAACGTTCACGTCCTCGAAAAACTCGACGTGATGGGCGGGGCGCTCGACGGAGCGGGCTCGCCCGAGGAGGGATACGTCATCCGCGGCGGGCGGATGCTCAACTTCCCCACCTACGAGTGTACCTGGGACCTGCTGGACTCGATTCCCGCGCTGGAGGACGAGGACAGGTCGATCAAGGCGGTGATGGACGAGTTCAACGCCGAACACGAGACCTACGCGGAAGCGCGGCTGATGAACAGCGACCAGGAGATTCTCGACGTGTCTTCCTACGGCTTCGAGATGGAACATCGCCTCTCGCTGTTACAGCTCGTCCTCACGCCCGAGGAGAAACTCGGGGACACGCGGATCGAGGAGTGGTTCTCGGAGTCGTTTTTCGACACGACCTTCTGGTATCTGTGGGCGACGACGTTCGCGTTCCAGCCGTGGCACAGCGCCGCGGAGCTGCGCCGGTATCTCCACCGGTTCATGCACGAGTTCCCGCGCCTGCACACGCTCGAGGGCGTCGACCGGACCAAGTACAACCAGTACGACTCGATGGTCCGTCCGCTCCGCCGGTGGCTCGAAGCGCGGGGCGTCCAGTTCGAGGGCGGCGTCGAGGTGACCGATCTCGACATCGTCCCACGTCGGGAGGGCAAGACCGTCGAGGCGATCCACTGCGACACCGACGGTGGGTCCGAGACCATCGCGGTCGAGCCCGAGGATCTGGTGTTCGTCACGAACGGCTCGATGACCGACGGGTCGAGTCTCGGGTCGATGACGGCGGCCCCCGACCTGAACACGACCGGGGCCTCGTTCCAGCTGTGGAAGTCGATCACCGAGGAACACCCGGAGTTCGGCGATCCGTCGGTGTTCGCCGATCACGTCGAGGAGACCAAGTGGGAGTCGTTCACCGTCACCCTCGACGAGCCGGATCTGCTCGAACACATCGTCGAGGTCACGCAGGAAGAACCCGGGAACGGGCTGGTGACGTACACGGAGTCGAACTGGCTGCTGTCCACCGTCGTCGCCGCACAGCCCCACTTCGCGAACCAGCCCGACGACGTGAAGGTGTTCTGGGGCTACGGGCTGTTCCCGGAGGCAGAGGGCAACCACGTCGAGAAGAAGATGGAAGACTGTACCGGCGAGGAGATCCTCGAAGAGCTCTGTTACCACCTGGGCTGTCTCGACCGCTTCGAGGAGTTCGTCGACGACGCAAACTGCATCCCCTGCATGATGCCGTTCATCACGGGCCAGTTCATGCCCCGGACCCCCGGTGATCGACCGGACGTGGTCCCGGACGGGTCGAACAACCTCGCGTTCCTCGGCCAGTTCGCCGAGGTACCACGGGACGTGGTGTTCACCGTCGAGTACTCCGTCCGGTCGGCCATGATGGCCACCTACGAGCTGCTCGACATCGACGGGGAGATCCCGCCGGTGAGCGATCACGAGTACGAACCCGACGTGTTGCTCGACGTGGGGAAGGCGGCGTTCCGATAGCGTCGCCCTCGTCTTCGCCGTCCCGAACCGTTATTCGGGGGGCGACGGACCGTTCGCGCATGGGACTGCGAGACGCACTCGGCGAGTGGCTCGGAAGCGACGACGAACGGGTGAGAATACCGGCCGATGACGGGTCCGATGCGCTGGCACTGGCCCGTGAGATCGCCGAGAACCCCCGGACGATCGAGTTGCGGGACGGCCGGGAACTGGGCTACGCAGCCGTTGGCGACCCCGACGGCGAGCCCCTGCTGTTGTTCCACGGCTTCCCCAACTCGCGGGTGTTCGCGGCGGCGTTCGACGAGGTGGCTCGCGAGCAGGGCGTCCGCGTGATCGCCCCCGAGCGTCCGGGTGTCGGCGTCTCGGATCCGGATCCCGACCGGACGTTGACCGACTGGCCGGCCGACGTGGCCGATCTGGCCGACGCGCTCGATCTCGACGGGTTTCCCGTCCTCGGAATCTCGGCCGGCGGGCCCTACGCCGCGGCGACGGCCGCGCTCCTCGATCAGCGGGTCGAGCGAGCGGGGATCGTCTGCGGGCTCGGGCCGATGGCGGCGGTCGGCCTCCGGGATCGACTCTGGTACTACAGCGCCCGCGTCCTGCCGCCGGCGGCGAAACTCGGGCTGTGGCTCGCCGGGCGGCAGGCGCTGAACGACCGGGACGCCTTCCTCGAATCCATGGCCGAGAACGCCGCGCCGGCGGACGGGCCGGTCTGGACGGGCGAACTCGGGACGGTCGTCCACGCGAGCATGGTCGAGTCGCGCCGCCACCACGGCCTCGATCCGCTGGTGACCGAGACCGCACTCTTCGGCCAGTCGTGGGGCTTCGATCTCGGAGCCATCTCGGTGCCGACGTGGCTGTGGTACGGGAAGGCCGATACTGTCGTCCCGCCGGCGATGGGGTACTATCTCGCGGACGCCATTCCGACCGCGGAATCGCATTTCTACCCCGACCTGGGACACCTCTCGACGGTCGCGGAGACCGAGCGCGAGGTGTTCGAGACGCTCTCGACCTGAGTCGTGCTGCCGGGTCGGAGGACATTTCAGTGCGAACGAAAAGGATGGGGTGAGAATGGTCCGCGACGTGAACCGGACGGCGGTCGACCGCCGGCAGGACCGGTTGCTGTCGGAGTACGGCGACGTGCCCGTCCGTGAGGAACACGAAGAGGTGCCCGCCGACGTGTTCCCGGAGTTGCGTGACCTGGCCACGGAGGGGTACACCGGCGGCGGCTACGTCTGGGTGATTCGCGAACCGCCCGAGACCGCGCCGCTCTCGGAGTCGCTCCCGGCCGACATCGAGGAGGATCGGCGGGTCCTGATGATCCTCTCGCGGGGCTCGACCCGGTGGGGCCTGCCCGGCGGCGGCCGGGAGTGTGGCGAGTCCTACGAGGAGGCCGCGGTCCGCGAGGTGCGGGAGGAGACCGGGATCGACTGTCGGATCGTCGAACCGTTCCTGCTCCGCCGCCGGGTCAGCGTTTCGAAAGGTGATCACGACGAACGACTCCACACGCTGTGGGTCTTCTTCGACGGCCGCTACGAGGGCGGCCACCTCGCCATCCAACCCGGCGAACTCAACGGTGCAGCCTGGTTCGCCCAGCCGCCCGCGCGGATGCACCCGGAAGGCGAGTTCCGGGCCGCAGACTGGGAGTGATCGTTATCACGGCCGATAATACAGGAGACACCTTTTACTGTATTGGGAGGTATGCACAACCAAGACACACTGTCGCCGAGGGGACGGTATGCCGACCACGCCAATGTTCCAGTACAGTATCTACGTACCCGTATTGTTGCTCGTCGCGATCATCTCGTCGGTGGCCGCGTACTTGGGGTACGCAAAGCGCGACCGGCGCGGGACTATCTGGTACGCCAGGGCCATGGTCGCCATCGCGTCGTGGTCGCTGTTTCTGGCCCTGGCCGTGGCCAGCACGAGCTACCAGCTGAAACTGGTCTTTTTTTCGGGGTTTCTCGTCTCGACGGTCATGCTCTGTAGCTGTTGGTTCCTCTTCGCCATCGCCTACACCGGCCACTACGACAGGTTGCCGCGGTACCTGCCCCACGCCCTCCTCCTCGTACCGCTGTTGTACGTCCCGTTGACCCTGACCAATCAGACACACGGGTTAGTACTCGCGGACGCCCACCTGGTTCGTGAGGGGGAGACGGTGCTACTGGCGTACGACTGGGGACTGGTCCCCTGGGCGTTCATCGGGCTGACCTACGTCTTGCTGTTGAGCGCGACCGCGATCCTGTTCCGGAAGGCGATCCACTCTCGGAACGTCTACCGGAAATTGAGCCTTGTCCTCGCGTTCGGCGGGCTGTCGATGTGGCTGGGTAACGTGATCACCGTCGCCGGCTTCAGCCCGTTCCCACACATGATGATCGTCCCGCTCTCCTTCCTGTTCTGGGGAGCTGTTGCCCTCGTGCTCTTTACGAGTATCCGGTTCGTCCAGTTGCTCCCGATCAACGCCGTCCTCGCCCGGTTCAGTTCGCGGTTCGACGACGTGTTGCCGCTGGCCCGGGACTTCGTCATCGAGGAGATCGACAGCGGCGTCATGATCTTGGACGCCGACGGACGGATCGTCGACATCAACTCGACGGCCAGGAAGATGCTCGGCGTCGAGGACCGGGTCGTCGGCAAGCCCGTCTTCGGCGTGATCGACCTCGGCAAGTACTGGGACGACTACGAGGAGGGAGAACTCCTGAGCGAGCGCCGAAAGCAGATCTGGGTTCCGGTGTCGGACGACGAGGAACGTTGCTACGACGTGAACATCTCGGACATCGAGGATCGTTCCGGGAACTTCGCCGGGCAGAGCGTCCTGCTGTACGACGTGACCGAGCAGAAAGAGCGCGAAGAACAGCTCCGCCAGCGCGAGGAGGAACTCCGCCAGCAGAAACAGGACCTCGAACAGCAGGCCGAGCAACTCGAACACCAGAACGAGCGCCTGGATCGGTTCGCCAGCATCGTCTCCCACGACCTGCGCAACCCGCTGAACGTCGCCAGCGGCCGCGTCGAACTGCTGGGCGCCAAACTCGACGGCGAACATCGGGAGGACGTCGCGGAACTGGAGATGGCCCACGAACGCATGGGAGACATCATCGACGACGCACTCACGCTGGCCCGCTCGGGGAAGGCCATCACCGAGACGGAGGACGTGGACGTGGGATCGGTCGCGACCGAGGCCTGGGAGAACGTCGACACCGACCGGGCGAGGCTCGATCACGACCTCGATCTCCGGCTGGAGAGCGACCGTGACCGCCTGCTCAACGTCTTCGAGAACCTCTATCGGAACGCGCTGGATCACAACGACGGCGACCTCAGGATCCGGGTCGGCACCCTCGCCAACGACACCGGGTTCTACGTCGAGGACACCGGCACGGGCATCCCCGAAGACGAGCGCGAGGCAGTGCTCGAACAGGGCTACACGACCCACGAGGAGGGGACCGGCCTCGGGCTCGCCATCGTCCGGGACATCGTCGGGGCCCACGGCTGGGAACTGTCCATCACCGAGAGTCCGGAGGGCGGCGCGCGCTTCGAGATCGAGTGTTTCCGCGAGCCCGTCGAGGTCGGAGCGGCGACGGCCTGACGCCGGTCAGTGCTCGACGACTTCGAGCAGGACGCCGCCGGTCGATTTGGGATGGAGAAAGGCCACGTCGTGTCCCCAGGCCCCACCCCGCGGTTCCTCGTCGATCAACTCGACGCCGGCCTCACGAGCACGGTCCAGGGCCGCCTCGATGTCGTCGGTCGCCACCGCGAGGTGGTGAATGCCCGGGCCGTCCCGGTCGAGATAGCTGGCGATGGCTCCCTCGTCGTCGAGCGGTTCCAGCACCTCGAAGAAGCCGTTGCCGAGGTCGAGAAAGACCACCGCCATCCCGTCGAACTGTTCCTCGTGAGCGACCGTGGCGTCGAACAGCGTCGCGTACTGTTCGGCGAGCGCATCGGCGTCGGCGGTCGCGATACCCGCGTGATCGAACTGCATACCCCCTGCTGGGAGCGGCGGGACAATCAGCCCTGCGACAGTCGCGGGTATGTGTGGCGTGGTAACTGTCATCAATAACTAAGACGGTTCGCCGTGACCGTGAGGTATGGAGGCACCGAAACCGGGCCGACTTGACGACGACAGGCGACGGATCTACGAGTACGTCGAGCGGGAGGGGCGGGTCGAACCCGAGCGAGCGCGGGCGGCGCTAGGGTTCGAACACCGCCGCTTCGGCCACCATCTCTCGATGCTCAAGCGCGACGGCTACCTCACCGAGCGCGACGGACGACTGGAGATCGCGATGGATCCCGGCACGGCCGAGCAGTACGAGACCGACGGGCTCGCAGTGACGATCCGACCGGCCCGGCAGGACGACATCGCGGGTATCGTGGGCACACTCCGGCAGGTCGCGGCCGATGGGAGCTACATCGAGGCGGAAAGCGTCGCCCAGCAACTCGACTACGAGGACTCCTTGCTCCGGCACAACGAGTTCGAGTCCCGCGTCTTTTTCGTCGCCACCGTGGGCGAGGACGTCGTCGGCTGGGTCCACCTGGAGATCCCCGAACTCGACAAGCTCCACCACACCGCGGAGTTGACCATCGGACTGGTCGAGGCCCACAGGGGGCACGGCATCGGGACCCGCCTGCTGGATCACGGGCTCGACTGGGCCGAGGAGATGGGACTGGCGAAGGTGTACAACAGTTTCCCGGCGACCAACGAGGGCGCGATCGAGTTCTTCGAGGCCCACGGCGGGGCGGTCGAAGCCGTCCGCGAGGATCACTACCGGATCGACGGCGAGGCCGTCGACGAGGTGATGATGGCGGTCACGCTGTAGCGCCAGCGGGGACCTACTCGGGGTCGAAGATGTCCTCGATCCGGCAGTCGAAGTAGGTGGCGAGCTCGAAGGCCAGTTCGAGCGATGGGTCGTACCGGCCGCGCTCGATGGAGTTGATCGTCTGCCGGGTCACGTCCACCTCTGCGGCCAGATCGGCCTGGCTCAGATCGTGTCGCTCGCGTCGGTCGCGGAGGTCGTTTTTCATGCGTTGTAGCGGACGACGGTGTAGACGACCCCCCAGAGCAAGAAGAGGGCGGAGTAGGCGTAGATGCCGCCCCAGACGACCGGGGGGATCGTGTAGTAGCCGAGATTGTCCAGCAGGTAGAGGCCGATCACGACGGGAAGCCCGACGTAGGCGGCGATCATGATGAGCGCGCCGCTCGCCCGCTCGTGGAGTCGCTGTTCGCGCTCGTCGCTCAGCTGGACGGAACTCGCGAACTGCAGGTACAGCAGGGCCGTGATGCCGCCGAGACAGGCGACCGCGTACACGACCAGCCCGACGAAGGTCTGATCGAGCAACATTCCGGCGAAGAAACTCACGATCCCGACCGCGAAGACGGCCATGATGATCCGATTGTAGCGCTGTCCTCTCCGTGCTGGATGGTCCTGTGTCGTCGACATGGTTTTCAGGGCGGTGTAAAGCGACGTTTCCGTAAAGGTCGCTTTACAGTAAAGGAGACTTTACACGTATACTTAGTTCTGTCGCTGATCGGATGACTGTCGAAAACCAGATCGAGAGGGATTCTCCCGTCAGATACCGCCGCCCTGGTACTCGCCGAACACGTCCCGCATGGCGTCACAGATCTCGCCGGTCGTGGCGTAGACCTTGACGGCGTCGATCAGGTACGGCATGAGATTCTCGTCTCCGCGGGCGGCCTCCCGGACCGCGTCGAGTTTCGCCTCGACTGCCTCGTCGTCGCGATCGTCGCGGACCGCCGCGAGCGTCTCCTGTTGCTGGGCTTCGAGCGACTCGTCGACTTCCTCGATATCCACGTCTTCTTCTTCCTCGACCTGGTACTCGTTGACGCCGACGATGACCCGCTCGCCTTCCTCCTGTTCGCGCTGGCGCTCGAAGGCCACGTCCTGGATCTCCCGCTGGACCCACTGGTCCTCGATAGCCGGGAGCATCCCGCCTTTGCCGTCGATCCGGTCGAGAATCTCGAAGGCCTCTGCTTCGAGGTCGTCGGTCAGGCTCTCGACGTAGTAACTGCCGCCCAGCGGGTCGATGGTGTCGGCCGCACCCGACTCGTGGGCGAGGATCTGCTGGGTCCGCAGCGCGGTTCGGACGCTCTCCTCGGTCGGGAGCCCGACGGCCTCGTCTTTCCCGTTGGTGTGGAGACTCTGGGTTCCCCCGAGGACGGCGGCGAGCGCCTGGTAGGCCACACGGACGACGTTGTTCTCGACCTGCTGGGCCGTCAGGGTGGAGCCGGCGGTCTGCGTGTGGAATTTGAGTTGCTTGGACTTGGGATTTTCCGCGTCGAAGCGCTCCTCCATGATCTGGTACCACATCCGTCGGGCCGCGCGGAACTTCGCGACTTCCTCGAGGATGTTGTTGTAGGAGGCAAAGAAGAAGGATAGCTGCGGGGCAAAGTCGTCGACGTCCAGGCCGGCCTCGATGGCGGCCTCGACGTACTCGATGCCGTTGCCGAGGGTAAAGGCGATCTCCTGGGCGGCGGTCGATCCGGCCTCCCGGATGTGATACCCCGAGATCGAGATGGTGTTGAAGTTGGGGACTTCCTCGGCACAGAACTCGAAGATGTCCGTGATGATCCGCATCGACTGCTCGGGCGGGTAGATGTAGGTGTTGCGTGCGATGTACTCCTTCAGCACGTCGTTCTGGATAGTACCCCGCAACTCCTCGCGATCGACGCCCTGCTGGTCGCCGACGGCGATGTACATGGCCAACAGGACCGACGCAGGGGCGTTGATGGTCATCGACGTGGAGACTTCGTCCAGCGGGATGCCCTCGAACACGGTCTCCATATCCGAGAGGGAGTCGATGGCGACGCCGGTCTTGCCGACCTCGCCAGCGGCCATGGCGTTGTCCGAATCGTACCCCATCTGTGTGGGGAGGTCAAAGGCCATCGAGAGGCCGGTCTGACCCTCGTCGAGCAGGTAGTTGAACCGCTCGTTGGTCTCGCGTGCCGTCCCCATGCCGGCGTACTGGCGCATGGTCCAGAGCCGGCCGCGGTACATCGTCGGGTAGACGCCCCGCGTATAGGGTTCTTCACCGGGAAAACCCAGGTCCTCGTCGTAGTCGATATCGTCCACGTCCGCGGGCGTATACAGGCGGTCTACAGTCTGTCCCTCCGTGTCGGTAGTGAACGTCTCCTTGCGCTCACCGAACCGCTCGACGGTCGGCTGGACCGACTCCTCGTCCCAGTCGGCCTTCGCCGAGCGGATTTCCCGGAGGTCCTCCTCGTCGAACATGGCTGGGTGAACGGTGTGGCCGTGTATAAGCGTTGTCTGACCGGACGGCGACGACGCGGCGGGCGGCTCACTCGCCGAAGCAGTCCGAGTGTATATGGGCCGAGGGTAAATACGACGGGTCCATGAGCACCCACGAGGTCGTCTATCACGCGCTCCTGGCGGTGGGCGGGTTGCTGTGTGTGGGTGTCGCCTCTTACGCCTGGCGACGCCGCGAGCGTAGCGGCGCGAAGCTGCTCGTCGGCCTGTTCGTCGCCGTCGTCTACTGGATCGTAACGACTTCGCTGGTGCTCGTCTTCGCCGGCACGCCGCTCGGTCGCGCCGTCGCCCGGGCACAGTACGTCGGCGTCACGCTGTCCACGATGTTCGTCGTCCTGCTCGCGCTCCAGTACACCGGCCGCGAGAAGTACGTCACCCGATCGACGGTCGCGCTCCTCGCGATCCACCCGCTCCTGACGAACGTGGCGGTGTGGATCCCGCCGTTCCGGGAGCACTTCCTCACCTTCGGCGCGGCCGACCCCGGGACGTTCTACGGCTACGCCTACGAGTTCGGCGGCCTGTTTCTCGTCCACACACTGTACTCGTACATCCTCCTGGTCGCGGCCGCGGTGATGTACGTCAGCTTCGCCGTCCGCTCGGACGACATCTACCAGCGCCAGACTGTGGCGTTGATCGTCGGCCTGCTCGCGCCCTGGTTCGGGAACGCGATCTATCTGCTCGGCCCGATCAGCGTCGACATCACGTCGCTGACTTTCGCGATCACCGGGCTGGCGCTATGGTGGGCCATCTTCTACCAGGACTTCCTCGAGGTCGTCCCGGTCGCCCGGGGGACGATCGTCGACAACCTCAACGCCGGCGTCGTCGTCCTCGACCGCAACGACCGGGTCGTCGACATCAACCCCCGCGGGCGCGAGCTACTCGACCTCGACGACGCGGCGATCGGTCGCCCCGTCGCGGACGCACTCGCGTCCCACACGGCGATCCACGACGCGTACGCGACGCTAACCAGCCACGAGGACAGCGACGAGACGGAGGTCGCCGTCGAGGGGCGTGACTTCCGGATCGAAGTCTCGCCACTGTACAACCGACGGGACGAGCGGATCGGCAACCTGCTCGTCGTCGAGGACATCTCGGAGCGAAAGCGTCGCCAGCGGGAGTTACAGCGCCAGAACGAACAGCTCGAACAGTTCGCGAACGTCGTCTCCCACGACCTCCGGAATCCGCTCAACGTCGCGTCGAGCAGACTGGAACTCGGGATCGAGACCGGCGACGAGGAGCACCTTCGCCGGGTCGAGCAGGCCCACCAGCGGATGGACCGCATCATCGACGACGTGTTGACCCTCGCCAGAGAGGGGTAACAGGTCGAAGCCCGCTCGCGGGAGTCTCTCCGGTCGCTGGCCGAGCGCGCCTGGCGACACGTCGAAACACCAGCCGCCGAACTCGTGGTCGCGGACGACCGCGAGATCGAGGCCGACGAGCAGCGTCTCGTCCGGGCACTCGAGAACCTGTTCCGCAACGCTCTCGAACACGGCCGGGAGGACGCCACCGTCACCGTCGGCTCCACCCAGGCGGGATTCTACGTGGCTGACGACGGACAGGGCATCGCCACGGACCACCAGGACGAGGTGTTCGAGGACGGCTACACCACCAACGATGACGGGACCGGGTTCGGGCTCGCCATCGTCCAGAGCATCGTCGAGGCCCACGGCTGGGAGATTACGGTGCGTGACAGCGAGGACGGTGGCGCGCGCTTCGACGTGAGGGGCATCACGCCGCCGACCGGCCGAGAGGACGGCGTTACCCAGTCACCGCCGACCGATCTGTCGGGGTAGGCCGTCGTGGCTCCCGTGAGTCAGCGCCCGGTGTCGTACTTGTAGGTCGCTTCGTCGGGATCGATCCCGAAGTCTTCGGGGCCCTCCTCGGGTTCGCTCTCGCCCTCGTCGGCGGCGGCGCGTTTGAACGCCTCCCGGAACCGCCGGGGCATCCGGAACTCCGCGACCGACAGGGCCATCGGGACGGCGTCGGGCGCGGTCGCCTCGCGCTTCTCGTCCAGTCGGTCCTGCAGTTTCTCCGGGAGCGAGCCGGCGTCGATGGGCTCGAACTCGAACTGCCGGAGGTAGTCGGGTGCGTCGGTCAGCGAGTAGACGGTCTCGAACCCCTCGTCGCCGGCCTTCTGGATGAGCCGTTCGACGACGTGTGCCCCGATCCCCTGCCCGCGCCAGTCATCGAGGACGCCGATCGAGGTGAGTTCACAGACCGCCTCGTCGTCGGCCTTGTGGACGCGGATCCGCCCGAAGCCCGCCTTCTCGTTGGTCTCCTCGTCGATGGCGATGACGTAATCGCGCGAGCGAAACGCCGTCTCGTCCAGGCCCATGTCCTCGATGTGATCCAGAAGCCAGACCTCCTCGCGGTTTTTCGCGTCCCGGACGTACATACCCGACCCTTGGCCACGCCCGGCTAAAAACGTTGGCAGGCGTCAGACACCGCACGGAACGCCCCGCGGCTCGCGGTCTCGGACACTCGCCGCGACCGCGCCGCCCCCGACCGTAACCTATTTTCACTCCGTTGCTTTAGGTAGGCCTAAAATGGTCGGTGAGACGCTCTCGAAGATCAGGGCGCGGATCGAGGATCTGGCGGTCGACGGCGGGGAGTACCGGGTCGTCTGCGGGCGGACCGGTGTCTGTCCGGTCCCGGTCGCCGGCGCGCGGTTCCAGGACCGGGAGACTGCCGAGAAGGCGGCGGAGGCGGCGGCCGCTTACCGGGCCGTGTTGCGCCGGTGGGACCCGCAAGCGCCCTGCTACGACTTCATCGCCTGCGAGGAACCGAGCCGGGCGACCCGGACGGTGACACCCCCGACGACCGGCGAGACGGCGTCGCTAACGGGGTTCTGTCACGACGTGGCCGCGGCCGTGTTCGAGACACTGTCGGCCGAGGGGTACGCCGACCTGGAGTCGTCGATCATGGACGTGTACTGCGAGACCGCCGACGCTATCGACGACCCCGACGACCTCTGTCTACACCTCCTTCGGACCCTCTCGTTCGAGTTAGGAGCCAGACTCACCGAGGCCGAACAGACGGCCATCCTCCGGGCGGCGGCGACGGAGCTCGCCGAGCCTGCGGACAGCGACCGGCCGCTGGACGCCACTCTCCGGCGGTTACAGCGACTCGACATCCTGGACGAGTACGCCGTCGACGCACACGCCGACCCCGCGGACGGGAGCGCCTGGACGGTGACGATCACCGACTACGCGCTCACCTCGCGGTCGGCGTCGTTACCGACCTTGCCCATCGCGATCGACCTGCTCGGACGGCTCCCGGGCCCGGCGCTGACGCTGTCCGATCCGCGTCGCCTCGACGACGGCCGGTGGCGGTTCGACCTCACGGTGACCGATGACGGGGATTCCGGCGGACTGGTTCGGGTCAGCGCCACTGGCGCGTCCTGACGCACGTCGGTTCGGGACCTCGGTACGTCGCCCCGGCCGCCAATTCGTTCGGTGATAATGCGGCCCAAGTGTTTATCAACTATCTTAGCTTATCGCCAGCCATGGCTGCCTTCGGGTCGGCATCGACGACCGTCCTCTACGTGGGTGACGACGGAAGCGTCGTCGAGCGGGCGCTTCCGGACCTCGGCGGAACCGACGAGGAGGTGACGGTCAGGACCGTGTCGGAGATGGCGGGCGCTCTCGCAGTCGTCGAAAAAGCGGGCACCGACTGTGTCGTCAGCGAATTCGATCTGACCGACGGGACCGCGACGGATCTCGTCGCACGTCTCCGCGAGGACTACCCGACACTCCCGGTCCTCGTGCTGGCCGATGACGCGAACGAAGTGGCGGCGTGCATCGAAGCGGGTGCGACCGACGCGCTCACGACCGCGACGGCGACGGCCAGCGAGGAGTTACTGGCCGGACGCATCGAGAGCGCGCTGGCCCGTGACGAAGCCCCCGAGGCGACGGCGGCGACGGGTCGACAGTACCAGACGCTCATCGAACACGCCGAAGACATCGTGACGGTCATCGCACCCGACGGGACCATCGAGTACCAGAGCCCGTCCGTCGAGCGCGTGCTTGGCTGGGACCCCGAGGAGATGGTCGGTGAGTACGCGTTCAACTACATTCACCCCGACGACCGCGAGGAGATGCGACAGCAGTTCATCGACCTCGTCGATCAGGAAGGGACCGTCATCGAAGACGTGCGGTTCCGGCACAAGCGGGCCGACGGATCGTGGGCCTGGCTCGAAGCCGTCGGGAGCAACCGGAAGGACACGACCGTCAGCGGCTACGTTTTCAACTCCCGCGACATCACCGATCGACGGGAACGCGAGCGGGAACTGGAACGCTACGAGACCGTCGTCGAGGCGATCCCGGACGAGGTGTACACGCTCGATACCGAGGGAGTTCTCACGTCCGTCGAGCCACCGACGGGGCGTGACCAGTCGGTCGCCGGGTACGAACCCGAGGAACTCGTCGGCCAGCACGTCTCGACCGTGATGGAGGATGCCGACATCGAGCGCGCGGAATCGCTGATCCGGGACCTGATCGAAGACGACGACTCACGGCGCGGGTCCGTCGAGATGGATCTCGTGACGAAATCCGGCGAGCGGATCCCCTTCGAGAACCACATCGCCATCATGCCGTCGAGCGACGGATCCGTCCGGGGGACCGTCGGCGTCCTCCGGGACATCGCCGAGCGCAAGGAACGCGAACGGGAACTCCGGAAAGCCGAGACGACATTCCAGAACGCACAGGACGGGATCGTCCTCGTGGACGTCACGGACGACGACCGATTCGAGATACGACGGGTCAACCCGGCCTACGAGTCGATGTCGGGCCTGTCGGAGTCCGAGATGATCGGCCGAACACCCCGGGAGATACTCGACGGCGAGATCGGCGACCGGATCGAAGCCCGGTTCGAGGAATGTGTCGAACAGAAGACGACGCTGTCCTACGACGAAACCTTCGACATCCCCGGGATTCCGACCCACTGGCACACGCGGATCGCACCGGTCGTCGTCGACGGCGAGGTGGCGCAACTGGTCGTCGCGACCCGGGACATCACCGAGCGCAAAGAGCGCGAACAGGAACTGAAGCTTCGCAACCGGGCCATCGCAGAGGCACCCATCGGCATCACTATCGCCGACCGGACGCGGCCGGACACGCCAATCGTGTACGCGAACGGCGGGTTCGAGCAACTCACCGGCTACGACGTGACGGAGATCGACGGACGGCCCCTGACCCATCTCACCGATGCGGAGACCGACGCGGAGAAACAGGCAGAACTGGACGCGGCCGTCGACGGTGACGAACCCGCGACGGTCGAGCTCATGCTCGCCCGGCAGGACGGCACGCCGTTCTGGGGCCGGGTCAGCGTCGCGCCGGTCAGAAACGAGGACGGCGACGTGACACACACGGTCGCGTTCCAGCAGGACATCACCGAACCCAAAGAGTACGAACAGTGGATCGAACGCCGCTTCGACGAGTTCAGCGAGGTCCTCGCCGAGGACCTCCGAGAGCCCTTACAGGAAGCACAGAGGCAACTCTCGGCGGCCCGGAACGCCGACGACGAGCAGGCGCTGGACGCCGCCGCGGACTGGCTCGACCGCGCCGAGAAACTCCTCGACGACCTGACGACGGTCCACTCGTTCTCGGTCAAATCCCGCGACATCTCCGAGGCCGCCCGGCGCGGTTCGAGCGGGAGCGAGTGACGGGCAGACCCATTACTCGGCCGATATTATCACCCGTGATAGCATCGAGCGAACGTATTAGTATCGACACAACTAACAGCAAGTTGCAATCGGTTTAACCGCGAGACGGGGCCATGACAGAGACAGAACCGGTCGTTATCGTCGTCGAAAACAACGCGACCCGGGCGGAGCTGTACGAACTGTGGCTGGAGGAGTGTACGGTTCGGATCGCGCTGACGAAACGGCAGGTCGTCGAGGAGTTCGATGCGGCGGTCGACGTGGTCGTGCTGGCCGAGGAGTTCGGCGACGGGGCGGCACCGACGGTGCTGGAGAAGATCCGAGGGCACGGTGGCTACTGCGAGATCGTGACGACGACGCCCGACCGAAACAGCGTGTTCCCGGAACTCGACGTGGACCACCATCTCACGAAACCGGTGTTCGAGGACGAACTCCGGTCGCTGGTGGACCGACTCGCACGCCGGTCCCGGTACCGGGCGGCGGTGATCGAGTACTACAAACGAACGACCCAGCTGGCCTCGGCGGAGGTCGGTTCGAAGGCTGGCGACGGGGACGACGAGGAGCGTGTCGCCCTCGAACGGCGGGTCAAGGCGCTCAAACGGCGACTCAAGCGACTCCAGCAGGGGATGGACACCGACGATATCCGCGCTGTCCTCGATTCGATCAGCGAGTCACGTGAACCAGAGGAGCCGAGTGACGACCAGAGCAAGTACGCGCCGGACAAGTGCGTCAACTGCGGCCGGAAGTGGGGTGTCGGTCCAGGTGACGACCCGTCACGCGGGTACAAACGACTCGGCTCGTACGTCTGGCGGTGTACCGACTGCGGCCACGTCCAGATGCAGACCGACCCCAGCCACCGCCGACTCGCCCCGTACCACTGACAGGTCGGCTTCCGGCGGGGGAAGCTACTTTAGCGGGTCGGCGGAATACCGGACCATGGCATCCGAGTCCCTCGCCGATCTCGACGAGATCGTCCACGAGCCGAGCCGGGCGTTCGTCGAGTCGACCAACGTCTGGGAGTTCATGCAGACCTACGACATCGACGACTACGAGGCACTGATCGAGCGAACCACGACCGACATCGACGGCGTGCCCGAATCGGGCGTCGACTGGTTCTGGGACGAACTCGTCGACTACCTCGGGATCGAGTTCTACGAGGAGTACGACCAGATCCGCGATGACACGGACGGCCCGCAGTTCACCGACTGGTACCCCGGCGGCGAGCTCAACATCGCCCACAACGTGGTCGACCGCCACGCCGCCCCGGACAACGAGCGCCGGAACAAGGTTGCCACCATCTGGGAGGGCGAAGACGGCGAGATTCGAGAGGTTACCTACCACGAACTCCAGCGACAGGCCAACCAGGTGGCTAACGCGCTCGAACAGCGGGGCATCGGGACCGGCGACACCGTCGGGCTCTATATGCCGATGGTCCCCGAAGTCGTCTCGATCCTCTATGGCTGTTTCAAGGTCGGCGCTATCGCCGTCCCCATCTTCTCGGGCTTCGGCGTCGACGCCACCGCCACGCGCATCGAGGACCCCGAGTGTTCGGTCCTCGTCACGGGCGACGGGTTCCTCCGGCGGGGCGATCCGGTCACGCTCAAAGAGACCGCCGACGAGGCCATCGCACAGGCCGACACCGACGTGGAGTCGGTGATCGTCTACGACCGACTGGGCGCGAGCGACCCGGACACGGATCTCTCGATCCCGATGACCGACGGCCGCGACGAGTGGTGGGCCGACGCCGTCGCCACCCAGTCCGACGACTACGACACCAAATCGCTCCCCAGCGATCAGGAGTCGATGCTCCTCTACTCGTCGGGGACCACCGGCAAACCGAAGGGGATCGTCCACACCCACGCCGGCGTCCAGACCCAGACCGCCAAGGAACTGTACTTCGGGTTCGACCTGAAGCCCGCAGACCGCTTCTTCTGGGTCAGCGACATCGGCTGGATGATGGGGCCCTGGACCCTGATCGGGAACCACACCTTCGGCGGGACCATCTTCATGTACGAGGGCGCACCGGACCACCCCCAGCCCGACCGGTTCTGGGAGATGATCGACCGCCACGATCTCACCCAGTTCGGCATCTCACCCACCGCGATCCGCGCGCTCCGCAAGCAGGGCGACGAGTGGGTCGAGGGCCACGACCTCTCCAGTCTGCGCCTGCTGGGCTCGACGGGCGAACCCTGGGACCCCGAGTCCTGGCAGTGGTTCCACGAGACCGTCGGCGGCGGCGACACGCCCATCATCAACATCTCCGGCGGGACCGAGATCTGTGGTTGTTTCCTGATGCCCATGCCGATCAACGACCTCAAGTCCTGCACCCTCGGTGGACCCGGACTCGGCATGGACATCGACATCGTGGATTCGGACGGGACCTCGATCGAAGACACCCACGAACGGGGCTATCTGGTCGCGCGTGACTCCTGTCCCTCGATGACCAAATCCCTCTGGAGCGGTGACGAGCGCTACCTCAACGAGTACTGGTCGACCTGGGACGACCTGTGGGACCACGGCGACTGGGCCCAGAAGGACGCGGACGGCTTCTGGTTCCTCCACGGCCGGGCCGACGACGCCCTCAACGTGGCCGGCCGCAAAGTCGGACCCGCCGAGGTCGAGGGCGCGGCGATGGACCACGCCGCCGTCAACCAGGCTGCCGCCATCGGTGCCGACGACGACACCACCGGCACCGCCGTCGTCCTCTACGTGATCGTCGAAGACGAGTTCGAGGCCAGTGACGACCTCCGCGAGGAGATCCGCGAACAGGTCGGCGAGGAACTCGGCAAGCCGTTCCGGCCCCGAGAAGTCCTCTTCGTCGAGGCGTTCCCCAAGACCCAGTCGGGCAAGATCATCCGCCGGGCCGTCCAGGCAACCTACGAGGGCGAGGACCTCGGTGACATGAGTAGTATCGAGAACCCGGCCGCGCTGGACGCCATCGAGGACGCCCGGTAGTTACAACATCTGAGAATCGCGGACGAACACTTAGGCGGATCGACCTGTCCGTATGCGATATGCCCCCCTGGTTGTGGCTGTTCCAGGCGGCGCTGGTACTGGCCGGGGGACTGTCGGCCCTGCTCACGTACTACACCTGGCACAACCGCGAGCGCATCGGCGCACTACCGCTGTGTGCCACCATGGTCGGCGAACTCGTCTGGATCGGGGCCCTGCTCGTCGCGACGGCGGCGCGTGGCACCCCGGTAGCCCTGATGGCGAACCGGTTCGTCGTGCCCGGTTCGAACCTGGTGGTCGTGGGCTTCTTCGTGTTCGTACTGGAGTACACCAACCGCGAGGCGTGGGTGCGACCGCGGTACCTGCTGGCCCTTTCGGTCGTGCCGATCGTCGCGACCGTCGTCGCGTTCACGAACCCGACCCACGGGCTCTTCTTCGAGGTCGGCGGCCTCGACGCGACGCGACCGACGGGGTACCTGCTCGAACCCGGTCTCGGATTCCTGTTGAACACCGTCTTCACCTACTCGCTGATCGCCGCCGCGACCGTCATGCTACTGAGCTTCGCGGTCGATGCCGCCGCGACCTACCGCTACCAGACCGGGGCGATGCTGGTCGCAGTCGCCGTTCCCTGGATCGGCCACGCTCTCCGGACTGCCGGGCTGGCCCCGGCCGGAGTGACACCCATCGCGTTCGCCGTCACCGGTGGTGCGCTGGTCTGGGCGGTCTTCCGGGCGCAGTTGCTCGACCTCGTCCCAGTCGGTCGCCACCGCGTCATCGACGACCTCAGCGCGGGCGTGTTCACCGTCGACTGCCAGGGCCGACTCGTCGACATCAACCCCATGGGACGGCGGTTCTTCCGGGTCGATCCCGACCAGCGGGTCGTCGGGGAACACGTCGAGGACATCCTCGCCGACTACCCGACGGTTCGCAACTACTACGTGGCAGTCGCCGACCTCGGCGAAGAAGTGCAGTTCGAGGCGGGGCTCGACGGCCGCTACTACGAGATCGAGGCGTTCCCGCTGCACGATGCGCGCGACCGCCACGTAGGCCAGACGATCATCGTCCGGGACGTGACCGAGCGGACCGAACGCGAACAAGAACTCGAACGGCAGAACGAGCGGCTCGAGCGGTTCGCCAGCGTCGTCTCCCACGACCTCCGCAACCCCCTCAGCGTCATCAGCGGCCGCGCCGAGGTCGCCCGCGAGGCCGACGACGTGGAGCCCCACCTCGACTCCATCGTCGAGAGTGCCGACCGGATGGGCGAGATCATCGACGACGTGCTCGCACTGACCCGCGGCGACGACGAGCTGACCCGCGAACCCGTCGCCGTCGACGACCTCGCACGGGAAGCCTGGGACCACATCGACTCCGGCGGAGCCACCCTGGCCGTTCTCACCGACGAGACGATCCGGGCGAATCGATCCCAGCTCTCACAGGCCTTCGAGAACCTCTTTCGGAACGCCGTGGAACACGGTTCCACGAGCCCCCCTTCGCCCACTCAGGAGGACGCCGTGGAACACGGTTCCACGAGCCCTGACTCACAGGCTCGTCAGGACGCCGTGGAACACGGTTCGACAGGCACCCGGAACGCTTCGCGTTCTGGTGAGGGTGCCGAGGAAACCTCGGCAGACCATCGGACTGCGTCCGATGACACCGTGAAACCCAGCGACGCGGACCTGAGGGTCCGTGTCGGATCGTTCACCGACGGCGATCTCACGGGTATCTTCGTTGCCGACGATGGAACCGGCATCCCGACCGACGACCACGAGCGCGTCCTCGAAGACGGCTTCTCCACGAGTGAACACGGGACCGGCCTCGGACTGTCCATCGTGTCGGACATCGCCGCCGGGCACGGCTGGGACGTTCGCGTCGCCGACTCGGAGTCGGGCGGGACCCGGATCGAACTCGTCACCGGCGCACGGCCCACGGAAGCCGTGCGACCGGCGACGAGGGAGTGACGCCGCTCAGTCCAGTACGTCGTCGGGATCGAGGCCCGACGGTCCCTCACCGCCCACGACGAGCGTGGGCTCCGGCCCGTTCTCGGCCAGCAGTACCGAGGCACCGACCTGCAGGGGCGCGAAGACGCCCGCGACGAGCGTCCCCGGCCGAGCGAGCGACGCGCGAACCGCGACGGCGTCGTCCTCCGTGAGGGCCCGCTGGTCGACGACGCGCTCGGCGGCGGTCAGCAGATCCTCGTGCGTGTAGGTCCGGTTCGCCGTGATCAGCGCGGACTGGTCCGTCGCCACCGTGTCCGGCGGCATCGTGGGGTTCTCGCTCCAGATATCCCGCTCGAAGTGGATCACGTCGGGCTCCGACGGTTCGTCGCCGTAGATCACGCGTTTGGTGCCGGGTTCGACGCTCAGCCCCTCGATCTCCGTGGCGGGACCGACGACAACCCGCGGGTCTCCTTCGGGGGGGAGCCCGAACCGCACGGGCGCGCCCAGCAGCGCCGCGCCGAACACGGAAAGCAGCGATTGCGGTGCCGGGTCGACCGCGACGGCGACGGCCCGCTCGGGACCCACGCCGTGGTACCGGAACAGGCTCGCAGTCTTCCAGGCGTCGGTACAGAACTTGTGTGCGGTGTAGGGCTGTGACCCGTCGCCGTACACCAGCGGTTCTTTCACCCGACGCTCGCGCGCGACGAGATCGCCGATGACGTCCATACCGATCGTAACTGCCGGGCCGGTTTAAGTCGTCTGCCACGGCCGCGTGCCGCATTCGGTCTCCCGAATGGAGAAACGGCGCGAGGCCGCCAAGGGGGGAAGGGGTGGGATTACCAATAGCGGTCGAGTGACCGATACCGACCCCGCGCCGCTTGTAGGTATATAGTTCATAATATTAAGTCTAATTGTGGCGGAACTATCAGACAGTTGGACTCACAGAAGCGACCGGAGCCGAAAGCTCAGAAGCTGTTTTTCAGCCGCTCGAAAAAGCCCTGCTCGACGTCGACTTCCTCGCCGCCGGCTTCGGCGAACGCCTCCAGGGCCTCGCGTTGCTCGTCGTTCAGGCTCTCCGGCGTGACGACCCGAACCCGCACGAACAGGTCGCCGTTCCCGCGACCACGGAGTTTCGGCATCCCCTTGTCGTCGAGCCTGAACACCTCACCGCTCTGGGTGTGTTTCGGGATTTCGAGTTCGACCGCCCCGTCGAGTGTCGAGACCTCGACCGTATCCCCGAAGACCGCCTGCGGGAACGAGATGGCGTACTCGTGATAGAGGTCTTCGCCCTCCCGGTCGAATTCGGGGTGGTCCTCGATCGACACCTCGATCAGCAGGTCGCCGCTGGGCCCACCGCCTTCGCCGGGTGCCCCCTCGCCCTCCATCCGGAGGGTCTGGCCGTCCCGAATCCCAGCCGGGACCTCCACGGACAGGGTCACTTCGTTGCGGATCTGGCCTTTCCCGCGACAGGTGTCGCAGGTCTCACTGTAGAGCGTGCCCTCACCCTCACAGCGCCGGCAGGTCGTCGTCTGCTGGACCCGTCCCATCGGCGTCTGCTGGACACGGGTAACCTGTCCGCGACCCTCACACTCCGGACAGGTCCGCGAGTCGCTGTCGGGCGGGTGCCCCTCGCCGTGACAGTCGGGGCAGTTCTCGGGCCGGGTGATCGCCAGTTGCTTCTCGACGCCACTGGCTGCCTCTTCGAGGGTGATAGAGAGTTCCGTTCGGAGATCGGTCCCCTGGCGGGCACCGCCGCGACCGCCGCCACCGCCGAAGAACTGCTCGAAGATGTCGCCCATATCGCCGAAGGGACCGCCCTGTCCGAACGGATCACCGCCGGCACCGCGCTGCCCGCGTGCCCCGCCGCCACCGCCGCTGAACCCGCCCTGTTTCTGGGCCTGCTCGAACCGCTCGTGGCCCAGCCGGTCGTACGCCTGGCGCTTCTCCTCGTCGGTGAGGACCTCTTTCGCCGTCTTGGCTTTCTTGAACTTCTCTTCGGCGTTGGGATCGTCGCTCACGTCGGGATGGTACTCCCGAGCCTTCTCTCGATAGGCCTGCTTGATCTCGTCCTCGGTGGCATCCCGTGACACGCCGAGTACGTCGTAGAAATCCTCGCTCATTCGTTGTCCCACCCTATTCGATTGAGGTACTTGAAAAGAACGGGTCGGCCAGCGCCGTCCCGCCCAGTCTACGACCGCATATCCGCGTCGAGAACGATCACCACCGCCGCCAGCAACACGCCGACCGCCACCATCGACGGCGAGACCGCACCGGATACCGGCGTCTCACGGAGCGCCTTCTTCACCGGGATCCCGAGCCACGCCGCGGCCAACACGAAGACGATTCCCCCACCGACTATCGCGACCGCCCCGCAGTAGACGAGCCACTTCGCGGTCGCTACTACCCGTGCCAGCACTCCCTGTCCGTCCATCGGTTCGAGTTCAGGTTCTGACAGGCAAAAGTATTATCTTATGTATATGTCTGTATTTATAATCAGTCGAGGCGCGAAACCTGACGCTCGTCTATCGAGCCGACGAAGACACCTCCTTTCAGCCCTCGTCATAAGCTCAGAAAGCTCCGATGTCTGGCGGGCTCAGGAGGACGACTCCTCGCGTTACTCGTCGTCGCCCTCGTCTAACTCGAAAAGTTCACTCCGTTCACTTTTCGAGGCACCGTCAGCGCAAATCGCTGACGTGCTGACGAAGACTCGTCCTTTCAGTCCTTGTCCTCGTCAACATCCTCGAAGTCCGCATCTACGTACTCCTCGTCGCCACCCTCGGGACCCGCACCGCCCGGACCTGGACCGGCTCCCGCACCGGGACCTGCGCCCGCAGCGCCAGCACCACCGGGGCCCGCACCGCCAGCAGCCTGCTGGGCCTGCTCCTGGTACATCTGCTTGCCGATCTCCTGGAGTTCCTCCGAGAGGCTCTCAGTCGCCGATTCGAGAGCGTCCGACGCAGTTTCGAGTTCGTCGCTGTCGACGTTCTCGTACTCCTCGAGGGCCTCCTGAACGCGGTCGATCTCGGCCTCGATGTCGCTCTCGAGGTCGGCGTCGATTTCCTCCTCGTTCTCGTCGAGGAGCTTCTCCGCGCGCTGGATCGCCGACTCGGCCTCGTTGCGCGCCTCCACGAAGTCGCGGCGCTTCTGGTCCTCCTCGGCGTGTTCCTCGGCTTCCTCCTGCATCTCCTCGATCTGCTCGTCGCTGAGGCCGGCACCACCCTCGATGGTGATCGACTCGGCGTTCCCCGAGCCCTTGTCTTCGGCCTCGACGTTGACGATCCCGTTCTCGTCGATGTTGAAGCCGACCTCGATCTGGGGCGTTCCGGCGGGTGCGGGCGGGATACCCGTCAGCTGGAACTCACCCAGCAGCTCGTTCTCCTCGGCCATCTCGCGTTCGCCCTGGAACACCCGGACCTGCACGGAGGTCTGGTTGTCCGCAGCTGTCGTGAAGATCTTCGACTCCTCGGTCGGGATGGTGGTGTTCTTCTCGATCAGGCGCTCGAACAGGCCACCCTTGACCTCGATCCCGAGCGAGAGGGGCGTCACGTCCAGCAGGACGATGTCGTCCACGTCACCGGAGAGGACGCCGCCCTGAATGGCCGCGCCCAGCGCGACGGCCTCGTCCGGGTTGACGTTCTTCTTTGGCTCCTGGCCGGTCAGGTCCTCGACCTTGTCCTGGATCATCGGCATCCGGGTCGATCCACCGACGAGCAGGACCTCGTCGATGTCGCCCTTGGAGTAGCCGGCGTCCGCCAGTGCCTGCTCGGTCGGGCCGACCGTCCGGTCGACCAGATCCTCGGTCAGGGACTCGAACTTCGCGCGCGTGATCTTCTGTTCGAGGTCCTTCGGGCCGTCGTCGTCGGCCGCGATGAAGGGCAGATTGACCGTCGTCTCCTTTCGATTGGAGAGTTCGATCTTGGCCTCCTCGGCGGCCTCGGTCAGCCGCTGGAGGGCCTGCCGGTCGTCCCGGAGGTCGATGCCGTGTTCGGCCTCGAACTCGTCGGCCAGATAGTCGATGATGGCCTCGTCCCAGTCGTCGCCACCGAGGTCGTTGTCACCGTTGGTTGCGACGACCTCGTAGACGCCGCCGCCGAGATCGAGAATAGAAACGTCGAACGTCCCGCCGCCGAGGTCGTAGACGAGCACGGTCTGGTCGGATTCGTCGTCCAGCCCGTAGGCCATCGAGGCCGCGGTCGGCTCGTTGATGATGCGTTCGACCTCGAAGCCGGCGATCTCGCCGGCGTCTTTGGTGGCCTGGCGCTGGCGGTCGCTGAAGTACGCGGGGACCGTGATGACTGCCTTCTCGATCTCGTCGCCGAGGTACTCCTCGGCGTCGCGTTTGATCTTCTGGAGGGTCATCGCCGAGACCTGTTCGGGGGTGTACTCCTCGCCGTCCATCTCGACGGTGTACCCGTCCTCGCCCATGTGGCGCTTGATGGACTGGATCGTGTTGTCGGGGTTCTGGACGGCCTGGTTCTTGGCCGGTTTCCCGACGAGTTGCTCGCCGTCTTCGGTGAAGGCGACGATCGAGGGTGTGGTTCGGTCACCCTCGCTGTTGACGATGATCTCCGGGTCGCCCCCCTCCATCACCGCGAAGGCGCTGTTGGTGGTACCGAGGTCGATACCGAGAATCTTGTTGCTCGCCATTGTTGTCCCCACCTACCGGTCTGAATCGGTTAAAAGTTGCTAGATTGGAGAGGAACGAACCCGACCGCTCCCAACTGCTTCCGGCGTTTTAGCCCGCGGCGACGGGCACTGACCGGGAGATATATTACGTACCGCAATCAGCGCGAAGCGGGCCAGCGACCCGACCTCGGGCCGTCACTCCTCGCTGACGGTGACCTGTGCCGTCCGGATGACCTTCTCGGCCATCTCGTAGCCCGGGCGGTGGACCTCCGCGATGGTGCCTTCGGGCTGGTCGGACTCGACCCGGAGCAGGACCTCGTGGCGCTGTGGGTCCACGTCCTGCCCCGGTTCAGGTTCGATCGACTCGACGTTCTCCTGTTGCAGTTCCTCGTCGAACTGGCGAAGCGTGGCCTGGATCCCGTCGCGGATGTCGGCGTCCTCGTCCTGTTCGAGCGCGCGTTTCAGGTTGTCCCGTACGTCGAGCAGGCGCTCGACCAGGTCCTCAGTGGCCCGCTGTTTCTCCTCCTCGCGGCGCTTTTTCATCCGCTTTTTGTAGTTCTGGAAGTCGGCCTTCGTCCGGGCGAGCTTGGATTCGAGTTCTTCGGCCTCGTCCTCGCGGGTCTCCAGTTCCGACTCCAGGGAGTCGACGCGCATCCGGAGCGAGGCGATCTCGTTTGCCAGCTGTTCGTCGTCGGTCGACGCGACGCGGTCGAGCAGGTCCTCGCCGGCCTCGAACGACTCGGTGGCGTCGCCGCTCTCGCCGTCGCCGTCCTCGGCCACGTCGTCGAGCGAATCCCACTCGTCGGCCGTCGTGTCGGCGGCGGACGCCTCGTCGTCGGGGGATGGGTCCGCCGCGTCGTCGGCTGCCGGCTCGTCGGCGTCGTCCGTTCCGGAGGCGTCCTGCTCACTCATGTGCGTACAGTGCCCCGCGATGGGTAAAAGGGTTCAGAAATCCGTCGCCCGCACCCGGACGTCCAGTCTCACGGTCGAACCGCGAACGCCTCGGGATTGTACCGCAACGCGTCCGCCACGGCCCGCCAGTCGCCGCGGTCCCGGAGCGCGTACCGGGCCAGCGCGGGGTTGCGGATCAGTTCGAGTTCGGCCAGTCGCAAGCGGTCGGGCGCGTACAGATCCGTCCAGTCGAGTCGGCGCATTCGCTCCTCGCGATCGCTCTCGGCTTCGAACGTGAGCCGGCCGCTCTCGACGTCGATGGCTCCGTACTGGTAGCGCGTCCACGTAAGATACTCGTCGAACGGCACCGTCTCGGTCGGCTCACCCTCCCGCCGATACTGGGCGCGAAAGCGCTGGTGTGGCTCCTCGCCGCCCCAGAGGTGCCCCCTGGCGAGCAGTTTCACCCGCCCGTCGCTCTCGACGGCGAGGTGGTAGTCGATCCGCGCCCGCTCGTACCCCCGCGTTCGGAACTCCTCGGCCACCGACGGCCCCTGCAACACGAGTTTGTCGGTCCGCTCGAACGGCCGCCCCGTCTCCAGCGCCCGCTGGTAGACCGACGTACACGACCGGTCCGTGGCCGCGTCCCCGGCCCACTGCTCGGAGTCCGTCTCGTGCGGATCGACCCAGGGCATACGTCCGACTACGAGTCGGCAACATTTGTCGGTTTCGGCGCGGGGCGGTCGGCACCGCAGTTCGATACGGCAGGCGGTGGGTTCTTTCCGGGTCCCAGCGTAGGTACGGCCGTGCTGACGTTGCGTTTCGAGGACGGGACGATTCGGCTGTCCGGCGACGTACCGGCGGGATTGCCCGGCGTCGAGCGCGACCACCGTTCCCGGACCGGGCGCGCCCCGGCCGTCCGGTACCACGAGATCCGGCGCGCGCTCGACGAGCGTGGTGTCGCCGTCGAGGATCGCGTCCTCGACCGCCAGTCGCTCGATCTCCAGTCCGCCTACGAACTCCGCGAGTACCAGCGGACGGCGCTCGACGCCTGGCTGGACACGGACGACACTGGAAATAGCGCCGCAGAGAGCCAGCCTGCGCCCCGCGGCGTCCTCGAACTCCCCACCGGGAGCGGGAAGACGGTCATCGGGATCGCAGCCATCGAGCGGCTCGGCGTGCCGACGCTCGTGGTGGTGCCGACCATCGACTTGCTCGAACAGTGGCGCGAGGAACTACAGCGGGAGTTCCACGTGCCGGTCGGACAGTTCGGTGGCGGGAAGCAGGTCGCCGAGGCCCTCACGGTTTCGACCTACGACTCTGCGTACCTCCGGGCCGACGACGTGGGCGATCAGTTCGGCCTGCTCCTCTGCGACGAGGTCCACCACCTCGGCGGCGAGGGGTACCGCGACATCGGCCGGCTGTTCGCCGCGCCCGCTCGCCTCGGGTTGACCGCCACCTTCGAGCGCCCCGACGGCGCACACGAGGTGATCGAAGACCTCGTGGGCCCGGTGGTCTATCGGCTCGACGCCGACGACCTCGCGGGCGACCACCTCGCCGAGTACGACCTGAAGCGGATCGAAGTCGCGCTCACTCCCGAGGAACGCGAGGCGTACGAGCGCCACCAGGGCACCTTCACCGACTACCTCGCCCAGTCGACCATCGAACTCCGGAGCGGAAGCGACTACCAGGAACTCGTCAAGCGCTCCGGGAGCGACCCCAGAGCGCGGGAGGCCTTGCTCGCCAAACAGCGCGCCCGCGAGATCATGATGAACGCCGACCGGAAGGTCGGTGAACTCGCGAGCATCCTCGACCGGCACCGCGAGGATCGCGTGATCGTCTTCACCGCCCACACCGATCTCGTCTATCGCCTCTCCGAGCGGTTCCTGATGCCCGCGATCACGGGCGAGACGAGCGCCGACGAGCGCCGCGAGATCCTCTCGCGGTTCCGGGCGGGGACCTACTCGACGATCGTGACGGCGAACGTCCTCAACGAGGGCATCGACGTGCCCGACGCCAACGTCGCGGTCGTCCTCTCGGGCAGCGGAAGCGAACGGGAGTTCACCCAGCGACTCGGGCGCATCCTCCGCCCGAAAGGCGGAGACAACGGCGACGGGGACAGCAACGGGGACGGAACTGCGAGTCCGGGCCGAGCGCTCCTCTACGAGATCGTCAGCGAGGAGACGGCCGAGGAACGGGTTGCGCGTCGTCGTCGTTAGGCACCGACCGACCGTTCTTCGAGATCGAAGTCCAGATTCGATCCCTCCCAGAACTCGTCGTACGGCACGTCGAGGGTGATCTCGGTCGGTGCGGTCTCGTTCGCGCCGAGGACGAGATCGGTCGATCCTGCGACCGTCCGGTTACCGATCTGCCGGGAGACGGACACCCGGACACCCCGTCGCTGGTCGGCTTTGTTCCAGACCTCCATGTCGATGACGGTGGTGTTGTCGCCGGCGCGGGTCTCCCAGTCGGGGACGGCAAAGCGGTTCGGCTCCGGCGTCGGGACCGACTGGTCGCCGTCGCCGGTGTCGACCTCGCCGGAAGGGGGCTGGAGCGTCGGCCGCGGCGTGTTCATACAGCCCGCGGTGAGGGCGACGACCACCACGAACGCACACAGGACCTGTCGGCGATGCATACAGGTCGGTCGACAGTGACGAGGCATGAATCTTCTCTCTCACTGTGGGGCTTTTTGTCGCTCGCTCGCCACTCCCGAACCGTGCTGACGAAGGACCTGCTCCGCGTGTCCCGGGCCGGCGGCGGCTACCAGCCCCGCTTCGCCGACCCCGACGACGAGGCGCTGGCGGCCCGCGTGATCGGCGTCTACCAGGGCCACGTCGGTCAGTCCCGGACGGTCCTGCAGGACGCGCTCACCGACCTCGAACGCGAGGCCGACGACTTCAAACTCGTCCGGGGGTTCGCCAAACTCCTCGAACGGGAGGCGGTCTTCGAGACCCGCGCACCGGTCGAACCACGTCGCGCCCGCGAGGCCGCGTTCGAGGCCGCTGCCGAGATCGGCGTCGTCACCAGCGAGGAACGCGAGCAGGCACTCGCGACCGCGGCCGACCGGCTGGACTGCGATCCCGCCGCGGTCGACCGCGCCCTGTACGCCGACCGCGAGTGCGAGCAGGTACTCGCCGACCCGAACGTCCGCTGGGAGCCCGCCGACCTCGTGGCCCAGTACAACCTCTCGTTGGCCCAGACCGCCCTCTTCGACGCCACCGAGGTCCGGGTGCGGTCCTCGGACCCTAAGAGCGTCGTCTCGGCGGTCAAGCGCCTCCGCCTGATGTACGAGATTCGCCGGACCGACGGGGGCCGCGAGATAGTCGTGACGGGCCCGGACGCCCTCTTTCGCGCGACTCGCCGCTACGGCACCCGCTTCGCCCGCCTGCTCCGGACGGTCACGGGTACCGCCGAGTGGACCCTCACCGCGACCGTCGACGACCGCGGGACCGAGCGCGAGATGACCCTGACCGACGCGGACGTGTCGGTCCCCGACACAGAGCCCGTGACCGAGATGACCTTCGACAGCGGCGTCGAAGCGGACTTCGCCACTCGCTTCCAGTCGCTGGATCTGGACTGGGAACTGCGCCGGGAACCCGAACCGCTCGCGGCCGGAGCCCACGTCGTCGTCCCCGATTTCGCCTTCGACTACCGGCACGCGGACTTTCGAGTCTTCTTCGAGATCATGGGCTTCTGGACGCCCGAGTACGTCGAGAAGAAACTCGACCGGCTGGCCGAGCTGGAGGACGTGGAGATGCTCGTCGCCGTCGACGAGAGCCTCGGGGTGGGCGAGGCGATCGAAGCCCGCGATCACCGCGCGATCCCCTACTCCGGGACCGTCCGGCTCAAGGACGTCAGGGACGCGCTCCGGCGCTACGAGGACGAGTTGGCCGCCGACGCCGCTGCGGACCTCCCCGACGAACTCACTCCCGACGACGACGCGATCACCCTCGACGAACTGGCCGACCGCCACGGTGTCAGCGGATCTGCCCTCGAAGGCAAATCGTTCCCCACCCACGAGCTGGTCGGGCGAACCCTCGTCCGGCCCGCCGTACTGGAGGTGCTGGCCGACGAGATCGAGACCGGGATGGCACTCTCCGAGGCCGAGGCGGTACTCGACGAGTACGGGCTCGATGACGCCAGCGCGGTCCTCTCGCGGCTCGGGTACCGGGTGGAGTGGGAGGGGCTGGGTGGCGGCACGGTGAGAGAGAAGTAGCGAAGCGGTTTTGTCGCGCTCGGCGGATGGACCGGTATGCAGGACCTCACGGCACACCACGTCGGCCTGACGGTGTCGGATCTGGATCGGGCCGTCGAGTTCTACCGGGACACGCTCGGGCTCGACGTACTATCGGAGTTCTCGGTCGGCGGGGAAGAATTCGCCACCGGCGTCGGCATCGCGGGCGCGTCCGCGAACTTCGCCCACCTCGACGCCGACGGCGCGCGCGTCGAACTCGTCGAGTACGAGTCGGCGAGCGACAGGCACCCGGAAGGCCGGCTGAACAAGCCCGGCGTGACCCACCTCGGGCTGGAAGTCGACGACCTCGACGGGTTCTACGCCGACCTGCCCGACGACGTGCCCACGATCAGCGAACCCCAGACCACCGAGAGCGGGACGCGAATCTGCTTTTTGCGCGATCCGGACGGACATCTGGTGGAAGTGCTGGAACTGTAGGCGCTGGCGAACGATCACTCGGTCGAACGGACCACAAAACACGTACCACCCCGGGAGAGAGGTGACGGTATGCAGCGCCGCGCAGTGGTGGGGGTCCTCGTCGTTTTGGGGATCGTCGCCGTCGGTGGGGGGATCGCCGCCGTCGTGTTTCCCGCGCTATCCGGTGGCCCACCGAGCGTGTCGACGGTGACGGACCCGAACCCAGACGGTGAAGTCGGTGGTCTCTACAGCGGGACCAAAACCGATCCGGAGAGCGGCGTGCGAATCGGCGGCGGCGCAGGCGGTCTGCCGATCCTCCTCTGGAACGACGGGACGACGAGGCGGACACTACAGGTGGGACTCGTGCATCAGGAGAGTGGCGAAACGCTCGTCGACAGGCAGGTCACGCTCCCGCCCGACGGGACGTATCTGGTCCGGATTCTCCACCCGGACCGGTATACGCTGACGGTCGGTACCGAGTCCAGCGAACAGACGGAAACGCTGCGCGTGACCCACACGGATTTCCGCTGTAGCGACCAGCGAACGACGATCCGGGTCCGGGAGAACGGGACGGTGATGTCGAGGACGCAATGGGAGGAGGTCGCCTGCGACTGAAGGAACGAGACGGCGTCACACCGGTCAGTCTTCGAGCGTCCCCGGACTGACGGGCACGTCGGCCAGTTCCACCCCGTCGGGCAGACCGTCGGCATCTTCCGGGACATAGCCGGCCGGGAACGCGTCGACGGTATCGGGCACGACGAAGCCCCACGTCGCGTTCCGGGCCGCTTCCGCGTCGAAGACGAGCAGGGGGCGAATCCGGTCGTAGGTGACGGCACCGTCCCGCGTCGGCGCGACGAAGGACTCGTCGGCCGCGGTGTCGGGGTCGTTGCCACGGTCCGGGGCGATCACGGCGTCGAAGCCGTGGTCGTCGATCACGGTCGCCAGTCGGTCGTCACCAGCGATCACCAGATCGAGCCCCCAGCGGTCGACCCAGCGGGCGACGAAGGCGTCGGGGGCGACGGAGTCAGCGAGAACGACCGGCGGGAGCGGACGGTCTCGGTCGGCGGCCACCGCCCGGACCAGATAGAGCGCGAGCGTCGAGTCCCGATCACCGGTCCAGATCACGGCCGGCGCGTCGTACGCGTCGAGCGTCTTCCCCACCACGTCACTGGCGCGCTCGAACTTCGCGGCCAGCGTCGGGTAGTCCGCGGGGGTCTCGCCCGCGCCGTCCGTGTAGTCGACTCCGGAGTGGTCCGGAACGCCGTCGGTCATTGCCGGTGGCTGGGAGAGCGATCGCCGTAGGTGTTCCGGACGCAGGGACGATCAGGGAGCCGTCCCCGTCAATCCTCGCAAACGCCATCGCCGTGGCCGTTGTCGGCCGTTTGCGTGCCCTTATGCGTGGCCTCGGGAACGTTCGATATGAAACAGCATACGCACGCGAGCGGCGGGCGGATGCGCGCCCGTGCCTGGACCATCGCCGCACAGTTCTACGACCCCGCGGATTACGGCATCCCCGACCTTCCGGAGTGGGTCGAGGGCCGGGACGCCGAGGGCCGACTGGTCTTCGCCGATCCCGAGACTGGCGAGGCGTTCATCCGGGCCGAGAACCCCACGAAAGTGCGGCGGTAGGGTGGTTGGGTGGTCGGTGGGGCTGTGGAGTCCAGCATCCGGCGCGTCTGTGGCGCGCCGGTTCACTCCGCGCGACCAGGGCGGGACAGAAGGTCCCGCTGGCAGCCGGCGCTACGCGCCGGCGAAGGGAGCGCGGAGGGAGTTTTTGTACTAAATTTTTGCGAGAGGGGTTCGCCGAAGGCGAATCCCCTCGAAGTAAAAATTTAGGGTCCTACATATAACCGAGATCGCGCAGGCGCTCCATCAGGTCCTCTTTGTCCTGGGCGCGGCCGGCGCGCTCGGTCGTGTTCTCCATGTCCTGCAGCCAGGCGGGCTCCTCGGCGGACTTGTCGGTGCTCACTTCGCTACCCAGCGATCGGAAGCCAGCGAAGTACTTGGGCGAGACCGGAAGGTCGTCCTTCGTGAGGTCGCCGGGGATGTCGTCCTGGCCCTGGGGAACGTGGCCGTCGTCGGGGTACTCGTCGACGGTGTCCGGGACGACGAAGTGCCAGTAGGCGTTCCACACGTCGGGTTCGGCGAACTGCAGGATCGTCTGGATGCGGTCGTGGGGCGGGTAGATGTCGGGGTCGTGCCGGGCCGAGAAGAACGTCTCGTCGGCGCGGGCCTCCTGTTCGTCCCAGCGGACGCCGGAGAGGATGCCGTCCACGTCGTACTCCTCGATGGTGTCGTTGAGCGCCACCGTCTTGAGCAGGTGGTTGCCGACGTAGGTGTCCAGCAGGAACGGGAAGGTGTCCTCCTCGTACTCCAGGATGTTCCGGATGTGGTGTTGGTTGTGCTCGCTGAGTTCGTCGACCGGGATGTCGTCGCCGGGGGTCAGGTCGTTCTCGTCGACGTACTCGCCCACGTCCTCGTTGCGGGCGTAGATGAGTTCCAGACCCCACTCGTCGGCCCACTTCTCGACGAAGTCGAACAGTTCGTCGAAGTGCTGGTAGTGGTCGATGAAGACCGCCGGGGGGACTTCGAGGTCGTACTTCTCGGCGACCTCCTTGATGAAATAGAGGGTGAGCGTCGAGTCTTTCCCACCGGTCCACATCACGACGGGATTCTCGTACTGTTCGAGACCCTCGCGAGTGACCTCGATGGCCTTCTCGATCTTGTCCTCGATGGTCGGGTAGTCCGACGGGTCTTCACCTTCACCGTCCGTGTAGTCGACGTCCAGGTAGTCTGGGAATTCCGCCATGGTGTAATGAGATATAATTACTGCCCGGTAAGTGTTTTTCGGGATTTCGTTCGTGTGGGTTAGCCTACCATATCCCCCCGGTCGGGCGACGGCGAGTGGTCGCGGGCCCCTGAATTATAAAGGGGGCCGCCGTAGGCGAGGCCATGAGCGAGTTGCAAGCGGACCTGCGAGCGGCGTTCGAAGACGAGGGGTACGACGTTGACGACGTGACGGTCAACCGCGATCAGGTACGGATCGTCCTGCTGGCCGAAGGCGAGAGCGCGAGCGACCTCGAAGCGATCACGTACGGCGTCGTCGACGAGGACGACGTGCTCACGATGAACGTGACTACCGAACAAGTCGACGGGCAGGGAATGAGTACCGTCGTCACCTTCCGTCACCGGGGCTGATGCCACACGGGACGACGCGGTGGAAGGGACAGCGACAGTCCCACTCACGGTTCGATTGAACAGCAGGTATTTTACGATGGTTTCCTGACGTGTTCGTATGAAGCGATCACTGTTGGTACTGGTAGTTGCCGGAGCGATGTTGGTGGCAGGCTGTTCGGGGCTCACTGGCTCCGAGACGCCGACGGCCACGGGCGAGAATGGAACAGCAGACAGTGCGGCGGCATCGGTCGACGTGTCGGCGACGCTCGACGACGAGGCTGTCGCCGAGATCGGGTACGCCGTCACAGTCGACGCAGTGAACGAGGGTGACACGGCCGAGAACCACACGGTCGGTCTCAGCGTCGACGGTGAGCAGGTCGCCTCGGAGACGGTTCGCGTCGGAGCGAACGCCGAGCGGAGTGTCACCCTCCGTCACGTGTTCTCCGAGCCCGGCGAGTACACGGTCGAAGCCGCCGGCGAGTCCAGGACGGTGACGGCCATCGAGAACCCAGTACCGGCGGCCCGCGAGCGGATGCAGGGCGTCGATACCATCGTGACCGAAGAGCGTCAGTCGATGAATCTCACGCTCCAGGGCCAGCAGAACGGCCGGATGACCATGCGCGGCGAGGGGACCGGGCGGTACGATATGGTTCACAATCGGTCCCACACCACCATGGAGAACGACATCGAGTTCGGCGGATTCAGCTTCGTCCAGCAGGTCGACACGTGGTACGCGAACGGGACCGAGTACGAACGGTCGAAAAACGAGAACGAGATCGAGTACGAGTACGAGACCGAGGAGACGACGTTCGACGACGTCTCACCGCCGATCGACATCCCGGTCGAACTGACGAACCGGTCGCGGGCGACGGTGACCGACGACACCGTCATCGTCAGCGGGGACCTCGATACGCTGCTGGGACTGGCCAGCCTCTTTGCCAACTCCAGTAGTGGCCCTGCCGAGGACGACCTCGACAAGATCGATTCGATGCGCTTCGAGGTCGGTGTCGACAGGGAGACGGAGACCATCTCCTACGTCGAGATGGACGTGCAGATCGACGGCCTCGAAGTCGGCAGTTCGACCGGGAGTGGCAACGTCACGATGCACGCCGAATTCGTCGAGTTCGACACGCCGGTCGACACGGCGATCCCTGAGAGCGTCCGCGAGGCCGCGTCGAGAACCGCGCGGACCACCGGTTCGAGCGGGACGGAAACCGCGGCGCTCAGCGGACAGTCGTAGCGAGAAACAGGCGGAGCCGCGATTCAGCTGATGAACTTGTTAAGCGACACAGCCTGTGCATCTTTACACATGAATTTATCCGTCTGTAGCCCCTTGTTTGAACTACGATGGCCGACCGCAAGGCGGTGCGAATCAACGTTCTACCGGAGCGAAAAGAGGAATGGGAAGAGTTAGCCGAGAAGGAAAATCGGAATCTGTCAGACACTATCAGGAAGGCGATGGCCGAATACAAGGCCACAGTAGAAAGTTCAGGGGGAGAAACCGCAGGTCTACCGGAGTCGGTGGAAGAAGAGATATACGAAACGGGAGACACCGTAGAACTCCTTCACAACCAGATAGAGGTGATGAATCAGCGGTTTGAGCGTATCGAGGAGGAAATGAGCGCCAACCGCGAGGTCCGGGCAGTGGCAAATGAGGTCTTCGAGATTCTCCCGGGGAAAGGGAACGTCGGGAATCCCTCTGAATTAGCAGACGGCAGTGTGGCTTTTCTCGGCACCATCGAGTGGATAGCAGACACACTCAATGAGACGGGAGAGATGGTTGAACAGGCCACTGACCAACTGGTGGCAGACCACCGACGCGTCCACGAAGTTGTACCGGACGACGAGGAACCGCGGTACTACAAGGAGTCTCGATAATGCGAGAGCAAGATATTGACCAGTTCGTGCGGCAGGCGCGTGTCAAAAAGGGACCACGAAAAGGAGAACGGCTGGCGGAAAACAGCAGGCAACTCTACCAGAGACACGTCCGAACCTATTTCGAGTGGCTACAAGAGAACGGTTTCGAGGATTGGTACGACGTGAAGCCGAGAGACATAGGCTCATATCTCACCTATCGGTTGGAAGAAAATGGGAGTAGCTCGGCGGACGTGACCAATCATGCACAGGCACTCAAGCGGTTTTACGAGTGGTTGGGGCAGGACTACGCACGAGATAAGGTCAACCCGGCGGCTCGGCACCTCGAAGTAACGAGTTACGGGTCAACCGAGACGCTCCGGAAGAAGAAGGGATACGAGAAAGGAATCTCGGACGAGGAATACCAGCAACTGCTCGACAACGTAGGCAGTCGCCATAGGGAGCGAGACAAACTTATTATCCGATTCTTGGGAGAGATGGGCCTTCGACGTGCGGAGGTATCGAAGCTCAAGGTTGACTCCGTTCGGCTTGACGAAGGACGGAAAGGGCGGCTGTATGTCCCTGACGTGAAGTCCTCGGAGCGCCACATCCCTCTCCCTGTAGGCATGAAAAAAGACGTGCGGCGCTGGAAGGATGGTGGTCAACGAGAAGCCTACCAGTATGCCTCCCAATCCGACCGACTCTTCCTGTCCGAACGGTCAGAATCGCTTTCCGGGGAAGGAATCAACAAGGTGGTGAAAAAAGCCGCTGAAAACGCAGGAATCCAAGAAAGCTACCAAGACGCCAACGGACACGAGCGCAAGACCGTAACGGCACACCAGCTTCGCCACTACTTCGGACAGAAAATGTTCGACGAGGATGAAATGAGCCTGAAGGCCCTCTCCGAATACATGGGTCACTCGTCGGTTGATATTACCGCTGACCGGTACGGAGACATGAACAAAGACCAAGTGTTCGATATGCTGGACAAGCAGTTTCAGTGACCTCCATGCCCATTGCCCACCGCGTAGACGCGACCTGCCCGGACTGCGCCGACGATAGCGACGTATGGATGTTTAAGAAGGAAGAGCCGACCATCACAAAGGAACACTATACCTGCGAGTCCTGCGGGTGCGAGTGGACGGAGAGAAGACAAGACTAACTCACCCCCGTCACTCTTTCGCGGTATGCAACGGTTCTCCGAGGGCGACCGCGTTCGCGTGGACATACCCGACGAGACTGACCCCGACCACGAGCGCTACCACGGAGTTCGCGGGACGGTCGTTGCCGTACTCGAAGACGAAGCTGGTCGGGCTACTGGTGACGAGCGGGATTCGCTTCTCTTTCGTGTGGAACTCGAAGACGGTGAAGTAGTGGACTTCCGCTGGCGTGACCTTCGACCGCCATAGTCCAACCAGCGAAAGAGGTTCACGTCTTGCGGCTGATAGTACCGGGTATGAGCAACGAACAGGACAAGTCCCCCGAAATCAACCTGCCCGAGGACGAAGACGAAGTTGCCGAAATCGCAGGTGCGGAGACGGAAGAAGAGAAGGCGCTGGCCGTCGCGCAAGCAAAATTGATAGGAGACTTACCTGACGAATAGCTGTTATAGGCCTATTCCGGAATCTCGTATCGACTGAACTCGGTTCCCCCACAGTCCGGACACTCCTCGGTCCCCGGCGACACGTTCGTCCCACAGTTGCGACACTCGACTACTACTTTGGACCCACCACCGGGCAGTAACCGAGTGACGACTGTGCGGACACCCATCGTCCTCTTTGCTTCGGGTGACTGCGAGTTAACGGTGGCGGACAAGTCATTCACCGGAAATCCGGTGTACGAGGAAACTTATGAAGTAGCGGGTAGTGATTATCAGATGGAATAATCAGCTGGCAACACTTATTGAATAGCCGGAAAGCCATCGACACATGGCAGGACAGTGCTACTTCTGTCAAGGAGAAGTTGTTCATGCTGATAGAGGCGGAAATGGACTTAACTGCCCTAAATGTGGACTTTGGGCGCATATTCCATGTTTGGAAGGAACCAGTTATTGGGAAGAAACGAGTGGAGGGCTATTGAGTAGTGGGAGTGTGAAAACTCAATGCCCAAACTGTGGCAATATAGAAAAGCTGTAGACTAATACTGCCACCCCATCTTTTGCGGAAAGGGAACGGCGTACTGCCGAAACCTTACGTTCAAGGACGCCAAACCAACGAATGGAAGGAACACTGTCACACGCTCCTTCCATCCCCTTGGCATGAACACGGACGAATCGTCTCTCGGTCGCTGTCCTGACTGTGGCGAGTCTATATCCGAACCGTGGGTTCTCGTAGAATACCAGAAGGACGACGGCACAGAGGGCGTGTGGGCCGAATGTCCGGAATGCGAAGAGGTAGTCGCGCCGGAGTGACGTAGGCGACGTATCAGTCAGTCTGTGCGTGTTCGACCTGTTCAGCGGCTTCTATGCACTCTTCAAACTGAAGCGCACTCCGGATGTGGAAGTTCTTCTGTTCGAGACTATCCGCTTCAAGGGCTTCCTTGAGATGGTCTTCCGCCTGTTCTTTGAGGGGAGGGCGGTCGTTCATCACCGGCAGATACAGGTCTTCAGATATGTGGGCTTTTCCATCTTCTTGAGATTGTCTGACGGCCTGTCTGGACAGCAGAGTGAAGTGTTTTCCCTCGTGTATCCCGTGCAAGACACTACTGATGGAAATTCCCGACCAACTTCGTTGTCTGTTCTCTGCCACTGTCGAAGAGCGGGGCGGCTCCTTCGTTGTCGAAGTCCCCGAGCAAGAGATTCAACTTGGCGACCTTCAGGACGGGGAAACGTACCGTGT
>NZ_FOCX01000114.1 GCF_900110215.1 Halorientalis persicus | reverse complement strand
GTTAGCGACGACCGGCCAGCAACAGACTTCATTCGGCGGCGGACGAAAGCCGCCCCAACATTCTGGGAAGACGACAGTGACGTTCTCTCCTTCCTCCAGTCACCGGCACGGAACGACCCACTCAAAGAGATGAACCACGGGAACCGGCTAGCCGATCCCGACGTTGTGGATGAAGCTGAACCGGTCCCCAACGCCGCCTACGTCGCCACGGACTACACCAATTCCTCGTGGCTCTTGTTCATCGACATCGACGCCAAAGACGTCGCACTTGAGCGAGCGACCGAGGCAGTCACCAACACAGCAACGAAAACAGAGGCAGAGATCCGGGATGCAGCTGGGATCATTGATGCCGAACCTGCCGGCTACGACTACGCGTTCAGAGACATTGATCGGGCGCTCGAACTAGGCTTCCAGGTCCACGACATCATGGTAGAGCAACTCAACATGGCTGATCCAGTTGTGCAATACTCGGGGCAAGGTTGCCACGTGTTCGGGCCGACAGCCGACTCAGCCCACCGCTACGATACTGAATCACGGGAGTACATCGTCGACATACTCACAGCAAAATACGAGATCCCCATCGACGAGAAGTGTACAACTGACCGGTCACGATTCACGCGACTCCCCTTCTCGCTCCATGGCGACGTGGGCCAAGTCGTGACGCCGATCGACTCCCCGAGCTTCGACTACCGAACTGAAGCCCAAGCACCAGTCATCGACACCGACCTCGCAGCCGAACAGTAGCCACCAACATCCCCACCATCTCCACCAATGACCGACGAAAACGAGACACCGTCCTACAGCACAAATCCCGCCGAAACCGACATTGGAGCGTACCGCGTTGCAGCCTTTCCCAAGCGGTACAGCGACCGACAGCGCCATCTCCTGATGGACAGAGGCTACGCATTGCTCCTCGAACGAGACGACATTGAGTCCGACAAGCCAGTCCGACGGATGGTGCGAGAACTGGGCAAGGGGCTGTTCGGGAAGAACAAGCCCGACAAATACATCCCGATGTTCGATGATCCAGGGGAGTTAGCAATCGCAACAGCGTTCGTTTCGACAGGGCTAGTCCGGCACGACGAGATTCGAAAGGGGGACCTGTCAGGTGTCATCCCCCTCTCTCGACTCGCAGAACGGTACGCATACAACTTCCACGCACTGCTTCACGAGTACGAGTATCGCGACCAGATCATGCAAGAGATCGGTGAAGTAGTGTACGAGAAGGAGGGAGAACATCCTGGTCGCGTCTGCGAAGG
>NZ_FOCX01000037.1 GCF_900110215.1 Halorientalis persicus | reverse complement strand
GGCACTGTCTAGTTGAGGGAGTTTGAGAAGTGAGCAGGTCGTAGTGAGTGGTGCCTATGACACTCAAAGACCTGCTCAGTGAGAATTTGGGAGTGGACGATGAAGATGTTTGGGAGAACGAGCGCACGCCGACACCCGTGCGCTGTTTCGCGGTTCGACTTCACTCGATGGGGCTGTCAGTGCGTGAAGTCGAAGGTGTCTTAGCCTGGCTGGGTGTCGATCGCTGCTATCAGGCAGTCTGGAACTGGAAGGAAAAATTAGCCGAGACACAGAGCGACCCGCCGACGGCGGAGCCGTCGCGGGTCGCGGTTGACGAGAAACAAATCGAGGTAGACGGCGAGAAAAAGTGGCTCTATGCCGCCATCGACACGGACTCAAAACTCCTGCTAGAGGTGGATGTGTACAGCCGCCGCGGGACCGATCCCGCGGCGGCGTTTCTCCATCGCCTCACCGAGAAACACGATGTCGATGAGACGGAGTTTCTCGTCGATGCTGGCGGCTATTTGACTGCCCTTGCTCGCCAGGAATTGAGCGGTCAACTCAACTACAGCGAGCGGAACCATATCGAGAAATGGTTCCAGACCGTCACGATGCGGATCGACCGCTTTCACTCGTTTTGGCGGGGCAGTCAATCAAGCGCGAGACGCTGGCTGCGACGGTTCAGACACTACTACAACCGACATCGATCGAACCAGGCATTAGATGGACGCACGCCCGCCGAGGAGGTGCTGAACTAGACAGTGACATGTGAAGAGTTCTATGACACGCTCATTCATAGGCATCAACGGGTTCCGCAGTCAAGGGGAATGAATAGCCGACCTCGGCTGCACTGTTTCAGTGTTAAATAAGTGCCCGGAACTTATCAGCTAGTTCTGCTACGCCTTGATCTAATGTGTACGCTGTTTCGAATCCTTCGTTTCGGATCTTTTCATCACTGACGATATACGACAGTTGGTTCAATTGCTCTGCCTCGGTGTAGCCCACTTCTACGTTCGGGAAGTGCTCTACGATCGCGTCAACGACATCCTGCAACCGACCGTTCTGTCCGACGACATTATAGGGTTCGCCATCACCTAACTCTTCAGCTGCGAACAGCATTGAGCGAACTGCATCCTGCACGTGGAGATACGGGCGTTTTTGATCTTCGGCACCTTCGTACACCGTCAGCGGTTGACCAGTTGCTGCCAACAACGCGAATTTATCGACGACCGTATCGAACCGCATGCCGGTCGTCCATCCATAGACAGTTCCCAGGCGCAATCCGGTAAGCCCTATCTTCCCATCGTGCAACTCGAACATATCCTGCTCGGCCGCTAACTTCGCCTCACCGTACGGTGATTCCGGGTCACACTCAAAATCTTCAGTAATTTCTTCCTCAGTACGACCGTACACTGAGCAGGTCACTGCGTTCACGAACTCTTCGGCACCCGCCTCACGAGCGTCCTTGTAGAGGCCCACTGCGGCTTTGTGATTGACTTCCCATGTCTTCTCTGGGATGTCAAACGTTTCAGGGGCATTTGTCACGGCCGCGAGATGGAACACCGTATCCACGCCCTCAAGCGCCTTGGCACGGACGTCCTTGTCCCGGATATCGCCTTCGACAAATTCGTACTCAGCGTACGTTGGCAGGTCCCAGAGAGCATGAAATCGGGGTTGGCGGAAATTGTCCAGGATACGGATCGTGTCTTGTGAGAACGCAGGGTGGTCGGGTAGCTCCCGGATCAGCCGAGAGCCGAGGTACCCAAGGCCACCTGTAACGAGAGTCGTCATTCACTAATCCTCCATTACGTACTGGTGTCGGTTTTTTACTAGATGTTTTTGATCCTGTTGCGGTAAGTCCTCAAACTGAAGCACTTTCTCGCACTCCAGTCCTTCGCACTTCATCTCTCGATGGTCTTCAAGGACGTTTCCTGCAACAATTGTCCCGCAGTTCGGGCACGTCAACGTGATAATGAGTGGCATGATCAGAGTTCAAGTGATGAGTTCTGTCCGACGACTAACCGCTCGCCATCAGGCTTCTTGTCCTGATTAGTTGTAATCGTGGCCTTTCGACCGATCAGGCTATCGACGATCGTCCGGTCCGCGCTTATTTCTGATTCCCCCACAACGACACTGGATTCGATTTGTGCACCGTTAATTTCGCATTCATCGCCGATACTCGTATACGGACCGACATATGTATCTGACTCTATCACAGTGCGTTCGCCGATAGAAACTGGTCCACGGACAACCGCCCCTTCTTCGATAACACTTCCTTCACCCAGTTCAAGCCGCCCGGTCACGGACGCCTCATCTTCAACCGTTCCATTAATCCGGGTCTTAATGTCATCCAAGACGAGTCGATTGGCATGGAGGACGTCTTCAGGTTTGCCAGTGTCTTTCCACCACCCGTGGACGACATGACTCTGGATCCGGTGCCCGTCGTCTAACAACCCCTGAATCGCGTCAGTAATTTCGTATTCACCACGCCAGGATTTGTCAAGGGTCTCAATCTGTTCGAATATTGCTGGGGTGAAAACGTAAATTCCGATGAGTGCGAGATTGTTCGGTGGGTCGTCTGGTTTTTCAACCAACTGTATCACGTCTCCGCCATCGTCTACATCAACGATACCGTATCGGGATGGGTCGTCTACTTCCTGTAATCCGATGCCAGCGGCATACTCCGCTGGGTCAAAGTCCGCGACGAGTTCCGTGATCCCCTCGCGCATCAGGTCGTCACCGAGATAGACGACGAATGAATCGTCGCCGACGAAGTCTCTGGTGCAGCCGACAGCGTGAGCGAGGCCAAGGGGGGCTCCTTGGACGATATAGGTGATGTCAACGCCCCAGTCGCTGCCGTCGCCGAAATATTCCTGAATTTCCGCGCGTCCTTTGTTGCCGAGGACAATCCCAATCTCGCCAATACCGGCCTCTACAAGGTCATCAATGGCATATTCGAGGACAGGCTTGTTCGCAATCGGAACCAGTTGCTTTGGCCCGGTGTGTGTGATTGGACGCAAACGGGAGCCAGTACCGCCTGCGAGTATAACTCCTTTCATGGTCACTCGTGCGGTGGCTCTTCCCAGTCTAATGGAATCTTGTCAGTATCGTACGGTAGGCGTTCCTCGTCCGGGTCATCGTAATCGTAGAGGTTTGTCGGGAAATTAATCAGCAACACGCGCTCGTCCCCAACAGCTTTGAACCCGTGCCAGCAATCCCCTGGGATACGGATCGCGTTCATGTTTCCCTCTCCGATGATGTACGTATCGAGTTCGCCTTGGGTGGGTGACTCTTCCCGGTCATCGTAAACGCCGACCTTAGCTTTGCCGCGGGGTACGATGAAGTGGTCAATCTGGCCGCGATGGTGGCGGTGCCAGGCGCGAATGATACCCGGATAAGACTCGGAAAAGTAGGACATCTCTGGTTCGTCCTCGCCCGCATAGAAATCCCAGTCAGACCGCCAAATTTCTGTGAGATGGCCGCGCTCATCGGAATTGATTTGGAGGTCTTTTACCTCTACGTCGTGTATCATATATCATAGCACTCTTCCATCGTTGGCTTCTTACCACTTGTGGTTGATTCATGCCGAGAGCCCAGGGAGGTCATAGAATATTTAGACCCTCTCGCGCAAGGTCGCAATATGGACGTATTCGTGATTGGCGGCTCGGGGCTTGTTGGCTCTAATATTGTTGATCTTGCTACCAAGCGTGATGTAACAGTTCAGGCAACCTATCATCGTTCTCCAACAGACCGAACCGATATGCAACTCGACAAGACCAACGCAGAACGAACCGCCTCCGTTCTTCGAGACGTTGACCCCGATGTTGTCGTGGATACAGCCGCGTTCCACGCCGTGGATGACTGTGAAAACGAGCGTACACGAGCATGGGCCGTGAATGCAGCAGGGACGCGTAATGCCGCGGTCGCCGCCGACAACGTTGATGCTCACTATATTTATTTATCTACTGACTACGTCTTTCCCGGTGCTCCCGCAGAAGCACCGTATACCGAAGACGACCCGGTCTCACCGCTCAACTATTATGCGCGGACGAAATACGCTGGCGAACAGGCAGCACAGATCGCTGCCACGGCGACCGTGCTTCGTCCAAGCGTTATTTATGGTATCACGAGTGATAACTTCGTGACGTGGGCTCTCAACGAACTGGATGCTGGAAATGAACTCGATATTGTTGACGATCAAGTCTCAACCCCTACGTATGCACCCGATCTAGCAGACGCGTGTCTAGAAATTGCAGAGCGTGACCTGACTGGTCTGTATCACGCTGCTGGCCCTAAAAATCTCTCACGATACGAATTTACCGTTACACTAGCTGAGGTCTGTGGATACGATCCGGGCCTCGTCTCACCGATCAGCACCGAAGCGCTCGGCCAAGAAGCACCTCGTCCTGCTGATAGCAGTCTCGATTCGTCCCGCCTCTACGAGGCACTTGACTATACTTTTACTCGGCCACGTCAAGCATTTCAGAAACTACATAACGACCGGAATAACTGAAGCACCCTTGATACTTGTTTTGTGCATATTTATCCCAGTCCCTATGGATTTTGTCTGTGTCCAGCGGGAAACGTTCCACGTCGGGGTTCTTGTAGTCGTAGAGACTCGCTGGGAAGTAGTACGAATCGCCTGATCGTTGCCGACAACTCTGAATCCGTGCCAGCAGGCATCAGAAATGCGGATCATTTTCTGGTCGTGCTCGCAAATGACGAACTCGTTCACTTCCCCCTGTGTCGCTGAGTCATCGCGATCGTCGTAGATGCCGACTTTTGATACCGGATGTTCAGATAAAATGGTCGATGTGGCCGCGCTCGTCGGTGTTCACTTGGAGGTCTCGGACTTCGACACCGTTAATCGTGAGTGGTGAATTCCTCCACGCATCGACGGTAAATCATCAGGTGTGGCAAGTCCTGTCTGGAGTAAAAAGTTGAGGACACAACATAAAGGAATCATGAGCGATCATGCTTAGTGAACTGTCGTCTGGCTGGTTGACTCGTTCCCGACACACAATTCCGATGTCCAAGATATGAATCTCGCCCGTTCGAGTATCAGGGTCTTCGCTGCGAGAGCCGCAAGCAGTCTCATCGCCTTCCTCGGAATCACGTTCTTCGCACGCGAACTCGGATCCCACCAGATGGGTGTGTTCTTTCTCTTTCAAGCGATGCTGGGAATGATTGCTATTCCCGCGGACTTCGGCATTAACAGTGGCGTAACCAAGCGACTCAGCGAGGGCGAGTCTCCGGGTTCGGTTCTCTCAACGGCAATCCTCCTGAAGTGCTTGCTGTTATTACCGTTCGTCGCGGGAATCGTGGTGTTCCGGAGCCTAATAAACGACTACCTCGGTGCGGATCTGGCGTTGCTTCTTGTGGTGGCGCTCGTTCTACAAGAGTCCGCAAAGCTCACAATTCAGGTACTGGAAGGGGAGCTCCGCGTTGGGGAAACTGCCGGTCCAGTGTTCGCTCGGAAGCTCGTATACGTCGGTGTCGGTGCCGTTTTCGTCTTCAGGGGTGCCGATGTTCGCGGCATCATCTTCGGACTGCTCGCCGGGTTAGTCGTTATGCTGGCGTGGGGTGCCCGGAAGAGTTCGACGGCACTCGGCTTACCGTCAATCAGGTATGCGCGCTCGCTGTTCGACTATTCCAAGTACGCGGTTGTCTCCTCAATCGGTGGCTACTTCTACAGCTGGATGGACGTCGCCATCATCGGCCTGTTCCTGACCCAGTCCGACGTCGGCGTCTACGAGATTGCGTGGCGTGTCACCACAGTCGTGATGCTGTTCAGCAGTTCTATTGCGACCACAATCTTCCCGCAGGTGAGTCAATGGGACGCTGGGGACGCGACAGAACGCATCGAATCTCTGCTCTCAGAGGCGATTTCCCCAGCACTATTCGTGGCGATTCCAGCGTTCTTCGGCGTTGTGATATTATCTAAGGAGATTCTCGGATTGGTGTTCGGAGCCGAATACACGGCAGGCTGGTTGGTCCTGATTATCCTCATGGGGGAGAAAGTCATTCAGTCGGTTCACATCATTCTCGGACGTTCACTTCAGGGCATCAACCGTCCTGATCTCGCTGCGAAAGCGGGAGTTATTTCGATGGTATTGAATTTCGCACTGAACGTTGTTCTCGTTTTCGAGTACGGACTCATAGGTGCGGCAGTCGCGACTGTGTTATCGTTTATCGTGAATAGCATTCTTCACGCTTACTACCTCTCAATGTTTGTCTCGATTCGGATTCCATATATGCGAATTGGCGGTTGCGTAGCTGCATCGTTCGCAATGGCTATTTTCCTCTACATCGTTGAATCGACTGTGTTAATTAGCAGTCTACCGATTCTACTGCTGATTATCGGATTAGGGATGGTGGTGTATGCTGGATTTGCATTGATAATCCCCCCATCACGTGGCGTCTTTCTCGACATCTTCCGAAGAGCAGTCGGTTAATGAACTCTCAGTACGAAACTGTTACCCTCCCTCGTATGAATAATTGAGCTAATTATGACGACAATGCTAAAGAAAGCGGCGAGAATCTATCGTAAGGACGGTCCAATTGCGTTAGCGAAGAGAGGCATCTGGTTTGGATACCAATCAGGAATTCGATCGTTACTCCCTAAACGCATCGTTTCATATAACAATGTTCTCGTGCGTGCATCGCGATTAGGGGACTCTGTTATCCCTTGGCATACGCGAGACATTCCCGGATATGAGAGTGCGCTCGTTGAAGGGATTCAACAGTTCGTCCAACCCGATGATACAGTAGTCGTTGTAGGTGGTGGATGGGGGGTATCGACAGTTATAGCAGCTAGACAATCTGGTTCTGAGGGCCAGGTTATCACGTTTGAGGGGGGTGCAGAAGCGGTCACGAAGGTCAAAGACACCGTCCAACTAAACAACGTCAGTGATCGCGTTTCGATTCGATATGCGATTGTGGCGCGAGCTATCTCGATTCGTGGGGATAGTGATGATGCACAAGTAGTTTCACCAACTGACCTTCCCGACTGTGATGTCCTTGTACTTGACTGTGAAGGAGCCGAGATGAACATCCTAAAAGAGATGGAAATTCGTCCGCGTGCAGTACTTGTAGAGACACACGGTTTGTTCGACGCACCAAAATCAAATGTCCGTGACAAATTAAATTGTGCAGGATACGAAACAATCGAGAGCAGGGTAGCTGAGGAACGGTCACGGGAGTTCTGTGAAGAAAACGATATCTATGTGCTGTACTCTAGACGATGTTAGATTAAGGCCAATAGCGGTATCTATTAGCCAGTTTGAGAAAGTGAGAATTCCTCTTTGAGAGCCCATTCTCTGCCAGAACTCCTTACTGAGTGCATTACCGATGAATCTCTTGCTTAGCTTGTGTAAACTCCGCCGCTATCGGAATATTTGTTGTTGAAACGATTATAAAGGCGTATTCGTAGTAGTACTCCTCTGCTGTTGGCTCGTAGTTTCACGACGCCGCGTCGTTGAACAGAATCGATTCGATGTGGATCAGATTGATAAAATCGGTGCTTCCTAACCAATGTGAGCAGCAGAACTGAAGCGTCGCTCTGATTGAGGAAGATGTCCGGTTCAGAAGTATGTTAGATTTCCCCGGATCGGACCGTGTTCTTTCGTCGGTAAACGTGAAAGATATAGCGGCCGATGTAATTGGGCAACATCCACTCCGAGGAATCGAGGGCTCGCCCCTCGATACCGGTGATATCTAGCCAGTCGTCACAATGGCCAGCGTCAATCAGTCGTCCGTCTGGGACGTGACCTCCCAGACGGACGACATGCCTTGCGACGATACCGTTATGGACTGGCTGGACACGCTTCAGCGCGACCAGCTCGAAATGGCCGCCAGTCTCCTGTTTCGCCATCTCGCCATGACGATTCTCGACCCTGACCGGTCGAGAATCGTCTCCATTGACTTCGTGGATAACTCTTACCACGGCTCGCCCGACGAGGATCGTGGTGAACTCTGCAAAACCACGCCAACCGACGGGACTACGACCTGGCACTGTTACTGCACCGCCTACGTCGTCTCCAACGGGAAGCCGGGGACGCCCGCGCTCACTACGTCCGCAGCGAGAAGGAGGCCGACGTGGTCTCAGTCGATCACATCGAGTTAGAGTGAGTGTCTGCTTGGATATGGTGTGCACCCAAACCAAGCAGACAGTGAACTAGAGGAAGAGCACCTGCTTAATTTTGTGGTCAACAGCCTCGGAGATGAACTTCCGATCGATCTCGGCGAGAACGTGACGGTTACGTCCGATGCATTGTACGAGGTCCTCGCCGGCGCCAGCGCCGGCGGGACCTCGATCAATCACGTCTGCGGGACGACGGACGACTCGCCGCACGCGAATACCGTCCGTGGACATCTCACTGACCAGTTCGATCTTGAGACCGTCGAGGCGGTCGGCAATACGCTCCTTCAACGGGACGTCCTTGAGACGCTTCCGGATCGACCGGTGGAGGTCGTCGCCGACCTCCACCTCGATCCCTACTACGGCGACGCCGACGAGGCGGAGGCGCTCTACTTCTCTCAGGCGAAACGAGGAACCACCGCGTTTCACGCCTATGCCACGCTCTACGCACGCGTGCGCAACAAGCGGTACACGCTGGCGGTCCGCCAGCTGGAAGCTGGCGAGACCACCAGCGATGCCCTCGGCGAGTTCCTGACGCTGCTCGACGGCCTTGACCTGCGCGTCAAGGCCGTCTACCTCGATCGCGGCTTCTACAACAGCACCTGTCTGGAACTGCTGTACGCCCACAACTACGCCTACGTTATGCCGATCGTCAAGTGGGGCGAAACGATCCAAGACGAACTCAGCAGGGGCTGGAGTCGTGTGATCGAGCACGACCTCGCCGGGCGGGTGAGCTTCCCGGTGTTTATTGACTGCGTCTACCAGCGAGGCCGGTACGACGAGCACGGCGTGGCCCGTCACGGCTACGCCGTTGACGCGCCGTTCATCACGACGCCCCGAGAAGCGCGACACCACTACAGCAAGCGCTTCGGTATCGAAGCGAGTTACCGGTTAGCCAAGCAGAGCCTCGCTCTGACCAGTTCTCGGGACGCTGGGCTTCGGTTGCTGTTGTTCGTGGTGAGTCTGTTGCTCCAGAACGTCTGGCGGTATCTCCACTGGATGTACGTGGCGGCGCCCCCCACGGCGGGGCGCCGCCTCTGGCCGTGGTCGTTTAGAGAGTTCTGTGAGATGGTGGTTCGCGCGGCCTGGACAGCCCTTGGTGTCCGCAGGGCTGTCCCAGCGAATCAACCACTCGACGACCGGCTCTTCCGGTAGTCTGCCCCCGAGTTGGGGCGACGCTCATGAGTGGAAACGCTGTCGCGTCGGCGGCGATCCGCCGCCGACAGCGACTGTCCAGTGCCGAAACTCACCGTCACCACCTCTTCGAGACGGTCCGAGCACAGCTCAAGCAGATTCAGCGCCGACTGGACGAGATCGTGCGGCTGTCGATGTGATCGACTGGGTCTAGCGTCCTCGACCACATCGGCGCCTACCCATTCGAGACCGACCTCTTGCTCGCTGATCGCGGCTTCTACAACGAACGGGTGATTCGTCGTGCACGCGACCTTGCGACGACGGTGATTCCCGTCCAAAAGAAGGGTTAGCGCATGAAGGACAAACTCGGCACGCACTGCTCGTACACAACAACCTACCGTATGTACGAGGGAAGCGAGCGGGAACTACGCTTCCCGCTCGCGGTTGCTGTCTCCTATCAGAACGGAGACAGCGGGAAGCACGGTGAAGTCATGCGAACGCACGTGGCGTGTGATCTAGCCGATCGCAAGCCAAAAGAAGTCAAAGGTCTCTACCGGAAACGCTCAGCCATCGAGACAACGTTCCGGATGATGCGCGAAGTGCGTGCGCGGACAAGCACGACTGATTCAGTTGTTCGGTTTGTGTTCATACTGGTAAGTTTCTTGTTGCAGAATCTGTGCTTCATTATACGATGAGACGTGCTCGCCACACCGCGACGCGACGGGAGAGCACTACCCGTCTGGTTCCATTTCGAAATGTTCCAGAAGTTCATCAACCATCCCTTGGACGAAATGTTCTGCCGCGAGAAGGAAGTGACGACCAATGGTGTCACGTTCCGGCAACGTGCTGCCAGCTGGATGCTGGCTGAGGCCGCCCACGTCCAGCGATTGCCTCATTAGTGATTGACGGGTGTGGTTCTTAATTCAGCTAACGGTGGTCTCACACCAGTGATAGAGCCGTCTGTGCCCGACTCAATGAATCGGTTGCTCTCATCCCGTTGGTTTACCTCCAGAACCTGATTCAGCAATCAGGAATAATGGGAACTACACGATCTCTTTATTATAAATCCAAATGTCATTCCGGCAATCATAGACCACGGAGACAACCCGAAGAGTGAATAACTACCTGTAATCTGATTTATACAGACTATTATCGCAGCGATTAATAATCCTAATGAAAAATAGTCCGTTACTTGTTTTGACTGTAGAACTATATTTGTAATCAGGAACATAAGATACGATATTAGTCCAATGATGCCAGTGGACAATAAAAGACGAAAATAAGCGCTATGCGGGTTCAGTCCCGCATACCGAGGGTCGGTAATGTAGGGCTGAATATCCTCTCCTTGATTTCCCGGTCCAAATCCGATTAATGGATTATCGGTACTAGCTTGAAGTGTAGCGTTCCATAAAACGTCTCTCCCAGAGACATGAACTTGAGGTATAATAGGTAGATCTGGCATTAGACCATAGCTGATAATAACGACAGTAACTCCTATTACAGCCCCAGCTATGGGAAATGTATATTCTATATTCCTATCAAAAATTATATACAATAAAAACATTGTTATGCCCACTAAAAGAGCGCCAAGATTTATTCTACTATAGGATAGGAATAGCCCGGCAGAATTTATTAAAAAGATTGTACTATATAATCTATTCTTATAAACTAACATTAGAGAGAAGGAAAATATCGTAGACGGCAATGCAATTCTTGCCAAGCTGTTTGGTCCAGCAAAAATAGATGAAAGCAATGGTGTAGGTAAAAAGTCGTGTTGGGCAGGATGAGGTTCAATTGGTACAATAATTGAATAAGGGCCCAATATGACCGACGGAAGCCCGATTAAAACCAGTATTACTGAAAATATAGAAGTGATCTTGAAAAAACTATCCAAGGATAATAGACGAGGTAAAACAAATATGTTAACAAGAATCGAGAGGATTAAGACAGGGCTCCTAATCGTCGGACTCCAAATACCCACGTGAATAGGTGTGTGTACAAACATATGTATTATATAAATTATAGTTAATGCTCCCAAGAAGAGGAGTGAACTCACCGTGAGATTGATCGATTTGTTCATCAAAACAAGTAACACTAAAGCCAAGATATACAAAATTATTGTAAGGCTATAGGTTAGAAAATTACCGGTGATATATGGGAGAAGTCCTATTAGTAATAAACTTATGTAAAGCCACCTATGATTGGTACTCATTATGAGAGGAGGGTATTCACTTCACAAATATATTTCTGTTCCATTAGTGGTCGCAATGACGACGGATTGCTTAGTGCCTATGTCAGAAATCAACTACCTCAGTGGAAATAGAGACTATAGTAACCGTTAGAACTTTTTACCCAAAGGGGGTTACAGTAGCTAATGAATCATCTCGACGAGATCGTCGTCGAGGAATTGCAAGACGCTCTCGACAACGTGGACGGAAAGAAGCCGACACAACGGCTTTTAGCGGCAATTGCGTACAAAAACGGTGTTTCGCAAACTGAGTTAGCCGAGTGGTACGATGTCCAGCGGCGGACGATCTACAACTGGCTCAAGCGACTCGATATAATGAGCGAGAAAACCTTTGTCGGTCACGTTCGATTACAAAGCAATGAGCGGAGAGCGTCGAAAAGAGATCACGTATCATCTCCCAGAGAAGAAAATCGATGAACTCCTTCGTGAAGCCACAGATGATCGCTGAAAAGAGCGGCTAGGGTTTCTGAAGAACCTCTATTACGGCGATTCGGTTGCGGAAGCTGCCGACCGTGAGGGCAGGTCGGCAGCGACCGGGAGGCGATGGGCGGATGCCTGGAACGAGGGTGGACTTGAGGGATTGATGCCGAGTTTCGGGGGCGGTCGGCCCCCGAAACTCGACGAAGACGAACAAGAAGAGCTGGTGGAGATGCTTCGAGACGGCCAGCCGTGGAAATCACAGGAGATTCAGTATCTCCTCAAAGAGGAGTTCGATGTCGAATATCATCCGGATTACCTCGGGCAATTTCTCCGTGAGCTGGGTCTGTCGTATGCAAAACCCCGCCCAAAGCGTCCACATCGGCCGGAGAATTCAGAAGAGATTCTCGACGAGCGCGTCGCCGACGCGCTCGACGAGGATGACGGCCCTCACAACAGAGAGGAAGGAGACGACGAAGAAGGGTGGACTGTTGACGACGATGTTTGTACAGATGGCGGAACTGTTCTCGGGTTTTTCGATGCGTCACAGCCACAGCCGTACGATAATTCCCGCCGTGTCTGGTACGTAGACGATTCACACGTGGAACGGCCGTTAGTCAAGACAGAGGACTCGGCGGTTGGATTCTACGCACTGAACGGGGAAAGTACGGTTCGCTGGAAAGAAACTGAAGAGAAGGAACGGATTTGTGAGGTGTTAGAAGCGGTCCGCGAGCAGAATCCCGGCAAGCGGATTCTGCTCGTCTTGGACAAGCACGGTTCACACGTCTGTGAATACACGCGCAAGCGTGCGCATCAACTTGGCATCGATCTCGTGTTCTTCCATCAGGATCGCCGCATCTCAACCCGATCGAGCAGGTCTGGAAATACCTCAAGTGGACGATGGCACCGATCATCGTTGAGGACGAAGACGAGTTCCACGAACTCGTCAAGGACGTGTTCGATCAAGTGACACAGCGAATCAGTTTTGCAAAAGACTGGTGTCAGAAGTTCCTCGATCTGCAAAAGTTTCCTTGATCATTATGACGAGTCGCTTGAGCAGGCTGTCTCTGATGATAAACGAACCGGGAGAAAGCGAAAACTCTCAGAAATACATCAAAAAGAATTTGAAGCAACTGTTCACGACCCACCTGAAGAGGCCGGAATCGACGCGCCGGCGTGGACGCCGGCGCTCGCCCAAGAGTTTCTCGAAGAAACGTACGGCGTCGAGTATTCAATCCCGAGTTGTCGGCGGTTGCTGAAAGAAGCGGGATTGAGCTATCAAAAACCACGCCGTTCAGCCGCCGAAGCCGATGAAGACGAACAAGAAGCGTTCCACGAAGAGCTCAAAAAAAGCGGCGGGAGATGGACGCCACCGTAGTCTGTATCGATCAAACCAAGAAATCCGTGCAAGTCGAGCCGCGTGCCGCGTGGTTTCCGCGCGGCACGCGGCCCGCTGTCGAACTCTCCGGCCAGCGCGATTGGACGTGTCTACTGGGCGCGATCACCGAGAACGGTGATCGCTTCTTCTCTCGATTCACCGAGTACGTCACGGCCGAACACGCGAAATATTTCATTTTAGCATTATGCGAAGAATTCGAAGATGACTTGCTCATCGTGCTGGACGGAGCGCCGTATTTTCAGGCGTCGGCCGTCACGGACCTGGCGGCCCGTGACGACCTCGCCTTCGTGACGTTACCTTCGTACTCACCGGAACTCAACCCGGTCGAAGAAAATGCTGGAGACAGCTGCAAAAGGCTCTTAGCAACCGTTTCTTTGACTCGCTCGACGAGCTAACGACAGCGATCGATACAGCTCTCGACAAACTCTCTGTTCCTAAAGTGAGCAACTATTTCTAACTACTACTATAGATTGATTTGGATTTTGTGGAGCGCGAGCGGACATTTGAGTCAGCGAGGGCGCTGGATATTCACACCCACTTTGAGGGCCTCTCGCTGGCGAATACCGTCTGATTACTTGACAAGCCGCGTGTCCGAAGCAGTCGAAAAGCCTTTCACGATTGGGTGTAGAATGCCGATCTACAGCCCGACTCTGGAAAATCTCAGAATCAGATTGTGCTTGACGAAACAGTGACTCGCATCAACAATCAGCAATACTGGCTGTACGCTGCCGCCGATCCAACTCCGAACGATCTGCTTCACGTCCGGCTGTTTTCAATAACTATGACTGCCCTCACATAGTTTCTCCTGCGCGAACTATGGGAAAAACATGATGTCCAAACCTCCGTCTTTCTCGTTGACGGCGCGAAACACCACCAAACTGCACTTCAACGGGCAGGCCTCCGATTTCAGATGCGTCACCACGGAAATCGGAATGCTGTCGAACGGATATTTCGAGATCCGAAACAACGTACCTCGTCGTTTTCGAATTGCTTCAGTAACGTCGAACGGGAAAAACGCCGAAAATTGGTGACAGTGCTTCGCCCGTGGCACAATGCTCTAAACTGAACGCTACCGCCATCTATATATGTACATTCTTAAGTAAAGTGTTTACACGATGATTGAATGTATGTTTATTATGGGCTATTTCGTTCGCATTAAGTCCTATTTGCTCACGTTCCTCTTTCCGTTCAATATAGTACAATATCTTCTCAAGTAGGTCGTTTTTGTCTTGATACGTAACAATCTCCTCTCCTACGTCAAATAAAGATTTTATTTGCTCTGTTTCATCGGTTAACTGGAATCCTCCAGATCCAGCTATCTCAAACGTCCTTGGGTTCGTTCCCATAACTGATTGAGGATGGTGAATATTTAAGCATATTTTAGACCTATTATAGATACGATTTATTGTGTTATGTTCTATATCGTAATTATTTATTTTGTTCCCTAATTGTCGACGAGACAATTTATACTCGTATAGTTGGAACGGATTTAGTAATGACCATGCCTTTCCCCAAACCTGGACGTTATACTCTTCAAGATTCTTTATAAGAAACTCAAGTATCTCTTTACGATACTCACAGTGCATCCGTCCAATAAATGAGATATCTATATCTTCTTTTATATTTATTGTATTGTAATAATTGGGATCAAATGCCATAGGAAGGATTTTACAATCTATGTCGTATTGTTTAAAATCATTCTTATCAGAGGGCTCAAATGAAAATACATAATCATAATATTTAGCCCCATTGACTACATTTTGGAATCTCGCACCTTTATCATAACACCATAATACTGTGGTACAATTATATTTTTTCGATATTTTTTGTATAGTTGATGGTCTAACTCGTTCGCCTTTTATAATCAATAATAGCTCCGGATCTGTCTCATTAATTTTATCTACTAATTCTGCATTATATGCGTTAGTTGTTTTTTTATTTAAAAAAGAGTTCCTACGATCAATCTCTATTTTCCCGTCATTATTTGTCAATTTAGCGTAATATGATGCGATTCGTGAAGCTAATCGCCCTCGATATGGTGGCCGAAAGACGAAGTCTACAATATGTCCTTTCTGTTCGAATGGTTTAGCAACAGAATGACAATATGACTGATACTTAGGTCCGGATATTAGCACATTCATATCCCTACGATCAGAAGAAAAGATTATTATTTCTATCGATTGATAGCGGTGGCACTGTTTAATTCAGAACCTCCTCCGCTGGCGTTCGTCCGTCGAGCGCTTGGTTCGGTCGTTCGTGGTTATAATGGTGTCTGAAGCGTCGTAACCACTGTTTCGCGCTGGCCTGACTGCCCCGCCAAAACGAGTGGAAGCGGTCGGTTCGCATGGCGACGGTCTGGAACCACTTTTCGATGTGGTTCCGAGTTCGATAGTTGAGGGGACCGCTCAATTCGTGACGTGCGAGGGCAGTCAGATAGCCACCAGCATCGACGAGAAACTCTGTATCGGCGAGATTATCGGTACTTCCCAACTGACGTAATCAGCTGAATTGAATCGCCGAGTTGACCACGAGAAAGTGTCTGGGTCTGGATGTGTTCAGTATCCCCGACCCAGACGGGTACCTTTCGGCCTCGGACGTGAAAGACGTAGCGGAAGAAGTCATTGCACCACTCCCCTTGCCGGGTGTCGAGGGGAGCCCCCTCGACCCCGGCGACATCTGGCTCGTCGTCATCTTGGCCTGCGTCAACCAGAACTCGATTTGGGACACCTGCAACGATACCAACGGAACACCGTGCGATGATACTGTTCTGACGTGGCTGCATACGCTCGATCGAGACTGGCTTGACCTCGTTGCGAACCTCCTGCTTGGACGCCTCGCCATGACGATTCTCGACCCTGACCGGTCGAGGATCGTCTCCATCGACTTCGTCGATAACCCCTACCACGGCGAGCACTGCGCTGACGAAGGCGAACTCTGCTCGATGGCTACCAAAGACGGGACGACTACCTGCCACCACTACTGTACGGCCTACGTCGTCTCGAATGGGAAGCCGGTGACGCTGGCGATGACCTACGTCCGCAACGACGAAGACGAGGCCGACGCGGTCGAGCGCGTGCTCGCCCGCGTCGAGAACTATCCCTTCGAAATCGACCTTCTGCTCGCCGACAGCGGCTTCTACAACGAGCGCGTCATCCGCCGTGCTCGTGATATCGCCGCACCGGTCGTTCACGTGCCCAAGAAGGGCGAGCGGATGAAGGAGAAACTCGACACCCACGAGTCGTACATGACGACATATCGCATGTACAAGGACAGCGAGCAGGGACTGCGCTTCCCGCTCGCGGTCGTTGTCTCCTACCAGAACGGTGACCGGGGCAAGCACGGCGAGGTCGTTCGCGGCTACGTGGCTTGCGGTGTTACTGATCGGTCAGCAAAGCAAGTCGAACGTCTCTACAGGAAACGCTCAGGCATCGAAACAAGCTATCGGTTACTACGACAAGCACGCGGGATCACGACGACGCGTGATCCCGTCGTGCGATTTGCAATCATGTTGGTCGCAGCACTGTTGGAGAACCTGTGGCTCGTACTGAGATGGGCGGTCGTCGCCCGCCCGCGGCGGGGCGGGCGCGACCTGCCTGAGGAGTTCACGTTCAAGACGTTCTGTGACTGGATTCGTCACGAGTTAAGAGGAGCTACGTCGGCGGTGGGAGATCAAAGCGAACGGGGTTGGCGTGCCGGCGTCACAGGCACCGGCCGTGGGCTGACCGGGGTCAGCCCACGGCCTATCCACTGGGCGGTGAGCGACAGCTGCCGGCAGAGACCATCGAAGTCCGGGTCATATCGTCTGTTCGGAGCGGTGAATTGGACTTGTCTCGATCTACGCCGCCGCAGCAGCCGAGACTGACCGCCAAATCATACAGAAAGTGATTGTTTTGTGGCGTTCAGGCAGCACTTTCTCGACTCGTTCAGGAAGTACCGACATGCTGTCTGGCCAGGTCTCGACACATCCACGCTAGCCGTCTGAGCGATGCCATATCGCCAGACGGCGTCCATTTCAGGGTAAAAGTGACGGAATATCCCCGAGAGAGTGCCTGTAGCCTTCCTCAACCGGACGCAAAACGAGGCAACACTCTTCCCAAGCAGACGCTCCTCTAACCCGATGTGAGCGACTGACTCTTGTTCAGAGAGTTCGGACGGTCTCCTGTCTCGTGGTTCGTCGTAGCCGATCTCCTCGAACGGCTCGTCAGCGAGCCGTTCGGTCGGTCAAGCCACCGCGAGAGCCAGCCAGCAGTGTATCCATAGCGTTCAGCGGCCTCTGCTAACGTCGCCTTCTTCGAGGTAGTTGATTGCCGCGATAAGCCGATGGGAGGGCTTTTTTTCTCTTGACCTCTGCCAAGTCTTGGCGGAGGACTTTGGTAAAGACGTTGTCGAGGGATGCAATATCGATACGACGTGCGTTTCTTTGAAAAGCTTTCAGCCGACAGTATTAGCTCCGTTGCTCATACTGGTTGAGAAGTAGCGATAGTATTGTTCAGAGAACGTAATCAAGGGATTGTGTTGATAAGAATAGAAAGAGTAATTTATGCCTTAGCCAGACGGGTTAATGTGTCGGAGAAGCTCCCCGGTGAAATAGACTCGTTTAGGTTTAGGGGGAAAGAGAAACTCACTAAATTCACTGAAGAGTTCGGAATAGATCAAACTGAATTTTGTATCATTGATAGTGCAGTGTTATCTGTATTTGGCATTCGAGAAAACAGAGATGTCGATATAATACTCACCGATGAGCAATATCAAAGGATACACGACATTGCGAAAGATAGATCAGATTGTGAAATAAATTCGGGAGGTGGAATCGTCGTTAATAAAGACGAATATAACAACACCGGATACTTGGATATTGGCCCACCAGATAGCTTTTCAGAATTCGACATTAATTGTGACGATATAATTGAAAACGAGAAGTACCATTACGAAATAAACTCTCTCAAGATACTTCGGCTTGAACTAGTTCTTTCCAAAAAGTACATTCAGAAGCGACCCAAAGACCTCGAAGACATTCGTTTGATCGAAGATTCCGGATTGATAGGAAGCCAACTATGGAACTGGGACCTTGTCCAGTTGAAGCCACCAGACGAACAGGCTCAAAACGGTTCTATCATTAAGAAAATACATAATTCACTACAGATCCGTGGGGTCCGCAAAACGTTGGAATTATCTCTATACAGACTGTCCGAGAGAGAACTGCTCCCGTTTTACGACAAGATTGAGAGTCTAATTAATGTAGGTGGAAGAATTCGGTATCTGAATGCTGTAGGAGATCTAAGAACACAAGGACTACAACACCAACTCCCAATTCCAGCTATTCTTAATACATATTACGAACGTGGAGAATTCAAAGGGTGGCAATTGATTGCTTATAATCTTGACAAAACGAATTCCATTTCACAGACTCATAGTGAACAGCTGCAAAAAATATATGATTTTCACATTGATGATACTGAGACGGTCACAGTGAATAAAAATGGAGAGCTCATTCGCGGTGAGAATCGGTTGGCAACCGAATTATCGTCCAATAACGTTATGACACCAATCGAGATCGAAAGTGGTGAACCGACAAAGACTGCTACAACATCGCCCTTGAACTTAGATTCTGGATTGTCCGAATTATTGATTGAACGGAAACACGAATTATTTAAAAAGAATGGGATGTATTTCTATGTAGTATTGTGGCCCCCAGCACGGCATATTTTTGATGAGATTGTGGAATATATTCGTCACTACACTGGTGTTAACACAGTTGAACAAGTAGATTATGAGATACAAGATGGATTTGATGAGTTTGTCCGAGAATTGTATACAGCGGATCATAGGTCTAGAGACTGGATTATAGAAAAGAAAATCCGTACACTGGAACCAAATATCGGTAAGATACGAGTACTGTTGCTTGATCTTGAGAATAGCCAAATGGCAAAAAAGCTTGAACCCGAGCCGTATTCGGTTGTGACACGAGAATTAAAAGATGCGTGTCGCAAAAAATTCCGAGAGAGAATCAATTCTTATGAATATGACAACCTCATTCATGTATCTGATAATTATCGACACAACCATCATACTTATCAATTGTTGAATGAATATACATAATTTTATCGAACGTATTATATTTGTTTATTTATATATTAGTGAAATTGTCTACTTTTAGAACCTATCCAACCTCGTCTGACTATCGATAACCTGCTCAGGGGGCGCTTGCTTGATTGCAGCATCATCCGTCCAGAAATGCCAATTATTGACTGGATTCTGCCAGTCTCCAAACTTGTACCGAAGATATTCTGTCGGGGGATTTGGGGCTGGAATATTAAAATCGTCCACCATGCAAAGCTGGTCAAAATAATGTTTCGGGACTACAAGCGTACCTACTGTATAAAACGCGCTTTCGGGTAATTGAGTGATTTCAACTGACGAACTAGTCTTCCCTTTAAAGAATCCACCATATCCTCTGTAACCGTCAAATAGTAGTTTCCAGACCAAATAGATCGTTACTCTATGGAAATTCATCATGTAGTCCGTGGTTGTTTGTGCTACTTTCAGAGGATTGGCAACCGGCATTGGGGCCCAAGCGATTGTGGTATCAGACCTAAAAACTGTAAAGTCAATAATTCGGTTTGTTTTGATACTCGGTTTCAATTTTATTTGATACGGTGTACCGTTGTAGGTGTATATCTCTGTCCGGTATCCTCCAATACTGTTGACAATAGAGAGTAGTTGATCAACATCACTAAGCCAAATTCCGATGTCGATATCTGGGTCCGTTTCCAAGAGTCGTCCTTCACGGATTAGACCAAGTAGCGTCCCAGCGTGAACCCAATAATTGAGACTATCTTCCTCCAGTAAATCACGAATGGTATTGAGGGCACCCATATTACTCTTCGTCATTTTGAGCTATTGACTACAGTATCCACTGAGTGTTCTAAGAAGCTTTGGTATAGTATCTTACTAATACAGTGAACGTATTCACGATTCTGACCAATATCTCGCTGGTGGCTATGAGGTAAATTCAATCAAATCTGGATGGGACTCAGATTTTCTCTCTTTAAATAATTTCTCTCTATGTTCCATCCAATCTTCGTGGCGAACTAAAACTACGACTGGAATAACGTCGATATCTAATAATTTTGCAATTGCAAGCCGAGTTCTGTTTTCAACAAAGAGAAATTCGCCCTCTCGACTAATATCAACGAGGATTTCGTTTCTTCTGCGTTTCATTAACCGAGTCTCAGGATGCAATTCATCCTGTGTCTTGTAACCGTTTTGTTTTATATTCCTATATAAATCATCTATATACTCACATCTATTTTTTAGTTCTGCTTCACTGGAAATACCACGATAAACTGGGTAGTTGGAGTCAATCCCCTCTCTGAGTAACTCATATAAATCTGTATCTTCCCAATTTTCATTTGATACAAAATGCGCCTTCATGGATTGGAAAAAAATAGTTTTGAAGAAATATTCACCATCTACTGTTTGGTAATCATATTCATACCTGTTTTGGTAGTCTGATTGTATCGGGGCTAATTTATTTCTATCCCAGTCTCCATCTGAAACCTTCCCCAACAATTGTGGTATATTAGTCCACGATGGGATCTTTCTCGCACTAAGACGTGAAATTGTATCAACACTCACCCATCTGATCCGATAGGGGTCCAGTGGAGCGTCATACAAATCAGTGTCACACGGATATCTCCGACGATAGTATGTGCGTGCGATATAGTCATATACATCTGTGTCAATATATTTAAATATATTGACAAAGGCTTGATCACATCCGATTTCAAAAGTCCTCTTTACTCCAGCATGTTTTATCAATGAGAACATTCTTTTCATTTTTATATTCTATCGTAATTTAGTTTATATTCGGCATATTTTAGTCAAATATGCTCTGAGCGTGGTCAAGATCTGTACCTGTATTGATGTTTATGACATCGCCTGTATCATTTGTTCTTGATTTGAACTTTGTACGCGCTTGCTCAAACAGTTCTAGACCGCGTACGAGTTCTACAACTGCCATCTGATCCTGATCCCCATCAATATGAACTGGTGCATTTGCGATGAGAAGTAAGCCAGTTAGTGCGTCCACACGAACTTTCCAATCGTCGTCACCATTTATTCTTTCAACCTGTGTAAGAACCGCCTCGGTTAGTTTTTCGTAACCCCGGTTTTTCCCCACTATCTCATACTTGACCGCCACTGCTGGTCCAACTTCTACTGATAGCTCAAAGTCACCGTGTTTGAATGCTGTATAGTAACCATACGTAGACGTAAGAAACTTAGCGAGATCGTAGATTGGATCGTGTGTCGTAGTGCCTATCTCCGAACGTCCGCGGGGATCGATCAGAAGGAAGTCTCCACTTTTTTTATCTACAAGAATATTATCAGGCTTGAAATCCCCGTGAAAATCTGTCATATAAGTGGGTTCGAGTCGTCCAAGGAACTCGGTATCACTTTCGAGTACTTGCTTCACTTTCGCAAGACCGGGTATTCGCTCTCCATCCACACTAATTCTCTCCGCCTCTGCAACTGATTCAAACCTGGGTGTCGCCTCTTTGATACCCGAATATCGCGTCTGTATCTTCGGAAGGAACGTATTCTTATACAGTCCAGGTATCGGGTCCGCCTCTTCACCAAACTCTTCTGAGATAAACCTTAGCGGATCTTCAGCGAGGTCCACAAGCACATCCGGAGCGGTTCCGGAACGCAAGATTTCATCAAGAGGTTGATAGCCTCTTTCAGTGTAGTCAGGCATCTCATATGAGGGTTCTTCGTCGAACAAAGAGACTTCCAGTATTTCGGGGAAGTGATTGGGAAAACGTGAGTGGCCGTGTCTAAGCCTGTCAATCTCATCACGAAGCTTCTTTGACTCGCTATGTGCTCGTTTTGTTATCCGGTTTTTTCGTTTTTCGAGTGTCGTTTCTCCCGTCCCAGAATACCCGTCCAAGGGCTCATCAACTGTAGGGATAGTCCTCGCCTGTGGATTAACCGTGTAGCCAGTCAGCTCAGATTCCTGTGCTATTTCATCTATTAGCGTAGCCAGCTGTTCCTGTTCGTACTCTTCAGGCTTCAACTTGGATAACGACTTGACACATGAGGAAGAAAGCCGCATAGCACCGCTGTAGACGTAGTTACTCTGTACGTCGAAGCCGCACCTCTCTATGCGCTCACCTTTGGAAGTGAAACTGACGCAAGCACCTCGGTCGAAGCCCACCTTCGTCTCGACAGCTCTGACGAGCGCGACATTCTCGGCTCCGTGATCACGGAATCCTAGAAGCAGTTCATCCTCAGCGACGATGTCACCATCTATTACGAGCACATCCTCGCCTTCCGGAATCGATTCGAGACCCAGCAGGAAGCTGTATCCTGCCTCTGTCTCGGCGTTTCGTTCGTTCACAATAGTCTTATCCACGGTTTCTTGGAACTGCCGAATGTAGTCTTCTGTCCAGCATTCACCCTGTCTACCTATAACAGCAGTGTGCAGCGTTTCTTCAGAATTCGAAAGTTGCCGTACCTGACGTTCGAGGAGATTTTCTGATCCCAACGAAATGAGCGCCTTCGGTATTGGTTTCTCTAATGACGGCACAAGTCTACTTCCGAGACCAGCTGCGAGTGTCAGGACCCTCATATTAGTATTGCTCACTGAGAATGTAACGGATAGCTTCAGCAACGGCACCACGTCCTCCCTGCCTGTTCGTTACGTATCCGTCTCTCTCTCTAACGATCTGTTTGACTTCCTCAACTGCGTTGGGGACGGTTACCGGAACTTGCGCCTGTTTGAGAACTTCTAGGTCAGTCACGTCGTCCCCCATCATAGCTACGCTTCCCCATTTTTCACCAAGTTCCTCAAGTCGCCGGGAAGCGACGACATCCTTCGATTGCTCTACTGCACGGTGGTACGGAATTCCCATATCGTTGCAACGAGCCTCGTTTATGTCACCGCCGGTTGGATCGGAGCTAATTACTTCAACGGTAAGGCCTCCTTCTAGTGCTTCATTGATCCCGTTGCTATCCACCGAACTGAATTCCTTGTATTGCTTGCCTGAGTCGTCATAAAGATACGTACCAGTTGTCAAGATCCCGTCACAATCGAGGAATATGATGGAAATCATCGGTCTTCATCCCCGTAGAAACAGTTGGTACACGTGTATCCATAATCCGACGGAACAATTCTTTTGAAATCTTCTACTGACAGATACTGAAGACTTGACAGATTGAATTTCTGTTCTAAATGAGTTTGAATACTTTCTCGATCTGAACCAAGACCATTTGTGTCAGCAACGAGCTCAGCATCGTCGGATAAAACTCCGTAAGAGCACTGGGTCCGCATCGGTGGTGAGGGTATTCTTACGTGTATCTCTTCGACTCCTGCTGACTGGCACTTGTCGATAACTGTCGCAAGCGTCAGGCCTGAAATTATTGCCTCGTCAACCAGAACGACGCGTTTACCTTCGAGGATGTCTTGGACTGCAACCAGTTTTTTTCTAAGCTTACGGGTCCGATCTTCGATGTTAGGTTCGTACAGTGTTCGCTCGGTCTCGTAATCCCGGATAATGCCGTGGTATAATGGGATTCCTGTCTCGTCAGCATATCCAGTAGCCGGATAAATTCCAGATTCAGGAACCGGTACCACCATATCTGCCTCAATGTTGTCCCCCCGTCCTAGTTCTTTCCCCAATTCTGCACGTATTTTGCTCGCACTTTTTCCTTCGACCATCTGATCGGGTTTGAAAGAATAAATTGCTTTGAACGAACATGCACGCTGGTGTTTGAGGGTATCAAGAGCCACTGAGACTGGTGAAATGTTGACACCGAGTCTTTGGAGACTATCCGTGTTCAACTTGATATTTGATGGTCTTTCTGCTGGCGGATTTTTTTCACCAGGGATGATTTGTCCACCAGAATTAAATATCTCAGCAACTTCCTTTCCGAACTCGTATTTCGTATACGGTTTATCAGTGCTAATATGATATATTCCAGTAGCACCAACATCAATTAACTGTTCAGTAGCAGAAACCACATCATCTACGAAAACTGGAAAGCGTTTTACAGTATCATCAAGCTCAATCGATTCTTCTTCAGAGAGGCGGTAAAGAATAGAACTCGTTATATCCCGCACTTCATTTTGTCTACCATTGCCGAATAGTTTTGGACACCGAAGGATGACAGAATTATCGCTCGCCTCGCAAACAGCTCTTTCGGCTTTGTATTTGGTCTGTCCATAAACTGTCTGCGGATTCGGTTCATCATTAGGCCGAAATTCACCGCCAGCCGGAAACACAAAAGATGTCGATATGTGTACTAATTTTGCGCCGACTCGTTTAGCGGCCTCAGCAACGTTTTCTGTACCCTGTACATTCACTTCAAAAGCATTCTGTTCGAAATTATAACAAGTATCTGGATCAGCAATAGCAGCTGTATGTATAACGACGTCCGGATTCAGGTCTTGAAAAAGTGAAATCACACCTGGTCTGTGGGTGATGTCTAATTGATGTCCACTTCGGTGTGCATTTTTATAATAAGTACCTGCCACATTATGATCCTTACCTAATAGTTCCTGAAACCGATTACCCAGAAACCCAGAGGAGCCAGTTATCAGTACATCCATAGTTATATCTGAATTGCCCCTCACGGCTTAATACTTCGTTTTGGAATTGGGAATTGACTCCCAGATATTTATAAATCCGAAGTCCAACAGAGTGATTAATGACCAAGAGACCTGATTTATCAGTTCTGCTACCGGTGTATTATGGAGATAGTCCAGAGCAACTAAATACTGCAATATCTAGCGTTGTTGATCAGACTCAACCCCCTGATGAACTGGTGATTGTGAGGGATGGGCCTTTAACTAGAGAACTAGAGCAAATAATTGAACGGAGGAGCGGAAAAACAAGTATCCCAGTTAAGCAAGTAATTCTAGAGGAGAACGCCGGTCTTGGGTATGCCCTGAAAATAGGAGTAAAACACTGTAGTTGTGACTATATCGCTAGAATGGATGCAGATGACATTAGTACTCAGAATCGTTTTGAGAAACAGACATCATACTTGGAAAAGAATCCTGAAGTTGATATAGTAGGTGGGTTTATTGCCGAATTTACCGATAACCCTGATACAACGGTAGGAGTCAGGAAAGTGCCAACATCTCATGAAGAAATCTCGAAGCTAGCTCGCTTCCGGAGTCCATTTAATCACGCAACTGTAGTGATGCGGACTGACACCGTTTTATCTGCCGGCAATTATCGAGCTAGGGACCCATTCGAAGATTGGGATCTCTGGTCCCGGATGCTTCTTGACGGGGCTACAGCAGCAAATTTGCCCTGTATACTCCTACACGTCAGGGCTGGGCCAGAAATGTACAAACGTAGGGGTGGGATGCGATACGCTCGATCCGAATTGAGTCAGCAAGTCGAGTTTTTTCGCAATGGATTTATATCTCCTGCTGAAGCTTTGCGGAACCTGACTCTTCGCGTTCCAGTACGCCTTGTCCCTAATCAAATTCGTAACTATATATATCAGAAATTCACACGTGAAAAATAAAATCAACCAAGAGTCAGAATCCGTTGTAGCGCACCCTATAAAAATAGCAATCGTGTGTAGCCAGTATGCAAAGATGTTTGTTTATTTATTAGAATCTGGGGTATTACCGTTGATGATACACTTCACACAACCAAAGAATAATTACTTGGTGTCCTAAATACGACCAGATAGGGATGGATGATCCAATTGTCACGATCACTATTGTCCATTATAACAAACTAGAAAAACTTAAAAATACTATTAAATGTATTGAAAATAATACTGAGGTCCCATATAAAATCAAAATCTACAACAATGGACACCTAAATAATAAGATAGATAACTATTTATCACACTTGGATGAAAATGGTGAGATAGAAATAATATATGGGAACACAAACATAGGTTGTTCTCCTGCAAGAAAAAAACTTTTTAATAATATTGACACTCCTTTTATTGCCAGCCTGGATGATGATATGTATGTAGACGATGCCTGGTTTGAGAAGACCAAGAACATTTTCAACTCGAATCCACAACTTGGCGTGATCGGGATTCCATTCGTTCACACGGACGAAAATGTGAGAAGTGGAGGGAGAAATATAAAGATTTCTAGAAATGTTGTTCGAGTCAGTGATATTAACTGGACCGGAATAGATGATACCAAAAAATATCTCCACGTCGATGATGTCCCTGCTGGTTCAATGGTCATAAGGCGCGAAGTTCTTGACGAAATGATATGGGATGATAATTATTTTATTGGGTTTGATGATCTGGATAAAGGAATTCAGCTAATGGAATCTGAATGGGACGCTGTGATGACTACAGATATCTCTTTCACACACGATCAAACCACCCGGTCAGATTATCAAAAGACTAGAAAAGATTTTAATAAATTCCACCAATCTTATTGCCATTTCATCGAGAAATGGGGATATAGACTCCCGATAAAAGAACATTTTATCTACTATTATTTGTTTCAACTTCCAAATGGGGCTGTGAGCTATTTGAATGACATCAGGAAGAAAAGTGGTCACATTTATAGAAATAATTCCTAATCCACCTAGTAATTATGGTTCTCGTATGCGGTCACCTCTCGGCCTTAGAATGGATTGCTTCAACTGAACATCCTCGCTGTGTTCCTCAATGCCGTCTTCGACTTTGTACTCGGTGTCTGTCGATCACTTGCCAATATTGGGCTCTTCGCTGCAGAAGCCTACCAATTCGAGCAAGAGAACATGGAAGAACCGAACAGCAATCCGTACATACAAACTGCACCACCCCGTCACGCTGTGTAGATGGAGGGACAGACGATTCTCGTCACGGGCGGCGCGGGATTCATCGGCGGCCACCTCGTCGGCAGATTCCAAGAGGACAACACAGTCCGTATCCTTGATACTGCAGCCGAAACGTCACTGTCTAGTTCAGCACCTCCTCGGCGGGCGTGCGTCCATCTAATGCCTGGTTCGATCGATGTCGGTTGTAGTAGTGTCTGAACCGTCGCAGCCAGCGTCTCGCGCTTGATTGACTGCCCCGCCAAAACGAGTGAAAGCGGTCGATCCGCATCGTGACGGTCTGGAACCATTTCTCGATATGGTTCCGCTCGCTGTAGTTGAGTTGACCGCTCAATTCCTGGCGAGCAAGGGCAGTCAAATAGCCGCCAGCATCGACGAGAAACTCCGTCTCATCGACATCGTGTTTCTCGGTGAGGCGATGGAGAAACGCCGCCGCGGGATCGGTCCCGCGGCGGCTGTACACATCCACCTCTAGCAGGAGTTTTGAGTCCGTGTCGATGGCGGCATAGAGCCACTTTTTCTCGCCGTCTACCTCGATTTGTTTCTCGTCAACCGCGACCCGCGACGGCTCCGCCGTCGGCGGGTCGCTCTGTGTCTCGGCTAATTTTTCCTTCCAGTTCCAGACTGCCTGATAGCAGCGATCGACACCCAGCCAGGCTAAGACACCTTCGACTTCACGCACTGACAGCCCCATCGAGTGAAGTCGAACCGCGAAACAGCGCACGGGTGTCGGCGTGCGCTCGTTCTCCCAAACATCTTCATCGTCCACTCCCAAATTCTCACTGAGCAGGTCTTTGAGTGTCATAGGCACCACTCACTACGACCTGCTCACTTCTCAAACTCCCTCAACTAGACAGTGCC
>NZ_FOCX01000031.1 GCF_900110215.1 Halorientalis persicus | reverse complement strand
GATCCCCGAGACGTGGCTCCTCGTCGAATACGAGAAGGATGACGGCACACAGGGCATCTGGGCTGAGTGTCCGGAGTGTGACGATGTCGTCGCGCCGGAGCAGTAATCCCAGCGTCAATCGGCGTGGGCGTGGTCAGCTTGTTCTGTCGCCTCGATGCACTCCTCGAACTGGAGCGCACTCCGGATGTGGAAGTTCTTCGTATCGGGATCATCCGCGTCGAGGGCTTTCCTGAGATGGTCTGCTGCCTGTTCTTTGAGGGGAGGGCGCTCGCTCATCATCGGCTGATACGATTCCTCGGATTTGTGGCTTACCATCTCTCCGAGGTCGTCTGACGGATTGCTGGGGAGTAGAATCAAGTGCTTTCGGCCAGACAAGCGGTGTAGGTTACGAGTGATGGATATTCCTGCCCAACTACGCTGTCTGTTCTCTGCGTCTGTCGAGAAACGCAATGGCTCGGCTGTTATCGAAATCCCAGAGCAAGAGGTTCAAACTGGTAATCTCCAGGTCGGCAAGACATATCGTGTGGCTGTGCTGGCCGCACGGACAGCCGACGAGACCACCGACACCGACGCTACCTCCCAGTCCACGCATACCCCACAAACACCACCCGTTGAAGAGGGGGAGCAACGGACTGTTGAAATCGAAGATCTTGGCGACCAGGGTGACGGCATCACTCGAGTTGAGCGTGGGTTCGTCGTTATTGTCCCTGAGAGCAAACAAGGCGAACGCGTTACCGTCGAAATCACTGATGTTCAGAGAAATGTTGCCTTCGCGGAAGTTGTCGAACGTCTCGACTACTACGAGTAAGATCTCGGCGCTGGGGTATCCCATCCCCCGCTTCTCGAACAGGGCACGAATACAGTTGGTGACTGAGGATTCTGCCAACAATCCTGTTCATGAAACTGATCGGTTCGAGCATATGCATTAAAATAACCAAGCTCAAATACTTGGGCCAGCTATCTAGTATAGCTATACGGTATAGCCATACTATCTATTCAGCCCATCTATTGAACTGCACCAATTAGCTGGACCACATAGATAGTATATCCAGATAGTATATCCAACTATCACAGCCAGCCATCATAGCCAGACACCATATCTAGATATCACATCGGGATGACCTATTTAGCTGGCCCGAATGGATGGTGTAGAGTACTGGTCCAGCCAGGGGTTGTATCCGACTGGACCAGATAGATATCCTAACGAGACCCTATCTGGAGGTCTATTCCTTAATTACTGCCAGCTACGCTCAGGTGAGATGAGACTGTCGAAGCTAGTATAGCTATATAGTATAGCCATACCGTCTGACTTACCTTTATAGTTAACCAGCGCAACTTGTCGCGTATGTTGGCGTACACGGTATACAGCGAGGCGGGCGGTGTGGGGAAGACAACACTCGCCGCAAACTTGGCGAAAGCGGAGGTGCGTGCCGGCCGTGACGTACTAATCATTGATCTCGACACGCAGGAGGCATCTCTCTCACACCTTCTGGACGTCGCGGACGAGCGGAACGATTCAGAAGCGGATAGTCTGCTTCGACATATGATTGATAGGCCACGCGGACCCTTCGAGGACCTAATCCGAACCAGCGAGGGGATCGATATTGTTCCGGCACACAACATCCTCGAGTACGCCTCGAAGCACCTACGTCGACGCGAAGAGGAGGCCGCGGACTTCGGCGAGACGTTCAACCCCAACAAGCAGCTATTGCGTGTGCTCAGAGAAGCGGGCGTTCACGAGACATACGACACGCTGATCGTCGATCCACCAGCGACGGCCGATATTAAACTGCATAACGCGATACACACCACCCGGCACGTGGTAATTCCCTTCGAGCCCTCGGGGAAGGGATACGAGTCAGTTCAGGGACTCGATCAGCTCGTCGGCGGACTCGAAGACAATCTCGATATCGAAGTCGGCGTCTTGGCGGTCGTTCCCAACCGGTACAAGGGGATGAACGACCAGGATCGGTTCCTGGAAACGCTCCAAGAGGATGGCTGGGACATCCCGGTGACGCTGCGCGAGCGCTCGTCGATGCTGGAAGGCTGCTGGGCGGAGCAGTGTACGGCCTATCGATACGTCGATGAACATCGTGATCGCAAGCGAGACCACGAGGTGGAAACGCTGGAGAAAATCGACGACCTCGCCGAACACATCCGACTCCAGACGGAGGTCCCAGCATGAAGCAAGGCTCGACTGACGACCCGTTCGCGGAGGACACCGGGTCGGAAACAGGCACCGACACGGACGACGACACTGGAGAGTCCACGACAAAGGACCCGGAGACGCAACCGTCGCAAGATGGCACAGCCGGTGGCACAATAGAGGAATCGAGTGCCGCTGACACCGACGACGATAACGGTTCGGACGCAAGCCGCCTCCCCTACATCTACGCGCGAGATTCGGTCAAAGACGGCAGACAGCAGCGGCCGATCTTCCTCCGAGATGAAATCGAAGACGGGATTCCGAAACTGGTCGGCGAACTTGAGGATCGGTTCGGCGAGAACGTCTATCGGACGGATGTGATGGAAGCCGCCGTCGAGGTAGCTCAAGAACACCCTGATCTCCTCGAAGCAAAGCTTGAGGAGTGGGGGTATGGCTGGGACTGAGAGGATGGTTCAAGCGCCTCGGGTGTAGGGAATATTGAAGCAGTCTATTGGGCTACAGGGATCCATATATCCTCAAAGAAAACGGGATTTGTCTGACACACTGGTCCAAATATTAACAATACGCCAAGTCAAACTTCTAGAGTAATCGGAACGGAACCACAGACCATTTCCACCAGTCCAATGACACCGACAGAATCTGGGGATTCTGCCCCCAATCCAGTGAAATATCTGGACACGCCCGATCCAGATCTCATCCGGGCGAGAATTCTACTCTTGGATTCGCTCAACGAGATCGAGGCGTTCCTCGCCGCTGAAGTTGATGCTAGCGGTCGGCCCGGGGTGTTGACGATGCTTCGACGACGTGCGGAGATGGTAACTGACGATCAAGAGGCGGTCGAGGATTTGTTCGAGACCTATGAGAACCGACTCGCTGAGTTACAGGCAGATCCGAGGCCACCGAAAGATGAGATGGTGCTGTATCTAGTGGTCACGGCCGAGGATACCAGAGAGGTTGATTCGGAAAACGCGCCAGAAGAGGCAGATATCATCTACGTCGACATTTCAGGCAGCAAAATCGAACTCGACAGTCCCTACGAGACGAAAGAGGATATCAAGGCGATGGAAACGAGTGAGCGAGAGTGGACAGGAAGTTACTGGGCTGTCAGCCAATCGTACGCACAACAATCGATTGAACATTTGACTAGCGCGGGATATACGCTCGCAATCCACCGGGATGTTAGGGATGGTCTCCAGGATCCACTATCATACGATTCTTGAAAACGGAATTGACTGGAGCAATTGATCTTCGCCACAAGAACGCGGTCGTTAGGGTCTCAAGGAAACTGTCTCATGGATTTGAATTGGCTTCCCAAAAATCGCTACATCACCATCAGTGGTAAGAGCATTAGATCGATTCCAATGGACCGGAGCCACCGAGCAACTACTTCGGCAAATTCCGAGTCAGGGACAAGATGTCCAAACGCGAGTGCAGCAATGACGCCAGCTGCTAGTGCCATGGCAATGATTGCGATTCCCTTGTCCCGTCGACTGAGCCCATCGACCGTCTCAAGCGTCCGCTCAGTGTTAATATTCCTATTTTCCGTCGTTTCACTCCCCTCAGTTTTGTCTTCCTCTGGGGGGGTGTAGCTACTCACGGTTTTGATCGTTGTTCTTCCTGGTTCCAATATGTTCCGGCCAGAGTGGTTGTTTAAACGATATATACTGGTTGGAGATCAAAAGCTCGCTAATTGTATAACGACCTCCCATAGTCAAAAATCGTCAAGTGTAGACTGATTTTGCTGGAGTGATTGGGCTCGATATGGAGTTTCCCGGGTGAGATACGATGCGAACTCATCGACAGCGCCGTGCTGGACGTACACCTGCTCCGGATCGACACTGCGAACGAGGTCAAGCAGTTCTTCGTGGTCGCAGTGATCGGAGAGGACGAACGTTTCGTCGTAGTCGCCCCTGAATTTGAAGCTGCTATCGATCGCCCAGCCCGAGAACCCAGCCTTGATCGCGTCGCTCGATTCCCGCAACTGGTCGACAAACGAGAGGGAGTTTGTCTGCCCAGGCAAAACGAGGACATCGCCGGCCGACAGAGCAGTTGCTGCGTTGTACGGCTGTGCCCCAAAATCAACGTCGAGATGGGCTTCGACAACGGAATTAATCTCTGCGATGGCATCGGTGACTAGCAGTCGCGATCTTCCGGCACGCTGTGCGAGGCGCTGTATTTCCTGGGCCCGCCCCAACGTATACCCCATACAAATCACCGGCTGGTCGGCTGTATCCTCGAACCAGTCGGCGATTTCGGCTTCGAGTTCGGCCTGTGGCGGAAAGACGTACTCCGGCGTGCCGTAGGTCGCCTCGACCACGAGAATGTCAGCATCGACCGGTTCGAAGCCGTTGAGGTAGAACCGATCGCGCGTCGACACGTCACCGGTGTACAGGATGCGGACGGTCTCGTCGTGTTCGGTGTCGTTGGCAGTGATCAGCGTCGCTCGGGACCCGGGCACGTGTCCCGCGTCGAGTAACTCGATATCCGGATGGGTGCTCGGAGTGGGTGCGTCGTCACGACGGACGCCCGCGAGCGCCGCCGTTAATTCCGAACAGACCATCGAATCGGGGGCTTCCGAGTAGAGGTGGTCGCCGTGGGCGTGGCTACAGACCGCGATGTCGCCGTCTGGCCGTGACGCGTCGGCGTGGACGACCCGGCCGTCGGGCAGCTCAACCTCGATACCGTCGGTGTGCCGAACGGTCGTCACTGCAAGCTCTTAGGGTGGCGACAGCAAAACCATTCTGCCCCTCCTGAGAAGATAGTGCGAGAAAATTTACTGGTCCTCATACAGACTCTCGACACGCTCGATCGAGTCAACATCTGTCGGCGAAAGATCATCGCGCACGTCGAGATATCGCGGGAATCGGAGAGCGTACCCGGAGCTGTACTCGGGGGACTGTTGGATCTCTTCGTACTCAACTTCCAGGACGACCTCGGGTCGGAGGTCAACCATCCGACCGTTCTCGGAGACGATCAGGTCCGTCAGTTCGTCGGTGAGTGCGGCCAGTTCATCATCGGTGTACCCGGTCGAGAGGCGACCGATTTCGACGAACTCGCCCTCAGTATCCCGGCAGCCGAGGAAGAGCCTCCCAAGATAGTCGCTCCGACGCCCCTCGCTCCATTGAGCCCGGGTGACGACGAGATCGAGTGGCTCCATCACTGGCTTGACTTTCATCATGTAGCCCACCCGCTCGCCGGGTTGATAGGTCGCGGCGAGGTTCTTCAGCATCACTCCCTCGTGTCCATCCGCGAGCGCGTCCTGATAGAAGTCGTTCGCTGCCCCCTCCGTCTCGAACTCTCGGTGGGCGGCACGTTCGATCTTACCCTCGCTGGGCTCGAACGCACCGTCGAGTCGAACGAGCCGATCCCGGAGCGAAGTCTCGAACAGCGAGTCATCCTCGTGACTGAGGATGTCGAACAGGTAGAGCGTAACCGGTATCTGTTCGACCATCTCCTCGATGTCGTATTTGCGTTTGATGCGCCGCGAGAACTCCTGGAATGGGATCGGACCACCAGTCTCCGGATCGTACCCGACGAGTTCGCCGTCGAGGAGACACCGATCCGCCGTGACGTGCTCGCCGACTGCCTCAACCACGTCCGGGAACTGTGCCGTGACATCTTCGAGCCGGCGGGTGTAGACGCGAATCTCGTCGCCGTCGACGTGGATCTGGACGCGAGCCCCGTCGTACTTGTACTCCATGTGTGCGTCGTCGGGCTCGTCGGCAACGTCGTCGATACCGTCTGCGAGTCCCTCGGCCTTCTTCGCGAGCATCATCTGGACCGGCCTGAACAACTCAACGTCGAGATCGGCGAGACCGTTGCGACCATCGTCCCGGGCGGTCCTCGCGACGAGTCCATAATCGTTCGTCACCTGATGGGCGCGTTCGACCGCGTCGCTGGCCGCATCGCTCCCGTCGAGGAACGCCGCCGCAATGGCGTCACGCATCGTGCCGTCACCGACACCAAGTCGCATATGTCCCAGCGCCGTGCGCACCACGTATCTGGCCTCATCAGGGTCGGCGTCGGCGATCAGCCCCGCGACTTCACTGACCCGGCGGTCTTGGCTCCCTTCGCCGTCAAAGTCGGCGAGATCTCGAAGTGTTTCGTAGACTCGTTCAAGTGTCAGCGGCTCACTGAATAACGATTGCTGTGTCTCGTGTTCGACTGCCCAGGCGGCGGCATCCCCGAGGTCACCAGTCTCGCTCCAGACCGTTTCGATTCGATCAGTCCCGACTCCCGTTGCTGTGTCGATGGCCTCGACCGTTAGGCTCGAAGAGACACCGAGCTCGGCCGTCTCCCACGGTTCGAACACCTTCCCACGAACCATCCCAACGACTAGCGGTAACATATCCGCGTCTGCTTTGGTCAGCCAGTCCGCCAGGATCTGGACCTGTTCCAGATCTGCGTCGGTGGCCGCTAGTCGATCACAGACTGTCGCGAACTCGGCGTACTCCATTTGAGCCCATTATGGATTCCAGGTGGTTAATTTGCAGTCTCGATTCAACGGGTTCCAAAGAACCGGGAAGATACGTCAGCCGGGAAGACAGCTTCAGAGAAAAATTGTGGACGGCAGGTCAACAGCAGTTACCCCACAGTTTAGATCATTACGGTCTTGTGGGGTAACGGTCAAAATAGGTTGAGGCCACTACACCAGATCCTCATCGAACCGGACACACCTCTATCGATGTGTATTCTCTCTCCTGTCTAATCGACTTCAAGAACGGCATTGTGAGAATTGCTCGAGGTTGCCGCAGACATCTCGATGAGGCAATGAAGATTTAGATATCTGAACGAGTACACCGACACCCCTCTATCGATGTGTTCTTCAAAGAGAGGGCAGGGGGTTAGAGAGATATTTTGTGTGTTATACAGGAGGATACCAGAGCAGATCCCCAACGAGAGGTATTGAGCGTACAAAACATACTAAGATATAGTGAAAGTGAACCCGGAATCTGGGGGCATCAGTCCTAGCTACGATGGACTTGCCAGAGAAAACACATCGAACACTTCGATAGAGGGGTGTGTGTCTAGTTTCTAGCTAGCTAGAAGAAGAGAGAAGGAAAGAAGAGAAGCCAGCAAATAGAACCGCTTTTAGGAGCTGTTGAAGTTCCTGAGGGTATCCTAATCTACCGAGTATTGTAAATTAGTGACCCTTAGGAGGCGATCAAAGAGATTGAACTTCCTTTCCTAACCCCTCTATTACCCCCCTCCCTCTTGATCCCTCGAACACATCGATAGAGGGGTGTGCGTGTCCATCAGTTGTTCCTTCGTTCCCTATGATTCACTTCGTCGGACGCTCATGGACTGATTTAGGTCGAGATTCGGCATCCCGATAATTCGAGAGTACTAGTTCCCTTATCGGGCAATCACACTTCGATAGAGGTGGGGCAACACTTTTCATCATTGCCTGAATGTGTGCTGACATGGATACTGACGGCTCCGAGACCGTCGATGATGATTCGGAGTCCGGAGAGCGGTCACCATCTGTTCGGTCCGATCCGTCATCGGATATCGAGGATGGGGACCACGAGGCGGATCAATCGGCCCCACCGATCGATGGGGAACCGGCGAATCCAACCGAATCGGATTCGGATCAAGTCCCTAGCGACAATGAGTCGGAGTCTATCGAAGAAATGCTGCTGGAGTTCGACGAACAGGAAGGGCTGATCCGGGACCGGTCCTTGCTCGATCCGAACTACGTCGTCGAGGAGGATCGAATCGTCGGTCGGGACACCCAACTCCAGGAAGTTACGAAGATGTTGCGCGTCGCGCTCGGTGACAACCGACCCCCGAATCTCTTTCTCTACGGCCCGTCGGGGACGGGCAAATCCCTGATTACGAAGGCGGTCTGTAAGAACATCAGCAACATCTGTGAGCAACGCGATATCAGGTTCGGGACCGTCGAAGTGAACTGCCAGGACCTCGATACCCTCGGCATCGCCGTCTACGAACTGGCCGAGCGAGCCGCCGATGAAGCTGGTGTCTCCGTCGAGGTACCCAAACACGGAGTCGCGACGAAAGAGAAGTGGGACGAACTGTACCGTATCGTCAGCGAGAATTTCGACTCCGTGGTTTTCGTGCTTGACGAGCTGGACATGCTCGTGGGTCGCCGGGACAAACAGGACCCGGCGTTCTCACGGCTGCTCTATCAACTCTCACGGTCTGGAGCTATCGACGACCTCTCCGCGCACATCTCGGTCGTCGCGATCTCCAACGACACGAAGATGATGGAGGCGGTGGGGAGCCGGGCACTGAGTTCGTTCACTCCGGAGGACGTTCACTTCGACGACTACGACGCCAACCAGCTCAAGGCGATCCTCCGGCGCCGCCAGGACGCATTCTACGACGATGTCCTTAGTGACGACGTGATCCCGCTGGCGGCGGCGTTCGCGGCACAGACACACGGGGACGCCCGAAAAGCGATCGATCTCATGCGGGTAGCTGGCGAACTAGCCGAGCGCGAGGGTGATTCCGAAGTCCGGGAGGAACATGTCCGGAACGCACAGGAGAAAGTCGAGAAAAACCGCGTCCTCGAAGTCATCCGCGGGATCAGCACTCAGAAGAAGCTCTGCCTGTACGCGACTGCGACCGTCGCGAACGAGACCGAAGACGGCACCGCGCGCAGTACGACCGGCTATCGAGTCTACCAGTTCCTCACCGATGCGATCGGGGCCGACCAGTACCACCAGGAGACCTATGTCAACAAGATGAAAGAGCTGACGACCTACTCACTGGTTGACTTCGAGCGCCGCAGCCACGGCCCCAGTTCGGGGATGTTCCTCGAATTCCAGTTTGCCGAACGCCCCGATACCATTCTCGATACGCTTCGGGAGGACTCCCGCATCGACATGGTCTCCCCGGACGAAGTCCAGACGGTTGTTAAAGCACAACTCCGGAACCAATCCTGAGTTCTCAGGTACCGACCAATTCCCAGATCCGACTGCTGTCTCGAGCAGTTCTGATTCGGCCAAACACACCCCTCTATCGATGTGTACACTACGAATGCTGGCAATTCCCAAAATTCGGTCGATTGAAACAATCCGCCGAGCGACGACTCAATTGAGCTAGCATGAGTAACAAAATATCGGACACCCCTCTATCGATGTGTAATCTCAAGAAATAGGCCCTCTGACTGGTGGAATTTCGACTTCGACTACTGAACTCGCTGAGAGATTTCCCTGTCGACAGACCTCTCTCGACGGTGAACCGATCTCGGAATTCTCGGCAGATTGAGGCCAAAATCACGAGACTGGACACACCTCTATCGATGTGTTTCAAGGGCTCTGTGGCCCATGGCACCGACTGGCCTCGAAGCCAATCGTTACCCCACACATTGAACTCATCTCGTCACGTGGGGTAACTATGGCGGACGACCCACAGTCCAGACCATCACCGCCGGACCTGCCAACCTATCTCCTGGACCCCCTTGAGAAACAATCACCGGACCGGCTGGAAGCGGTCGCGACGTACGCGAACGAACTCGCAGCGTGGAAGCGCAACCAACGGCAGTCCGAGTTGGAAACACGGCGGGCAGACGACGAGATCGACGAGGAAGAGCGGGAACAGCTGGAAGAGCGCGACCTCTCGACGGACCCAGCCGACTACGAGGACGTGCCGAGCAGCGGCGCCTACATCACGATCAAAACGACCAAACAGACGGCTGAAACCGAGTATCGCTACTACTACTGGCAGTGGCGGGAAGGGGATTCCTGGAAAAATGAGTACATCGGCCCAGTGAACCCGAAAGAGTGAGCCAGGGTCCGAAATATCCCCAAATCCGCAAGCTTGCTGGTCCTTCTCCATTCTGGGTCCCCACAGAACATGTGGGACAGACCGCAAATCACACACAGGCTCGATCTATCGGGGATATAAATTAATCCGTCACATCTTCGAAACAGTCGTCGAGTCTGTCGATGATTCCGTCATCGATCCCGCTTTGTGGCAGGGTGAGCGGTGAGACACTCACGCGTTGATCCAGCACCGCCCGTCGGTCACTCCCGTCCTCGTCCGGGATGTCTCCCTGTGCCATCTCGGCCCACAGCGGGTTGTGAATGCTGAAGCGACCGTCTGCGAGGTCGGCGTGCATATCGTACTGAGCTGTCGGGTGGGTGATCGCGACCCCTTCGATGGACCGATCCGGCCGGGGGACATTGACATTGAAGTAGTCAACGGCGTCGAACACATCCGCAGTAAATGCCCTGTCGACGACGTTGCGTCCGATCACGGACGCCCGCTCGAAATCGGCCGGTTCGAGCGCTGACCGATCCAATCCGAGGACGTCCATCGAGACAGCGATGCCGGGGACGCCGAGCGATGCCGCCTCGGTGGCGGCGCTGGCGGTTCCAGACCGAGGCAGGACGTGCATCCCGAGATTCGCGCCCGCGTTACAACCCGCAACGACCACGTCGGGTTCGAACGTATCGACACCGAGGATCACGCAGTCACAGGGCGTCCCGTGGATCGCGTAGCCGAGTTCGTGTGTCTCGTGGGGGATCGTCACGGTGAATGGATCGGCCGAACCGTCACCGAGGCCGACTTCACCGCCGTTGGACCCGTCGGGCCCCATCCGTCCGTAGGAGAGCCCACGGCCGACTGCACTCTGATTCTGGGCGGGGGCGACGACGGTCACGTCGCCGATCGCTTCGAGCGCCGACGCCAGCGCTCGCAGGCCCGGCGCGTCGATCCCGTCGTCGTTCGTGAGAAGGATGTTCATCGCTGGCCGAACCCTCGGCCGTCCACTCGGTCACCGATTCGATCCCGTGCTGGCATACCTACTCGGTCTGCCCGACGGACAAAAACTCGGTCGGCTCGGGCCGGCTCTCGATGGAGTCCAGCAAAATTTTGCCTCCTCGTTCGTCCCTTTCGATGGACGACTATATCGAACAATAGCAGTCCTGTGGCTATAGACCGCTGGTAACCCGGTAACTATTTTCACTGCGGTTTGCGCGTCTTATTACTCGTCGATGCGGATGTTCCGCCTGAACTCAGGAGTCAAATGTCACACGCTCCGTGGTTTCATTTTCACGAACGGTTTTCATTGCTCAGCACTACCAAATCGATGACTTGCAGACTCTCATGCACTGGCTGGATCCGTCTCGAGCGAACGAACCCGGAAATCCAGGAAGGCCCCTCGAAGAGCTATCCGTCACGACCCGATTCGGATTCGATCAAACGTGGAGCCGCAAGCCCGGCTGTGTGAATTCTGTCCCTCGACCCCGAAGAATCGCACGTATTCCCTCTCTTGCTGACGGTTCTAGCTACTAAGCCGTACGAAGGCCTACTGTATAGCTATACTACTTAGCTATACTGCTAATAGATCCCTCTCAGGATTCTGGACTGCGCACTGCTTCGAACAACTCTCCGACAACGAGATAGTGTGACGGGTTACGGCCTACTCCGGTGGGCAGGACCGGGCGGCCCCTACTGGCTGACCGTTGACCGGCAGCTCGCTCTCCTCTCTCACGATACCGAGGGCCACCCCCTGGGAGTTGCGACCGCGTGTGATTTCGGTTTCCCCGCTAACTCTGCGCGGGGGAAACCCGCCTCCGGACGGAGGTGACCATTCGCTTCGAGCATGGCTAGTCCCTCCGTTCGAAACGACGGCCTGAAGCAAAAAGGAGTGCTGCGGGTTCCGACGAACTGTGAATCAGGTCTCCTCGTAGAGTGTGACCACGTCGTCGAAGTCGATCTGACCGTTCCCGTTGAAATCGTAGGCTGTTGGGTAGCCCTGCACGGCCTCGGAGTCGAGGGCTTCGAACAGGGTCGCCACGTCGTCGTAGTCCAGCCGGCCGTTCCCGTTGACGTCCTCGTAGCGACCGTCACCGTCGGGGTCGGTCGGCGAGCGGCCGCCGGGACTGCGCCCGAGTGCCGGCGGGCCGACTGTCACGCGTCCATGCGCTGTCGCAACCGTCGTCGTCGTCCCGGTCTCGTCGTCGAACCGATCAACGTGGACCGTCAGGTTCGTCGTCCCCGTACCGACCGCTGCCACGTCGACCGTAGCGAGGGTGACGTTCGTCGCGCCGGGCTGGATCATACTGTCGACGTCGGCTGCCCGGAGGAAGACGCCGGGGGAGACCTGGCCGCTGACCTCGGTGAGCGAGAGGTCGTCACCGAACGTGTCGAACGAGACCGTCGCCACCGAACGGTCCTGTGCGGAGACGTTCATATCTATGCCGGAGAAGCCCGCCGGCGCGGAGAGCGTCACATTCACCGTCGCCTCCCCACCGGATGAGAGCGAGGCCGACTCGACCGAGACGGTCGCGGTTCCGTCACCGGGCGCCGGTTCGGGTGCCGCCCCCGTCGCGTTCACCTCGGCCGACAGCACCGCCGCCCCCCAGTAGACCCACTGGTCGGCGTACCGCGAGTCCGTGTAGTTGGCGTAGAGGTCCAAGTCGCCGCCGTCGGTGCGAAGGCTCCCTACGTCCGCCTCCGGGACGCTCGCAGTCAGGATGCCGTCCGCGAGATCGGCGTCGGTCGCTGCGACCGACGCGCCGCTCTCGTTCAGTATCCGGACGCTGTCGGCGTCGAGCGCTGTCGCAGTGTCGGGTACGGCCAGCGACAGCGTCGCCGTCTCGTCCCCGTCGAGTTCGAGGTCGGCCTCGCCGGCATCGGCCGTCACGCGGCGCATCCGGCCCTCTCTCGTCGGTGCGATGGTGTCTTTCGGCTCGACGTAGTCCACGACCGCCTCAGCGTAAAGCGTGTTGGTCACGGCGACCCGTGGCTGGTCGACGAGGTTGTCGTACCCGGAGCCGCCACCGGCCATGAAGCTATTGACCGTCACCTCGTAGGTGGCGTCCTCGTCGAGCGGTTCCCAATCGGACGCCTCGTCGGAGCCGGCACGGTTGACCCACACGTCGCGGATCGTCGAGCTCGCATCACCGTGTGGAATCCACTCGAAGCGGACGCCGCTGACTTGCTGGCTGACCTCCGCTCCGTACTGCTGGCCCGTGTCGCTGTCGAGCGTCACGACCTGCCGTCGGAGTGTCTCGCGAAGTTCCGTGCCCGAGAGTTCGAGCGTCACCAGCGTGTTCGGGAACGGGAGCGTGTTAAACACGTCACCGCCAGTGATGTCGCCCGGGCCGTAGACACTGTTCGACCGGATGCCGCCAGGGTTCGTGATGGCGACGTCCGCGCCGGTCGTCGCGCGGAAGGAGTCGGTGATCAGGTTACCATAGCCGCTCTCGCGGTGGTAGTTCGTGTCGAAGCGCGCGTCAAGCGGCGTCTCGGTCGTCGTGATGACCGAGTCGAGACTCACCTCGGCGCGGTAGCCGTTGATGATGTCCGAGGCCGTCTCGTTCTTCGGGATTTCGTCGGTGACCGGTCGGAGGTGGCCGTTCCAGTTCGTCACGTCGTTTTCGGTCGTGTTCACCGAGAGGTTGAGTTCCCCGAGATAGGCTGCACGGGCCGACCCCTCGGTGATGATCGAACCCGCCGTCTGTTGTGGTGGGTAGTAGATCTCGTCGTCACCGACCGCGATGACGTCGATGTAGTCACCGTCGTCCGCACGGGCGAGATCCTTCGCGTCCGGGACACCCGTGTGGGCCAGCGCGATCACCACGTCCACGTTCTCCTCCTGTTTGAGTCGCTTCGCCGTCGCCGGCCCGTCCTCGGTGTAGTCCTCCAGTTTCGCGCCTTCGGCAGCGAAGTCGATGTTCGTCTTCCCGTAGGTCGCCCCCTCGTCGACGAGGCCGACGAAGCCGATTCGGACCCCGTCGCGTTCGACGATGGTGTACTCTTCCGAGCCCTGGATTCCATCGCCGGTCGACTCGTTGACGAGGTTCGTCGAGAGCCACGGGAACTCCGAGGCCGCTGTGAACTGTGAAACCCCGTCGTACCCGTAGTCGAACTCGTGGTTGCCAACGACGTCCGCGTCCGGCTGCATCAGGTTGAGTACGTCGGTCGGAGCGCGCCACTGGCTGATCGGCGACAGGGCATGCGGGCCGACCTCGTCACCCGCACCGGCCACGACCGTCGGGTTGTCGTGGGCCGCGCGGCGGCGCTCGACGAGCGTCACGAGCCGCGAGAAGTTGCCGTCCTTTGCCGCCGCCGTCTGGATGTCGTTGTATGACAGCAGCGTGACCGTGGTCGTATCGGCGCCAGCGTCGCCGCCGCTCCCACCGTCACTGCCGTCGCCGTCCCCGGTCGACGGTGCCTGCAGGTTCTCTACGACGGTGGGCTGCAGTTTGAACGCGCCGAAGCTGTAGAACAGCGGGCCAGTAATCGCGTCGGCGGTCGCGTTCTTCTTCGCGGGCGTCGTGGCGTCGCTGGGTGCCACGTCGTCGACGGCGAGTTCACCGCTCCCGTCGTCGACCGCCCACTCGCCGTACTCGCCGGGCGTGCTCGTCACCGTCACGCCATCAACCGTGACAAGCACGCCCTCGTAGGCTTCCTGCCCGGCCGCACCCGTGTCGAGCTTGACCGGGTCTGGGACCGGTGCCGTGCCGGTCACCGTCACCGACGCACCGTCCGCCGTCGCGTCGAGTTCCGTCAGGTCGTAGTACTCTTTCACCAGTGCCGTTACTGAGACCGTGTCGCCTGTCGACACCGACGGCGCACCGCCCGTGTATACGTACACGCCGCTGTAAGCGCCGGTCCCGTTCTGGATGTGGAATCCCTCCGGACCGACCGCCGTGACGGTGCCCGTCGTCGTCACCGTCGTGCCAGCGAGCGGCGACCCATCCGCGCTGTCCTGCTGTATGTTCTCGATACTCGTGTTGCCTGCCCCAGCCTGCACCCCGGCAGCCGCTCCCGCGAGTGGCCCACCGAGACACAGTACCGCGACTAGTGCCAGTACCCCTAGCTTCAGTGCCGCATTCGTTGCTGTCACGGTCTTCCTCACCCACATCTGGTGAGCCCGTCCATTTCAAATATATTAATTTATTTATATATTGGTGATTTATTTTGGGTTGGATTTGGATTAGTGAAGTATGATTTGGGACGGAATAGACGGCCCAATTGCTCTCAGGTGTGGTCAATAGATTCGGCGAGTGATCTCGATGACGGCTATGATCGACTTTTGATCAAACCGAATCACATATTAAAAACCCTTCTTCGGCAGTTGGCCTGACTACACACTAAGCATGGCCGGACTGTATAGCTATACTATACAGTTATACTATAAGATTATAGTGACCCAAATAAATCAGGCGCTGAGGTCGTTGAAAGCTCCCACTGCAAAATACCAGGATGCGCCGGTGAATGGCGGCATATTATACTGGACAAATCCCTCCAAATGGGGATACAGACAACCATTCAGGAGTTGGCCAATGTTAGAGATCCATCCAGTAATCCCATGCATACTTTCTCCGATCCGTCGGATGAGCTGATAGATGCAATCTGGCGGAAATTGTGACTGTGTGTATCATACCTCAGCCACATTTAATACAAATGCCACGTTGAGATGTAATTGAAGTCGTCGACAGCACACAACCCGAGGAGATTCAGTATGATGTCAGCTCGCCACGTTCCACGGCTCGCTCGCTTGTCCATAGCCGTGGGCACCTTCGGCGAGCCCCTACGCAAACAGCGTGGGGACGAACCCGATCCGGAACGCTGGAATTTGGGCGACGCCAGTTGCGATGGCGTGACCCAATCCGGCGCTGTCCGGACACCACTGCCCGCATAACTCAGCCCCCACGCGGACTACCCGCCGGGGCGGGGGAACACGGGCCTGCCGCCTGCTTCCATCCAGCGATGGGATCGTCTCGTTCGAGAGGGTCCCGTGGATGATGCTCGCGGCATCATGATTTCCGCTCACACCGAGAGCGGTGTGAGCGTGCAGCCTCGTTCGCGCTGAGCGGACGCTGAGCTGCTGGACGCCCATTCGCCCACAGCCATAGCTGCGGCACTGCACAGCCCCGGAGTCTCCGCTGGCGTCCTGCCGAGCGGAAGCGAGGCAGGGCTCGGAAGACGGAATGTCTTCCGGCGAGGGACGCGGGCCTTTGGAGCCCGAGGTCGCCGGTTCGATTCCGCCGAGGGAGCTTGCTCCCTCGAGCCCCCGTTCACTCCGTTCACGGGAACGGCCGGGGCGACTGCCACACTGCCGACGTGGTGTAGCTCGGCTAGCATACGGTCCTGTCACGGCCGTGACCCGGGTTCGAATCCCGGCGTCGGCGTTCGAAGTGGGATGCTCATCGAGGCAGGCAGACACTGCCCGACGCGAGCGGTTCGCGGTCGGCGGTGCTGGGCCCGGAAGGGTCTACAACCTGCATGATCCGGTGGACATTCCAGGGATACCCCGAAGTACGCTCACCTCACGATGGCGGACAGTTGCGGAGCAGTCGTCCGCCGTCGTGCAGTTGTATAGACACACAACTATCCGTGGGTCGCTGGTGTAGCGGCCGAACATCTGGCGTTTGGGACGCCAGGCCAGTGGTTCGAATCCACTGTGACCCACTTCTGCCGCGGCTGGGAACTGGCGATCCCGCTCGCCTGCTACGCGAGCTCCGAGAGGACTCCCGGTTCGACTCCGGGCCGCGGCGTTCGCGGGTGCTGATCGGATGGTCAGCGCGAGGTGAGACACGCAGATAGGTGACTGCGCTCGCTTTGAAAGCGAGAGCCGTCAGGCTTCTGAGTTCGACTCTCAGTCTCACCGCTGTGGCGGGATTCCCCTAGCCTGGTCAAGGGACCGTGCTGGAACCACGGTGCCCCACGCGGGCACGAGCGTTCGAATCGCTCTCCCGCCGTCCTCACGAACGTGGTAAGTGAGGGCTCGTCAGAGCTTGCTCTGACGGCGTCTCCGCCGTTGCAACAGGCGAAGGCTCGGCAGATGCGTGCAGAGCTCTGCTGGTGTCTTGCCGACCGAAATGCAGCAAGCCAGGGTATGTGGTCCAATGGGAAGACGCTCGCTTCCAGAGCGAGAGATGGCTGTTCGATTCGGTCCATACCCACTCCGCGGTAGCCAAGTGGCCGAAGGCGGCGAGCTTAAGACTCGCTACGTAGGTATTCGGGGGTTCGAATCCCTCCCGCGGTATGCGCCGCCATGTCCGAGTGGTCAAAGGAGCACGGCTGAGGGCCGTGTGGTTAGTCCTTCCCAGGTTCGAGTCCTGGTGGCGGCATGCCGGCCTGGCCGGCACTTCCCTGTCTTCGTGTCGCCGTACCCAAGTGGCCGAAGGGGCGCGGCTCAGGACCGCGTGCTTAGTGCTTTCCGAGGTTCAAATCCTCGCGGCGACACTTCGCGGGTTGGGTAATCTGGTGAGCCCGGTTGGCCCATGACCAGCAGATTACCGGTGGACTCGCTATGCTCGTCCACCAACATCCCCTTCACGTTGTTCAGGGGACCCACGTTCAAATCGTGGTCCCGTGACTCTGGGGCCGTAGCTCAGTGGCAGAGCGCCCGCCTCGCAAGCGGGAGGCCGCCGGTTCGAATCCGGCCGGGTCCATCAGCGTCGGTCAGTGCGCTGGAGTAACGCCCAGACACCTTTGATGGTGGCAGTACCGGACAAACAGACGGGCTGCCAGCGATCGGCGCTGTTCACGAGTTGGACAGCACGCCAATCAACACTGCAAGTCGAGCGAGAGAACGACCCTCCCGCGGGAGACCATGGCCACGCTCGTTCTCGATGACCTCGACGACCGGGTCGAGTAGTGGAGATACTTCGATCTCGCACCAGGGATTAACCGGGCTGGCTACTCGGGCAGGTCCGAGGGTGAGATGCCTCGGTATACGCGGCGAGAGCGATCGAGCCGACACACGCCTCTCCACTACGGTTTTCCCCGGTTCAATCACTTCCCGTGGTCCAGTGGCGACGACGCCTCCCTGTAGAGGAGGAGACGCACGTTCGAGTCGTGCCGGGGAGATTCGGCACACGAAAGTGTGCCATGCAGGTGTGAGTCAGCACCCGCACTCGCGGGTGTTTTCGGTTTCACGATAGCCGTGATGTCGGAGGGATTCGCTCACAGGATGCTAGCTCGCGTGGCCACGCTGACGGGACAGCCTGCTCCAGTGGAGTAGCCAGGACAAACTCACGGCCCTCTCGAGGCCGAGCCCCCGGTTCGAATCCGGGCTGGAGCATGCGGGATAGGGTAGCGGTAGCCCACAGGGCTCATATCCCCGAGGCCCAGGTTCGACTCCTGGTCCCGCAATGGCGGGTAGTCCAGTGGAGTGGACGCGCCGCTGACTCCGGCGAGATCGCAGGTTCGACTCCTGCCCCGCCAATCCGGGTGCGTACCTCAGTTGGTCAGAGAGATCCGCTGATACCGGATTCGTCGGAGTTTCGAGTCCTCCCGTGCCCACTCGGACGCATGGTCCAACGGCAAGATACGGCCCTCACGAGGCTGTGATCGAGGTTCGATTCCTCGTGCGTCCATCGGCAGCGAGGGTTGGAGGTCCTCGGTGCCACGCGGGCCCCTAGCTCAACTGGCAGAGCAGCGTCCTGGCAGGACGAAGGCTCCGGGTTCGATTCCCGGGGGTGTCCACTCTTGCGTCACTGGTCTAATCTGGCGAGGGCACTGGCCTTCCAAGCCAGTAGTCTCGGTTCGAATCCGGGGTGACGCATGCGGGCCTGGAGCCTATGAGTACAGGCAGGCGGCTTTTAACCGCAAGATAGCGGGTTCGAATCCCGTCAGGCCCTCTATTTCTCGTGCCTGGGAGTCCCCCGTGGTGGGGGAGCCGGGCTGTTACCCTGGTCGTGGACGGTTCGACTCCGTCCCCAGGCGTTCGGGACCGCGAAGTCCCGCGTATCCTGACTCTCACTCTCGCGGGCCCCTAGCTCAATTGGTAGAGCGCCCGCTTCGCAAGCGGGAGGCACCGGGTTCGAGTTCCGTCGGACCAGTCCGACGGCGTCACGCACACTTCGTTCGCGTGACTCCCGGGGGCGTCCATCAGCCGCGGTGGCAGAGTGGCTCAACGCACCTGCCCGCAGAGCAGGATCACATCGGTCTGGAAACCGGCGGTTTCCAGAGCAGACCCTGCGCACGCAACGCAGTGAGCACGTCCGGACGTGGTTCGAATCCGATCCGCGGCTTCTGTGCTTCCGGAGTCCCCGATGGCGAGGGACGCCAGCCTTTCGAGCTGGAAGTCGTGGGCTCGATTCCCACCGGAAGCATGCCCTTCCGAGCCCTCACTCGCTTCGCTCGCCAGGGCACCGGAAGCACTGCGGAGCGATAGCCAAACGGGACGGCACCCGGCTGAAGACCGGGCAATTCGCGGTTCGACTCCGCGTCGCTCCATTCCCCGCTATTGGCGGGAAATTGTATGGCCGGGTTGGGGTAGCTGGTAACCTTCGACCCTGTGACGGTCGAGCGGCGAGTTCGAGACTCGCACCTGGCCCTGCGCCTGTGTAGCTCAACTGGCAGAGCACATCCGTGGTATGGATGCCGTCCAGGTTCGACTCCTGGCGCAGGCTTCGGGCGTAGCCCCGACCCGAATTCGTGCCGGCATAGCTCAACTGGCAGAGCGCCGTCAGAGCAAGCTCTGACGAGCCCTCGTTCGGCCTACTGGGCCTCACGAGGACACCACCCTTGTAAGGTGGCTGTGAGCGTTCGATCCGCTCTGCCGGCCTGGGGCACCGAGCCCCGTCCCAACCGGGTGGCCGTCGAGACGGAGCGTTCCTTCACTCTGGCACCCCGCGGGTTCAACTCCCGCACCCGCTCCGTCGGTATTCCGGCCACCCACCAGTCATCGCGGCGACCGTCGAATCGGAGCGTTCCTTCACTCCAGGATTTCCCGAGTTCAAATCTCGGCGGTAGACCAGCCGGTCTATCGTAATGTCCGGACAAAGGGAGCGTCCCGACACCGGACCCCGCTCCGATTGTTTCCCGGTCGCCACCACTCAGGTGACCGTCGAGACGGGGCGTTCCTTCGCTTGTCACGCACCCGAGCCGTAACGGCTCGCACGCCCCGTCGATCTTCCGGTCACTCACACTCATCCGGTGGTCGTCGAACCGGCGCGTTCCTTCGCCTCAAGAGCCGGAGATCCGGGTTCGAATCCCGGGGGCGGAACCTCCGCCCTGGTGTAATCTGGTAGCATGCTGATCCACACGCGCCGGTGATTTTCCGACCACTGCCTGCCCTCGTAGCTCAGCACGGATTTAGAGCACCGGCCTTCGAAGCCGGGTGTCGCAGGTTCGAATCCTGCCGAGGGCGTTCGCTGCCCGCGGTCCCCGCTGGCAGTCAGTCTGGAGCCGTCTGTTACGGCTCCGGTGGTAGTATGAAATTCAACGACACCAAACAGACACTCGCGGAGTCGACACGGACGACCAACCACGAAGGTGGTGCGGCGTTCGCGCCTGCCGATCCGCGACTCGCCCTGTACAAACGAACGATCAACCAGCTGCTCGAAGACTCGTACTACGAGTCCGACGAAGCACATCTCGCGGCCATCGTCGAGCGATTCGACGCCGCGGCCGACGACGACCCAGAGTTCGTCCTCAAACTCGCTGCGTACGCCCGGCAGGAACTCTACCTGCGTGACGTGCCGCAGGTACTGCTCGTGCTGGCGGCCAACGACGACCGGTTCAAAGACGACTCCGACGAGTCGCTGATCCGCGAGTGGACGCCGTCGATCGTCCAGCGGATGGATGAGACGGCGACCGCGCTGGCAATTCACGACGACCTCTTCGGCGGCACCGCGCCGTGGCCGCTCCGGCGCGGTATCGAGGACGCCCTCGTCGATATGGCCGACGCTTACACGCTCGGGAAGTACACGCTTTCGCGGCGTGAGGTGACGCTACACGACGTGTTCAACCGCGTCCACCCAACGCCGGTCGACGCAGACCAGGAGGCCCTGTTCGAGCGGTTCATGCGTGGCGATCTTGACGACTACCCAGAAGTGGAACCGCTTCCAGCCCCGAACACCTGGGAGACGGTGATCTCCGAGCGCGGGAACACCCGTGAGGCCTGGGAGACACTGATCGAGGATGAGGCGTACACGCTGCCGATCTTCGCGTCGATCCGGAACCTCCGGAACATGCTCGAGGCCGGCGTCGACGAAACGACGATCGTCGACCACCTCGACCTCGAAGCGGTGCGCCACGCCCCGCTGTACCCGTTCCGGTACTACCAGGCCTACAAGGCCCTCCAGGCGGCCCGGATCGACGCGCCGGCCGTCGAACGCTGGCTGGAACAGGCCATCGACGTGGCCGTCGAGAACGTCCCCGACGGCCTCGGCGAGACGTTCGTCGCCGTCGACCTCTCGGGGTCGATGGACGCCACGCTCTCGCAGAACGGCACCCTGCGGTACAAAGAGATCGGCTCGCTGTTCGGCGCGATCCTCGCCGACCGGGGTGCCCGCGTCGGCGGTTTCGGTGACGACTTCCAGGAAGTCCCGATGCACGCCGACGCGCCGGTCCTCCAGCGACAGGACGCCCTGCTGGGCATCGACGGCGAGGTCGGTCACTCGACGAACGGCTGGAAGGCGCTGCGACATCTCCGCGAGGAAGGCATCGCCGTCGACCGCATTGTCGTGTTCACCGACATGCAGATCTGGGACTCCCGAATCGGGTTCAGCGACGACGCCGCGACGGTCCGTGAGGAGTTCGACGCCTACCGAGACACGGTCGCGCCGGACGCGTCGCTGTACCTGATCGACCTGGCGTCCTACGGCGACCTCGTCACGCCAGAGGGCTACGAGGACGTGTACAACGTCTCCGGCTGGTCGGAGACCGTTCTTGAGTACTTCCAGCACGCCGAACAACCGATGCAGGTCATCGACGAGATCGATGCTGTCGAACCGGTGTAGTGCGGATTCCAATTTTTCGAAGTGCGCGCGAGTGGTGTAGCCTGGCCGATCACGCGGCCTCGCCAGGGCCGAGACGAGCGTTCGAATCGTTCCTCGCGCATCGGAGTGTGGCTCGCGGTGTCGACCGCGCGGCTCGCGGCTCGACGCGTCGCGTCTCGCCGCTCGCACCGACCGAGAATCTCCCTGCGAACCCATCAGTTCCCAAGGGTCGATTCTCGCGCCGCTCTCCAACGGAGGTGACACACATGGCAATCACAGACACCGATACTGAACAGACCACGACGACCGTGACGGCAGTGCTGGCCGTCCGAATCCCCGACAGCGCCGGGGCTGACCTCGCGACCGACGCCGAACAGCGGCTCGGTCGCATCGAGGGCGTCCGCGCGGTCACCGTCGATGGACTTCGCGGTCTCGAACCGCGGTTCACCGCGACGCTCGTGACCGTCGGCGTCACTATCGAGAGCGCCGCGTCCGTCGAGGATCTCCGCGAGCGGCTCTCCGACGCGGTCTGTGTCGACAGCATCGACCGACTGGTGGCCGACGAGTGATAGTACTCAGTCGGAGGCTATGAGTGGTATTCTACTCGACTGTCCCAAAAGAGAAATCCCACCAGGGAGGCTGAAACGTCACTTACAGTGTTTTTGCGTCATGCCGCCAGTGCCAATTGCGGCGTAACACCTACAGTGGGCGAATACGTTGTATTCAACATGAGCAGTTCTATCCGGATCTCGGAAGAGACCAAGCAAAAGCTTGAGGCGAGAAAACGAGAGGGGGAGTCGTTTGATGACCTACTGGACCGACTGGCACGGACGGAGAAAGATGTCGAGGAAATGGCTGGATTCGCCGATGAAGGGGTCGGCGAGCACATGAGACAAAAGCGCGAGGAGCTAAACGAGTCGCTCGAAGAGCGGAAAGAGCGGTTGGAATGATTTGCCTTGACAACGACGTCCTTGACGGTTTTGTTCGGCCACATCCTGACCCCGATGTTGTCTCGTACTTGTCGAACCACCAGACAGAACAGTGGATCGTGCCCGCAGTCGTCCTCTACGAGTTCCTGAGCTTCTACAACCCATCAATGCAGAACCGTCGACGGCAACAGCTGAAAAAGCGTGTTGATGAGATCGGAGCATTCGACGCAGACGCCGCTTCCGAAGCGGCAGAGATGGAGTCAAAACTTCAGAATGTGGGTACCTCTCTTGACACCGCTGATCTGCTCATTGCGGCGATCGCCCGAGAACGGGGTGCAACGCTTGCGACCAGAAACAAGAACGATTTCGACAAACGATCGATCCATCAGTTGATGGATGTCGACATCGTTCGATAGTTTAGACGCCTGTCGGTCGCAATTCGCTGCTGAACCCAATCAACTCACGACTACGGTAGCCCTACACCGAAGTCTTATCCGCTTGATGGGCCTATAACCAGTGATGAGACGGAATCCGGACGACGATGACAATCCGTTCGGCGATCTCTTTGGTGAGATCAACGACATGATGTCTGGGATGGCTGGCGAAGAGACGGAGCCTGTTGATATCCACGAGTACGACGATGAACTCCGTGTCGTCGCAGATATTCCAGACGCCAGCGAGGAAGCGATTGATATCCAGTGCGACGGGCGGAACCTGGCGATCCGTGTCGCACGGGACCCACGACCGGTCATCAAGCGCGTCGACCTGCCAGCGTACGTCGACGATCAGTCCGCGGAGATGAGTTTTAATAACGGCATCCTCGAAGTCACACTCGAGCGGACGAACGATCCTGCGAATATCGGGTTCCAGTAGAGCGGAATCGAAAAAAAGCTCGAGCTTCCCGATTTTCTGTAGTCTACTGTGGGTTACTCGGTGAGTAATACGATCCTCTATCACTCGGATATTGATGATGGTGTTCGTGCCAGTCGAGACCGTGGGCAGGGGCGATCCAGAACTGGTAGCAGATTTGGCCGGATATGAGCAATGATGTGGAGACTTGTTTCTCACAGAGGACAACGAATCTCGTTCTCCAAAGGCGACTACTCGACAGTTCAACACGCTCAATGCACTGCTGGAACCAGACAAAACCGGCTACCGTGAGAAGCTAGATGACTGGATGCGAAAGGTCCGCTCGTGAGTAACGGTAAGTCGCTCCGAGAGACTTCTATGTGTGAGTAAAGAGGGAATGTTTTATCCAATTATCTAACTATCGGAAATATATGTCTAATTCAGATAAACCATCGCCTCAAGAACGGAAAACAGCATTCATCAAGAATTTGAAATATCGTACTGAAATCCAAGATGTGGTCAAAGTAAGAGGAAGTGAATGGAAAGTAAATACGAATGTGGGAGAGTGTACGATATATCTCCACTATTACAAGTGGTTTAGGGAGCCTGAAGGTCCCCCCGGATATTTCCAAGGTTCATGGGAGAAGACCAAATCAGCGAATCAGCCGTTGTATCATGTTTTCTTAGGTCCATCCGATCAGAGTGTTCGTGTAGTACCTAACAATGTTTTGATGTCACCGAAATTTGATCTAATACTAGACCATGCTGGTGGTGACAAATGGCGGTTAAATGTGAATTCTTCATCAAACAACACAAGGCTGGAAGATTATACTGATCTTAGTTTGATCACGAGAATTGAAAAGCCGGAGGTTGATTATCAAAACGAGAGGGGAGAAGAACTTCAGAATCTTGCTAAAGATATCTTAGATTCTGAAACCGACGACGGTACGTAGCTCGGTATTATAATCTGTCTAAATACCGGATAAAATGCTGAACTCAGCCTCTGTATCTCGCACGCCGTTCTTAGCAAATGTAATCCATTTGCCAGATTTATTTCATTCCGTTTTTCAGTACCAAGCGGATCGAAAGGGGTAAGCCAGGTGAAAAACCGGTGTTTGATATCTCTCATCAGAATAACTGGTCATACTCCCTTATTAACTGTCTATCGAGCTAAGACTCCCAATATGAAACAGCAGTTCGATTCAGTACTTATATTTTATAAGTCGGATCTGGCGCGAACCGAACTTATCCCATGTATCCAAGGATGTCGCTAGAATGGACAATTCATTGCTAGCAAAGCAGGAGATACAGCCAATACGGGAGTTCGATGATACCGTTCCGAATCTCACTGATCGGATCGGAGCCACGGATTGTGTCGCCGGTCAGCACGAATCCGACTGGAGCGTCGTAGGAACTGGAGAATTCCTCGACGGCTGCCAGTGTGTCGTCGCGCTCGCCGGGCCGGTAGGCTAGGCCGACGGGGACTGGCGTCCCCCCGATTTCGAAAACGAAGTCGACCTCGCCGTTCCTGCCGCGCCAGTACTGGACGGTCGGGTCTAGGTCGTTGCCTTGCTGGATGTTGATACCGTACGCGAAGCGCATCGTGTGGTCGAACGCGGCGACGCGTGCGAGTTCCGCCTCCCGGTCGAAGTCGTTCCGGACGGTCATTGGGTCGCCGTCGGCGAGTGCCGTCACCAGCCCAGTGTCGCGAAGGAACAGTTGGACGGATCGGGGGCGGCTGTTGTCATACTCGGTGACGCCGGTCAGCACGTATAGCTCGGCGAGTGCCGAGAGGTAGCTGTCGGCGATCGTTCGCCGATCCACGTCGAAGAGGTCGACGAGTTCCTGGTAGCGAATAGGTTCGACACCGCGATTGCGAGCGGCGAGCGCACAGAGGCGTTCCAGGTCAGCGATGGTCTTGATCGACTCGAAGTCCGGGACCTCCTGGTAGAGCGCGTTACGAACGTCGTCGCGTAGTCGCGCGTAGTCGTCGGCGGTGAGGTCTCGCGCTGACTCTACGACGCCCTCGCGCTCGTAGCTGATGACGCCGCCCATTGCGAGGTACTCCACGACCTGTGATTGAATGCGGCGGGCGTCGGCCGCTACCTGTTCGTACTTGCCTTCGATCTCGTCGATCAGCGGGCCGACATCTTCGGTTTCGATCGCTGCTGAGAGGCTACGTTCGCCTGTTCGCAGTGAACTGGGGCTGACGCGGGTGTCACCTTCTTCGAGTTCGGGATACACCGAGAAGACGTAATCGCGGAACTTCTCGGGGAGGACAGGCTGGGTGTCGTAAGCGTCCTTGTCGAAGCCGACACGGTCCAGTTCGCGTTCGACCTGGAGGCCGGCGCTGGCCGTGACGACGACGTGGCGGTCCTGGTTGTCGGCGAGTAACTCTGAGACGACCGTTCCCCAGCCGTCGACTGCGGGTTTGTTCGGGTGTTCGATCCGGTGAACGTCGTCGAGCAACACGATTTCCTGTTGGTCATTATCCGCACGGCCGAGGATTCTTGTCTCGTAGTAGCGGATAGCCTGTCGGAGCTGGTCGTCGGAGTCGAGCTGGTAGAGTGGGTCGGCGTCGAAGGGGAGGTATAGAAACCGCTCCGGTGGGTCACCGGCTTCGATCCGGTGCTTGATGAACGCGTGCAGGAGCGTTGTTTTCCCGACGCCGCCGCGACCGACGAGTGCGAACAGCTGCTGGTCCTCGACGCGGTAACCTGCTTCGTCAGGACGCGCTAGGTGGTAGAAGTCGCTCTTGTGGCGGTCAGGTAAGGAAAACGCGGCTGCTCCCTTGTCCCACCAGGGGTTGTGATCGTGTAGCGATCGAATGAGGCTGTCGCCCGCGTCGAGAGCCATGTGGAATTCTCTATCGATGGCCACGAACTCCATTGTAATGGCTTTTTTGACCGAACTAACGTCGTAGAAACGACGATTTCTCGTTGGGAACTGACGGAGCCACACCTCTCTATCTGCGAAATTCGATAACCTACACTGTAGTGTGTGTTATAGATATAAGAGCGACACCGACGTATCGACTGTCGACAGATTTAAATCATTATAGCGAAAACCAATGTATGTATTCGGACGATAAGGAACACAGCGGTGTTGGTTATTCGCAGCGGATCGCGTGTCAGCTCGTCGAACGCCCGTCGGTCGCCCGGGGCACGGCGGCCAGTCCGATCAATGAATTCGAATCACACTGACCTTCGCGACGGAGTGCGCAGCGATCTCACCGTCGAGTTCGTCACACAGCGTACACTCGAAAGCAGCTACGAGACCGTCCAACGTCTCGTCGTGAGTACCGACGACGGGAAAGAACACGAACTGCTCGTCACTCCGGCGCGGAGCCCGATCGGCGGCCTCGAAACCGGCAACCAGTACGACTTCCACGATATCGTCGGCTGTGCACCCATCGACACAGCCGGATCTGCGCCCGCGGAGTGCCCGGACTGTGGCGACCGACTTCGAGAGGGAATGACGGCGGACGCCGTCAATGAGGCGGTCGCTGAGGCATCTACGTCGCTGGACCTCACGGACGTGTTCGGTGTCGTAGACGAAGAGACGACTGTCACGCCGGTGCGCGACGACGACACGAACGTCGACGACTGGCAACCGCGCCCCCAGAATAACCAAACCCAGGCCGTTACCGCTCCCGACTACGTCTGTGACGCCTGTGGGCGGCACGTCAGTCGGCGCGAACTACGCAGCCACGAAGACACTACGGCCGACGAGGCAGAAGTGATGCATAGTCCGGCCCCAACGGCCAGCGCTGATGTGGCCAGCTCGGAGACGGTCGGGCTGGCGGCTGGCGGGGCGAAAGACGTCACGAACTTCCGGGAGAACGTCGAGAGCGGCTACACGCCACAACCCGAGGCGATCAGCGACGAGGGGCTGTTCTACGACTACTACTTCGAGACGGGCGCGCCGACGGAGACGGATGCGCTGTTCGCGCCGCGATACGCGGCGGCCGTGAGCGAACACCCGATTTCCGGTGAAACCGAGCGTTATCTGTCGGTCGGGCTGGACTCGACGCTCTCGGTCGCGGAGTTCGAACGCCCCCGGCTGGATCTGGTCGCCGTGCTCGACGTTTCCGGGTCGATGAACAGCGAGTTCGACGGGTACTACTACGACGAACACGGGCGGAAAAGAGAGGCCGAGAACGACGCGACGACGAAACTGGCAGCCGCCACTCAATCACTGTGTGCGCTGACCGAGCAACTCCGCGACGACGACCGGCTGGGTGTCGTGCTGTACAACAACCGGGCGCACGTCGCGAAACCGCTCCGGGATGTCGGATCGACAGATATGGACGCGATCCGGCGGCACATCCGCGAGGTCAGTGCGGGCGGCGGAACGAATCTTGAAGACGGGTTCGAGGCCGCCTGGGACATGCTCGCTGACGGCGAACCCCGCGAGGACCTCGAACGGCGCGTCGTATTCATGACCGACATGATGCCCAATATGGGCGCAACCGGCGAGACCGAACTCACAGATCTGTTCGCTGACGCGGCCAACCGCGGCATCCACACGACATTCATCGGGATGGGACTGGACGCCAATGCCGAACTCGCCGACGCGCTGACGGGGATTCGGGGCGCGAATTACTACTTCGTTCACTCGGCGGCGGAGTTCGAACAGCGGCTAGGCGAGGAGTTTGCGTACATGGTTACGCCGCTGGTCTACGACCTTGGCCTGGAACTTGAGACCGACGAGTGTGAGATCGCCGCCGTGCACGGCTCCCCATCGGCCGACGACGCGACCGGGGAGCTGATGCACGTCACGACGCTGTTCCCGTCAGCCAAAGACGACGGGGAAGCCCGCGGCGGCGTGGTTCTGCTCCGATTGGATGGCGGAGCTGGGGCGGTGAACGTCGACCTGGTCGCGTCGTGGACCGAACGCGACGGGAGCGAGCACTCCCAGCGGGTGACCGTCGCGCTCCCCGACGGCACGGAGTCGTACGATCACGACGGCGTTCGGAAGGCCGTCGCGCTGTCCCGCTACGCCAGGGAACTCCGTTCTTGGGCGCAGAACGTCCACGAGCGTGCTGCGTCGACCAACGGCGTCGACGACTGGCTGCTGTCAGACCAGCGGGGCGAGCACGAACGCGAATCCGTGCCGCTGGCGGTCCCTGAGGAGTACGCTGCTCGGTTCGAGCAACTCCGATCGTACCTCGACAACGAGATGCACGCGGTCAGCGACGACGACATGGATCAGGAACTGGCGCTGCTCGACACGCTCCTCGAGCACGGTTCGAACAGAAACCCCGACATGAACCAGGAAACCGAGAGGTAATTCACCGATGCACGTGTTCGCCTTCGATCGCGACTGGACCGTCGACGTGAACCCGCACCCGCGACACGAGGCCGTGCCGCTGGAGTGGGTCCGGCATCTCGCCCACGAGACCGACCACATGGTGTACGCGATCGGGAATCAGAACCTGGCCGAGGAAGCGGCGATCCCCGGCGTGGTCGACGTCGTCGGTCGGCACGCTGACAACTGGGATGAGTGGCTCGGCGGCAAACAGCCCGATGGATACTACGAACGATTCCCGACGCGTCGTGAGCGCTTGTCGCTCATCGCCGACCTGCATCCCGATGCCGACGAATACGTCGTCGTCGACGACCTTGACCTGGGTGACGTTGTCGAGTGGGACCACTACCACGCCTGGGAGTTCGTCCCAGCAGTCGAACGCGGCGAAATTCATCCGGACCTCCCCTGGGTTCGTGAGCCAGTCGCTGACGGTGGGTATCCGACAAGTGCCGGCATCATCCCGGTCGACGCCGCCGATCTCGCGGAGTTCATCGACGAGTATGCTGACGCGCCGGCGTTCGAACTCAGGTACGATGATGAGGGTTCGGAGCGCACCTACCTGTTGGCCGACATATCGGTGATCGAACGGACGGTCGAGCGCCCAGCTGCTGCACCGGCGATTCGGTGTTACCCAACTTCGCCGCTTGCAGAGCCGTTCTCAGTGCGCGTCGACGCCGTCGAGCAGTTGTCGACTGTCGACCCACCGGCAGAGGCGTTCACTGCGGCCGCCGAGACGCCAACCGAACGCGCGACCGCGCTCCGGCGACTTGCCGAGGCGAAACCCGACGCAGTCACTGTCTCAGCGGTCCTCACGCTGCTGGACAATCAAAACGAAGACTCCCGGCAAGACGCGCTCAGAGCGTTGCACATTCTGGCAGAGGACCGCCCCGAGGACTGCACGCCAGCGATTCCGATCCTCCGGTCACTGTTACAGCGTGACGATCTCGCCACGCCAGCCGATGCACTCGGAACGCTCCAAGCGATCGGCGACACCGACCCTGCTGACATCGCACAACTGGCCGACGAGATCAGGGGGTATCTCGGTGCGGCCGACGACACGGTTCAACGCGAGGCCGTCCGATGTATCGCCGCGATCGCAGACGGTGATCCGGCCGACGCCGTCGACGCTGTCCCCGCGCTCGCAACCGTCATCGAAGACCAGGCCGACGGGTTGCCCTATGCAGTGTATGCACTCTCCTGTGTTACCCAGGAGTTTCCGGAAGCAGTCGAACCGGCGGCCGGTGCGCTCGGTGATGTGATCGCCGACGCCACGCACCCGGATCCCGTCCGGTTGAACGCGACCGCAGCACTCGGGCGCATCGTCGGTGAACACCCGGCCACCGGACTCGACACCGTCGACGATGTCGCAGGCCTGTTCGATGCCGACAATCGCAAGCTCAGAAACAACGCCGTCGGACTGATTGGTGACGTCGCCACGGTCCACGCCGATGTCGTCGAACCATACACCGACGACATCGGTTCGTTGCTGACCGTCGACGACACGTACACGCGGATCAACGCGAGTGCGGCGCTCGCTCGCGTCGCCGAGGACTTCCCGACCAAAGTGGCCTCGCTCGCTCCGCGATTTCGCACGTTGCTTGACGATGACCACCCAGTCGTCCGGAAAAACGCGTGCTGGGCGCTCGGTCACCTCGGCGACGACACGGCACTGTCGAAATTGGAAACGGTCAGCGAGACGGACGACGACGAAGACGTTCGGTCCCGCGCCATGTGGGCTATCGCTCAGATCGAAGCTGCACACGATCCGTAACCGAGCGAAGACTCTTCTGACAGAGCGCTGAACATAGCCCAACTACTCGGCGTAGTCCTCATTCCTACCAATGTCATCATCAGACTCAGACGGTACTCCCAACTACTGGATAACGACCGCGAGTCCGACGATCGAAGCCGTCGTGAACCCACTGACGGCGGCCTGCACCGGAGCTGGGTACGTCCCCGATGTCGTCCGGATCTTGGACAATCCCACCGTCCGCGAGAGCAGTGCGCGAGCGGCCGAGTTGGCGGGAGAGATCGTCGCCGCACACGCGGGTGAAGAACCCGACATCGACCGCATCACGATCGACTCCGAACGCGAGTTTGAAGCGATCGTCGACTACCACCGACATGCGGTCAATGATGCTCACGATGACGGTGCAACGGTCGCAATCGACGTGACACCCGGTCGGAAGTTCATGTCCGCGATCGCCTTCCAGGCCGGCATTCAATTCGGCGCCGACCACGTATATTACCTGCATCTCCACTCCAGCGACTACTACAATCGAGTCTATCCCGAGATTCCCAGGCCCGGTGTAGACCTCGTCGACTTCACGGAGGTCTTCTAATGATACTGGCACGCTCCTCCCTGATGTTACTGCTCAACGGGTTGTACGACCTCGGGCAAACCACGATCACGGTCGAACATCCATCGGACGAAATCGGGGAACTACTGCGGATCCGACTCGACGACACGACCGAGGCGACCGTGAGCGTCACCGCCGATCGCTACGAGTACGAGGACCGACGCGCTGAGGTTGAGCGCGAGTACGGTGACGCCGCCTACGACGACTTGCCCGACCCCCAGACATATGTGCGGACGCTGATCGCCGGCGGGCTGTTCGACGTCGCCAACAAAGACGAGATCTATGAATTTCTCCGTCGACACGGCACGCCGGACCTGGAGGCTGGACATGATCCTGTGATGGCCGGGATCGACACCAACCTCTTCGGCTGGCAGATGCCCTCGGTTCTGGACCTTGATCCCGGTGCCAAGCAATACGACCAATCCAATGGCAGACCGCCCGTGACCGGCTTTGTCCTCTCTTCGGGCGTCAAAGAGGAACTGGACTGGCACTACAAGCACTACGACACCCGAGAGCTGACGCGAGCGTTCGGCGACGAGTTCGAGCGTCTGGACAACCAGCCCGCCGGGGAGAACCGTGAGGGGTTCCTCGGACTGTATCAGTTCCGCCGATTGATGGCACGACGACAGACTGATTTCGCGTACAGCGACACCGGTGACGGCGAGATCGTCCAGGGATACGTCAACTACCAGAACGAACACCGGAAGGAAGTCCTGCTGTTCAGCAACGACACAGGCTTCGTCGAACGCGCCAACGATGCGGGCGTCAAAGCTCAGAAGGTCGCCTTTCCGGCAAACGTTCAGAAGCGGGCCACTGTCCAGTGGGAAACGGTGTGTGAGCTGCTGTACGTTGCAGCTGTCATCTTCGGTGTCCTCGTGCTTCCGAAGGCGACGCTGTATGGGGTTTGGAATGGTAAAAACGGCACCCACTGGAAAAACCAGGATCTGGTCATTGAAAACCGGAGCCCGAAACTCGAAGCGCAACTCGACCGTGATAGCCGAATTGTCGACGCGTACGATGGGTGAGGTTCCTGCCTGGATCTGTTTTATAGGCTTGAGTCCTCGGCGAGACTGTGGTTCTATGCCGGCGTCGTCGTCTTCTCGACTTGGATATATTCGAAGCGAGTTGGGTCGGCGATGCCCGAGCTAATGTGATCCACTCTGTTGTCGTTCAGCGACCGATTTCGATCGCCGTCAACAGCCGTTGGGGTAGCCGCGTAAAGATTCGGGGTTCTATGCCTGCTCATTATTCACATCCAGCGTTCACTACTGAGCGGATGTCACCAACAAAAACTGTAGAATAAGTGAGAACAATCACTTCTCTGTAGTGGTTTCCCACATTCAATGACACTCCTAGCAGACCCTATTTCATTCTACTTCTCCGTCGTTGCGACCGTAATCCGACCCGATGGTATTCCAGCTACCCAGTCAGCACGCTCCCAGTCAAATACACCGCCATTCTCACCTGCATATTCGATATATCTTCGGAGGTGACTCCCTCCAGGAGCATTCGAGCGAATCTTTGATCTGTTCCCGACCATGATGAACCGCTGTTCTGGTCGTGTCGCAGCGACATTGAACCGGTTTGGATTCCCAGCAAACTCCAATCCGCCGCGTTTTGTATTGACTGCACTGAATACAATCACGTCCCGTTCTCGGCCCTGAAAGCCGTCAACAGTCGAAACTTCAACCCTCCCGAAATCTGTGAGTTCATCAGCGATAAGACTTCGTTGACCACGATACGGTGTGATAACACCGACTTCATCTGGTGCAACAGCGCCAATATTAACGAGGGTCCTCACGATCTCAGAGACAACACCTACTTCTGTAGGATTCACCGTTCCGCTGAACTGCCTCCGCCAAGCCTGTTCGCCACCAACATCTACAACCGTTACCGGTGGCCCAGCTGCGACTGCCGCAGCCTTTGTTTTGTATCTGTCATTAAGATCCCGTGTGAATCCCTGAGGGCAACTGTCTGCGACGGATATTTGTTTATTATAGACCTGCTCTTGAGCAAAACCAATGATATCCTCATGGCTACGATAATGATGGTCCAACCATTGTTCACTGGTATGGCGGTTCCGAAGGAATGCAAACAATGAGGCGTCCGCAGGCGGGCTCCCATCAGAAGTAGATGCTGTCTTGATAACCGGTCGTAGCTGATTGTGATCCCCCACTACCACCCACTTTTTCGCGTTGACCATTCCCAGCAAGCCCATCGGGACCGTGATCTGACTCGCCTCATCAATAATCACCGTGTCAAAATTAACGCTGGCCAGTCCACCAAGGTGGGAACGGATTATGGTTGCACCAGCGATATCAGCATTGCGGGTTGATTCTGCTTCTGCCTTGTCTTGAAGCTCCCGTACATTCCGCCGTGCCTCTGCCAACTGAGATTGCTTACTGTCAAGCTCAGCAGAAGATGGGTTCTCTGCTTCCCCCAAATCGCTGATTCTCGATTTTAACTCGTCAACCTTTGTCAGAAGCTCAGTGACTTGGGTATCATCACTATTGGCCATGACCTTCGATAGCATCAACTCCTGAGATCCCTTCGAGAGTTTTTCCGGACGGCCGGCACGAACCACATGATGCCGATCCTGGGATGCAAGTTTCTCAATAACGTTGTCGACCGCGATATTGGTATGCGAGGTGACCAAGACGCGCTCACCGGCTGTTGCCAACTCATCCGCAGCTTTTGCAATCACTTCCGTTTTCCCAGATCCCGGTGGGCCAACAACGACCGAGACATCCCCTTCGTCAAGACCAAGAATCTCTGCAAGGACCTCCTGCTGAGACGGATCAAGCTCGAAGTCATCAAGACTTTGCCAATCCGTTGGTGTCGCCCAGTCACCGCTACTGAGGCTGGATTGATCCAAGGTCTCGAATAATTGAGGCGCATTCACAGCAAGTTTCTCAACCGCCCCGTCAGGGTTGCTTGCTGTCAGCCAGTCACTGAAGCCCCGGCGCATTTCGAATAGGAAGCCGAGCTGCTGCGTAATCGCTATATTTGACTCTGAACTACAAATTGTCACTTCCTGTCCCTCAACAAAGCTAGCGGCAGGCGAGTTCCCGTAGTCCACTTGGATATCCTTGTCATCAGTATTGACAACTCGTCCGATGGTATGCAACCCATGTTCTGTGATATGCCCGATACGCCCGCCTGATTCTACCCACCCTGGAAGGGACTTCGTCGCCCGTAACACGAGGAATTGCTCGCCTTTGTTTTGACTGATGACACGGACATTCAATTGCTGGCGCCATCGTGACTTCCCTTGTTCTTCACCTTCCGCATGCACCAGTGGCGGCCACCCAGGGAGTCGCGCCCCGCACTGATCACAGCGGTACTGGAATGGCTGTGGAAGATTCTCACCACAATTATCGCAGAAGTAGTACGGAGACTCATCAGCATGATGCGTTTTTTCAATTCGTTTCAACTGCATCGTGTCTGGCCCGTCTGTACTGTCAAGATGAGCAAAGACAGAATCGTCACCTTCGCTGTTTTCAAAATACGTCCTGACACGCTCAACCTCAGCTTCGATCGACGGTGTTGCAATCTCCTTTAGAAATGAATCGATATGGGATGCGAGGATGCTGAAGCCAGTAGCATTATCGCTCCCAGTAAAATCGATGACCTCATTCGCAACACAATGAAGTGTGGCTGCAACAGCTGCCTCAGACCCATATTGCTCTTTGCAGAATGTAATTCCCTTAGTAGGATATTCGTACGTGTTTACCTCGAGGACGCAACAGCGGGTACAGCCTGAGCTCGTGAAATCATCTCGTTGTTTCGAGCGATTCGCTTGAACTCTTCGTAGGGATTGCGTCCCTGCTGGCGGCAGGTCGCCAGCAGGGACAGCAGCGTCTCATGCACGAACATGCCGCGGTCGTTGCGGAGCGTTCCGATGAGTTTCCGGAGAACCACCGGCTCACGAAGCGCATTTTCGGCGGCGTTGTTCGTCGGAGAGACCGCTGGCTCACCGACGAAGGTGAGCCAGTGGTCGAGACCTCCTTCGATCTTGCCGAGTAGTGTTGCCACTGGTCCGTCGGGAACTGACCGCTCTATCAGCGATTCAAGCTCTCTCCGCGCTACACGCTGGAGTTCTGCTCGCTCACGCACGGTCAAGTCGCTCTCCAGCCGAGTCTGGAGAGCGACGTACAGCTGTGTGAGAGCACGATAGATCGGTTCGCCTTCCGCCTGCTTCTCGGCGGCGTCTTCAGCCTCACGGAGAATATGTGCCCAACACCGCTGGAGGTTGCTGCTGAAGGCCGGATACGCCGTCCAGCCATCACAGACCACCGTTCCCGCGAAGTCCTCGCCGAGGACTTCTGCGGGAACATCACTCCCTCTACTCTCCCTGACCGCGTACAGCGTGTGGTTTTCGGTGGTGAATGTCCAGATCCACGCCTGTTCGCCGTCGCGTTTGATGCCAGTCTCGTCAACGTGGACAACGTCGGCTTGCTGGATCTGGCGGCGGATCTGCTCGTACCCACAGCGACCGGCGCGCGCAGCGCGCTCGGTCGCGTGCCACGCGGCCGCGCCCGACAACTCCAGTCCGTGGAGTTGCTCGAAACGGTCGCCGATCTTCCGGTAGGGAAGACGGTGATCGTACCGAGAGAGTGCTGCCTGTGCGACGACGTTCACCCCGAACTGCCCCTCATCGGGGCAGTCGGGGTGTGAGGCGACAGTCTCAGCACCACAGGAGTGGCACTCGTAGTAGTGGCGGTTGTACTGTGTGACCTCCGGTGGCTGTGGATCAGGGAGTTCCTCGACGAGTCGGGGGCTGACGCCCGCCGACTCGTCGAACCGTTCACCGCACTCTGGACAGCAGTCGCAGGTGACCTCGATTTCTTCGTCTGGATCAGGAGCGTCGCGCCATTCCGGGTCATGTCCGGATTTTCGGCCGGGCGTGCCACCGTCAGTACGTGGTTGTTCGTCGTCCTCGTCCCCGCCGGACGAGGACGACTCTTCTTCATCGGCTTGTTCCTTGCTCGGTGGCGAATGCGGTCCCTCGTACCACCGGAGCCTGGCTCTCAGCCGCTTGTTCTCTTCACGGAGCTTCTCGTTTTCTTCCTCAAGCGCAGCCAGACGTTCAAGGATTTCTTCCTTGGTAGGCTCCGAAGAAGTCATAGACAGGCGAGACGGGATGGTCTCCGGCCTGGAGACCATCCCTCAGAAACGTGAATACTCGCCTGGCGCATCAATCTACGACACCAATTGGGCCGCCCCTACGAGAGACTGACGGAATCGGTCTCGGGGTAAACACGTACGGATATTCTTTGAGCCATGTCCGTCGACTGCCGAACCCGTCCGGGATTTCAAAGTTCAGAAATGGGGGTGCGTTCTGAACGAGATAGCCACCATCAGCCAAAATATTGACCCGTAGCATCTCCTCATTGGGGACACCCAGCTCATCACCAAATTCCTGCAGCAACCGCCATGAGACCATATCCGAAAAACTCTCACCGGGCCGATATAAAGGCCGGTGCCGTTCCGTCAGGTGAATTTTCCCTACTTTATGTACAATCTGTCCACTGCTGTATAATACTGAGATGGCTCATCCAACCGAGTATAAATCGAGTGGGTCATCAATTTGATTTCTCACGGCTCAATTGAATCCACAGACGGCGCCGGGATAGGTCGTTAGAATCACGGGTATGAAGCGGGAGAGTAATGTTATGCCCAACACCCTCTTCCGCTTCGTGAGGCAAGTGGCTTCACTCGCTCAAAAGCTTACTGACGCTGCGCTGATGGAACTGAGTGATCCAGCCGGCAACGGGTTTGCCGGCTGGAAGCACGCAGTCTTGCTCTATCTGCGCGAACATATGAGTGCAGAATACAAGGAAGTCCTCGACTGGGCCGAAGAGATGGAGCGTGTTCGAGCGGTATTGAACCTTCAACGCGGGGAGTTTCCCGCGCCTTCGACGCTGTGTAAGGCGTTCAAACGGGCA
>NZ_FOCX01000095.1 GCF_900110215.1 Halorientalis persicus | reverse complement strand
ACTGGACTGTAGTTCGGCGATTTTTCCGCTGAGTCGTTCTGGGTCGAGTTCTTCTGTCGATGGGACGATCTTGATGAATTCTTCTGGACTGTACGGCCCATCGGTCATGTGGAACCCTAGTTCAAGTGACATGGTTGTGTGGGGGTGTGTGGGGCTGTGAGAGGGGTTACTCAGATTGGTCTAAGGAGCCTCTCCCTGTCGTCTTCAAAGTGGACTGGCCGCTGTTCAAGCTCAACTAATCCCTGTGCGTGACGGCCAAGACAGACCATCTCGCTCCGGTCTTTCGTCGAAATATCGTTTATGCATCTTGTCATTTATGATAGGTATATTCCAGGTTGTGTGGGGACGGGGAGTTAGTGAGTCGAAACTAATCCTACAATAAAAAACATCGGTCCAAGTATCAAAATCGCGAATTTTGTCTTCTACAGCAGGTTTTTTTCGCGAAATAACCTGCCACGATAGGGGGAATAGCATACCCCGTGATTATCATACCATATAATTCAATCCTCACCGACATTATTTTCAGATTTGATTTTGAGTACTGAAACTAGTCTAAACTCGCGCGCGTTTTTATCAGAATGCAATAATATATTTTCTGTTGAAATGGGTTCTTGTCGCTATCTAGTTAGTGAGCTTGAAAAAGCGATGAGTTCTCGGTGCGAGTATCCATGTCACTCCAAGACCACCAGCGGCCGCATCAGGCGTTAGATGGCCGAACACCTGCGGAGCTTATCTATAGTAGAATCTGGTGCTGTGTTGAATAGCGCTCTCTGAGCCATGGTGAAGTGATATCGGTTTTGAGACCACTGGCATCAGCACCTGATGAGCCGACTCAAATTTTGGCCGCCCTGACCAGCACCGCTATTCAACACGGCAGAATCTGGAAGTCTTTGCAGGGATACCCGCCGAAATTGGCGCGCCTCGCTTGTTTTCGGGGACCTGGTAAGAAGTGTGAGTAGATACTTCTGGAGATTACTATAGACAGTGCCGACTGTAGTATGTGAAGAGTTCTATGACACGCTCTGTAAAAGTTAATAATCGGAGAGATCAGATTGTAGCAGATTGTTATCGTCTGCCGTTGATTCAATTATATCAGCAAGATCCTTGAAGCGGTTAGTTGAAAGAAGAACATCTAGCACAGCTGTGAGAGGAACATCAAGTTCGTACTCATGATATCGGCCAGCAGAGAGCCCTTCATTGTGTTCATAGACACTAATGAGACCGAGCATATTCATATCCGAGAGGTGATCACGGACACGACGCTCGCTAACGCTATCAGCGTCCAATCGCTCACAAATTTTAGTGTACCGCTCATAGAGGTCACTCGACCGGATCGGGACCTCCTCTAGCGACTGGTGATATGCGAGTGCACAGAGGACAGCATGTCCCTGTGTCGTGAGTTCCTGCATACCCTCGTAGAGTTGGTTCTTTTCGAGTTCCTCTTGTGCATCTCGGACTTCATCTTCAGACACGGACTCACAATCGTTTGCCTGTGCGAGTTCGCCTGCCTCTCGTAAGAGACGAATTGCCTGTCTAGCTGAGCCAGTATCCTGTGCTGCGAACGCTGAACACAATGGTACAACTTCGTCAGCAAGAACACCATCATGGAACGACTTTTCTGCACGAGGTTTCAGGATCGACCGGAGTTGGTTTGCATCATACGGTGGAAAGAGAATTTCTTTTTCAGCGAGTGTGTCCTTAACTTTTGGTGAGAGATTTTCACGGAACTTGAAATCGTTACTAATGCCAATAATCACCGGACGGACTTCATCGACATAACCGTTCGAGCGCGCTCGGGGGAGCCCGTACAGAATATCATCAGAGTGTCCAATATTGTCGATCTCATCAAGAACAAGGATAACAGTCCCACCAAGTGCATCAAGTTCATCATAGAGAATATCGAATACACGCTGCTGTGAGTACCCCGTCGTACTGATTTTTTCCTTGTTTTGACTTTCCCGGATTTCATTAACAAGTGCGACTGCAACCTGATACGATGACGAGAGATTTTCACAACTTACCCAAACTGTGGAAAGATCAACATCATCATATGTAGCAGCATCGGCCTCCAAGTGGGAGAGCATGAATTTAGTTGCGACCGTCTTACCTGTCCCAGTTTTGCCATAGAGGAAAATGTTTGATGTTGGTCGGTTATCAATGACTGGTTGAAGAGCTCGTTGATACTTCTCTAGTTCGTCATCACGTTCACGGATGTCTTCAGGTTCATAGGAATCATCAAGAGGAGCAGCATCCGCGAATATTTGCTGATCTCGTTGAAACATTCCCATAGAAATAAGACTTAGATGGAAGTTCAATAAAACCCCCGGTTCCTAAGCTTCCTAAGCGTCCGGAGCTACATTGCTTATAAATAACTACACCACCACCGTTTCCTAAGCCCGGTTCACTTATAAAACCCTCTCTCTCCACTATTTCCTAAGCTTCCGCGAAAGAGGGATCCCCCCACCCCTAGG
>NZ_FOCX01000044.1 GCF_900110215.1 Halorientalis persicus | reverse complement strand
GCGGATAGGGGCTACGACAGTCAGCCACTGCGTGAGACCCTCCGAGACATGGGAATACGTCCACTTGTGAAACACCGCATCTTCGCTCCGTACGACCACGCGCACAACGCACGAATCGAGGACGATCTCTACAATCAGCGCTCAATGACGGAGACTGTGAACTCCTCGGTCAAGCGCTCGTACGGCTCCGCCGTCCGAGCGCGTGAATGGTACCGTGAGTTCCGTGAAGTCGTTCTTATGTGTCTCGTCTACAACATCAAACAGTATGTGACTCGCTGATTCCAACGCCATCTGGCGATTCAATAGAGCCAAGTAGTCCGACACTCCAGTACACCGAATCACCCGGCAGATACGCCAGCGAGAGCGTCACGATCCCCGACGTGACGAGCGACCACCCGACCGTCGTCCGATCGGTCATACACCCTCGTCGTCTCGCGGTCCGGTGTGCGTTCTGCCGGCATTTGCAAGCACGTCTGGGCGACGACACGCGACAGAAGACGGTTGGATTGGGATTCGAACCGGAGGAGGACATTCCTGCTCGCTCGCTTCGCTCGCTGTGCGGGCTGTGATTTCCAGGGTTCGAATCCCATCGCCGAATCTGTCGCTCACGAGTAGTTCGCGACAGAATACGGTGGGATGGGGATTCGAACCCCAGAGTCCGTGAGGACAACTGCTCTCAAGGCAGTCGCGTTAGGCCACTTCGCTATCCCACCGCAGCCCCCACTTTACCCCGCCGACTATAAGACCTGTCGGTCACTCCCGAACCAGTTCCGTCCCGTCCGCGCCCGCGGCCACCCCCAGCCCCAACTCGGCCAGACACTGCGCGGTATGTCCGGGATGGTTGCGTCCAGCACCGGCCCGCGCGGCGGTCTGAGCGATCGCCGTCACCAGATCCGCCCGCGTTTCCACGACCGGCGTCATCGGGAGGAAATCGACGCTGTGGTCGGCCGCGACGCCACGGTCTGTCAGCGTCTCCACGGCCGGCGGTTCGTACGCGTCCTCGAAGTCGATCCCTTCGGCGAATCCCGCATAGTACACCCGTCCGTCGCCAGCGGGGCCCAGCACGACCTCGTGTCGCCGGAGCTTCATCGCCGCGTTGTCGACGATCCCGCGGGTCAGGAACGCCGCCGTCGGCTCGACCACCGCGGCCGAGGTAACCTGCTCCTGATCGAGCAAGTGCGAGACTGTGTTGCCGGCCCGCGCCGAGAACGACGAGCCTACCTGCACCTCGAATCTCGCATCGTCCGGGGATTCGAGCGCCGGCGCGACGGCCGCGCGAAGCTGTGCCTCTGAGGTCTCCCCCTCGAACGCCGGGAGGTCGTCGTCGGATCGGTAGTTGACGAGGAGGGTGCCCCCGCTGGCCTCGACGGTGCGACACACGTCCCGGAGCATGGCGGTGTAGAGCTCGACCGCTTCGGTCTCCGAGAGCGGCGTCTCCGCGACGAGTTCCGACAGGACGAGTCCCTCACGCGGCGGGTCCGCGAGTACGGCGACGGTGGTCATGTCTCCTCCTCGGCGCGGGCGGCCCTTGAACGCGCCGTTTCGAGCGCCGGAACCACCCCCGTTTATGTCACCCGTGGGCCAAACCAGGGATATGATCTACGAACAGATGACCGGATTCGTCGGTGCGCTCCTGATCGCCGCGATGCTCGTCGGCAGCGTCGTCGGGATCGCAACGCTCGTCGCGGCCGTCCCGGCCGTGACCTCCATCGCCGCAGTCGGCGCGACCCTCGCGCTCACCGCACTCTTCGTCCTGGGCCTCTCGGCCGCCGGCACCGCCGGCAGTGACACCGTCTCGAACCCCTACTGGTAACTCACCGACGCCGCCGCCCCTTGGTCTGTCGATAGTCCCGATCCAGTAGCGACGCGAGGTGATCCAGCAGCGCCGTTCGCTGCTCGTCCGTCTGTTCCTCCGGTGGAAGCATCGGCACGAGTTCGAACCCTCTTCCCCTGATCGTCGTCGCGTGATCGGTCGCCACGTCGAAATCGTCGGCCCGCTTGGTCGTGTACTCCAGTGCCAGCGCCTCCAGCGGTCGCTGTCCGACCGGCAGAATCACCTCGGGGTTGATCATCCGCACCTCGGCGGTCAGAAAGCCCTCGCAGTTGCGCACTTCCTCGTCGCTCGGGGGTCGCTCTGGGTGGTGACAGCGAGCCAGTGTCGTCAGGAAGACGTTCTCGACGGTCGGTTCGTCGCTGCCGGGGGCGTCCACGAATCCCAGCTCCGAGAGGATCGACAGGACTGCACGGCCGCTCTCGTCGCCGGCGAAGGGAATACCCGTCTCGTCCGCGCCCGGACCGGGCGCTTCCCCGAGGACGAGAAAGTCCGCGCTCACGTCGCCGTAGCCGTGAACGACCTGTGTGCGCGTCTCACAGAGCGCCGGACACTGCCGACAGTCCGCGTCCATCCCGAACGGATTGGCGACCGTCTCCTGGTTCGCGTCCATGGACGAATCAGGGTCGGGTCGCTGATAAGCCCCGGGCCGGATGGCGGCTCCGTTTCACCTACCGACACGTCGAAACGATGGGGTACGCTGACAATGCTCGATTCCTAAACCGTGATGATGGGTCACCTCAGACGCCTCGCCGAACTGACCTTCCTGATCGCCTTCGGGTTGGTCGAGATCACGACGACCGTGTTCGACCAGTACCCGATACTGATGTGGCTCGGAGCGGTAGTCGTGCTTGCGATTCTCGTGGACTCGCTCCGCTGTGCGCGGTCGCAGTGGCGGCAGTTGCGCGAGGCCCCGTCGGGCGAACCGTCGGGTTCGTCGTAGCTCGCCCGGCAAAATCGTTTTGCAAATACAGCCGAACCCCCTTCGTGTGGCCGAATATTACAGCCTCTTCGTTCCGTTCTATACAGACGGGCTCGGCCAGACTACGGTCGCCGAGTTGCTGCGCACGATCCGGGACTGTGGATACGACCTGACCGAGTACCGGATCGGGGAAATCGGGGAGGGCGACCGGCGTTCCGGGGCGCTCGCACCTGCCGACGCCGGGCCGCTCATCGAGGACGCTGGGGTCGGAGTCGTGTCGCTCTCGCTCGACGGGTTCGACCTGCATTTCGGTGTGCTGTCTGACTCGGGAGAGACGGAGCCCGCGATGTGGCTCGAAGGACTCGACCCCGAGGCGTTCAGCGAGGACGTTCCGCTCGACGTCGCTCGGGCACGAGCCGATACGATCACCGACACCATCGCCGAACTGTCTGTTCGAGTCCAGCCGTGGGCGGTCGTCGGAACGACGATCATGCTCGGCGATCCGCTCCATCCCGTCCCCGAGAGGAAACCCCCGAACACTGGCGTCGACAAGGTAGCGTGGGTCACCGTGTTCGGCGAAGCGTGGTGTGCGGAACTCGGCGGGCACGACCGGCTCTGTGCGACGCCAGCGTGGGAAGTCCGGGACCTGGGCGACGCCGGTGTGCTGGTCCGAAAAGGTGACCTTCCCCCCTACAGATCCGCGCGGGGTCAGACTATGGACACGCAGGTCCACCCGACTGACTACGTGTTCGACGAGTGAGCGGTCGACGAGGGCAATGACGAACTTAGTGCCACCGGTCGTGGCGTCTCAGTCGTCCTCGGTCGTCTCGGCCTTCGTCGCGGCGTCCTCGGGATCCTCCTGCGGACTCGACGGGTGGTAGTCGGTGTCGTACTCGCCGGGGCGGTCGTCGATGCGGTCGGGATTGATCCGGCCCGACAGCAGCATGAAGTCCAGCACGGTGCAGGCCAGCATCGACTCGACGACGGGCACGGCCCGCGGCGGCAGGACGGGGTCGTGCCGGCCGACGACCTGAATCTCCTTGCGCTCGCCGTCCTCCCAGTCGGCGGTCGTCTGGGTCTTCGGGATGGACGTGGGCGCGTGCCAGGTGACCTCGCCGTAGATGGGTTCGCCGGTCGTGATACCGCCCTGGAGCCCGCCGTGGTCGTTACCGACCGGGACAGGGTCGCCTTCTTCGCTCACCGTCTCGGGGTGGGACTCGCCGTCGTCGAACTCCCAGTCCTCGTTGCGGTCGATGCCGGCCGCGTCGCGGGCGTCGCGCCCGAGGCCGTACTCGAAGGCCGTCACGGCCGGGATGGCGAACATCGCCTTGCCCAGCCGTGCGGGCACGGAGTCGAACCGCGGTGCGCCGAGACCGCGGGGGACGCCGCGACACTCGAAGTAGATCGAGCCACCGATCGAGTCGCCCTCTTTCTGGTACTGATCGGCGACTTCACGCATCTCCTCGGCCGTCTCGGGGTGAGCACACCGGACCTCGTTCTCCTCGGTGTGTTCGAGCATCTCCTCGAAGGTGACCTCCGGCGCTTCTACGTCACCGATCTGGTTGACGTGGGCCTTGATCTGCACGTCGTAGTCGGAGGCGTCCAGCACCTGCTGGGCGATGGCACCCGCGGCGACCCAGTTGACCGTCTCGCGGGCCGACGAGCGGCCGCCCCCGCCCCAGTTGCGCGTCCCGAACTTCGCGGAGTAGGTGTAGTCGCCGTGAGACGGACGCGGGGCTGTCACGAACGGTTCGTACTTGCCCGACCGGGCGTCCTTGTTCTGGATGACCATCCCGACGGGCGTTCCCGTGGTGTAGCCGTCCTGGACGCCGCTGTTGATCTTCACTTTGTCCGGTTCGCCCCGGGAGGTGGTGATCATCGACTGGCCCGGCTTGCGCCGGTCGAGTTCTCGCTGGATATCTTCCTCGTCGATCTCGACGCCCGCCGGGACGCCCGAGACCGTACAGCCCATGGCCTCCCCGTGGCTCTCCCCGTACGTCGTCACCTGGAAGAGCCGCCCGAAACTGTTGCCGTTCATTACTGGCTTCTGAGTGGGCCTGGCATTTGAAGGTTGAGAAAGCGTCGAACCCCGCCTCCCCGCACGAGGGTTTATGAGCGAAGCCGGGACCACCGCGGACCATGCGCTGACAGCCGCTGTGGCGCAGTCCGCGATAGCACGGGACACTGCGCCACCGTCCGCCCGTCCCGTCTGTTCGCCCCTATCGCTCACTGCCGGCGAGCCGTCACTCCCGAGTGACCGTCGCCCCGATCCTCTCGAACACGTCGAAGAAGTCAGGGAACGACACGTCGACGTGTTCGCCACCCGCGATGGTCGTCGGTCCGTCGGCGACCAGCCCTGCGACCGCCAGCGACATGACGATCCGATGATCGGCGCGACCGTCGACCGTCGCCCCCTGCAGGTCGGTCTCGCCGCCGTAGATCGTCAGAGTGTCCTGCTCCTCGTCGACCGACGCACCCATCGCCGTGAGTTCCTCGGCCATCGCGCTCACGCGGTCGGTCTCCTTGTACCGGACGTGTTCACAGTCGGTGATCGTCGTCGTTTCGTCGGCGACTGCACCAAGCACCGCGATGGTCGGCAGGAGGTCGGGCGTGTCTTCGACACCGACCTCGATGCCCGAGAGCGACGAGCGGCGGGTCGTGATGACGCCCCGATCACGGTTCCAGTCGATGTCCGCCCCCATCCGCTCCAGTACGTCGACGATGGCCGCGTCGCCCTGGGCGCTGGGCTGTGCCCCACGCACTTCGAGTTCGTCGTCGGCGGCCAGCGCGCCCGCGGCAAGCAGGTACGACATCGAGGAGAAGTCGCCGGGGACGGCGTATTCGCCACCCTCGGGTGCGTAGGACTGCCCACCCTCGACCCGGAAGCCCGCGTCGGTCTCGACGGCGTCGACGCCGAACGCGGACAACACCTCGATCGTGATCTGGACGTACGGCGCGGACTTGAGTTCGGTCTCCAGATTGATCTCGATTCCCGCGTCGGTGACTGCACCGGCCATCAGCAGGGCGGTGATGTACTGGGAGGACACGTCGCCAGGGATCGAGACTGGGCCACCGTCGACCGGACCCTCGACCACCAGCGGGGCCTGGCCGTTCCCGCGGGTGCTCTCGGCGCGACCGCCGAGCTGTTCGATCGCATCGAGGAGTGGTCCCTGGGGCCGCGACCGGAGCGAGTCGTCACCGGTCAGCACGGTGATCCCATCGGCCAGCGCGCCGGTCGCGGTGACCAGCCGCATCGTCGTGCCGCTGTTGGCGCAGTCGATCACGTCGTCGGGTACCTCGGGGTGGCCGTCGAATCCCTCGATTTCGAGGGTGCTGTCGTCGGCACTGCGGTCCACGCTGCCGCCGTAGGCTTCGACCGCGCGCATCGTCGCTCGCGTGTCCGCGCTCACGAGCGGGTCGGTGACGGTCGCGCCGTCGGCGTATCCCGCGGCGAGGATCGCTCGGTGGGTGTAGCTCTTCGACGGCGGCGCTTGAACCCTACCGCCGACCCGTGACGGTGCAATCTCGACGTTCATGGGGGAGTCGTCGCAGTCCCCCGGCATGAGGGTACCGGAGACCGCCGGACCCACGACGTTTTGTCGGTTGGGCTCGGATCGCGTCGTATGGAACGCGATCTCTCGGCCCTCGACGCCTTCCTCGAAGAGGCCGGCGTCGACGGCTTCCTGATCGACGCCGACGGCGACGACTCCGACCAGCACTACCTCTCGGGATTTTCCGCCCCCGACCCGTTCCACACGCTCTACGACGGCGAGGTCCACCTGCTGGTCTCCAGCCTGGAGTACGGCCGTGCGAAGACCGAGAGCCGGGCGGCCTCTGTCGAACGGCACGTCGATTACGAACTGCCCGCCCTCGTCGAGGAACACGGCCGCCTGGAGGGGGGTCGCCGTGTTCTCGCCGACTTCCTCGCCGAGCGCGGCGTCGAGTCTGTCGCCGTCCCGTCGCGATTCCCCGTCGCGACCGCAGACGGGCTTCGCGACCACGGGATCGACGTCCAGTCCCCCGACACGCCACCGATCGGTCGTGGCGGAACCAACGTGATCGAGGGCATCCGCGCGACCAAGACCGACGAAGAAGTCGAACACGTCAGGACGGCCCAGAAGGCAAACGAGGCTGCCATGGCGGCCGCCGAGGACCTCATCGCCGCGGCGACCGTCGAGGAGGGACACCTCCACCACGATGGCGACCCGCTCACCAGCGAGCGCGTCAAAGAGGAGATCGAGGTGACGCTCCTCCGGCACGGCTGTGCACTCGACGAGACCATCGTCGCCTGCGGGGCCGACGCCGCCGACCCCCACGACCGCGGCAGCGGCCCGCTGGCGGCCGACGAACCGATCATCGTCGACATCTTCCCGCGGGACAAGGCCACGAAGTACCACGCGGACATGACCCGGACGTTCCTGAAGGGCGAGCCCAGCAACGAGATCCGCCGGTGGTACGACCTGACCGCCGAGGCCAAACGGGCGGCCCTCGATGTCGTCGAACCCGGCGCGACAGGCGCGGCGGTCCACGACGCCGTCTGTGAGGTGTACGAGGACGCCGGCGAACCGACACTCCGAAGCGACGAGACCACCGAGACGGGGTTCATCCACAACACGGGTCACGGCGTCGGGCTGGACGTACACGAACAGCCCCTCGTCGGACCCGGCGGCGACGAACTCGAACCCGGCCACATCATCACCATCGAGCCGGGGCTCTACGATCCCGCGGTCGGTGGCGTCCGGATCGAGGACATCGTGGTCGTCACCGAGGACGGTTACGAGAACCTCACCGACAATCCGGAAACGCTCGTCGTCTGAGCCGCCGTTCCGTTCTGCGGTGTGCCCGTCGCGTTCGTCGAATTATCCCTCACTCTGGTTTCGTCCAGCCACGCCGGCGGCTGAACCGACACGTCTCCGACCCCCGAAATCCGGTAGTCGATGGCGTAGACGAACGGCTCGCCGCGTTGCGTGCCACGCAGATCGATGGTCGCCCGGCGGATTACACCGTTCGGAGCGACCAGAATGCGGCCCGACGAGTGATCGAGCCTCACCGTCGCGTTCGAGCCGGTGTTCACGCGTTCCAACTCGAACGCGGCGTATCGCTGCCCGTCGCGGGTGACGTTCCCGGCCGGTTCGAACTGCCCGAACTCGTAGATCGTCGCCAGCCGCCCGATCCGCACGCCGTCCGTGTGAGCCGTCGAGAACCTGGCGTTGCCGAGCGCGGTGCGTCCGTACTCGGTCGTCCCGTTGGTCTCGACGCGGGAGAAGACCGCCGTGTCGTTCACGTAGCGATCGAGCGTTCCGTTTCTCGATCGGGTCCGGATCAGCTGTCGCTGCCCATCCGGATCGCTCGCCACTGCGACGGTGGCGTTTCGGCTCCTGCTCGGCGTCCTGATAGTGACGGCGATGTCGAGTTCGTAGCTCTCGTTGGCCAGCACGGCGGTGTGGTCGTTGAGCCGACCGGCTGGAATCGTTCCCCCGTCGCTCCCCTCGGTTGCGTTCGTACTGGCCGGGCGGTCGGTGTCCGGCTGTTCGACCCACGAACAACCTGCCAGTACCATCGCGACCGCGACTGCGACCGCGAGCGCCACCCGCCTGTCCATACCGGATAGCGTCAGCGCGGCGGTAAAAGGCTCGTGGTCGCCGACCCGAACCGCTTTTGAGCGGGCCACGGCTACCACGTCTCCATGAACGTATTCGTGGTCGGTGCCGGCGCGATGGGCCGCTGGTTCGCCGACGCGGTCCGGGCGGGCCCCGAGGAGGTGGCCGTCGCCTTCGCCGACCCCGACGACGCGGCCGCGAGCGCCGCCGCCGACGCCGTGGACGGCCGGACCGTCCCGCTCGACACCGACGAGTCCTTCGACGCGGTCTGCATCGCGGTCCCGATCCCGGTCGCCGTCGAGGCCATCGACACCCACGCCGACCGGGCCGAGGACGCACTGGTCGACGTGACCGGCGTCGCAACCGAGCCCGTCGCCGCCATGCGCGAGGCGGCCCCCGACCGCGAACGGCTGAGTCTTCACCCGCTGTTCGCCCCCGAGAACGAACCCGGGAACGTCGCCGCCGTCGTCGACGCCGCCGGCCCGACGAGCGACACGATTCAGGAGGCACTGCTGGCCCGCGGGAACACCCTCTTCGAGACGACCGCCACCGAACACGACCGCGCCATGGAGACCGTCCAGGCCAAGGCCCACGCCGCCATCCTCGCCTTCGGGCTGGCTGCCAACGACGTACCCGAGCAGTTCCAGACGCCGATCTCAGCGGCGCTGTTCGATCTGGTCGAGCAGGTCACCGACGGCGACCCGCGCGTCTACGCCGACATCCAGCGCGCGTTCGACGGGGCCGACGACGTGGCCGCGGCGGCCGAGGAGATCGCGGCCGCCGACGCCGACGCGTTCGGGACGCTGTACCGCGAGGCAGGTGATCGACGGTGAACGCAGACCAGCGCGAACAGGTCCGTGACAACGCCCGGTATCTCCAGTCGGTCCGCCCCATCGACCCCGAGGAGATTCAGGAGTACGTCGAAGGGCAACCCCATCCGGCGACGATCACGCAGGTCCTGCGGGAGGACGCCTTCGACCTCGGACTGCTGGAGAACGAGGACGGCACGTTCGAGCCGGTCGAAGAGGGCCCCCTTTCGGTTCCCTTCCACGGCGTCGAGGGATTCCCCTCGGCGTACTCCATGGCACTGGAAGACCTGTTCGTCGAGGAGTACGGCGCGGGCTGGCCCGAGGGGGCGTCGGGCGACGCCATCCGCGAGCGGATTCGCGACCTGAAGACGGACTACCTGTGGGGCAACGACGTGGACTACGACGCGGAGACGGCACTGGCCTACGCGCTCTATCACCTCCCGGACTACTACGCCGCCGTCCAGTACGTCCTCGCGGACCTGATCGCTGACGGCCTGCTCCCGCGGAAACTGCGCGTCCTCGACGTGGGCGCGGGCGTCGGCGGCCCGGCGCTGGGCCTGGCCGACCTCGTCCCCGAGGACGCACTGGTCGAGTACCACGCCGTCGAACCGAGCACGGCGACCGACGTGCTCTCGGCCATGCTCGAGGAGACCGGCCAGAATTTCCGGACGACGGTTCACGAGTCCACCGCCGAGGACTTCCAGCCCGACGGGGCGTACGATCTGATACTGTTCGCCAACGTCCTGAGCGAGCTCGACGACCCTGCCGGTGTCGTCGACCGCTACCGCGATGCGCTCGCGGCCGATGGGTCGCTCGTCGCGCTCGCGCCGGCGGACCGCGAGACCGCCATCGGACTGCGCGAGGTCGAACGCGCCGTCGAGGACGGGCTGACCGTCTACGCGCCGACGGTTCGGCTCTGGCCCGGTGCGACGCCGGCCGACGAGGGGTGGTCGTTCGACGTACAACCGGACCTCGAACCGCCGGGCTTCCAGCGGCGGCTGGACGAGGCGGCCAGCGGCCCGGACCACGACCCCGGCGAGTTCGTCAACGTCGACGTGCAGTATGCCTACACGATCATGCGACCGGACGGGCAGCGCCGGATCGACTTCTCGCCATCCGTCAGCGAGTTCGCCCGGATGGCCGACATGGACACCCACGTCTCGAACCGCATCGACGTGGCGGCGATCAAACTGAGCCACGATCTCGCCGGCGAGGACGCCAACCCCCTGTTCAAGATCGGCGACGGGAGCGAACAGGTGGCCCACTACGCCGTCCTCACCAAGGAATCCGCGCTGAACAGCGACCTGGCGACGGCCGCGTACGGCGACCTGCTGGTCTGTGAGAACGTACTGGCGCTGTGGAACGACGACGAAGAAGCCTACAACCTGGTGGTCGACGGCGAGAGCGTCGTCGACCGGGTGCCCGCCGACGCCTGAGTTACTCCGCGCTGGTCCCCAACCCGTCGCCGCGCTCGAACCACTCGGCGAACGAGCCGAGTGCGAGCAGCCAGACGAACGCCAGCGTCCCCGCACCCAGGAGACCGAGAATCAGTGCGGCCCACCACAGCCCGACACTCCGTAAGAGCGCCGACGTGGCCGCGACGAAGGCGAGAAAACTCGTCGCCAGTCCGATGAAGACGAACGCACTCCGGAGTCGGTCGGCCCGCGACTCGTCGAACTGGTCGAACAGGAGCCACCGGCAACTCCCGAGCAGCGACAGGTTCTCAGGCGGAGTTTTCTGGTCGGCCATACACAGTATCTCGGAAAAACAGCATATAAACACTGGTTCCGACTCACTGCCCGAGCGTCGCGGGTGAGCGGTGGGCTTTTGCGAGGGCCGTCCGACCACTCCACATGGCCGATCCGGAGATTCTGCTGACGAACGACGACGGGATCGAGAGCACCGGGTTTCGCGCACTCTATGACGCGCTCTCGGCCGTCGGGACGGTCACGGCCGTCGCCCCCGCCGCCGATCAGAGTGCCGTCGGTCGCGCGCTCTCTCACAACGTCGAGATCCACCAGCACGAACTGGGCTACGCCATCGACGGCACGCCGGCCGACTGCGTGGTCGCGGGCCTCGGCACGCTGGTTCCCGACGCCGACCTCGTGGTTGCGGGCTGTAACCAGGGGGCCAACCTCGGCGCGTACGTCCTGGGCCGATCCGGGACGGTCAGCGCCGCCGTCGAGGCTACCTTCTTCGACGTGCCGGCCATCGCCGTCTCCCTGTACGTCCCCGTCAGCGCGGACACGAGCTACACCGACGTGGACGTGGACCTGTCAGCCTACGACGAAGCCGCCCGTGCGGCGCGTTACCTCGCCGAGCACGCCATCGACGCCGGCGTCTTCGAGCGCGCGGACTACCTCAACGTCAACGCGCCCGTCCCAGAACAAAGCGGTGCCGGGTCCGCCGAGATGGTCATCACCGAACCCTCCAAGACCTACATGATGGACGCCGAGCGCGACGACGGGGAGATCACGCTTCACGACCGCATCTGGGAACTGATGGGCGAGGGCGAGATTCCCGACCCCGAGGGGACCGACCGCCGCGCCGTCGTCGACGGGGCGGTTAGCGTCTCGCCGTTGACGGCTCCGCACACCACCGAACACCACGACGCCCTCGACGCGCTCGCCGAGACTTTCTCGGACACTGCCGACTGATGCGCAAACCGAGTCAGTCGAGGCCGGTTCCGCTCGCCCGGACGTGTCGACCTCGTTTCACCTTACATAGGAGACCCAAACCTTACCTACCTGTTGCCCTGAGCGGGGGTATGGCCAAGATCGAGATGGAGCTGTCCGACCGCGTCGAGAACGACATCGAACGGATGGTGAACCAGGGCGAGTTCGTCAACTGGGACGAGGCCGTCGAGAAACTGCTCACACAGGGCCTGTCGGCCTACGGCCCCATCGAGGAGGAGAGCGAGGAACTGGGCGGTGATATGTTCCAGCAGTCCGTCGCAGATCAGCAAGATCCCGCCATGCGTGACGACCCCAGCGACGACGAGTACACGCTGTAACCGATCGTTTCGCTGGAGCGAAACTGGCCAGGCCACACGGGATCACGGCCCGATAACCGCGTCCTGTCGGTTTCGGGGAAACCAAGAGTTACGTCGGTACCGCATCCTTCTCTGGGTATGGATCAGACGTTCGTCGACCTGCTGGCGCGCAACGCCGAGCACGCCGAGCGGTTCGACTCACGGTTCGACGACGTGCAAGACGCCCAGCACCCCGCCGTCGTCACCGTCTGCTGTTCGGACTCGCGCGTCCTCCAGGACCACCTCTGGGGGAACGACGAGCCCGGCCGGATCTTCACCTGTGGCAACATCGGCAACCGGGTCGTCCAGCGGACCGCAGTCGGCGAAACCGTCTCCGGCGACGTCCTCTACCCCATCGAACACACCGGCACCGAGATCGCCGTCGTCGTCGGCCACACTGGCTGTGGGGCCGTCACCGCTACGTACGACGCACTCACGCAGGGCGTCTCCGAACCCGACGGGATCGGCCACTGTCTCGACCTGCTGAAACCCCATCTCGAACCCGGTGTGGACCGGTTGCCGGCAGATCTCTCCAGACCCGATTCGATCAACCACCTCGTCGAGTACAACGTCGACCGACAGGTCCAGTTCCTCCAGGAGAGCGACGATGTGCCCGACTCGGTCACCGTCGTCGGTGCCGTGTACGACTTTCAGGACGTGTACGGCGGGCGTCGCGGCGAGGTTCACGTCGTCAACGTCGACGGCGAGACGAACGTCCCGACGCTCCGAGCCGACCACCCCGAGATCGAGGATCGGATCGACCGACGCTGGGAGTACTGAGCGGCGCTCACTCCCGGGAATCGTGTTCCTGGTAGATGACGTGCCCACAGGCCTTGCAGTGCGAGGCGTCCCGGTCGTGATAGGACAGGCCACACTCGGGACAGGTGACGTTGACTTTCTCTCGGCTGGTCCACTCTTTGAGGATCGCACTCGCCTGCCGCGGGATGACGACGATCGCCGCGAGGATCGACGCGACGGTGATCCACCTGCCCGCCGCCGTCGCGGGGACGATATCACCGAAGCCGACCGTCGAGAGGGTCACGACCGTGTAGTAGAACGCGTCTCCGAACGTGTCGACACCCGGATTGACGGCGTGTTCGGCGCTGTAAAAGAGCCCCGCAGAGGCCGACAGGAGGACCAGAATCGTGAGCAGGAGCTTCATCGCCCGCAGGGTGTTGTCCGTGACTGTTCCGAAGAAAAACTCCGCGTCCTGCGTGAACCGGTAGAACCGCAACACGCGGACAACCCTGAGAACGCGCAGGAACCCCACGTTGACCGCGAAGATCGATGCCGGGAACGCAACGAGCAACAACGTCGGCAGAATCGCCAGCAGATCGACCATCGTGTACCCGTTCAGAAACTCACCCAGTCGATCTTCTGCACCGTAGAGCCGGAGGAGGTACTCGACGAGGAACACGGCCGCGATAGCCCCCTCGGCCGTCCACAGCAGGTCCCGGAACCGATCCGCGACCTGGTACGTCTCGACGACGAACAGACAGACGAACAGGAGATTCAGGACCAACAGGGCGATGTCGATGGTCTTCCCGAGGTACGTCTGGTGATCGAGCAGGTAGAACCGGACCGTCTGCCTGAGGTCCGCGTCCGCCACGGCGTCGCCGTCCATACGCCGCGTTGTGGCGGCCCCGTTAAGAAATCGTCCGTCCCTCAGCGACTCTCGCGCTGTTCGACCTTGTTCAGGTAGCTGAAATCCATGATGGATTCTCGTGAAAATCATCTTCCGATTCACGCTCAGGACATCGAATACGGGCGTAACAGGCATCCTATTGCTGTCATATATAAAAGATGGAACTCCCTCATTCTACAGGCCACTGTTTGGATCGGCTAGAGCGTGTCGAACGAGTCAATCACGTTGCTCGTCGAGTGGGCCTCAACGACATCCTGTTCCTCGAAGTCGGAGTCGTCGCTCCAAATATCGGCATCCGTGGCGAGGGCACACGCTAGGTACAACACATCGTCGGGATCAGTGTCGCCAATCGCCTTTTCGGCCTGCTCGATATACGGATAGAACTCGCTGGCAGGAACGACTTCGATGTACTGGAAGAGGAGGTCGATAAACTGTACGACTCGATCTGGAGTCATCCCTGACTTCTCGACGATCAGCTCCTCGTAGTTCCCGATTTCATCGTGGACGAACTCGGGTGTTAAGAGATCGGGCTCGAGTGTGACACTGAGTTCGCGGGTTTTTGAGTCTGTGATGAGTGCGGAGATGACGACGTTGGCATCGACGACCAGCTTCATCCGTCGAGATTACTCCGATTCTTCTTCGACGCGTTTGCGTGCGCTCCCATTGATTTTATCGGCGATCTCCGCGACATCGCTCTCGGTGAGTTCACTCCCGGACGTGAGTTCGTCCATCACGTCGAGCGTCTCGATCTTCTCCTGAATAGCCTGTCGGGTGACCTCGCTCCAGTTGATCTCTGGATGTTGCTCCATTCGGTCTTTGAGATCGTCATCAACGTTGACGGTGATACTGGGCATACAGGAAACTATGCGTACACAGAATATTGTGTCTTTGGATTGAGACGCAGCAGCAAGAACTGACCGCTAGCTTCGCGGTGTTCCTCTCATCGAGACTGAGCAGGGTGTTATTGGAACGTATTCGATACCGATGAGTATCCGGTCTTCCGGCTGCTCACCGACTCTGATCGAACGCGAAGAACGCCTCAGAACCGAACTTCAAACGACTACTTGGAAGGTAGAACACCTAAGACGTGTGTATTTGACCTCACCGACTCTCTCTTTGCTCAACCTTGTTCAACTCGATCAGCAACCGGAAGACGGCCTTCACGAGGTTCGAGTCCACGTCGAACTGCTCTGCGTTCTCGCCGGCCCGGTCCATGACGGCCTGTTCCTGTTCCTCGTCGGTCGTCGGGAGTCCCTGCTCGTCTTTCACCTCGGCGATCGCCTCGGCGACGTAGGTTCGCTGGGCGATCAACTCCACGATGTCCCGGTCGATCGTCCGGATTTCCTCGCGGAGTTCGTCCAGACTCATCTCCTCTGTGCGCCGTCGGTCTGTGTCGTTGTCAGCCATGTGTTACCGTCTCGTTCCGTCCAGATGTCCCGTACTGTCTTGAGCGCGCTGTGCTTCCCGACTGCGGTGAAACTCGGACCGGTCCCCGAGAGGGAGACGCCCTCGACCAGCGGCATCGCCTCGACGATCGGTTCTGTCGGGAAATCCAGTGCCGCACAGTAGGCTAGGCCGTTGACCGTCATCGCCCGCGCGAAGTCGCCGTCGAGGGCGAGGTCGGCCACTAGCTCGGCCATCGGCGCGACCTGCTCGCACCGATCCACGTCGGCGTCGGCCGAGAACGACCGCTCGGGTGGCGTCCACACCAGCACCGACCAGTCGCGTTCCTCGCGGGCCAGCAACTCGTCTTGGGTGTTGTCGGTGACGGTGACGCCGCCGAGCATACTCGCGCTCGCGTCGTCGAAGGCGCCCGTCACTGTGACGCCGGCGTCGCGAGCGGCCTGGACACCGATCCGACAGGCGTCCTCGCGGTCGATCTCGTCGCTGGCGTCGAGGGCCGAGAGCGTCGCCAGCACGGTCGCGTTCGCGGCTGCGCTCGAACTCTTCAGCCCGGAGGCCATCGGCACCTCGCTCTCGGTTCGGACCCGGCCACCCTGCCCGTCGCCGAACCGGTCGACGACCAGTTCGACACACCGCTCGATCAGTCGCGTGTCGGCGTCGGGCGCGCCGGCGATCTCGCCCTCGACGCCCGGCGCGTCGGTCAACTCGACGGTCGCCGTCGTGTAGGCGTCGATGGCGAACGCTGCGCCGGTTCCGGTCGCGAGCGCGTTCAACACCGTCCCTGCCGCTGGGGCCTGTGCCCGACCTTCCATCACCCGTTGGTCTCGTATCTCGGTACTTACCTGTGGTGGTTGCCGGCCGCCAGTCCGGGAGGGTTTTGCCCGCGCGTCCGAACGTTCGGGTATGACCACCCGCGAAGAAGTCTCCCCGCAGACCCTGCCGATCGAGCTCACCGAGGACGGGATCACCGTGGAGTACAAGGACGGCCGCGAAGCGTTCTACCGCGGTGTGCCACAGAAACGGGAGTCGCCACTGAAGACCGCTCCCGGCCGAGACGTGCACGTCCTCGTCACCGACGGTAGCGAGCAACAGGGTGTGTTGACCTACGTCAACGACCTGAAAACCCACGCCGACATCCTGAAAGACACCGGCGTCGGTCGTGTGATGCTCGAACCCGACGAGCAGACCACGGTGTTCCCCGGCGTCAGTGTCCGCAACGAGGCCCATCGCGTGATCGTCGACGCCGACCTCGACCGCGCCGACGGCCGCGTGTTCGTCTTCGAGGAGAACCAGATGGGCGAACGGGCCTTCGAGATCGTCGCCGACGCGGCGTGATTTTCGGACGGAAGCAGGCCACAGGCCAGCCGGGGGACGGGGAAAGTATTTACCGAGTGACGAGACAGGCCTGGTATGGATTTCCGGCCGGTCCTCGGTATCGTCGCCGCACTCGTCGCGGCCTCGCTGGTCGGCGCGCCGGTGACGATGGCGGACTGGGGAGAGCAGGCGACGTTTTCTGCCGAGCAGGTCCCCCAGTCCGAAGTTCACGAGGAGACGCCGGTATTCCAGTACGAAACCCTGTCGGACCCCGCACAGGACGCCGTTCGGCGAGCGATAGAATCCCCCGACAGCGCCCACACCGTCTACGGGAGCGAGGACTGGCCGGACCGATTCGTCTACACCGACTACATCTCCCCGGGCCAGGGAAGCTACGCTATCGTCCACGAGGGGGAATACTACCAGCTCTACACGGCTGCCGGCGGCGGGTTCCCCATCTTCTACTGGCTCCTCGAACTCCCGTTCGTCATCTACGGCCTCGTTCTCGGGTGGTTCGTCCACGATATGTCTCGGGGCGGGATGTCGCCCGGGCACATACTCCTCGCGACAGTTCCGGGGATCGGATTCCACCTCTTCGGTCCGGAGTTCGACTTTCCCCTGCTGGAGCCTGTACACTTCGCCGCGCTGGGCGTTCTCGCCGTCACCGGTCTCGTGGCCGGACGCATCTGGATCGTCCGGCGAGGCTAGAAAGGTCGTCTCCGACGAACGGCCCCACCTACTGTGGGTCTGCCCTCACTCGATACCCTCGGGCAGATCGAGCGGCACACTCCCCTTCGTGTACCCTTGGACGGTGCCGTCGGGCCAGGCCCGGAAGACGACCGTGGGGCGGTGTCGGACCTCCGGCCGCTCGGTCATCAGCGTCTCCCAGTGATGATCCGCGAACGACGAGCAGTCCACGAACAGGGTCACCCCGCCTTCGTGTTTCGAGAGCTGGCCGCTGACCTTCGTCTCGGCGGTCTCGCGGATCGACTTGCTCGGCGAACTCGCGGCCCGCTCGGCGGGGGGTTGGGGCCGGGTCACCTCAACGAGGACGCCCTCGCCGTTCTCGTCGGCCCGGAAGTCGATGAAGTGGCCGGTCGTCACCTCGATCTCGGGAGTTACGGCGTAGCCGGCCTCGTGGAGTATCTTGGCGACGGTGAACTCGCTCATCGTCGAGCGCATCCGGCCGACGTTGAGGTGCTCGCTCGTCCCGAGTTTCGACGCCATCGTGTAGCGGTCGGAGAGTGCGTCGGTCTGCAGGAACTCCTCGTAGAACTGCAGGGCTTCGTCGGGATCGGCGTCGGGGAAGCCGGCGGCGTGATCGCGCAGGAACTCACGGGTCGTGTGCCGACCGTCCTTCGAGAGCAGGACGGGCAGGAAAAACCAGGAAATCGTCGGGTAGTCGGCCAGCCACGGCGACTCCTCGTGCAACTGGGCCAGCAGTTCGCGTTCGGCCCACTCCGAAATCCGGTCGGGCACCTCCTCGAAAGTGTACTTCTCGGTGCGCCAGAGCGCCTGGGGCGTCTCGGTGTTGCCCAGCCAGTAGCCCTGGCCGTTCCAGGCGAACAGGGCGATGTCGCCGTTGTCCATCTCGAACCGGCGGGCGTCGTAGCCCGACGGCTGTTTGAACCAGGGCAGACTCATGGTGGCCCCGAGGTTGGAATCGAGGGGGCCAAGCAAGTCCGATCGGACTCGCCCCTCGGTCCAGCGTTCGGTCGACACCCGAAAGCGGAGCGGCTTCGCCACACCGACGCTTGACAACCGAGCGCATTACGTGTTGCGCGTCGTCGCCGAAGAAAACGGTCGGTTACGACTCCTCGTCACGCCGGTGCCGCGACCGGGGACGGGTCGTCGCCCCCGTTGATGATCCGTTCGACAACGTCACCGATGTCCGGTGCGTTCCGGTCTTCGTCGTCGTCTCGCGGGTCGTACGGAGCGATCGGCATGGAGTCGCACCCCGTCGAACGTCGTCGGCCCGGCGAAAAAACGCTTGTGCCGACCGCGAGCCGAGTGCGGGCCATACTTGACGCTGGAGCCGTTGTCGACGGTATGGCGGACGAACATGGGGGATTCGAACACGTCCGCGAGACCGTCGACGGCAACGCGGTCTGGCGACTCGTCGGCTACGCGCGCCCCTACTGGCTCACCCTCTCGGTCGGCGTCTTCGCTTCGTTTCTGACCCGCTTCGCTCGGCTGGTGCCGCCGATCATCGTGGCGACAGCCATCGACCGGATCATCAACCAGTCCGGGAAGCCGGGACTGCTCGCCGAACTCGGTCTCGTGCCGGCAGGTGCGATTACGGGCCAGGCGGCCCGGCTGGCGTTACTCGAACGCCTCGTGCTCATCGCAGCCCTGGCCTACCTGCTCCGCTCGGTGACGCGCTTTGCGGGTCGTTATTTGATACAGTCGACCGCCCAGAAGATCCAGCGAGACCTCCGCGACGACGCTTACGACCACCTCCAGCACCTCTCGATGGACTTCTTCGCCAACCACCAGACCGGTGGGATGCTCTCGATCCTCAACAGCGACATCAACAGGCTGGAGTCGTTCCTCAACACGGAGTTCCGACAGTTCATCCGCATGCTCGCGACTGTCGGCGGCATCGCTATCGTGTTGACCTACTACTCCCCACAGCTCGCGCTGATCGCGCTCGCGCCGGTACCGGTCATCGGCGTCGCGAGCTGGCTCTTTCTGCGCTGGATCGAGCCACGGTACCGGGAGATCCGACAGACAGTATCCCGGCTGAACACGCGCCTGGAGAACAACCTCGGTGGCGTCGCGGTCGTCAAAGCGTTCAACCGCTACGCGTTCGAGCGCGACCGCGTCGCTGCCCAGAGCCAGCAGTACCACGACGAGAAGGTCGCCGCGCTCCGCATCCGACGGGCCTTTTTCGCCACACTCCGGCTGTTCACCGGCGTCGTGTTCGTCCTCGTCCTCTACATCGGTGGCCGGGACATCATCCTGTACGGCAATGGCGGAATCATCACGCTCGGTGGCTTCGCCGCCTTCTTCCTCTACCTCCGCCGCCTGTACTCGCCGATGCGCCGCATCGGGAAGTCCGCGAACAAGTACACGCTCGCCAAATCGAGCGCCGAGCGCGTGTTTGGTCTGCTCGACACCCACCCCTCGATCACCGACCCCGCGGACCCCTACCGGCCCGACGAAATCGAGGGCGCGGTCGAGTTCGACGACGTGACCTTCGCCTACGGCGACGCCGAGCCGGTCGTTCGCGACGTTTCCCTCGACGTGCCCGCCGGTGCGACCGTGGGGCTGGCGGGCGCGACCGGGGCGGGTAAATCCACCCTCCTCAAGCTCGTCCCGCGGCTCTACGACGTGGACGACGGCGCTGTGCGCGTCGACGGAACGGACGTGCGCGAATTCGACCTCCGCCGGCTCCGCGAGGAGATCGCCGTCGTCGAGCAGAACCCCTACCTGTTCTCCGGCACCGTCGCCGAGAACGTCGCGTACGGCGACGAACTCGCCCTGGAGGTCGAGAGCGACAGCCGGTCGGTCGATGCCGAGCGTGAGGCCGAGGTCCGCGAGCGCGTCGTCGAGGCTGCGAAGGCCGCCGAGGCTCACGAGTTCGTGCAGGACCTCCCCGACGGCTACGACACGCAGGTCGGGGAACGCGGCATCAAGCTCTCGGGCGGCCAGCGCCAGCGGGTCGCCATCGCGCGCGCCCTGCTCAACGACCCCGCGATCATCGTCTTCGACGAGGCCACCAGCGACGTGGACACCGAGACCGAGGAACTGATTCAGGAGAGTCTCGACCGCCTGATCGAGGACCGAACCGCCTTCGTCATCGCCCACCGGCTCTCGACGATCAAGGACGCCGACCGCATCGTCGTCATGGACGAGGGCGAAATCGTCGAGTCGGGGAGCCACGAGGACCTGCTGGCCGTCGAGGGCGGGGCCTACGCCGACCTGTGGGCGGCACAGGCCGACGAGGAACGGTCGAAATCGGTCGCGGACGATTGAGGTAAGGCCCTGTCTAAATCGACAGTTCCAGATTGGTTTTGGGCACCGTGCTGAATCACGGATGGGGAGAGAGTACGGCCGATACTGGCAGATACAATCGACATTTTCGGGCTGTGCTGCATACAGGGCGCGTATTCAGCACGCTGCACACTGAGAATCGGAATCGTCGGTCAGTGAAAGATGATTATTCAATTGGATCTGCGCGTTAACCTCGAGTCAGTAATCGTCATCCTCCGCCCTTTCTCCTGCGTTCGGTAGCTCGATTTCAACATGCAAAGCTGACCCTGTCAGTTCGAGAGTAGGTACTCTCGGACATCCTGCTGCACTGTATCGTAATGAATCGGGCTCTCGCGGGATACCAGGAGGATAGCACCGGTCGTTAGTTCCTCGATACGATGCGCCGGAGCGGATAGGACTCTCTCTTGCCCGAGTTCATCAATGAAATGTTGAGGTAGGATTTGGCCCCAGTACACTTCCTCAAGCTGTCCGGCTTTGACTGCCTCTCGCGAAAGGTCTTCTCGATCGCCACGAATATCCTGTGTCTCTGTGTTGCCAGCCATGATGACGTAGAGTGGTTCGTCGGCAACTCTTGCTACCGCCTCAGTGAGATAGACGACCAACTCTATCAGGTCATCGATATATTTCCGGATCTCCGCTTCATCTGCATGCCGCTGACTGAAAATGATATTGTGGACACGCAACTGGAGCGACGACATATCAGGAAGACCATCACGGCGCTCGTCAGTGAGATGAGCGAAGACTTTGCTTGATTCGACATTAATTCCACAGTCGAGTTCACCGGACGCTGCGCGAGTACGAACGTGACTTGTATCCTGTCCGTGCGAGTCGATGATTGTGTAGTCAGGAGACTCGACAAACCGTGATATGAGATTGGTTTTCGCTCTTGCGAAGGAGATTGTTGATAGCGAGAGCTGCGGCTGAATGTCGAAGAGGGCAAGGGCACCGCGCCAGCGGTGCCCGATATGTTCCCAATAAGCCGGTTCGTGTCGGAATCGGCTGCAGCGGACCTGTTGCAGCAGGTTCGCTGGTGTGATGGCGTTGAGTGCCCCCGCTGCCGTTCTGACCTGACGGTCAGAAACGGCAGCTATCGGGAGTATCAGCGGTATCTGTGTAAGAATTGCGGCCGGACGTTCAACGACAAGACCGG
>NZ_FOCX01000040.1 GCF_900110215.1 Halorientalis persicus | reverse complement strand
CGACTCCTGCTTGCGGACCACAACAAGGAGTCGCTGACCGTCTATACGGACGGATTTCGGGCCTACGATCCGCTCGAAGAAGACGACGCTTTCACCCGCAAATACGTCGTCCACAGTGACGGAGAATACGCTGACGGCGACATCCACGTCAACACCTGCGAGAGCCACGCGTCGCTGACGCGACGGTGGCTCTCGCCCCACCGAGGAGTGTCAAAAGACAAGCTAACGCCGTATCTCAAAGCCTTTCAGCTCCGCCGCGAACTCTACAGAAAACCAGGTGACGAAGCACTCAAATATGCTCTCGACGCCGTCCTCTAAAAATCAACAACGTGCTTCACAAGAGCGTACAATTATTTTGGGTGTCGTTGACTGGGTAGCGGTCAGTCTATTAAGATACCCCGTGAACACGGTTGCTCCCTTCGCAGTCATTAGCGAGGCGATATTGACGATCGCGATTATTGTTCCAACTGCGTTGATAACCGTTACCAAGACCGACTGATGGGCTCGACGATAATACGCCTGGCTCAATTATAAAAGAAACGTGGACTGGCGATTTGCCAACTCCGCAAATCTGGTTCGACCAGACAGTGTTCTTCATACACTGACGCGGCAGTTTCCTACTGCGCATGACTGTTCAACCGCTGACGTAACTGTCCCGTCGAACCGGCCCTGGCTGACACTCTTTCGCGATCGTCGTTCGGGGCTATCAGCGATCCGTTCCCGGTTCAGGGTAATACCCGGAAACCTTATTAACTAATACAATATAGTTATTAAAACACAATAATGTCAGAGAACACTCGACACTCGAGCGTGGGGAACCGAACAGTGAACGATCGGGAGTGGATCGTCGGCGCGGTCGGCGTGGTGGCGCTCGTCATCCTGTCGGCAGTGGCGATGGTTACGGGCGTCAACTGGAAACTGGTAGCCATCTCGTGGACGGCGTTCGCGGCGATGGCGGTGGGTGTACCGCTCGGGGCGCGGGCGGTGCGCAGCAGCCATCCCCTAGAACCGGTCTGGGGGTACGGCCTCGCCAGTGGTGCGATGGTGACAAGCGCCGCACTCTTTCTGGTGCCCCAGGCGCTCGGCCAGCACGGTCGCCTCGGTAGTCTAGGCATCGCGGTCGGCTTCCTTGGCGGGTACGTCGGCCACACAATCGGCCACCGGTTCACGCACCTGGACCTCCCCGTCGACCACACAGCGACGGAGTTGACGGTCCACGCGCTCTCGGCCGGTGCCATCATCGGCGCGATCTACACGACGATGCCGTCGCTCACCTCGATTCTCGGAATCGCTCTGATTTCCCACAAGGCACCAGCGGGGTACGCGGCGGCTCGCCGTCTTACCGACCGTGGCCGGTCCGTCTTTCCACTTCTGTTGCCGGCGGCGGCGGTCGGCCTCGTAGCATTGCCCGTCGGTATCGTCGGCTTCTCGCCGGGGAGCGAACTTCGCGGGCTCCTGTTTGGCGTCGCGGCCGGCGTGTTCCTCCACGTCGCCGTCGATCTACTGCCAGAGTGTACCACCGGCAGTGAGACGTGCCCGGTCGACGCCGCGGCCCACGACGGCGACCTCCACCAGTTCCAGGACCGACTCCGCCGACACGCCGCCCTGAGCGCCGTCCTCGGGGGCGCGGCGGTCGTCCTGGCCTGGTCGCTGGTAGTGTGACCCTGCCGAAGTAGCCCGCCAGTACGACGGAACGTGCCGACACCGCCGGAATGCCCCGACCTCGAAATTATTTCCGGTATCTTCGAAGGTGCGGCTACAACGGTCAATAATCGCACGCTGGCGACCCCTTTTGGGTCGACGACGCGTACTGTAGCTTGTGAGTCAACGTATTAAATCGACAGACACGTTCGACCGGATCGACACGCCCCTGTTCGTGGCTGGGGCGCTACTCGTCCTCGTGAGCCTGACCGCAGCGGTCTGGATGCTCAGCCTCGGCGATGTCGTCACGGCACTCGGACTGGGGCTGCTTGTCGCTGCCGGCGTGTTGCTGACCGGCATCGGCCTCTCGCCCGAAGCTGCGACGCACTGATCGACACGTTTCTCAGCGTCTGTCCCGTTGGATACCTATGTTCAAGCGAGACGATACGCGGGCGACAGTTTGCTCCCAATGGGAACTCGGGAGCGACGGTACCGCTCGCCGCCGCGGTCCGGAGGTGTCTGTCTGTGCCTGAGAACGCGTCTGCTGACGTGGCGACGTGGATGCTGCTCCTCTCGGGCGTCGTCATCTCCTTTCTGATCGGCGTCGGCCTGCTCCAGCTACTGCGCACCGGCGATCTGGGCCCTTTCTTCCGCGATCTGGGGATCGGTCTGGTCTTGTTACTTTTCAGCCTCGGGTTCTACCGGAAGTGGCACAACGCGTAGGGCGACCTACGCGTAGGACTCCTCGTCTTCGACGGGCCCGCTGAACGCCGAGTACAGCACGACGAAGTAAGACACGACGAGTGGCAAGAGCAACCCCGCGCCGATCGTCGAGAGATTCAGCGGGAGCGTCGACACGATCGCCGCCTCGACGGTGAGGCCGGTCGCGGGGTCGATCTGTGGGTACAGCAGCGTCGCGACGAGCGCCACGAGGCCGTACACTTGGGCCGCGACCGCCGCGAACGCGAGGTAGTGCCGGTCGGCCCGACCGGCGAGGACGTGGACGCCGGCCAGGAGGATCGTCAGTCCCACCAGCCCCAGGGTCGGCAGCGAGAGGAGCGTGACGTGAGACGCCGAGCGACTGCCGACGACCAGCGCGGCGACCGCCAGGACCAGGTAGGCGAGCTGTGCCAGGTGGCCAAGCGGCCGGGTCTCGAGTCGAACGTCGCCGCGCGTTTTCAGTCCGAGGTAGGCGGCACCGTCGACGACGGTGAGTGCGACGACGGCGAGGCCGACGAGCACGCTGGCGGGCGACGCGACGCCCGCGACGCCGAACAGCCAGTTCCCGGCGAACACGCCCAGGAAGAACGGCGCAGTGATGCTCCCAACGACGAAGGCCTGCCCCCAGCGGCGCTGCCAGGCGTCGTCGTGGCGCTGTTCGTACATCTCTGGGGCGAGACCCCGCAGGATGAGCGCCCCGAGGATGGCGAACATCAGCAGGTAGTGGCGGCTGAACAGGTCCGCGTATACCGCCGGAAAGACCGCGAACAGCATCCCGCCGAAGACGACCAGCCACACCTCGTTGCCGTCCCAGAACGGGCCGATAGCCGCGAGCAGTTGCTCGCGCTCGTGTTCGTCATCCCGCGTTGCGAACAGCGCGCCCACGCCGAAGTCGAACCCATCAAGGAAAAGGAAGGTCCCGAAGACGGCGAAGACGAGCCCGAACCAGAGCCGGTCCAACGGGAGACCAAAGAGCGGCCCGTCGGCCAGGCCGAACGTCGTCGCGACGACCAGATCAGTCATCGTTCGGGACGACCTCCTCAGCACCGGGCGTGTCGCGTTCGAGGGTCGGTGGTCGCGTCGGGGCCTCCTCCCGAATGAGCCTGACGACGACGTACCAGTAGAGGACGAGTAAGGCGCTGTAGACGCCGACGAAGCCGGCGAGCGTGGCGAGGGCCTCAGCGCCGGTTAGTCCCGGCGAGACGCCGGCGTGGGTTTTCATCACGCCCTGGATGACCCACGGCTGGCGACCGACCTCCGTGACGATCCAGCCCAGCTCGACGGTGACGATCCCCAGCACCGACGACCCGACTAGGGCCTTCGCCAGCATATCGTCCTCGAACAGTTCGCCCCGGAACCAGCGGTACCCGCCCCAGAACGCCAGCAAAATGAACCACATCCCCAGGCCGACCATCGCTCGGAAGGCCCAGAACACGATGGCGACCGGCGGACTCTCGGCAGGGATGTCGTTCAGCCCGGTGATCTCCGCGCCTGGGTCGCCGCCGCTGGCGAGCAGCGACGCGACGAACGGTATCTCGACAATGAACAGATCCTCGGCGTGGGGGTCGGTGATGTCCTCCAGACTCGTCGGGAACGCGAGTACCTTCAGACCGACCGAGGAGTGAGTGTCGTACTGGGCCTCCATGGCGGCGAACTTCTGGGGCTGTGTCTCGGCGACGTGGCGACCGTACGCGTCGCCGTGGATCGCCTGGAAGGGGGCAGTGACGAACAGTACTGCCAGCCCCGCTTTCATCGTCTTACGCCAGAACTGTGTATCACGGTTTGTCCAGACGTAGTAGGCTGCCACGCCGGTAATGAATAGCGCGACCGACAGCACGGCCGCGCTCTGCATATGAACGTACATCCATGGGAACCGGGGGTTGGCGTAAGCCGCGATCGGATCGACCAGCGAGATGACTGGCTGCCCGCTCTCTCGTGCGACCTCGAAGCCCCGGGGCGTCTGCATCCAAGAGTTGGCGATCAGGATCCAGACCGCCGACAGCCACGTTCCGAGGCCAACGAAGATGGAAGACAGCATATACAGCAGGTCGCCAACCTCGTCCCGACCGAACACGAAGATGCCCAGAAACGTCGCCTCGAGCATGAACGCCATCATCCCCTCAATGGCGAGTGGACCGCCGAACAGCTCGCCTGCCGCCGTCGAGAACGCCGCGAAGTTCGTCCCGAACTCGAACTCCAGTACGATCCCCGTCACAGTGCCGACGACGAAGCTGATGGCGAAAATCTTTGTCCAGAAGGCCCGGAGCTGTTCGTACACCTGTTCCTCCGTCCGTATCTCCTTCCAGGTGAAATAGACGAGGAAGGGCGCGAGCCCCATGCTCATCACCGGGAAGATGATGTGGACTATCGTCGTCACCGCAAACTGGAGTCTGCTGGCGATGACTGGGTCGATCATGGGTGAGATTGAGGGTTGTGGGTTCGGAGGCCGTTCGACGGCGGGCGTGTGTCAGCGTGCCGACGCGGTCCGCTGGCGCGTCACTGCTCGCGCGTCACGAACCACCAGTCGTAGTACTCGGTGTCCTCGCGGTCGGCAGCCTGCTCTTTCCGGGTCCGTGCGTCCGCTTCGGTCCCGGGCGGCGACAGGAGGACGCGGTCGCCGAACGTTTCGTTTTCCGGCCAGTCGGCCGGGGCGGCGACGCCGGCGGCGTCGCTCTTCTGTAGCGCACGCAGCGACCGGAGAATCTCGTCGATGTTGCGGCCGATTTCCATCGGGTAGGTCAGGCGCAGCCGGATCGTTCCCTCCGGATCGACGATGAAGACGGTGCGAACGGTCGCGGTCCCTGCCCCAGGGTGGAGCATACCGAGCCGTTCGGCGACCGTCCCCTGGTCGTCGGCGATGATTGGGAACTGGATGTCGACGTCGAGGTTCTCCTGAATCCACTCCGTCCACTTGATGTGTGAGTGGACGCGGTCGATTGAGAGCCCGAGCAGCTCCGTCTGACGTTCCTCGAACGCTTCGCGGCGCTGCTCGAAGGCAACGAACTCCGAGGTACAGACGGGCGTGAAGTCGCCCGGGTGGCTGAACAGTACGAGCCACTGCCCCTCGTAGTCGTCGGGCAACGTCCGTTCGCCCATGCTCGTCTCGACCGTCATCTCCGGGAACTGGTCGCCAATGCCCGGTGTCTCGGTCAGCGCGTCGTTCGTGGCAGTCTCTGGCTGTGACATCCTATCGTTTGATTGGTCGCCGTCATACTAAGCTCGCACTCTACAAACTATATTTCTCCCATCTAAAACTGATATCAGAAGAAACAAAACATAATTTCCGGTACTTCTGGCGGCGGACCACTGACCGTGGTGTGGATCCGTCGTCGGCACAGACGAGTCGCAGTACGTCGTTTCGCGTCCGATCACGCGAATCCGCGCGACCGGACCACTCTGTACCGTCTCAGTCCTCGGTGTCTTCCTGAAAGCTCCCGAGGCCCCGGGCAGCGGCGAGCAGGCGGCCGAGCGCGCGCCTGACATCGGCGTCGAACAGCGCCCGAAAGAGGCCAAAGAATCCCACGGGTTTGGGATCATCCGTTGCGAGACCCTCAACCGTGGCGTCGATGGCGTCGGTGACCTGTGGGTCGCCCAACGTCTGGACGAGCGCGATCATATTGCCCGCGTTCCGGCCGAGTTCGTACATCTCGACGTCGTTCTCGGTGTGGGCGTCCGCAAAGCCCGCGGCCGCCATCCGGAGGTCGCGGATGACGTTCCGGTTGTCCCGGGCCACGTCGCGCACTTCCGGCGCAAGGTCCATGGCGAGGTCGTGGGTCGCGTCGAGCAGGTCGAGCAACTCCGCGAGCGTGTCGGCATTGTCGCCGATGCGTTCGACCAATACGAGCGTCTCCTCGCGTTCGACGGCCATCCGGAGCCCTTCGACGACATCGCGGTTCTCGTGGATGGCGACTCGCAGCTCCGGCACGAGATCGTCGGCGAGGTCCTTCGAGGCCGCCAGCACGTCGAGCAGTTCGACGAGCGTGTCCGCCTCCTGGCCGACCCGCTGAAGGAGGACCAACGCCTCCTCGCGTTCGACGGCCATGCGGAGCTCCCGGATCGGCTCGCGGTTCTCCCGGACGCTCTCGCGGAGTTCCGGAGCCAGGTCGGCGGCGAGTTCCTCGGCGACCGCGAGCTGTCGGAGCAACTCCGCGAGTTCCGCCTCGTTCTCGTCGATGGCGCTGGCCAGATCCGACTCGTCGTCGAACGAAACGGTCGTGTCGGCGGATTGGTGGTCACTCGCCATGGTTACGGAAGTGGGTCGTAGCCGCGCAGCCAGGTGTCCCAGTAGAAACTGGGCAGGACGTTGACGTCCATGATCCAGTTCACCCGGCTCTCGATGGGCGCGGAGATGCTCTCCTCGTAGTCGAACTCCGCGACCATCGCCTTGCCCTTCTTTGTCAGCAAGGGACAGGCCGCGTACCCCTCGTACTCGGCGGTCTGGCGCTCGTCATCCATGTGGGCCGTGAGGTTGTCGAGGACGACGTGGGACTGTTTGCGCGCGGCGGCCGCCGTCTTGGCGTTTGGCGTGTCGGCCCCATCACCGAGCGCGAACACGTCCGGGTACTCGGTGTGCTGGAGGGTGTGTTCGTCGACGGTGACGTACTCACCGTCCGTCAGCGGCGAGTTCTCGGTCAGTGCCTCCTGTCCGTACTGGGGCGGGACGGGCGCGTACAGGTCGTACGCCTGTGTGTCGCCGTCCGTCGAGTGGATGACCTGTGCCTCGTGGTCGATCTCCTCGACCTCGAACCCGAGGTTGGCGTGGATGTCCCGCTTCGCCCAGATTTCCTCGAGTTTTTCGCGGTAGGGCGAGACGCCGAAGACGGCATCGCTGCCCTTGGTCATGACGACCTCGACGTCGTCGCGGACGCCCTGACGCCGAAAGTAGTCCTCGGCGAGCATAGTCATCTTCAGCGGCGCGCCCCCACACTTGATCGACGTGTCGGGGACTGAGACGACGAAGGTCCCTTCCTCAAAGTCCTCGAGGGCCTCGCGCAGCCCCATCGCGGCCTCGAAGTGGTAGAAGGGGTAGACGGCATCGGTCTCCTCCCACCCTTCCAGCATACCGGGGGTCGTCTCGGGCGCGAGTCGGTGGCCTAGTGCGACGACGAGGTAATCGTAGGAGAGGGTGCCGTCCCCGAGCGCGACGGTCTTTTCCTCGGGGTCGACGCCGGTGACCTTGTCGTGGGCGAACTCGACGCCGCTATGGAGTAGGCCGCGTACGTCCCGGAACTGGTCCTCGGGCTCCATGTACCCGAACGGAAGCAGGTAGAACGACGGCTGATACGCGTGGTCTGTACTCTTGTCGACGACGGTGATATCGGCCTCGGTGCGATCCAGGCGGCGGCGAAGCATATTGGCGGTCATCGTACCGCCGACGCCGGCACCGAGTACGACTATGTGATCCATAGACAGTCTGTGTTGTGTGGTGTGACACCTGAACGCTGAGGTAGCCGAGACAATGTTCGGGACTGCGACGCGAGCGCGAATCCGCGGAAAAAGTTACTGCTAGATGGCGACGGTCGGCCCACTCTCCCGGTGGTCGACCCGTCGGGAATCGCCCCGTTAGCGTCTAAAGACGACTGAAACGGTAGAAAACACCCGCGGACGTGCGGGAGGCGACGAGTACTTGGGATGACTTACTCTCCGTCAAGAAAGGCGGTCTAGCCACGGTCGACAGTTGTCTGGTGCTGTAGGTCGCTCACTCCTCCTCAACATCACAGGTCTCGATGGGGACGTCGACAAGGTTGCCCCACTCGGTCCAGGAGCCGTCGTAGTTCGTCACGTTCGGGTACCCGAGCAGTTCCGAGAGCGCGAACCACACTAGCGCCGAACGCTCACCGACGTTACAGTAGACAATAATGTCGTCATCCTCGTCGATGTCCGCCTCGGCGAACGGTCGTTCCAATGCCCGTGGGTGTTCGAACCGGCCACACTCCCGAACGACACTCTCCCACTCGATGTTGACCGTCCGCGGTATGTGGCCGCTGGCGCGCGCGGGGGCGTCCACGTCGCCGCAGTACTCCTCGTGTGCCCGGACGTCGACGATTGCGACGTCCTCCGAGAGGGCGTCCTGTACGTCCTGGCGGTAGGCCCGGACGTGTTCGTTCGGGGGCTGGGCGTCATACTCGACGTGCGTCACCGACTGTGTCGATCCGGTCGTCGGAAAGCCGTTCTCCGTCCAGTAATACTTCCCGCCGTTGAGCAGACGGACGTCCCGGTGCCGGTAGTACTTCAGCGTCCAGTAGACGAACGCGGCGAACTCGTTGAATTCGTCGCTGTAGAGGACGACCGTGCTGTCCGGTGTGATGCCTCGCTCACCCAGTAGCGTTTCGAGTCGGTTGGCGTCCGGAATCGTCCGCGTGCCGGCGTCGGAGAAGTCCGCTCGCGGGTCGAGTTCGACTGCGCCCGGGATGTGCCCCTCGTCGTACTCGGTCGAGACCTCAACGAGTCGGAAGCTCGGATCGTCTCGCTTGAACTCGTCGAGTCGCTCGTAGGCGCTGTCCGGCCGTACGAGGACCTGTTCTGGATAGCCGGTACGGTCCTGTCCGAGCGACCGGTGGCTGATGCTGTAACAGGTCTGGCGTCCGTCGTGGAGGGCCGGAGCCTCTTCGATCAGCCCCTCATCTTCGAGTTTCGTGAGGCCGTATCGGGCGGTCCGCGAGCAGAGTAGCGTCTCCTCAGTGATCTGTTTCAGCGTCATCGACCCTTCCCGCGACAGCGTCTTGTAGATGAACTTTGAACTCGGCGGGAGGTCTAATAGGGCCTCCTCGACGTCTGAAGTTTGCATTGTCCTTGCAAGACTCTCTAGCGGGTTTGGCCTAAAGACGTTACTGGTACCGTCGGCGTCAGTGTCACGTTCGGCCGACCAGATGTGGGCCCTCATACCGTGACAACCGTTTTGAGTACCGGAAGTTATTTCGGCAACTCTCGAGTCTCGGTCGATGCGCCATATTCTACTAGCAATTTTCCTCCCCGCTCGAACCGTTTTACGTGGGCTACCGGTACAATACGGTGACGATGGTCGAGACAATCAAGGCAGAACAGTTGCGCGACATGATCGACGCCGACGAGGACTTTGTCCTCTACGATACCCGGTCGCCGGACAGTTTCGCGGACTGGCACATCGCCGGGGCCGAGAATGTCGAGTTCTCTGGCGACGACGGCGGGGTCGTCGGCGAGTTCGACGCTGACGAACTGGACGCGGGCGACACGGTCATCACCATTTGTGCGACCGGAAACTCCGCGAGCAGTTTCGCCGAGTTCCTCGAACGCGAGGGCCACGCTCACGACGTCAAGACCGTCGAGGGTGGCATGGAAGCTTGGAGCCTGGTGTACGACACCGTGCCGATCGCCACCAGCAACGACGACCTCGTCGTCCTGCAACTCCAGCGCCGCTCGAAGGGCTGTCTGGGATATGTTGTCGGCTCGAAAAGTGCTGGCGAGGCTGCGCTCGTCGATGTGACCCGCGCAACCGACGAGTTCCTCGACGCCGCCAGCGAGTACGGGCTGAAAGTCACTCGCGTCTTAGACACCCACATCCACGCCGATCACATCTCTAAAGGGCGGGAACTCGCCGACCGACTCGGCGTGCCATACCACCTCGGACAGCCCGCGGAGACGCGCGACCCCGACTTCGAGTTCTACCCCATCGAGCCCAACGACGTCGTCGAACTCGGGGACGTAGAGATCAAGGCGGTCCACACGCCCGGCCACACCACGGGCATGACCTCGTACCTCGTCGACGACGAAGCACTGCTCACCGGCGACACCCTCTTCGTCGAGTCCATCGGCCGCACGGAACTCCAGTTCGCCGATCAGGACGCCCGCGACGGCGCGCGCGTCCAGTACGAGACGCTCCACAAGGTCATCATGACCGAGTCCAACGACGTGAAGATCTTGCCCGGGCACTTCTCAGTCACCGACGACGGGGAGTACATCGACGTGACGCCCGGGCAACCGATGTTCTCGACTGTCGGCTACATCTGGGAGAACAACGAAATCCTCCGGATGGCCGAAGACGAGTTCGTCGAGCATATGTTCGACAACCTCCCGTCGAAGCCGCCGAACTACGAACAGGTCATCGCGACCAACGCCGGTGAGTACCAGCCCGAAGACGAAGACGAGGAGACCGAACTCGAACTCGGCCCGAACCGGTGTGCCGCCACATCCGAGAGCGCCGTCGCTGACGACTGAAAATATTCTCACCCACCCATCATGTTTGGACTCGACTCCCTGTCCGGAAACGCGCAGGCAGCCGCCTTCATCGGCATCGTGTTGATCGAGGCGATCGTCCTCTACGTTGGATACGGTGCGCTCGAACAGGCGTTCGGTGAGTATGTCGTTGGCCTGCTGCGAGGTGAATGACGATGGAACTGTTCGGTATAAGTGTCGTCCTCCTCGGAACGTTCACCGGGTTCGGCCTGCTGATCGGGATCTTGTTCGGGTTCTTTGGGATGGGTGGGTCGTTCCTGGTGACGCCGGCGCTCTTGGTGATGGGCTACGAACCCAACGTGGCGGTCGGGTCCGGCCTGGCGTTCGTCTTCGGGACGTCGGTGATCGCGACGCTGAAACACCGTGACCTCGGGCAGGTCGACTACAAACTCGGCGTGTTGATGATCGCCGGCACCACTGCGGGGATCGAGGTCGGCAAGATCGGCCTGGAGTACCTCCAGCACATCGGGCTGGCCGGCTCGGTCGTCAGCGTCGCCTACGTCCTCCTGCTCGGTGGTATCGGTGCATTCGTCACCCGTGAAGCGCTGAAAGGTGGCGACGACGACAGCGGCGGCCTCGAACACGACGTCGACGAGGACGCCGACGTCGAGGACGCCGACATCCCCGACATCGCCCAGAAGATCCAGTCCTACCGCATCCCGCCCATGATGTCACTGCGGGGCGGATTCACCGTCTCGCTGTGGATGATTCTGGCCGTCGCATTCGCCACGGGCCTGTTGTCGGGATTCCTGGGCGTGGGCGGCGGGTTCATCCGGATGCCCGCGCTGTTCTACCTGATCGGCGTGCCGGTGCCGGTCGCGGTCGGGACCGACCTGTTCGAGATCGTCTTCTCGGGCGGGATCGGGTCGTTCCTCTACGCCCAGTCCGGCGCGGTCGACCTGAGCATCGTCGTGCCGTTGCTGGCCGGGAGCGCGCTCGGCGCGCGCCTCGGCGCGGCCGCGACGAGTCTGGTCGAGGAGGAAGACATCAAGGTCTACTTCGGCGTCATGCTCCTGCTGGGTGCCGTCGCCGTCGCCATTCGCGAGGTCGGCAACGCGATCCAGATGCCGGTCCTCGACACGGTGAGCCTCGCGATCATCCTCGGCGCGGCGCTCCTGGTCAGCGGAGCCGTCTCCTACAGCGCCGTCCGCGAACTTCGCGACGAAGCGCGTCCCACGACGAACGCAACTGCAGACTAACCGCGGGGCACCTCTTTCCGCTGTGATCGAGACGATGGCCCACGACAACCACGAGGTAGCCGTGGAATCAGCAGTCGTCGACGTTGAATCGGGCTCCCATCCGATGCGCTTCCTGTACGTGCCATCGACGAAAGGAGATGGCACAGCTGTTTTTGCGACAAATCTCAGAGTTGGTCCAGACGAGGCCGAAACGTTCTGTCGGCGGTACAGTCGACGCTGGCAGATCGAGAACGAGTACAAGTCGATCAAGCATGACTTCCTCGCGAAAACATCCTCGAAAGACTACCGCGTTCGACTATTCTATTTCGTGTTCGCAGTGCTACTGTACAATATCTGGCGACTCACGGACTTTCTGCTGAAGGCAAGCGTTGACGGGGAGATGGACTACGCGCCGGTGCTAACAGCTGGGGAGTGCGTAGAGCGAGTCTGTGCAGGGCTGGTTCCAGCAGACTGAGTTGATGATCTACAACGTGTCTGCCCAGTCGTGAGTGGCGACGCTGTTCTGGCCCCGGTTCGATGACGGTTTTTCTTGACATCTGGGCCGTACTCGCCTCAATTTATTTCAACTCTGCCTCATAGAACGTCGACTATTGGTTATGCCGAGCGGATATTGGCCCGAATAACTCCATCCTCCGAAACTGTGGACTTTTCGGCCTACGCAAAACGTATAGCGACATTCAATTTACACTCTGAGTGAAATTACACCCTCCAAGAGTGTGTTGTCTCGTTGTCTGAGTTGGACACCAATACACCACAAAAATTAACCAACTCGACATAATCGGTGACGGTAGTGAGATCGACCGGTACAGCTGACCACGCGGACAGTGCGAGTCAGCGATGACGAGTTACGCCGCCTTCGAGACACTGGCGGAGTTCGACTCGTTCTATCGCGAGGAGATCGCTCCCGCGATGGCGACCGACGACGATCTATCGGTCGATCCTGCGAGCGAGACGCCGCCCTACGCCTGGTTGAAGTCGAACTACTCGGGATTCGTCGAGCGACTGCGCCGCGATTACGACCTCTCACCCGGCGATTTCTACGCGGAGGTCGGTCTCCCGCCGGACGGGAGCGAAGCGAACCCGTGGAAACTGTCGCACGAACCGACGACCGCCGCGCTCGATGGGTACGTCACCGAACTGGCCCGTGATCGCGACCGGGCCGAGTCGACCGTCGACTCGCGTCGCGCGCGCCTGCGAACGTACGTACGAGCCTACAGCGACATCCACGACCGCGAGGATCTTCTCTCGCCGTTGCTGGACGAGACCGCAAAGCCGGACGAGATTGCCCGGACGAAAGCCGTCTTTCGGGTGCTCGACAATCGGCTCGGGACACTCGCTTCGAAACGAAAGTACGTCTCGGCGGTCCAAAACTGGTACACCTACCTCGAAGAGACGGGCCGGGCCACGTACAATCCCGCGCGGAACCTCACCAGGCGGTTCGGCTGGGATCGCCGCCCGGTGTACGACCATCCGGCGCTGTCGACAGCCGATCTGGACGCGTTGCTCTCGCACGCGGACGCTGACGAGCGGTTCCTGTTGCTCCTGCTGGCCGGCTGGGGGCTCCGCCCCGTCGAAGCCTGCCAGCTCCACATCGATCAGCTCGCCCTCGACCCGCCTGAGGACGATACGCCATACGTCAGCTTCGAAGCTGGCGAACGGAAGAACGCCCGACGGACGCGCAACACGGTGGCGATCCTCGTCGGCGTCGATGCCGTGCGGGCGCGGATCGACCGCCTGATGTCCGACGACTGGTCGGGGTATCTGCTCCCATCGCCCGAGGGCGGGCCGATCACGACCCAGACCGCCCGTCGCTGGCTTCGAGACCTCGGCGAACGGGCCGGCGTAACCGTCGATGGCGGTCCACCGAAACCGAAGATGGGGCGGCGAACCTGGTACCGTCTCTACAGGGCCCAGCGACCGTCGATCACGGCTGATACGGCGGCCGTCGCCGACGCACAGGGGTCGAGCGATCCGTCCGTATCGGAGCGGAACTACCTCGACGAACGCTCCCGCCGGGAGGCGCGTGCGGACGCCATGGCCGACCTCGTGAGCCAGAAACTCGCGTCGGTGTTCGACGAGTACCTGTAGTGGGCTTCCCGAACGTACCGGGACGACTGCTCAGTAATCCGGACCGGAACTGTTGTCCGAAACGATCAGCCGTTCCCGCTGACGCTGTTTCTGGGCGATACTGCTGATCGGTGTTGTTGGTCAGTCAACTTGAGTAGTAGTACTAATCAGTATTCTTGGTCAGTAATACTGATCAGTATTACTACACAGTGTTACTACTCAGTCTGCTCAGTACGTCTGACGAATATTTATGATGGGTTGGTCTGTTCAGTATATCATATGATCTCGTACGCGCTGTGGAGCGAGGCTGGCGGGGTCGGGAAGACAGCGCTGGCGGTCAATCTGGCCGCAGCCCATCAGCGTCACGGCCAGCGAACGCTGTTGATCGACCTCGATCCCCAGAACGGCGGCGCGAGCCACCACCTCGGTGTCGATGAGGAGCGCGCCGATCCGGACGTGGACAACATCGTTCGGCACCTGATCGACCGGCCCAACGGCGAGTTCGCAGACCTGATCCGGACGACCAGCCACGGGCTCGACGTCGTGCCGAGCCACAATATGCTCGACAGTCTGGAGACGAACCTCCAGCGCGCCCAGGAGATGGAACAGGACATGGGCGGTCGGTTCGTCAAGGAGTTGCAGTTGCGTCGCGTGCTCCGGGACGCCGATGTGCCCGAGACCTACGACGTGGTGATCGTCGATCCCCCCGCGACCGGCGGCCAGCACGTCTACAACGCCGTCTCCGCCACTGCAAACGTCGTGATCCCGCTGGAGCTGTCTCCGAAGGGCGAGCAGTCGCTGCGCGGGCTCGAAGACACCGTCTCGAACCTGGAGGCGGACGTAGACACCGAGGTGGGTGTCGTCGCGGTCGTCCCGAACAAGGTGCGGCGGACGCGGATGCGCGACAAGTACGAGGCGGCCCTCTCGAAGGTGTCCTATCCGGTGTCGCCGGTCCAGATTCCGGTCCGCGAGGCGATGCTCAACGGAGCCTGGGACGCCCAGACCACGGCCTTCGACTACGTCGCGACGAACGACCGCCCCGACCGTGAGCGGGAGACACTGGCCGCGTTCGACGAACTGGCGCGGTTCGTCGCGGCGCAGTTCGACGTAGAGCTCACCGCCGGTGATCTCCGCGAGGACGAACGGGAGGTCGTCGCATGAAGTCCGGTGCGTCGGATCCGTTCGGGGATAGCGAGGACGAACGTAGTGAGTCCTCGGAATCGCGAACGGAGAGCGGAGCGAACCGTGAGCGTGCGGATAGCGAGGACGAGCGAAGCGAGTCTGCGGAATCAGCCGACGGGGAGAAAAGACCCGTGAACGGGGACGAACAGGGTGAATCCGCGAACTCGCGAACGGAGAGCGGAGCGAACCGTGAGCGAGGGAGCACGGACGAGAACCGAACGGATAGGGCGGAGCCAGCGGATGCGGCCGGAGCTGACGGCGAGGACGAGCCCACCGGCGCGGGCGGCGAAGGCTTCAGTCGCGACGAACTCCCGCTCGTGTTGCGCCGTGATCGGGTCAAAGACGAGCGGCCGGAGGTCCACCAGCTGTTCGTCCAGCGGGAGACCCACGACCGCGCCGTCGACGCCGAACGGGCGCTCGAAGACCGTCTCGGCGTGGACCTCTCCCGGACGGACGCGCGCGAAGCGATTTACCTCGCCGGGATGGCCCATCTGGACGACGCCGAGGAGATCCTCCGAAGCTGGGGCTACGACCTCTAGGGACCGCACTCCCGACCTGCTCGTCGGTCCGGGAGGTCGCCACCGCGGATTCGGGTCTGTCGACGATCCGCTCGACGGCGTCGACGAGCCACACGTAGTCCAGATCGGTCTCGGTATCGACGAGGTCGGCGGCGTCCGGTAGCGCCCCAGTCCCGAGCCGGCGGACGAACCGACTGCCAGTCCGTGGATAAGTCGGGACCACGACCGGGATCCACGCTGAATCCCACCGCTTTAGCGGTGGGTAGCTCAAAGACTCCCTTCCATCTCATTTCGCGGGCGTAATCGTCCCGGACGCAGACCGGAGCTGGTCGTAGAGTCGGGTCGCGAGCGTCACCACGGTCGACCCGCGCTCGACGCTGTAGAACGGCTGAAGTTCCGGGTTGAACTTCGCCTTGTACTCGTTGATGCGCCGGTTGTTCGCGCCGACGAGGTCGTAGGTCGCACACCCACGATCGATGCCGTCGGTCATCACCTGCCAGTCGAGGAGGTCGTTGACGGCTGCCTCGGTGTCGGTCTTGACACCCCCCTGCCATCGGGAGACGGTTTCGCCGTGCTCCAGGGCAAGGATTCCACCGACCGGCCGCTCGTCGACGCGACAGACGTACGGCCGGATCGCGCCCTCGGGCAGATCGTCGTACAGATCCGTGACGAGTGCGGTCGGCAGGCGGAAGTCGACGCCTTGCGCGCGGTAGCGTTCCCTGACCCGTTCGAGGATGAATGGAATGTTGGCGCGGCCGCCTTCCCGGATCACGATGCGCTCGTCGTCCTGGCCGTCACGGACGTTGGTTCGCGCGTCGCGACTGAACGAATCGAGCAGGGCGTCCCGCCCGACCGAGAGGTCGACGAGGTAGGTATAGGCGGGATCGGTGTCGAACGCTTCCCACGTCAGCGGTCGCAGGTCCGGGTATCCCCGGTGGAGTCGGAGGTGCGTGTACTGCGGGTCGAGTCGGTCGTCGATCCAGTCGAGCGCCCCCACGACGAACCGGCGGTGGCGGCGCTCGGCCTTGCGCTGTTTCAGCTTCCCGACGTTCAGCGGAGCGGGGCCCAGGTACGGCACCCGCACGTCGGGCGGCGGCGACACCACCGCAGTCACCGGCCCCTTCCGGAGTTCGAAGACCGGGAAGATCCCGACCGGTTCCTGGCCCTTGAAACCCACCAGACGGGTGAGACTGCACCCCGTGTGACGAGCGAGTGTGGCCAGCGCCTCGTCGCGGTGAAAGAGCCCCGCCCACGGTGATTGGTCGACGTAGCTGTTCCATTGCTCCAGATCCGACTGTGTTGCTTCCCGTACTTCGACGCTCATACTTTGTGATCCACGTGCCTGCCAGTTCCGTGTCGCACCGTGGCGCTACCTTCTGTTACGGGCCGTTTTGTTATGGTACGGTTACGGGTCAGTATCCGATGCCATCCCTCGCGCGTCGAGGTATTCGGCCATCGCGTAGGCCATCCACGCCTGACACCACCGCATCAGCGTGACGCGACGGGTGAAAAAGCGCTCGCTCCGGAAGTAGAAGGCCCCGTCGCCGGCGTGGAGGTGCTCGAACACCCACGCCAGAATCCGCCGTGCGAACTCGTGATCGCCGGCGTACGTGAACACGAGCGCCCCCTGGGTACTCGCGTGGATGTCTCGGGGGTAGGCGTTCGCTTCGTCGAAGTTCGGCGCACCAGTGGGTTCGAACAGTTCCCGACGGTAGAACGAGAGCGCATCGGTCAGCGTCCCGTCGTACCGATCCGAGCCGGTCACCGCCCGGTAGCGCTGGAAACACTCGATTACGAACCCGTTGTGGTGGCTGTCCATCGAGAGGTGCGAGGCCGACGGTGGGTCGCGGTAGTACCAGCCGCCACGCGGGGTCTGGAGGTCGGCGATGTGATCGAGCAGGTCCGTCGCTCGGCGCTTGCACTCCTCGTCGCCGAAGGCGTCGTAGATATCGAGGAACGTGCGTGCACACAGTGCCCCGGCGTTGATCGTGTAGTGATCGCCCGAGTGGTTCAGGTGGTAATCGATAACCGCACCGCGTCCGTCCTCGGCAGGGCGGTAGTCGAGATCGTCGATCAGGAAATCCACGGCCGTCCGGGCGAGCTCGGCGTAGGACTCGTCGAGCGTTCGCGCTCGCAGGAGCGCCTTCACCGCGTAGGCGGTCGACACCGCGTCTGGGTCCTCGGGCTCGCCCTGCCCGTCCAGAAACTGGATCGGGTGGTTGTGACCGCCACAGAACCCGCTGTATCCCTTTCGGCGTTCGTCGACGAGCCAGTCGGCCAACCGGCGGGCCTCTCCGCGGTAGTCGACGGCCGCGGTCTCCCCGAAGTCGAGGGCCTCGTCGTCCCGGAGGCGGGCGGCCGTCAGGTTGGCCATCACGAACAGCGCCGTCCCCTTGTAGTTGCGGCGCTGTTCGACCAAAAACAGGGGCCTGACGTTCACCGGCGCGCGCTTGATCGTCTCCTGAACCGCCAGGTTCACCCACCTGTTCTCGACCGGGAGCGCCTGTAACAGCCGACTGCTCATGCCGTCGCCGTAGTCCCACCCGCGATAGGAGCGCTCTCGTGCGTACGTGAGCGTGCGGTCGAACCACCGCAACACTGTTCGGTCGGTCTCGGTGATCCCACTCGTCGCCGGTTCCGTCCTCGCTCGTTCGGACTCGATCTGTGTCATACTCACTGCCCTCCTCCCGCCACCGGTCCCGGGAGAACGTGTCAACACGTCGTGGCCAGCGAAGTTTGTTATAGCTCGCCTACGGCCTGCAACCACGCCGCAACTATCCTGACTCGCTCTCCGGCCTCGCTTCCGGTGTTAGACAGTATCTGTGGGACGCGCCCGGTACTGCACCGAAGTCATAACAAAGACCGGGCAGACGAAAGCCGCGGTCACGACACGATGTTGTCAACACGGCAATCGAGACGGCGACGTGCGGGAACGGCTGGCGACGCCCGAACCGATGAGGACGGTCGCGGAGGTCCACGATGAAGATCTGCTCGGTGGTCGGCGCACGACCGCAGTTCGTGAAGGCCTTCCCGGTCTCGGAAGCGCTCGGGGGCCACGACCGCGTCCTCGTCCACACCGGCCAGCACTACGACCGCGAACTCAGTGACGTGTTCTTCGAGGAACTCCCGATCCCCGAACCGGACGAGAACCTCGGTGTGGGCTCGGGGACACACGCGACACAGACCGCCGAGATGATCGAGAAACTCGCCGGCGTCGTGACCCGGGAGTCGCCAGACGTACTGCTCGTCTACGGCGACACTAACTCCACGCTCGCGGGGGCGCTGGTCGGCGCGAAACGGGACGTGCAAGTCGTCCACGTCGAGGCGGGCCTCCGGAGCTACAACCGGGCGATGCCCGAGGAGACCAACCGCGTACTGACCGATCACTGCTCGGACCTGCTCTTTGCCCCGTCCGAGCGTGCCGTCGAGACCCTCGCCGGGGAGGGGATCACCGAAGGCGTCCACGAGGTCGGCGACGTGACGTACGACGCCCTGCTCGCTGTCCGTGATCGTGCTCGCGAGCACTCGCGAGTGCTCGACCGGCTGGGACACGAAGACGGGGAGTACGTCGTCGCGACGGTCCACCGCGCCGCGAACACCGAGAACGAAGACCGATTGGCTGCCATCGTCGAGGGACTGGCCGACGCGCCACAGCCGGTCGTGCTCCCGGTTCACCCCCGGACCCGAGCGGCGCTGACAGCCACCGGACGGATCGCGGACCTCCCCGACTCGCTGCACTTCGTCGACCCAGTGGGCTATCTGGATTTCGTCCGCCTGCTCGACGGGGCCGAGCGCGTCGCCACCGACTCCGGCGGCGTCCAGAAAGAGGCCTTCTATCTCGACACGCCCTGTGTCACCATGCGCGAGGAGACCGAGTGGGTCGAGACGGTCGAGGCGGGCTGGAACGTGCTGGTCGGTGCCGATGCCGACGCGATCCGCCGGAACCTCGACCGTCGATTCGCGGTCTCGGAGAAGCCACAGCCCTACGGTGACGGGAACGCGGCCGGGCGCATCGCCCGCACACTCGAACGAGCGGTCGGCACTGCGCCCGTCGAGGACGCGGTCCGGGGGTGACGACGTGACCGCGATCTCCGACACCGACTACCCGTTCGCACTCTGTCTCACCCACGACGTGGATCGCCCGTACAAGACGCCGGTTCACGCCGTGTTCTACGCCCTCGCCGATCGGGACCCACGACACCTGCGCGACCTCCTGCCGGGCCGGAACCCCTACTGGCAGTTCGAGGAGCTCATGACGCTCGAGGCCGACCTCGGGGTTCGGTCAGCCTTCTACTTCCTGAACGAACAACCCCTCCGCGATCGACCGCGGTCGGACCTGGCCGATCCCCAGGCGCTCTTACAGACCGTCGGTCGGTACGACGTGCGCGACCCGGCCATCGAACGGATCGTCCGCCAGCTCGACGACGGCGGCTGGGAGGTCGGCCTCCACGGCTCCTACCACACCGCCCGCGACCGCGAGCGCCTGGCCGAGGAGAAAGCCCGTATCGAGTCGGTGCTCGGCCACGAGATCACGGGCGGTCGCCAGCACTACCTCCGGTTCGACGACCCCGAGACGTGGCGTCACTACCGGGATCTCGGACTCGCCTACGACACCAGCCTCGGCTCGACCGAAGCGTACGGTTTCCTGCATGGCGACGGCGTCCTCCGTCCGTTCGACGACGACTTCGTCGTCTTCCCGCTGACGCTGATGGAACAGACCCTCCCCGATCCAGGCGAGCGGTTCGACGCCGCGTGGGCGGCCTGTCGGTCCCTGCTCGACGCCGCCGCCGACGGAGACGCCGTGATGACCACACTCTTTCACCCGCGGCTGTTCGATCCCCGCGAGTTCCCCGGCTACCGCCGGCTCTACCGCCGGCTGATCGAGGAGGCGCTGGAGATGGGAGCGTGGGTTGGACCACCGCGGGACTGCTACCGGACGTTCCTCGACGGGTCGGCGAGAGAAGATGCCACGAACCGCAACCATCGAGGGAGCGGTATCGATCGAACTGGTAACCGATCTATAACAAAGTGACGACGGAGCCGATCCGTCGATCATGCTATGGATGCGCAGTCGGCAGCGATGGGTCGCCCCGGTCGGGAAGACGCGAACGACGGCGGTGCAGTGTCCGACAGGCCATCGGTGACCGATGAGTGGGCCAGTGTGGAACGTCAGGCGACGGGAGTGGCGACTGGACATCGCCGGGGCGCTCCTCGGGCTGTCGGTCGCAGTCCTCCTGTTCCCGCTCCGGTACCTCTCGTCACAGATTCTCGTCGAGACCGTGCCGCTGGTTCTGGGCGGGGCCAGCGGACTGTACCTCGTCGCCACCCGGACCGAGCGCGCCGCTGTGCCGGCCGAAGCGTGGCGACTCTCCTCGTTCGGGACGCACTGTCTGCGGGCGGGGACGCTCGTCGGTCTCGCCGCGATGGTGTTCGTCGGGACCGCGACCGGCGGTCGGACAGTGCCGTTCTACGCCGTCGCGGCGCTCTGTTACGCGCTCGTGTTCGGCCAGGTGTTTCTCGCCGCCGAGGCGGATCTGCGGCCGGGGCTGGTCGTCGCGCAACTGCTCGTCGCCGCCGTGATCGTCCGCTGGACCGCGCTACTGACGACGCCGGGACTCGTCGGGATCGACTCCTGGACACACATCACGACCTACGCCAGTTCGATTCGGACGACGGGCGGCCTCGACGGGATGGCGGACGTGAAGTACGTCGCTGCACCGCTGTACCACCTGTTCGTCGTCGTCGCGGCCGACACGTTCGGTACGTCGCTGCGGACCGCGCTGTATCTCACGCTTGGGCTCGTGATGCCACTCTCGATCGCACTGCTCTACGTCACGGCCCGCCGCTTGCTCGCGGCCCGGTGGGCCCTGTTCGCGGTCGCGATCTACGGCGTCGCCGACCACGTCGTCCGCTGGGGGGTTCACATCATCCCGACGAGTCTGGGGCTGGTCTTCTTCGCGGCCGTCCTCTACGGGATCGTCACAGCTCGCGAGACCCACCGCCGGGGACCGGCGTACGCGCTCGTGTTCTGGTTCGGCCTCGCCGTCGTGGTGACTCACCAGATCTCGACGTTCATCACGCTCGTCTTCCTCGGGGCCGGCGCGCTCGTCCAGGGCTGGTGGTGGGTGACCGACCGGGCGGACGCCACACTACCCCGATCCGACCGGACGGATCGGTCCGTAAACTTCCTCGGATTGTTCGCCGTCCTGTCGACGATCACCGTCGTCAACTGGTCGGTGACGCCCTACGGTGACGGCTCGTTCCTGACGACCATGCTCGACGTCTTCCGGCGGACGCTGGCGCGTTCGGCGGGCTTCCTCCGTCTCGAGAGCGCCACGGCGACGGCCAGCGGGCCGATCCCGGGTTCGCTGGTCTCGGTCCCGCCCCACGTCTCCGTGATCGACTCGCTTGGCTTTCTCCTCCTCTTGCTCGTGACGCTGGTCGGCGCGTTCACCCTGCTCCGGCGCGACCGACTGGAGCCACTCCCCGTGGCGTTCGTCTTCGGAATCGGGCTGATGCTCGTCGCGACCCTCGGGATGCCGCTGTTTGGCCTCAACACGCTCGTCCCGGCCCGCTGGTACGCGTTCATGTACGTCCCGATGGCCGTCGTCGCCGCCTTCGGCGTCCGGTTTCTAGCTGGGGCGCTCCCCCGCCGCGCCGTGCTGGCGGGCGTGGTTGCCTTCGCCCTGGTCTTTCCGGGCGCGATGCTGGTCGAACACAAGGCCACACCGGAGGACCCCGTGTTCGACGAGTCCTATCCCCGGTACGCCTACACCGCGTCCGAGCTGACCGCCGCGCGGACGATCACCGAGATCCATCCTGCGGACGCACCGCTGTCGACCGACCTGCCCTACCGCGCGCTGTTCACTCGCTGGCAGGACCGGTACACGGCACGGCTGTCGGTCGGCGAGGACGGGACGATCGCCAGCGACTACGTGGTGTACCGCCGCTACCAGTCGACCGGCGCGGCCGCCGTGATGGCTGACGGCGCGGCGGTCAACGTCAGGGTCCCCGCTGACTCCGTCTGCCAGCCAGCCAAAGACACCGTCTACACCATCGGGGCCGTGCGCTACTGCCGGCCACCCGTCGACCGACGATGACACTGGACAGGAATCACGCCCACGGCTCTACCTGCTCCCGCCGAACCGCGGTGCTGGTCGCCGCCGGCTACACGGTCGCAGCGGCCGCCGTCCTCGCAGTCGGGGACGGGCTCCCGCCGCTGGTCCGTGTCCCGCTCGCACTGCCGATCTTCCTGCTGACGCCCGGCTACGCCGCTCTGGCGGCGCTGTTCCCCAGGGAGCGACCGGCAGACGAGGGCGGATCGGCCCCCGGATCGGTGCTTTCACGTCGCGGCCGGGCCGGCCTCGGGACCGCCGCCCGGTCCGTGCTGGCCGTCGCAGTCTCGGTTTCGCTCGTCGGGGGTGTCGCGCTCGGAGTGACGGTCTCCGTCGGGCTGACGACTGTGGGTGTCCTGGTGGGTGTTGCGGCCCTGACGGTCGCTGCGGCCGCGGTCGCGCTGGTCCGGACGCCGATCGGGGCGACGGTGACACAGCGGCGGACGACCGGCGACGCCGACCGCGAGTCGCCGGATCCCCCGACCGGACCGTACACCGTCGTAACCCTGATCGCCGTCGCCGTCGCCGTGCTGTTGCTCGTCGGCAGCGGCGTGATCGCCACCGAAGGCGGGGACACGGATCCTCGGAGCGAATTCTATCTGGTCGGCGAGAACGGGACCGACCCGGTTGCCGCGGGCTACCCGACCGACCTCACCGTCGAGGGCGGTCAGACCTACAACCTGCGGATCCGCCAGCAGGGGTCCCGCGCCCGGGAGTACACGATCGTGGCCCTCCTGTCTCCCCCCGACGACCGAATCGACGCCGAGCCCACGGAACTGGCCCGCCGCGCGGTCGTGGTCCAGCCGAACGCGACTGCGGCCCCGACGGTCACAGTCACGCCGCGCCGGGCCGGCCGAAATCGGACGCTCGCCGTCCTGCTCTACCGCGGGGACGCGCCGGGGAACCCGTCCAGAGCGTCGGCGTATCGACGGCTGGCGATCCAGGTCGACGTGGCGCCGGGCGCGGAGCGGCCGGAGTCACCACCCGACGATCCCGCCACCGCTGGCGAAGACGACGCATAACTATCGGGTGCGCAGTGGTCCGTGTCGGCACCGAGGACCGATGACACTGGCTGACGACGACAACTCGGCCGGGACGGCCGAGCAAGACACGGCGCCCCCGGACGACCGGCCCCACTCACTTCCCGCTGTCCTCGACCGTCGGCCCGACGACCCGGCGACGCGACCGTCGCTCTCGGTCGTGATCCCGACGCTGAACGAGGCCGACCACGTGGCCGACTGTCTCGATTCGGTCCTCCGGGCGTGTCGGCCAGTCGACTCCACCGAGGTGGTGCTGGTCGACTCGAACTCGACGGACGAGACCGTGGTGATCGCCCGCGAGTACCCCATCACGATCCTCCGGATCGACGACGACGCGTACACGACGCCTGGGGCCGGGCGATACGTTGGTGGACTGGCCGCCCGCGGCGAGAAGATCCTCTTCGTCGACGGCGACACGGAGCTCACCAGGGGGTGGCTCACCGATGCGATGGCACTGGTCGCAGAAGACCGTGTGGCGGCCGTCGACGGCCACCTGAACGCGTGTGGGGCGACGACACCGCGGCCGATCCAGGCACCCCACGGAGTGATGTTGTACGACGCCACCGTTCTCGACAAGATCGGTGGCTTCGATCCCTTCCTGCGGGGCTACGAGGACGTCGATCTCGGGTTGCGCGCCGGTGCGGCCGGCTACGAGCGGGTGCGGCTCCCCGCCGTCGTCGCTGAGCACGCACGACCGACCGGCGTCTCGGAGGTCAGACGCCGCTGGCAGAACGATTATTTCACCGGGATCGGACAGACCGCCCGCAAGCACCTGCGATCGCCGACGACGCTGGCGAAACTGGCGGTCCGCAAGTGGGACTTGATGGCGTTTCTGGGATGGTGTTCGCTCGGGGTGGTGTCGGCACTGGTCGCGCTTCCGGCGTCCGCCGCCTGGACGGTCGCGACCGCACTCATGTTCGTCGTCGACGCCGCATGGGAAGGTGTCTCGGGTGCGCGCGAGCGCTGGCTCAGGTACGTCGTCGCCTGGCTCGGGATCGCCCGCGGCCTGCTCGGCGGCCGTCGCTCGCCCGAGTCCTTTCCGCTCGACACCGTGACTGTCGTCGCGACGGCACCACCCACCCACCCCAAAGCTCCCTCGTGAGCCGAGCGACGCCGCCGGAATCGACGGACCCGATCGATCCGCGCCGCGTACCAACGAACTAACTATTCCCCGCACGACTATCCGACAATGGACGAGCGATCCAGACGCCGATTCCTCGAGGGTACCGCTGTGGTCGCAGCGGTCGGTCTCGGCGGCTGTGGCTCACGCGGCTCCGGTCGTGGCGCGACCGGTGACGGCCGGACCACCGCTGACACGGTGTCGAATGCCGCGACCGATAGCAGTCAACCCTACCGGTCCGTCGTCGTCGATCCGGAGACGCAGTTCTCGGTTCGGATCGGTTCCGGTGAACGGTTCGAGAACGTGCTGATCGACATCAGCGCCGAGGGGGCGACCTTCGACATCGAGGCGACCGGGAGCGACTGGGTCGTTCGCAACGTCGGGATCGAGGGCATCTGGGACCGACACAAGAAGGCCGAACCGTTCCGGGCGTCGGTCGATCGGGGAAGTGCGGCCCGGATCGAGAACTTCTACTTCGCCGACGGCGCACCGGACGACACCTATCCCGGCGTTACCGGCATCTACGTCTATCGCGCTCACGCCGGCCGATTGCGCATCGACCGGACGAACATTCAGGATATGCCCGACAACGCTATCTACGCCAGCACGCCGGGCTATCCCGACACCGACGAGTATCCGCTCCCCGAGGGCGGCGGGGGTGTAGTCGAGATTACCAACTCCTACGCCGCGGACTGTCTGGCCGCACACTTCCGACTGGGCACGGCGGGTTCGTTCGCCCGTAACTGCGTCGCCGTCGGCGGCCACCGTGGATTCATCGGCCGGTTCGAGCACACACGGGCCATCGACTGCGACCTGGCCGACAGCAGTCACGGCGACGTGGTGGTCGGCGCTCGCGGCTGGGACGCGAGCGACGAGGCCGCCGTGACCGTCGAGAACTGCCGGTTCGAGA
>NZ_FOCX01000099.1 GCF_900110215.1 Halorientalis persicus | reverse complement strand
TGGACAAGTACGGTCGAATCGTGGTCGGCTACGAGTTCGACTGGCGGTCAACGGTGACCGGGCCGAAGAAGAACCAAGCCTGTGTTCGCATTCACCACCTGCGGTTCAAGGGCGGAATTCAGAACGAGTTCGTACGCGATGATTCGGTGACGGCCCTCGAATCCGACGAAATCTGAAGTTCAGAAGATTGAAACAGGTAAGATGATAAGAAATTGTGGCTGTGCGAACTCCCCAGCCGGACAGTCGTAGTCCCGGCTCGAAAACCCCACCCCACCTATGAGTAAGCACGACACGAAATCGGCAAGCGATGTATCGGCAAAAGATCTGTCCGCATTCAAGAAAGAAGCGCTGTTCGCTATCGCTCGGCTAGAGAACAGCGACGAAACGCCATACGGTCTCGGTATCAAGCGCCAGCTGCAAGAGCGCCTCGACGAAGAGATCAACCACGGCCGACTCTACCCCAACCTCGACGACCTCGTCGGATCCGGACTCCTCGAAAAAGAAGCACTAGACAAGCGCACGAACACCTACACCCTTACCGAAGAAGGGAAAGAACTCCTGCGAGACTACCGCGACTACGTGGACGAGACCGTCTCAACGGCACTCTAGATCGCCCAGATCCGTTCGCAGCCACTATTTTGAGTTGCGGTTATGCAACCCAAATAGCCGATTCTATCTATGTACGAGAGATATCCCTGCCCAGACTGCGGCGAAACAAACGGACACGAGCCGCAATGTTCACACAATACAGCATCGCGAGCCGACGTCGAGAAGGCCTATATCGATATCATCTCCCGACTGATGGTCAGCCCAGCACCGGGAGACGAACTCAGAGACACGGCCGACGGTGAGTGGTCCGACCTCCATAACGACGCCTTCGCCGAGTTGCTCTCTGCAGGACTCGTCGAGATGGACGGCGACGGCGTCTTCGAGTTGGTCCCGCTAGACGAGGCCCACGACCCAGTTGACCCACAGTACGACCCTCTCGCCACGATCTTCAAGCACGGCTCCGTTCCAGGAGCCCACGACAACGCGATCTTCGCACTCGTCGCCTGGTACGAAGCTCGCGGCCTCTCGTGGCACGAAACGAAGGAGCGCGTCATCGACTGGTTGTACGAAACCGGTGCGTGGGAACGTGGCGGGTTCAAAGAAACCACGCCCAAAGAGGTTCTCGAGAAGAAGAGACACGTGTACGAAGGTCCCGGTAACGGTGACGGCTACGGTTGGAAAAACAAAGCTAAGGAGGCCAAACGAGTGATCGACCGGCATATCGGGACAGAGTCGAGAAGTGGTAGAAAGGCAAATCGTGCAGTCCAATCCGACTAGTCTCAACAGCTGGCCGCTAGACGTATTACTAATAAAAATAATGCAATCCTGAAAGATTACTAGAAGGCAGCTCACACACACCACATTCGAAATGAATTGTACTAGAAAAAGAAGTCTAGATAGAGGGAACTCACACACACCATGTTCGAAATGAATTGTTAGAGAGATCGTTCTTGGAGGTGTTTTTGACCGTGTAAAGTGGCTAAGGCAGCTATTTAGGGTTGTAATCGGAGGATTTCATCTCGATATATTGTGCCATCAAGTTTGAATAAATCCCATAAGAGAATTCTGGGATAGAGGATTACACGAATTCATTTCGATGATGGTGTGGGTGGGGTGCTGATTGAGAAGCCTCTCTCGCTCGGTGCACGAGGGAAGAGACCACGTCAAAATCAATTATTATTCCAACGATCGGGATCCCCCCACCACGCAGGGGAGGTGGTCAACTCCCGCCAGTTCCCAATTCATTTCGATGGTGGTGTCCTCATATCGAAGCTGGTTGAGAGTGATACTAGCAGGAGAGCAATTCATTTCGATGGTGGTGT
>NZ_FOCX01000045.1 GCF_900110215.1 Halorientalis persicus | reverse complement strand
TGGTTCGTGAACAGTTGCTTCGAATTCTTTTTGCTGTGATTCTGGGAGTTTTCGTTTTCTCCCAGTTCGCTTATCATCAGATACAGCCTGCTCAAGCGACTCGTCAGTGTCGAGTCGCTTGAGCCAGCTATAGATTGTGCGCCGCTGAACGTCGTACCACTCGGCTAGCTCGCTCTGCGTAACACCGTTCTTGTACGCAATAGCCGCTAAGAGTCGCTGTGTCGGCTTCTTCTCGTCTACGTTGTCGAGGGCATCTTGCAGTTCCTCGACGGAGATCTCGTCGAGATGATCCATTATCTCTTGCAACACACTGTGGGCAGAAAGTTCTAACGGTTACTATAGACTGGCCACGACCCACCACCCTCCGCTTCGGACTCACTTTGCTCCGCACACAGCCACGACTGTCTCACTGGCTTGTGTCCAACAACACCCCCATCTGAATTGGACTGGGAATTGTCTGCCAAGAATTCTTTCACCATCGATTAGAATTGTAATTAATTCACTCAGGCAAATTCGATATGAATCAAGTCAATTATACCATTGCAGCTGAAATATAAAAAGAGAAACGGTACGGAAAATGAGAACGGAACAGCAAGAACCGGATGTTGGGTTCAATCAAAAGCTGGCAATACTCCGTGACGCAGCCTCGTTCCGGCCAGCCCTCGGGAGTGTCATCATTGGACTGAGTATAATTACTGCTCTATTCGAAGGTATCGGTGTCGGATTTATTCTCCCTATTATCGAATTTGCACAATCTTCAACACCACCGACAGAAGCCGATGGGGTCCTGCAAGTGTTTGTTCAGGCCTATAGATTTGCCGGGGTGCCGTTCACGCTCGAATATCTCGTTGCAGGTGTTGCGGTAGTCATGACATTCCGTTACGTGACGAGTTTTGTCGTCGGCTGGCAACGGGCGATACTCACTACGGGGTATCAACGGGAAATGCGCCGACGTTTGTTTGAGGCACTCTCGTATGCACCAATTGAGTACATTGATCAACAGGGATCAGACGATCTTCTCAATAGTCTCGTTACCGAAACGCGACGAACGGGTTCGATCATTTCTGGAACGGTAAGTGTTCTTGAGAATGCACTACGTGGGCTCATTTATTTAGTGATTGCTGCTGTTCTCTCTCCAATTTTAACACTCATTGCTTTGGTCGCTCTGAGTGCGAGCTCACTATTTGTCCGGTACGTTCTTGAACCAGCCTATAGTGTCGGTGACGATGTCGCTGATGCTAATACCCAGTTTCAGACGATATCACAGGCCAGTATTCAGGGGATGCGGGACGTTCGTTTGTTCAACCTTCGCCCGGAACTGATTGATCGTATGGACAAAATATTAGATAAATTCTACCAATCGAACGTCAAACTCAGTCGCAATCGAACTGCGCTGAGTAACCTTAACCAACTTTCTAACGCACTTGTTGTCTTCGGTCTCATTTATATTGGAATTCAGTTCACCTCGCTTTCTCTTGCAGAAATCGGTGTCTTCCTGTTTGCTGTCTATCGTCTCTCGCCGACAGTGACCCAACTTAACAGCCTCGTATATCAACTCAACAGTTCGCTTCCTCATATTGTACGTGTCCAAAATCGGATTCAGGAGTTAGAATCAATGTCGCATCCCGCAATGGATGGTACCAGGGCGGTAACCTCGGTCGATACTCTGACATTCGAAGATGTTTCGTTCTCGTATGGACAGGGTGAACAGGTACTACAATCTGTTAGCTTCTCCGTTGAGCGCGGTAAACATATTGCATTTGTCGGCCAATCGGGTGCTGGGAAATCGACTATTGTTTCGCTAGTCGGGCGTCTTCAATCACCTGGTTCTGGTCGTATTACCGCCGATGGGACTCCGATTGATCGATTTGATGTCGAACAGTGGCGGGACCGTCTTGCTGTGATTCGACAGAACCCCTATATCTTTGACGAAACACTCAAAGAAAATATCACAGTCGGCAACCGTAATGCATCGCTACGGGATATTGAACGCGTCTGTGAGATTGCCCAGGTGTCTGAATTTATAGACGAATTACCTGATGGGTACGATACTGATCTGGGCGAGGATGGTGTTCGATTGTCCGGAGGCCAGAAACAACGAGTGGCAATCGCGCGAGCACTTCTAAAAGATGCCGACATTCTTATTCTTGACGAAGCAACCAGCGATCTCGACTCCAACATTGAACAGCGAGTCCATGAGAATATTACTGGTATGGAAGACCAGTATATGATGATAAGTATCGCCCACCGTCTCTCGACAGTTAGCGATGCTGACCGTATCTACACACTTATTGAGGGGTCGATAACTGATGTCGGCACTCACGAGGAGTTACTTGAGAGTGAGGGGATCTACGCAGATCTCTATGCAACACAGTCACAAGAGATGAGATAACGGATCAACCTGAACAATGCATTACTACTCAACTTACGATCTAATCGTTGAGTCGGAGTTCCAACTTCCGGAACTGCCGACTGTTGAACCGGAAACAGCGACTATCGATGTGGCGATTCGCAGCGCGGAGGTTGAGCCCGTGCCGGACTCTGAAGGAGGTACCGGCCGAAGACGAATTCAGGCTGAACCAGGAATCTGCCGCCTATCGTACGACTCAATCGGTTCGTTCCTTATCAAGAACGGTGCTCAAATTCTATTTGATCCAGATCATGATGGGATCATAGAAAAAAAGATCACTCGCCGACTCATTGAGAGCGAGATATTAGGTGTCCTCTGTCACCAACGAGGGTTACTTGTTCTCCATGCAAGTGCCGTCTCTGTCGACGGCAAAGGGGCGGTCTTCCTTGGTGACCGCGGGGCCGGCAAATCGACGACTGCTGCTGCTTTTTATACTGGAGGTAACGGTTTGTTCGAAGATGACGTTGTCGGTATTCGGTTTGACCATGAGGGACCTGTAGTTTTACCAGGAGTCCCACAACTCCGGCTGGATCCGCAAGCTGCGGAAGCTTTAGGAATCACAGATACTGTCAGATATGAGGACGACTGGGGGCCGAACAAATGCTATCACGCGACCGGTAATGCCCCAGCACCAGCACCGCTGGCTGGCTGTTACATACTTCAGGAAGACGAGGGGCTTACCATAGAACAATGTACTGGACAGGAGGCGTTCGTTTCTCTTGTCTCACAAACCTATGCACACGGATTACTCGCCGATACACAAACTGAACGAGATCACTTTCAGCAGTGCTCAGAGATAGTTGAGACGGCACAGATCCGACGTATAAAACGACCCAAGAATTTCGAACGAATACCGGAGCTTATTGAGCAGGTCACTGAAGATGTGAAGACCTGCTAACAGTTCTGGTAAACAGAACATCATATAATATGATATTCATTCAATAATTTCAGGCGAAGAAACAATCGACTAACGGTTGGCTTCTGATTGTCCAAAATATAATCACTACCGAAGTACCGACCGATAACTAATGTGGTTTATATTTTATTATGTCTTGTTCCGTTTATCCCGGTTCACATTCCTGGATCGAACCCTGCAAGCCGGTAGTATCCTCAAAATCGTCATGACCAGGACTACACTTCTCACTACTTTGCGTGATTGCTTCGACTGATCCGTGTTCCGTCACTGCAGGAACTTGGTAGGCCTTTCCCATCTCCAGTTACAATATTGTAATTACTGCAATAAAAAACTATCCTCTCTGGGAAAATATTACGATTCGGGGCTTGAAACGCAGTAGGGATCATCCTCCGCACGGCGATGGGTGAGCCAAACCCATAACGAGAGAGCACGCCAGAGAATATTTGCGTCTTGTGGAGCCCCATGTTCATAGAACTGATCATAACGTTCGCGTAGCTCGTCCATATCGAGATACTTCTCTAGCGGTCCCGGATTCGAAAAAAGTTGCTGCAACCGCTCGTCTTCGCGAGCTAGGGCGTTGTGGAACGCAGCGTTCATTACCGTCTTCCAGGGACGCCACTGTACCTTATCAGGTAGTAGGTTGTCCAGTGATCGTCGCGCGATAGAGCGTGTCCATCCATCTAAAAACTGCTGAGTCGGTGGTATAGCGAGCGAAAATTCGACCAACCGTGTGTCGGTAAATGGGTACCGCGGTTCTACACCAAACGCTGCGTGAATTAGGTCAGTGGTCTCAAATGTTGCAACGCCAGCACCAGTCAAGAGGGATCGTCGCTGGTCTTTTCGGGCCCGGTTTGTGAGCCGCAACGGCTTGGACTTGAACTCTTTGTATCGATCGGCAAGTCCAAACCGATCGACGAAGTCAGAATCAAGCGTTGGGTTTGCCTTTTCCAGTAATACAGGTTGTCTCTTGAGACGACGTCGGAACCGGTTCACCGAATCAGGGGTAACCTCCGTGAGAATATGTCTGACGAACATTTCCCGCATGGAGGCATCCAGAATATTGCACATGGATCGAAGCTCACGTCGCAGGTGTAGCCAGCGGCCAGTGAGAAACAGCTGCGGTAACAGTCCAAGACCGTAACCGATTGTATTGTCGCCACGGGCGCCGCCCAGTAAAACATCGACACCGACATCGTCGGCACGTTTTGCCCGCTCCCATCTTGTGAAGTGCATCGTGTTATGTGGGGGAATACAAAAATAGTCTTGTAGGTCATCCAAATCGACCAGAGACCCTACTTTTTTAGATATGAAGTGCGGTTCTATTCCGTCTCGATCGATAACTGTCTCGATGTACTCGCGTTCATCGCTTCTCGGTGCATCGTCGAATACGTTCGAGAAGGTATGTAGTGGCTTGTCTGTCGGTAAAAGATCACGTGCGACGACCGTAATCGAGGATGAGTCTATACCACCACTAAGGGCTGCACCAATCTGCCCATCATTTCGCAATCGACATTGGACTGCTTGTTCCAGCAGTTCACGAAAGCGTCGCTCGTAGGCTGCGTCCGATTCCAGTGTTATAGTTCGAGTCGGATTGAGGTCCCAGTATTGCCATATCTCGTGACCTTCAGCACCGATGTGCATCGCGTGGGCGGGCGGAACTCGTTGAATAGTCTTGTAGTAAGTGTTTTCCAGGTCATCAAACATTCCTGCTAGAAAATCGCCGATTTTCGTTTCGTTGAGGTTCCCAGGCACATCAGGAATTGTCAGAAGTGCCTTTATTTCAGAAGCAGCGGCAAACATATTTTCGTCGAGATGATAGTATAGGGGCTTGACGCCGAACTGATCCCGTGCACAGAAGAGAGTCTCCGAACTTCCATCCCAAATCACGAACGCAAATGAACCAGCCAGATGCTCAACGCAGTGATTACCCCACCTGCGATATGCTGCTAACAATAACTGACTATCGGGGGTCTCAGTCGGTGAGGTCGAGATGGGTAGTGTCCTGAATAGTTCTTCCCGATTGTCGATACGGGCATCGGCAGTTATGACCAGATCCTCATCACGGACGGGTTGGTCGTCGAATTTCGACTCTGGTGTCGTCTCTAACTGCTGGTGTCCCAATCCTACGTGGGTATCACACCACATACCACTTCCATCTGGACCGCGATGCGAAATGCGGTCAAGCATCGTGGTTACTTCGTCGCGTGCAACGCCACGACCTCCGCGGTCGGTTATACAAATAAAGCCACTCACAGGTGGCCCACCTCATCCAAACTCGGGAGCGGCTTGAATCGCGAAAGGTCTTCGAGATCACCGATGAGTATCGCTCCGTTGTATTCGATCCAACTATGGGCTTCAACAGCACCCTTCTCATTCTTGTCGACACCGATTCGGTGTTTTGGTACGTACCCGTACATTCTGAGCAGCGTCTCTGCGGTCAAGGACCGAACGAGACAGGTCCGGTCACCTGGGAGGGAACGATCAGCGAAATCAACAGACCGTGCGACTCGGCCTGGCGATGGCGATCCGGGAATGACAGATGATCCTGCTTTTCCTATCTTCAAAAGTAACTTTCGGAAGCGATTGAACGACATAACCACAACACCACCCCAGATGAACAGCAACAGGAAAACCGAAAGTGAGAGACGCACTTTGTCACCCAGCGGTAGTGAAAGAAAAGCTCTTAGATCTGGCATACTACTTTTCGACGATTTGGATGAGATCCTTATCGAGAAGTGTACTTAACAATTCTTTAACATCCTCAGAACAGCGATTATAGCTTACCTCGTACTCTTCGACGAGATGGTTTGTGATGTCTTGAACAGTCGTCGGCTGTTGAAGCGATTCCCAGACATCCGTCCCCACCTCATTGAATCCGTAGTACTTTCCAGCCCCAGTGTGCAAGATGACCGACTCGCCGTCAAGCGTTGTCGACAGGCAGTTGTCGACGGCGACGACCTCAGTCGAATCGGTAAATTCCGTGGTCCCACCCATATCAGTTACTTCAACATTCTTCTCTTCGGATATAAATGCTCAGATCACCGCATTACTCGCCGCACTAAATTCCTGATTTCATCAAGTGGCGTTGACTAAGTAGTAGCGAAACTAGATGATAAAGTTAGTATTTTTCATATTCACTAATATGTATTGGCGAGATTTACAGTAGCTCCGCCCCTTTGTCCATACAAGACGTTTCGACGCCATCATTTTGGACGCACACTTAACTGGTCCACAACGACTTCCCTCACACAAACGAGCGTCAAAAATTCAATGAAGGACATTTCAGTATGGACCATGCTATCGCTACTATGCAACTACATTGGTAATGTCTAATAGTACTCCGTCAGTTTCAAATTGACACGAATACATGAAATAATATGGCCGTCACAAGACGCCGCCGATTCGTCCACGCTCATATGGCGTGGATGCTCACTGGGGCGCTTGGGCTTGCCATCTTTGATGCATTAACGTATGAGCTGTTTTTTGTTGTCTCACTTATCGGCCTTCTTGTACTGGTCGAACTGATAGTTCCGTTCCGAGTCACGCCACATTGGCGTCGTCGGTTGCGGTGGATAATTGGGATTGGTTTACTTGGACTGGGATACATCGTGATTCGTCGGATATTTCGGCTCCTTCCTCAGGGGGTAATCTAAGTGAAGCTTCTGGCGAACTTACCACGGCTACTGGCGATTGGGTTGGCCATTGCCCTCGCTGTGACGGGAATTTGGTCGGCGTCTGTTTCGGTCTCAGCTTTCGATTCGTACAATCCCGGGTGGGAGGGCACGACCCAACTGCGCGGCGAAGTTGACGAGGTTGGAGCCGAACAATTTGTCGCAATGAGGATATCCGCCTACGACGAGGTCGATCCTAACGCAACAATTGCAGTTGTCCTATCTCCGGATCAGGCGTACACAGCTGCAGAGGCTGCACAAATCGAACAGTTTGTTCGAAACGGCGGGACACTGGTTGTGGCCGAGGATTTCGGGCCCCACTCAAATACTCTTCTTGATCAGATCGGGGCTAGAACACGTGTGAATGGACGACCGGTTAGGGATGAGTGGAGATTTTATCGGACGCCGAATCTGGCAGTCGCTTCTGGGGTAGTCGAGTCAAATCTAACTGAGGGTATCGATCAAATTACACTCAACTACGGAACCGTCCTTAGGCCCAACGGGTCGCGTGTCCTTATCGAAACCTCACCGTTCGCGTACGTGGACGAAAACCGAAACGGTAGTCTTGACGATACAGAGTCGATGCGACAATACCCGGTTGCCACAATAGAAGATATTGGCGCAGGCCAAGCCATTGTTGTGGCCGATCCAAGTGTTTTTATCAATGCTATGATTAACCGCGAACAGAACCGTGAATTCGCTCGGGCCCTGTTGGAGGGACACTCGACGGTGCTGTTCGACTACACGAACGGCGGCAATGTCCCTCCGCTCGTTGAAGCGACGATCCAACTCCAACGCAATGATCCGATCGCGGCCCTCGTCGGCATTGGACTCCTCGGAGTGGTCGCACTCGCCGTCCCACGGCTGGTGGTAATCGGGTCTCGAAAGAAAAACCGAGAAAATGTATCCCGGAGCAACAATACTCCCAAATCGTCTTGGAAACGGGTACGGAACGGAATTGCACAGCGAAACGGCTGGGATCGGGACCGGCTCGATAGGCTCATGGAACAGTTAGAGATTAATGACGGACGAGAAGACGAGAACGATGACTGACCCTGAGACAGTATTTGAGTCGATCTGTGAAGAGACCAGCCAAGTGCTGGTTGGGAACAACGATATACTTGAGGGTTTGACGATTTCTCTATTTACCGAGGGCCACGTCCTTCTAGAGGGTGTTCCGGGAGTGGCGAAGACGACAATCGCCAACCTGTTCGCTCAGACATTAGGACTTGAGTATCGCCGGGTTCAAATGACGCCAGATTTGTTACCTGCCGACATTACGGGAAGCCGTATCTACCGTGCCCAGAGTGGTAACTTTGACCTACAGCGAGGCCCCGTTTTCTCGAATGTTGTTGTTGCCGACGAAATCAACCGAGCGACGCCAAAGACACAGTCGGCGTTGCTCGAAGCTATGGAAGAGCGACAGGTGACTATCGAGGGAGAAACTCAGGAACTCCCATCGCCGTTTATTGTTATTGCGACACAAAACCCGATAGAGATGGAGGGGACTTTCGGCCTCCCAGAAGCACAGCGAGACCGGTTCCTGCTTAAACTCCGAGTCGATATCCCTGATCGAGATCTTGAAGCCCAATTACTCGATGAGTTCCATGCAAACCCAGACATAGGAGCTTCAGAAATCGAGACTGTGGTTGCTCCATCAGATATCACGACCGCTCGCGAAACTGTTCAGGCAACCCACTTGACCGACCCAATTCGGGATTATATCCTTGACATTGTTGAGGGAACGCGTGAGAGTTCAAAGGTCGCGTACGGTGCCTCTCCACGGGCAGCTATCTCACTGCTTCGCGCATCCAAAGCAAGGGCAGCGATCCGCGGTCGCGAATACGTAATTCCGGATGACCCGAAGCGACTCGCAGAACGAGTGTTAGCCCATCGGCTCGTCTTATCAACTGATGCCGAAATGAGTGGTATTGCCCCCGAAACCGTCGTCCGGAATGTACTCGAGACTGTGGCAGCGCCGGAACCAACCGCCGAATTAGAGGGTGTCACGGATGCTGAAGGCAGTGCTGCGGCTGAAGAAAGACAGTGGCAGAACAAGGGAGATGGGGAAGAGAGTCCTGACTGATTGGACAGTGACGTTGATAATGATGGTTGGGGAGGAAGAAGTGAAAATTGCTCCTGTATCTATAAGACTGTCTGCGGATATTTCAAGACGATTGCCGAGCTATTGGAGATCGGTTTCTCGAAATTTAGTGGTGAATATAGTCAGAGGAAGTCCGTGGGAACACTACAATCCAAGAGAAAGAATCAATGTAGTCGCGGAGGGGGACAATGAGTAGTGTCGTTGGTCGATTTAATTCACGGGCAATGGCCATCACAGTATTGTTCGGCTTGATCACAATTTTGATGTCGGCGAATTTAGCGGCTGCAGGGACACCACAAGCATCTGGACAAGAAGACGGACAGACGGTGTTAACCACTGACGCTAACAATCAGGTGGCTATTTCATCAGCTAATTGGCTGGTTAGAGGGGACTCACAGCTGGAACAGGAACAGCGAAGTCTGCGGTCAAGTCACGCAACGATATCAAAAGTTTCCCAGAACAACTCGACATCGATCCCCCAGGTCCGTCATGAGTGGCCTCCCAAACCTTCAGATGATCAAAATGTGTCTAGATTACGCCAGTGGCTTACGGATCGTATCGAACGCACACTCGTTGAATGTGGCAGAAGGATTGATTCCGGGAGTACCGGTTCGTGTACAGCAGTACAGGAGGTGTTTCCGGCTCTAGCAGAGCGGTACGATACCATTGCAGCTGAGACGACTGGCACTGATGATGACAACGTAACTCGTGTTTTGAGCACGACAGCTGATAATCAGTTAAGATTTATTCAATTATCTGCGGAGTATCGTGAAACTCTCAGGGCTTATCGGGATGCACGGCAACAGAACAATCAGAGGCTTTCCCGAACACTCGCTCGTGAATTATCGATCCTACGAAATCGCATCGGACCATTGGGTCAAGAACTCGCGGTGCAGTACTCGGTCATCGCGTCTAATAGTACCATCTCTGTATTGCCGTTACGTACTAATATTCAGAGTACGACCCAAAACGTCTCAGAAACGATAGCCGACATTCGGACCGCCGAGTTTGAGGAGGTAGAATTCCAGTTTACCACAAGCGAACGTCGTGTCGGATTTGACAATCCAGTTGTTCTTCGAGGTCGACTTCAGACGCAGAATGGAACTCCCTTGGAAAACAGAACTGTGGTAATTAACATTCCCAACGGGACGGTTCGGACTGCGACGAATGCGACAGGGGAGTTCGCAGTCAGTTACCGCCCGACAACTACACCGACTGGAAACATATCTCTCACTGCGCAGTACCTCCCGAGAAACGTATCTAGGTACGTTGGAACCGAAGCAGACACACATCTCATCGTTCAACAGGCCACTGGAGCACTCCGGGCCGAGACGCCATCCTCGTCCCTCCGGTTTGGTGAGCAACTGCAGGTTCCGGTTACCTTCCAGGTTAATGGGACGAGCGCACTTCCTGTCGGGGTTCCGATTGTCGTGACCATCGGGGGCGTTCAACTAGCGGAGCCGACACCAACAGACGAGAATGGACGGGTTGTGGTCGCTGGGCAGGTACCGGCAACCGTCCCCAATGGATCAGTGTCGATCGAGGCCAGGGTTGCTCAAGTAGACCGTGCACTCGCTGCTGCTCCAGTGTCCGAGACTATTTCCATTGAGGAATCAACTCCAGAAATCACGGTCCGTTCATTAAGATTGGACGAAGACAAGGCGCGTCTGACCGGTAGGTTGTCGGTTGGGTCTCTGCCTGTTCCGGAAGCAAGAATTCAGGTTCGCCGAGATGGCGAGTCGCTCGGGAATATCCGTACCGGCACGGATGGAACTTTTGCAGGCAACATCTCGATACCTGGTATATCGCGTAGTGAAGGTACCTCGGTAAGGCTTGTCTACGATCAACCAGACGGAAACCTCGAACCTGTCACATTACAAGCGCCGGTGCCTGCCGTTTCCGGCGGCGGAATCGGACCCGATGTGAACGCTCCTTTTGATATAGGACTGTTTGATTTGTTTAGCCAGTACGATTCAGTCACTCTCGCACTCGGAACACTCGCAATTCTCTTCATCTTATTTATTACTGCAGGGACCGCGTTTGGATTCGGTCGACCAGTCCTAATTAATCCTGTTGGGTACATCGCAGAACTCGTGGGCGTTTCCTCGAATGGCCAGAGCGTCCCGGATAGCTCTAAGCCCGGGGTCAAAGAGGACAATGACCTGCCAACCGATTGGGATAGGGAAATGTGGAAACAGGCGGATGACGGACTGCAGTTACTTGATACTGCTAGCCAATGGCTCTCGACAGGACGGGTCGATGAGGCGGTAATAGCCGCCTACAGCGCAGCCAGAGTGCAGTTGGACGCTCGCTTTGGCATAGATACAACACTGACCCACTGGGAACTGCTCGCCGGCTACCGTGATGCGCTTGACGATGACAGCCGCCGTGCCCTCGAACAACTCACCGCGACCTACGAGCAGGCGGCCTTCTCACCAGAAAAAAGTCCCAGTAAACGCGGCGAGGAGGCTCTCGATAATGCAACGGTAGTTGTCGAAAACAGTCCTATCTCTGGGTCGGAAAACGCCACACAATTGATGTCCGAAACTGCCGAAACTGAAAATAGTAATATGTGAAATACTGTCTTGTACTAGACGCTGTTTCGTCTGTGAGAGTATATTTTGATACTATCTCAAAGAGAAAATCATTGCAAAGGGGATACTCTCACAGGGTGTGATCTCTGATCAAGGCAGAGGTGGGAAACCACGATGAAATGGTAACGAACTCTAAGATATTAAACTCGGGACTAACACTTTATGGGTATTGCAAGACCGGGCGACTTTTGTTGTGTCATCGATAGGTGGTGACTGATGGGCGCTGACACCGAGTCTAGGGGATTGGGACGTCATTCATCCGTGTTACGCTGGTTTCCCGCTGACTTGGTCGTAGCAGTCGCGTGTGCTACAGCTTCGGCTATATCGGTGACCGTTTCCTCTATTCAGTCGACAATGGTTCCTGTGGTGGTGAGTCCCATTGTCGTACTGTTCATGTCTGGATGGGCCCTCACCGCAGCAGTCGTTCCCGGCGCGAAAGGGGAAACCGAAGAACGTTCAAAAGGCGATTCAGGTTCTCTGACCGAGTCTGGCGCGCGACGAATGGATGCGCTGCGGCGACGCCGGGATTCCTCAGCAGTGAAGCGGGCGGACCACAAAACGTCAGAAGCCAAGTTCGATACTGAGAGAAAGAGCTATGCTGGACTTGGAGGATTTGAACGCATTGTACTATCTTTCGGGTCAAGTGTCGCCGTAGCTGCAGGTACTGGGCTGCTCTTGGCGGTTTCACCTATTACGGTTGGGCGAACCTCGATAGTGGTCTTCATTAGCGTAATGACGGCTCTCTTCGCGGTTATCGCCGCTCGACGCCGGGGCGCTCTTGATCCTACTGATCGCTTTCGTGTTCCTTATCGAGGGTGGCTCGCCGGTGTTTCGGAAGCGATGAATCCCGAAACACGAGTCGACGCCGGACTCTCAGTCCTTCTGGTCGCAGCTGTTCTCCTTGCCGGGGGGGCTACGACCATAGCATTAACAAACCCGCATCAAGGCGATGCATTCACCGAGTTTTATGTTCTCTCCGAAAACGAGACTGGGACTCTCATAGCCGATAACTATCCGCAGGAATTTGTCGCTGGGAATTCCAGGACGTTGGTTCTTGGAATCGGCAACCAAGAGCAGGAGCCCGTCACCTACACAGTCGTGAGTGAACTCAACCGTGTGCAGATTGAAAACAACTCGACGAGGGTCCTTGAGACCGAACGACTCGGGCGATTCTCAACGGGGCTCGCTCATAACGAGACGTGGCAAAGGCCACACCAAATAACGCCCTCGATGACTGGGGACCGACTCCGGTTGACGTACTTGCTTTATAAAGGAAACCCACCATCGACTCCAACGACTACGAACGCTTACCGGACACTTCGTCTGTGGGTAAACGTATCCGAACCAGAATCCCAGGCTCGCGGCAACTCGATAGGTCAAGCACCGATCCCCTGAACATCGCTGAGGGGAGGTGGCTCCAACACGAGTGAGCAGTAACGAGCGTTCGGTTGTGCAATTTCAATCGCTCAACAGGGTGGAGAGTGAATACGATACTCTAGGTATCCATCGGTATTTTACCATCCTTCACTACAGTTGAATTGCACTGCTCGTCCGGCTGATCGTCTGTAGCTTGAAAGATGGTGGAATAATCGCGGCGACTTTTTTTATTGTGAGCTACACCTCTGGGACTGGACAATCAGATAATCTATGATAATTGACTCTAATTACCTTTGGTTTGTTGGGGCTTCCTGCCACCCACAGGTGACGAGTGTGTAATCCTCGTCGTGTTCGGTGTCGACGGAGACAGGTCTGCCGAGTCCGGTCGCGAAGCCAGCACCGAGAAACGATGCGACCGGATGATCGAATCTGTCGAGGTCGTCGTAGATGCTGTTACTAACTTCCACGATAATCTGTTGTGTTTCGGTATCGACGCGCGTGTCGATGTCATCAACGAGTTCGAACTGTTTGACCAGCGCGTCCCCGAGCTGGGTCGCCAATGGTCTCGGTTCTTTGGCAATTTCCCCCGAAACGGACCGCTCGAATTCCTGAACGAGCCCTGCTGCCGTGGGGCGGAGCGAGACGCCTCGTTCATCGGATGACTCCGGAAGCACGAACAGCGATTCCAGTGCTTCAATGTCTGGTATTTGATAATCAGACGACTGTGGAATGAACAAGCGGACGGATTTTCCTGTTAACCCGGTTATGGGAACGTAAACCGCGGTTTCTTGGAGATCGAGTTCTGCCTGGAGTCGCTGTCCGGTTTCGGCTGTGGATTCATACACCGACTCCCCAATGCTAATGCTGACGAGACGTTCCGGAGTAAGATACCATGTGAGAACCCCTCCGAATAGCCCTACCCCACCAAGCACGAACAACACCTGTCTCGCGACTGTGAAAACGAATCCACCAGCCACACCCATTGTCCCGAGGATTACGAGCGCGATGGCCGTGCGCCGGTACTCGTTTCGCTGGGAGCTTACGTACTCCTCACGGAGTCGTTCATTCTCCGAGCGAAGTTCCTCAACAAGGGCAGTCAACTCCTCGGGGTCGGCCCCGGCCGGTGTATGATTATAGCTTTTCTTGCCTTCGGTTGGGTCGCCATCCTCTCCACCCTTGACACTCTGTTGATTGTCGGCATCAGTGTCGATGTTACTTTCGTCAGACGAACTCATCGTGTATTTCCCTCGATTCGTTTCATTCAGTGTACCATCTTACTCAGCACCATCCTTTCGATTATCCTCACTTGGTCGATTTGAGATGGTCGTCTCTTCGTGAACTGTGTCGGTTCTTTTTTTCGCTTCGGTTCCCCGTGGTGTCTCGGTCACCTTTCCAGTATCATCTGACCGGTGCTTGACCGATGATGAGAAATCATCTATTTCAGGAGAATGAGTGTATGGATCCGCGTATTTGCGGAAAGCGTTCTGGTATCGATGGAGCGCGTAAGCAGTGAGCGCGAAACCTGTGATGGCCATGACTCCTATCCAATGGAGGCCGATTTCGATGTTCAGTCCAACCGATAGATAGTCCAAATCAATGAAGCTCGCCACCATGATGAGAGCCAGTAGCACTCCAAAAAGGACGACGAGTTGCACCGACTTCCAATCGATAGCGAGCTCGACTGCGAGAAGTCCTATTAGTCCCGCTATCGTCAAAACGACCGGCACTGGTTCAGGAGTGCCGCCGAGGCTAGTAAACGCGAAAACCCCTGTGGCGAATACGAACTCAATCCGCAGACGTACCCAGACAACGACAAGCGCTATTCCGACGGTAGCCCCGATGAGGTCTCCCTGGAGGAACAGGCCCGCAACGACGAGTCCAAGCGCAAGCAGGCTGGGGAGCCGCTGTGAGCGCTCCTCGACGCGGTCAACCGCTGTATAAGGAACGTCACCACTGGAAATCACCGATGGAAGCCGATCACTCATCTGTTTGCCCCCGTTTGCTGTCGTCGCTTGTGGAGCGATACCCCTCGATCGACTCAGGATAGTCCTCCAAAACATCGGGCCGATCGCTGTCCTGCCAATTGCCACTCCTCGACCGTGGACGGGACCTACCCGCGGTTGTTCGCCCCCGTTCGGGCAAACTACCCTCTCCAGCATGGCGACCGACGACAGCTGCCAGACGGTCGCTAGGGGCCACCTCGAAGGCCGACACACGGTCCAGACTTGCCAACGACTGTCTAAACTCCTCAAATGACACATATTGCTCGTACGCATCCTGGACATCCGCCAGTTCTCCTCCTTCGTACAGTACTGAAGAAGCAAGAAATACGAGAACTTGACCGCTGTTCTGGCGAGCGAACCTGACCGACTCCCGGAGTTCGGTTGGATTACTGTCGTCAGTGAGAATAACTGTCCAGGCCCCACTTCCGAGTTGGCGACGGGCAAGCTGGACAGTCTGGAACAGCGGCTGGTCGCGCAGTCGGCGAACGTACCCGTCGCTCCCCTCGAAGTATGGACGGAGCGTCTTCGCCAGTGGGGAGTCATCTCCACTCAGGTCTGCAGAGCGTGCCCCCCTAGAGACGGCTGCTCCGTCGTGCAGATCTCTGCTCCCGAACGAGTCTGAGACGGGCGAGAGGCCACGAACGATCTGTCGGACAGGGCCATACTGTTCGACGCCGGCTGCCGGATCGCGGGTAGTGGTCACTCCTTCGTTGCCGACTGTGTAAAGTCCCAGTGGGTCGTCGAATCTATCGGCGATGTCGACGAAAGCCAGTGCGACTTCCCGGAGGTAATCGAGTTCGGTTTCACCCTCCCGACCCGCGCTCATTGATGTTCGATGGTCGACAACCAGCAGCGTTTCGTGAGAGGTCGTCAGTTCGAATTCACGAATATGGGGATGGTTGAGCCTGGCCGTTGCCTTCCAATCCATCCGCGAGAGCTGGTCGCCGGGTGCATACTCCCGGACTTCATAGGGTTCGAGTCCCGCACCTGCCGTGTCTGAACGGTGTTCGCCGTATAGTGAGGTAACGGGGTCGCCGCCTTCGCCGACGTGAAGATTGGTGGGTGTTCGCGGGCGGATCTTGATGGTCGCCGTGTCAGTGCCGCGTACGGTTGCTGTGAAGAAGCCACCCGGGTCTTTGCCCGTCGCGATGGCTGGGCCGACCGATGCCTCACCGGCGACAGAACTCGATACCTCGAAGGTCGTTTCGGCCGTCTGCTCACCGGCCGGGAGGGTGAGTGAGCGGGCTGACTGTGGGCCATCCACGCCCAGTGGGAGTTCGGGTACCACTGTGAGGTCGAACGGGAGCGCGCTCGGAAGCGTCACACGTAGACGAACCAGTACTGGTTCGTCGACAGCAACTTGATCGCGGACAGTCTCTGTGGTGAAGTCGCCGGTCGTCACGGTACCCACGTTCTGGACGAACCCGATCTGGTGGACTAGGAGCCACACTCCCGCGACGACGCCTGCCAGAACGATCGGCAAACTGGCGAGAACGACACCGAACGAGAGAATCAGTCCCGCTGACGCGGCCGCGGTCCAGAACCGGGTGGTGGCCCGCATACGTCAGGTATCTGGTCCCAGGACTATAAAACACTTCAAAGGCACGTCAAGTTACGTCGTTTCGATGGATACCAAATAGGAGGGTACAGTACTATCTTGGGGCCTCCAGATCTATTCATTTCGAATTTATTGTGGCATGATTTGGCATACGAAACGGCCTTGGTATTTATTAGTGTTCCTGCGTGGCTGTGAGTATGTGCAAATTTCGCGGTCGGGTTACCTCTGAACGAACCCCGGAGCGGCGTGTATCGGTGATAGTCGAGGAAGATGGGACTGCCGTGAGCTGGATCGATAGTGGTGGATGTCTTGCTACGGAGTGGAACGTAGACAGAGGGGGTGTACAATGACTGATACGCCGAATCACGGGTACAACCGACCCGAGGAAGGGAAAACGGACTGGCACCTTGACCTGAACGAGAACTTCGCCAAAATCGACGCCGATGTCGAGATTCGGGATACTGAGGCAAACAAGGGTGACTACGATCCAAAAGAGGGTGCCAAGTACGAAGCGACGGATTCTGGGGCGGTGTACTATGGGAACGGTGATGCGTGGGTGTTGGCGGATCGGAAATTGGATAAAATCGAATCAGAGGAATTTGCTTCCAGAGTACTACTTGATGCCGAAAAGTCGGGTACTGCAGTTGTAGCACCTTCTCAATCGACCGCTTTCGACTCAATGCAGTCTGCTATAGACGCTGGTTTTGATGATATTTTGTTGGGTGAGGAAATAACTGAAAATAATATTGTTGTTTCCCGTGATGGAATGATAATTCGAGGATGGGGACGAAGATGGCAGAGAATTATAGACCCTCAAGATGGAGCTCCGGTTTTTACTGTTGATGGAAGTCGTCGCGATATCACCATAAAGAATATAAGAGTTGAGGGGGGGAGTGGGAGCGGACCAGTAATTGATACAAGATACGAAGGAGATGTCGGGGCTTCATTATGGGAGATCTATGACTGCCTGTTTAATGCCGGACCAATAATTATGCTCGGACCACGTAATCAACTTCGACACGTTACTTGTAACAATAAATCGGACATTGGTGCAGATGTTAATATCCTTCCGGATGGGAAAAATGTCTCTCGTGCTGCACTTATACTAAATGGGGCAACATTTGGTATTATAGGCGGTTCATATTCAAGTAAATCTCCAGATGCACGAGAGGCTATGTATTTATCGGGTGGTGCAGGTACCGTTACCGGAGGAGTAACAATTTCAAATAGTGGTGGAGAAAATTCAACAGGAACACTTTGCGATCTGATGATATTCAGTGCTGGAAGAATATTTTTTGGACCAATGTCGATGGAAAGTACTAAAGAATATAATATCCGACTTGGATTTGAAGGTGACGGTCCCGGGTTGATTAACGGAGTTTTTACAGGAACTGGATTTAATCCGCTTGATAGCGGGCCAGACGCGGGCTGGTCAAAAATCAAGGTTGGAAGCCAGTCAGAGAATATCACGTTCATAAGTCCACATTCTAATATAAAATTTGAAAACGACGCTCCTGCACGGATATATGTTATTAGTCAACATAAGGTCAAATCAACAGGGCATCTACCCCACCTAGTTAATCATTCTGACCCATTTAGAAGTGGAACCCATAGAGTCGGAGGGAGAAGAGACTCACCCTCAACCCAATTCTTACCAAAGATACACACTACTGAACCTCCTTATCCAGTTGACGCTGGAATGGTAATCGCAGATGGAGCTAATTGGGATCCTGTAGGAACTGGCAATGCTGCATTGGTTACACGTGATACAGATGGAACGTGGTCAGTAATCTTCGAATACTCAAGCTCAGTATAATTGATTTTTGGGCTCTGTAGTTTCGACACACGACGGTTGAGTTCACGTATATCGGTCGCTCCACCGGAGGTAGATGGGTGCTTTGAGCTGCACTTCACGGAACACGAGCCACCAGCTTCTCGCACGCACGGCAGCGCCGAGCGGGCACTTGATTGACGAGAGGGAGGTTTCGTTCATCGAGCGACGGTTGTACCAACCACGTCCATGCGGGTACTATGAGCCGAGCAAATTCATGTTCCTGTTCTCGATTAGCAGTCTGATGCCGTTTTCGTGGAGTTCGTCGCGATAGGCTTTTGTATCGTAGCCCGGTCGATGGAGAGGCTTCGCAGGCCGCCGGCATCGGGCCGGGTGATCGGCAGGCCAATCTTCTCATCCATGTTTCTTACTCACTGTGGAGTGGGTGTCGGTGATGTTTAGCGTCCTGACATATAAGAGCGTTGTAGATTTCAACACCTGGAAGCGGTAGGATTTGCCCAGCTTGATGCGTAGTGCATGGGGCGTGAGCATCGCCCACTCGGCGAACCTGCCACCCCACGAGTCGGCGGATTCGCCCGGATTAGCGATAACTGATTTAACCTTAGCCACCGCAAGACGGGCGAGGAGACAGAATTCCAAATCATAATACTCCGTCTTTTCTCTTCCTACGGCAATGACGCAGTTACGACGTATTGGCGTTGCTAAACTATGGAGCCAACTTTTGCTATTTGGTATGTTCTATACTAAATCAATCAGTCCTATAAATAACCGAGCGCTTCTAACTGGTCCTCAGAGATATCTTGAGCACTTTCTCTTCCGCTTAGGGAGACATCTGGATCGATACTCCGGTTGTCCGTCGATTCTATTTGAACCCAAGGTACTTTTTTAAGCTTCGGATGCGGGTTCCCTGGCATATGATAATACATCCCTTGATCGCCCAATAGTTCCCCGTGATCTGCAGTTATTACAACTTTCCCATCTATATTATCTAATAATTTCTCGATACTATCTAAAGCATATCGTAGATTGTCAATATACGCATCCCAGACTTTTTCATTTTGATACTTTTCTCCTCTCAGGGCTTTGAATGGATGGAGTTCGTATTCCTCTAGGTTTTCGTACTCCGTCGTTGTAGAATAGTACGGTGAATGCGGTTGCATATAGTGCGCTATTATACGATCGTACTCACCACCCCTAGCTGCTTGTATAGTATGATTTGTAATTGAGGGAGGCTTTTGAGATTCGAATCGATTATGTTCTTCAGGGTCTCCCCAGAGTGGTTCAATGTGTCCAATATTTTCGGGGTCAACAAGCCTGTTTTTGATTAATTTATCTGCCCAACCAACCTTCTCAATCCATGTGTTGTGAGTAGCACCATACTCTAATCTCCCACGCTCTCCGATAAGTGTGTTCGAGAATGGATTACCAGTGATATACGCAGTATTTCTTGTGATATTTTCGTTTCGTTTAGTAAATGTCTGTTCAATCCACTCCTTAGATGTACTCCCAATTGACCACACCTCTTCAATATTATACAAAAAATCATACTCACTTTGTACCTGTCTTAGAGCATCAACTCTACACGCATCCAAAACTATGAGTACATCCCACTCTCTCTCAAAAACGTTCGTACCAATAGGCCAACGTGAAGTAATCAGTAACCAGAATAGCAGATACGTGGCATATATCTCACGTAGAAGTTTTCGCTTGTCCATACCAAAGAGTTGATTTGACAATTGATATCTCTTGCGCAAATGGTTTGAACCGAACTATTTTTGAGCCAATATATACTGTCTTGATATCCATTGTTTAGTTCAGCACTTCTTCAGCTGGCGCTTTGCGGTCGAGAGTTTGATGCGGCCTCTGATGGTTGTAGTAATGCACGAACTTTTCTAGCCACCTCGTGCGCTGGACTGACATGCCCACCCGCGAGTCATGGAAGCGGTTAATCCGCATTTTGAGAGTGTGGAACCACTTTGCGACGTGATTCCGATCGGTATAGTAGAGATGACCGCCCAATCCTCATCGAGAGAGGGCAGTCAGATAACCGTATGCATCGACGAGAAACCCAGCCTCGGGGAGATCGTGTTTCTTGGGGAGTCGATGCAGAAACGCAGCTGCCGGATCGGTGCCATGCGATCCAAACAACGCGACATCGAGAATTAGCATGGAATCAAGGTCCATTGCAGCATACAGCCAAGACTGGTTGCCATTAATTCGGACAGCGGTTTCGTCAAAAGCGACCTGCGACGACGATGCCGTCGGCGGGCTTGATCCACTGTCGGCGAGACGATCCGTCCACTGCCAGATCACCTGATCTTAACGATCTACGCCCAACAGGACTGAGATTGCAGCTGTTTCTCGAAGCGACAACCCCGCCCAATGCAGGCGGGCGGCGAACGTCCTGGTGGACGTCGCCGTCCGTTCGCGTTCTCAAACATCATTAGATTCTGTGTCTAAGCTTTCGCTGAGGAGTTCATGGAGTGACATGGACACTCGCTACCAAGGACTCCTTGCTTTCTCAACCTCACCAAATAGACAGCACCTACCAACTTGTTCTATATGATATCCAGAATTGACTGCTTGAACTCCTTTTTACGAACTTCTTCAGTGTACTGTCTTGCCACCTGCTTCGACCGTTCACTCAGTTGTGATTTTCTTTCCCTAGGTAACTCAAGAAACCAGCAGATCGTCGAGGCGATTTTATCAGGCGTTATCTCGTTAGCGACTAAATTGTTATCAACACGTGAAATTGCGTCACGACATCCTGTCTTATTTGTAACGACACTAGGAATCCCACCATACATTGCTTCTAGTGGAGCCACAGCATAAGCATCTAAGCGAGCAGAGTGTACGAATAGGGTAGATTCTGACAAAGCAGATTCAATCGAGTCAGCATATCCCATGACTTCAACACCTTCGTACGTTCCATAGGTATGTGAATGATTGGCTCTATTGAATCGCCAGATGGCGTTGGAATCAGCGAGTCACATACTGTTTGATGTTGTAGACGAGACACATAAGAACGACTTCACGGAACTCACGGTACCATTCACGCGCTCGGACGGCGGAGCCGTACGAGCGCTTGACCGAGGAGTTCACAGTCTCCGTCATTGAGCGCTGATTGTAGAGATCGTCCTCGATTCGTGCGTTGTGCGCGTGGTCGTACGGAGCGAAGATGCGGTGTTTCACAAGTGGACGTATTCCCATGTCTCGGAGGGTCTCACGCAGTGGCTGACTGTCGTAGCCCCTATCCGC
>NZ_FOCX01000097.1 GCF_900110215.1 Halorientalis persicus | reverse complement strand
GTCACGACGGGCAGAAAACCCACACCGGGATTGAAAGGTTTGATTGGTGACAGTCACTGAAATTGCGAGCAGCAAAGGAACCAGCACAAGATTGCAGCACGGTTTTTAGTGTGCTAACGTTCTATTCTGACATCTGCATCTTGTCTCTCACTACGTTGGATATCCCAAACAACTGCTCTAAAGGTGGAACAGGGGCAGACGGGCACCCGGGTAGGGGTTTTGGGTGAATTCTGCACCAGTATGCGTTGTTGTCTCGAACTGTACAACTACTTCGAAGCCGGCGAACTGTTCTGCTTCACTAACCCACGATTAAGATAATTTCTCGTACCCAAAACGGCAGATCAGGCGCGATTTCGGCTATTCAGTCTTGAGTCGGCCGGGCGTCCACTCGCCATCAAAGTCCTCGTGGGTGAACGGCGTGGCGTCTTCACCTGCGTAGGTGGCCACAAGCTGGCCATCGCCTTGGAGGTAGTACTTGTAGGTCGTCAACCCCGCCAACCCGACCGGGCCACGAGCGTGGATCTTCCCCGTCGAGATGCCGACTTCTGCACCAAGACCGTAGCGATAGCCGTCAGCAAAGCGCGTTGAGGCGTTGTGGAAGACGCTCGCGGCGTCAATGCCGGTCATGAACAGCTCGGCGGTCTCGGCGTTTTCGGTGACGATTGACTCGGTGTGCTTCGAGCCGTGGGCGTTGATGTGTTCGACAGCCTCGTACACGTCCGAAACGATCTTGATCGACAGTTCGAGATCCCCGTACTCGGTGTCCCAGTCGTCGTCTGTCGCCTCGCCCACGTTGACGATCTCGCGAGTCGCCTCGTCACCGCGGAGTTCGACGCCGGCATCCTCGTAGCGCTCGACGATGGCCGGGAGGAACGTCTCGGCGACGCGTTCGTCGACCAGTAGCGTCTCGACAGCGTTACAGACCGCCGGATACTGGACTTTGGCGTCGAAGGCGATTTCTTCGGCCTGTTCGAGGTCGGCGTCTTCGTCAACGTAGACGTGACAGATCCCTTCCGTGTGGCCCAGGACTGGAATCTGGGTGTTGTTCTGGATGTAGGAAACGAACTCCGAGGAACCGCGGGGCATCAGCAGATCCACTTTGTCGTCCATCTCCAGCAGGCGGTCGACCTCCTCGTGGGCTTCGATGAGCTGGACCCAGCCGTCGGGCAGCTCGGCGGTCGCCTCGCGGATGATCTCGTAGAGGACGCGGTTGGAATCGCTCGCTTCACTGCCGCCTTTGAGGATGACGGCGTTGCCGGATTTGAGGGCGAGGGCAGCGATCTGGACCAGTGCGTCCGGCCGTGACTCGAAGATAGTGCCCACGACACCGATCGGGACGGCGACCTTGTACAGTTCGAGATTCTCGTCCAATTCTCGGGCTTCCAGTGTCTCGCCGAGTGGATCTTCCTGTTCGGCAACGCTCTCGACCATTTCAGCGATGCTCTCAAGTTTTGCGTCGTCAAGTTTCAGCCGGTCGACGAGCGCCTGGGTGTACTCTCCCTGTTCGAGCATTGTCTCCGCCTCCGCCACGTCGGTCGCGTTGGCCTCGCGGATCTCCGTCTCGTGGCCGCGAATGGCGTCAGCGATCGATTCGAGCGCCGCGTTGCGCGTCGCTTCGTCGACGTTTGCCAACTGCAGCGCGGCGTGCTGTGCGTCGGTCACCTGAGATTCCGTGTCGTATTCAGTCATCTGTGGCTCCGTTTATTGGGACGAATAGCGTACCCACTGATTTGGCAGTAGCGATCCGTTCCAGCACGTCTCGGTCCGCCGAGTTCGCAATGATTGCGGGCGTGCCGTGTTCGCTCACATCGCGTGCGCCCTCAACTTTGGTCTGGATGCCGCCGAACTCGGCGGTCGTGCTGTCGTCGACGAGCGACTGGACGGTGTCGTAGTTCGTGCCGACTGCTTCGATCAGTTCCGCGTCATCGTCGTCCTTCGGATTGCCAGTGTAGACGCCGCCGACATCGGTCAGCGTCACCAGCAGATCGACATCGACGCCGATAGCGACCGACGCCGAAAGCATGTCGTTGTCGCCGATCTGGATTTCCTCGGTCGCGATCGCGTCGTTCTCGTTGATGATCGGGACGATCCCCCAGTCGAACAGGGTCTCGATGGTGTTGCGGACGTTCGTGAACCGCTCGGGATTGGACAGATC
>NZ_FOCX01000098.1 GCF_900110215.1 Halorientalis persicus | reverse complement strand
ATTGGGAACATATCGGGCACCGCTGGCGCGGTGCCCTTGCCCTCTTCGACTTTCAGTCGCAGCTCTCGCTATCAACAATCTACTTCGCAAGAGCGTTCAGCTATTTGTTCCTTGGGAGTGATTTGAATTAAACATATACTGATAGCATGGAGACATTTATGATTGTACTTAACCAACCTATAGTTGTTCTACCGGTAAGATTATTATAGGAGCCAACTATAAGTTGGATATGGCGCTAAGTGAACAGAGGCTAAGAGAAAAGGCGGCGAATAGCGAATACACAGTTGATGAACTGGATTTGTTGGCTGAAAGTTTAGAACGCACATTACAGAGCCAACTGACAGAACATTTCAAACAGAGCCGACTGAAAAGGGGTCCCGATTACTGGCTTCTTGAGGATTCTCACGGGGTATGGCTTGCACTCTCCGAGTATGAGCTTCAGAAGATGTTGAAAGAAGCAGAGGTGGAATTTGACTCACAGAAACTTCTCAAAATAGCATTCGCTCATCTGGAATCATTCCAGGATATGGGATATACAATTGCCGTCCCAATGAGCGTAGCCCGATATCTCGAAGACTCACTATTTTTTGCGATCTACGTAAGGTTCCCTGAGGAGTTTCAAAATGGGGAGTATCATACATTTCAACGATTCCAAGAACTCCTCTATCGATACGAAATGTCACCAGCTGAGGCTCTGGATTACTGGGCTGTTGAGCACATGAATGAGAGTGCCCGAGGCTGGGGGGCTAAACGAAATGTTCAACCAGAAGCAATCCGCAAAAATATCAGGCAAGCTAAGGAGAAGTTGAAAGATGAAGAGCTGGGGGCCACTCATGAAAATTCTGTTCTTCGGACAGCTTCAGTTGATGAAATACCTCCGGGCAAGCCACATGATCCGGAGAAAGATCTGCTCTATGTCCCTACTGAAGATTATGTCGAAGAACACTCAGAGGAATCCATTTGATCGAACTTTGTTCAAACACTCATTCTTAGAGGAAAACCGTGATGGATAAAGGCCGTATTGTCAGTAAGCAACCATATGAATAACTACAATTACATGATATAGCGATAAAATGGCTGAATCCACAGACTCCAAAAAAACGGCTATTGTACAAGGAGAGTTCCACACTTCAACGCAGGACATAGGTGCCCTTCTTGAGGAGGACTTTGAGGAATGGGATACTCTGCTTGTAGAAGGGAGAGAACCAGTATACAACCTTCAAGACTCCAAATTCGGATTCTCTTACTATGCTATTGGGGCAATGTTCCTTACAACCTTAGTTCTATATTTTCACAAAGTCGTTGACAAGCTCGGAATAGCACACCAAGATCCCGTTGAAGAAGCTAATATTGATTCAAATAAGCGTATTGATGCGGAACACAGGGAGATCTGGGGATTTACTAATAAATGGTTTCGATGGACTTTGTTACTTCTCGCCGGACTCGGTTCGATTATTATCTTAACCCAGCCGGAAGAAGTAGTATCTCTATTTGATCTATTTTTCTATTGGTTTCCCTTTCGAGGATGGCACATATACCTTCTATTCTTCCCAATATTGCCAGGGTTAGTCCATATCTTAACCATAGTTAACCCGACCAGCTCGAACAAAAGAAATCAGGTTATGGTTGAGAACATAATTGAGTATACAAGAGAAAATGATTACGACAGAGCACTGATTCTGGTAGGCGAAATGCATCGTGAGGGGGTGGCAAAGGGACTTGAAGAACAGGATTGGAGCGTGGAAACTAATCAGACGAACAGTAGACTCGGAAAGGGGATTTCTTGGTTATATAACCAATTTGGTGAATGGGAGTGATCCTGACCAGTAGAGCCGATAACTAATTGAAGAGTTACAGTCCCTCCAGATGGCTCCGGCGTGTCTCCATTTGTTCGTCCTTGGACTGCTTGTTGTAGTGCTTATCAAGTATCTCCCTGCTCACGTGGTAGTGTTCAGATTAGCTGATTCCATGCGAAGGCGAACGATTGGAGCCAGTCGTCAGCTGTGTCTCGCTGGGCGTTGCTGAAACAGTTTGAGAA
>NZ_FOCX01000100.1 GCF_900110215.1 Halorientalis persicus | reverse complement strand
ACGTGGTGGTCGATAACACAGATCGTCTGGAAGCGGAGCCGCCCGGGCAGTTAGAGTCGAAGTCTGCAACAGTCGACATCGAGATTACGTACTAACTCGGCAACGGTTGAGTCAGCCACTGTACTGACCGTTCGCCGAGCAGTCATAAAGGAGGTCTGTGAACCGACCCATAACACCCGCCACTGCAGCCCCATCCCCGACAATTTTTGTCAGAGCGCTATCTACTGGGGGCTATGGCAGTGGTCCTCGCCAAACAGCTCTCCAACAAACCGGTCCTCAGCACGGATGGTGCAGAACTCGGACACGTGTATAACCTCACGATGGATGCCAAGACGGGCGCACTCGAAAGTGTACTAGTCGAGCCGTCCGATTCCTCGGTCTCCGGGTTTGAGACGACTGACAACGGCCGGCTCCGCGTTCCGGCCCGCTGCATTGACGATTTGAGTGATTTCCTGATTGTCCGCAAGCCCGGGACCTGACAGACCGTCGCGTGTGAGCGCTCGTCTCCACCACGGCGGTCGGATCGCGGCCAGGGCGCGGCCGGCTGGACGCCTACCAGTCGAGGTAGTCCTGTTCCCACTCGCGTCGGGCCTCAATCTCGCGGTGGCCACGCTTGGTGATTGTGTAGGAATTGGTGCGGCGGTCTTTGGAGCCCTTTTCGACCAGCCCCTTGTCGACGAGCGTATCGAGATTCGGGTAGAGGCGGCCGTGGTGGATTTCGCCCTCATAGTACTGTTCGACCTCGTCTTTGAGCGCGAGGCCGTGGGGCTCGTCCATGCCGGCAATCGCGTACAGCAGGTCGCGCTGTAACCCAGTCAGATCGTGCATATCAGCCCAGAATAGCCAGCCCGCTGTCTTGAATGTACGGTGAGAGTTACAGACGCAGCAACTGCTGGGTATTGGATCTAAGTACAGGGGATGGGAGCAACGGAGCGTGTGACACCGATTCCGCCGCTCCCGGGCGTACATCTGTACGCTGCGGGCAAAAGCGCGGGGATGTGCGGGTGTGGGTGGGCCTGTGATCGCACTGACCTGCTCGGCCGGGGCATCCTCGGCGTCGAGCAGGCGCTTGGGTTCGCTGGCGGCCCAGTCGCCATGGTCGTCGATCTCGCCGACGCGCTCGCGTGGGCGGCCGATATCGTGGCGCCACGCGGCCGCGGCGTATGCGACCGTCGCCCACACGCGCCGAAGTTCGCTTCTCCCCCAACCGAGACGGCTGGGGACGGTCAGCGCTTTTGGAGCCGAGCGTTTCTCGGGCGCAGCGTCCCGAAACACGGTGTTTCCGTTGGGATCACTCCGAAAACGAGGGGCTGTGGGATGAAGAGACGGGACTTACGCGTCGTCGCCGGTCTCGAACGTAATCGTCCCACCGCTGTCGGTGGTGACCGTCTCGTAGCCGTCTTCTCCGGCCATCACGACGTTGTCGGCATCCAGTTCGCGCATTGCGTAAGACCGGACGACCGTCTCGTCCTCGAGATCGACCGTCACGACGACCGCGCTCCCGTCCGACCCGGCAGCCGTGAGTCGCACATCGACCCGGCCGTCATTGGTCGCTTCTAGTACGGTCGCGTTCAGCCGTTCGGCGTCGGTGAACTGTTGCTGGACGTTGTAGCTGACCCCCTCATTCGAGGCGACCAGTTCCTCGATCAACTGCCTCTCGTCGTCGTTCAGGACGCCGAGGCTGTCGGTGATCCGCAACTCGATGTCGTCGAGGGCAGGGAGCGTCTCGATTACTGTCACGTCCTCGTCGGCGAGGTCGACCTCGCCGCGCACCGTCGGCAGACAGCCATCCTGCGGCCGGATGGTGATGCCGGCGGTGTCGAGCGGCTGTTCTCGGTCGAGGCTCTCGTAGTACTGGTTGAC
>NZ_FOCX01000101.1 GCF_900110215.1 Halorientalis persicus | reverse complement strand
TCGGCGTCGGACGCGTTGACTGCGACGACGCCACCGCATCTGCTCGCCGTCGAGTCAAACGTGATCGTTCCGTTGCCGGACTCGTCGACGGTCACGTCGTATTGCTGGCCCGACTCGCGGTCGAGTCGAACTGTGTCCGTCCTGTTGGTCGGATCGCCGTCTGATTGCGTCGCGGGCGGTGTCGCACCCGGCGCAAACCCAGAGGCGACGACCGCACCGGCCGCGACGAGCAACACTGCTGACAGCCCGAGCGCGTACAGCGCGATGCGGTAGTCACGTTGCATGGTGGGCACCTCGGTTTCGGAGAGCGGGTCGGAGCGGGTCGTTGCCTGTCTCACGGTGCATCTGTCTTACCTGCATTGCGGGGACTCGTTCGTACATTGGTGGTGTGTTGCAACCGGCCACCGGCTCGACGGGCGGCGTGGGACCCAAACAGGGGAACCATACGACAGCGGGGATCGGCCGCGCCGTTGGCCGCCGGAGCTGATTGCGACATCTGGGCATTGTGAAAAAGGGTTGATAAAGCCCCGTTGGAAACGGGCATGAAATGGGTGTGAAACACGTTTCAGCAGTCGTTTCACCCGTTTCAGCGGCGCGAAATCCGACATTTTCTTGGGGCAGAGGGTGTCATAGAACGAGTAGCACACCAACGAGCAGGGTGAACGCTGAGGTGGTATGAGCCCAGCGACCCTGCAAGATCACCCTTCGGTAGACTCGTTCTTCAATGTCGCGGAGACGGAGACGTTAGCGTTGTTTGAGCATCTCTCCTTCGAGTTTCTCGAGGAGTTCGACGTGTTCGCCCCGGCGGAGACGGGGCGAACACGAGACCACGAACCGCCAGAGTTGATGCGTGGCTTCCTCCACTGCTACTACAAGGACATCTACGGCATTCGTCCGGTTGAACGGGAGCTTCAGAACACGGTTGTCTGGCTGAGCTGTGGCTTCGATCGACCGCCGTCGAGAGACGCGGTCGATCGCTTTCTCACCGACCTCGAACACGTCGTTGACGACGTCTTCACCCGGCTCGTCGAGCAGGCCGCCCGCCGCGGCCTGCTCGACTTGACCTATTGCATCGATTCAACCGACGTGAAGGCGATGCCCGCCGATCCAGATGCGTCGAAATGTTACGATCCAACCGCCGAAGAATACTACTACGGCTACGGCTGTACGATCGTTTCGACCGGGCAAAAGATCCCGATAGCAGCGGAATTCACCGAGAGCAAACAAGCACCGGAAGAGACGGCGATGCGCGTCACCCGTGACGCGCTCGCCGTCGCCCAGCCGATGTGGATGGTCGGTGACAGCGCCTACGACACGCTCGACTGGCACGACCGCCTGCTGGCCGCAGGGGTCGTGCCAGTCGCCCCGTACAACGCGCGAAACACCGACGACCCGCTCGATATCGAGTACAGGGTCGAAGACCGCATCAGCGAACACAGCGATGACGTTCAGCTGAAACAGTCAACGTTGGATGAGACGTACAACCGCCGGACTGGCGTCGAACGAACCAACGACGCGGTCAAGGACTGCGGCCTCGGGCGAACGCACGCCCGAGGCCGCGTCCACGCACGAGCACAGGTGTTCCTTGCGCTGTGCCTTCGCCTCGTCGTCGCCATCACCAACTACGAACGAGGAGACAATCCGGGAAGTACCGTGATCACAGTGTGAGAACTCTTCTATGACACCCTCTGGGGCAACCAATCCGGACTGCGAGCTATGCGGAACGTCAAGCCCTCCCGAATCGCGCTGGCCCTCTCGCTCGTGGTTCTTGGCGGCAGTCTCGCCAC
>NZ_FOCX01000102.1 GCF_900110215.1 Halorientalis persicus | reverse complement strand
TATGGCTACCGGTGGGAGATCGAGAGCGGGTACAAATCGATCAAACGGTTCATGGCCGCCACAACGTCGAAGCACTTCGGACTACGGTTCTTCTATTTCGCGTTCGCCTGTTTGCTGTATTCAATCTGGCGAGCGGTTGATTTGCTCGTGCAGGTACAGTTGACCGGCGAGTACGAACACTCGCCCATTGTGACAGCCGACAACACGCTGACACTGGTGAAGAAGGAAACCGGAATCGGATAGTAACGAGACTCTCTCCGCGATAGCGTGTCTTCACAGTGGCGACACTATCCAGGGTCTCCGAAATCCGCTGGAATAGTTGCCTGTGGAACAAGAGCGGCCGTTCAGAAAGCGATCTGAAGCGGATTCTCCTTTTCGATTCGGCCGATTCCACGCATTACAGGCCCGCTATACCTGCTGTAGTCTCAACTTCCACGATTCGGCAGTAGTTGAGACCGGTCGTCTCAATGCATATGGCAGTCTGGCGCAGTTCATAAATAGTATGAAGACGTAGTTTGGGATAGAACAATGGCACGAATCACCGGCTCCTATCCAGACGATCTCGACCTCCTCATCGAGGGTGCTGTCGAGGCTGGTGTGTTCGGGGGAAAGAGTGATGCGTTGCGAGAGTTCGTGCGTGAGTACTTCGAGGACCACGAAAACGAACGTATCGCTGCTGCAGTCGCCCTCTACGAACGCGAGCGGATCACGCTCGGTGATGCTGCGAGACTCGCTGATGTCGACCGCTGGACAATGCGGGATATTCTCCGTGAACACGGTGTGGAACTCCGGCTCGGGCTCGTGGATGAGGAGGATGCGGCCTACGAAGCGGAGGCGGCGACAGAACTCGAATTCGATGATGAGCCTGCTGATAATGAGACATCGGACTCGCAATGACGACTGCCGATCTTCCAGCGGACCCAAGCGTTCTCAATACGACTGTTCTCTCGAACTTTGCCTACATCGACCAGTTGTGGGTAGTGGCTGGACTCTCGGAGATCTGTACGGTGCCGGTCGTTCGCGAAGAACTCCACAATGGTGTCGAGGATCATCCCTACCTCCAGTCAGCGCTGGACATACTAGATGATGCGATCCCGGTCGCGGCAGTCTCGGACACTGTTGCAAATAGAGAAGCGGTTGTCAGCGACCATCTTGATCCCGGAGAAGCACAGGCGTTTGCACTTGCTGACGCACACGATGGTCGGTTACTGACGGACGACGGCGACGCCAGAGCATTCGCAAAAGAACAGGGCGTGACCGTTGTCGGTTCGGTCGGCGTCCTCCTAGCTGCCATTGATGCTGGGCGGATTAGCGAGGAAACCGCGGATGAATGGCTCTCAACGTGGATTGATGAAATCGGATACTACGTTCCATATCGGAACATTACGGACTACCGGTAACGTTTCGGTTTCAGTGACTCTGTCATTCGAGCACAATTGGAATTCTACGTGTGATCGAACCATTTCCAGCAGTTGCTTTGACCTCCTCAGAAAGGATTCCGCGCTCAGTGTATGTGCCTATGTATCTCCGAGGATCATCGTTAGCAGAAAACATATCTTGGGAGAAGGTACAGGTAAATTCATGAAACGCCGTGCCCTCCTCTCGTCGCTTGGCGTCGTTGTGGCATCAAGTCTGACGGGCTGTTCCACACCCGGTAACGAGGAGCCGCCCGCAGGCAGTCTCCGCTTCGCGAATCAGCACGACTTACCCCATAGCATCGGACTCACTGTTACTGGCATCGGGTCAGAACCGACGGACTCGACCAACGGAGATG
>NZ_FOCX01000104.1 GCF_900110215.1 Halorientalis persicus | reverse complement strand
CCTAGTTTCTCTGCTACTCGCTGAATTTCTTCAATAAGATCGTGATTTGAGTATGGCATTTTGGTTAGGTATTGACCTCTTCCTCCGGGTGGAAAGTGAGCCAGTGGTCAAGCCCTCCTTCGATCTTTCCGAGTAATGTTGCCACTGGCCCGTCGGGAACTGACCGCTTTATTAGCGATTCTAGTTGTCTCCGCGCCACACGCAGGAGTTCTACTCGCTCACGGACTGTCAAGTCGCTCTCCATCCGAGTCTGGAAAGCGACGTACAGCTGTTTGAGGGTACGGTAGATCGGTTCGCCTTCCGCCTGCTTCTCGGCGGCGTCTTCAGCCTCCCGAAAAATATGCGCCCAACACCGCTGGAGGTTGCTGCTGAAGGCTGGATACGCCGTCCAGCCATCACAGACGACCGTTCCCGCGAAGTCCTCGCCGCGGATTTCCGCGGGAACATCACTTCCTCGACTCTCCCTGACTGCGTGCAGGGTGTGGTTCTCGGTGGTGAACGTCCAGATCCAAGCCTGTTCGCCGTCTCGTTTGATTCCAGTCTCGTCAACGTGGACAACGTCGGCTTGCTGGATTTGGTGACGGATCTGCTCGTACTCACAGCGACCGACGCGCGCCGCGCGCTCGGTCGCGTGCCACGCGGCTGCGCCCGACAACTCCAGTCCGTAGAGTTGCTCGAAACGGTCGCCGATCTTCCGGTAGGGAAGGCGATGGTCGTACCGAGAGAGTGCAGCCTGTGCGATGACGTTCACCCCGAACTGCCCCTTATTGGGGCAGTCGGGGTGTGAAGCGACAGTCTCAGTTCCGCAGGAGTGGCACTCGTAGTGGTTCCAGTTGTACTGTGGGACTTCCAGTGGCTGCGGGTCGGGGAGTTCCTCGACGAGTCGGGGGCTGACGCCCGCCGACTCGTCAAACGCTTCACCACACTCTGGACAACAGTCGCAGGTGGCCTCGATTTCTCGATCTGGGTCAGGAACGTCGCGCCATTCCGGGTCGTGTCCGGACTTTCGGCCGGACGTGCCACCGTCAGTACATGGCTGCTCGTCGTCCTCGTCCGACGAGGACGACTCCTCTTGCTCCGATTGGTCCTTGCTCGGCGGTGTATGTGGTTCCTCGTTCCATCGGACCTTGGCTCTGAACCGCTTATTCTCTTGACGGAGTTGCTGATTCTCTTGCTTGAACTCTTCTGTCGCCTGCTCAGGTTCCTCAACGCGATTTTCGAGAGCAGTGATCTGCTCAAGTAGTTGCTTCACTTTTTCATCAGTGATCATCCCAACTCTCCTCGGTCAATGCAGACGACACGGGACGGTCTCCTTCCCGGAGACCGTCCCTGGGAGAACATCCTGTCGTCCACATTGCTCTACTGCGAGGTCAGGAGCAACCTACGAGAGAGTGGCGAAATTGTTCTGGGGTGAATTCAGAATCATACCCTCCACTGTTTCCGAAGCTTTCCTTTGAGGGAATGAGTCAACACCCTCACTCCACTATTTCCTAAGCTTTCGTCACAAAGGAAGGGGAGGGGGTAGAAGGAACAGGAAACAATCTCCTCAAGATAGAGTTTTTATCATACTATTTTTGATTTTTATTCTAATATAATACTATAACTAGTTTTAGTTGATACACAGTGCGGGTACCTTTTCTAATACTATATATTAAATCTTTTGTTTTTATCTAGGCTTCC
>NZ_FOCX01000106.1 GCF_900110215.1 Halorientalis persicus | reverse complement strand
CATTGACTCTCCTGTTAATTCAATGCGATGTGAAGAGTGAACCATGCGGTCTAGAATTGCATCGGCAATGGTTCCTTCGCCAATTGTTTCATGCCAGTTTTTTACTGGTATCTGTGCGGCAATGATAATAGAAGTCTTGTCATATTTCTGTTCAACGATATCCATTAGGGCATTTCTTGCCGGATCGTCAAAGGCTGTTAACCCAAAATCATCCAGTATCAACAGGTCGGTTTTCTCGATCTTATTCAGGAGTTTGAGGTAGGTGCCTTCGAGCTTTGAAAGTTTTACATGGTCGATAAACCGGGCAAAGTTGTAATACATGGTTTTGTATTGCATGGTGCATGCATTGTGTCCCAATGCCTGTGCCAGATAACTCTTACCGGTTCCCGTTGCCCCGGTAATTATCACATTTTCACCACGTTTGATGAAATCGAGCAATGCCAGGCGTTCAAAGGTGTTTCGATCCAGAGAACGGTTTGCTGTATAATCAACATCCTGAACCGATGCCGGATACCTGAACCCGGCCGTGGCAATCAGGTTTTGGATGCGTTTGTTGTAACGGCATTCCCATTCCTGATCAATCAACAAGCCCAGATACTGATCGAGCGTATAATCCTGATGCATATTATTTTGCGTACTGTTGTAGTACGTTTCGGCCATAGCATACAGCCGCATTTGTTTCATCTTTTCAATGGTACTTTGATTGTTCATTTCTGATTGTTTTAGTGATTAATTATAAGCTTTTGGCCCCCGTAAGTTCATGTGTATGGGAATAAAGATTTGCTGTACCGGAACTGCTACCGCTTTGTCCATATTGTTTTCCAGAATACGTTTGATGGTACGGTAACTGCATCTTTCATGGGTTAAAGCAATGGCACAGGCTTTCTCTATACGGTGGTTCTCGAAGGCTTTTTTCAGGCTGAGAATGCCCAGTGCCTGCTTGTACCCCGTTTCCGGATAATCTTGTTGCTCAATCAGCAGAGCGATGTATTCGCCTGTTTTTGGCCCAATATTATTTGCCAGCACGGCAAAGTATTCCGGGCTCCAGTCGTTGTAAAACTGATGGGTACTGCTCATGTGCTCTTTAATGGTAACATACTGGCCTGGGCGGAAAACCCTTTTGTGGCTTGCAATACGGTCCGACTGACAGTATACCTCGATGGTCTCCTGATTGTACTGCAATTCGACCTGTTTGCCAACGTAACGGTAAGGTACGCTGTAATAGTTCTTGGTGTCTGACAGGTAGATATATCCCATCTTCTGTACTTTGGCCCGTTTGTAATGTTTGATCTGGTATGTATCCGGTGGCAATGACTGAAGGTACTGTTCTTCCAGCTCTACAAACAGTTTCCGGCGGCTTGCCTGGTAAGTAACCATCAGGTAGTCATTGTACGTTACAAGTTCCTTTTGAAGCTGCCTGTTGAGTTCGTCCAGGCTAAAGAAGGTCATGTTCCGGATCGGGAAGAAAATGCGCTGATAAACCAGCCTTACAGCCCCTTCAACCATCGCTTTGTCCTGTGGGGAATACGAACGGGTCGGATTGATCACGCAGCCATAATGAAGGGCCAGATCCTT
>NZ_FOCX01000107.1 GCF_900110215.1 Halorientalis persicus | reverse complement strand
TTGGCCGTCTCGTGGTCGTCCTGGTGAACGCGCTGTTCGGCCAGACGCGTCTCGTACTGCTCGAGCGTCTCGCCCGGCCGCCGACTGAGGTTCAGACGAGCCTCCTCGCCCATCTGAGTCGCACACCGCTCGTCGTGGCGCTCCCGGTGATCGATCAGCGCGTCGGCCTCGTTGACCTCGCGACTCTCAGCCATCTCGCGAGCCACGTTCTTCGTCGTCACCTTGTCACGCTCGCCGACGATGTCGGCGACCTCGCCCAGCGAGCCCTGACGAACGTCGCTGGATTTCCGCAGGTCGTCCTTCTTGTACCGCTTCATCTCGTGGCCGTCGCTCGTCTCCGGCCGGTCACCCTCCGGCGCGGGCATCCGGGTGATGGGCTGTTCCTGCACGCCCTGATCCAGGTCGCGCGGATCCATTGCTTCAGGGTGGGTGTTCGTCGCACTGTTCGCGTCGAGCGATCGACCATTGGTATAATCGTTTCGTCCCATTGTAATCACTCTTGTCACGGCCTCTGCCACCGCGTCACGACGCACTCTGCTTCCGGGCGACTGCTCTCGGTGGAGAAACCGCTCACTTGACCCTGCGGGCCGGAAATAACGCGCGGTGCGAACCACCCGTGCAGGGAGCGATGCACAGGCGGCGAACCCCCGACGGCTGGCTGTGGAGCGAGCGGGGGTTGCTTGCCGGGTCGGCGGCCGACGGCCCTTTGCTCTGTGGCGTGCTTGCACTACGGGATTGTTGCAGCCTACTGGTCTACTGGAAAGAGAGTGTGTTGAGTGGAGTCTGAGACGGCTGGCCAAGCCACGGCCGGGAGCCGCGTCGAGGGCCCAGCGCGTGACCGGGAGGGCAACGGCTAGGCGAAGCGACGAGGGATGGCCTCGGGCCAGTTCCAGACGCCTGCCAGAGGACGCCGGCGCAGGGCCTCGCGGCGCAGGGCGGCGCGGGGCGGGGCGGCCGCCAGCGCCGCAGGCGCTGGCTCCGCGAGCGCAAGCGCAGCACGCGGTGCGGTCGCGGTCGCGGTTGCGGTGTGGTCGCGGTCGCGGGGCGGTGCTGGGCGGAGGCGATGCAGTGCGGTCAGCTGTCGTCGGTGGTGTCGGCTTCGACGGCCGCGATGGCGGCGGCGACGTCGGCGTCGGTCGCGCCAGTGGTCGTCGAGGTGTTCGGAGCTGACTGGCTGTCCTGGTGGCGAGGGCGACGACGGCGGGCGCGCTGGGCTTCGACACGATCGGCGGGATCTCGCGGTGCCTGAGTACTGTTGGACATAGGTCACTGGCCCGGCGGGCGAGAAACAGCGCCCGGCGTCGCGTGCAGGGATGGGCTGGGTCGGCGAAGCGAGTCGGCCACCGTTGCGTTGCCCCCCACCCGTGTCTTCGATAGCAGATTCGGCAACCCACGTGCCTGGTGGACGCCAGGGCGAGGCGGGCTCGCGGGGACGCCAGTCCCCGCGGTCGGCTGCGCCGGCTACTATCGACCGTGGCAAACCCGCAGGGGTAAACTCGGAAGCGATATCTGGCGCAGCGACCGCGAGCACGCCGAGGGCTGGCAGGGGCCACACGGCGACGGTCGCCGAGTCGATCACACTCCCTC
>NZ_FOCX01000108.1 GCF_900110215.1 Halorientalis persicus | reverse complement strand
TCAGTGAGCCCGCTATTGGTCTCTCTCACAGAGCGCCAGCAGGAGGTGCTTGCAACTGCTGTGTCGCATGGCTACTACAATATGCCACGCGAAACCACGCAGGCAGAACTCGCCACGGAACTTGATCTGTCGTCAGGGACAGTCGCGGATCACCTTCGCCGGATTGAGAACAAATTAGCGTCGACAGTCGCCAATTCGTGGGTCTAACAAGCAGTCGCAGCGCAACCGGGCGTCAGTAAGAGTCGTCGGTTACGCCATCGGATCGGTCTCGGTAGTCCTCGACCCTGATAACCTGCTTCGTCTTATCGTGCGTGAGGTCGCTATCAGCCGATACCATCGGCGCGTCCAGCTCCCATCCTCGACCCCGGGGCGGGCCCGATCTCCATCCGGCGGGCCGAGGTCATCGAAGACCTCGAATCCCCAATCGACGACCTGGCCTTCCCTGCCGACTCACTCCGCGGCCGCGGGTCACGAATAGGCAGGGACATCCCCCGCGCGTTCAGGGGGCACCCCCCTATTCCAAACGGCCGCGCACCCTCCTCAAAAATTCTGAGAGAAACGTCTAAGTGGTGGGTGTCCAGACTGTCAGCGGATAGTGTCTCTGGTGGGTACGTTCGAGACTGCTGGGACTGGATCTCCTGCTCAGTATCTCTGCCCACGACCAGCTGATTTTCCCGAACTACAGTGTAACAAATCCAACTCCGAGCGCGTCATCGAAACCACAGACTTCGGCTCCCAGCGGTCGCCCGCACGCAACTCCTGCATCGGGACCCTAACGGCTCGTTCGTCTCAGAACAGGCTTCCCTGCGGGCCCGCAACGCGACGATCCCCGGCAGGGGCTACGGGGCGGCCGGCTACGGTCGCTGACGGCGGCGGGCTGCTGACGAACGTCTGCGTCGCGGGCGCGCCGGGGCAACCCAGTGCGCCCGTACGATAGGCTTTAGCCATTTGATGGACATGTAAGGATATGGAGACGCCACGGCGAGAGTTCCTGCTGGGAGCAGGGATGGCTGCAGGGCTGACTCTCTCGGGTTGTGTGAGCGATGAAACGATTCCAGGTGCCACTGACGATGCCACAGCGGCTGGCTCAGATGGAGTCACTACAGGGCCCGGGGCACAGGGAACCGTCCCTGGCCCGGAGGCAACATCTAGTATCCTTATGGACAGGACGGAGACAATCGGCGGGAACGACTACATCGCTGAGGACTTCTCAATCAGCTCGGCGGTGCAGTTCACGTATCGGCTGACCGTCGAGAGCAACATCCCGGTTGATTTGTTTGTGGTTACAACCAGCGAGTTCATACAATACAAGCAGGGGAAGCGCATCACCCCGGAGGTGTTGGAGCCACGCATCAACAATGATAGCGGCGACTTCACTGTGCCGCAGGGGAATTACTACGTGGTGGTCGATAACACAGATCGTCTGGAAGCGGAGCCGCCCGGGCAGTTAGAGTCGAAGTCTGCAACAGTCGACATCGA
>NZ_FOCX01000110.1 GCF_900110215.1 Halorientalis persicus | reverse complement strand
TCATCGTCACTGTTGCCGGCCAGTCCGTGCTCCGCCTTCACGTCGTCGCTCGTTCGCGTGTTCCCCTCCTGAATGTCGACTTCGCTCGCGAGCATCGCCTTCAGATCCGCCCGATTGAAATCGGGATGCTTGATCGCATCGCGAAGGACGTCACGAATGAACTCGCTCCGGCTATTGTACCCCTCTTCTTTCCAGGTACCGTCGACATCGTTGAGGAACGTCTCCGTCATCCGGATATTGACTGTGGTCTTCTCAGGGGATTCAGCTTCTGCCATATCTCTGTGTTGAATTTGTGTGGTGATAACCGTTACGGACAGCACACCACACCAGCAGTGGACCGAGGTGACTTCTAGAATATATCTCAGCTGCTCAGTGTGGATGCAAACCACTCAGCGGCAGAAAGTATTCATCAGCCCAGAATTACAATCCAATACTCTGAGATGAAGTGGACCTCACAAAGATCGAGTGCCGTTATTTTCGGAGTGGGCGTAGTTCTCATCGCAATTTCTGTAGCCTTCCCAGACGTAGTGATCTGGGATATTTTCGCGGTCGGTATCGGTGGGGTCTACGCGACGACAGCTGCCATGTTCACCCTTTACGAACTGTTTGGGGCGAGGGATGATATTCCGTTCACCTACGCACTGTTGGTGGCGCTGATGGCGGTAGCTATCGGGTACAGTCTCGAAGCAATTCAGTGGGCGTCCTCGTTTTACGGAGATTCGATCGTCGATTTCATATCTGTACTCTGGGCACCCTATGGAGTCACTTCGTTTGTCGTCGCGTTTCTCTCACCATACACGATCGCCGAGAGTAGCATGCAACGGAAGAAGGTCAACGTAATCGTTGGACTGGTGTTTGTCCTGATGATCAACATCAATTTGTACACGAGTGATTCATTTATTCCCGGCCTTTCCCTGATCTACGTCCTGTCTCAGATCGTCGTCGGTCTGATGGTGGGTCTTCCCATGTATCTCTATACTTGGTCTCTCAGAAGCGAATAGCCGGTCCCCTGTACTGACCGACTCTCAGCCAGGAACCAGACGCGGTCTCTAACCGCTCAGTGTACGTGCCTATGTATCTCCAAGTCTCATAGTTAGCAGAAAACATATCTTTTGAGAAGGGACAGGTAAATTCATGAAACGCCGTGCCCTCCTCTCATCGCTTAGCGTCGTTGTGGCAGCAAGTTTGACGGGTTGTTCCACAACCGGTAACGAGGAGCCGCCCGCAGGCAGTCTCCGCTTGGCGAATCACCACGACTTACCCCATAGCATCGGACTCACTGTTACTGGCATCGGGTCAGAACCGACGGACTCGACCAACGGAGATGGTCCACTGGTTACCGGAAA
>NZ_FOCX01000113.1 GCF_900110215.1 Halorientalis persicus | reverse complement strand
GAGACACAGACGTTCGAGAGCGTGTTTACCGAACCTGTGTGGTACGGAATTGAATTCACAATTGACGGACGTTCATCGGCTGATACCCGGACAGCCTACCATCCAGCACCACCCGGTAAAGACAGTGGGAGGGTTCTTGAGGGATCTGTTTCCGAATCAGGGTACAAGTCATGGGGCATTAGCGGAACGGATAACATGGGGACGTTCGCTAACTCGGAATCGAGTAACTGAAAGATCCAGTACCTGCACTGACCGACTCTCAGCCAGAAATCAGCCCTGATTTCTAATGCTCAGTGAGTTTGCCTACGTTACGGGTTTTTCAACACGTCCAATCGCGATCTAATTGGATTCCATCGGGGGCTGTCGAACCCAGGTAATTCCGAGTGACAGCGGATCTGAGATCTTGGTCGAACGCTTATACTCGTGGGGCGTGTTCTCTCGGTAGATGTCAGTGATTCCGACGGAGTGGGGTGAGCCGGATTCTCGGCCAGGCGTCTATTATGATCTCTTCTGGACAGGGCTGGCGGTTGTCGTGTTCGGAGCGGTGGCGTACTGGGAGCCGTTCTCAATTACTGTTTCGATTACACCACAACGACTAGCTGGCGCGACGATCCTCGGTATGATTCTCAGTGCTGCTCTGACGTACGGCTCGTTCGTGAGCAAGCGTCTCCAACAACTCTGGGCGAATTTCCGTATCCGGTTCGTCGGTCTCTTCCTGCTTATCATGGCCGGCCAACTCGCACTCGCCGTCGCCCCCACGTGGACGGTGCTCACATTGTTAGTGGCATTTCTCACATTCATCCCACTTCGCGTCGCCATCTACCTTCGTACAAGGTAAGTACTACAACTGATCGTTAAGAGGATCATCTATACTGAGCGGCTTTCGATCAGAAACCTGTCTGTATATCTATATTCTCAACCAGAATAAATCGCGAAATTACCGGTAGTCGTCGACGGTGTTGGCTCCACGCTGATGCTCATTACGAGGGACTTCAGGGATAAACCGGCAACAACGATCTGCAGTTCTGCCATTCGCTGTACTACCAATAGCAATAATTGTGTTTGTGATAGACCAGTAACTAGATGCCCTCCACACGACGTCAATTTCTCAGTGCATCCGCCATCGGAATAGCCGGGACAGTTGGCCTGACCTCTCTTAGCACACAGCGAGAATCAGATACAACTTCGTCCTACGACTGGCCCATGGCCAGATATGACCCCTCCGGCACTGGATACAATCCCGACGCATCGGGACCAAAACATGACGTGGCAGTTGCCTGGCAGCACGAAGCGCCAGACTGGTTCCG
>NZ_FOCX01000115.1 GCF_900110215.1 Halorientalis persicus | reverse complement strand
GGTGGGGGCCTGCAAAACAAGCACCAACAGCCACCGGAGACGACCAGTCACCGGGCAACAGCGAGCAAGCGCAGCACACAGACCACTCAGAAGACTCCATGTCCAGCCAGAACACTTCCACACCGAACGACGACCAACCGACCGACACAGCTGGTGAAGACTCTGGGACAGAGTCAAACACCCACACCGAGCAGGACCCCTCTGGCACGATGGAACAGTCAGCAGGCAGCAATACCACGGGATCAGCATCGGATGAATCCGAACCGATTGTTGTCGGGAAACGACAGCGTCTGCCTGGCGGATTGGAGGACAGCCTCGTGAAGTCGATAGAGGAGACTGACAGAGAGTTCGACGAAGCAGAGATTCGGGGAAAGTATACAGAAGAAGCCACCAAGTCCGGCGCAATAAGTGGTGACCAAGGGCAGTTCATGGCAACCCTTGCACTGGCGTATAATCGTGGGTTGGAGGACTACGACCTCACCCAGAGTATGACAACCCTCGTTAACAGGGTCGGAAACCCAGATATAGATGGGCTCAAACAGCACGGATTCATCAAAGATGTCGACGGGCCATTCAAGCGGAACTACTACGAATTCACTGAGAAAGGCTGGAACACAACCAAGCAAATCAGTGCCCACATTGAAGCCATTGATCTCAACAAGCCCGTCGGAGAAAACGAAGGTGATCTCGGCGAGAGTGGCGCTCATCGGATCGGTGTCGAGATTACCGCTCAATATCTCAAACAGCGCGATGACGTGGAACAGGTTGTCCGGTACCCAACACTCAACACAGGCGAAGAATGTGACGTCGCAGGCTGTCAGAGCGACGGAACAGTAGAGATTGTTGGCGAAGTCTGGCTCGACAGTAATGATCGCACGTCAGCCGCCAATGATTATCGCGACCTGGCGAGTGCTGATTCACTCTCTTTGTGGGTTGTTGAGGGTCTCGAAGAAGCCGTTGATGTCGTAAACGCCCTCGTTGATCGGATCGAAGATGGCAGTTTCCAAGTCGATACAAAGGTTAAATATCAGGATAAAGGTCCATCAGATGGGCAGTTAGTGAAATCGACACAGGACATTATCGATCATATCTACGACAGTCATGGCAAGGCTACGCCGGGGATGACTTCCCTCAAAACGCTCCGAAGTGTGAGGAGGAAGCTATGACAGCCGACGCGTGGCGGCCCGCAACTCGCGAGGAAATCCAGCAGTACTACACGGACTACTTCCCCGAAAAGTATCGGTCCGG
>NZ_FOCX01000116.1 GCF_900110215.1 Halorientalis persicus | reverse complement strand
GATTGGTCACCTGCATCCTCGACAAGATCTGCCCGAATGGGGTCATCACTGGTAGAGTTGGGAACGTGTCCGTACAGCGTGTATTTCCCAGATTCGGCAGGTAGGTTGTCGAATGTCACGAACTGATTCGGTGTAGTCTGGACTGTGACGGTGCGCCAGAGGACTATCTCATCGCTATCTGTCAACAGAATACTCGCCTCGGCAGCCCTCTCAAGCCGATTTCGGATGGTAATTTTAGAAACTACCACTTCAGAGGACGCGGACGAATCGGGGAGTGAGCAGCCGGCTAATGCTGTGAGCAGCATCGTGCCACCGAGTTGGAGGGCAGAACGGCGCTTCATACATCATATACGTGTAATAGCTTTTGAATATTTTTGGAAAGAGAGGTATGACTAGGTGCGCAATGCAGGTGAAACACTGATCGCTTAGTACAGCCAGCGAATTGAGAGCATCGGTTTCAATTCGATTGAAAAATTTGTTATTTCAGTGTCCACTATAGTTAGAATATGAGAGACAATCTACCGAGACGGAGGTTTCTTCAATATGGGATTTCAGGAGTGTGTCTTACAACCGCAGGATGTGAAAGGGTTGAAACCACAGACTCAGAAGCGACAGACCCGCTGAAGATTGTCGTATTTAATTTTGACACACACAGACATAATATTGTCATTGATATTTTCCAAGATGACGATAAACAAGACCAGAGCAACTCCCAGATACTTCATAAAAATATAGAGTTACCCCCGAAGACTCAAAACGACGACTTTACTCAGAAAGAGTTCAGTACCATTGATAACGGAAAGGAATACCTGGTGAGAGTAACTGTTGATAATCTCGCCCAATCGCATTACCACTATCGTCCAGATTGTCAAGAATCAAAAGAACACCCTGATAAATTGGGTATTCGAATACGACCGAGTAGTGGTTCGCCAGCGATTTTGTTTAGTCAGACCATCTGTAAGTGATTGAGGAGACAGGCGAACGCGAAGTAGATCCAGACGTTGCGGACCACGATTGCATCTATTGTGCCCAGTATGCATATACACTGAGCATCTAAGTCAATCTGAGTCCTCTCAATGAAACCTGAGGTCAGACCATATGCATTGAGACGACCGGCCTCAACTACTGCCGCAATTCTGAAGTTGGGCAGGTCCGAATCAATTCGTTGGATGGTAATGGTTCTTAACACTACTTTCACCAAACAACATATACACAAATAGATGAATTCTG
>NZ_FOCX01000117.1 GCF_900110215.1 Halorientalis persicus | reverse complement strand
GGTGGGGGCCTGCAAAACAAGCACCAACAGCCACCGGAGACGACCAGTCACCGGGCAACAGCGAGCAAGCGCAGCACACAGACCACTCAGAAGACCCCATATCCAGCCAGAACACTTCCACACCGAACGACGACCAACCGACCGGCACAGCTGATGAAGAGACTGGGGCAGAGTCATCAAGCAACGACAGCGAGCAGGACCCCTCTGGCACGATGGAACAGTCAGATGCCGACGACACTGGGAGCAAATCTACGGATGAATCAGCGCAATCCGGTGTCTTTGGCGAGAGAAACACGCCACAAGAAATAGAAGACGGTATTAGTGAAATCGATGACGAATCTGACCTCGGCCTTGCCGACGTTCAACGTGCATTTGTCCACAAGCTCGTCAAGAACGGTGTCCTCAGTGGTGATCAAGCGAGGTTCATTGCGAAGCTAGCGATGGCATACAACGGTGAGTTAGAGGGCTACGATCTCACGCAGAGTATGGATTACCTCGAACGCTCCCTCGGTAATCCAGATATTGCTGGGCTCAGAGAGCAAGGATTCATCGAGCGGCTCGGGATGCCGTTCAAAAAGAAGTACTACGATTTTACTGAGAAAGGATGGAATGTCGTTAAGCAGATCGACCCTGACCTCGCTAAACCAATTGGCGAAGAACAAGGCGACCTTGGGGAGACCGGCGCTCATCGGATTGGTGTTGCGGTCACAGCCAAATATCTCAAGCAGGAGGATAGGGTTGAGTCAGTGGTCCGGTACCCAACAGAACGTGGACATGAGTACGATGTCGTCGGGTACAATGCTGATGGAACAACTGAAATTGGTGGTGAAGTCTGGTTCGGTAGTAACAATCGAACATCCGCTGTGCAAGATTATCGGGATCTCACTCAGCTAGACGGGGGTGCAATATGGGTTGTTGAAGGCGTCAAAGAAGTGGTGCCTGTGATTAACGCCCTCGTTGACCACAGTGATCGGTTCGAGCTTGACACGAAAGTCAACTACCGTGGGACTGGACCAGACGATGGCGAACGCATTTACAGTATGGATGACCTGCTCGAGTGCATCCAAGACGCACACGATGGATACGCGTCAGGGATGACTCGGATCAAGACACTCACTAGTCTGAGGGACGAGCTATGACAGGAGATGCGTGGCGGCCCGCAACTCGCGAAGAGATCCAGCAGTACTACACGGACTACTTCCCCGAAAAGTATCGGTCCGG
>NZ_FOCX01000120.1 GCF_900110215.1 Halorientalis persicus | reverse complement strand
CCTGGAGGAGGCATAATGTCCGGAGAGCAACGTGCCGATTGTGATACGGACACGCAGTCCGGGCAGCCAGCCCAGTCAGCACAACGGTCGACTCTAGGTGTGTTGAAGACCGCGGTCGGACGCATTCGTCATGATCCGTTCCTCACGGTCCCGTTCATTGTCGCGGGTATCGTCGTTGCAGTGGCCGACTGGCTTCGCACTCACGACCCCCTCCCAGTCGCATTAACGGATGGACTCAGTCAAACAATCAGTGTTCAATATTCGGTGGTGCCGCAGGGAACTGCTCGCACGGTTCGACACGTGGGCGCATTGATCGATTTGAAGATGCCATATCTTCTCTGGGCAATTGGACTTGAACTAGCTGTGGTACTCGTAGTCGCCATTGCGGGATGGATGACGATTGCCCGAACACTCGATACATCTCCTCACCTCGGTGGACTGAGCAGGTACCTACTCACGATGCTTGCAGTCCTGATACTTTCTCAACTATTAGGATCCTCTTTCCTCACGACCGATCGGTTCCTGCTTGGACTGGGACTGCTGGCTGTATTTTTAGTTGTCGCCGTCCGTCTATTCTTATTTCCAGCCAATCTAGTCACTGGAAATGAACCACTCGCCGCACTCAGATTGAGCTATCGTCGGTCCCGTGGATACGGTATGACCATTGCCGGTCTCATCATCGTCATTGGACTCTCTTACTGGGGGCTCGCGAAAATATCACACGTCGGTGGGTTTTTGAGTACAGCCGTGGTGGCACCAGTCCACGCTGTCGTTCTTGGGATACTTGTCTCCGCCAAAACAAAGGAATTGGATGCGAAGTCATCTGATTGATCATCGCGTCCGGATATCGCTGATTTCATCGTTGCTCTGATTAGGTCACGATCAGGCACACCTTGAGAAGCCGCTGATACCACCGTCTTCCTCAAACGTTAACCTATGTTCTTGCCCAGGTCTTGAACACGTCTTTATTGTAGTATAAACGTGGGTCGCTCTTGTGAAGCACGTTGTTGATTTTTAGAGGACGGCGTCGAGAGCAT
>NZ_FOCX01000121.1 GCF_900110215.1 Halorientalis persicus | reverse complement strand
GATTGGTCACCTGCATCCTCGACAAGATCTGCCCGAATGGGGTCATCACTGGTAGAGTTGGGAACGTGTCCGTACAGCGTGTATTTCCCAGATTCAGCAGGTAGGTCGTCGAACGTCACGAACTGATTCGGTGTGGTCTGGACTGTGACGGTGCGCCAGAGGACTATCTCATCGCTATCTGTCAACAGAATACTAGCCTCGGCAGCCCTCTCAAGCCGATTTCGGATGGTAATTTTAGAAACTACCACTTCAGAGGTCGCGGACGAATCGGGGAGTGAACAGCCGGCTAATGCTGTGAGCAGCATCGTGCCACCGAGCTGGAGGGCAGAACGGCGCTTCATACAACATATTCGTGTAATAGCTTTTGAATATTTTTGGAAAGAGAGGTATGACTAGGTGCGCAATGCAGCCAAAGCACAGTGTGGAGTTAGTGCTGTTCACGAATGAAGAAGACGACCACACAGAATCCAATAATCGCAGTGATTGTGTCGAATCCAGCACCTGTTCCGCCCGTTGTTTCTGTGTGTGTCTCCCGAGGAGATGGAGAAGGGGTGGTCTGGTTTTCTGTTGGTGGTTCTGATGGGGCACGAAGTCCAGAACATCCCGGAATATCGAAGTCTGCGATGAGATCACTACTCGATGCATTATAAGCCGTCGTCTCGCAGGTCTGTGTCACTTTCCAGACATATACCGGGAGATTTTCCTCGTCAATCTCTAATGTCTCGTTTACGGTTGTGCCATTTCCTATCTCCGTGTCCACATTTGGAATAACATTCCCGTGAGGCGCTGGCGCACCAATCGTCCCATCCGGTAGTGCATGAAACCATGTTCCGTTGACTGCTACAAAGTAAAGGTTCGCAGTGGTTTTCCGTTCCTTTTCGTCGTCTACTGACCCGAATAACTCGCTCTGGGAGAGAAGCGTCTGGTTGCTCTGAGTTGTATTCTGATCCGACTCGGTGGCAGATGCTGTCAGTGACGGAAGCTTGTCATCAGTTTCCATGGCCATTCCCAGGGGAGGTACCGCCACAACCCCGAT